>CAWKKX010000014.1:0-259489 GCA_963850365.1 uncultured Chloroflexia bacterium
GCGGGATAGGCGGTGGTGGTCGTGTTCCAGGTTTCCAGCGCCTGCACCCGTTCCTGTTCTGTCAGCAGCGGCAGTTCCTGCACCCGCTGCTCCGGGTGCTCCAGGATCGCCTGCAAGAGGACCTGCAAGTGCCCGGTCAGCCGCGTGATCGTGCCTTCCTCAAACAGATCCGTACTATATTCCAGCCCACAGAGCAGCCCCTCAGTCGTCTCCTGGATCAGCAATGACAGATCGAACTTCGCAATATCCAGACTCAGGCCTTCTATAGCCAGATCGTGTACCCACGATGTCTGCTCCAACAGGGGAAGGCCTTCATCAGCAAACATCACTTGAAAAATCGGACTGTAGCTCAAGTTGCGCTCCAGGTGCAATTCCTCTACCACACGCTCCAGGGGCACTTCCTGGTGACTCTGGGCCTCAATCACCCGCTGACGCACCTGCCGGAGCACCTCCTCAAAGCTCGGATTGCCCCGCAGATCCACACACAACGGCACCGTATTGATCAGAAACCCGATCACCGCTTCCAACTCCACCCGGCTGCGATTAGCCACCGGCATCCCGATCACCACCACTTCCTGCCCGCTGGAGCGCGACAGCAGCACCGCGAAACTGCTCAAGAGCGTGATAAAGAGCGTCACCTGCTGCTCACGACTGAACTGCTTGAGCTGCTGCGTCAGCTCCGCTGCGAGCGTGCGACGCACCAATGCCCCCTGGAAGCGCTGGACCACCGGGCGCCCATGATCGGTGGGCAAGGTCAGCAAGTCCGGCGCGGGAGCCAGGCGCTCTTTCCAGTAGGCCAGGTGCTCCTGCAAGCGTTCTTCCTGCAGCCACTGCTGTTGCCAGACCGCGTAATCGGCGTACTGGATCGCCAGCTCCGGCAGCGGGGAGGGAGCTCCGGTCGCCAGGGCCTGGTACAACTGACGCAGGTCGTGCTCGAAGATGCCCATCGAGGACCCATCAAAAATGATATGGTGGACGCTCAAGGCCAGCACTTGCTCTGTCTCCGAAAGCTGGACGAGCAGCATGCGCAGCAGAGGCCCGTGCTCCAGGTCAAACGGCTGCTTCCACCACACACGGATGACGGCTCTGGTTCGCTCCTCTTGCTGCTCGGGGGCCAGATCGCGCAGATCCACCACCGAGAGGCTGGGCTGGCAGTCCTGGGCGATGACCTGCCAGACCTGTCCTGCATCCTCCCGGAAGGTGGTGCGCAGGCTCTCGTGACGGCGGTGCAGTTCCTGCAAGCTGCGCTGGAGCACCTCAAGCTGGAGCGCTCCTGACCAGGGCAGCGCCCAGCCAATCGTGTAGAGGGCGCTGTTGGGATGGAGCCGATCCAGAAACCAGAGACGCCGCTGCTCAAAGGTGGCCGGCAGCGGCTGCGTGCGGGGCACCGGGACCAGCGCAGACAGTGGGTGCGACTCGTGACCGCGCTGGAGCCGCTCCACTTCCTGCGCCAGTTGCGCCAGCGTCGGGTACTCAAAGAGGATGCGGATCGCTATCTCCACGGCGAAGACCTGCCGGATGCGCGCCACCACCCGCATCGCCAGCAGAGAGTGGCCTCCCAGTTCAAAGAAGTCATCGTGAATGCCGATCTTTTTTACTTTCAACGTCTCTGACCAGATGGAAACCAACTGCTCCTCAATGTTATTGCTTGGGGCAACATACTCCACGCTGATACTTCTCTCATCTTCGGGTTCGGGGAGGCCCTTTCTATCCACTTTCCCATTGGCTGTCAGTGGCATATGCGGCAACTTGATAAAGTAAGATGGGATCATATAATCCGGCAAATTCTTTAAAAGCTGCCCTCTCAACTCAGGAAGCGTGAATTCATGCTCAGAAACATAATACGCGCAAAGATATTGAATTCCATCCTTCTCTCTATCCAGAACGATAGCCTCTTTGATCCCCTCAATGTGCAAAAGATTGCTCTCTATTTCTTCGAGTTCGATCCTGAAACCCCTGATTTTAACCTGATGGTCCATCCTCCCCAGGAATTCAATATATCCTTCATCTCTCAGGATACCCAGGTCTCCTGTTCTGTATATTTTCCCCAGTTGCGGGTGCAGTACAAAACTCCGAGCTGTTTTTACCGGGTCATTGGCATACCCTTCAGCAACTCCTATGCCTCCTATGCATATCTCTCCGACAATACCTATCGGCAGGAGCTTTAGACGCTTATCCAGAATGAACATCTGCTGATTCGTGAGAGGAGCTCCGTAGGGAATGGACTTCCACTCTTTTTTCACTTCTGTAATGGGATAGTAGATTGACCAGATTGACCCTTCTGTCGCTCCTCCCAGGCTGATGACGCTGGCTGCCGGAAAATGCTGCTTGATCTTTGCAGGTAATTTGAGCGAGATCCAGTCCCCGCTCAACAAAACAGTTCGTAATGCCCTGTTTTGATAGTCAGCGGCGACGCCTGCTACAACCAGTTCCATAAACGCTGGCACCGAGTTCCAGATGCTCACATCTTCGCGCTGAATTGCGGAGACTATTTCTTGAATGTTCTTCGGGTCCTTGACCAGGACAATCCTCGCCCCGGCAATCAGTGCGCCAAATATGTCGTATACAGACAGGTCGAAGGAAATGGACGAGATGGATAAAATTCTGTCCTGTTCCGTTACACCAAACTTCCTGTTTATATCAATAAGCGTGTTGATACATGCTCTATGCGTAATAACTACACCCTTGGGAACACCTGTACTCCCTGAGGTATAGATGATATAAGCAATGTCAGAAGGCACACTCCTGGACTCAGGGTTGTCAACATTTACCTTATTTGTCTCCTCAGCGCGGATGTCCAGCATTTTTACGTCCAGATATTCATGTACAAATGTATCTTCGCTTACCAGAAGCTTACATCCGCTGTTGTGAAGGACATATTTTATTCTCTCAGGTGGATAATTTGTCTCAATGGGTATATAAGCAGCATCTGCCTTCAAGATGGCCATGATGCCAATAAGAAGCTCAGGCGTACGCTGCACTTTGATACCTACAAAATCTCCCCTCTCTACTCCATGCTCTTTCAGGACCCTAGCAAATGCGTTTGCTCTGTCATTGAGCTGCCTGTATGTAAGCTTCTCATGCTCACATACGATAGCAACGTTGTCAGGGGTCCTGGCCACTTGCTCTTCAAAGAGCTGCTGGATCGTCATATGGTGCGGGAAGTCGCATGCTGTGTTGTTATACCCTTCCGCCAGCTCCTTTTTCTCTTTATCCGACATCACGTCAATGTCAGCTATCTGGAGATCAGGATTTTTCACAATGCTTTTGATAATCTGTACGAGATGTCTGCCCATCCTCTTGATGGTATTTTGTTTGAATAACCTGGTTGCATAACCAAAGGTCAAAGAGATATTCCCATTCAGCTCTCTGGCAGTAATTGTTATATCAAATTGCTCGTTCTGGTTCTCTCTGGCATACGGCTTAAGCGTGAGGTTCTCCGCATACAACTCCTCCGTTTCAGGACCTTGCAGGGAAAACACGACATCGAAGAGTGGATTGCGGTCGAGATTGCGCTCCAGCTGCAGTTCCACGACCAGTTCCTCAAATGGATAGTCCTGGTGTTCATACGCCAGCAATGTTCTGGCTTTGACCGTAGCCAGGTACTCCTGGAACGACAGCTCCTCCCTGATCTGGGTTCTCAGAGCCAGTATATTGACAAACGTTCCCACGATCTGCTGTACATCTTTATGGTTGCGGCCCGAGATCGGACTTCCCACCACCAGATCTTCCTGGCCACTATAGCGAGCTAACAGTACATTCAGGCAGGTCAGCAAAACCATATACAGCGTAGAATCGGTCTCGTGTGCCAGGTGCTTGAGACTAGCGGTCAAATATTTGGGTAAGACCAGATCGAGGCTGGCCCCCTGAAAATCCTTGACGCGCGATCGTGGATAGTCAGTGGGAAGGTTTAATAGCGGCACTCCTCCCTGAAACTCCTGTTTCCAGTAAGTCTCCAGTGTTTGCCAGCCTGCGCTCCCGCGTTTGCCCAATTGCCAAGCGGCATAGTCCTTATATTGCAGGTTCGCCGACTCCAGGGCAACGCCAGCATACAGCTCGCTAAATTCTCGCATCAATACAGCCATAGCTACCTCGTCGGCAACCACGCGGTGCAGATCTACAAGCAAGAGATGTCTGCGAGCCTCCAGAGTTATCAGAGCCACGCGGATGGGGAAATCTTTGTGCAGGGTAAAGGGTCTGATAAAGGCGTGAATGAGGGATGCTACCTCGCCCTGATCTGAGGCTCGGAGTTCTTCCACGGGAAAGCCGCCTGTACTGGGAGCATGCACGTTCTGGACAATCACGCCCTCAATAGTCTCGAATGTTGTTCTCAGCGTTTCATGTCGTTCCACCAGACGCCTGAACGTATCTCGACAGCGCAAAAAATCCAATGTCCCAGTGATTTCGATGGCTCGGAAAAGATTATAGGCAACACTGGTTTGATCGAATTCCTGGAGCAGATACATCCGCTTTTGGGCAGGAGAAGCTTCATAGTAAGGACGTGCAGGGACCTTCTGAATGCTCTGAGATCCCTTATCACCTAGGGTAACAGGACTGAAATCGCTTTCCATGGTATTTTCACCTCAAAATTCATAAGCTAAGGTATGATATCGAGAAATCACTTTCTTAAGTATATATTCGGCAATTGCATTAATCAATAAAATTTAAATTATTTTTATACAGTCAGATATGTAGAAATATATAAGATGAAAAGAGTAAATTATGATAAAAAGGTGAGATTTTTCTACACATCAGGATAGAAAGCCCTACGATTTTCCTATCAGGATGACTCATATGTTTGGTGTGAGTGGAAAAAAGGATCAGGTTGAGGAAGACAGTGGCGCTTGTCTTCGCCGTCTTCCCCACTCATACCAGGCGTTCATGCATGCTAGCGGGTGCAAAAGACCTGATCAATGAATATGTTGGAGCTGGTAAGTTGCGTCTGTTTCCGAGTGATAAGCATTTCATCTAAATCTGCAGAAGATATCTAATCCATGTACTACAAAAAAAATACTCTTCGAGCGGATTGTCACTAATGCTCATACCAGTTTATACTTTGCTGGTAGCAGAACTATGCTGATACTCTTTGGCCAAGTAGATAATCATACTGCTCTTCTAATAAGAAGATGCTCACCGTGTTCCTTAAAGATGTATCAGAGATCAACAAGCGAATGGAACATTGTACTTCTGGCACTACTGCTGCAATTTCACGAGTTGTCAAGTAACAAATATGGAGAATCATTATGGATGAGCTCGTTCAACGTCTCTCAACAGGAAACCAGCCCGTCACAGTTGGCGGACCAAATCCCTCTCTAGACGAGTTTAAGAAGCGCGTTGAAGATATGGGATATGTCTTCATCAAATTTACAAATACACGCGGCGGAACCGATCTAGGCGTTCGGGTCGATAAAAATGCGACAGATCTCAGCCAGTCAGATTTTACTCAACAGACTGGTATAGCCCATGTTGAAGGAACTTTGACACTGAACTATACCAAAGTCCGTTGCGTTGCTGACATTGATCTCGCGAACCTCAACGGCACCGGCCAGTTGATTGCATTGGAGGAGATCTATCCCTAGTCTATGCAACATAGGTGCATAAATCGATAGTGTGTGTAACACGCACTGGCTGATCAAAGCCACGCCAGGCCACACGATCATTAAAATCGTCGGCTATCAGGATTTTCAGGCAGTCAAAACCAATCAGTTCCACTTGATTAATGGCCATCTCCGCGGGCCAGGGGAAATTATCATGGAAGCTGATAGCAAAGGATTGCAGAGCTTCTCTACAGGAGACAGCCTCCTGTTGGAAACAACCCCATGGCCCGGCCTGCCAGATTCAGCGATTACCGGGACTGCTCAAGCGCATATAAGTGCCGATGCGCTCAGCCATAGGTATCGGGCCTCCTTGAGCCATCCAGGCACAGATTACGGCAGAAACAGGCATGCAGACCGGGCTATTTTCCTCACCGCTTCACAGGAGAGGAAAATAGCCCGTCAATTATAAGCGAGGCACAGCAGCGGCAAACGTTGGCCTATCTCCTGGCAGGACCGTTAGCGTATCATTTTTCATGCTTCAGTTCTTTTCAATACGATCTCAGCGTGTTCGCCAGCGCAATCTCCACTGGGCAAGACTCAGTAAAACGACACTGCTGAGAGCCAGGAAGACAATATCAACAATCAGGTTAGATCCTGGCCGTCCTGCCATAACAGATCGAAAAGCATCTGCTGCATAGGTCGATGGCATTGCCCACGAAAGGATGCGCAGGGGAAGTGGCAGAGCATCTGCCGGGATCACGATGGGAGAGAGAAAGGCTGCGAGCAGCACCAGCAAATTACTGGCGATAGTCGCGACTGAAGAATCAGGAACAGAGTATCCTACTAAGGCGCCTAGACCCGCGATTGACAATGCACTGAGCAGAGCCAACAAGAACAACGCCCAGCCGCCAGAAAGCGGCAGACCCAGCAACAGCACACCTAACAGGTATGTTCCTATCAGACCAGGAAACGAGTAAGTTATACCCACAGAAAGAACGGCCAGTGTGACGGCCGTTTTCGGCACGGGGAGCATCATCCAGTAGTAAAACTCCTGCTTCTCCATGGCCATGCCCAACCAGGAAATTAAAAAAGTTGCTGGGCCAAAGACAATCGATAGTGCCAGGTTTCCACCAAGGAGAAAAATGGCTTTCTGGGGCGTAATTTCGCCAATAATAGATCTGGCAAAGAGGAGCAACCCGAGAGGCATAACGATACCAGCAATAAGCTGCATGATCCCATAAGAACGACAGGTGGCTAGAAATGCCAGGTAGACTAGCTTATATTGGCTTAAGAGAATTTGAGGCGTCTGGCGCACATATTTATAGGGCGGCAGAGCCAGTGCCTTTGTCTGTACATCTCTGTCTACAAGCTTTTGCTCATTCATTAACATGTATGTTTCCTAACTGAAGATAAACATCTTCGAGTGATGGTGTAACAATACGAAAATTTTCCAGACTTCCTATTCCTACGGATGTCATGATATGCTGGATGACAGGCGCGACGTTATCCTGTGGACAACGCACTATCCAGTGGAGAGGTGTAAGAGCGTGTGCCTGTTCAAAGACATGCAGCGTCTCTGCTACTTGCTCAGCGCCCTCCTCTTTCAAAAAGAACTCAAGACGTACGCTCTGATCAACACATGTTTTGAGTTCTGCCGGTGTGCCAAGAGCCAGTAAACAGCCATCATACAGAATGCCGATCCTCTGAACGACATTTTCTGCCTCCAGCACATTGTGTGTCACCAGGATGATCGTGGTTCCCTGGCGATTGATAGTGAGAAGCTTCTCCCATACCTGACGGCGTACAGCAGGATCAAGGTTATTAGTCGGCTCATCAAAGATTTGAACAGGCCGATTGCCGATAAAAGAATTCAAAAGGCTCATAAGCTGCTTCTGTCCACCGGACAGGCGACTGATGGGTGTTTTTGCCCACCTGTATACCTCAAACTCGTCCACGAGCTCCGCTACCAGCTTGCGTGCCTGCGGCTGGCGGATATTTCTTAGCTGAGCAGTAAGCGAAAGAGCTTCTTGAGGATAGAGTTCCTTGAGGGCCTCAGTATGTTGTGGTTGCATTGCAACGTAGTGTGAAATCAGATGAGGATGCCTCACGATATCCATCCCATACAGAGAAATGGTCCCTGCTGTAGGGAGGAGTAACCCGGTGATCTGATGAATCAGCGTCGATTTCCCGGCACCGTTAGGCCCCAGGAGCCCAAAGATCTCCCCCTCCTCTATATCAAATGTGAGCGCGTCGTTCGCTTTCTTCTGAGACTTCTCGTAGGCTTTGGTCAGGTTTTCAATTTGATAGACAACAGCCATAGCGTTTGCTCTCTTTCAAGTTAGATATCACTTCTTCGCCGTAAGAGAAAGGAACCCGTCTGCCAGTGATCTACGTCAGCAGATAGCGTCGCAATTAACCGGCATGTTCCGAGTAATCACCTTCATACTCTTTGCTCAGCGAAATGTGCCGCAGGTTTCGATGTGTAGTCACCTGGTCAACGACTTGTTCTGGATTTATTCTATTTGGCTTGTTTCGTATAAACACTAACTGCTCTTAAGTATAACGACCAGGGATTGCATGAAGCAATCCTATTTGGATTATTTTTTTTCGGTCTGGTATACAAAAATATATAAGATAAGGAGTAGATTGTTACAAAAAAATGGTCTCTCTTTTCTATACTTTAGAGGAGACTGGGCCATTTTCGCCCGACCGACAAGCAAACCGGGGGCCTAGTGGAGCGAGGTCGAACTGTAGCATTGCGGTGCTATACGCGCTTGCTCTGGCTGATGAGGATAGAGAACAGAACCCCGATCGGTGGCGCAGCTACTCCGCCTGGGGACAAGAATACTGGGGGGGTCGCAATGGGTCTGGAACCTCCGTCTTGACAACTGGTCGGTTCCCTCTTCGCAGAGAAGCATGTTTCTCCGCCTGGAGCCTCATCGTCTTTTTTTCTGGCTGTTCCTTACGTCTTGCTCTCTTCCGCCTTGTTTCCTCTCTGCCCTGCTGTTTCTGCCATCTCTCGCGGGTTGGGCATTGAAGCCACCTGAGAAGCGGATCGAGGTATGCAGGTTGTAATGCTGTGTGAATTCGCTTCTCAGGCTGGCTCAGACAAATTAGTCTCAACGTCAATTTCGCTTATGCTTGCTTACTTATAAGTATGAAGCGCCTGTTCAATCGCGGCAAGCGTGCCATCCGGGTCTACAACTTCTACAACCAAGCGTGTATAGCGCTCATCAGCTATACGGATGTTGATTGTTTTGGAGGGATCATGCACATCGTAGAATACCCACTGACCATTACTGAAATAGCTTCCAACCTTGATCATGCCTGGAAGGGAGACTCCCGGAACACGCAGCGAGTGCCAGTCGATCTTGCCCCAGTTTTCCACGGTAGCTGGATCTCTCTCAGCTCCCAGAACATGCTCCCATGGTACCTGGATCTGGCTTTTGAGGGACCAGATTTTATCCGCACCCTGAATGTGGATAATGAGCGCCAGCTCAGTACATTCAATTTCAGTCATAAAAAAGCCCTTTCTTTATGTTCATCACTTTATGCTCTAAGTGTATACAAGTGCTGAAATAAGCATATCATCTGGATCAATTATTTTCAACCCATCTGAAGGCCTAACCTGTACCAGTCTCCAATTCTGTTTTCTAATTGTTGCAGCCGCTAGACACCTGAGCACAGTTTCAAAAGCACGTTGTTCCACCGTATACCGTTGGTCGTCTTCTCTTCGGGAGCACGCCCCTTTTGAGTATACCCGTTTTCATCCGCAGTGGTGCGCCTGCGGCGCATGACGTTTCCGTTTTGGGATGACTCATATCATTATGGGAGTAAGTCCCAATTTAAAAAAACCTTGTGAACAACTGGTTAATTTTTGCTCATCATTATGTAAATATTCTGTTAACCAATTGCTATGTATAGTTTCTTACAGAACAGGTAAATGGAAAATAGTTTATAAGCTTCAACTTATAAAAAGTTTGATAAGGCCAGAAGGAGAGAAACTATGCTTAACGCTTTGTATCCACCTCTTTCCTCGTTATTTGTAGCTGTCAACAGCAGAGTCGTCTTGCAAGCCCTACTTGTAGCTCTGCCGTTTACGTTGGTGCTCGCCTTTTTCATTTTATTCGCTACGTCACACCATATGCCGATAATTGATGAAGGGCCGTGGCCATAACCCATTGGTTGAATATGGCTTCCGTTCTTAAACGAACTAGAAATTGCGGTTTGGCTACAGCTCATTGCCTCAAAAGGAACTCTTGAGGCAATGAGCTGGTTTTCATCATCATCAAAATCGTCAACCCGAGGGCTGTCAACAACTAATGAACTGGCTGTTAACTAAAAAAACATATACTTTCGGTACAGAATATGTTAATAGGTGATGCTACCCCAGAGGAGCCTGCGCAAATAACAAGGCGCCGGGAATGAAACCGTACTTAACGGAAGAAAAGAGCAGAATGCATGAGCAACCATTGCGAATTCGAAAGAGATTTCATTAGCCCTCAAACGGCTGGAGAGAAGATCTTGGCCGAGATTTGGAGCCAGATTCTGGATATACCAGAAGTAGGCATCTACCATAATTTTTTTGATTTGGGTGGAGACGCTCTTGGGTGTATGCAAGTGTGCTGTTCTGTTGGAAAAAGAGGTTTATTTTTTCCTTTGCATCATCTCTTTCAATACCCCACCATCCATGAGTTGGCCCAGCATTTAGAAAATTGTCCCGTATCTGATAAAAGAGAAAAATAGATGTACTGGATGTATCACTTTACTGCTAACAAGAATGGGTGGAAGAAAAGGGAAAGCGAAAGCACGTGACACTATATGGCACATCAAAGCAAAAAGACCAGCCCTCCACTCCTACCTTCTACTGTAGTTAGGCGTGAGGCACTTCTTCGTACCCTTGAGGAGGCGCTTGTTCTCCCTCTTCAAAACCACTCTGCAGTCTGTAAACTCGTGGTGTTGCGAGCTGCGGCGGGGTATGGCAAAACAACCCTCTTAGCCGATTTTGCGAAAAGAAACCAGATCCGCATTGGCTGGTATTTTCTTGAGAGTACAGATACCAATCTTCCTGTCTTCTTAGAGACGCTAACCGATATTTTTTGTCAGGCTTTTTCTGGTATCGAACAGGCGCTACATGCTACTTATCTCCAGGAGCTGATGACGGCGCTCCAGTCTGGTAACCATCAAGAATGCGAACAGGCACTCACTCTCTATACAACCATACTTGAGCAGCACATGTCCCATCATTTCTTTCTCTGTCTCTGTAATTATCAAGAAGTGAACCAGGATAGGTCTATTCAGACTATCATGAATCATCTCTTAAAAAATATGCCCTCTAGGCTCTCAGTGTTGATAGAGAGTCGCGCCGTTCCACAGTTGGATTTTGCTCCTCTGCTTGCTCGTAGACAATTTCTCGGGATAGGAGGTAACAGTCTGAATTTCTCCCCGCAAGAAGTCCGAGAGTTTTCGCGTCTCCAACAAGGGTTCCCGATTGTAGAGCAAGAGGCGGAACGCATCACAGATACCTTTAATGGATGGATAACCGGTATACTACTATCTAACTCTATTGAAAACGCTCATACGTCTTTACATCTTTTTGACGAACAAAAAGTGCTATTTCTATATATCAAGAATGAGTTGTTCAAAACGGAAAAAGATGCATTTATATTTTTACAAGAAACGTCGCTCCTCTCTCAGCTGAGAGTGCTCCACTGCAACTATCTACTTCAGATCGAGCGTGCTGAAGTAATGCTGCTTCATATAGAAAGACAGGGGCTCTTTGTGAGCCGGGTGGAGAACCCGGAAGGGATTCTCACGTATGCGCTCCTTCCAGTAGTGCGTCGGCTGCTCTATGAGGATCTACAACGCCGGAATCCTGAGCTTGTGCTGTTCTTACATCGAAGAGCGGCTGAACTCTTTCATGCTTCCGGTGAGTATGAACAGGCTATTACCCACGCAGGCATTGCACACGAATATAGGCTCGTTGTGAATAGCATCGTAAACGAAGCTTTTACTGGCCAGGTCCAGCCCAGCAAGAATGCTATCATCACACACTGGATGGAGGTACTTCCACCTTCTATTTATGAAGAAAATCCATATCTTTTACTCATTCGCGCGGTAATGTATCTGGATCAGTATAACTATCTTCAAGCAGCTCATCTACTAGAAAAAGCTCATCAGCTTGTTCTGCAAGGCACTTCAACGATCAATCGGGATATGCTTCCCAGGTTGCAGGCAGAAATTATTCTCGCCCGTAGTGCAATTCTCTTCCAGGAAGGGAAATACGCTGAGACGCAGCAATTATGCGATGAAGTACTTCACTCTCTTTCTACTGATGAGACGGAGGTGCGTGTTCCTACACTTATCCGTCTTGGCATCTGTAAGACTCTTCTGGGTGATTATAGGGAGGGCCTTACCTATCTTCACCAGGCTCTTCAGTTCAGTGGGCATGGCAGTATCACCAAGCAAACTGCCTACATTCATAGTTGTCTGGCGAATAGCTATAGCCTTATTTGCAACTATGCGTTGGCAGAGCATCATCGAGAAAGGGCGATTACGCTCTACGAGCATCTCAATGATAGAGAGGGGAAGATTAATAATCTGATCTGGATGGCTATTCTCAAGCGAAACAAGGGCGTATTTCAAGAAGCCGAAAGTATGCTGCAGGATATCCTTACTTTGGCGCGGCAGGAGGGCTTTCAGGGTGGAGAAGCATATACCCTGTTTAATCTGGGAGCAAATGCTATCGACACTTCTACTCTTCCCCAGGCTCTCATGGCTCTTGAAGAGAGTTTGAAAATTGCCAGACAAATAGGGGATAATCGTCTGAAAGATCAATGCCTCTGCGAACTTGCTATGGCCTATCTCCTCCTGGAAGATAGTTATACAGCCCAGTTCCTGCTCACGCAAACGACTATCGCAACAGAGCAGCAGACAGGATATGAAAGGCTTGAATATGAACTAGTGCGTGGCACGATACTGCTTTATCAGGAAGACCTTCCCCAGGCCTATGCCTGTTTTCAGACGCTTGTGTCTCGTGCCCAGAGCACCCAATTGAAACGCATCCATATCGAATGCCTGATGCGCCTGGCTGTCTGCCAATATCGATTGAATCAACTTGATGAGATGGAAGCGACATTGGAGCACGTGGTACATCTGGTGACACAAGGTTTCTTTGAACATGTTCCTTTGATCGAACTGCGTCGTTTCCCCGATGTCTGGCAAGCGGTACAGAAGCTTCCCAATAAGGCCTGTGTGACTAACTGGCGCGATCCATCTCTTGTGCAGGAAGAGGATGAGCCACAAGAGCCAAAAAGACCTGCTTTAGCGCTTACGTCCAGCTCTGAGCCGGATGTCAGACTTCGTATCCAGGCCTTTGGTGAGCCTCTCGTTATGATCGATGGGGTTCCTATCACGCGTTGGTATATGGCCCGTTCTATGGAAATGTGTTTCTTCTTCCTCGAACAAAAGGGGCCAATACGTAAAGAGCAACTTGTTGAGGCGCTCTGGCCGAAGGAAGCTGAGTATGTAGATCAAACGATTCGCTCTGCTCTCCACTATCTGCGTAAAGTCATTGGTCTTCCATGTATAGTTTCTCGGGCAGGAACTTATACTTTAGATCTGAGTACATACTATGGAGAGAATATCTGGTATGATGTGACGCTCTTTCGGTCCCATGCTATGCAGGCCAAAGAGGCTCAACAGCAGGAGTTCTCCGAGAAAGCTGAGGAGCATTTACAGGCTCTGGTAGGCTTGTATCGTGGCGACTATGTTCAGTCTTTTTATAGCAACTGGTGTATTCCAATCCGTGATGAATTGCGCAAACTCTATATGGATGCCCGACAGGATCTGGCTCGCCTGGACTGGAACGCCGGCCGCTTTGAGGAAAGCCTGGCCCACTGGCAGTATATGCTGGCGATTGATGTCTGTTCTGAAGAAGCACACTACGGCTTGATGCGTTGCTATGCTCGTCTGGGAAAAAGAACTCTCGCGATACGACAATACCAGCGTTGCGCAGAGATCATGCAGCGTGAACTGGCCATTTCACCTGGTCCAGCACTACAAAAGCTCTATGAACGTCTTAAAAACATCAATTTATAAACATCCTATCTTTTCATTATTATCTACTAGAATATTACTTACATCGTTTATTCAAAGCACGCTTATTTAACGCAAAGACATGCTTCAATAGCACCAACAAATAGAAATCGCGTCTTTTTACCAATAAGAAGTTGCCTTGCCTTTTTTCTTGAAATACTATATACTTTTTTTAGGTACCACCGTATAATAGCTTTTTTTGATGTGACCGATGTAATCCTAATAAGTAAGCAAGCATCATGTAGAGATGGCCTTCGAGCTTACTCTACGCCCCAACATCACGTTTTACTGGACGAATACGCTGTATCTACTAGATGTCTGCTTGGAAAAAATACATATTTTGTGTAAAGAGAATATCGGATACACACATTAGAGAAATGTCTCGATATCTATTATTCGAATAATACCTTTTCACCGTTCGCTTAAATGATGGGCTGAAATTACGAATCATCAGTGATGGGGGTATAGACGGCAGGGGAAAAAGTGAACGATGAGTACTTTCTTGCCGAATGATCATCAATAATAGATTTTGCATCAGAGGTTAGAAATATTATGTCTATTCTGCGAATGAATAAAATACAACCACCCGTATTATCTCAGAATATACTCCATCGAGCTCCTCTTGTTGAGACTCTACATGCTGCTATTGCTGCCCCTTCGTCAACCTATAAGCTGGTGTTAGTATGCGCTCCAGCTGGATACGGTAAAACAACGCTGTTAGTAGATTTTGCTGATAAAGCTGATTTCGCTTGCTGCTGGTATTTTCTTGATAGTTCAGATAACTCTTTTTGCTTCTTCATACAAACGTTGCTTGCAAGCATACGCTATAAAATTTCTTCGTTCGGAAATAATCTTGATGCATATATATCTTCGTTCTGCAATTCTCCAGATCCTCAGCTTCAGGATTTATATAGATTTACTGACTATTTCATAAATGCTCTAGAAACAGATATTTCAGAACGCTTTACTCTTTTCCTCTGCAATTACCATACCGTCAATAATAACCAGATGATCCTTGAATTTATGAACCGCCTCTTAAGATATCTCCCTCCCCACTGTGTCCTGGTTATTGAAAGTCGAGCCATTCCTACTCTCAGGCTGACCTATCTGATGGCTCATGAACATCTTTTGGGCCTGGGGAGTGGAAAGTTGCGCTTTCGCGCCGAGGAGATCCAGGAACTCTCCCGCTTGCAATTGATTTCTCCTTTTTCGGACGAAGAGGCTGACAGCCTGGTTCACGCCTTTGATGGCTGGATTGTGGGCATTTTGCTCAATACTCGCCTGGGGCATGGACACCTCTTCTCCAAAGAACTATCCACCTATAGAGACAGCCTCACGCCTCTTTTACAAACGAATCGACAGGCATTATTATCCTATATGCTCGAAGAAGTATTTCAAGATGAGCCAGAAAACTATGACTTTCTCAAAACGGTCTCTTTGCTTTCTTCTATGACGCCAGAGATCTGTAATGAGCTGCTGGAGATCACTGAGGCAGAATTTCGTTTGAGGGAGTGTGAACAACGGGGCTTGTTTGTAACGTGTAGCGGAAATGACTCACACAGTATCTATACCTGCCATCCTTCCTTTCGTGAATTACTGTACGAGGAAAGCTATCGCGAGAATGCCGAACGCATGCTCGCATTACACCGCAAAGCTGTGGCTATTTTCTTGCGACTGGAGAACTACGATCAGGCGATAGCTCATGCAAAGGCAACCCATGACGATGAGTGGATGGCCTCTATCATCGTCGGTGTCTCAAAACACCTTCTACAGCAAGGTCACTTGGAAACACTTGTCAGATGGATTGATTCACTCAACCCTGATGTGCTCGATCATTTTCCCCAATTGCTCCTCATACGTGCAAACATCCATATACATGGACATGAATACATTCAGGCCCATACTCTGCTTAAACAAGCGATCTATGCTTTACATCATCAATTACCGCTTTCAGAGAAGGAGCGCTCACCACTATTGGAAGCAGAGATGCTTGTTGCAGAGAGCACCGTTCTGTTCCACCTGGGCGACTATTTGCAAGCACAAATCCTCTGTCAGCAAGCTCTCACACAACTCCCCGTAGACGAACAAAGACTCTGTGCCTCCGTCTACCACCGCTTAGGAACTTGCTCTTGCATACTCGGAAATCTACAAGAAGGCACTGCCCAATTCCATCAGGCTCTGCATCTGTGGGGGCACCATACGTCTGATAACTTAGTGGCAGATATTCACTGTAGTCTTGCTAACACCTATAGCTTGCAAAGCAACAGCGCACTGGCTGAACACCATCGTTCGCGTGCATCCAGCATCTATGAGCAAACAGGCAATATGCGCAGTAACATAAATAATATGATCTGGAAAGCTATCTCTCTACGGAACCGGGGTGAGTTTGCGGAAGCGGAAAAGCTCTTTCTAGAAGTTATCGAAAAAGCTCAACAAGAACAGTTTCTCTCCGGACAGGCTTATGCATATTTCAGTCTTGGAGAAACATGTCTGGATCAAGATCGCTTTGAAGATGCACTACATGCTACAGCAGATGCTCTGGCTCTGGCCCGCAAAATAGAGGATAACTATCTTATCAATCAATCGCTCTGTAGTCTTGCCCTAGAATATCTCTTTATGGGCGATGTGTCAACGGCACTGCAATTCCTCGATCAGATCATGATAAAAACAGCATCCACTACTGGCTACGAGAAGGCTCTGAGTGAGCAAACACGAGGCACGATTTTCCTGTGGCAAAACCGCTATAAGGAAGCCTATACCTGGCTGAAAAGCGCCTCGTCCTCTCTTAGTCAGGGGGAATTTCGTTCGCTTGAACATTCAAATATATGTTCGGCTAGCAATTTGCCAGGACGCTCTGGGGCAGAGGAAGGAGGCCGAGGCAACTATGGAACAAGCCGCAGCACTGGCTCAACGCTGCAATTACGTACGACTCATATCCATCGAGTTACGTCGCTTCCCTGCCTTCCGGGAGAAGGTGCAGGCAATGTCTGCGCTAGCTTGTTTACCCGAGTGGCTTCCCGCTCACACAAAAGCTATCCAAGAAAAAGACCTGGTACAAGAGGCTCCTCTGATCGCTCAACAGGGGCAAGAACCTCTCTATCATCTGGCTATATACGCCTTCGGCGAACCTGCTATCATTGTAGGGAGCATCCCCATTACGCGCTGGCGTATGGCTCGCTCGATAGAGCTTTTCTTTTTCCTTCTTGACTACAATCGTCCTATCCGTCAGGAACAGATTCTTACTGCACTCTGGGATGGAGTTGACAAGAATACCCATCAAACGTTGCGCTCAGCTATTCATCATCTTCGTAAAACACTGGGCGCGTCCTGTCTCGTTTATGAGTCAAAGATGTATACGCTTAATCTGGCAGCCTTGTATGGAGATAGTATCTGGTACGATGTCACGGTGTTCCGCTCTCTCTTTGAAGAAGCGCAGAAAGCAAAAAAAGAGGAGGATATCCCTACCGCAAAAAACTATTTGCAGAAAGCAGTAGACCTCTATCGCGGGGATTACGTGCATTCATTCTATGGCAACTGGTGTGTTACACGCCGCCATGAACTGCGACAACTCTATATCGAATATAGACGTGAACTCGCCCTTATAGCCTGGCAAGAGGAGCAATTCGAGGAATGTGCTACTCACTGGCAGCAGATTCTGGCAGTAGATAATTGTTTAGAGGAGGCCCACTACCATCTGATGTGTTGTTATCTGCGCCTGGGAAGACGGGGAATGGTGCTTCGCCAATACCAACGTTGTGTCGAGATCCTTCAAGAAGAGATTGGTGTTTCCCCAGGCCCATCCATTCAACGTCTTTACCAGAGACTTACCACTGGCTCTATTTGAGCATATGTTATGGCATCCCACCCCTCCTTACCAGTGATGCCCCGCTTCTTGCCAGCACATCAGTGCCTCAATCCTTCCTTCTACTACCAGCGCCCCGGCATATCTGCCACCTGCCTGAATGTCATGAAAAGACCAGCGCGTGACTTCATACGGATCTTCCCGGCTCGCGAGCAGGGCAGCAGGCACCTCAGGTTGGCATGAAACATCAAATTGGTCCAGACTAATAGCGAGACCAGCCCCTCGTGCCTTAATGTACGCTTCTTTTCTGGTCCAGCAGTGATAAAATGCCTGTAATCTCTTCTCTTTAGGAATGTTGTATAATATCTGATTCTCGACAGGTGAAAAGTGATGGTGAGCCACCGCTTCATAGTCAACGTCTACACGCATCTGCTCTACATCGACGCCGATACTGCGGTCATATATAAATGCATAGAGTGCTACATCCGCAGAGTGCGAAAGGTTGAATTGGAGTCGTCGGCCACGGGCAGGGTACTCGATAGCTGGTTTCCCATATTCATTGGTAGAAAAGCGGATATCGTCAGGTTTCTCTTCAAGATAGAGGCTGAGCAGCTTCCTTAAGGATCCTCGTGCAATAGTCCACTGGTCATGGAGTTTCTGGGTATAAAAACGGTTTGCTCTCTGGACCTCGTCCAATGAAAGCGTTGTTTTTAAATGATTTGAAACGTGTGGTGGTTGATCAAGTGGGACACGCCACAGATGAATCTCATTTTCTTGGAGAGCGGTTCTTGCTCTCCAGTTCGTCCAAATCGTATGAGTGCTATTCATGATTGGTTCACTCCTCTCTCAAGGTTGTAGAATTTTTGGCACTACAAATCAGAATCCGGCAGGTAGCGAAGCAGATCTTGACAGAAGTAGGAGAGATTATCTGTTCTACTCATCTGGAACGCCTCCAGTTCTTCTTTCGTCAGGCGATAGCCATGCTTCTGTGCCGCCTCAATAGGACTGATAAGCAACTCGCACGCAAATTCATCATCTGTTGCCGCAAGTCCTAATATCTCATTAATAGTTTTCCAGGGCATCAATTTGCTCCTTCATGCTGGCATTCCGCTTGACGCAATTGTGCCGGAGTAACAGACTCCTGGCTGCTTCGCCATTCTGGTCGAACCCCAGAGCACAGGCATCGCTCCTAGCGCGGGAGGAAAGAACCGTGTGTTACAGCGGCGAAACACACAATTCTTTGCAAATTTGAGTCATTACAAGGACGTTCAATACAAATCCGAAGATCGGAGACTATTCTCTCACTTCAAGAGCAGGAGTGCAGGCTGAGTTCCTTTTTGAATGACTCATCAACCAATGTTCCTTTCTTTTCTTTTCTTTTCTTTAAGAAGTTGCTTCCATAACCTGATAAACGCTAGTAAAGAGCAGTACTACAGGGGAAACTATATTGCATGGGCGTGAATGACACACAACAAGCTTACCTGCTACGTCTCCATTGATCCCACGGACCTCCGCCACCCGGGTCATTGGATGAAGACACGATCAAGTTATATGATGCAAAGAAGCTCTGCTGAAAAGGGGCATATCCAAATTGGGGCAATATAAGAACAAGGAATAGGGAAGTGACGCCGTACCTTTTAAGTAGTTCTATAAAATGTGGAAAACCTGTCTGCTTGTCCATAATATTTTCTCCTTGTTCTATCGCCTTGTCTTTGCTTGTCTGGTGAAGCTTTCGGAGGAAAGCCTCTATTTATCTTCTGGAAGGAGAATACCCTATGGACGTTCGTAGGGCGTTCATCATATGTTGGTGGGAAAGGTTGATGTTCAGGATGTGTTCATGAATTCTTAGGATATGCGAGTCATATTACGTACAAAAAAAGGATTTTTCCCTCACTCAGCTTCCACGTTCGAGCACTCTACAAAAATGGGTCAAGCTCAACTTCATAGAGATGGGGCTCGAAACTCATGACAAGCTGTGAGAGGGCTTGGAACTGGGGAGCAGTGTCAGGACTCTACAACATCGCCTCGAAATCTGCTTGACTGCGCCACTGGCTATAGGTGGTTACTTTGGTTCCATCCAGACTTTTATGATATTTGTTTGAGATGTAACCAGGCAACTTCCTTATTGTGCTTTGGGCCGCTTCAACAAGCAGATCGACGAGCTGTTGCTGGTTCTCTTCTGAATTGACCAGTGAATCCCTTTTCTGCTCCGCGAACTCCACTCTTAGAGAGGAATACAATATCGCAGGATTTCCCAACCTCTTTAAACTCTGCAGGATAGTATATACTACCTGATAGACAAACACAGTTGTGCTTGTCTGTTACAAAAAAGACGAGGGCAAACGTGTATTTCTTTCTTGGATACTTCCTTGTAGTAAACATCCTAACTTTTGTCATCTATGGCCTGGATAAGCGTTCAGCTATCATGGGAGGACGCAGAGTTCCAGAGAACGTCTTATTGTTCCTCGCATTTGCTGGTGGGACTCCTGCCGCCTATGCTGCACGGGCATACTTCAGACATAAGACGATCAAACGCCCCTTCATCATACGGTTGCGGTTTATCCTCATCACCCACATAGGGGTGCTGCTGCTCTCTCTGCTGTTCTTTTTCCGTGGACAGCCGTAGCCCAGCGGCGGTGAAAAGGCGGTTAGGCCTTGATCCTACCGTTGCAAAATACGAACTATGCGAACATTACACACTGCTGAGCAGGTGCTTTCTGAATTGAGACGTAGAAAGCACCGAAAGGATCGCATTGGGTTGAGACGTGCGTAACGCAATGGAATAGGACCAACCGGCATAGTGGACGTATTTGCCCTCTTTCGGGCGGGGTGTGATCCCCTGCGACAGCAACAGTCGTGTCGCGCCTTGCCCACTATATGAGCAAGGCATGACCTGCTTTGAGGTCATGCGAAACCCGGTGTACGTTCCCGTTTCGCAATAGCTGATGAGAAATGCCATACCCAGAGCGGCAATGTTGAGGCTCGCTGTATAATCACGCGCACCGTTCCAGCCACACGCTGGGTTCTCGCAACAGAGCCATGCTCCCCAATCCAGGGCCTTCTTGCGGTCAGATGGCGATGGGGATGCAAAGGTTCTCGCCGGCTGATGACAATGTGGGCACGTGTGCGTCGTGCCACGCGGCTCCACCTGGCGAGCCCGTATGCCAAGCAGATGGCATTTGTACTTCAGGACGCGCCACAACTCCCCTCGAACGGTCGTGTTATTGCGCCAGTTCCTGAAGCGCCCACGCACTCCACGGCCTCGCCCAATCGTCTGGAGGGTTGTAAGATTCTCGCCGCAGATCAAACGGCAGTCATGCAGCAGCGCGAAAAGAATCAGCAGGTTCGAGGCCCGGTGTGCCATCTCCCTGTTTCTTCGCTCGTGCTTTCTTGGAGCCCACGGATTGTGCAACGAGATACACGGCAAGCGAGCCAAATGATATGAGCAGCCTCGACAGGTTATTTTACCAGTACTGTCAGCTTGTTTGCAGTTTCTTGGGCTTTGTTCCAGGATAGAAAAACAGCCACTTGCCAAAGGTGGGCAATCAAGATAGCCTCTGCCTTTGCCTTATCTTGCCAGGATCTAGCAAGGCATGACTCTGCTCCCGAAATTGATCCGGAAAATATCGATGCCTGCATCCAGCGTTATAAGGATGAGCTTATGGAGAACGGATCTGAGGAGGGAGAAGCGTGGTTTATGCTTGGTCAGATTTGCACTGCTGCGTTGGCTGTCTTAATGCGGCTTCCCCATATGCGTAAAGCACTGCATAATGATCCTGAATTTATGGCTGATATAGAAAGGGGGTTCGCTCTTTCTCCTGGTCATCTCGATTGTCTATACGAGTTATTCCATCTATTAGACGAGGAGATGATCGTACTTCATCCAGCGTTGCAACGAGGGTATCGGATATATATTCACAGCAGGCTCCACTCGCACCCTCTGCATTTCGCCTCGACTGCCTCCCTGCCACTTCCCCTCCCTCAGTCGATCGAAATGCAGAGGCGTCGCCGATACCCCATTCAGTTCATCCTTGCTGGTAAACAAGGGTGGGCGTCCGAGCGCCTCTCTTGTCCAACAGAGGAGTATCCTCTTTTCTTCCCACCGCCGATGCATTAACCGCCGGTTTCGTCAACCGCCGACGAGTAATTGCCTTCTGTTCTCGCCCAGAAAGTTCCGCCGCGAGTGCTTGTGCCAGAAAGGTCTCATAGGTCCTTTGTTCTCGTCGGGCTTGATCGAGCAACTGAGGCACTGCTTCCTCTAGCTGCGTTAAGTTCAACTTCTTGAATGGCTCTTTCATGCTGAGACCTCCTGGATGGCCTGGGTGCTGGCAATCCCACAATACACGTCATACTCTTGCAGGGGACGGCTTTCCACGTCGGGGGCATGTTACAAATGGCCCAAGGTTCGTCCATTTTTTAGCTCAAAGGTGAGCCATTTTTTGAAAGTTCGAACAGCAGAGTTTTTAGCTCTCATAAAATACTATGAAATGTGCCAAATATGATCATTCGCATCTCCATTCTTTCTTGTTTGCTTCTTAACACATTAGAGAAACTGTTTGGGACAAGTAGGGAGAAGCTGAAATTACGGCATTAGCAAGAATAGTTGGCTTGTGAGGATGCAATGATTCATGGGATACACATACAATTCTATCACTAGGATCTCGCTTCTAATGCATCAAGAGACTTGCCTTTCCTCTTTCACTGTGGTATGTTTGTATTAAACGTACAAGGAGGTACAATTACTCTCATAGATTCACCAGAGAAAATGCGTCTATGGCCCTGTTTGGGCCGGAAAGGATTCCGTGAATGAACATCAGACGACTGAGCAGTCACGCCTTCACACGAGGAGTGATTGGGGCGCTTTTGGTTTCTTGTATGCTCTCTTTTGCCTTTACCGGGACAGCCGCCGCCGCCCCACGTAGCTGCGTCTTTACTGCCACTTCTAGTGCTTATCTCAGGGCCGCCACGGGGAATCAATTCGGTGCTCTCATTTTTGTTGATGCAACCATAACCAAATATACAGATGGCTGCGGTCATGAATATGCGACCCTGGTAGGGACAGATGCTGGCCCGTACACATCCATTAATGTGACTGTCTCTGTAGGATCTGCTCAGAACAGTGTATCCTACTTACCCTATCCTCCTAATAAGCTGGTCACATCCATCATTTCAGGAAATAGTCCGGCTTGTGGTGTGATTACTTTTCAAGCACCACCAGATCCTCCTGGTTATGGGACGCGCTGTACTCCCTCCTAACGCTCTCAAAACGTGCATGAAAGCCCTGAAAAAAACTTGTCATGCGCTGCAATCACCCTGCTTAGGCATAATCAGTATCGACATAGTGAGAACAAAGAGACGCTCTGATAGATTTTTGCTCTAATCCTCGTCCTATCCCCAATAGAGATGTATCGGATCAGGCGTCACAGGTTCAGTCGGCGCAACAGAGATGGCAACCCGCTGTCTTGTAGGAGACAACGGGCCGCTATCTATAAGGAGTCCCTGGTCATCCAGGCCGTGACACCTGATCTCAGTTTGCGCACTACTGCTTCTTATGAACCAATACTGTTCAGCTCAGTCTGTGTGTCCTCGGAAAGAGTCAGCGCAGCACCAGTGACGTTTTCATGCAGATGTGCGACGGATGAGGTACCGGGGATAAGCAGGATATTCGAAGAGCGCTGTAACAGCCACGCCAGCGCAACGGCCATTGGGGTGACGCCCAGACGTGTAGCGACTGCTGACAAGGTATCGGACTGCAGTGGAGAGAAGCCACCGAGCGGGAAGAAAGGCACATAGGCGATACCCTGTGCGGCCAGGGAGTCGATCAGGTCGTCATCGGCCCGGTGGGCAAGGTTGTAGAAGTTCTGCACACACACAATCGGTGCGATGGACTGCGCTTCGGCGACCTGCTCGGCGGTGACGTTGCTCACTCCGAGGTGCTTGATCAGTCCTTCTTGCTGCAGTTGCGCGAGCACCGCGAACGGTTCGGAGATCGAGCCGGGAGTCGGGCTGTCGAACCCCCCGACGCGCAGGTTGACAACGTCGAGTATGGATAGTCCGAGGTGGTCGAGATTGTCGAAGACGGCCTGGCGCAACTGATCGGGAGCTAGCGCCTGGGGCCAGCCGCCCTCGGCGTCTCGTAACGCTCCGACCTTGGTGACGATGTGCAACGAGTCGGGGTAGGGGTGCAGGGCCTCTTTGATGATCAGGTTGGTGACGTGTGGGCCGTAGAAGTCACTGGTGTCGATGTGCGTGATACCCAGCTCCACCACCTCGCGCAGTACGGCCACAGCAGCGTCGTGGTCGGCGGGCGGGCCGAACACGTGCGGGCCAGCCAGCTGCATCGCGCCGTACCCCATGCGCGTGACCGTCAGATCCTCGGCCATGGTGAACGTTCCTGCGGCTGTGGCGTGCAGATTACCCCGTTTATTCGCTGAATGCGATAGCATATGAACATTTCCTCTTTCTCTCTTTGAAACGATGACCATCACAATGTGTGGTACACTGAGAAGTATGACATGAGGGCTATCATACGACCAGAGTCTCTTTATCGTATGATTGAGACTCGCAGGATAAGGAGCAAAAAGGACGATGAGCGATGAACAACGCAGACAGGACCTGGCGGATTTTCTGCGCACGCGACGGATGCGCCTCTCGCCTGAACAGGTCGGGTTGATACGTGGTGGGAGGCGGCGCACCCCAGGATTGCGGCGCGAAGAGGTGGCGCAGCTCGCGAATGTGGGCGTTTCCTGGTATACTCTGTTGGAGCAAGGACGCGATATTCACCCTTCAAGGGAGGTCCTCCAGAGCATTGCTCATGCGTTACAACTCACGCCCGACGAACGGCAACATCTTTTCTTGCTTGCCGATCAGCAACATCTTGTCGATACACACGTATCTCATGAACAGGTAAGCCCTGCGTTACGCCGGGTGCTTGACGCGCTCAATCCTCTTCCGGCCTACGTCATTGGTCGTCGTTGGGATTATCTCGCCTGGAACACCACTGCTGAGCATGTCTTTTTGCTGTCGAGGTCGGTGCCGCCATATGAATATAATGCGGTCTGGCGTCTGTTTGCTGATCCGATGAGTCATCATATATCCAACCGTTGCAAAAATACGAACTATGCGAACATTACACACTGCTGAGCAGGTGCTTTCTGAATTGAGACGTAGAAAGCACCGAAAGGATCGCATTGGGTTGAGATGTGCGTAACGCAATGGAATAGGACCAACCGGCATAGTAGACGTATTTGCCCTCTTTCGGGCGGGGTGTGATCCCCTGCGACAGCAACAGCCGTGTCGCGCCTTGCCCACTGTATGAGCAAGGCTTGACCTGCTTTGAGGTCATGCGAAACCCGGTGTATGTTCCCGTTTCGCAATAGCTGATGAGAAATGCCATACCCAGCGCGGCAATGTTGAGGCTCGCGGCATAATCACGCGCACCATTCCAGCCACACGCCGGGTTCTCACAACAGAGCCATGCTCCCCAATCCAGGGCCTTCTTGCGGTCAGATGGCGATGGGGATGCAAAGGTTCTCGCAGGCTGATGACATCTGGGGCACGTGTGCGTCGTGCCACGCGGCTCCACCTGGCGAGCCCGTATGCCAAGCAGATGGCATTTGTACTTCAGGACGCGCCACACCTCCCCTCGAACGGTCGTAGTATTGCGCCAGTTCCTGAAGCGCCCACGCACTCCACGTCCTCGCCCAATCGTCTTGAGGGTGGTAAGATTCTCGCCGCAGATCAAACGGCAGTCATGCAGCAACGCGAAGAGAATCAGCAGGTTTGAGGCCAGATGCGCCATCTCCCTATTTCTTCGCTCGTAGGTCTTCCAGCATGCTTTGATGCGTACCTCATAGGCACGCACCTGCGCTTGCCAGCCCTCGAAGTGGGCTGGCAAGCATGTCTCTTGCTCGTCTCGTGCTTTCTTGGCTTGCTTCACCAGTGTGGCGTAGCGATCACGGCAGGCTTTGAGGCGGTCAATGTCGCGGCGTAAGCGGGCTTGCCTGCCATCTATGCCTCCGGTGTCCAAAAAGACGGGTCGGCTCACCTGACGATATGGCTCGTCTGCTTCACTCTTTTCGAGCACCGAGACCGTGATGAGTGAGCGGATGCCCCAATCAAAACCCACCACCCGACGTTCTTGCTCAAGGGGAGAGACAGACGTCACCGGGACTTCAAGAATCAGATCAAGCACGACCACGCGGCTGCCGTCATCGCTACTGATTTCACGCAAGGTCGGTGCTTGCGTGTTGGCCCCTTGCCCCAGAGAGGTGAAGACCGTCTCTGGCAACAAGATTGCTTCGCTCCACGTTCCCCAGGCCCATTTCCCCAGACCATCAGGAGTACGAAGCTTGAGCCACAATCGTGCCTGATGACGCTCCTTCCGGCTTTCCACGTCACAAGCGGCTTCCAGCTCAATGCGTGCCCGGTACGTCTGGCCCAGGCGCATGCCATCGTCGCCCGCAAAGGTCAGCTGTCCAACCGAGAGGACCGGGGCAGGCTGAAGCGCTTCATAGGAGGTCGGGAACGCATCGGTGTGCAGATACCAATTACACGCTTGTTCTATGAGGTTGGTCATCGCCATGAAGGCGTCAGCATCTTCCCCAGCATCCTGCATCTGGGCACGCAGTGCACGGACCTGCTCAGTGATCTGCCGATGATCTTTGCGTGCGGGACGTTTGCCGTCTGCGGGTTTGATGAGCCCTTCTGTGAGCAGGGGCAGGATCGTCTGGAACATCTGCTTGCGCGTTGCCTGGGCACGCAGGATGCGACCGGCGGCTTCCATTTCGTTGCGTTCCTGGCGACTTCCATGCCCTGATCGCTTGAGGAGATCGCGCTCCACCTGCTTCCACGCCGGGCCGGTGCGCTCGCTTGCAAAGCGATCAAGCTGGGGCCACAGATCCGTGATGATCTCGTTGATAGCACTGCGAGAGGCATCAAGCAAACGCAACGCCTCCTCCTGCAACGGTTCGGGCAGGCGGATCGGAAACGACAGGGTTTGTGTTTTGGCCATGTCATTGCACCTCTTCAGCGAGCACCTGTTTGGCACACTGCACCAGGGCCTTTTGTTTGTGTGAGCGCATTCCATACATCCGACCAGCAAACGACGTGATGATCGTGAGCAGGTCTTCCGTCACTTCTTGTTCTGGTGTTTTCTCCTCGTCGGGGTGCAGGATGGTCAACGTCACCCCATAGCCTGAAAAGAGGGTTTGCAGGTACGAGAGGCCAAAGCGCGTCAAGCGATCCGCGAACGTCACGACGACCTCGGCGACCTGATAGTCTTGTACCAGCGCCAGTAGCTTCTGTAAGCTTTTGCGCTCCGTATTGAGTCCTGAGCCGATATCAGTCAACGTCGCCGTCTTGTGTCCCGTTCGCGCGACCAGCGCCCACTGTTCAAGCTGCTGCACCTGTCGCTGCAAGTCATCTTTCTGAGCATGCCCACTGACTCTGGCATACAACACCAGTATTCCTACCCGTTGTTCTCCTAAGAGCCGTTCTACTTCGGTAATAGGAATACGTGCCTCTCGTCCGATGGGGACGGCGGCTATTTTTCCTTCTTTGACCCAGCGTCGCACAGTCAATGGATGCAAGCCCAGGCGTTTGGCCACTTCTCCTGAACGAAGCAATCTCGTTTTCTCTGTTCTCATAACAAGGATAGTGTACCACTACTACGCCGATTCGTCAACAGCAACTACCCTCAGTGGGAGCAAGTCGCACAGAAAGTGCTCGCGGAATTTCGTGCTGATAGCACTCGTTATGCCGATGAAGAATGGTTCAAACACTTGATAACTGATTTGCAGCACGTCAGCCCTGAGTTTCGCGCATGGTGGCCCCGTCACGATGTACGCGGTAGAGCCGATGCACGAAAAGACATAGAGCATCCGTTGGTGGGGTGCCTGATGTTCGAGCATACAACCTTGCAGGTACCTACGATGCCCGAACTCAAAATCATGATTTATACACCACTCCCCGAAACGGATACGCTGGAAAAGCTACAGCAGTTGATGGATCAGGCCGTCGCTATGAATGCTGTGTAGGCAGCAGGGGTGGGGCTTATAGATCGATTGAAGCGTGAAACCCCTTGTGATAGATTTTTGCAGTGATCCTCGTCCTATCTCAACAATACCTCCATGTACACAATGATGATGGAAGAAACGAGATTTTAAGCGGTTTCCCCAGGCTCTGAATGATCGATTCCTTTACTTCTCCACAGGCACTCGCTGGAACGTGACAACTTCTTTAAAATCGTGTAGGTACTCTATCATTCGCTCAAAAGACAATGGATCTTGCTTCCCCTGGTTCCACTCCGCTCTCTCCAGCGTCCCTACGACTTGATAGTCGTTGCCAATGGCCTCCGGGTTGCCGGAACAGCTGTTCGGCCTCTTGCCATTGTTCTTGTCTCACCAGACGCATTGCCTGTGTGAAGTGCTCCTCCCTCTCCATGTATTGCTCGAATGTGATGTCCGTTTCGTGCGCCTGCATGGCCTCTTGCAGTTCCTGGCGACCCTCCTCCAACTGCATTGCAAACTTGCGGGTCATTTCGCTTGTATCATTCTGGGAGAGTGCAACCGCACGCTCAAAATCGCGCACGGCTTCACCAGGGCGTGCCATAGAGTGACAGGCCAGACCACGGTTATACCATAACTCGGCCAAGGTGGGAGCGATATCAATTGCTTCACTGAAAACATCATAGCTTTGCTGGTAATGTTTGAGCATACCATGTGCCAGTCCCAACAACGTGAGTATCTCCAGACGCAGCTCTGAACGCCTGGGCAGGGAGTTGAGCAGCGGTTCGCAGGTACTCATACAGCCTGCAAAGTCGCCCATGAGCATCTGCTGTTTGGCATACTGGGCACGGTGAACCCACTGTTCGTGTAGCTGAGATGGTATCGATGCTCTTTGTGGTAATTGTTTCATAAGCCTTGATTGTTTAGGCTGCCCCGGTTGCTTTGCTCGCTTTGATTTTTTCGACATACTTCTTCCCACTCTGCTTGAATTTCCTGTCTATGTGGAATGGGGGCGTACTAATCTTGCAGTATCCCCTAACGGATCGTCGCCTCTGTAACTTTGTTGCTCTTGCCCTCGCACTGGCGGCACTTCCCTCTTGCAGTATCCCCTAACGGATCGTCGCCTCTGTAACGCCTCGACCAATTTAACGGCTGACGTTGGGTGTTTATCAAGCAAGAGTGAGAGAAGAGGCACATTCCTCATAGCTCCTTGTATCAGGTCTTTCAAAGCGACCAATTCTCTCATCAATAGCTTGCATTGTTCTGTCTCACTTCTCATAGTAGCAAGCGGTGCTCCTACAAAACTCCTATTGATATGCCGAAAAAGCATCCTCGACTCCTACCAATCTCCGTTTTTCCCTGTATAGTGAAGCTGACTCCTACAAGAGCTTTTGTGAGAAAAGCGCTTCCTATCTTTCTACATTCTATCCCGCTTTTGCAACGGGGGCGAGAGGAGTGACGAGCGACCCACTAGTACATTGAGGTGTTGAATCATCCATGATAGAATAGTAGGAAAAGAGGGAGCCAGGTTTATATGACCACTATGCTTATCACAGGCGGCGGACAGGGCATCGGAGCGGCTACAGCGCTGCTTGCTGCGCAGCAGGGCTATGCCGTTTGCGTCAACTACATTCACAATAGTACCCAGGCAGAACTGGTAGCTGCCACTATCCGCAAAAATGGCGGCCAAGCTCTCGCTGTGCAAGCAGACATTAGCAATGAAGAGGCTGTTCACTATCTCTTCGATACAACAATTCGCGAGTTAGGACCACTCACCGTACTGGTCAACAACGCTGGGATTACAGGAAAACTGGGCCGTTTCTCTGAGGTAGAGACCCAAAGTTTGCGACGGGTCCTGGAGATAAACGTTCTGGGTACCATGCTCTGTTCACGCGAAGCGATACGACGTATGTCAACCATTTCAGGTGGCCAGGGAGGAATCATTATCAATCTTTCCTCGCGCGCAGCTCAGGTTGGAAGTCCTCATGAATATATCCATTATGCCGCCTCCAAAGCCGCTGTGGAGACGTTTACAATCGGCCTCTCCAAAGAGGTGGCAAACGAAGGCATACGGATCAATTGCGTCAGTCCAGGGATTATTGAAACAGAGATCCATGCCAAAGCTGGCGATCCAGATCGCCCTCGACGCTACGCTTCTCAAATTCCTATGCAGCGTGCTGGACGCCCAAACGAAGTCGCCGCAGCGATTCTGTGGTTGGCCTCGGACGAAGCTTCGTATTGCAATGGAAGTATTCTCGCGGTCAGTGGGGGGCGTTAGAAGAGTTGACCCAATCAACGCACTATGCTCACCAGTGAACCTACGCCTACCTACCCTAACCCTATCTGCTCCACGCTCCTTCTCCTCTCCACCTCTTTTGCCTTCCAACTCCTCCATTGTGCTGAGTAGACTCATTCTTGAGCGAGGAAGAACACGGGTCCAAATCGTCATCGTGTCGTACCACAACGCTCTTGGAAATCTCAACGAAGATTCTTCATACAAAAGGAAGGTATACCATGCAAAATACGCCGCCAGAAAACGTAGACTTCCTGATAGAGCAACCGATCCTTCTCTCTAGTCCTACAGTTGTAGTTGCACAACCCATGCTCGTCTGCGAGGCAGTTGTCTCCAGCCCGCTTGACTCTTTCTTCTCTTCATGGTACACTTTCCTCAATGGAAACGATACCGAGTCGTAACCATATCAAGAAGAAGAGGAACAAGCAGAGTGACAACTAAAGAGGAGTTAGGAGCGTCTAAAGGGGGGCGTCCACGCAGTGTGCAATCACAACAGGCGATTCTCGATGCCACACTCACCTTACTAGCAACAGAAGGCTTTGAATCGATGAGTATCGAAGCAATTGCTGCCAGGGCTGGCGTCGGCAAAAAGACCATCTACCGCTGGTGGAGTTCAAAAGAAGCGCTAGTTATCGATGCCATCAAAAATGTGCAGCAGATGAAAAATCCAGTGATTGATACAGGATCGTTGCGCAATGATCTCATTGCCCTCTTCAGAAACACATTTCAGACCTGGAGTAACCCTGATGCAAGGTGCCTGTTACTTGAATTAATCGGGCTGATGACAACGCATCCTGAAGTTTTCCAGGCATACTATGACCAGGTATTCGCGTCTCGCCTTCAACAGGCTCTTCAGGTCATTCAGCGGGCGCAAGCGCAAGGAGAAGTTCGACAGGATCTTGACGCAACTGAGATCCTGAGTCTTCTCGCAGGCCCCATCTGGTCTCACCTGCTTTTCAACGTGAACAAGACACTTTCTGCACCTACCCGACCCGAACGACTCATCGATGCTATCCTCCAGGGGATTGCAGGACAAAAGAAACGTGAAGAAGGCGGTGTGGATGCTCCTCTGCGAAACACGTAAGGCAATGAGCAGAGACATCAACGTATGATGAAGGCGAGAAACAGAACAGATAACGGAAAGGAATATTCTATGCCTCAGGAACGTGTTCCCGTTTTGATTGTAGGCGCTGGAGGAGCGGGCTTATCCCTCTCACTCCTGCTCCTCCAACAGGGGATTCACCCACTATTGATCGAGCGACGCAACGAGATCTCGATCTACCCACGCGCGCGTAACCTCAATTTTCGCACCCTGGAAGTGTTACGCGGTCTGGGATTGGCAGCAGAGGTTCGCGAGGCTGGCACAAGAATCTCGCAGGTAGTCTTCAAAGAGACTCTTGCCTCCAAGCCTGAGCAGATACTCGATCCAACCACGCTCATGCACCATGAAGAGGCTCTCAGCCCAGATCCATTCGGATGGCATTGTCCACAAAGTCGGCTTGAACCACTCCTGCGCGCCTCGGCGACGCAACGTGGCGGCGATGTGCGTTACAGCACAGAGCTCATTTCTTTTGCACAAGATGACGGCGGTGTGACTGCAACTCTTGAGGAACGCACGACCGGAAGACAGTATGTCATCCAATCAGACTATCTCATTGCTGCTGATGGTGCTCATAGTCACATTCGCGAAGCACTCAGCATCCCAACGCAAGGGGTTGGAGTACTTCCCGAGCACTTTCTCTTCGTCTACTTTCGCGCTCCCTGGCAAGAACTGATTGCAGGCCGAGAAGCTGACGGGTTTATGATCAAGAACGCGGATGTCGAGGGCATTTTCCTGGTCGCTAAAGGTGATCTCGGCATGTTTTTGATTACATATCGACCTGTACTTGGAGAATCCTTCCAGGACTTTACCGCCCAACATTGTAAGGACCTGATCCAGAAGGCGATTGGGAAACCAGAGATGGAGGTCTCGATCGTGGACATTGCCTACTGGCAGCCTGCTGAGAGCGTCGCTTCGCAATTCCAGCAAGGGCGCGTCTTCCTAGTTGGCGATGCTGCTCATACCATGCCTGCTTACAAGGGTCTTGGCGTCAACACCGCTATTCAGAGTGCGCAGAATCTGGGTTGGAAACTGGCCACGGTCATCCGTGGCCAAGCGGCTCCCCAACTGCTGAGAACCTACCAGCAGGAGCGGCATCCCGTTGGATGGTTTGCAGCCAGACAGTCACTCACTGGCCCAGGCGCGGCCTGGCTACCCAAGGGAACAAAGAGTGAACATCTGCCTTTGGAGAAGGACCTCCCGCTCTTTTATCCCATTATTGGCTACCGCTATCGCTCCCAAGCGATTCTCTCAGAAGATGCCGCCGTATCGTCGCAGGATGAGATCCTGCTCTTGGACCGCGAGGAGCTCACCGGGCTTCCTGGCACACGTGTCCCGCATCTGTGGTTGGAACAGCAGGGACAACGCATCTCCACGCTGGACTTGCTTGATGGCCGCTTCGTCTTGCTCGTCGGCTCCAATGGAGTCTTCTGGTGCGAAGCGGCGGCGGCAGTCAAAGTATCCCTGGGAATCGAGTTGATGGCCTACCGCATTGGGCCAGATGCCGACTTGCTCGATCTGGAGAATGGTTGGACAGCTAAGATGGGCATCTCACCTGAGGGAGCAGCGCTGGTCCGGCCTGATGGCTTTGTGGCATGGCGCACCAGGACCCTCACGGCCAGTGCTGAGTCTGTGCTTGAGCAGGTACTTTCGCATATTCTGGCCCGGTCTACCGCTCTGTCCTAAAGTCAGGTGCAGAAGGCAGACGAGGAAATGGAGAGGATAAACCCTCATTTTCTCTCCATTTCCTCGTTTGCCAGATTCTTACGCAATTGGAATCGACAAGCGCGATCTGTCGCAAGGTCCCCATATCTCTGAGCACGTTGTCTCTTTGCAGCGTGCTTGATGATAGATGTCAGCTTTCTGCACAGGAAGAGGCCAATTCCCCCTCCAAAAACGGAGCAAGTCCATTTCTTCCTGATCCGTATAGTCAGGATGAAGAAGAGCGTATCTATCGTACAGGAGATTTAGGCCGTTATCAGCCAGATGGTAACCTGATCTACGTAGGACGAACAGACCGACAAGTGAAAATTCGTGGGTATCGCATCGAGCTAGAGGAGATTTCAACGACGCTCAAGAGCATCCAACACCAACAGTCCATAACTGTTTTCTTATGATACGCGAAGAACTGATGCAAGAGAAACAACTGGTCGCATGTTTCATCCTTTAAGGAAAGTGGCAGTCCATTTTATCCTGGAAAATAAATGGGCTCAACTGGGAATCAAGTTGCTCTTGAAATTTTCGTACCATGGACGTGGCAACACGTGCGTGACATGTTTCCACGTCACGCATGCTTCTTCTGCCCAAGTCTGCAACACTGCCGTTCCCAACGTTTTCAGCTTGGCTTGATTTCTGGATTCATGCTCGTTTTGCAGACCTACCCGCCTTCCCGGCTCTCTTCCTCCTTTTCAGTTCGCGCCTATGACCTGGCGCGTTCATTGCCGAAAAAAACCTGTCAGGGATTCTGCTATCTATGCCCGCGGCGCGGCCACAGTCCAGGTGACGTCGGCAGGCCATAAGCTGGCGGTGTCGAAAGCATTCGGCCCACCATCGCTGGCCGCATACACTGTATAAGAATAGTGCCGGATGTATCGGTCAGAGTACATCAGTGCGTAGAAGGAGTAACCCTGGCCATTGACTCCTGGTTGTGGGCAAAATGTGGCGTCCTGCGCGAACTGGGTGCTGTTGTCGTTGGCATTCAGGTAGAGCTCGAACCCATAGTGGCGCAGGTACTGTCCAGTCTTGTTGGCCGACTCGAAGGAGATGCACGAGGGGTTAGCGAGTCCGGCACGCACGATCCAGGTGGCATCAGCTTTGTCGGTGGCCGAACTGCTGGAGGTGATTGGCGAAATCACTACCTTGGTATCGCTGTCGTCGTGGCGGATGTAATCCTGAGTACAACACGCAGTAGTTGCCTGGAGCGACAAGCGGGTACCAGGTGCCAGCGCCGGGAACGAGGACGCACGGTAACCAACGGAGACGATGTTGGCCTGAACCGCGTTTTCGGTCGCGTCAGACGGGTAGCCGGACGTCATCGCGCCCTCGAAGAAAGAACCAGCTGAATCTTTGCTATTGTCGCCGCCAATGCCCAGGATAATAGCGCCCTCCTTGTGCATGGGGTTGTACCCTGAGACGTTAGGACGCACTCCATTATACATCGTTGTCAGGCCCCCAGATTGTGCATTGCCAGCCTTGATCGCCCAACGATTCGCTCCACCCTTCACCATCGCAGTGACGTAGTGAGAAGTGATACTCTGGTCGCCACTATTGTATCCCGCATTTACCCCAGAAAAAAGACCGTTTTCGAGGTCTGCCATAACCCAGGGACCATGGCCAGAACCGGACCCCCACCCGGTGCTCGTACCGAAGTAGATGGCTTCCATATGACCGTTGCCAGTATCATTGTTGCTCGTCTCGGCGTTGCCATAGTCAAAGCAACATCCACTATTAAAGTGTGTGCCATCAAAGATTGCATACTCGCCCTCTGCATTGTCGCCGGTCGCGATGCCCGATGTGTGATCGTTGCGGTAGCCGGTGCCAGGAGCCACATAGAGGCCGTAGACGTGGTGACCGCTGACCGTCAATGGCAGCGCGTTCGCATTCGCGAGGTTATCAGGGCCGCCAGCTGCCCCGCCCCCTGGTGCCTGGGTGAGATTGTTGCCATGCCCGGACTGGTCGTAGATGATGGTGATGACGCAGTTCGTGTTCACACAGAACGAATCTTGCGTGGCTGCATTGGCAAAGCCGCCTGCCCTCAGGACGCCTATGTTCAATGTCGCGTTATCCGACGCTCGCCTGACCTGGTACAGGTTCCCGTTGTAGGCGCTGAATAGGGCACGCACCGTGCTATGTGCGGCAACACACGGTGTGCCAGCAGCAGCATATATATTGCAGGGCTGCGACCCAGCAGCCAAGACCGGCGTGCCAGAAATGCCACACACGCCAGTAAAAATACCCACCGCTGCGATGAGTGCCTGGACGATTCTCCATCCGCGAGAGCACAAACATTGAGAGTATGAAATAGATCGTTTCACGTCCTTGTGTCCTTTCTCGATACTGGATATGCAAACCAGTGTTGTTCGCCTCAACTGCTCTGAGGATCAATCTGTACAGCAACTCGAGGGCAAAAAAAATGAGTCGCGATGTGTCTCCTCCATACACCGAGCTATGAAAGCACAGAGCCGCGAAAAAGACAGAAAGAACTTGAGAGCAGTTATGGAATTTGTGACAAACAGTGTTAAGCCGCCTCCCCTGCGCTTTAGCTGTTCTCTATAGGTAATGATAATTACCCTCTTTCCTGATGAGCATATATCTATTATAATGAGCAAATCGCGCAATGTCAATGAGCGAATGACTTCCATTAAAAAGGAAACAATGCACATATACGCAAATAGTCAGGTGATCCTGTCCCTGGGAAACCGTTTATCCTTCCAGTGAAGGCCAAGCACTCAACATGCATCCTTCCAAACCAATGCCTGATGGACTCAAGGTTGGTCCTTATAGCTTGGACGGACGCCTGCACATGCAGCACTGATCAACGCGCTCGCCAACCTCCTGGGCTCCTCGCTCCCGCATCGTCGCCTGGTCACTTGTATCCGATCATCTGCCCCTTCTTCCGGGTCGAGGATATACGACCAGCTCCTGCTATGATAGAATAGCGGCAGAGGTCGATCACTCTCGATGAAGCAGGAGCGCTCCCAATGGTGGGAGGGTGGTTTCATCAGGGAAGCCCGCTCTCGTCGTCAGACTCAGGAACTGGGCATTGAGAAAGGCAGGAAGAGAATGACCAAGACGCATACACCGGGAAGCAACTGGGCTGGTACCTATATGTACCAGGCAGAGAAGTTGCACCGACCGACGACAATCGAACAGGTGCAGGAGATCGTCGCCAACGCAGCCAACATCCATGTGTTGGGCTCACGGCACTCGTTCAACACCATCGCCGACTCCTTAGAACTGATCTCGCTTGAAGACCTGCACCCTGCTGTGATCGTCGATCATAAAGCACAAACAGTCTCCTTGAGCGCAGGGGTCAAGTACGGCGATCTGGTCAAGACGTTGAACAAGGAAGGGGTCGCCTTGCACAACCTCGCCTCGCTTCCCCACATCTCCGTCGCTGGTGCTATAGCGACGGCGACCCATGGCTCGGGCGTCACCTGTGGCAACCTGGCAACTGCGGTCGCCGGGCTGGAGATGGTGCTATCCAGCGGCGAGATCTTCGCAGTATCCAGAGGCGAGCCCGACTTCGAGGGCCTGGTGGTCGGGCTGGGTGCACTGGGGGCGGTCACCCGGATCACGTTGGACGTGCAACCCGCCTACAAGATGAAGCAGCGGGTGTTTGCAGGCCTCAGTTGGAAGGCTCTCTACGACCACTTCGACGAGATCACCTCATGCGGCTACAGCGTCAGCATCTTTACGCGCTGGGGCGAGACGAACGATCAGGTCTGGGTCAAGAGCCGGATGGATGAACCCGACCGGGTTGAGGGTGACCTCTTCGGCGCGGTTGCAGCAACGGTTGATCTGAACCCCATCGTCGGGCGTGATGCGACCTCGTGTACGCCACAGTTGGGTCGGCCCGATCTCTGGTCCGAGCGCTTACCACATTTCCGCATTGGTTTCATACCAAGCAGTGGCCAGGAAATCCAGTCGGAGTACCTCGTTCCCCGACGGCATGCCCTGGGGGCCATAGAAGCCGTGCGTGCCCTGGCAGACGAGATCCAACCAATCCTACAGATAAGCGAGATTCGCCGGGTGGCCGCAGATCGACTGTGGATGAGTATGAACTACGAGCAAGACTCGGTGGCCATCCACTTCACCTGGAGGCGCGAGCCAGAGGCAGTCCAGAAGATGGTCATCCAGATCGAGGATGCCTTTACCCCGTTTGAGGCACGCCCGCATTGGGGCAAAGTCTTCCATGCAGACGCCGCAACGATTGCTGCGCTCTATACGCGCCATTCCGACTTTGTGCACCTGGTGGAACGGCTCGACCCGCGCGGCGCGTTCCGCAACTCCTGGCTAAAGACCCACGTGCTGGGCGACAAGGAAGGAAGGACCGCAAGAGGATAGGGTTGCAAAAAATGGAAGCTTGTGTCATTTATCAGATGCGTACCAGCAATGTCCCACGATCCAAGAAATCGTGCTGGTGAGCCAGTTTGCGCAGTATGTCGAAGTCTGGCAACGCAACGCAATCAGGCTACTCAGCAATGGCACTGAACTATAAAGGAGCTTCATACTCACTTTCTTTTCTTCAGAGTTTTTGCAACACAACCGCATGAGCCGCAGAGGCAATGCGAACTCCTATTTTTGTGCTTCGTTTAAATGTGCTAACGCAAGACGATCAATTTTGCCGTTCCTTGTACGCGGCAACGTTGCCATCACCCGCACCTCATCAACAATCATATACCGTGGTAAACGCTCGGCACACTGACGTTTAGCTTCCAAGAGCGAAGGCAGAGGAACAACCCTCCCTCCACCAGTAGCCTGAACAACAAACGCTACTAAACGAGCCTCCAAGCCGTTGCCTTCAACGGCAACGGCAGCTTCTTTAATAGCAGGATGATCCTCAAGAGCTGCCTCAATATCACCTAACTCTATACGATGTCCACGGATTTTGACCTGTCGATCTCGACGGCCAATATAGAGGTAGTTCTCATCGTCGAGTAGTTGCACCAGGTCGCCCGTTGCATAAGGCCTATTTCCATATGGTGGTTGTCCCCAATAGCCAATCATCACCGTTGGACCTGCGACCATAAGTTCGCCTTCATCACCTACTTGAACCTGTGTACCATCATCTTTTTGTATCCATACCCGATCACCAGAACAAGCTTTCCCAATCGGAACTGGCTTATTCCAGTTCTCAGGGATACGTGCCACCTCGTAAAAGGTACATACATTGGTCTCGGTTGGGCCATAAAGGTTAAAAAAGCGCATGCTTTGGCCATATTGGTGATAGAGGCGACGCAAATGCTTGATGGAAAACGGCTCACCAGCAAAGAGAATCGCTCGTAGAGCAAGGGTAGCTACATCACAATCTAACAGGGCAGCTTGCTCCATCATGAGTACAAGCACAGATGGAACAGAGTACCAGATTGTGATTGCATTTTGTGTGATGAAAGGAACCAACTGCTGCGGGATGTAAGATATCTCATCGGGAATGAGATAGGTTGCAGCACCAACATAAAAAGCTGCATACAGATCAAGCACCGACAAATCAAAGTGGAATGGGGCATGATTGGCAAAACGATCAGTAGATGTTGCCTTTAATGTCTGGGCGGCCCACTCCACAAATGCAAGAGCATTGCGATGACTGATACAAACTCCTTTAGGTTTCCCAGTTGAGCCTGATGTGTATAAAATGTAGGCAATATCGTTTTCAGTTGCCGCCGGTCCTTGTATCGTGGCATCTGACAAAGCTTGAGAGTCATCTTCATGTATTTCAAACTGTCGATCTTCAATACACAAACAGGCAATGTCTTGAAGACCATCAGTGAGCACGTTTTGTGCTCGTTTCTTCGTTGTTACCAGAGTATGCATAGCACAATCACGCACAATCGTCTGAATACGCGTAGCCGGACTCAGCGGATCGAGAGGAACATAGATGGCCCTCAGGCGTAACACAGCTTGCATGACCGCAACTGCATATGCAGTTTTGCCCAGCCAGATTCCCACACGATCCCCACAGCGCACCCCTAGTTTGGCTAGCGCATGTGCTAACCTGTTCGCTAAACAGTCAAGTTCACCATAGGTCAAACTTGTGTCAGAACCTTTGACTGCCAGATGATCTGGCTCCTTTTGTGCGTTCCATATGACAAGGTCCGATAAGTTCATAATCCCAACTCCCTTGTGATAATAAGGGCTTAAAAGCATTTGTTATCAATTCGCCCAGACTACTATGCCAGATGTGCTCTTATTCTGCTCTACCTGACTGACGATATCTTTCCATTATTTGCAACACTTTTGGCTTATCTTCATCATAGACGTCGCCCTAAAGCAAAATAATCTCTGCCATTGATTACAATTACTTGCTATACATCTTTGTATTATTTTTACCCTTTATTTACTATCACAAACGCAAAAAACTTCGTGACGATCTTCCTTCATCAACCATAGACACATTTTCAGTGGCTCCTCTATAGAGACTTCCCTCTGCTGGGATTGCGTATACCAGAGGCATCGGGAGGCAAGGGCAATACTTCTGTCCCCTCTCGCATGACTTCTGCGCCTAAATGTTTCAGATCATCCAAAAAGCGTGGATATGACTGTTCCACCGTATCTACCCCTCGTATCATAATACCTTGCTCACTTCGCAGTGCAATAGCTGCCAGGGCCATCACGACACCATAGTCATAACATCCCTGCACTTCCGTCCCTCCCTTCACTCTCCCATGCCCATTGACAATGAGTGCCCCATCCTCCTCTTCTACATCAGCCCCCGCTATCAACAGCTCTCGACGGAAATCACTGATACGGTCACATGCCTTCAAACGCAACGTCTCAATATTGTAAAATCTGCTCATCCCACGCGCAAAACATGCAACTGCCACCAATGGTAGTATACTGTCCGGGCATGCCGATCCATCCAGACAAATAGGCACGATCTCCTTTGTACCATAACAAAGAAGCTGACCATTCCCTCTCTCTATCTTTACACCCATTTGCTCTAATGCTTGAATCGTCGCATTCATTTCCCGGTTGCTTTCCATCACGTTCTTCACACACACTTCAGAATTCGGAATCACGGCCGCCGCCCCCAATATACCTGCTATACTGGGTACATCGCTTGCGATTACATATCTCCCTCCTTGATATCGTTGTCCTCCCTCTACACGAAATCGACGAAAATGCCTATCCACTTCCACATGTATTCCTGCTAACCTCAATGTTTCTATCGTGAGTTCTACTGCACTTCTCGAGGTCAGAGTATCCGCAACTACCAATTCAACCGCTTCATCCACAAGTGGGCTTAAAAACAAAAGGCTCGAAAGAAACTGAGAACTTCGCTTCCCGGAAATGAAGATCCTCCCTCCTCTTAAACGCCCACTATTGGTTAGTAAGAGGGGAGGACGCGCCTCTTCCCCTTCCCCTACACACTCACTCCCCATCTGGCGCAACGCCTCTACTAACTCGCTATTTCCTCGCAGTCCCAACGATTCATGGTAGGAGGTTCTCACAATACATCGACGCATATTTGCACCAATCGCCGTTAAAAGCCTCAAGACAATTCTCGAATTCCCTGCATCCAGTTCGCACTCTTCCGGTACTACTTGATTTATACCATCCACATACCAACCCTCTGCCTCTCCCTGCAGTATATGGGCTCCTAATACCTCACATGCCCTCTTCATCGCCTGCACATTCTCCCCATCACTTCCATTCACAATCTGGCTCTTCCCATACGCCAGGGTTGCACTCAATAATGCTCGCACAGTACCACTCTTTGATCCAGGTGGCATTACAGATCCTCGTAACTGCGTACAGGGAGCAATATAGGCCGCTCGTTCTATCATAGATCGTCTTTCTCTAGCTTACCGTTCTCTAAGCAGCTAGGATCACTCTTCAGTAAGGACCGATATCGGTTTCTCCTCAATAGCTGATGATCTAATAGACACTCTTCTTAAGCACAGCCTTCAATTCGGCAAAAGCAGACAGAAAAGTCGGAAACGACATCACCAACATTTCTTCTCCTATCAAACGGGAAGGGCGTCGCAAACCTAAACTCGCAAGATATAATGCCATAAACAAACGGTGATCTCCATGGCTATTCAGTGTGATGTCGCCCTTCTCTCCTGCGCGCTCAACAAATTGGGCCTCAAAACCGTCAAGCACATCATCTTTATAGATCGGCGTGAACGATCCTCCCAATTTCATCAATTCCGTCAGAAGAAGTGATAATCTACTCGTCTTATGAAATCTCACATGCTGAGCACCAGTCACCTTTATGCCATATGGCAAACTACATGCCAGAGATGCTATCGCAGGCACAAGCGTCGGTACATCCGCAATGTGTAACTCAATCTGTTCGGTTGGTGGTTCCCCTGAACGTATGTGTATCCCTTCATCACTCACCATAATCCGAACTCCACACATCCTTCCTATATCTAGAATTCTCTCTAAAAATGTATCCTCCTCTGGTATCAGGCCTTCTACTACAATATCTGTATCTACAATCACAGCCGCTGCTATAAAATAAAAGAGAGCATTCCCATCCAGCCCAATACTTATTTCTCTCCCTCTATACCCACCTCTCCATACTCTGATCTTCCTCAGATCTCCTTGCGTCTCCACTTTCACTCCAAATTCTCTCATAAGCATGATGTTGAGCCTGATATATTCTCTCCCTACCATCTCACCACACAGCTCTAATTCCATCTCATCTTGAGCATATGGTGCGACAAGTAGTAGTGCCGTGGCAAGCTGCGACGTACTATCCATCGGTACGCTCACATCACCGCCCCTTAACCCCCCTCCCCAATTCACTAGCGGAAAATGCCTCGATCTATCTATCGCCTCAATCTTTACACCGCACATACCTAGCTGCTCTCTCAATGGCAAAACTGGTCGCTGACCCAGCTTCTCATCTCCTGTAAGTATCGTTGGCCCATTCGCTAAACTCGCTATACTCAATAGCGTCCGTAATGCAAAACCCGAATTGTCTACATGCAAAATATGTTCTGGCCGTCGCAATCTCCCATCCATCCCTTCGATATAGAGCGTATCCCCTTTCTGCTCAATTGAAGCTCCAAAAGATAAACACGCATCTGCAATGATGCGTGTTTCTGCGTTCATATCTATATTATGAACACAAGATTTCCCGCGCGCTAATGATGCCATTAATAGAATACGTTGGCAATGTGGCTTGGAAAACGGTATTCGTGTAGAACCTCGAAGCGCTTGTGCTGGTTGTACCTCGATCATAAAACCTCCAAACATTTGTACATCAGGTAAATCTACTCGCCGCAACAAGCCACAGACAATGAGTCATTGCTCGCTCGGCATCACACATGTGAACATCTCCTCAAATTTAATTGAGCCTGGCTTGGATCTAATGACCCATAGCTATCATGACGATAGCCCAAGCGACCGTGCTATCTACCTGTCATCGAGACAAATATGTAGGATGGCTATCCCAGATAGAAGCTACAATAACCAAACGGAAGACCAGATATGTTTTTTCAGGAAGCTCTTCTTCTGAAAAGGTCGATAACAGTTGCCAGAAATCTTATCCTATGGTATATTACACACAACACTTGATATTAATGTTGAAGCATCTTTTTTGCTTCATCTACTAGCAAAGCTCCGCTCTCATAGATATGGTTGCTCTCTCCAATTGTGGTAGTTGTGATGATGTGTACTCATAGCTCATGGAGAGTGTGCAGAGACAATCTCTGCTTAATATGTTAAAAAATACCTGGCTTTTGAAGAAGTATATATATCTTGAAAAAAGTATATATGTTTTCGCAGAGGTGAACAAGATCGTTTCGTATCATTTTCGTATCATCTTTGGTATTGATGATACACGCTTACATATCAATCAAGAAACCGCACCTCTTAGAAAGTGGCAATCTAATCCCTCCTCACTAGCTACTTCTGGATCTATGTATTAACCTTCTCATCCTCAAAACTCACACGTCTTTTTTCTATTGTAAGGCAACCTTCACGACACAAACTCTTGCAGAGATCCGGCGCTGACAGTTGAATTCTGACCTTCCCGTGAAAAGCATTTTCCTCGATACATATACCATCGTATATCATCAATACCAAAGATGATACAAAAATGATACGAAACGATCTTGTTCACCTCTGCGAAAACATATATACTTTTTTCAAACGCCAACAAATGCGCTTTCTGACAATTGTATCTGTTGTTCTTTTTGCAGGAGCTATGATGGAAAAAAAAGTAGAGACAAGCATCAGAAAAAATATCCAGAAGAGACGGGAAGAAATTAGCTTAAATGATTTTAGCTTGACAAAGTCGAGCTATCTTTCGCCCACTACACATTTCCCATTGGTCATACAACCGTCTATGGCAGGCGTGAACTTAGCGAGTTGGACAAAAAATAGCAAGGAGTATCTTCGTAATGAGTTAGCCAAACACGGCGCACTCCTCTTCCGTAACTTTACCATTGACTCGCCTGGCAAGTTTGAAGAGTTTGCACGCGCACTTAGCACCAATGGTGAGCTATTCGATGAATATGGCGATCTTCCACGTGCACAGCCCGGAGCAAAAGTATATAAATCTACTCCCTACCCAGCCGATAAAGCTATCTTGTTTCACAATGAGAGTTCCCACATGCATCGCTGGCCTATGAAGATCATTTTTTACTGCGTTGAGGCCGCTGCAAAACAGGGCGCAACCCCTATCATCGATTGCCGGCAGACCTATCAAACAATTGACCCTGCGATTATTAAAAAAATGACGGAAAAAAAGTTGATGTATGTCCGCAACTTTATTAGTGGACTCGATGTAAGCTGGCAACAGTTCTTTCAAACTTCTGATAAAAAAAGTGTTGAAGACTACTGCCGTAAAGCTTCTATCGATTTCGAATGGAAAAGCGAACAACATCTCACCACACGACAGATATGTCAAGCTATTGCAAAACACCCCTTTACAGGAGAGATGCTCTTCTTTAACCAAATCCAACTGCATCATATCTCATGCCTTGACCCGGATGTTCGCGCTTCTATGTTATCGATGTTTCGTGCAGAAGATTTACCTCGCAACGTCTATTATGGCGACGGCACTCCGATTGAAGATGAAGTGGTCACAGAAATTAGTCAGATCTATGATCGCTTAGCTGTACGATTTCAATGGCAACCAGGTGACATCATTGCACTAGACAACATGATGATTGCTCATGCACGTGACCCTTTTGAGGGCTCGCGCAGAATATTGGTTGCGATGGCAGAGATGGTCTCGCAGCAAGATTTTCAATAGCAGCAGATAAAAGGTTAAGAACACGCACATGGAAAGACCAGTGTCATGGCAACAAACATATGAGCATAATCTTGCTCCGGCCATCTTTGGACCATGGTCAACAAAAACTCTTACATTGGCTCTTCCTGCTAAGGGAGATAGTGCTATCGCACGTAGATAGCTGCAATCATTTCTACTACCGCATTCTTTGTTACTGTTAAAAAGGCTATTTTATGGCAATCACGATAAAAACCGATGTATGGCTTCAATATTGGCAACGAAAACCGCATGCCCGCATACGCTTGTTCTGTTTTCCTTATGCTGGCGGTGGTGCCTCCATTTTTCGCTCCTGGTCGGAGCAGCTACCTCAGGATATAGAGGTATGCCCTGTTCAGTTGCCGGGTCGAGAGAATAGATTATTGGAAACACCTTTTTCCAGTACCTCTTCTCTTCTCGATGCTCTCGCCCCTGCTCTCTTGCCATATCTCGATATGCCATATGCATTCTTCGGTCATAGTATGGGGTCGCTCATTAGCTTCGAACTCGCTCGTCGCTTATCTGACCAGCAGATCCGTTACACGCCTGTGCGCCTGTTCATGTCAGGCCATCGTGCACCTCAGCTTCCTGATCCTGATCCTCCAACGTATCACTTACCCGAACCGGCTTTTATCGAGGAGCTGCGCAGGCTCCAGGGAACATCAGAGGAGGTATTACAAAATACGGAACTTCTGCGCCTGTTAATGCCCCTCCTAAGGGCAGATTTCACTTTGTGTGAAACATACAAATACATACATGCTAAACCTCTTAATATCCCTATTCTAGCCTTTGGAGGTTTGCAGGATACCAGTATTTCCCGTGATGAGATTAGCGCATGGCGCGAGCAGACTTGCGCTCCGTTTACGTTACGCTTCTTTACTGGTAATCACTACTTTTTAAGAGGTGAAGAGCTTCCAAAACTGTTGCAGACGATTTCTCGTGAAATTTCAACGCCACTGTGACTCTTATCTGTACGCAAGCCACCAGTAGCAGGTCTCGATATCTAGATTTATTTTCACAGTGGATACGATAAAGCATGAAGCACACGCTCTGCTTTTATACATTCATAACCAGGAGTAAATAATGATTCGATCAAAATTTGACTTCGACATTGGGATTATCGGGGGCGGTCCAGGTGGGGCTGCTATGGCCTCATACCTGGCTCGCGCTGGCCTCTCTTGCGTGCTCTTCGAACGCGAACTCTTCCCCCGTCCACACGTTGGGGAGTCTCTCGTTCCATCCTCAACTCGTGTCTTTAAAGAAATTGGGTTCATGGACACGATGGATAAAGCCGGCTTCCCCAAAAAATATGGTGCCGCCTGGACTTCTAGCGAGAAAGGCCCTGTCTACGCCGATCACTTCGATGGTCTAGAGCCCGATTGCCATGTCCATATACGCTTTGATGAGCGAGAACAAGCCGGTGTTGACCGCAACCACACCTTTCATGTTGATCGAGGTAAGTTTGACCTGCTGCTCTTACAACATGCTCACCTGCAAGGCGCAAAGATCTATGAAGGCGTGCAAGTCCAAAATGTTGACTTTTCAGAACCCGGACAACCTCAGATTAACTTTGCACTTGGACAAAAAAATATTAGCACAAATGTACGCATGGTTATCGATGCAAGCGGGCGACGCACCTTGCTCGGCAATCAGCTCAAACTGCGTATTCAAGATCCCGTTTTTGATCAGTACGCAATTCATACCTGGTTTGAGGACTATGACCGTAGTATCCTGGCTAGCAATCAAGCACAGCTTGATTTCATCTTTATTCACTTCCTTCCCGTTGCTAATACCTGGGTCTGGCAAATTCCGATTACGGATACCATTACCAGCGTTGGTGTCGTCACACAAAAAAAACATTTCGCGAAATCTTCACAGGAACGGCAAGAGTTCTTCTGGCAGTGCTTAGAGACACGCCCAGAATTGGCTGAGGCACTAAGAAAGGCCAAACAGATCCGCCCTTTGTCCAACGAAGGCGATTATAGCTATTCCATGAAACAGATCTGCGGCGATAACTTTCTCTTGGTTGGTGATGCCGCTCGCTTTGTTGATCCTATCTTTTCAACCGGTGTGAGCATTGCTCTCAATAGCGCTCGCATTGCCAGTACCGATATTATTCGAGCTGCTGAGACGGGAGACTTCCATAAACAGAGCTTCCAAAACTTTGAGACAACATTGCGTCGGGGCACTAAAAATTGGTACGAATTCATTTCGGTATATTATCGCTTAAATGTGCTCTTTACCGCTTTTATTATGGATGAGCGCTATCGTCTTGATGTCGTAAAATTACTGCAAGGAGATGTCTATGATGAAGATGAGCCAAAAGTTCTCAAGATGATGAAAGATATAGTCAGTAGCGTTGAACAGAATGAGAACCATATATGGCATCGCAGTCTCGGTGAGTTGACTTCGAATGCCTTTAAACCTGTATTCTAGCTTAACATTCGTTCAGTTCTATACAGCTGAACAATACTTATAGCACCTACATCAGCGTCAGGCCAGTTATCCCGATACCTAAATTACAACGTTGTTCGTTCTCGTAGTCGGCACGTTATTCACGTAAACACTCATTGGGAGATTCGAATGCTTACAGGATCGATATTACTCCAATTGATTATTATCTTGTCGGTCGTTCAATTTTTTGGCAATCTGAGCCGGCGTATTGGCCAACAATGGGTTATCGGAGAAATAATTGCTGGCTTAGCATTAGGGCCATCGCTGCTCGGAAGCCTGTGGCCACAACTAGAACATTGGCTCTTCCCAACCAATACATTACCAACCTTGCAGACACTCGGGGATATTGGCCTGATACTTTACATGTTTTCACTAGGTGCTCGGCTTGACATACAATTGATGCTTCATCAGAGCAGACGCGCAGCATTGATATCTTTAAGTGGCATCCTCCTGCCACTTGCATTGGGCGTATTGCTGGGCCTCTTCCTCTATCCGAGCTTGGCCGGACCAAAGGCGACGTTGCTTTCTTTCGCATTGCTTGTAGGAACTGCTATGGCTATCACTGCTTTCCCTGTCCTGGCACGGCTCCTGGCCGAGAAAAATATGTTGGGGACGAAAGTCGGGATGCTTGCGCTCACCTGCGCTTCTGTCGATGACATACTTGCCTGGTGTCTCTTAGCTTTTATCGTTTCACTTATTCATGCACAAGGAGCTCTATCAGCACTATACACATTTGGGCTGACTATCTGCTTTATCTTCGGCATGCTCTTCGCGGTGCGACCGTTGCTCAGCTCTATCGTACAAGGTATTCAATCAGAAACGGTACTGCTTGGCCTGAGTATCATTCTCCTCTTGCTTGCTGCCTATACAACAAATGGCATAGGAATTCATCCTGTCTTCGGTGCATTTCTGGCTGGGATCATCTTGCCTCGCAACGTTATCTTTACAACTCAGGTTCGCAATATCGATCAAGTAAACAACTTGCTTCTCTTACCACTATTCTTTGTTTATAGTGGCCTACAAACCCGCATCGGGCTCATCAATGGGCTCTCTCTATGGCTCATCTGTTTGCTTGTTTTCTTCTTTGCTTGTCTGGGGAAAATTCTGGGAGGCTCACTCTCTGCACGCTTTACGGGCGAAACATGGCAAACCGCACTAAGCATCGGCATCTTGATGAATACGCGGGGACTCGTTGAGTTGATTGTACTTAATATCGGCCTGGAATTAAAAGTACTCTCACCAACTCTGTTCGCAATGCTTGTAATTATGGCGATACTCACCACAATGATGGCATCTCCTCTCTTACCTCTTTTAGGGTATACAGCATCAAAAGTATTACATGCTAGAGAAACTGCGATTGAAACAACCATTCCTTGAAGAATAGAGGAAAATTGCTATAGCTTTTTACCGGAGTCACAAACATGGATTTTTCTTGGACTGCAGAGCAAACTGAGCTTTACGACACAACGTTGTCACAGGTGCAAAACAAGTTGCATCTGATTCGTAGCGATCTTCATCAACCGTGGACACGCACCCAATGGCTCCTGTGTGGAAACTTACATTTGCTGGGATTAAGTATACCAGAGATATATGGGGGCAAGGGCTACAACGCATTAACAACTGCATGCGCCGTTGAGGCGTTTGGGCGCGGATGCGAGAATATGGGGCTTGTGTTTTCTGCCGCTGCTCACCTCTTTGCCTGTGCTATGCCCATCGCCGAGTATGGGGATGATGCAATGAAAGATCGTCTCTTGCCTGGTTTAAGTTCTGGCATACTCGTCGGCGCAAATGCTATCACCGAAACTGATGCTGGTTCTGACATCTTTGCACTAAAAACCAGGGCTATCCGTGAAGGCGATTCCTATATCCTCAAGGGCCAGAAAAGCTATGTAAGCAATGGCCCCATTGCCGATGTCTTCGTTACATATGCCACTACCAATCCTTCTCACGGCTATCTTGGGATTACCTGCTTTGTTGTTGAAAAACATACGCCAGGCTTGATTATTGGTGAACCTTTTGATAAGGTCAGCCTCACAAGCACTCCAGCTTGCCAAATCACTTTCGATAACTGCCGTGTTCCTGCAACCAACCGGCTAGGCAAAGAAGGACAAGGTTCACAGGTATTTAAACGCTCTATGCAATGGGAACGTGCATGCCTCTTTGCTTCGTATCTCGGCCAGATGGAACGACAACTGGAACAAACCATCTCTCATGCTCAAAGCCGGCGTCAGTTTGGCAAGTCATTAGGCAAACATCAGGTGATCGCTCACACTATTGCCGATATGAAATTGCGCCTGGAAGCCGCTCGCCTCTTACTCTATCGCACCTGCTGGCGCTTTGATCAAACACAAGATGTTATGTTGGATATTGCTTTATCCAAGTTAGCAGTGAGCGAAGCTGCTATCCAGGGTGGACTCGATGCCATCCACGTTCACGGCTCCATTGGCATTAATAATCAATATGGGATCGAGCAAATGCTGCTTGATGCTCTTCCCAGTACAATCTTTTCAGGCACATCCGAAATGCAGCGCGATATTATCGCAAGTGAGTTAGGACTATGAACCTACAAAATTTTGTAAGACAAAGTCTACGACACTCACCAGACTCTATCGCTATCAAAGGCTCAGATACCTGTTTGACCTATGGCAAACTTGATCGTCTGCCTAACACTCTTGCTCACATACCGGCTACACATGAAACTGACTTCAGAGATCAAAATTTTGATCGTCTTGTACGGCAATAAAAGAAATAGGAGTATCACATGCAAAAAGACGTTATTATCGCACAGCTCAAAAATTATATCGCTCTTAATGTCCTGGATGGGAAAGATGTCGGACTGGATGAGACCACGCCTCTACTCGAATGGGGGATCATCAATTCCCTGGAAATTGTCAAGCTGACACTTTTTGTGTCTAAACAGTTTCAGATCGATATTACACCCGATAAACTCACTGCCGATTATTTTACCAATATATCCTCTATCGCCGACCTGGTGCTGGAAAATATACCTGGAAAATAATTGTTCCACATAAAGATTGGTTAAGAAAAAGTATCCTTACTATTTTATCAGAGTTGTAGACCAAATTTTGTGACGAGGAAGATGCATATATGCACGATGCTCAACAGGAACCTATCGCTATCATTGGGATGGGATGCCGCTTCCCAAAAGCGAATAATCTACAAATGTTCTGGAACCTTTTGCGTGATGGGGAAGATGCGATTCGCGAAGTTCCAGCAACTCGCTGGGATATAGAAAAGCTCTACGATCCAGATTCTACCATGCCAGGCAAAATGATGAGTCGTTGGGGTGGCTTTCTCGATCAATTTGATCAGTTCGACTGGCAAACCTTTCGTATGCTTCCCCGCGAGGCTAAATATATAGACCCTCAGCAACGCTTACTCTTGGAAGTTGCCTGGGAAGCACTGGAAGATGCCGGGCTCCCTCTTGAGGAGATCGCAGGCAGCAAGACAAGCGTCTTCGTCGGCATAGGCTGGAGTGATTATCTCCGCATGCAATCTCGCAACTGGTCACAACTTGATGAATATACGATGATGGGCAGTGCCAGCAGTTTTGCATCAAACCGCCTCTCCTATGCCTTCGATTTGAAAGGCCCTAGCATCTCGCTTGATACAGGTTGTACTTCCTCACTCACCGCTATCTATCTCGCGTGCCAGAGCATATGGACAGGAGAGGCATCACTAGCTCTGGCCGGGGGGGCTAACCTGCTCTTATCGCCCGATAGCACGATTATGCTTTCTAAATCGCGCTTACTCTCACCACAAGGACAATGTAAGACACTCGATGCTCACGCCGATGGTTTTGTGCGCGGTGAGGGGGCGGGCATGGTGATACTCAAACCTCTCTCTCAGGTGCGACCATCAGATCGCGTCTATGCTCTTATTCGTGGCATAGCCCTCAGCCACAATGGTCATAATGAATGGATCATTGCTTCCAGTCAGAGTGCACAAGAATTATTGCTGCGCGATGCCTATCACAATGCCGGTATCAACCCGTCCGAAGTCGATTATGTTGAATTGCATGGCACCGGATTCCTCCGTGGCGATGCAATCGAAACACGCGCACTAGGCAACATACTGGGCTCACCCACAGAACGTACTCACCCATGCCACATCGGATCGGTCAAAACAAATATTGGTCATCTAGAAATGGCTTCCGGCATTGCTAGTGTTATCAAGGTCGCGCTCTCACTCTATCATCGGGAGATACCTCCGACCTTGCACCTGCAGACACTCAATCCTGACATCCCTCTCGATGATCTTCATCTCGCCGTTCCTCAAACATGCACTCCCTGGCCGGAGAAAACAAGTGATGCCATTGCTGGCATCAATACACTTGCATATACTGGCTCTAATGCTCACGCTGTTTTGTCCTCTTACTCCCCTGCCACTCATGTGTCCATGCCCGCATACAATCAAGGTGTCGCGGCTAGATATCACCTGCTCACGTTATCTGCACGTACACTACAATCTCTTCATAAACAGGTTGAGGCTTATCGCGACTTCCTCCTGGACGAACAGACAACAGACACCTGGCAGGATATTTGCTACTCCGCTAACGTACGGAGATCTCATCATAGCCACCGCTTCGCTGTTCTGGGTCACACCCCTCAGGCAGCCGCCGATGCTCTTACTACTTATCTCCAAACACAAAATCTAGCAGCCGATAAGAACAAACATAAGGCGAAGAAACAGGAGAAAACGCTCTTTTTATTCTCTCATTCCCTCTCCATATCATATAAAACTCAATACGAAAACCTGCAGAGAGAACCTGCTTTCCGCACAACCGTAGAAGCTTGTGACCGCATAGTGCAGACACTTCGTGGGAAACCGTTATTAGTAAGCAGTACACACACTACATCGCTTGTCTTTGACCCTACAATAGAAAATACTATCATCCATTTTGTGATGCAGGTCTCCCTGGCTACGCTGCTACGCTCCTGGGGCATTCTTCCTGCTGCCGCTTTAGGGGAAGGATCAGGAGAGGTTGCTGCCGCTTATGTTGCGGGCACACTATCTCTAGAGGATGCATTACATATTGTCTCTTCACCCTCAGAGGATATGTCCATACTCTTACAACAACTCCAGTCTCTCCCTGCCTGTATACCCCTCTATTCGATCTCGGTCGGTCTTATGAATGAGGACCCTGGTCTGATTGTCTCTCACTCGCATGGACAATTAACATATCCTCAACCTTCTACAGAACACATAGGTCCGCTACTCTCTCACGATGATATCTGTCTTGAGATTGGTTATCCCTCCTCTCTGCAGGACACACTCGTAGCACTCTCACAAGAAGAGATACAGCCCGTCGTCCTGGCTTGCCTGCATCCTACACAAGAAGCTTTTCTGGGGCTCCTGGAAGTTGTTAAAACTCTTTATATACGGGGATACAATATTAACTGGTCAGCAATCTACCATGATGAGGGATATCATTGTGTCAGCTTGCCCCTCTATTGTTGGCAACGTGAACGGCTCTGGCCAGATTGGCTCGATATTGCAGAAATCAGCACCCCTCCCGAAGCTCGACATGCTGATATACAGAGCATTAAACAGGTCCAGCTGATCGAAATAGCAGGACGCCCAATCGAACAGGTGCTCATCGATATCTGGGCCGAGATTCTAGAACTAGACGAGGTGTCCTCTGACAGTAGCTTTTTTGCATTAGGCGGCCATTCACTCCTGGCTATGCAGTTGCTGGCACATGTACGTACTACGCTCCAGGTGGAGATCTCGCTGAATGATCTTTTACAGGCACCTACCCCATCCGCTTGCGCTCAGATTATTGGAGCAAGATACACATCTCTCACGGATACTGAAAGAGTATCTTCCCCATTACCAACTATTGAACCTGATGTAGCATCACGATATGAGCCTTTCCCACTTACCGATGTGCAACAAGCATATTGGGTTGGACGTCATATGGCGTTTGAGATTGGAGGAGTTGGTAATCACGGATATATAGAAGCTGAAGCTATAGATCTGGATTTCGGTCGCTTCAAGAATGCCCTGCAACACTTAATTGAGCGGCATGATATGTTGAAAGCAATTATATTGGCAGATGGGCAGCAACAGATCAGTGAACACGTTGCTCCATTCCCATTAAAGATGGTTGATTTAAGTGGCTTGAGCCAATATGCACAGTCTATCCAACTGGAACATATGCGTCACTCTTTAGATCATCAAGTCTTTTCGGTTGAGCAGTGGCCCTCATTCGAAATATATATAACACGTCTGGATGAGCATCAGGTACGCTTGCACTTAAGTATCGAATCGCTCTTCGTCGATGCATGGAGTATGAATACACTCATTCAAGAATTCGTACGCTTTTATCATGAACCAGATCTTTATCTCCCGCCACCCACACTCTCATTTCGTGATTATGTCCTGGCTGAAGCGGCTTTTCGTGACTCCGAACACTATCAGCGTGCCCAAAATTATTGGCTTGAACGCCTGGCTACTCTACCAGCAGCTCCCGACCTTCCAATGGCGCATGAGAACGGCATCAAAGGGCAACCTCGCTTCGTTCATCACGAGGCAAAACTCAACAAAGAGCTTTGGCAGCACCTGAAGGCCCACGCAGCTCAAATAGGGCTGACTCCTTCTGGAGTGTTATTGACCGCATTTGCAGAGATTCTTACTGCATGGAGCAAAACATCCCACTTTAGTATTAATATGAGCACGTTCAACCGCCTGCCTTTCCATCCACAGGTCAATGATATTGTCGGTGATTTTACGTCTTTACTCGTGCTTGTCGTTGATAATACTACTCCTGATACGTTTGCCAATCGTGCACAACGTTTGCAAAAACAGTTGTGGAATGATCTGGACCATAGCTATTATAGTGGCATTCAGCTTCTTAGAGAGTTATTGAAGACACAAGGCAATGTCATTAAGGCTGCCATGCCCATTGTTTTCACCAGCTTACTTATCCAGGATATTGCCAGCGCTTACCCATACCCATGGGGCGAAACTCTTTACTGCGTGAGTCAGACCCCCCAGGTCTGGCTGGATCATCAGGTACTTGAAGCTGATGGTGAACTGGTCTTCCACTGGCAATCCGTCGATGCAATCTTTCCTACCGGTCTTATCGATGCTATGTTTAGTGCTTACTCTCAACTGCTACAACGCCTGGCCACTCGAGACGAATGCTGGTATGAGCCTATACGCAATACCCTACCAGAACAGCACAGGACATTATTAGCTCAGGTAAATACAACCGAAGCACCGATCTCTCACCAACTACTCCATACTCTCTTCATTGACCAGGTTGCTCAACGTCCTGATCAATTGGCTATTGTCTCTCCTACCCGTCTTTTGACCTATAAAGAAGTCTATAATGGGGCTCTTCAACTCGCCCATCAGCTACGCCAATGGGGCGTCCGTAAAAATCAACTCGTCGGCGTCGTGGCTGAAAAAGGCTGGGAACAAGTGGTCGCCGTTCTTGGCATCTTACAATCAGGAGCTGCTTACCTGCCTATAGACACCAGCTTGCCAAAAGAGCGCTTACTCTACCTCCTGGCACATGGGAAGGTTGAAGTGGTACTTACGCAATCATGGCTCAACAACACTATCACCTGGCCGGACAACCTGCAACGCATCTATGTCGATGCTCTGGATCTGGATGAGGATATCCCTCCTGCTTTAGAGTCCATCCAAAATCCTGATGATCTCGCCTATGTTATCTACACTTCTGGTTCCACGGGGTTACCAAAGGGTGTAATGATCGATCATCAGGGTGCCGTCAATACCATTCTTGATATCAATCAACGTTTTCACATCAGCAGTACAGACCGTGTCTTAGCTCTTTCTGCTTTGAACTTTGATCTATCGGTTTATGATATCTTCGGCATCATGGCTGCCGGTGGCACGATTGTTTTACCAACACAGCAAATGTTACGCGATCCAGCTTCCTGGCTACGCATGATACAAGACGAACAGGTTACTATTTGGAATTCTGTACCTGCTCTCCTACAACTGCTTGTCGAATATACTGAGACTCACTCTCAGACTCTCTCTAACTCAGACCTGCGCTTAGCACTTCTCAGCGGCGATTGGATACCTCTCTCTTTGCCAGATCGACTCAAGAAACTTTGTACTGGCATCGACGTTATCAGCCTGGGTGGGGCCACAGAAGCATCCATCTGGTCTATCCTCTATCCTATTGAGACACTTGACCCAACCTGGAAGAGTATCCCTTATGGACGACCCATGAACAACCAGAGCTTTTTTGTGCTCAACGATGACCTTGAACAGTGCCCAATCTGGGTATCAGGATATCTCTATATCGCTGGCATTGGATTAGCACAAGGATACTGGAGAGATGATGAGAAGACACAGACCAGTTTCTTTCATCACCCTCGCATGGGTAAACGCCTCTATCGCACAGGCGATATGGGACGCTATCTCCCAGATGGCACAATCGAGTTTCTTGGACGCCAAGACTTTCAGGTCAAGGTGCAAGGGTATCGTATCGAATTAGGCGAGATCGAGACAACCTTGACCCATCATCCATCTGTACAAGATGTTGTCGTTGCAGCACTGGGAGACAGCCAGAGTGGGAAGCGACTAGCTGCTTATGTTGTCCCCCGACCAGGATATACGTTGGCAACCGACGACCTGCACCAGTTCCTGGCAGCACGGTTACCCGCTTATATGGTACCCACAAGCTTCTCTCTGCTGGATTCATTACCACTAACAGCCAACGGAAAAGTGGACCGCAAAGCATTGACGACACTTACACTGGCTCCGGTAAAACATACTTTACAAGATTTTATGCCAGAAAAAAAGCAGGAACCAATATCAACTCAAACATATGCGCCTCAATCTTCCATTCTTGCACAGGTTACACAGCTTATCGCTGATGTGCTAAAAGTACAACAGATTGATGCCAGCCAAAGTTTATTGGAATGCGGAGCAACTTCTCTCGATATCTTTCGCATTGCTAACTCGCTAGAGAGCCACTTTCATATACACTTAGAGTTTAGCCTGTTGTTCCGCCTTCCAAGTATCAATGCAATCGCGGCTCAATGCGCACAACTCTCACCAGCTAGTGCCACAAACGGAGAAGACGTCACACACCAAAAGAATACTTCCAACTCTGTACCAGTCGTTTCTCACCTCATTCTCGATCCCATCGAACGTGAGCAATTCAAAAAAATGCAGTACAGCCTGCGCGAGGTGCGCGATACATCCTCTGGCGTACAATTAGTTACACCAAAATTGGAAGACGATGCAGTACAGAAATATGTTGAACGACACAGTCATCCTACAGTTCTATCGCGGCCTATTCAGTTTAAACACTTTAGCGACTTTCTCACATGCTTACTACAAGTGTCACTTGATGGAAAACCCAAACACCAGTGGGAGTCTATCGAGGGCTTGTATCCAGTACAAACATATTTTTACATTCGACCTGGTGGCATCGAAGGTGTCGATGCGGGCATCTATTATTACCATCCGGTGAAACACCATCTTTCATTAATCACTCCCGCTGGGCAACTTAACAGCAACATCTTTGAGCCAACACATCAGGATGCATTTAATCAGGCGGCGTTTGCTGTGTTCTTGATTGGTCAGTTGAAAGCAATTGAGCCCATATATGGGAATTCAAGCAGAGATTTTTGTTTGCTCGAAGCTGGCTCAATCATCCAACTTCTGCAGACTTCTGCGTCTTCTCAGCAGATGGCTCTCTCTCAGATAGGGAGTATAGATTTTGAGAAGATTCGACACGGGTTTGCCTTAGAGGAGGAATGCATCTATCTTCATGGCTTGCTTGGCGGAGCCGTAAACGTCGAGTCACAAGAAATACAACTTTCTACGATTGCAGCAGGATACAATTGGGAGGAAGGCACACTATGAATGTTGTAGAATTTCTCACCAATCTTTCTCATCAGGGGGTAACGTTATGGGTTGATGGTGATCAGCTTCGTTATCGGGCACCTGGCGGCGTTATGACAGCTTCTTTACGCACAGAACTGACCAGATATAAACAAGAATTACTCATAGAACTGTCTCAACGTCAGGATAACGCGGTCCTGCCCACACATGTAGAGGCTCAGGAGAAATTACCCCAGACTTCTCTACCTCTCATACCCATGAACCGGACACAGGAAATTCCACTTTCCTTTGCACAACAACGTCTCTGGTTTCTTGATCAGTTACATGGTGGAAGCTCTGCCTATATGTTTCCAATGGGCTTGCATCTCTCTGGCCCTCTCAATAGGAAGGCCTTAGAGCAGAGCCTGGTAGAACTGGTACGTCGGCATGAGATTCTGCGCACAACTTTTATTGCACAATCTGGTCAGCCAGTACAAGTCGTACATGCACAGGGTAGCCTCTCTTTTCCCTTCGTGGATATGCGTGCAATAGCCTCTGAAGAGTGCGCGCAGGAAATTCATAGGCTCAATATCCAGGAAGTTCTCAAACCTCGTAATCTGGCAGAAGGGCCACTCTTAAATACGTATCTGGTACAGTTGGATGCTCAGCAGTATACACTTCTCTTGATACTCCATCATCTTATCGGCGATGGTTGGTCACTCACTATCTGCCTGGATGAACTGTCCAAACTCTACGCTGCGTTCTCTGCAGGCCTGCCCTCCTCTTTGCCAGATCTACCAATCCAATATGCTGATTTTGCAATGTGGCAACAGAAACGCTCACAAGAGCAGAGCGTTAAAAAACAATTGGACTATTGGGTGAAGCAACTTACCGGCATTGTGCCCTTAGAATTACCCCTCGATCATCCTCGCCCATCGATACAAACCTTTCATGGCGCTCGTCAATCGTGTTCGCTGTCACGAACACAACTGCACAAACTCAAGGATCTCAGTCGTCAGGAAGGCGTTACTCTCTTCATGACCTTATTGGCAACACTTAAAGCTCTCATCTTCCGCTATACAGGACAAGCGGATGTAGTCGTTGGGATGACTGTTGCTAATCGCCTTTTACCTGAATTTGAGAACTTGATTGGCTTCTTTGCGAATACGCTGGTAATGCGCACAAAAATCCCTGCACACACATCATTTCGCTCATTTCTAGGCAATGTACGCGAAATAGTTATAGAAGGTATTGCAAATCAGGATGTCCCCTTTGAAGAGATCGTCGATAAGCTGCAACCCGAACGCCATTTAAGCCATTCTCCCCTCTTCCAGGTCGTATTTACTTTGCATAATACTCTTCCAGCCGATCTCTCTTTCGGTGATGTTCTCGTCACCCCTTTCTTTGTCGAAAGTGGCACTGCCAAGTTCGATCTCTCTGTTGAGATGATGGAGACAGATCAGGGACTCGATATCGTGCTAGAATATAATACGGATCTCTTTGAGCCCAATACTATTCATAAACTGATCGCGTCCTATGGGACACTCCTGGCGGGCATTATAGCCAATGCCAATCAACCCCTGAACGAACTTCCATTGTTAACGGACGCTGACCGCAATCAACTTCTTACCGGATGGAACACAACAAGCCAGCATACAGAAACCCCCCATATCCCTCTCCATCGTGCCTTCGAAGAACAGGTGCGACAACGACCGGACTGCATCGCGATCATCTTTGAGGATGCCACCCTCACCTATGCTCAATTGAATGAACAGGCCAATCAGCTCGCACACTATTTACAGCATTTAGGGGTTGGACCTGAAACAATGGTCGGGCTTTGTCTGGAACGTTCCCCCTATCTGCTCATTGGCTTACTGGCTATCCTTAAAGCCGGTGGCGCATATGTTCCTCTCGATCCCTCCAACCCACCTGAGCGTTTACAATTCATTATCGCCGATGCCAACATTCACACCGTTGTTACCTCTTCCACACAACTTGCTACTATTCAGCCTCTTGATACCAATGTTCCTCTTCTTTGCCTGGATCGCGATGCTCCTCTTCTGGCTACACAAAACACGACAAACTTGCCTGGCCTCGTCGATCTGGATCATCTGGCCTATGTTATCTACACCTCCGGTTCTACTGGAACACCAAAGGGGGTTCAAGTTACACATGCAAACGTTCACCGCCTCTTCACCAGAACTCAGTCCTGGTTCCAATTCCACGCTGAGGATGTCTGGACTTTGTTCCACTCGTACGCCTTTGATTTCTCTGTATGGGAAATCTGGGGAGCCCTTCTTTATGGAGGACGTTTAGTCATCGTCCCCTACTGGATCAGTCGTTCCCCCGATTCCTTTTATGCCCTACTGCACGAACAATATGTCACCGTGCTCAACCAGACACCCTCTGCATTCCGTTTGCTCATGCAAGTGGCGATGCTAAACACAATGGTCGATGATCTGGCTCTACGCCTGGTTATCTTCGGTGGCGAAGCTCTGAATATAGAAAGCCTGCGACCCTGGATTACCCGCTATGGAGATCAGCACCCCCAATTGATCAATATGTATGGGATTACAGAAACGACTGTCCATGTGACATACCGTATGATTTCTCAAGCAGATCTCGCGACAAACGCAAACAGCGTTATCGGATGGGCAATACCCGATCTCCAAACCTACATTCTTGATCCACAGCAATGCTTGCTCCCCATCGGCATACCTGGGGAACTTTATGTTGGAGGTATGGGGCTCGCACGCGGCTATCTCCATCGGCCACAATTGACGGCAGAACGATTTATCCCGAACCCCTTCAGTACAACACCTGGCGCAAGGCTCTACCGCACCGGCGATCTGGCTCGCTATCGTGCCAATGGCGACCTTGAGTATTTAGGGCGCATAGATCAGCAGGTCAAAATACGGGGGCATAGAATTGAGTTAGGCGAGATAGAGTCAATCTTAAAGAAACATTCACATGTCCGTGATGCGATAGTACAAGCAAAAGAAGATACAACAGGCAATACATTTCTCGTGGCCTACGTGCTATCACATGCATCAGACACAGTAGCCAGCGATTTACGTACCTACCTGCATACAAAACTTCCTGATTATATGGTTCCTGCATTCTATGTATCCCTGGAGTCATTTCCTCTCACCGCTAATGGCAAAGTGGATTTGCGCGCGCTCCCCGCTCCCACTGCTGCTACCTCACGCTCGGAAAAGAGCCTGGCAACGGCACGCACACCGATTGAGGAGATCATTCTCGCCATCTATCAGGAGATCTTAGGACTCGATCAAATTAACATTCATGAAAGCTTCTTCCATCTGGGTGGTCATTCGCTGCTCGCGACACAAATCGTTTCGCGCATTCGCGCTGCTCTAGGCGTGGAAGTATCATTGCGTGCTCTCTTCGAAACACCATCGGTCGCTGGCTTAGCTCAAAAAATTGAACAGAACCAACGTAGCCTACAAGAGAGTGTGTTACCACCTCTATGCTCAGTCGAACGAACACAAGACTTACCACTGTCATTTGCCCAGCAACGCCTATGGGTGCAAGAACAGCTGACATCCGGTCACTCCGCCTATGGGTTACCTATTGCGATAAAGCTGCAAGGCCCTTTACATATCGCGATCCTTGAACAATCTGTGCAAGAAATTATATATCGCCATGAAAGCTTACGCACTACCTTTGTGACACACGCCGGAAAACCCTTTCAGATGATTCACGCAGACTATCATACAACACTGGCAGTTACTGACCTGCACGCGGTAGAGCAGAGCCAGCAGCCAGCAACTATACTTCAGTTGTTACACATGAAGATGGTTCGTCCATTTGATCTAACGTCTGGTCCTCTGCTACGTACTGGCCTCTTTATTTTACACGATCAAGAATATGTATTCTATCTTGTAATGCACCATATCATTTTTGATGCCTGGTCTGTGGGGATCTTTTTCCGTGAGCTATCTACACTTTACAACGCCTTTTTACAAGGAATGCCCTCTCCTCTTCTTATGCCTCCCTTTCAGTATGCTGACTTCGCTCTCTGGCAACGGGGCTGGTTAGAAGGGAAGATACTCAACACTCTTACTAGCTATTGGACAAAACAGCTACGGGGCGCTCAGCCTCTAGAATTACCAACCGACCAACCACGAACAGACTCTGTGAGCAATAATGGCGCTGCTCATCTCTTCACATTACCGTCTGAACTTACACAAAAACTCATCACACTGAGTCGCCAGGAAGGGGTTACGCTATTTATGACGCTATTAACTTCCTTCCAGATCTTACTTCATGCTTATACAGGAGCATTAGACATTGTCGTTGGCACCGATATTGCCAATCGCACAAGTGCAGAAACCGAAGATATGATTGGTTTCTTTATCAATCTTCTCGTTTTACGTACACAGCTTAGCACCCGGAATACCTTTCGCGAAACCCTCAAAAGTGTTTGCGCTATGGTGCTTCATGCATACGCTCATCAAGATCTTCCTTTTGATCAACTGATCGATGCACTTCAATTGAAAAGAAATCCTCATCAAATACCGCTTGTAAATATATTATTCGTTTTACAGAATGTGCCCACCCATTTACTAAAGATGCACGATTTAGCTGCTGCAACGATGGATATTACAACGACGACGGCCAAGTTCGATGTCTCGGTATTCCTGATTGAAAGTGCATCTGCACTAACAGGCTACGTTAACTATCGCACAGATTTATTTCATCCTGCTACAATCGCACGCATGATGCATCATTTCGAGATTTTACTATGGGATGTCGTCAATTCCCCTGATAAACTTATAGAAGGAATCGATATGTTTTCTGAGGAAGAAAAAGCACAAAAATCGCATGCTGTAATGATGGAGAGAGAAGCACAGAGCAGCAAGCTGAAATCTACAAAACGGCGTCTCACAGCTCTCGCTGAGCCTGACTTGATACGGTCAATGGAGGAAAAATAATCAATGCAAATTAGTGTACAGGGTTCCCCTCTTTCCATTCAACAGGCCCGTCTCTGGCCTTTACAAAAAGATAGCCGTGCCTATCAAACGATATATGCTATTCAGATACAAGGCATACTCGACAACAAGGCCTTCAAAACTACATTAGGGCGTGTTATCAAACAAAATGAGACATTACGCACAGCATTTTACAGCTTACCAGGTATGGATATTCCGATGCAAGTTGTCAACGAGAGAGATTTATGGTCATATGCCGATATTTACCTGGAGCATCTTCATCCCTCTGATCAAGTTACAAAGGTCGATGAACTCTTCACTTCCTTTCAACACTATGTTTATGACCTGCGCTATGGCCCTACTTTCTATACATGCCTCTTACACTTAGGTCTTGAGAAGCATATATTAGTAGTAAGCCAGCCAGCCCTCTGCGCCGATATGTATAGCATCAAACTCTTTGTGGATGAGCTCCTACAAGCCTATGCAAACTTCTTTTCACAGCACACACCTGCTGAGGAGATCTTGCAATATGCGGATGTGTCTGCATGGCAAGAAGAATTATTGCAAGAAGATAAAATCCACTACTGGAATAAACTCAAACTAGCGCCAACCCCTACCATCGGCTTACCATTCGAACAAGCAGTCGATAATTTTGCGCTGGATAGCAGTGATCCTTTTACTCCTGACCTGCTTGCAATCCCTATCCGCAATGATCTGGCAGCGAAAATTGCAGCTGCCGCCCGACGCTATGACGTCTCGATCTCTTCCTGGCTACTTACGTGTTGGCAAACAACCCTCTGGCGCTTACATGCCAAACCGGCATTTCTCATCGGTGTATCATGCAATGGCCGTGACTATGAAGAACTCCATCATGCCCTGGGCCTTTATGCGCGTTTTATACCAGTCTATGCACCATTTGAAAAGGACCGTCCATTCGCTTCGGTTCTTACCTCGGTCCACAAATTACTTCAGGAAGCTCTTGCATGGCAAATGTATTTTACCTGGGATAAGATGCATGATACAGTTGGCAATGATAGAACAAACCCATTCTTTCCTGTGAGCTTTGAGTACGACGTTTGGCCCGAGACAATCGCTAACGGCACACTCACGTGTTCACTCTTCAAGCGTTGGAGTTGTACTGAACCTTTTTCGCTTAAGCTCAGCGTGCTACAAGTTGGCAAAGACTTGCAGCTTGAGCTACACTATGATCCACAACACATTTCAGCCGCACACATTCACACGCTCAAAGACATATTCCATACCTTGCTCATCAACGTTGTGGAACAACCACAGACCTATGTGGGTGCAGCCGCTCTCTTTCCTGCTGAGACTCAAAAGCGCTTACTTACACTATTTCGTGCCCCTGAGCGCTCGCTACCAGCACACAACCTGCATCACCTCTTCGAGGCGCAGGTGAAACAAACACCCCAACAGCTGGCAGTTATCAGTAGCCACCAACAACTGACCTACCAACAGTTAAACGAGCAGGCAAACCAGTTGGCTCACGTCTTGCGCCGCCACGGAGTCGGCCCCAACGTTATCGTTGGCCTGTGCATGCAACGCGAAGCGCAGGCACTCGTCGCCATTCTCGCTATCCTCAAGGCTGGCGGGGCCTATCTGCCCCTCGACCCTACCCACCCACCAACACGCCTCACCTATCAATTGCAGACAAGCCAGGCGCTCTTACTCCTGACACAACAGGAACTCCAACCACACCTCCCGCTCTGGGGCGGCAACACGTTCAATATCGAGGAGCTCGCTGCGCAGATCGCTCAGAGCCCACGCGAGAACAGGACTGACGAATACGATGCCCAGGACCTGGCCTATATCATCTTCACATCAGGCTCAACTGGCAATCCCAAAGGCGTCATGGTCCAACACAAAGGAGCAGTAAACTACACACTTGCCCTCTGTAAACTGTTGGATGCTCAGCCATCATGGCAGTACGCCACGGGCGCAACCCTGGCCGCCGACCTGGGCAATACGGCTATCTTCTGCGCGCTGCTCTCAGGCGGGTGCGTCCAGATCCTTGACTATGAACTGGTCACCTCCGTACAGGCCATGACCCGTTGGGTGCAACAGCATCCTATCGATGTGCTCAAGATCGTCCCTTCCCACCTGTCTGCATTGCTTGTCGATGAGTCGAGCCGTGCTGTGTTGCCGAAACGAGCCCTGGTGCTGGGCGGTGAAACTCTTCCTGTCCAGCTCTTAACACGTATTCGTGAGCTGGGAGGGACATGTGCAGTCTATAATCATTATGGCCCTACCGAGACGACTATCGGGGTCATGGTGAACCCTCTCGGTGTCTTGACGGACAAGCTTCCATCATCAGTTCCATTGGGCCGGCCCATTTGTAACATGCAGCTCTATATCCTGGATCAGCGCATGCAGCTCGTCCCGGCCGGGGTCACAGGCGAACTCTATGTCGCAGGTGCCGGTGTGGCACGGGGATATATCGGGCAAAGCGCGCTGACTGCTGAACGCTTTGTACCCCATCCCTATAGCGATATGCCTGGTCAGAGGCTCTATCGCACAGGTGATCTTGTATGCGCGACTCCCCAGGGCGACATTCAGTTTCTTGGCCGTAGCGATCAGCAGGTGAAGTTGCGCGGCTATCGCATCGAATTAGGCGAGATTGAAGCCATACTCAGGCTACACCCCAATATAAGAGACTGCGTGGTCATACTACGACAGGATAGAGCATTCGCACCACGCCTGGTGGCTTATCTGGTCTCCAAAAATCTACCTGTATCAGGTACAAAAGAGTTACAAGACTTTGTGAATGCACATGCCCCCAAGTATATGGTACCTGCCGCTTTTGTACATTTAAATGCCTTACCCTTAACAACAAACGGCAAAATAGATCGCGCACAATTACCCGAACCAGAACAGTCCTGGCACAACGAGAAGTTATTTGGAGTCGCACCCAGAAATCCTGTCGAAGAGATTTTGTTGGAGATATGGAGAAATCTCCTTCCTGGCTCAGAATTTGGCATCTACGATAATTTCTTTCAAATCGGGGGTAACTCTCTCGTCGCCACGCAGCTGATTGCACGCATACAATCAATCTTAAACATAGAACTATCAATTTTGAGCCCATTTGAGGCCCCGACTATAGCAGAGCTGGCACAACGCGTGGAAGTAGCACTACAGCATGATCAAAAAGATACAAGATTACCACTGGTGGCTGTAGCGCGTACAAACAATGATATCCCATTGTCCTTTGCACAACAACGTCTGTGGTTCCTCGAACAGCTTGCGCCCGGCGGATCTGTCTATCTGGTGCCCAAAGTACAACGTTTTCTGGAAACTCTGAACGTAGAAGCGTTGGAACTGAGTTTACGTGCAGTGGTGCAGCGCCATGAGAGCTTACGAACAACTTTCTCGACGCGCGATGGTCAGGCGATACAGATGATTCATCCTGAAGAGGATGTTACCCTGCCTTTGATTGACCTGCAAGGACTCACAGACGATCAGCGAACCAATGAGGCACAAAAGCTGGCCTGGCAAGATACTCAATGTCCATGTGATCTGCAGCAGGGGCCTTTGTTCCGCACATACCTGGTACGCTTAGAAACACAAAAACATGAGCTACTACTCACCCTCCACCATATTATTACCGATGCCTGGTCCAATGAGGTGCTTATACGCGATCTCACGATATCCTATCAAGCATTTGTTGCGGGACAACCGTCGCCACTCATGCCACTCCCCATCCAGTACGCGGACTATGCCATCTGGCAGCGCCAATCGATACAAGGTGAGGTGTTAGAAAGACAACTGGCCTATTGGAAAAAACAGTTAGCAGGAGGGCAACCACTTGAACTCCCTCTCAACTACCCACGCCCACCCATCCAAACTCATCGCGGTGCTTTCCATGCCCAGCAACTATCCGCAGGACTCTATGATGAGCTGATGGCCCTGAGCCAGCAGGAGAGTGTCACACTATTTATGCTGCTCATGGGCGCTTTCCAGGTACTATTGTTACGCTATACAGGACAGACTGATATCAGCGTCGGCACACCAATTGCTAATAGGGGGCTGGCTGAGATTGAGGATGTCATCGGCAACTTCGTCAACACTCTGGTTTTTCGCACAGATCTTTCTGGCAACCCTTCTTTTATAGAGGTGCTCAAACGTGTACGAATGGTTGCATTGGAGGCCTATACACAACAGGATGTTCCCTTTGAGCAGATCGTCGAAGCGCTCCAACCTATTCGTGATATGAGTCGCTCTCCTCTCTTCGAGGTTACGTTTAGCTTGCATCGTGCCGCCGATACGATACAAGAACCCGAAGAGCTCATCCTTAACCGGCTGGAGGCTAACCACCACACTGCAAAATTTGATATTTCCTTCAACGTTTTGACCGTTGGTCACAAATTGTATTGCGGCGTAATATATAGCACGGAGCTCTTCGAGGCGCAAACGATTGATCGCATGCTGGCACATTGGCAAACACTCCTGGAAGGGATTGTGGCCGCTCCTCATTCTCATCTGTCGGATCTCCCTTTGCTCACTCAGGCCGAACGCTATCAATTGCTCACTGCATGGAACGAGACACAGGCGGACTATCCACAGGGCCAATGTATGCATCAGATCTTTGAACGGCGGGTAGAGCATCTCCCCGACGTTGTGGCCCTGACCTTTCTGGATACTCATCTTACTTACGCTGCACTGGATCGACGCGCCAATCAACTGGCACACAAATTACAAGAGCTAGGCGTACAACCAGATACGCTCGTTGGGCTCTGCGTCGAGCGTTCGCTAGAGATGATCGTCGGGATGTTGGGCATTCTCAAAGCTGGTGGGGCCTATCTACCCCTGGACCCTGCCTATCCATCAGAACGTTTGGCCTTTATCCTGGCCGATTCAGCCATCCGTGTGCTTGTGACCCAGGATCAGGTGTACAATCGCCTCCCACCTCATCAGGCTACACGTGTCTTCCTGGATACCGATTGGCCGGCGATTGCACGTTATAGTACTGCATCGCCACGTTGTGAGATGCAGGTGGAGAATCTGGCCTATGTGATCTATACCTCTGGCTCTACTGGTACCCCTAAAGGTGTGCAGGTAACCCACTGTGGCATTGGAAATCTGGCCTCCGTTCAGGAACAGGCTTTTAACATACAGGTTGGCAGTCGCGAATTACAATTCGCATCGTTTAATTTCGATGCCTCTTTCTCCGAGATAGTTATGGCATTGTTAGTGGGAGCAACTCTGTGCTTAGCTCCACAAGAGCAACTGCTCCCTGGCCCTGATCTCTTGCAGCTCTTACACGAACAAGCAATCACGCAGATCAAGCTACCACCCTCTGTTTTGACGGCGCTACCTCCTACAACACTGTCAAACTTGCAAACGATCATTGTTGGTGGTGAGGCATGTTCGACCGAGCTGGTAAGGCGATGGGCACCATCTCACCACTTCTTCAATGCGTATGGGCCAACTGAAACGACTGTCTGTGTCTGTGCTGCGCAATGTTTCATTGATACACAGACGCTCACCGTTGGTCGGCCTTTCTCCAATATCCAGTTTTATGTGTTGGATCGCTCTCTACAACCTGTACCCGTAGGCATTACCGGCGAACTGTGTATCGGGGGCATCGGGCTGGCTCGCGGCTACCTGCGCAGACCAGAGCTGACCGCGACACGCTTTATCCCGCATCCTTTTAGTACAGTACCTGGACAACGTCTGTATAGAACCGGCGACCTGGTCCGCTATCGACCTGATGGCACAATCGAGTTTCAGGGTCGCGATGATCACCAGATTAAGCTACGCGGCTACCGCATCGAGCTGGGCGAGATCGAAGAGGTGGTGAAACAACATCCCGCCATTCAAAGTTGCGTGGCTCAGGTACGCAACACTATCGCCGGTGAGAAGTGTCTAACACTCTATTCTGTCTTGCGCTCTGGTCAGACTCTTACAAACAGTCATCTGCGTTCTTATTTACAGGATCATCTCCCTCCTTATATGATCCCTGCCGCTTTTGTATCCCTGGATACATTACCACTTACACCCAACGGCAAGTTAGATCGCGCTGCACTACCAGCGCCTGATTTAAACAGAACAGATGAGAGTGAGAGCTTACCACACACTCTCATTGAAGAACTCTTAGTACAGATCTGGAGCGATGTGCTAGGCATTAAAAAGGTTGGTATCCATGACAATTTCTTCGAAATAGGAGGGCATTCTTTACTGGCTACCCAGGTTATCTCACGCATTCGCACATCCTTGCAGATCGAGATACCCCTGAGTAGCCTGTTCGAGTCCCCTGCGATTGCCGCTCTGGCCGCCAGAATTGAGCATTTCTTACAGAAAGAGTATGCGCTACAATCTCCGCCTATTGTACCGGTTCCACATGAAAATCTGTTGCCTCTCTCCCTCATGCAGCAGCGCATCTGGTTTTTAGATCAAGTACAATCAAACGACACTACTTACCTGATGACAATGGCACAACACTGTCGCGGTATCCTCAATAGCAAAGCTTTAGAGTGGAGTATACAGGAGATCATCCATCGGCACGAGATTTTACGCACGACGTTCACAGCGCGAGCCGGCCAGCCCATGCAGGTGATCCACCCGGCCACAACAAGCTGCCTACCCTGCATTGATCTCAGCGGACTGGAGCACAAGAAGCAACACAGCATCACGCAACAACTAATACAACAAGAATCACAACACCCCTGCAACCTTGAAAAGGGACCTTTGTTTCGAGTTCATTTACTCAGACTAGCCTCCCATGATCACATTTTGCTCTTAACACTGCACCATATTCTTACTGATGGCTGGTCTAATAAAGTGCTTGTGCGTGAGCTGACCGCACTCTATCAGGCATCTCTAGCAGAGCAACCCTCGCCGCTACCTCCTCCGCTCATCCAATATGCCGACTACGCATTCTGGCAACACCAATGGTTACAAGGCGACATCTTGCAAAAATATGTCCGTTACTGGCAACAACAGTTAGAGGGCGCACGCCACCTCGAACTACCCACCGATAAGCCACGTCCTGCCACACCGAGTACTCGTGGGGCCAGATACTCCTTTGTTCTTCCCAAAGATCTCTCGCTGGAATTAGATTCCTTGAGTCGTCACGAAGGCGTCACTCTGTTTATGACCCTTCTCACCGCCTTCCAGGTCTTCCTTTACCGTTTAACCGACCAGGCCGATATCGTCGTAGGAACCGATGTCGCAAATCGGACTCGTCTGGAGACAGAAGGGCTCATCGGCTTTTTTGTCAATCTGCTCGCGTTGCGGACTAATGTACAGGGCGCTCCAAAGTTTCGTCAGGTCTTACAGTCTGTACGAAAAATGGTCTTAGAGGCCTATGCCTATCAAGAACTTCCTTTTGATCTCGTTGTCGAGCAACTACTCGGTGTTGAACGCAGAAGCCAACAAACACCTTTAATTTCTGTCTTATTCGTGCTACAAAACATTCCCGAAGGCGTTTTGCACTTGCCGGGCCTCCAACTTACGATGATGAGTCAAGAGCAGCAATCCGCAAAATTTGATCTGGCGCTCTTTCTTCAAGAGGAGCCAGATGGTATCAGAGGGTCTGTGGTGTATCGCACCGAACTGTTCGAGGAACTCACAATTGCTACCTGGATGCGCCGCTTTGAGATTCTATTGCAGGATATTCTCACAAACCCGGATACCGTCATCGATCTTCTTGCAATCTATACCGAAGAAGAAAAAAGAGTGCAACTACAAGAAAAGTCAGAGAAGCTCAATCTGAAGGTAAAACACCTCAGAAATATAAAAGGCAAAAATCTATAATAGATTCGCATGGCAATATAACGGCAAAATACACAACAAGGAGATCTTTAATGCAAACAGTCGCTGCCAAAAGATACAATCTGTCCATGCAGCAAGCCCGCTTATGGTCATTGCAAGGAGAAAGCAATGCATACCATACACAGTGTGCCATTCAAATGGATGGGGCATTGACGATAGAGACTTTGCAGCAAGCAATTCAGCACGTGATTCAGCAGCATACTATTCTCCAGACATCATTTCGCTGTATGCCTGGCATGGATGTCCCTGTACAGGTTGTCAATAGCCATGAAGAAACTACCGAATGCGTCGTGATCGGTTTAGACAACCTATTCACAAGTACGCAGGAACTTACGATACAAACGTGCTTTACGATAGCGCAACACAAACAGGTTGACTTCACGCAAAACTCCCTGCTCCGTATCTGGCTCTTTCGTCTGTCGCTTCAGACACATATTCTGCTGATTAATCTGCCTGCCCTCTGTGCTGATGATACGACCATCTTGCAATTTATCACAGAGCTCAGTCAGACATATAGGCTCATGGCGCAACACATGCATTGGGCTACAAAGCAAGAAGAACCACTCCAATATGTAGATGTCGCGGCATGGCAGGACGAGGTACTACAAGAAGAGGATGCAGAAACTCATCGTCAATTCTGGCGCAAAACCGATCTATCACAACTCGCGACTATGTATCTTCCTCTAGCATCGGACAGGCAAGCACGAGAGCACGATGGACAACCATTCTGGCCAGAGGTTGTGCATCTTCCTGTTGAGGCGAGTCTTGCAACTCAAATCCGCCTATTAACGGATACCTATCATGTATTACCGTCAGCTTATCTCTTGACATGCTGGCATATTCTCCTACAACGTCTCATGAATAACGTAGCCCCCATCATTGGCGTTGCCTTTGATGGCAGGATTGACGCGGAATTAGCCTCCAGTCTGGGACTCTATACGCGTCTTGTTCCTATAGATGTCCACCTTACCTATAGCGTGCCTTTTGAGCAACTGCTGCTTCTTATCAATACATCCTTAGAAAAAGCGCACGAAGAACAAATCTATTTTACCTGGGAAGATGACTCTTCCTCCACCGCAATGTCGCTTACTACCCCTCACTATTTTCCCATTAGTTTTGAGCATCACACCTGGCCCGCTTCTTTTAATGCTGGGGCGTTAAGCTTCTCGTTAGTCAAACGCTCGAGTTGCTTTGAGCCTTTTGTGCTTAAATTAAGCTCTTTGCAAGTAGGAGATAGCTTGCAATTGGAGCTACACTATGATCCTCAACGCATCGACTCCACCCTGGTCAGTCAGATTGCAACCATCTTCCACACACTTCTTCAAGCAGGGCTGCAACAGCCACACACCGCTGTGGATACGTTACCACTCCTCACATTTGACGAGCAAACGGCTTTACTTGCAATGGGTCGTACAGCCACTCGTTCTCTTCCCGATCTCAGGCTTCACCAACTCTTTGAGCAACAGGCACAACGTCTACCGGATCACCTGGCAGTCATCAGTACTCAGGAACAACTGACATTTCAGCAGCTAAACGAACGTGCTAACCAGTTGGCATGGGTACTACAACAGCAGGGTGTGGGACCCAATGTCCTTGTGGGGCTGTGTATGACACGTAGCACCCAGATGATCATCGGGCTCCTGGGTATTCTCAAAGCTGGCGGGGCTTATCTACCCTTAGATCCTGAAAATCCGTCCGCTCGCTTTAAACATATGCTGCAAGAGAGTCAGGCCATCTTGCTCCTGACCCAGCAGGGACTCCTGCAACAACTTCCGTCATGGGAAGGCAAAACGCTCTCATTAGAAGCTCTGGAGCCGGATCTGCTGCAATCCTCTACCAGCAATCTGCCAACACGTTGTGATGCTCAGGATCTCGCTTATATCATCTATACCTCTGGCTCAACCGGAATGCCTAAAGGCGTTATGATCCAACAAAGCGGCGTGGTTAACTATACGCTGGCTTTATGTGAGCTTCTGGGTAGCAAAACTGGATGGCACTATGCAACGGTCTCCACACTGGCCGCCGATCTGGGCAATACGGCTATATTTTGCGCATTGGCATCGGGCGGCTGCTTGCAGGTGCTTGACTATGAAACGGTTACTTCTAGCGAGAAACTGGCTCGCTGGGCGGCACAACATCCCATCGATGTACTCAAAATCGTGCCTTCACATCTATCTGCCCTGCTAGCTGACGAACGTGCACACGCTGCGATGCTTCCGCAGCGAGCATTAATCTGCGGCGGTGAGGCGTTGCCTGTCAGCCTACTCACACGGCTACGAGAGCTTCACGTCACATGCCAGATCTATAATCACTACGGCCCCACAGAGACAACAATAGGGACGCTGGTCTACCCCTTCTCGGATCTTGCTATACAAGAGGTGACAACAGTACCTCTCGGCAAACCAATCACGAACAGCGAAGTCTATATCCTGGATGCTAACATGCAACTGGTACCTGTAGGGATAATAGGAGAACTCTATATCGGGGGCAAAGGTCTGGCCATCACCTATGTGCAACAACCTGCACAGACTGCGGCACGCTTCATCCCTCATCCCTTTGGGCCATACGGGGAACGACTCTATCGCACCGGGGACCTGGCACGCTACACCGCACAGGGCACCATTGAGTTTATCGGTCGAGGTGACAGCCAGATCAAGTTGCGTGGGTACCGCATCGAATTGGGCGAGATTGAAATGGCTATCAGACAACACCCCCAGGTACGTAATAGCGCCGTGCTGTTGCGCAATGATGTGCCTGGGGGACCACATCTTGTCAGCTATGTCGTAACCCACAAACGCGCACACTTGCAATCGGAGCAAGTGAACGAGTTCTGCGCCAATCTTTACCAGAGTATATGCTCCCTACGCTCTGGGTTCAGTTAGACATGCTCCCTCTCACTGCAAATGGCAAAATCAACCGGCAGAAGTTACCAAAGCCAGAACTGCAGTCTCATGGAGCAAGAGCCGTTACCATTGTAGAGCCTCGCAACCCGATAGAAGCGACGCTCATGGAGATATGGAGAGATCTGTTAGGCGTCTCTACTTTAAGCATTCACGATAACTTCTTTCAGGTCGGTGGTCACTCGTTGCTAGCAACACAATTGCTAGCACGCATAAGAGCTATATTACAAGTAGAAATATCCATTTCAAGTTTATTTGAGCATCCTACTCTCACAGCGCTCGCACAACAAATCGAGCAACAATTGCAACACAGACAAGAAGAGATTGCTCCTCTGATCGCCATAGAACACACAGGAGAGATTCCATTATCCTTTGCGCAACAGCGTCTCTGGTTCCTACAACAGCTAGAGCCAGAAAGCACAGCCTATCTGATCCCACACGTCCAACGTCTCAGCGGGCGATTACGAGTGCAAGCTTTAGAGCAAAGTCTCACAGAGCTCACCTCTCGCCATGAGAACTTACGCACTGTCTTTCAAGAAGGTACACATCAACCTATACAGATAATCCAACCGGCAAAGCATGTTTTACTTCCCGTCATTGACTTGCAGGCATTGCACTACGAACACCGCGAAAGTGTCATGCATCAATTAGTCAAGCAAGAAACACAACATCCTTGCGATCTGGCTCATGGACCTTTATTGCGTCCATTTCTCATCCGTATAGAAATCAAAGAACACATATTCTTATTCACACTGCATCATATTATTAGCGATGGATGGTCCAGTGGCGTGCTAGTACGCGAATTGACGACACTCTACCGAGCATTTATCAACGGGCAGCCCTCCCCATTGGCTCCACTCTCCGTGCAATATGCCGACTATGCACTCTGGCAACAGCATTGGTTGCAAGGCAAGGTGCTGGAAACACAGCTAACCTATTGGAAACATCAATTGGCTGGAATAGCGCCACTCAAACTACCCATCGATCATCCTCGTCCACCTGTGCAGACATATCGAGGCGCGATCCAACGGCTCCCCTTGCCAGAAGAACTGCATCAGGCGCTCATCGCGCTAAGTCAACAGACAAATGTGACGCTCTTTATGCTTCTGCTTGCAACCTTCCAGGTCTTACTGTTGCGTTACACTGAGCAAAGCGATATTAGCGTTGGCACTCCCATTGCCAATCGCACACGCGCGGAGCTTGAGGGGCTGATTGGCTGCTTCGTCAATACGCTCGTCTTGCGCACAGATCTCTCCGGGAATCCGACGTTCTTAGAGTTGCTCAATCGAGTGCATAAAACAGCTTTAGACGCCTATTCTCATCAGGATATACCCTTTGAGCGTCTGGTTGAAGAGCTACAACCAGAACGCGATATGAGTCGCTCACCGCTCTTTCAAGTTATGTTCGAATCTCGACAGCTTTCACCCTCAACCGCGCACTTTGATGATCTTCAGCTTAGTGTGATTAGAACCGCTCATGTAACCACGAAGTTTGACCTCACAATGCATGTTGTAAGCAATGGACAGGATGCCTATTGCAGCGTTGAGTACAACACCGATCTCTTTGCTGAAAGCACTATTCAACGCTTATTAGGCCACTTTCAAACGCTGTTGGCTAGCATTGTAGCGCAACCCGATCTGCATTTAGCCGACTTCTCTTTCTTGAGCGAGGCCGAGCGCCATCAACTTCTCGTAGCATGGAACAGCACGCAGACAACAGAGCCTGCCATACAGTGCTTACCAACTCTCTTTGAAGCACAAGTTGCGCTGACACCCGATGCTATCGCGCTTGTCTATGAAGATGAGTGCCTCACCTATCATCAACTCAATAGACGCGCAAATCAACTGGCTCATTATCTCCATCAGCTAGGAATCGGCCCGGAGACTATCGTGGGCGTTGCGCTTGAGCGCTCACTGTTCCTTAGCATAAGCTTACTCGCTGTGCTCAAAGCTGGCGGGGCTTATCTACCACTGGATCTCTCGTATCCCCCTGAACGTCTGGCGTTTATGCTGGAGAATACTCAGGTCACAGTTTTGCTCACCATTAGAGCCTTCCAGACACAAATTACAGCCTTAAATACGCATCTCTTTTCCCATACTATCGATTCGTTGGGGACATCTACACAAGCCTTCCCCTCCCATAAAAATGAGGCCATGTGCCAGATCGTTTATCTCGACGAGAACTGGTATGGCTCTCAATCTAGCTCCGTATCTGCTAAACACCCTGCCATCGCTTCACAACCTCAAGACAATCCTCTTACGACGATAAGCGGCGCTAACGCTGCCTATGTGATCTATACATCAGGTTCAACGGGAGAACCAAAGGGCGCAATCAATACACATAGCGGACTCTGTAATCGGCTACTCTGGATGCAACAGACCTATCATTTGGATACAAATGACCGTGTGCTACAAAAAACTCCCACCAGCTTCGATGTCTCTGTCTGGGAGCTGTTCTGGCCGTTACTGACGGGAGCACAGCTTGTGATGGCTCGCCCAGGAGGACATCGCGAACCTGCCTATCTCGTTGAAGTGATTGCAGAAAAACAGATTACAACATTGCACTTTGTACCTTCTATGCTCCAAGTCTTCTTAGAGGAAGATGGCCTGGAACAATGCCAGCACATATGCCAGGTGATGTGTAGCGGTGAAGCGCTCGCTCCTACTTTGCAGGAGCGCTTCTTCGCACGCATCGATGCCGCCTTACATAATCTCTATGGTCCCACTGAGGCTGCTATCGATGTGACTTCCTGGATATGTCAACCAGAACTCCAACAATCCACAGTCCCTATCGGCAGGCCCATCAGCAATATTCGCATTTATATACTTGACACACAGATGCACATCGTGCCCATTGGCATTACCGGAGAGCTTTATATCGGCGGCATTGGGGTTGCACGTGGGTACTATCGCAGACCCGCATTGACAGCCGAGCGCTTTGTTCCTGACCCCTTTATCACATCCGAGCAGAACGCCTCTCACCAGGAAGTGAGACTCTACCGCACCGGTGATCGCGCACGCTATGCAGCCGATGGCACTATTGAATATCTGGGACGAATAGACAATCAGGTCAAATTACGTGGTTTCCGCATCGAACTGGGCGAGATTGAGAGCGTTCTGTCCCGCTACCCAACAATAAAAGAGTGCGTGGTGCTCGCCGATGAAGATGCGCTCAATGGGACGCGCCTCGTTGCGTATCTTGTGACGACTGATGCAACTACTCAAGCCACAAATGATGGACTTCGCGCTTACTTAGAGGAAAAGCTCCCACAGTACATGGTGCCTTCTATCTTCATGCATTTGGCTACACTACCACTCCTGCCCAATGGCAAGATAGATCGCAAAGCGTTGCCCAAACCAGAGGTTACATTACAGCGTGAGCAGCGAAATATAGAAGGTGCCAGATCGCCCTTAGAAGAACTCCTGCTCAATATGTGGCGAGAGGTGCTTGGTAATACACATATAGACATCTTTGACAACTTTTTTACGTTTGGCGGACATTCGCTGTTAGCGACGCGCATCATCACACGCATAAAAACAATGCTTGGTGTTGCAATACCAGTACGAACAATCTTCGAGGCCCCAACCGTCGCTGCATTGGCCCCACGGGTGGAGCATGCTCTACGGCTGGATGATGGGATAGATATGCCTCCATTAGTCGCCGTAACGCGACCACCCCAGCTCCCTCTTTCTTTCGCGCAGCAGCGTCTATGGTTTCTGGATCAGCTCGAACCTGATAGCGCCGCCTATCTCCTATCCAACACCCACTTCTTAAGTGGCACAGTAGATGCCCACTCCTTAGAACTCGCGCTCGAAGAACTGATTCGTCGGCACGAGAGCCTGCGTACAACATTTTCGGAGCACGCAAATCTGCCGGTACAGGTAATTCACCCAGCTCTCCCTTTTACATTACCAGTGATTGACCTGCAAGGGCTGCATAATACGTTGCAAGAAGAGATTGTGCGCGCACTGGCTCAACAAGAATCATTGCACCCCTGTGATCTGGCAAAAGGGCCATTGCTCCGTATATATCTTGTACGACAGAAGGCACAAGAGCACGCCCTGTTCTTGACCATACACCATATTATTACCGACGGATGGTCCAATAACATATTGGTGCGTGAACTGGCTCTCATCTATCGGGCATTCCTCGCTGGTCAATCTTCACCATTGGCTCCGCTCCCCATCCAATATGCCGATTACGCTCTCTGGCAACATCACTGTTTACAAAACAAATTATTAGATGGGCAACTCACTTACTGGCAAACACAATTGGCGCATTTATCGCCTCTTGCTTTACCCACCGATCATCCCCGTCCGGCACTGCAAACCTATCGCGGGTCCACACAGTCTTTGCTGTTACCAGCTACGCTGTATGAGGAGATACTACGTCTGAGCCAGCAGGAAAATGTGACGCTCTTCATGCTCTTGCTGGCTGCTTTTCAAGTTCTGTTGATGCGCTACACAGACCAGGATGATATAGCCATCGGCACACCAATCGCCAATCGCAATAAGCCCGAAATCGAAGGGGTTGTTGGCTTCTTTGTCAATACACTGGTCTTACGTACGGATCTATCCGCAAATCCTACCTTCCTACAAGCCTTGCAAAGAGTGCGCGAAGTGGCATTAAGCGCTTATGTCCATCAGGATGTTCCTTTTGAGAAGATTGTAGATATACTGCAACCCACACGCGATATGAGCCACTCACCCCTCTTTCAGGTCATGCTCGTCCTGCTCAATGCCCGCGATAGCCAGGACGAACTGGCAGGGCTACAACTGCAATCGCGTGCAAAAGAGCATGCCACAAGTAAGTTTGATCTGACGCTCTTACTCACAGAAACTCAACAAGGACTGCGCTGCTCCCTGGAATTCAACACTGATCTGTTCGAGGCCGTCACAATCACACGCGTACTTGGCCATTGGCAGACGCTGCTTGAAGGTATCGTGCATGATCCACACCTGCGAGTCTATGACTATCCGTTGTTGACTGCAAGCGAACAGACAAATCTATTGATCAAATGGAATGAGACACAAGCAGACTATCCGCAAGATCTGTGCATGCACCAGATTTTTGAGCGGCAGGTAGAACGCACACCCGATACCATCGCGCTTGCATTCCTGGATACACAACTTACCTATGCAGCTCTGGATCGACGAGCCAATCAGCTGGCACACAAATTACAAGAACTGGGCGTACAACCCGACACAATCGTGGGACTCTGCGTCGAACGTTCGCCCGAAATGATTATCGGTCTGCTGGGCATTCTCAAGGCTGGCGGTGCTTATCTGCCGCTAGACCCGACTTATCCGGCGGAACGACTGACTTTCATTCTTACGGATGCAGCTATCGAGGTTCTTGTAACCCAGGATCAGGTCTCTGATCGCCTCCCTCCACATCTAGCCACTCGTGTTTGCCTGGATACTGACTGGTCTACGCTCGCACACTATAGCGCTAAAGCTCTGCATTGCCATACACAAGTCGAGAACCTGGCCTATATGATCTATACCTCTGGCTCAACTGGTACCCCCAAGGGAGTGCAAGTCACACATCGTGGCATCGGCAACATGGCCCTGGCTCAAGCCCAAACCTTTGCAGCCACAGCAAAGAGTCGGAAATTACAATTCGCATCTCTTAGCTTCGATGCCTCGGTCTTTGAGACGAGCATGGCTGTGTTGATCGGTGGCACATTATGTTTAGCACCACAAGAAGCTCTTTTCCCCGGACCAGATCTCTTACACCTCCTGCATGAACAGGCTATCACTATCGTCACCCTGCCACCCTCTACATTAGCAGCTCTGCCTATCGATACTTTATCGAACCTGCAAACGATCATTGTGGCAGGAGAAGCTTGTTCACCCGATCTCGTGAAGCGATGGGCTCCTACACGCCACTTCTTCAATGCCTATGGCCCCACTGAAGCGACCGTCTGGGTCAGCGTTGCAGAATGCTTCGCCGATGAGCCCACACTTACTATTGGTCGCCCGATCTCTAACTTCCAGCTTTACATAGTAGATCGCTATCTGCAACCCGTGCCTGTGGGCATACCAGGTGAACTGTGTATCGGCGGCATCGGCCTGGCACGTGGCTACCACCACCGGCCAGACCTCACTGCTGAGCGCTTCATCCCACACGCTTTTAGCACTGAACCAGGGCAACGCATGTACAAAACCGGCGATCTGGTACGCTATCTGCCCAATGGCTCTATTGAGTACCTTGGCCGTATCGATCAGCAGGTGAAAGTACATGGATACCGCATTGAATTAGGTGAAATTGAAGCGGCGCTAGGGCAACACCCCAACATACGCAAGTGTGCGGTCACGCTCTATGAAGATGAAACAAAAAATAAAAGATTAGTCGCTTATGTCGTTCCTAACGAGCCGGAAGCCTATACACAGAAAGAGGTCCGTCAATACCTGCAAGAGCGGCTGCCTCAGTATATGATTCCTGCCTTCTTTGTTCGCTTAGAGGCCCTTCCCATTACACCCAATGGCAAAGTGGATCGCCGTGCTCTTCCTTTACCCGGCCAGGAACGTTCTCAGGAAGAGAGTGCTTTTCTTGCACCTCGTACCTCTCTTGAGGCAACGCTGGCTACGATCTGGGCCGACATACTCCACATCAAACAGGTTGGTATACACGATAACTTCTTTGAATTAGGGGGAGACTCTATCCTAAGCACACAAATTATTGCGCATGCAAAACAGATGGGCCTGCATTTTACGCTCAAGCATCTCTTTCAATTTCAGACCGTTGCAGAGCTTGCCTCTGTGGTTGATGTTGAAAACCAGGCGCAGACTGAACAGGGCCCTATCCTTGGCTCGCTACCTTTGACACCCATACAACGCTGGTTCTTTGATCTCCATATCCCTTCACCACTACAACAGCATTGGAATCAAGTCAGGTTTATGCAACTTGTCGAGCCCATCAACCATCTCTTCTTAGAAAGAGCTCTTGCTACATGGCTTACACACCATGATGCTTTACGCCTGCGCTTTACCCCACACGATGGCAATTGGCAACAAGCCATTACAACCCAGGAGGAATGCCTATCTTTCTTGCACATCGATCTCTCACAACTCGCACGAGATGAGCAAGATAGAACCGCCACCCATATAGCCGCTGCCACGCAGACAACCCTCGATATCAGCGCTGGACCTCTTCTGCGTACCATTCTGTTCAATATGGGAACACAACAGGCCAGTCTCCTGCTCATTGTTCTACACCATTTAGTCGTCGATGGCGTTTCATGGCGCATCCTGCTAGAAGATTTGCAGACAGCCTATCGACAACAGGTACAAGGCGACATCATTCAACTTCCGCCTAAGAGTAGTTCATTTAAATCATGGGCCGAGCAACTCGCTCACTATGCTCAATCAAGCACAATTCTACAGGAACAGGCTTACTGGCTCAAACGAGAGCTTGAATCCATACCCCTCTTACCTCGTGATAATTCCTCTCATGAACTGAGCAATACCGTAGCCTCGGCTGAGACTCTTTCAGTCACACTTACAGCCGAAGAAACCCAGGCTCTCCTGAAAGACGTTCCACCTATGTACCATACACAGATGAACGATGTTTTACTGACTGCGTTAGCTCTGACCTGTATGGAGTGGACCGGATCAAGTTCCCTCCTTGTTGATATGGAGGGGCATGGGCGCGAAGATCTCTTTGAGGATATCGATCTATCGCGTACTGTTGGCTGGTTTACTTCTCTTTTTCCCGTTTATCTCAATCTCTCACATACAATTACGATTGCTGACACCTTACAAGCTGTGAAAGAACAACTTCGTGCCATCCCAAATCATGGGATTGGTTATGGTATTCTGCGCTCCCTCCGTCATGATGCTGCTCTGAGCCGGAAGTTAGATACGCTATTTCAGGCCGACATTGTCTTTAACTATCTCGGCCAATTCGACCATACCTATACATCATCGCTCTTTACTGGGCCAGCTCACCTGTCTGCCGGGCCAGTTCATAGCCCACAAAGTGAACGTACACATCTCTTAGAAATCACTTGTCACATTAGCGCGGGACAGCTTCGGGTAATCTGGCACTATAGCAAACATTTTCATCTGCGCTCAACCATTGAGCACCTCGCTACCATCTTCACACAAAGCCTGCGCTCGATCATCGAACACTGCCAATCTCCTGACTCAGGTGGCTATACACCTTCAGATTTTCCTGATGTGGAACTCAGCCAGGAACAGCTTGCGCAGATTATCTCAGAAATAGATCTGGGTTAGAGAAGGATAACTATGAACAAAAATACTATTGAGGCGATCACCTCGCTTTCTCCAGCCCAACAGGGCATGCTATATGAGACGATTCGTGCCCCCAAGTCCGGCATACATATCGAACAGTTACTCTATACTTTACATGGTCATTTAGATGTCGCAGCATTCGAAAAAGCGTGGCAGTGGATTGTTGATCGCCATATGATCCTGCGCACCGGCTTTACCTGGAAAGAACAGGCCGAGCCTTTTCAAGTCACACTGCGCCAGGCACGTATCGCCTTAGACTATAGAGATTGGCGTGCCCTCTCCCCTACGCAACAACAAATACAGATGGCAGATTATCTTAGGGACGTGAGAATGCGTGGCTTTCAACTGTCACAACCCCCACTTTTGAAACTAGCTCTTTTCCATATGGATGAGCATACCTATCGCTTCGTGTGGACCGTCCATCATATTTTGATGGATGGTTGGTCCTACAAAATTGTGCTTAATGAATTTATTGCCTGCTATGATGCTTTTAGCAAGGGACTCTCTTTCCAACTCCCACGCAGTAGGCAGTATCGCGACTATATTGCCTGGCTAAAAAAGCAAGATATCTCTCAGGCAGAGCAGTTCTGGCGCAAGGCATTGCGCGGTTTCACTCAACCAACACCGCTCGGCAGCGTGAAAGATGATGCTCCCTTTTACGAAACCGAAGAACGGTATGGCTATCTCTCACGACAGTTACCTGACGCTGTGGCCACAACACTACTATCAACTGCACGCCGTCATCATGTGACGCTCAATACGATATTACAGGGCACCTGGGCTCTGCTGCTTGGTCGCTATAACCATACAGATGATGTAGTCTTCGGCATCACGGTCTCCGGTCGCCCTACCGAACTGACCGGCGTTGAGACGATGGTTGGGCTCTGCATTAATACGCTCCCACTTCGTGTGCGCTTCAATGCCCAAATTGCGCTCTGGTCATGGTTGGAGGAACTTCAATACCACAATGTTGACATGCATCAATATGAATATGTTTCTGCTGGACAGGTTCATGCCTGGAGCGACGTACCTGGCATGCTTTTGCTGTATGAGAGTTTACTGGTTATTGAAAACTTTCCTTCTCACATCGCCACATCCACAAACGTCGGTCTATCTATCTACGATGCCTTATCAAAAGGGGCTCAAACAAAGTATCCACTTACTTTCTTAGTAACGCCTGGTGCGAACCTGGGTATCAAGTGCATTTATGATACCCATCGTTTCGTCACACCGTCTCTTGATCACATCCTGGATCATTTTTACATACTCCTACAGTATATAGCGTCCAATCCTGATGTGACGCTCGCGACGCTTTCTAATTTAATCCCTGTTGATCAATTTCCACTTATACGACCTTCTTCTGCTTCCAACAGGGCCACGACAAGCGAGGTTTCCACGATGCTACATGCCCCTCGTACTCCTATGGAGGAACTCGTGGCGACCGTCTGGGGCAATGTCCTTGGTCTACAAGAAATAGATGTTACCAGGAGCTTTTTTGAGTTAGGGGGACACTCGTTAGTCGCAACACAGCTCACTTCACGGCTACAAACGATTTTAAAGATGGATATCCCTCTGCGCACTATATTTGAAGCTCCGACCATAGCCACATTGGCACTAAAGATTGAACAAAACCAGCAGAAAAGTGAGGGGACGCCGGTTCCAGCTCTTGCCGTTGGCATAAGGCCAACACAGATCCCGTTATCCTTTGCACAACAACGCCTATGGTTTCTGGATCAACTCGAACCTGGCAGTACCGCGTATCTAATCCCATCGGCACAACACCTTCGTGGCATATTGCATGCCCAGGCTCTAGAGCAGAGCCTGGCCGAACTGGTATCTCGCCACGAGAGTCTGCGTACGACGTTTGCTGTTCATGGAGAGAAACCTGTTCAGGTCATTCAACCCATAGCTTCCTTTTTGCTCCCTGTCATCGATTTACAGGGCATCGATCAGCAGAGGCAGGACAACGAAGTACTACAACTTGTCAGACACGAAGCACAACGTCCCTGTGATCTAACAAGTGGCCCATTATTGCGCACATATCTATTGCGCCTGGATAGCCAGAAGCATGTTTTCTTACTCACACTCCACCATATCATTAGTGATCGATGGTCTAGCGGCATTCTCATACGCGAGCTGACTACTTTATACCAGGCATTTAGCTCCGGGCAACCTTCACCACTGGCTCCGCTCCCACTTCAGTATGCCGACTATGCACTTTGGCAACGCCAGTGGTTACAGGGCCATGTGTTAGAAACACAGCTGGCCTATTGGCGCAAACAATTAGCTGGCGCGTCGCCACTCGACTTGCTGACTGATTATCCCCGCCCAACGATGCAGACATATCGGGGCGCTACCCTGCAGCTTCTGTTACCACTAACACTGCAGCAATCGCTCGTTGCCCTGAGCCAACAAACACATGTGACGTTGTTTATGCTCTTGCTCACCGCCTTCCAGGTGCTGCTGCTACGCTATACAGGGCAAAGCGATATTAGCGTCGGCACTCCGATTGCCAACCGTTCTCGCACCGAACTCGAAGGCTTGATCGGCCTCTTTGTCAATACACTCGTGCTGCGCTCCGATCTCTCTGGCGATCTGACTTTTCTCGATGCGCTCACACATGTACGCGAGGTCTGCCTGGGAGCCTATGCCCATCAAGATATTCCCTTTGAGCAACTGGTTGAGGAGCTACAACCGGAGCGCGATCTGAGCCGTTCACCGCTCTTCCAGGTTATGTTCACTGTGCAAAATACTGCTCAAGGTGGTCTGGACATGGCTGGTATGACCCGTAGTCCAGTGACAGTGAACCAGACAACGGCACAATTCGATCTGAGCCTGACGCTTACGACAAATGAGAAAGGTTTGATGACGACTGCCGAGTTCAATACCGATCTCTTTGCCGCTATAACCATCGAGCGCATGTTGCAACACTGGCAAGTGCTCTTAGGCACAATTGTGCATGACGCAGGCCAATACATTCAACACCTCCCCTTGCTGACCGACGCCGAAACCTCTCGCCTCCTGATCGAGTGGAATGCAACCAACACTGGGCAACACAACAATGCATGCCTCCACGAACTCATAGAAAGACAGGTCGTGCAAACCCCTGATGCCATTGCTATCATCTTTGAGCAGACCGCTCTGACCTATAGCTCTCTGAACATGCGTGCCAATCAACTGGCTCATAGGTTGCGCCGCTTGGGCGTTGGACCAGATGGACTGGTGGGCGTCTATATGGAACGCTCTCTCGAACTCGTTGTGGCCCTGCTTGCCATTCTTAAGGCTGGTGGCGCTTACCTCCCACTTGATCCTGGCTACCCACTTGATCGCTTGCTCTTTATGGTTTCTGATGCTCAGTGCCATCTGATGCTCACACAAACACATCTTGCTGCACACTGTCCCCACACTGCTCAGCGGCTTCTCCTGGAGAACAACGACACACAATTCTCTACCGAGTCAGCTACCAATCCCCTTTGCATGGTCGGGCCACACAATCTTGCCTATGTCATCTATACTTCTGGCTCCACGGGAACACCAAAAGGGGTCATGAATACACATGAGGGCATCTGCAATAATTTGCTCTGGAAGCACGCCGCTTATCAGGCAACATCACACGATCATATCTTGCAGAAGACACCCTTGAGCTTTGACGTCTCTGTCTGGGAATTGTTCTTGCCGCTGCTTGTGGGTGCGACGATGATTCTTGCTCGCCCCGAAGGACACAAGGATGGTGCCTATCTAGCTTCTCTGCTCCGCGATGCAAACGTGACGATGCTTGAAGTGGTCCCCTCACTCCTGCAGGTGTTAGTAGATGAGCCCGCGTTTGCTGCTTGCCAGCATTTACACCTGATGGTCTCTGGTGGCGATGCTCTTTCATTTGAACTCCAACAACGCTTTTTTGCACACGCGCCTTCCCCTGCTTGCGCTCTCTACAATACCTATGGCCCAACAGAGGCGGCCATCGATGTGACGTGTTGGATCTGTGAACACACACCGGCGCAAACCACGGTTCCCATTGGTTTCCCTATCACCAATACGCAGATCTATCTGCTTGATCCATTCGGCAATCTTGCCCCCATTGGCGTTCCCGGCGATCTGCATATTGGGGGTCTGAACCTTGCGCGAGGCTACCTCAACCGACCCGATCTGACCGCAGAGCACTTCATCCCTGATCCCTTCAGCTCTATCCCAGGCGCACGCCTCTATCGTACTGGCGACCTGGCTCGCTATCGTGCTGATGGCGCACTCGAATATATTGGTCGCAGTGATCAGCAAGTGAAGCTACGCGGTGTGCGTATCGAACTGGGCGAAGTCGAGGCGGTACTCAGGCAGCACCCTCTGGTGCATGAATGTGCCGTGCTCGCACGCGAAGATGTTGTGGGCAATAAGCGTCTGGTTGCCTATGTTGTTCTCCAACAACAACAGCCGAACGCTCGCAGCATTTTGTACCAATACACAACAGAAAATCTGCCCATCTCAATGGCACCATCTCTTTTTGTCCTTCTAGAGACGCTGCCACTCACACCTAATGGCAAAATTGATCGACATGCTTTGCCAGCTCCTAATCTAACACAACCGGATGCGAACGAGCTGTTTGTTGCACCACTCACCCCACAGCAAGAACTGCTCACGATCATCTGGGCTGACCTTTTATCTCTCGCACAAGTGAGCATTCACAGCAACTTTTTCGCGCTCGGTGGGCATTCTTTGCTAGCAACACAGGTGATTTCGCGTATTCGCCAGTTACTGCAAATAGAATTACCGCTACGTACACTCTTTGAATGCCCCACAATCGCTACCTTGGCTCAATATATTCAAAACATGACCGAACAGGCGATCTCTATCACTCCTCTTGAGCCATACGAACGCCCCGACGAGCTGGCGCTCTCATTTGCGCAAGAACGTTTATGGTTCCTTGACCAATTAAACCCACACAGCCCTGCTTACAATATGCCGATGGCGATGCACTGGCAAGGTCCTCTCTCGCTGGAAGCGTTCCAGTACAGCCTGGCTGCACTCATACAACGACACGAAATCTTGCGTACGACATTTGCTATACGCAATGGATTACCCATACAAATAATCGCTGCTATGCATTCTTTCATGGTACCGGTGATCGACCTCCGTGCTACTAGTCACCAAGAAGGTCAAGTTCGCCTGCTCGTCCAGCAGGAGGCTCAGCGTCCCTTTGATCTCTCGACCGGCCCGCTACTTCGCGCTCATCTGTTGCGGCTCGCTGAACAACACTATGTGTTGTTGCTCACAATGCACCATATCATCACTGATGGCTGGTCCATGAATATCTTTATTCATGAATTTACTGCTATCTACCTGGCCCGTACGCAGGGGAAACCCTTCCCCTTGCCCACTTTACCTATTCAATATGCAGATTACGCACTCTGGCAACGTGAGTGGATGCAAGGTGAGATTCTCCAACAACATACACAGTACTGGAAAAAACGTTTATGGCGGGCCACTTCCCTTGCATTACCTACCGATGCAGCTTGCAATGCTCTTTCCACTCATCATGGCGCAATTTGCTCTTTCCACTTCCCGGCCAAACTTTCAGATGATTTAGTGCACTTCGCTCACCAGGAAGGGATAACGTTATTTATGCTGCTCCTGGCAACCTTTCAGGTCCTGCTCTATCGTTTGACACATCAGACCGATATCGTCATAGGCACTGATGTCGCCAATCGTACTCACGTAGAAACTGAAGGCCTTATTGGCTTCTTCGTTAACCTTCTAGTGCTGCGCGCTGACTTGCAAGGGGCACCTAGCTTCCGTGAAGTATTACGACAGGTACGTACAACGGTCTTAGATGCCTACACCTACCAGGAACTGCCATTCGAGATGGTGGTCGAACAACTACAAATCGAGCGCAAGAACCAACAAACACCGTTAGTCTCGACCTTATTCGTGATGCAAAATACTCCAAAAAGTGCCCTGACGTTGTCCGACATCAAATTCGAAATTATCAATAACGAGCAGCCTGTTGCTAAGTTCGATCTCGCTCTTTTTTTACAAGAAAGCGCTGACGGTATCAAAGGAACTGCGGTATACAAAACAGCATTATTTACAGAACTCACGATCACTACACTGCTACGTCGGCTAGAAATAATTGCCAGGAATAGTATTGCTAGACCCGATATCTCAATTGATGACCTCAACATCTCTACTGATGAGGAGGAAGCATTGCAGGCGACTCATAAAAAGGAGTTACGTCGATCAGGTAGTGAAAAATTGCGCCGTGGGGCAAAGCAGGCACTTGATTTATCAGCCCTGCTTACAAAAAAGACGCATGATCAGTAACGGCTTGCCATATATGCATAGAAGCGCATTCATGATGAAAACAAATAAAGGAGCTACTAGCCAATGCAATCAACAGATTTGAAAGCGTATAATCTCTCTCTACAGCAAGCTCGTTTATGGGCACTACAGGGCAACAGCCAGGCATACCGCACACAATGTACACTCCGCTTGGACGGACTACTGGACCTGGATCTTTTCCTTGATGCATGCCAGAAGCTGCTAGAGAAATATGATATTCTTCGCACAGCATTTCAGCACTTTCCTGGAATGGATATTCCCGTACAGGTCGTCGCCAACGCGAGCCGAGTCCACTGCCTGGTGATTAATCTGGAGAACCTTTCGGCGTTGAGCCAGACAGCCTATCTTGATGAATATCTCACAGGTATGCGTCAGCAAAAACTTCACCTTGATACCGATTCTCTTCTACAGATGAGCATTTTACGCCTTTCCGCTACTGCTCATCTTTTCTTCCTACAACTACCAGCACTCTGCGCCGATAGCTACACACTGACCTATATTACGCAAGAATTATGCCAGCGCTATGCTTCTCGCCTGAGCGAGAATGATCTGGACGAGGAGCCTCTACAATATGCAGATGTCGCCGCATGGCAAGAACAATTACTCTTATCAGAAGAGTCTCAGTCTTCGTGCCAGTACTGGCGTGCAATTGATCTCTCTCAACTGGATACTCTATCACTACCCTTTGAGCAGAAAGATGCCCGGCAGAACTCTGTTCTACCTGTAGAACAGAGAGATCACTTTAAACCTTCTTCATTTGAGATTCCTCTTGCGCAAAGCCTGGCAGCCCAGATCAAACATACTGCTCACCAATACGGGGTACCCATAGATGCGTGGTTACTCGCCTGCTGGCAGGTGACGCTCTGGCGTTTAAATGGCAAGCAGGACTTACTTCTTGGGGTGGCATGCGATGGTCGCAATTATGATGATCTGACACAAGCTCTTGGACTCTATACACGTTTTGTTCCCATAAGTGTACACATCAAAGAAGATTTACCTTTTGATCTGCTTATCGAGTCCGTCAACACTTCCTTACAAGAGGCTATTGAGCAACAGACATATTTTACATGGGAAACATCACTGACAACGAGCAAAACAGCAAGTCATTTATCGTCACAGTTTTTCCCGTTGTGCTTTGAGTATGAGTCATGGCCCGACTCGCTGTCCGCAGGAGCACTGAGCCTCTCACTCTATCAGCGTTTTAGCTGTACTGAGCCCTTTACGCTTAAGCTCAGCGTCCTTCAGAGCGGGACACATTTGCAAGTGGAGATCCAGTATGATCCACAACATATAAATATGTCCCATCTGCGACGTATCGCTGCAACCTTCCATACTATTTTGCAAGGAACGATTGCTCAGCCCCACACACAGGTCAGTATGCTACCACTCCTGGAAACAGATACACACACATCTTTGCTAGCTATGGGTCATGGACCCCTCCGCACACTACCTTCTCGCCTGTTCCACCAACTCTTCGAGGAACAAGCAGAACGTTTTCCAGACTATCAAGCAGCGATAAGCGCTCACGAGCAATTGACCTATACACAATTGAACGAGCAGGCCAACCAGCTTGCCCATGTGTTACAACAACGAGGCGTTGGCCCTAATGTATTGGTCGGATTATGTATGACGCGCAGTACTCGTATGCTCGTTGGACTCCTTGGTATCCTTAAAGCTGGAGGCGCTTATCTCCCCTTAGACCCAGGGAGCCCCGCCGCTCGGCTGATCTACCAGCTACAAGAGAGCAAAAGCGCATTTCTGCTAACACAACAGGCAGTGATGGCACCTGAGTGGGAAGGTAAGACACTCACCATTGAAGAGCTCGCACCTGAGCTCGCACTGGCACCTCCTCACAATACATCAGTACGCTCAGGCCCAGAGGATCTCGCCTACGTCATTTATACTTCTGGGTCTACCGGTCAGCCAAAAGGGGTGATGATTCGGCAGAGTAACATAGTCAACTACACACTGGCACTATGTAATCACTTAGAAGGAAAAGCTGGCTGGCACTATGCAACGGTTGCAACATTAGCTGCTGATTTAGGTAACACTGCTATCTTCTGTTCTCTTGTATCTGGAGGCTGCATACAAATACTTGATTATGAAACAGTGACCTCAGCAGAGATGATGGCCCGTTGGGTTGCGCAACATCCGATTGATGTGCTCAAAATTGTGCCATCACACCTGTCCGCTTTATTGACCGGGGATCGTGCACAGACACTCATACCAAGGCAAGCTTTAATCCTGGGTGGGGAGGCGTTGCCAGTACCTCTACTAGAACGTCTGCAGGAGATCGGTGCTTCCTGCCAGATCTATAACCACTATGGGCCTACCGAGACAACCATTGGCGTGCTGGTCCATAAACTGCCACAAGTGGAGAGAGCACAGAAATGATACCAGTGAGCATGCATATACTCCAATAAAAACAACAATAGCACTGGGTCAATCCATTGCCAACAGCGAGGTCTATATATTTGACAATCGGCTCCAACTGCTGCCTGTTGGAGTAACTGGTGAGCTGTATATTGGCGGCGCTGGCCTGGCAATGGGATATATCTCGCAACCAAGACAGACGGCAGAACGCTTCGTGCCACATCCATTTCGACAAGATGGGCAACGATTGTACCGCACAGGGGACCTGGTACGCTATGATGAAGATGGCAAAGTTGAGTTCATGGGCCGGCGTGATCGCCAGGTCAAACTGCGCGGATACCGTATCGAGCTCGCAGAGATCGAAGCCGTTCTTCGATCCTATACACCTGTCTGGGACTGTGCCGTCCTTGTGCAAGATGAAAAAACAGAAGTCCCTCGCCTGGTCGCTTACATCGTCCGGCGCGCTGCATCCGGGTTAACATCGACAGCTGTACGTGACTTTCTGCTCGGTCGTCTTCCTGAATATATGATACCCTCAAATATCGTGATGCTGGAAACACTGCCTCTAACTCCTAATGGAAAAGTAGATTGGAAACAACTCCCCACCTTAGAACAATCCCAGGACAGTAAATCGTTGGTGTCTGAGCATCCTCGTAGCCCGATTGAGGAGATGTTGATCGAAATATGGAAAGAACTGCTCGCAGTTCCTGCTCTGGGACGAAATGAGAATTTCTTTGCTGCCGGCGGCCATTCGTTGCTCGCGATGCGCTTAATCACGCGCATACAGACTGTATTACAGGTAGAACTACCAGTACAGACTGTATTTGAAGCACCTACCGTAGCGGATTTAGCACAATGTGTTGAGCAAGCTATGCGCAAAAACAAAGGGATGGACATTCCTCCTCTGCTTGCTCTGCCTCGACCAGAACAGATTCCGCTCTCTTTTGCGCAACAGCGACTCTGGTTCCTCCAGCAGCTAGAACCTGAGAGCACCGCATATTTGGTACCACGCGTCCTGCATTTTGATGGTCCACTGCACGCAAAGGCATTGGAACAAAGCCTGGCTGAGCTGATAACACGCCACGAGATCCTGCGTACGACGTTTATCGTCCAGGAAGGCAGACCAACACAAGTAATCCAGCCAGTGGAGCAAATCGTGCTCCCAGTAATCGACTTGCAGAGCATTGGTGATGAAGAGCAAAAAGGCGCAATCCGGCACCTGTCTGAGCAGGAGACACAACGCCCTTATGATCTGGCAAAAGGACCGTTATTGCATACGTACCTACTCCGCATGCAGACACAAGAACATATACTATTGCTCACACAGCATCATATCATCACCGATGGATGGTCCAGCGAAGTGCTGGCACGTGAACTGACCACACTCTACCAGGCATTTATCGCTGGACAACCTTCACCATTGGCTCCGCTCCCACTTCAGTATGCCGACTATGCCATCTGGCAGCGTCAGTGGTTACAGGGCCAGGTCTTAGCAACACAACTGGCCTACTGGAAAAAGCAATTAGCTGGTGTATCGCCTCTTGAACTGCCGACTGATCGTCCTCGCCCTCCCATCCAGACGAACCAGGGAGCTACTCTACGCCTCCTGTTGCCGCAAGAACTGCATCATGGGCTGGTTGCTCTGAGCCAACAAACACATGTGACGTTGTTTATGCTCTTGCTCACCGCCTTCCAGGTGCTGTTGCTACGCTATACGGGGCAAAGCGATATTAGCGTCGGCACTCCGATTGCCAATCGTTCTCGCGCCGAGCTCGAAGGACTGATCGGTTTCTTTGTTAATACGCTCGTGCTGCGTGCTGATCTCTCCGGCGATCTGACCTTTCTCGATGCGCTTACACGTGTACACGAGGTCTGCCTGGGAGCCTACGCCCATCAGGATATTCCCTTTGAGCAACTGGTTGATGAGATACAACCGGAACGCGATCTGAGCCGTTCGCCGCTCTTCCAGGTTATGTTCACGTTGCAAAATACTGCTCAGGCCAGCCAGGATATAACAGGTCTTATCCGCAATTCCGTTGAAGTGAAACAGACAACGGCACAATTCGATCTGAGCCTGACGCTAAGCGCCAGCGACCGAGGCTTGATGACTCTAGCTGAGTTCAATACCGATCTTTTCGATGCCACGACCATTGAGCGTCTGCTACAACACTGGCAAGTGCTCTTAGGCGCAATTGTGCATGACGCAGGCCAATACATTCAACACCTCCCCTTGCTGACCGACGCCGAATCATCTCGCCTCCTGATCGAGTGGAATGCAACCAACACTGGGCAACACAACAATGCATGCCTCCACGAACTCATAGAAAGACAGGTCGTGCAAACCCCTGATGCCGTTGCTATCGTCTTTGAGCAGACCGCTCTGACCTATAGCTCTCTGAACATACGTGCCAATCAACTGGCTCATAGGTTGCGCCGCTTGGGCGTTGGACCAGATGGACTGGTGGGCGTCTATATGGAACGCTCTCTCGAACTCGTTGTGGCCCTGCTTGCCATTCTCAAGGCTGGTGGCGCTTACCTCCCACTTGATCCTGGCTACCCACTTGATCGCTTGCTCTTTATGGTTACTGATGCTCAGTGCCATCTGATGCTCACACAAACACATCTTGCTGCACACTGTCCCCACACTGCTCAGCGGCTTCTCCTGGAGAACAACGACACACAATTCTCTACCGAGTCAGCTACCAATCCCCTTTGCACGGTCGGGCCACACAATCTTGCCTATGTCATCTATACTTCTGGCTCCACTGGAACACCAAAAGGGGTCATGAATACACATGAGGGCATCTGCAATAATTTGCTCTGGAAGCACGCCGCTTATCAGGCAACATCACACGATCATATCTTGCAGAAGACACCCTTGAGCTTTGACGTCTCTGTCTGGGAACTGTTCTTGCCGCTGCTTGTAGGTGCGACGATGATTCTTGCTCGCCCCGAAGGACACAAGGATGGTGCCTATCTAGCTTCTCTGCTCCGCGATGCAAACGTGACGATGCTTGAAGTGGTCCCCTCACTCCTGCAGGTGTTAGTAGATGAGCCCGCGTTTGCTGCTTGCCAGCATTTACACCTGATGGTCTCTGGTGGCGATGCTCTTTCATTTGAACTCCAACAACGCTTTTTTGCACATGCACCTTCCCCTGATTGCGCTCTCTACAATACCTATGGCCCAACAGAGGCGGCCATCGATGTGACGTGTTGGATCTGTGAACACAGAGAGGCGCAAACCACGATTCCCATTGGTTTCCCTATCACCAATACGCAGATCTATCTGCTTGATCCATTCGGCAATCTTGCCCCCATTGGCGTTCCCGGCGATCTGCATATTGGGGGTCTGAACCTTGCGCGAGGCTACCTCAACCGACCCGATCTGACCGCAGAGCGCTTCATCCCTGATCCCTTCAGCTCTATCCCAGGCGCACGCCTCTATCGTACTGGCGACCTGGCTCGCTATCGTGCTGATGGCGCACTCGAATATATTGGTCGCCGTGATCAGCAAGTGAAGCTACGCGGCGTGCGTATCGAGCCAGGCGAAGTCGAGGCGGTGCTCAGGCGTCATGCCCTGGTCCATGAGTGTGTCGTTCTGGCATGCGACGATCTTGCGGGCAATAAGCGTCTGGTGGCTTATGTTGTTCTCCAGCAACAGCAGCCGGACGTTCGCACTCTTCTGTATCAGTATGCAGCAGAAAACCTGCCGATCTCGATGGTTCCATCCCTTTTTGTTCTGCTCGATGCTCTACCGCTGGCTCCCAATGGCAAGCTTGATCGACATGCTTTGCCAACCCCACAATTCGAATATCAGGAGCGCGACCACACAACAGCCATAGCTCCACGTACAGAACTAGAGGCTATTCTGGTCCAAATCTGGAGCCAGGTCCTCAATGTTCCTGAAATTAGTATACACGATAACTTCTTTAGCCTGGGCGGCGACTCTATATTAAGCATCCAGGTGATCAGCCGAGCGGCACAGGCCGGGCTGCACTTAACCCCCAAACAGCTTTTCCAGCATCAGACTATTGCTCAGATTGCCCAGGTTGCTCAATACAATCTTGCGGCCGACCCCATTAACCTCGAAATTCCCTCAGGCCCAGTGCCATTGACTCCCATTCAACAATGGTTCTTCTCCTTTCCTCTCCCCCAACGCCATCACTACAATCAAACTCTTTTGTTTCAGGAAATCTCTCCCCTGCACATCGACCTTCTCATGCAAACATTCCATATTCTCGAAGAGTATCATGAAGCTTTACACTTGCGCTTTGTGGAAACCCCTGCTGGCTGGCAACAAATGTATGAGCAAGAGACAACTTCAATTCCCTTCCTGACTATCGATCTCTCGCGCCTGACAACGGCAGTTCAAGGCCCAATTCTTAGCGAACTTTTCAAGCAAACACAAGCTAGCTTGGAATTGACACAAGGTCCAATATGGCGTGTGTTATACATACAGCGTGGCGCACCCCAACAGGCACTCTTGCTCTGGGTTATTCACCACCTGGTCGTTGATGGGGTATCCTGGCGCGTACTCATGGAAGATCTACACACGATCTACCAACAATTAGAGCAAAACCAACCGGTGCTTCCACAAGCCAAAACAGCCTCATTCCCATATTGGGCCCATCAGCTACAACTACAAGCTCAAACGGATGAGCTACAACAGCAACTCGCCTACTGGCAGACGCTACGGGATGTACCTCTTGCCCCCATGCCCTGTGACTGGCCCGCCCACAATGGAAGTAATACGCTGGCATCAGCGCACAATATCCTCATTGAGATGAATGAGCAAGAGACAACGGCATTATTGCGCGAGGTCCCTGCGGTCTATCATACCCAGATTAATGATGTACTCCTGACTGCACTCGCGTTAGCTTATGCACAATGGACCGGCCAACAATGCTTGTTAGTCGAGTTGGAAGGTCATGGCCGCGACATACTCCCAGATATCGATGTCTCCCGCACTATCGGCTGGCTTACGACCGTCTTTCCTGTGCTCCTGGACCTGCGCGAGGCACACTCTCTGGGTGATGCACTTAAGACGATAAAAGAACAATTGCGGCAATTGCCACAACGCGGACTCGGCTATGGCCTGCTACGCTATCTGCATCCTGATCCAGCTGTTCGTACTCAGATGGATGCTCTTCCCCAGGCTGAAATCGGCTTTAACTATCTGGGTCAATTTGATCCACTCTTCGTCAAACATACTTTGTTGGGGCCCGCACCATTATCTGCCGGTCCCACACAGGATGAGCATGGTCAACGAGAACATCTACTTTCTATTAATGGACAAGTCTATCAAGGAAAGTTACGCTTCCGCTGGCAATACAATACATTGATACATCGGCAAGAAACAATGGAGAAGGTGGCAAATGCGTTTATAAACATGCTACGCGAGTTGGTTCAGCATTGCCAGCAACCTGACGCTGGAGGCTTTACTCCTTCGGATGTCCCTCTGGCTCGGCTACAACAGCAGGAGCTGGATCGATTGGTGTCACGACCTCAAGCAATTGAAGATATCTATGCGCTCTCTCCTTTACAGGAAGGCTTGCTCTTTCATACACTTTATGAACCGGAGACGAGCGCCTATCTTGTACAAACAGAATACCGCTTCCAGGGTGCTCTGAAGGTAGAAGACTTACAAGCAGCATGGCAGCAACTCGTGCAACGCTATGATATATTGCGCACTTCATTTCACTGGGAAGGCCTCCCCCACCCTGTCCAAATGGTGCATAAAAATGTGCAAATACCCTGGCAAATGCTCGATTGGAGCCATCTCTCGACACAAGAACAACAGGAACGCCTACAACTCTTACGACAGGAAGATCGTCATCACAGCTTTGAAGTCACACAAGCTCCACTACAGCGCCTACTCCTGGTGCGTCTCGGGGAAGAGGAGGTCCATCTTCTGTGGAGTAATCATCACCTGCTACTCGATGGCTGGTCGCAACCCCTGGTCCTACAAGATCTCATTCGATTGTATTTCCAGCAGAGCCAGTCGCAGGCAACAACACTCCCTAAACCACAGCCATATCGTACCTATATAGACTGGCTACAAAAACAGGACCAGCAACAAACTGAGCGCTACTGGCGTCAATATTTGGCAGGCTTCACGACACCCAACGCTCTCCCAACTGAAATTTCCCCTGCCACCTCCGTCGCAGAGGAAAAACCAGTCGCCGAGCTTCCATTATGGCTCTCTGAGGCTGATACCATTGCCCTGCAGATACAAGCACGCGAACAACGGGTCACACTCAATACATTGGTACAGGGCGTCTGGGCTATACTCCTGGCATACTACAGTGGGCAACAAGATGTGTTATTCGGCGCGACCATTTCAGGGCGTCCCAGCGAGCTACCAGGCGTCGAGACAATGGTTGGGCTCTTTATCAATACCTTGCCCGTACGCATACACGTCATGCCAGAAGCTGAGGTATGGGCATGGCTACGCCAGATACAGATGCAACAAGTAGAGGCACGACAGTACGAATATACCTCGCTCACCCAGATTCAGGGATGGAGTGAGATCCCACGTGGACAGGAACTTTTCCAAAGCCTACTCGTCTTTGAAAACTATCCAGTAGATATGACCACAATACAACCATCACGGCTGCTGCAAGCCAGACAAGTCTATACTAAAGAGCAGACTCACTACCCACTCACACTGATGGCGTCCCTTAATAAGCAGACGTTCGCGTTCCGCTTATCCTACATCAAAACTCTTTTCACTGAAGATACTATCCAGCATCTCTTGCAACACATCCAGGTTCTCTTGCAAGCACTTATAGAACAGCCTTCATCTCAAATCAGAGATCTACCTCTTTTGACACCGCAAGAACGACAGTTGCTCCTCGTACAATGGAATGCAACCGAGGTATCCATCCCTCACGAGAAGGGATTCCATCAACTTATTGAAGAGCAGGCTATCGCTACTCCTGATGCCCTTGCACTGATTTTTCAAGAACACCTGGTAACCTATGCAGCACTATGGGATGCAGTCCTGTTAGTGACTGCACAGTTGCAACAAGCAGGCGTCAGTTCCGGCACAATTGTAGGTTTATGTCTACAACGCTCAGCAGAACTCATCATTGGCATGCTCGCTATCCTACAAGCCGGAGGTGCCTATCTCCCTCTCGATCCGATGTATCCTCAAGAGCGCCTGAGCTTTATGCTACAAGATAGTCAGACACAGCTAGTACTCACCCAGGCCAATCTACGCCAGAGGGTGGAGATCCCCGGCGTTCACTATCTTGATATCACTGAAACTATGCGCAGCGCCAACAGGCAGGCAGAACGTGCTATCTTGCCTGCATGGATCGGGCCAGAACAAGTTGCTTATATGATCTACACTTCTGGCTCAACAGGCAAACCCAAAGGCACCATGATTCCACAGCGCGCGGTCATAAACTTTTTTGCGAGCATGACACGACGCCCTGGCATGCAGGCACATGATCGGGTGCTAGCAGTAACGGCCTACTCCTTCGATATCGCCGCATTAGAACTGCTCTTGCCCTTAACAGTAGGAGCTTCCATACAAATAGCCGATCAACAAGAGATACGGGAAGGCACAGAACTGGTGGCTCTATTGCAACGCAGTGGAACAACAGTGCTGCAAGCAACTCCATCATTATGGCAGATACTGCTGCTCGCAGGTTGGACCGGGACACCTGAATTGAAGCTACTCTGCGGAGGAGAAGCACTACCAAAGGAACTAGCCAGGCAATTAGTGCACAAGGGCGCTCAGTTATGGAACATGTATGGCCCAACAGAGACAACCATCTGGTCCACCACAGCATTGCTCTCGACGGACATGACACAGATCAGCATTGGGCAGGCTATCGACAACACCCAACTCTATGTGCTGGATGCTACTGGTGCGCTAGTGCCTGTGGGCGTTGCTGGAGAGCTCTATATTGGAGGCACGGGTATCGCTCACGGCTACTGGCAAAGAGGCGATCTGACGGCTGCACGCTTTGTGCCTGATCCTTATAGTGGACAAGCCGGGTCCAGGCTCTATCGCACCGGTGATCGCGTCCGCTGGCATGCTGATGGTAGCCTGGAGTATCTAGGACGCTTGGATGAACAGGTGAAGTTAAGGGGCTATCGTATCGAGCCAGGTGAGATTGAGACCGTCTTAGCAGAGCATCCACAGGTTAGAGCCGCCGTTGTGGTAACCAGAGCGAGCACAACAGGAGAACCTCGCCTGGTTGCCTATGTGCAACTAGAACAAGCTCACAGAGGAAACCTGGGACAATGGCACTTAAAGCTCTATTTGCAAGCACATCTGCCAGAATACATGATACCGGCGCAGATCGTGGTTCTAGAAGCATTCCCCTTAACACCAAACGGGAAAGTAGATAAACGGGCACTGCCTGATCCAGGGGATATCCAGGATGGCGAACGTGTAACGCAAGAAGGGGCCAGGACACAAATTGAAGAATTGATACAGGGCCTCTGGCTCGAAGTACTAGGCGTCGAGCACATAGGAATTTCTGACAATTTCTTCGAGCGAGGAGGCCATTCCCTCTTAGCTATGCGCCTCATTGCAAGGGTACGTACACTACTAAACCTGGAGATGCCTGTACGCACCGTGTTTGAGGCTCCAACTATTGCTGGTATGGCACAATGGGTAGAACAATCTCTACGCAGCAATCAGGGCATCGAGGTATCATCGCCGACCGCCATGCCGCGTCCGCATGAAATCCCATTATCGTTCGCGCAACAACGACTCTGGTTTCTGGATCGCTTAGCGCCTGAAAGCACTATGCATCTTATTCCAACTGCACAGTATTTCCAGGGATACCTGGACCGTAAGGCTCTAGAAAACAGCCTGCAGGAACTGGTGCGGCGGCATGAGAGCTTACGTACCACTTTTGTTGTAACATCCGCCGGACAGCCTGCGCAGGTCATTCATCCCCAGGAAGATTATTGCTTGCCCATCATCGATCTGCAGGCCATAGCGGAGGATAAACGCGAGCACGTGGCACGACAACTAGCCGCTCAAGAGTCACAGCATCCCTGCAACCTTACCACCGGACCATTGCTGCGTACCCACCTGTTATGCCTCCATGCAGAGGAACATGTGCTACTAATAACGTTGCACCACATCATTACCGATGGTTGGTCCAATGCCATATTCAAACGCGAACTCATGACATTGTATAAAGCTTTCGAAACACAGTCGGCACCGCCATTAGCGCCATTACCAATCCAGTATGCAGACTATGCACTCTGGCAGCGCCAGTGGCTACAAGGTGATGTTCTGGATGCTCTATTGCTCTATTGGCGCACAAAACTGGCTGGCATTGCTCCTTCGAAGCTTCCTACGGATCGACCTCGACCACTCACACAAAGCTATCGCGGAGCCATCCATTCTTTTATTGTACCGCTCGATGTCTCCACGTCACTTGTGCGTCTAAGCCAGCAAGCAGAATGCACAGTGTTTATAACGCTCCTGGCAGCATTCCAGACGTTACTGTATCGCGAATCGGAGCAAGATGACATTGTGGTGGGCACTGATATCGCCAATCGGAATCAGGTGGAGATCGAAGGCTTGATTGGTTTCTTTGTGAACCAGCTGGTCCTGCGCAGCAACCTGGCAGGCAACCCAACCTTCCGCGAACTCTTACAACGGGTACGTACAAGCACCTTGGAGGCTTATGCTCATCAAGATCTTCCCTTTGAAAAAATCGTTGAGGCGCTACAACCCAAACGAAGCACACAATATGCACCATTGTTTCAAGTGAAAATCATCTTTGAAGATACCACTAACCGGGCAATGCAAGCGCTGCAATCAAAATCGACGCCACAGGCATCTGACAATAAACGGACGACGGCGACCGACACAGCTGAAGTTGATATACTGCTCCGTCTATCCCAGACATCCAGTGGGCTCACCGGGGCCTTTACCTATAGTACGGATCTGTTTGACGCCACCACTATAGAGCATATGGCTCTTCATTTTATCAAATTGCTTGAAGGCATCAGCACCAATCCCGATACGCGCATTTCAACAGTAGAAATTATGACCGCGAAAGAGCAAGAGGAAAAACACATGCAAAAAGAGAATCGTGCAAATGCAGCATTTTCTAAATTCAAAAAAGTACAACCCGTCTCCGTCACGTTACAACCAACACAGTTAATCCAGACAGCATATCTTTCCACACAGAAGCAATTGCCGCTTGTCATCCGTCCACAACAAGCAGAACTTGATCTAGTCGAATGGGCAAAAGACAATCAATCGTTTATCGAGTCCGAACTACGTACCTATGGAGCGCTCCTTTTCAGAGACTTCAAAATCTCCTCGCCGGCTGAATTCGAACGCTTTACATTAGCTCTCTGTTCCGACCCCTATAGTGAAAACGGTGAACATATACCAGCGAATGTCGGTGATGGCAATCTTTACACTCCTGTGTTTTATGCGCCAGAAAAGAAGCTGTTGTGGCATACAGAGAACTCTTTTAATGCGACCTGGCCTATGAAAATATGGTTCTACTGCGCCCAACCCGCCGATAAGGGAGGCGAAACTCCTATCGCAGATAACCGCAGGGTGTTTCAGAAGATCGATCCAGACATCAGAGAGCAGTTCATGCAGAAAAAAATTATGTACATTCGTAACTACGGCGATGGACTGGGATTGCCCTGGCAGACTGTCTTTCGCACAGAGAAAAAAGAGGAAGTTGAGGCGTACTGTCGCAAGTCTAGCACCGAGTTCCAATGGCATGGAGATCGTTTGAAAACCAGACTGGTTCGTCCGGCAGTAGCAAAACACCCCAAGACAGGCGAATGGCTCTGGTGGAATCAGGCTACCCACTGGCACCCGGCTTGCCTGGACGCGACTGTCAGAGCTTCGTTACTCTCTCTCTTCGCACCAGACGACTTGCCCAGAAATTGCTTCTATGGAGATGGCTCCCCTATCGAGGATGCGGTTATCCATGCTATCTGTGACGCATATCAAGAAGCTGAGGTTAGCTTTCCCTGGAGAGTAGGCGACATCATGATGCTCGATAATATGCTTGCTGCACACGCCCGCAATCCTTATGTAGGGTTGCGCAAGCTTTATGTCTCAATGGGTGAGATGTTTCATCTAAACGATCTTTAAAATGTTCTCTCGCAAGGGAATGCCCTCTTTTCCAGATGCTTATCCCTTGCAATCATCTCTGCCAAACGTTTGTATTGCTCTTCTTCAAGTAGCACATATACAAACTATGTGCTACTTGAATACTAGCTTGAGCGCTATTTTTACAAGAAAAATAGCTGTTCTTTTGAGGAAATACATTATGCAGCAAACAATTGAAGGCTTTCGACTCTCTCCTCAGCAGATACGTCTCTGGTCGTTACAACAACAGAACGATTCTTACCGCTCCTATTGTTCTTTATCAATTGAAGGGCATCTTCATGTTTCATGGTTGAAACAGGCATTAGAAACGGTCTTCGCGCGCGAAGAGATGTATCGCACCAGCTTTAAGCGTCTGCCAGCCATCAAAACTCCCATTCAGGTTGTACATGATCTCCCCTCTTCTACCTGGAAACAGATCGATATTCGTAGCTGCACCCCCACTGAGCAACAACGATTGCTCACAGAAACGGCTCAGAGTGGGCTGCACTATCCTTTTAACCTGCAAGAAGGGCCATTTTCACTTTGCACTTTACTCATCCTTGATGAGCAAAAATATGTTCTATTTATACATCTCCACGCCATCTATGCCGATATGGCAACGTTGCATAATCTGACAAAAGAGCTTGCTCATTTGTATCATTCCTATGGCCTTTCTCTAGAACAAAATAGCGAGGTCGCCCAATATGCTCAATTCTCTGAATGGCAAAATGCTTTGCTTGAGGAAGAGGGCGAAACGACGGATCAAGAGCGTTGGCAGAAAAAGGACTTCCCCACTCCCTCTGCCTTCTCGCTCCCATTCGAGTCAAAGGCTCCTGAGCAGAACAGCTTTTCTCCTACTTTTCTTACTCTTTCCATTGACCAGACGGTCTACACTCAGATCGAAACGCTGCTCACAAGGTCACACAGTCACATGGCGGATTTCCTGCTGACATGCTGGCAAATCTTGCTCTGGCGCTTAACTGGCCGCGATGATATGCTCATAGGTCTCGGCGTTACCGGTCGCACCTATGAGGATCTCACAGATATTGCCGGGCTGATCGCAAAATATATGCCTTTTTTGGGCCACCTGGACGATATTCTGACCTTTGATGCATTGCTTAACCAGACACATGAAACATGTAGCGAACTGCTCTCGCTGTATCCTTATTTTTCCTGGGAACATCTCAAGCCATCCACAAGTTCTACAATAAACGCTCTCCAGTATCCTTTCAGTTTCGACTTTAGCACACAAGCGGCCACGCTTGTCGTTGGTGATATCTCTTTTTCACCGCGCCAATGCTATTGCTGCTCTGAACCATTCAAACTGAAAATGGTGGCTGTACAAGGCACTGCTGACCTGACCATCGAGTTCCATTACGATCTGCATCTCTTCGATACACGCGATATCCAGCGGTTAGCGCTACAATTCACTACCTTGCTCAAAAGTTGTGTCCAACAGCCTGACGCGCGCATTAGCCATCTCGATATGGTAAGCCACGATGAGCTGCAACAGCTTCTGGTGACATTTAATCAGACACAGGCTGATTATCCAAAAGAGTTGTGTGTGCATCATCTCTTTGAACAACAGGTAGCGAGCTCTCCTGATGCCATTGCGGTATATGATGGTGATATGCTCCTCACCTATGAGCAGCTAGATGCCTACGCCAATCGTCTCGCACGCCATTTACTAGCCATTGGCGTACAACCCGAAGTACTTATAGGCGTTTGTTTAGAACGCTCAACGGCGTTACTAATAAGCATTTTGGGAATTATGAAATCAGGCGGCGTGTATGTCCCCCTCGATCCAGTCCAGCCTAAAAGTCGTCTGAGCTCGCTTGTGTCCGAAGCTGCATTATCTTTCCTGCTCACCGATCACAACCTCATTGATCATATGCCGAAAATAAAACACGTTGTATACCTGGACGCTGATTGGCACTCTCTTATTCAACAAAGTGGGGAGAGCGTTCCCATGCACAACCCTGCACAGCTAGCGTATGTACTCTATACTTCTGGGTCTACAGGCCAACCAAAGGGGGTTATGATCTCACATCAGGGACTAACCCATTACGTGAACTGGTGTAGCCAACAGTATGCAGTCGCAAGCGGGACAGGCGCGCCTGTTCATTCTTCACTCGCATTTGACCTCACTGTTACCAGCCTGTTTGCACCGCTGGTCGTTGGACGCTCTGTCTTCCTAGTGCCCGAAGGCAAAGGCATTGATGAGCTGAGTAATACATTACGTGCAGGCCATGATTTTAGCCTGGTAAAGATCACTCCTGCACATCTGGATCTGCTCAATCAGCAACTTCCCCATGAAGAGTTGGCACATATCGCACACGCGCTTATCATCGGCGGTGAGGCGCTAAAAGGCGAAAGCCTTGTGGCCTGGCACCGCTATGCACCTGAAACCAGGCTGATTAATGAGTATGGTCCAACCGAAACAGTGGTTGGATGCTGCATCTATGAAGTTCCTCACACATACCCATTAACAGGAAATATACCCATTGGCCGCCCTATCCCTAATACGCAAATCTACCTGCTTGATGCTCAGATGTCGCCTGTACCACTGGGGGTTAGCGGAGAATTGTACATTGGAGGCTGTGCGCTTGGACGAGGGTATCTCAATCGTGCTGATCTCACTGCGGCCAGTTTTGTGCCTCATCCTTTCAGCACAGAACCAGGGGCACGTTTGTACAAAACTGGCGACCTGGCACGCTACATCACTGCCGATGGTAACCTTGAATATCTGGGGCGTTGCGATCACCAGGTCAAATTGCGCGGCTACCGTATTGAGTTGGAGGAAATTGAGGTTGTGCTCTCTTTGCATCCATCCATACGAGAGTGCGTCACGCTACTACGCGAGGACACACCTGGCGATCAGCGTCTTGTGGCCTATATCCTGGGCAAGCAACCGACTCTTCCAACACTCATTGACAGTCTGCGTGGGTATCTGCAGCAGCAACTTCCTCATTATATGATACCAACAGCTTTTGTCGTGCTTGATGCGTTGCCATTAACCGCCAATGGAAAAGTAGATCGTCGAGCGCTCCCAGCTCCAGATGTGCGGCAAGGTGAGCTCACAAAAAAATGGATTGCGCCACAAACAGCGATTCAAGAGTTGTTGAGCGAGTTATGGTGCGAAGTCCTGGGATCGTCACATGCGAACGTCTACGACGACTTTTTTAAGGTTGGTGGTCACTCTTTGTTAGCAACACAATTCATAGCCCGTATACAAGCTGTGTTGCAGGTTGAGATTCCTGTACGCACCATCTTTGAAAAGCCCACCATTGTCGAGCTTGCCCAGCATGTAGAGCAGGCATTACATAATGGGCAGATCACCGTCGCTCCACCACTGGTACCCGTAGCCCGTATGCAACATATGCCACTGTCTTTTGCACAACAACGACTCTGGTTCTTGCACCAACTGAACAAGCATAGTACAGCTTATCTCGTGCCACAAGCTCGCTATTTGTATGGTTCTCTACATGTTGAAACCCTGGAGAGATGCCTGACCGAGTTGGTTTCGCGCCATGAAAGCCTACGCACAACGTTTATAGCACAAGCAGGTCAACCGACGCAGATTATTCACCCGGCCAGCAATCACTGCCTCCCTGTTATTGATTTGCGCAACTTGCACCAGGACGAAGGGCGACGTGTTGCATGGCAGCTGGCTGCACAGGAGGCTCAATCTCCCTGTGATCTGGAGCGCGGCCCATTATTCCGCACTCATCTGGTGCGACTCGCTGATAACGAACATGTATTACTCATAACATTGCACCATATTATCACGGATGGCTGGTCTAATAAGGTGTTGGCAAGAGAAACTCATTTCGGTGTATCGCGCCTTTTTGGCTGGTCAACCCTCGCCATTAACTCCGCTCTCAATCCAGTATGCAGACTATGCGCACTGGCAACAGCAATGGTTGCAAGGTGAGGTATTAGAAACTCAACTAGACTATTGGACACAACAACTAGGCGGTGCACCACCCATCATATTGCCCGCAGATTACCCGCATCCACCAATCCCTGCTTCCAGTGGAGCGGTCTATAATTTCACACTCTCTAAAGATCTATCTCAAGCTCTGGTTGACTTTAGTCGCCAGGAAGGCGTAACGCTCTTTATGACACTACTAGCCGCATTCCAGGTCTTGTTCTACCGCTCTACTGGGCAAACCGATATCGTCATCGGCACTGATAGCGCAAACCGTAGTAGAGTCGAGACTGAAAGCATTATTGGCTTCTTTATTAATCTCCTGGCGCTACGCACCAACTTGAGCGGAAAGCCTTCTTTCCGCGAAGTACTTAAGCGAGTTCGTGAGGTGATGCTAGGAGCCTATACTCATCAACACACCCCCTTCGATCTGCTGGTTGAAAAACTTGCTGCCTCTAGCCAACACCTGGATCGTATGCCTCTTATTCAGGTACTTTTCGTGCTACAAAATTTGCCGGCTATATCTGAAAAATTTGCACATATGCTATCGCTTAACGAACAGGAACATGCGAATCGACCACCATCTTTTCAACAACCAACCGATGAGATAACGACAGCAAAATTCGATCTAGCCTTGTTTATGCAGGAACATGCTGGCCAGATCTATGGTTCGTTGAATTATCGTCTGGATTTATTCAAGACAAGCACGATTACTACTATGATGACGCATTTCGAGGTCTTGTTGCACCATAGTATCAAGCAACCTGATATATCCATCGATCTGCTGGCGGTCTCCTCAGCCGCCGAGCTTGCTCAGCACAAACAGAAAGAGCAGCAGATTCAGCAAGAACTGCGTGCCACTACCAATACCTGGCTTGATCTACCCACCATAGATTTCAACTAACATCATCAATTCATGCCTAGATAAGGAGTACGACGCCAATGCCAACAACATCTTTAAAGGGGGCCCATCTTTCTCTTCAACAGAGTCGTTTGTGGACATTCCAGCAAGAGGGAGGAGCGTATCGTTCACAGTGTACCGTTTTCATAAATGGTACACTGGATTTCGCAAATTTCCAGCATACGCTTCAACACATGCTGGGACTCCATACGATCTTACAAACGGTTTTTTATGCGCTTCCTGGCATGGATATTCCGGTTCAAGTCATTGGACACTCTGCTGCGCTCACTTGCCCCATTATCGATCTCTATGGAACTACTGGCCCTAAACAACGTGCCTTGCTCGATGACATCCTGCTTTCATTCTATAATGAACCATTCGACCTGAGACATGGCCCTCTCTTCCGTACAGCGTTATTTCGTCTTTCCCCCAAAACCTCTCTACTCCTACTCATTTTACCCGCCTTATGCTCGGACGCATTCACCTTGCCATTGCTTATCACAAATCTTGTCCAGGGACTCTCCGGTCATGAACCTGATGAGCTTCCACTACAATATACCTCGGTCTCCGCTTGGCAGAATCAACAACTTTTAATAGAGAATGAGGCGGCAAAGGCTGCACATGACTTCTGGGGCAAAATAGATGTACGGCAGATAACCTATATGCAATTGCTTCTCGAAAAAATAGGAATCATGAATCATTCCGCTCGACAAGAAATTCACAGCCATCAATTTGAGCCGTGCATATTCCATATCGAGTTGGAAGAAACACTCCGCCAGGGCCTATCTGCATTGGCAACGCGCTACGAAGTATCGATGCCTGCAGTCCTTCTTGCTTGCTGGTCGGTTCTCTATTGGCGACTGACCGGGGAATCACAATTACTACTTGGAGTAGGGTGCAATGGACGTATCTACGAAGATCTCATTGAGGCTCCTGGACTCTACACGCGTTTTGTCCCTTTCAACGGATATAGTGAGATGACCTGGAGCTTCGAACGCATCGTAGCTCTTGTTGAACACCAATTACAGGCCATGACAAAATGGCAGTCTTACTTCACATGGTCATCCAAACAGGCTACAGATAAAGCTTCACTACATTCCACTTTCTTCCCTGTAACATTCGAATATGGAACCTGGCCCGCAAATTTTACAGCCGCAGATTTGCATTTAGTATTAGATCAGTGCTTTTGTTGCACAGAACCTTTCATCCTCAAGCTCAACGCTTTACAAGTTGGCACCTATTTGCGACTTGAGTTACACTACGACCCACACTATGTCCCGGCAAAACAGATAGCTAACCTGGCATCTATGCTACATGTATTATTCCATAGTGTAGTAGAACAGCCAGAGGCTGCAGCAAGCGACTTAACCCTTCTAACCACAAGTGAACAAAAACGCTTGTTGACCTTCTTCCGTACACCTGAACGCTCATTACCAGCACACAACCTGCATCACCTCTTCGAGGCACAGGTAGAGCAAACACCTCAGCACCTGGCAGTTATCAGTAGCCACCAACAATTGACCTACCAACAGTTAAACGAGCAGGCGAACCAGTTGGCGCACATCTTACGCCGCCACGGAGTCGGCCCCAACGTTATCGTTGGCCTGTGTATGCAACGCGAAGCGCAGGCACTCGTCTCCATTCTCGCCATCCTCAAGGCTGGCGGGGCCTATCTGCCCCTCGATCCTACCTACCCAGCAGCACGCCTCACCTATCAATTGCAGACAAGCCAGACGCTCTTCCTCCTGACACAGCAGGAACTCCAACCACACCTCCCGCTCTGGGGTGGCAACACGTTCAGTATCGAAGAACTCGCTGCGCAGATCGCTCAGAGCCCACGCGAGAATAGGACTGACGAATATGATACCCAGGACCTGGCCTATGTCATCTTTACATCGGGCTCAACTGGCAATCCCAAAGGCGTCATGGTCCAACACAGGAGTGTGGTAAACTATACGCTTGCTCTCTGCAAGCTGTTGGATGCTCAGCCATCATGGCAGTACGCCACGGGCGCAACCCTGGCCGCCGACCTGGGCAATACAGCTATCTTCTGCGCACTGCTCTCAGGTGGGTGCGTCCAGATCCTTGACTATGAACTGGTCACCTCTGCACAGGCTATGGCCCGTTGGGTGCAACAACATCCTATCGATGTGCTCAAGATGGTCCCTTCCCACCTGTCTGCATTGCTCGCGGATGAGTCTGGGCGTGCCGTGTTGCCGAAGCGAGCCCTGGTGCTAGGCGGAGAAGCCCTCCCCGCCAAGCTCTTAGCACGCATTCGTGAGCTGAGAGGGACATGTGCAGTCTATAATCATTATGGCCCTACCGAGACAACTATCGGGGTCACGGTGAACCCTCTTGGTGTTTTAACGGACGAGCTTCCATCATCAGTTCCATTGGGCCGGCCAATTGCAAATACGCAGCTTTATATCCTGGATCAGCGCATGCAACTCGTCCCGGCCGGGGTCGCAGGCGAACTCTATGTCGCAGGTGCCGGGGTAGCAAGGGGATATATCGGGCAAGGCGCACAAACTGCTGAGCGCTTTGTACCCCATCCCTATAGCGATATGCCTGGCCAGAGGCTCTATCGCACAGGCGACCTTGTACGTGCAACACCCCAGGGCGATATTCAGTTTCTTGGTCGTAGCGATCAGCAGGTGAAGTTGCGCGGCTATCGCATCGAACCAGGGGAGATTGAAACTGTACTCAGACAACACCTTGAACTGCGCAATAGCGCCGTGGTATTACAAGACAACGCTGCAGGCATCCAGCAGCTCGTTGGCTACGTCGTACCTCGGAAAATGCCTTTGCCTGCAACCATGGATCTGCCTGGCTTTATGCGAGCATACTTGCCAGAATATATGATACCCTCGACCTTTGTATATATAAAATTTTTGCCACTGACCTCTAATGGAAAAGTGGATCGCCAGCGGCTTATCTCTACTCATGGTGACGAAGATTATTGCTTCCCATCTACGCTCAGTCCAGATAGGACAGCCAGGACGCTTATACAGCCACGTGACGAAATCGAGCTACAACTCTTGCAAATTTGGGAGGAGGTTTTACAGATACAGCCAATCAGCATCCTCGATAATTTTTTCGATGTAGGCGGACATTCTTTGCTAGCCGTACGCATCACCTCACTGATAACTAAACAATTCGGACAGGATCTAGATCTGACAACGCTCTTTCAACAGCCCACAATCTCTGCATTGGCAGTGATATTACGCGAAAAGACAACCTCTACAGGCGATTCATTGCTCGTTGCTATCCAGCCACACGGTATTAAAACTCCGTTTTTCTGTGTTCATCCAGCTGGTGGCACTGCTTTTTGTTATGCTAATTTAGCACGCTATTTAGGGCCAGATCAACCTTTTTATGGTATTCATGCGCCCGACCCAAGAAAAGCTGCGGGTGGCGCTGGAACAATAGAGACTATAGCGACCACCTATATCGCTGAAATACAAAAGATACAGCCACAAGGACCTTATCTTTTAGGTGGATGGTCCCTGGGAGGCATTATTGCTTATGAGATGGCACAACAGTTACAAAAGCAAGACTACAAGGTTAATACGCTTGCGGTTATTGATAGCAGCATTGCTAGCCCAAAGGTAAGGGCAAATGCAATGCAGGAACAGCTAGACCTTGAAGATACCGGGGTGGTAAAAGAGCTCCTACGCTACTTCAAAATTTCTGCCCCTGAAGATTTTCATCAGCGCTCTCTTGACGAACAGCTTCTCTATGCCGTGGAGCAGGCAAAAAAAATACATGCCCTCCCTGTTGATGTTAGCCTTGAACAGGTTCGACGCTATAGCCATACCAAAATAGTGAATACTCATCTCGCTTGCTTATACGTCCCTCAACCTTATCCTTACCACATCGACTACTTCTGCTCCAGTGCTTCTACAGAGGCTACTATGCCTCTGAACGAAAGTGATAATCCATTGGAGATTACTGCACAGGAAGATCGTCTGCAGCCCTGGCGTGAGTTGACTCAAGGGGAGATTGATGTCCACTTCATCCCAGGTAACCACCAGGGGATGGTTGAGGAACCAAATGTTCAGGCGCTTGCTTCAGCTTTGAAAAAGTGTATAGATCAAGGAGGTTTCTGAGAAAATTTCGCATTTAACATATTTGCAGCATAAGAATTTTATGCTGCAAATATAACTTACATCATCGTTCAACAATTTTATCCTATTCTAGGAAGTTCTTGGTGGAGGAATATAGCAGAAAGGAACAGGCTGGAAATTTCTCTGTGATCGCAATAAAAGGCAGTTTCTTGCAGAAAACGAGATACGTACGAGAAAGCAGGTCTTCTTCAGCAGCTCGATTGAAGGATGCTGATAATTTCAGGCCTTCTGCGGAGTCGGGCGTATCCATCATTTCTTTGCCATAAGAAATGATCTGTCTGAAAGTTTCCAGCTGATGTTCTATCCAGAGGCGACCCAAAGGCACATTGGAAGAGAGAATATCGAGTCGCAGTTGTTCTTCTAAGCGCGAGGGTATCAACAACGATTTTGCATAGATATGATTCTTCTGGCTACTCTTTCCGCGTAGAAAAACCTGTCGCTCAATAACTTGTTCACCTGCACACAGTTTCATCGTCGGAAGGTCCTGTGTCAGTTGTATGAGTTGCTCTGCGATTTTCACAATATATATATCCTCTCCTAAAAATGCTTCTAGCATTTCAGTAACAGTGCCATCAGTCATCAACAGCATACGCTGAAATACGCTCAGCGAAGCTAGCTCAATTGGCTTTCTATACTTCGTTGACAACATAGATTCTTCGTAAGACGGTAACGAATTGGATATATCCATTCGCATGAAACTCCTTTTCACATTTTTTCACTGTTTTATACAAAATCCTTGCAAAATCGCTCAAAAACACTTTTATAGCGATTTATAAAAACAGTAACATTTTAATTCTTATATGTCAATCGTCCTATTTATTATATAGATAGTTTTAAAGCCAATTTTTTTAGCAATGCTTAAAGTGCCAATATACTGAAATACGCTTTGTAGATAAGAGAAAATATGCCAAAATACGTTAATGAAGGCATGACATGTCTGATTTATTTGAGTAGTCTTACTGTAGTACATAAAAGCTGTCCATATTTTGTGAGAGAGTCAATTGTAAAGGTGAAGTGACATGTCAGAGTTTATCGACGCATCCCAGATAAATGATGAAGAAAGATTCGATGTATCATTAGAGGAAGAGACATTTGTTTTTCCAGTATCCTTTGCTCAACAACGACTGTGGTTTCTGGATCAATTAGAACCAAACACAGCTTTATATACAATCCCTGTGGCTCTTCGTCTTGGTGGACCATTGCATGTGCATGCGCTTGAGCAAAGTATTGCTGAGATTGTATTGCGCCACGAATCATTGCGCACAACATTCACCATTGAGGATGGTCAACCGGTCCAAGTTATCACTTCACCCTCTCTCCCATACCAGTGGAACCTGCCTGTGATAGATATTCAGGGCTGTGCAGATCTTGCAGACAATGTGGAACGATTGGCTATAACAGAGGCGCAACGCCCTTTCGATCTCTCACAGGGTCCATTACTACGTAACATGCTTCTGCGCCTTTCCTCCACAGAACATGTACTCCTGTTGACAATGCATCACATTATCACAGATGGCTGGTCAATTGGGGTACTGTTACGAGAGCTCACTTTACTTTATATAGCATTTAGTGCAGGTCAACCCTCTCCACTCCCTGAACTGGCTATTCAATATGTTGACTACACACTATGGCAACGTGAATGGCTACAAGGAGAAGAGCAAGCACGGCAACTGACCTATTGGCACACACAACTGAACAATATACCCACGGAAGTGTCGTTGCCAACCGATTACCCACGCCCTCCAATACAAACATTTCATGGAGCCCACCAAAATATAGAGATCCCAACCACAGTAGTTGCTGAGCTAAAAGCCCTCTGCCAAAAAGAAGATATCACCTTGTTTATGGCACTGCTGGCAGTTTTTCAAATCGTGATCTTCCGTTACTGTGGACAAACCGATATCGTAGTGGGCACACCCATTGCCAACCGCAATCGAACTGAAATTGAGGATCTTATTGGCTTTTTTGTCAATACGCTGGTTCTGCGCAGCGATTTGTCGGGCTTGCCGGACTTCCACGAAGTCGCAAGACGCACACGCAAAACAGCACTGGATGCATATGCAAACCAGGATGTGCCATTTGAGCAAGTCGTCAATGCCTTACAACCCGTTCGTGATCTGGCTCGTCCTCCGTTATTTCAGATCTTGTTTGTGCTACAAAATACTTCTTCACCAACGATGACGCTGGCAGATCTCATCATGCAACCCCTCTCTGTTGAAAATGGTATCTCCAGATTTGATCTCACACTCTCGTTTACAGAGACGGAGCAAGGCTTACAGGGATCTTTCGAGTATAATACCGATCTTTTCTCTGCAACAACAATTACTCGCCTCACAAGGCATTTTCAAACGGTGTTGGAGAGTGTAGTCGCTCATCCTGGACAGTGCATTGCGACCCTACCTATGCTTACTCCCACTGAAATTGCACAAGAGCTTGTGGCCTGGAATCAAACCGATGTTGCTTATCCTGATACTATTTGCATTCCTGAGTTGTTTGAAGCTCAAACACGATTGACTCCCACAGCTATTGCGCTTATTTACCAGGATCAGCAACTCACCTATGCCCAACTCAATCAGCAGGCCAACCAGCTTGCACACTATTTACAGACGCTAGGAGTCCAGGCGGGTGTACTGGTCGGGATATGTATGGAACGTTCCCTGGATATGATCGTCGGGCTACTGGGCATCCTCAAAGCTGGCGGGGCTTATGTTCCACTCGATCCCGTTTATCCCCAGGAACGTCTATCATTTATATTGCAAGATACAGCGGCTGCCGTGCTACTCACACAAGAAAAGCTGCGCGAAAAGATCCCCGCATCCACAGCCACATGCATCTACATGGATACACACAAGCCCTTGATTGACCAACAAGCGGACAATAATCTCATAAGCACGACAAGATCGGACGACATTGCCTATGTGATCTATACATCCGGTTCAACGGGCAGGCCGAAGGGCGTCGCGCTAGCCCATCGCAACACGGTCACCTTTCTACACTGGGCCCGAGATCACTTCGACCATACTTACCTACAGGGGGTTCTCGCCTCAACATCTATTTGCTTTGATTTATCGATCTTTGAGATCTTTGTACCATTGAGCTGGGGAGGCACGGTCATTCTCGCAGAAAATGCCCTGGAACTCCCAACATTACCAGCCGCTGCACAGGTAAAACTTATCAATACAGTACCTTCAGCTATGGCCGAACTCTGTACGTAACGAGCATCTCCCTCGCTCGCTTCGCGTGATCAACCTGGCCGGAGAAGCGCTTCAACGCTCGCTTGTACAACAAATTTTTTCCTTGCCCGGTATCGAGCATGTTTATAACTTGTATGGGCCCAGCGAAGATACGACCTATTCTACCTGGACTGAGCTTACCGCCAGCGAGCAAGGTAGCGTGCCCATTGGACGCCCCATCACCAATACACAAGTTTACCTCTTAGATGCCCACCTGCAGTTGGTGCCGCCAGGGGTCACAGGCGAACTTTATCTCAGTGGTGAGGGCCTTGCACAAGGATATCTGCACCGACCAGAACTCACCGCTGAACGCTTCATCGCCAACCCTTTTAGCCAGAAACCCGGCACACGACTCTACAGCACGGGCGATCTTGCACGTTATCGAGCAGACGGTACACTAGACTATCTGGGCAGGGTGGATCAGCAGGTCAAGGTACGTGGCTACCGCATCGAATTAGGTGAAATTGAAAGTGTGCTCAACGAGCATCCCGGCATCAAAAATGGTGCAGTCGTCGTTCGCGAGGACATTCATGGTCATAAACGTCTCGTCGCGTATATAGTGACTGAAGCGCAACAGATGACTATAACAGAACAGGCTTTGCGTGCCTATCTACGAGAACGCCTCCCAGATTATATGCTGCCGACGCTCTTCATCCAACTAGCAACATTACCTCTGACACCCAATGGCAAAGTAGATCGCCGGGCACTACCCGATCCTGATATGAGGCAAATAAGTCAGCAACAGGTCTTTGTTGCAGCTCGAACATCTAACGAGCAGGTATTGTCTCAGGTATGGACAGAAATATTAGGCGTCGAAAAAGTCAGCGTCTATGATAACTTCTTTACTCTGGGTGGTGATTCGATCTTAGGTATCCGCGTTGTGGCACGAGCCAGCCAGCTTGGTCTACACATTACCCCCAAACAGCTTTTTCAATACCAAACAATTATTGAGCTGGCTCAAGCAATAGGTACTGCCAACACGAAAATTACCGTTGACGCTGAACAAGGGCTCGTCAGCGGCGATGTCGCGCTTACTCCCATCCAACATTGGTTCTTTGAACACGAACAACCCCGTCCACACCATTGGAATCAGGCGATCTTGCTCGATATCTCCCAACCACTGAACATCTCACACTTAGTACAAACTCTCGCCTCTTTGCTACAACATCACGATGCTTTGCGCTTACGCTTTATAAAAACTGATACGCACTGGCATCAGCACAATGCTTCCTGGGATGGGCTCATCCCATTGAGCATCTTTGATCTCTCCGTCTATCCTCCCACCAAACAAAATGCCGCGCTTACACGGCTCGCTAGCGAAGTGCAAACCAACCTTGATCTAGAACACGGCCCGCTTATACGCGTAGCCTACATTCAACTTGGCGCGATGACCGGGCGTTTATTGATCGTAATCCATCATCTGGCCATCGATGGTGTTTCCTGGCGCATTCTGCTGGAAGATCTGCAAGCGGTCTATCAACAAATCAATCAAGGGTTGCCTGCGCAGCTACCCGCTAAGACAACTTCGTTCCAGCAGTGGTCGCAGCAGCTCTCAATCTATGCTCAATCTGCCTCCATCTGGCAGCAGATCCCTTACTGGCTCGCGCAAACCGCTCATGAAAACTATTCCCGTCTACCCATCGATCACAAAAACGGCGAGAATACCGTCGCTTCGGTGCGTCATGTTTCAGTTTCACTGGGACAGGCAGAAACAGAAGCGCTCCTCTATAAAGTACCTGCCGCCTACCACACTCAGATCAACGACGTCTTACTAACCGCATTGGCACAAACACTTACACATTGGACCAAACAAGCCGCACATCTCATTATGTTAGAAGGGCATGGTCGCGAAGATATCTTTACACAGGTGGATATTTCACGAACAATTGGTTGGTTCACCAGCCTCTTCCCTGTGCTGTTAGATCTCAGCAAGACAGATGGTAAGCCCGGCGAGGCGCTTAAAGCACTTAAAGAGCAGCTCCGTCACATACCCGAACGCGGCATAGGCTATGGTGTGCTGCGCTATCTGAGCACTCTGACAAACGAGGCAGAATACAACCATATGCGGGCTCAATTGCACTCTATGTCAGAAGCTGAGATCTGCTTTAATTATTTAGGCCAATTCGACCAGCCTACCACCTCAACGTCCCTCTTTAGCCCTGCAACAGAGTCGCCTGGCAATACATTCAGCCCGTTGAGTAATCGCCAGTATCTGCTTGAAATCAATAGCAGCATTACTGAAGGCGAGCTACATTTAGACTGGGCATATAGCACACACTACCATCACGCCGAGACGATTGAAGCTCTGGCTCAGAACTATCTACGTGCCTTGCGTGAACTTATTGCACATTGTCTGCAACCCGATGCTGGTGGCTTTACGCCTTCCGATTTCCCACTAGCAGTGCTGACCCAGGACCAGATTGATACCTTGTTGAGCCAGCATAAACAGGTTGAAGCGATCTATCCGCTCTCACCACTGCAACAAGGATTTCTCTTCCATAGCCTCTACGCACCTGAAGAGGGCAATTACATTGTACAAGTGCGTTGGACATTACAGGGTGATCTGCACATTCCTGCCTTTAAAGCCGCCTGGCAGTCTCTGCTCGATCATCACGCTATATTGCGCACCTGCTTCCTTTGGGACACACTGGCTGAACCTCTACAGGTCGTTCGTGAACATATTCAGCTCCCATTCCTCTACGAACAGTGGCTTCACTCTTCTCCTGATGAGCAGCAAGCACAACTGGCTCTCTGCCTACAACATGATCGCATCCAGGGCTTTGATCTTGCACAGGCTCCACTTCTGCGTCTGCGACTGATTCAGATGGCGCAAGATACCTATACGTTTATCTGGAGCTACCATCACATTCTGCTTGATGGTTGGAGCATACCGCTGCTCCTCAAAGAACTCTTTACATCTTACCTTGCACGCTGCGAAGGGCAATCCATCCCGCGTACGCACACCCGCCCGTATCATGATTATATTGCCTGGCTTGTAAGACAAAACGCTCCTCTTGCTGAAGCGTTTTGGAAGCGAGCGTTAGCTGGATTTACGGCTCCCACGCCTCTGGGCATTGATCACATGCCACAAACGATGAGCGAGCAGCATGCGGGCGTCGAGAGAGCTCACTTCCCACATGAACTTCCTGCTCAGCTGCAACAGATGACGCGTGAACACAAAATAACGCTTCATACCGTGCTCCAGGGTGCCTGGGCGCTCCTGCTCTCTCGTTACAGCCAACAGTATGACGTTGTCTTCGGGTCCACATCATCGGGACGATCCGCAGGCATTGAAGGCATTGAAGAGATGGTTGGTCTCTTTATCAATACACTCCCTGTCCGAGTCCAGGTCGCACCAGAAGCGCTGCTCATCCCCTGGTTACAGGCATTACAAGATCAGCAAAGTGAGATGCATCAGTACGAATACAGTTCTCTCACCCAGGTACAAGGATACAGTGAGGTGCCACGCGGCATCCCTCTCTTTGAAAGCCTCCTCGTTTTAGAAAATTACCCTGTAGACAACCAGACTGCGCTGCCAGCTCAACAAGACAAGGGTCAATTACACATCCTGCCGGCAGAGATTCTCGAACAAAGTCACTATCCACTCAATATCGTGGTTCTTCCCGGCACACCGTTTACGATCATGGTTCGTTACAACCAGGATCGCTTCGAGACGACACATATTGTTCGCCTGCTTCACCATCTCACGACCATCATAACCAACATGGTCACTCGCCCCACACAGTCTCTGGCACAGATTGCCTATCTGTCACCAGATGAGCTACACCACCTGCTCGTTGAGTGGAATGCCACACACAAGGAGTATCCACACGAACGGTGCTTCCATCATCTTTTTACCGCACAGGCTCAACGTACCCCAGACGCGTCTGCGCTCGTTGCTGGCCACCAGCACATGACCTATCGAGAGCTTGATGAGCGCTCGAATCAGCTCGCACACTCTTTGCAACAGAGGGGCATTGGACCTGAAATGCTGGTCGGTGTCTGCGTGGAACGTTCCATCGCTATGGTGGTGGGTCAATTAGCTGCTCTGAAGGCTGGTGCGGCCTATCTCCCACTCGATCCAACCTATCCACAAGAGCGACTTGCATATCTGCTCGCCGATGCTCGCGTTTGTGTGCTGCTGACACAAGAAAAGCTGGTACCCAACGTGACGGGGAGTTCCCCAACCCAGCTCTTCTGCCTGGATCGGGATTGGGATCAGGTAGAGATGTTGCCTACCACACTCCCCATGAGCCGTGTACAACCCGACAACCTGGCGTATGTGATCTATACCTCTGGATCAACGGGCCAACCCAAAGGGGTGCAGATCAGCCATCGGAATCTGCTGAACCTGATCACCTGGCATCAACAGACCTACCAACTTCATGGACAGGACCGCACCACACAGATTGCAAGCATGGCCTTTGATGCCTGTGTGTGGGAGATCTGGCCGACACTCGCTGCCGGTGCCAGCCTGTTCTTCCCCGACGAAGAGACACGTCACTCGCCATTGCATCTACGCGATTGGCTGCTCGCTGAACGCATTACGCATTGTTTTATCCCTACCCCACTGACGGAGAGTGTCCTGAGTTTGCCCTGGCCTGCACAGGCTCCTCTGCGCTTCCTCCTTACCGGTGGCGATGTGTTGCATCATGCTCCTGAGCACCTGCTCCCATTCCACTTGATAAATCACTATGGGCCCACTGAATCCACGGTCGTCGCAACGGCAGGAGAGGTGCAGAGCCAGCCACTCCAGAGACGAGCGCCTTCTATTGGCCGACCCATCGCCAATACGCAGGTCTACATCCTTGATGCTTCTCTGCAATTGGTCTCACCTGGCGTCGTTGGGGAAATATGTCTGGGCGGGGCCAGCCTCTCGCGAGGGTATCTCTCTCGACCGGATGAAACGGCTGAGAAGTTTATTGCCCATCCTTTCAGCGATGAGCCCGGCGCACGGCTCTATCGCACCGGCGACCTGGCTCGCTATCGCGCTGATGGCCAGATTGAGTTTGTGGGCCGACGAGATGAGCAGGTGAAGATTCGCGGCTATCGTATCGAGGTAGGGGAGATTGAGAGTGTTCTAGGCCACCTTCCTGGCGTGCAAGATGCGGTCGTGGTGGCACGTGAGGATATCCCAGGCACGAAACGTCTGGTGGCCTATATTGTTCCTGGATCACAGGCCGGGATAGAAGAGCAAGGACTTCGCCAGGCGCTCCACGAGCGGCTCCCTGAATATATGGTGCCCTCGGCTCTGATCTTCCTGGCTGCGCTCCCCCTGACACCGAACGGCAAAGTGGATCGCACAGCACTCGTGCGCATGCATCTGCCACAGACCAATGCACAGCACGAGGTGGTCCTTGCTCGCACGCAGACCGAGCAACGTCTCGTTGACATCTGGTCGCAGGTGCTCGGTGTTGAGCAGATTGGCATCCATGACAACTTCTTTGCGCTGGGTGGCGACTTCGATCCTCAGCATTCAGATCGTCTCACAGGCCCATCAGGCAGGCCTGACGATCACTCCCAAACAGCTCTTCCAGGCTCCTACTATTGCCGAACTAGCGACAATGATTACAACTGGAGAGACTGCGCCGGAGATCGTGGCGCAACAGGGTCTGGTCGTTGGGGCTGTCCCGCTGACTCCCATCCAACACTGGTTCTTTGCCCAGCATCAACCCGCAAGACAGCACTGGAATCAGGCTGTGATGCTCAATGTACATCATGACGTTGATCCACGACATCTGAAAGAGATTATTGCTCACCTCATTGCTCACCATGATGCCTTACGTATGCGCTATCACAACATTGCAGGGAACTGGCAACAGGTAAATGCAGCCAGCGAAAAAGAGGTGCCCTTTTCGCTCATCGATCTCTCCAGGTTATCTCATGCTACACAAACAGCAACCATAGAACAGATTGCTGATCGGGTTCAAACAACGCTCAACCTGCAACATGGCCCTCTATTGCGGGTGGCCTTCTTCGACCTCGGGGGTGGGCAGATGGCAAGGCTGCTTCTCGTCATTCACCACCTCGTGGTTGATGGTATCTCCTGGCGCATCTTGCTAGAAGATTTGCAAACAGCGCACGAGCAGCTTACACATGGAGCAAGTATTCATCTTCCAGCCAAGACAACTCCTTTTCAGGATTGGTCCAAAAAACTTGGCGATTATGCCCAGTCTGCTTATATACGACAGCAGCTTGCTTACTGGCATAAGCAAGCAATACAGATAGCTCAGGGGTCTGTCCCATTGCCGATTGATCACCAGATAGGTGAGAATACGATAGCCGCAAGTCATACTTTTATTGTGTCTCTTGATCAAGAGGAGACAGACGCTCTTTTGCACGAGGTGCCTAGAGCCTATCATACCCAGATCAATGATATATTGCTGACTGCGCTGGCTCAAACGCTCACAAACTGGACGGGACAAAGTAAGCATCTAGTTGATCTAGAGGGTCATGGACGCGAAGACATTCTCGAACAGGTTGATATCTCACGCACTGTGGGATGGTTCACCAGCCTTTTTCCAGTCATGCTAGATGTAGGCACACATACACGACCTGGCGATATGCTTAAATATATTAAAGAGCAGCTACGCGCAATTCCTCAACATGGCATCGGCTATGGTCTGTTATGTTATCTTTGTACGTCTGCATCATTGGAGAACAGCGAGCGCGAGATGCTGGATCGGCTACATGCGTTACCAGCCGCCCAGATCAGCTTTAACTATCTAGGACAGTTTGACCAGATAGTTGAGCAAAACAGCTTTTTTGAACCATCAACTGAGTCAAGCGGATTATCAGTCAATCCCCTGACATATCGCCCGCACTTGCTCGACATCAATGCAAACATCAGCGCAGGTCAATTGCAGATTGCCTGGACCTATAGCGAACACTATCATGCAGCCAGCACCATAGAAAGCATTGCTCTTGACTATAAGAACTCTATCCAACAGCTCATCGCGCATTGTCTGCAACCGGACGCCGGTGGCGCTACCCCTTCTGATTTTCCTCTTGCGGCACTCTCACAAGCACAGATCGATACGTTGCTAGGCCATCCTGCGCAGGTCGATGCTGTCTATCCCCTCTCTCCTCTCCAGGAGGGGATGCTCTTCCACAGTCTCTATGCCCCTGAAGATGGCGATTATATTACCCAGGTCCATTTCACTTTCCAGGGTCCATTGAACCTGACGGCGTTCCGCGCTGCCTGGCAGAGCGTCATCCAGCAACACGAAATCTTGCGCACTGACTTTCTCTGGGAGGGACTCGACTCGTTCCATCAGGTTGTACGCTCGCAGGTCTCACTGCCTTTCTTGTTCGATGACTGGCGCTCTTCTTCGCCCACTGCACAACAAGAACTCCTCCTGACGTACTTGCACACGGATCGCCTTCAGGGCTTTGTGCTCTCTCAAGCCCCTCTGCTGCGGCTTGCACTCTTCCAATTGGACGAGGATCGCTATGCGTTCATCTGGAGCCATCATCATCTCTTGCTCGATGGCTGGAGCTTGCCTCTCGTTTTGCGCGATCTCTTTGCCTGCTATGACGCTTTTTGTCAGGGCCACACGCCTTCTTTGGGCCATGTCCAACCCTATCAAGCCTATATTGCCTGGCTCAAACGTCAGGATCTTGCTCTGGCCGAGGTGTTCTGGCGCGAGAGGCTGCAGGGGTTTCGCCATCCTACCTCCTTTGGCATCACGCTCACTCCACATGCGGTAACACACCAGTACCAGGAACACGCCCTTTCGCTTCCTGACGCGCTCACGCAACGGCTACACCAGTTTGTGCGTGCACAACACTTAACCCTCAATACGCTTTTCCAGGCTGCCTGGGCACTCGTGCTCAGTCGCTACAGTGGTCAGGATGATGTCGTCTTTGGCACCACCGTCTCAGGACGATCCGCTCCCCTTGCCGACATAGAAGCGATGGTCGGGCTCTTCATCAATACGCTGCCCGTCCGTCTTCAGTTGCAACCTGACGACACTGTGCTCTCCTGGCTCCAGGCGGTACAGGCTATGCACAGCGAGATGCGCCAATTCGAGTCCAGCCCTCTTTCTCAGATCCAGAACTGGAGTGAGATTCCTCATGGGACATCACTCTTTGAAAGCCTCTTTGTCTTTGAGAATCTTCCCGTCAGCACGCCTTCGACGACCGCTGAAAACACCCTGCAGGTCGAGGCACTCAAGATCACGGAACAGACAAACTATCCCCTCACCCTGATCGCGCTGCCAGGCCAACACTTAAGCCTCAAGGTGATCTACGACCAGCAACACTTTGCGCTCCCTCAGATTGAACGCCTGCTCACCCACATGCAAACAGTGTTGCATCACTTGATTACCCATCCCCAGCATGCCCTCTACGAGGTGCCACTGCTCACCACCACAGAGTTGCACCTCCTACAGCAATGGAGCATGACGCCTACAAACTATCCACAGACCGTCTCGCTCGCCGACCATTTTGAAGCACAGGTCCGTCTGGCTCCCGACTGCATTGCGCTGACCTTCCTTGATGAGCAACTCACCTACGCTCACCTCAATGAGCGGGCCAATCAGCTCGCGCACTATCTCCTCACGCATGGGGTTGGCCCAGACACGCTCGTCGCGCTCTGCTTCGAACGCTCTGCGCTCATGATCATCAGCCTGCTGGCGATCCTCAAAGCCGGAGGAGCCTATGTCCCGCTCGATCCAAGCTATCCCCAGGAACGACTGCGCTTCTTGCTACACGATACTGCCGCTCCTGTGCTGCTCACCCTGACGCCTCTGCTGGATCGCTTCGTTGACGCACCAGTTTCCTGTCTCTGCCTCGATACCCTCTGGCCTGTGGTCACATCCTTCCCGACCTCCAATCCGCCCTGCACGGTTGGCCCTGATCACCTGGCGTATGTGATGTATACGTCCGGCTCGACTGGCACCCCCAAGGGCGTCTGTGCCGTCCAGCGTGCGGTGCTGCGCCTCGTCAAAGAGACCAATTATGTCCAGATTACGGATCAGGATGTCTTCTTGCAGCTGGCTCCTCTGGCCTTCGATGCCTCTACTTTTGAGATCTGGGGCGCTCTGCTCAATGGCGCTCGCCTTGTGCTCTTCCCGCCTGAGCCTCCGACGCTCGCCGAGCTGGCCCTGCTGCTCCACGAACGACTGGTCAGCGTGCTCTGGCTTACCGCTGGGCTCTTCCATCAGATGGTCGCGCATCATCTGGCTGATCTGGCCTCGCTACGCCTCTTGCTGGCGGGTGGCGATGTCCTGGCAGTTGCGGCCGTTGAGCAGGTCTTGCAGCAAACAACGCTCTGTCTTATCAATGGCTATGGTCCCACGGAAAATACGACCTTTACCTGTTGTTATCCGATGACCGATCTCCATCAGATCGCCTCCACAGTGCCCATTGGCCGACCCATCGCCAACACCAGCGTCTACCTGCTCGATCAGCATCTCCAACCCGTCCCCGTCGGTATCCCGGCTGAGCTCTACACAGGGGGCGCGGGGCTGGCTCGGGGCTACTGGCAACAGGCCGAATTAACGGCGGAGAAGTTTCTGCCTGATCCCTTTAGCGACCAACCCGGCGCTCGCATGTATGCCACCGGCGATCTGGCGCGCTACCGCAGCGATGGCAGCATCGAATTCCTGGGGCGACGCGATCTACAGGTCAAGATTCGTGGCTATCGTATCGAAGTAAGCGAGATCGAACGCGTCCTGGATCAGCATCCGGCTGTGCTGCAGAGTGTGGTTATCGCCCATGAGGATCACAACGGGACCCGCCGTCTGGTTGCTTACCTCGTTGGGCCGGAGCCAAGCGCGTTAGAACCCATGAACCTGCGCGCCTATCTGCAGCAACGTGTCCCAGAGTATATGATCCCGGCCCTGTTTGTGCCCCTGGATACGCTCCCACTGACCAGCAATGGCAAGGTGAACCGACGCGCATTGCCTGATCCCAATCATGCCCACCCGATACGTCCGGGCGAGCTTGTAGCTCCGCGCACCACCAATGAGCAAACACTCGTCGCAATCTGGTCGCAGGTGCTCGGCATCGAGACGGTCAGCATCCATGATAATTTCTTTGCGCTGGGTGGCGACTCGATTCTCAGCATTCAGATCGTTGCGCGCGCCCATCAAGCCGGCTTGCAGCTCACGCCCAGACAGCTCTTCCAGTATCAGACAATTGCAGAGCTTGCACACGTAGTGGACACAGTGGCACCCATCAATGCTCACCAGGGGATGGTCAGTGGGGATGTGCCCCTCACACCTATTCAGCACTGGTTCTTTGAACAAGATCAACCACAACCACAGCACTGGAATCAGGCGATGGTGCTGACTGCACGCCAGCCCATCGCAGCACAAACGCTGAGACAAGCGATCATGCATCTGCTCCGCCAACATGATGCCCTGCGCCTACGCTTCAAACACACGGACCAGGGCTGGCAACAGGACCATGCACCATACGAGGGATCGATTCCTTTTACTTCTGTGGAACTATCTCATCTCTCGCCCATACACCAGACACAGGCCATCGAGCAGATTGCGGCCCAGGTGCAAGCCAGCCTGGATCTGCAAGCCGGGCCTCTGCTGCGTACAGTGCTCTTCAAGCTGGGAGAGACACAGCAGGATCGCATCTTGCTGGTGGCTCATCATCTGGTGATTGATGGCATCTCCTGGCGCATCTTGCTGGAAGATGTGCAGACGGCGTATACACAGCTCAGTCTGGGCCAGACGGTACAGTTGCCGGCCAAAACCACTTCTTTCCAGCAGTGGGCGCAACACCTTGTCGCCTACGCGCAGTCCGATGAGGTTCGCCAACAGTTGCACTACTGGCAAACGCTAGCACTTAACACTTTCTCCCGCTTACCAGTAGATCAAATACAAGGAGAAAATACGGTCGCATCGGCACACAGTATTATGGTCTCATTGAGCCCACAAGAGACCGATATGTTGCTCCACAAGGTTCCTTCTGTATACCATACCCAGGTCAACGATGTACTTTTGACTGCTCTAGCACTCCTGCTTAATAATTGGACTGGACAGGGTAGCCACCTTATCCACCTGGAAGGTCATGGACGAGAAGATCTTTTTGCGGATATAGATCTCTCACGTACTGTCGGTTGGTTTACTTCGCTCTATCCTGTCCTCCTGGATATAGATAGCCATACTCAACCAGGCCAAGCAATTAAGATTATTAAAGAGTACCTACGACACATCCCTCAAAAAGGCATCGGCTACGGACTTTTACGCTATCTAAGTAAAGATCAAGAGGTCGCCACATATGTAGATATGTTGCCGGAGGCAGAAATCAGTTTTAACTATCTAGGTCAGTTCGATCAGGTTGCTGACTCCGCAAGTCTGTTTAGCCTCGCAACCGAGTCCTATGGTTCCACAATGAGCCCACTAGGCTATCGTCAACATCTACTAGATATCAACGGCAGTGTCAACGAGGGAAAACTCAACCTGAGTTGGACTTATAGCCAGAATTTCTATGATGAGGCAACTATCAAAAAGTTGGCTCAGTCCTATGTACAGATCTTAAGAGAACTGATCGATCATTGTTTGCAACCCGATGCGGGTGGCTTTACGCCTTCCGATTTCCCGCTGGCCACGCTCACACAAGGCCAGATCGATGCGCTGGTGCGTCAGCAAACACAAATTGAGGCGATCTATCCGCTCTCACCACTACAACAAGGACTCCTCTTCCATAGTCTCTACGCTCCCCAAGGCGGCGACCACATCGTCCAGGTCGGCTATACCCTGCGCGGCCAAGTGGATGTCACCGCCCTCCTGCGTGCGTGGCAACAGGTCATTGAGCAGTATAGCATCCTGCGCACCGGCTTTGTCTGGGAACAACTCGACACTCCACTCCAGGTGGTCCATGAGCACGCTACCATGCCCTTCACCACTCACGACTGGCGCTCCCTCTCACCCCTGCTACACGATGAGCACTTGCTCGCCTTCTTGCACAAGGATCGTCGCGAGGGCTTTGTCCTCTCCCACGCTCCCCTCATGCGCATCCATCTCATCCAGATGGCCGATGATTCCTTCGAGCTCATCTGGACCCATCACCATCTCTTGCTCGATGGCTGGAGCTTCCCTTTGTTGCTCAAAGAGGTCTTCGCCTGCTATGCTGCTTTCTGTGAGGGCCACACGCACCAGGTTAAGCAGGTACGCCCCTATCAAGACTATATCGCCTGGGTCCTCCAACAAGATGTCCAGCTGGCTGAGTCCTTCTGGCGACGCTGCCTGCATGGTCTCACACAACCCACGATGCTGCAGGTGCCAACCCCCATCCATCCTGAGCCGGGATATGGCGAGCTGATCCTGCACACTTCTGCTGAGCTCAGCACCACCCTCGCACGCTTCGCACGTCAGCAACACCTCACGCTCAACACGCTCTTCCAGGCAGCATGGGCGCTCTTGCTCCATCACTATAGCGGTCAGCTCGATGTGCTCTTTGGCACCATCGTCTCGGGCCGTCCGGCGGCGCTGCAGGGCGTTGAGCGCATGATTGGTCTCTTTATCAATACCGTGCCTGTGCGCGTGCACGTTGATCCTGCCCTAGCGGTATTGCCCTGGTTGCACCATATCCAGGAGACCCACAGTGAGCTCCGTCAATTCGAGTATAGCCCCCTGGTCCAGGTACACAACTGGAGCGAGCTGCCACGCGGCGAGGCGCTCTTCGAGAGCTTGCTCATCTTCGAAAATTATCCACTCACTCCGCAAGAGAGCTTGCAGGACGCACCCACACGCCTGACCATTCAAGCGGCACACACCCAGGAACAAACAACCTATCCTCTCTCTCTCTATGTCGTCCCAGGTGATCCCATTGCCTTCAAAGTCCTCTTTGATCGTCGTCGCTTCTCCCAGACGACGATCTCCCGCTTGCTGGAGCATCTGCAACAACTGCTTGCGACCCTGGTGGCGCATCCCGCTCAATCGCTGGCAACCATCCAGACACTTTCTCACGAAGAGCAACACACGTTGCTGCACACCTTCAACGCGACCCACTTGCCTGTCCCACAGGAGCACTGCATCCATCATCTCTTCGAGCAGCAAGCAGTGCTCACCCCACAGGCCATCGCCTTGCGCAGCGATCACGACGTGCTCTCGTATGCCCAGCTCAACGAGCGGGCCAATCAGCTCGCTCACTACCTCCACGCACACGGGGTCGGACCCAACGTGCTGGTCGGCGTCTGCATCTCGCGCTCGCCTGACATGCTCGTCGCACTGCTCGCCATCCTCAAAGCAGGGGGAGCGTATGTGCCGCTTGATCCGGCCTATCCGGCTGAACGCCTCGCCTTTCTGCTCACTGATGCGCACGTCGCTCTCCTGCTGACGCAAGAGCACCTGCTGACACTCCTGCCCGCTGTCCAGGTTCCACGCTTGTGCCTGGATCGGGATTGGTCCGTGCTCGCTGACCTGCCACGCGATCATGCTCCCCGCAGCACGGTGAGCTCCCATGATCTTGCCTATGTGATCTACACATCCGGCTCCACAGGCACGCCCAAGGGGGTCTGTATCCACCACCGCAATACTGTCACCTTGCTGTACTGGGCACGCGAGCAGTTCGATGCGCAATGTTTGCAAGGCATGCTCGCCTCGACCTCCATCTGCTTCGATCTCTCCGTCTTTGAGCTCTTCGTTCCGCTGAGTTGGGGCGGCACGGTTATTCTCGCTGAGAACGCTCTGGCCCTACCAACCTTGCCGATCGCCGAGCACGTCCGCTTGATCAATACCGTGCCGTCCGCGATGGCGGAGCTGGTACGCAGTGGGAGCGTGCCTGCGTCGGTTCGCGTGGTCAATCTCGCCGGCGAAGCCTTACAGCGTTCACTGGTACATGATCTCTTTGCCTTGCCACATATTCAACGCGTTTGTAACCTCTATGGGCCCACTGAGGATACGACCTATTCGACCTGGGCTGATCTTGCGGCTCAGGATGATGGTGTCGTACCCATTGGACGACCGATTGCCAATACCCAGGTCTACCTGCTTGATGCCCATCTCCAACTCGTTCCCATCGGGGTCACGGGCGAACTCTATCTGGGTGGGGCAGGTATCGCGCAGGGCTATCTGCACCGGCCTGAGCTCACCGCCGAACGCTTCATCGCTCATCCCTTCAGTGATGAGCCGGGCGCACGGCTCTATCGCACCGGCGATCTGGCCCGCTATCGCGATGATGGCACCCTGGACTATCTGGGTCGCCGCGATCAACAGGTCAAGATTCGTGGCTATCGCATCGAGGTGGGCGAGATCGAGAGCGTGCTCCTACAACATCCCACCGTTCAGGACGCGGTGGTGGTCGCACACGAGGAGAACCCAACACAGTATCGCTTGATTGCTTATATCGTCTCGGCCACTGAGACTCTCTTCAGCGATGCGCAGCTGCGTGCATATGTACAAGAGCGCTTACCCAGCTATATGCTCCCCTCGCTCTTTGTGCCCTTAGAAATGCTTCCTCTGACGCCTAACGGCAAAGTGGATCGCACAGCACTCGTACGTACACACCGATCACAAACCAATGCACAGCACGAGGTAGTCCTTGCTCGCACGCAGACCGAGCAACGTCTCGCTGACATCTGGTCGCAGGTGCTCGGTGTTGAGCAGATTGGCATCCATGATAATTTCTTTGCGCTGGGTGGCGACTCGATCCTCAGCATTCAGATCGTCTCACGAGCCCATCAGGCTGGCCTGACCATCACTCCCAAACAGCTCTTCCAGGCTCCTACCATTGCCGAGCTCGCCACCATGCTTTCAGATGACACAAACACGCCGGAGATTGTGGCGCAACAGGGTCTGGTCGTTGGTGCTGTCCCGCTGACTCCCATCCAACACTGGTTCTTTGCCCAGCATCAACCCGCAAGACAGCACTGGAATCAAGCGGTGTTGCTGCGCGTCACTCAACCCCTCAATGCGAGTGTGCTCAGACAAACCCTCACTCATCTGCTCATCCAGCACGATGCGTTGCGCTTCCGCTTTTCCAACCCTCAGCAAGGCTGGCAGCAGGACAGCCGCGTGCCTGATGAACAGGTCCCCCTGCATCTCTTCGATCTCTCCACGCTTACCGCCATGCAACAGACACAGGCCCTGGAACAACTGGCCAACGATGTGCAGGCGAGTCTCGACATCGAGCATGGTCCTCTCATGCGCGTGGCCTCTTTCCATCTCGGATCTCAGGCTCAGGATCGGCTGCTCATCGTGGTGCATCACCTGGCCATCGATGCGGTCTCCTGGCGCATCTTGCTCGAAGATCTGCAACAGGTCTATGAACAGCTCAGCCTGGAACAACGCGCACAGCTACCAGCCAAAACCACGTCGTTCCAACAGTGGTCCCAGTTGCTGCTGGATCATGCACAATCAGCGACGGTCTTACAACAACTCCCCTATTGGCTCACACAAACCCTTGCCAGGCATCATGCGTTGCCAGTTGATCATTACAGCGGTGCGAATACGGCTGCGTCTGCCCGCCATGTGGTGATCTCTCTGAGCCTGCAAGAGACCGCATCGTTGCTGCATGAGGTGCCTGCTGCCTATCATACGCAGATCAATGATGTCTTGCTTACGGCTTTGGCCCTCGCCCTCTCGCAATGGACCGGACAACGCACCTATGTGATCGATCTGGAGGGACATGGCCGCGAGGATCTCTTTGCGCAGGTCGATCTCTCGCGCACCATCGGCTGGTTTACCACGCTCTTCCCGGTCCTCTTAGATCTGAGCGACGTGGGCACGTCACCAGGCACTGCGCTCAAAACGATCAAAGAACGCTTGCGCCACATTCCCCAGCATGGCATCGGCTATGGACTCTTACGCTATCTGAGCTCACTCGCTTCTGGCACAGAAGAACAGGAAGCACTTATACAGCTCCGTACTCGCCCTGCGGCTGATCTGAGCTTCAACTATCTGGGACAGTTCGATCAGATCCAGCAGAACACAACGCTTTTGCGTGCTGCACCCGAATCGTCTGGCTCGGTCGTCAGCCCGCACAGCATCCGCACGCATCTCGTCGATATCAATGGCAGTATCAGTGGAGGACAACTCAACCTGATCTGGACCTATAGCGTGCATCGCCACCGCGCCGAGACCATTGAAGCTTTGGCTCAGAACTATCTACGTGCCTTGCGCGAACTTATTGCGCATTGTCTGCAACCCGATGCGGGTGGCTTTACGCCTTCCGATTTCCCGCTGGCCACGCTTACTCAGGGCCAGATCGATGCTCTGTTGAGCCAGCGTACGCAAATTGAGGCGATCTATCCTCTTTCACCATTGCAACAAGGATTTCTGTTCCATAGTCTCTATACACCCAACAATGGTGACTACATTATACAGGTACATGGGACATTCCGGGGTGAACTGCAGGTAGCCGCCTTCGAAAAAGCCTGGCAACAGGTGATCGATAGACATACCATTTTGCGTACAAATTTTGTCTGGGAAGCGCTAGACATCCCTCTTCAGATCGTGCATCGACAGGTACCTGTTCCTTTTATTTATCAGGATTGGCGCTCGTTTCCTGATAGAGAGCAAGATGCTCGTCTGGCAGCCTATCTGCAGGAAGATCGTATGCGCGATTTTGACCTGACACAAGCACCATTGCTACGCATCACTATCCTTCAGACATATGATGATTCCTACGAGCTCATCTGGAGCCATCACCATCTCTTGCTCGATGGCTGGAGCTTGCCATTAGTCATCAAGGAGGTTTTTGCATGCTATACCTCCCTCTGTGAAAAACGGCCGCTCTCGTTAGAATATGTCCGTCCCTACCAGGACTACATTGCCTGGCTAAGCCGACAAGATCTCACACAGGCTGAAGCATTCTGGCGCTCTACCCTTTCTGGCTTCACAGCTCCTACACCGCTTGGTATAGAGCGTAACACAGACGCGCATCATCGGCACAGGCACCTCGCTATGATGAGCAGAACTTGCAACTCCCTATCACACTGACACAAGCAGTGCAGCATTTTGCGAGGGATCACCAACTCACCCTCAATACTGTTGTCCAGGGGGTCTGGGCCTTGCTGCTTAGTCGCTATAGTGGGCAGGATGATGTCGTCTTTGGCACCACTGTATCGGGACGGCCAAACGATATTGAAGGCATCGAACGTATGATCGGGCTCTTTATCAACACGTTGCCTGTTCGTGTTCGCATTCCTATAAATAGCAACCTGCTCAGTTGGCTCAAAGAACTACAGGAGCAACAAGCCGAGCTACGGCAGTATGATTATAGCCCTCTGGTACAAATACAGAACTGGAGTGAGGTTCCTGCTGGTACTCCTCTCTTTGAAAGCCTCTTCGTCTTTGAAAATTATCCGCTGGAGCGTACCACTGATGATGGACAGGAGGAAACAAGGCCGGTTCGGCTGGAAGAAGTGAAAGCCTCTGAACAAACAACCTATCCGCTCACTATCATCGCTCTTCCAGGACAACAACTCACGCTGAAGGTGCTTTATGATCGAGCTCGTTTTGAGGCATCGGCTATTGCACGCTTGCAAGAACATATACAAGAAATATTCGCTAGCATCATACAAACTCCCACGCAAATCGTGGGGACGATCTCGCCCATCAAGCAAGGCGAGCGACAACTACTACTAGAAAATTGGAATGCAACGCAAGCAGCTTATCCACATGGGGAATGCATTCATGACCTTTTTGAGGCACAAGCGGCTCGTACGCCTGAAGCGATTGCGCTTATCGATGGCATTCGGCAGGTCAGCTACCACGAACTCAATGAGCGGGCTACGCAAGTCGCCCATCACTTACAACATCTAGGTGTTGGTCCTGATACCCTGGTTGGTGTTTGTATGCATCGCAACCCGGATATGCTCATCAGTCTCCTTGCCATCCTCAAAGCTGGCGGAGCCTATGTTCCACTCGATCCGAACTATCCGCAGGAGCGTTTGAGCTTTCAGGTGCTTGATGCTCACATCACAGTCTTGCTTACACAGGCAGCTCTCCGCGATCTCATCCTGGTTCCAGGGATAGAGGTACTCTGCCTGGATACGGATTGGGAGCGTATCGCCTCCGAACCGTTGACCCCGGTGCACAGCGAGGTCACCAGTGAACACCTCGCCTACGTAATCTATACATCCGGCTCCACAGGCACGCCCAAGGGGGTCTGTATTCGCCATCGCAATACTGTCCCCTTCTTGTATTGGGCACGCGAGCAGTTCGATGCGCAGTGCTTGCAAGGCATGCTCGCCTCGACCTCCATCTGCTTCGATCTCTCCGTCTTTGAGCTTTTTGTCCCGCTGAGCTGGGGTGGCACGATCATTCTCGCTGAGAACGCTCTGGCGCTCCCAGCGCTCCCGGCCGCCAAGCACGTCCGCTTGATCAATACGGTGCCGTCCGCGATGGCGGAACTGGTGCGCAGCGGAAGCGTGCCTGCGTCGGTCCGTGTGGTCAATCTCGCCGGCGAAGCCTTACAACGTTCACTAGTACACGACCTCTTTGCCCTGCCATATATTCAACGCGTCTGCAACCTCTATGGGCCCACCGAGGATACGACCTATTCGACCTGGGCTGATCTTGCGGCTCAGGATGATGGAGCCGTGCCCATTGGACGACCGATTGCCAATACCCAGGTCTACCTGCTTGATGCCCATCTCCAGCTCGTTCCCATCGGGGTGACGGGCGAACTCTATCTGGGTGGGGCAGGCATCGCGCAGGGCTATCTGCACCGGCCAGAGCTCACCGCCGAACGCTTCATCGCTCATCCCTTCAGTGATGAGCCGGGCGCACGGCTCTATCGCACCGGCGACCTGGCCCGCTATCGCGACGATGGCACCCTGGACTATCTGGGTCGCCGCGATCAACAGGTCAAGATTCGTGGCTATCGCATCGAGGTGGGCGAGATTGAGAGCATGCTCCTGCAACATCCCACTATTCAGGATGCGGTGGTGGTCGCACACGAGGAGAGCCCGGCACAGTATCGCTTGATTGCTTATATCGTCTCGGCGGCCGAGACTCTCTTCAGCGATGCGCAGCTGCGTGCATATGTACAAGAGCGCCTGCCCAGCTATATGCTTCCCTCGCTCTTTGTGCCCTTAGAAATGCTTCCTCTGACGCCTAACGGCAAAGTGGATCGCACAGCACTCGTACGTACACACCGACCACAGACCAATGCACAGCACGCGGTGGTCCTTGCTCGCACGCAGACCGAGCAACGTCTCGCTGACATCTGGTCGCAGGTGCTCGGCATCGAGACGGTCAGCATCCATGATAATTTCTTTGCGCTGGGTGGCGACTCGATCCTCAGCATTCAGATCGTCTCACGGGCTCATCAGGCTGGCCTGACCATCACTCCCAAACAGCTCTTCCAGGCTCCTACCATTGCCGAGCTAGCGACAATGATTACAACTGGAGAGACTGCGCCGGAGATCGTGGCGCAACAGGGTCTGGTCGTTGGGGCTGTGCCGCTGACTCCCATCCAACACTGGTTCTTTGCCCAGCATCAACCCGTAAGACAGCACTGGAATCAAGCGGTGTTGCTGCGCGTCACTCAACCCCTCAACGCGAGTGTGCTCAGACAAACCGTGGCCCATCTCCTCGCTCAGCACGATGCGTTGCGCTTCCGCTTTTCCAACCCTCAGCAAGGCTGGCAACAGAACAGCCGCTTGCCTGATGAACAGGTGCCCTTGCACCTCTTCGATCTCTCCGGTATCGCGGTCTTGCAACAGACACAGACCCTGGAACAACTGGCCAACGATGTGCAGGCAAGTCTCGACATCGAGCATGGTCCTCTTGTGCGCGTGGCCTCTTTCCATCTCGGATCTCAGGCTCAGGATCGGCTGCTCATCGTGGTGCATCACCTGGCCATCGATGCGGTCTCCTGGCGCATCTTGCTCGAAGATCTGCAGCAGGTCTATGAACAGCTCAGCCTGGAACAACACGCACAACTACCAGCCAAAACCACGTCGTTCCAACAGTGGTCCCAGTTGCTGCTGGATCATGCACAATCAGCGACGGTCTTACAACAACTCCCCTATTGGCTCACACAAACCCTTGCCAGGCATCATGCGTTGCCGGTTGATCATTACAGCGGTGCGAATACGGCTGCGTCTGCCCGCCATGTGGTGATCTCTCTGAGCCTGCAAGAGACCGCATCCTTGCTGCATGAGGTGCCTGCTGCCTATCATACGCAGATCAATGATGTCTTGCTTACGGCTTTGGCAGTGGCGCTCTCGCAATGGACCGGACAACGCGCCCATGTGATCGATCTGGAGGGACATGGCCGCGAGGATCTCTTTGCGCAGGTCGATCTCTCGCGCACCATTGGCTGGTTTACCACGCTCTTCCCGGTCCTCTTAGATCTGAGCGACGTGGGCACGACATCACCTGCTGACTGCGCTCAAAACGATCAAAGAACGCTTGCGCCACATTCCCCAGCGTGGTATTGGCTATGGACTCTTACGCTATCTGAGCTCACCTGCCGATGGCACAGAAGAACAGGAAGCACTTATACAGCTCCGTACTCGCCCTGCGGCTGATCTGAGCTTCAACTATCTGGGGCAGTTCGATCAGATCCAACAGAACACAACGCTTTTGCGTGCTGCACCCGAATCGTCTGGCTCGGTCGTCAGCCCGCACAGCATCCGCACGCATCTCATAGATATCAATGGCAGTATCAGTGGAGGACAACTCAACCTGATCTGGACCTATAGCATGCATCGCCACCGCGCCGAGACCATTGAAGCTTTGGCTCAGAACTATCGTACGTGCCTTGCGCGAACTTATTGCGCATTGTCTGCAGCCCGATGCGGGTGGCTTTACGCCTTCCGATTTCCCTCTGGCCACGCTTACTCAGGGCCAGATCGATGCTCTGGTGCGTCAGCAAACACAAATTGAAGCGATCTATCCGCTCTCACCACTACAACAAGGACTCCTCTTCCATAGTCTCTATGCTCCCCAAGGCGGCGACCACATCGTCCAGGTCGGCTATACCCTGCGCGGCCACGTGGATGTCACCGCCCTTCTGCGTGCGTGGCAACAGGTCATTGAGCAGTATAGCATCCTGCGCACCAGCTTTGTCTGGGAACAACTCGACACTCCACTCCAGGTGGTCCATGAGCACGCTACCATGCCCTTCACCACTCACGACTGGCGCTCCCTCTCCCCTCTGCTACACGATGAGCGCTTGCTCGCCTTCTTGCACAAGGATCGTCGCGAAGGCTTTGTCCTCTCCCACGCTCCCCTCATGCGCATCCATCTCATCCAGATGGCCGATGATTCCTTCGAGCTCATCTGGACCCATCACCATCTCTTGCTCGATGGCTGGAGCTTCCCTTTGTTGCTTCAAGAGGTCTTCGCCTGCTATGCTGCTTTCTGTGAGGGCCACATGCACCAGGTCGAGGGGGTACGCCCCTATCAAGACTATATCGCCTGGGTCCTCCAACAAGATGTCCAGCTGGCTGAGTCCTTCTGGCGACGCTGCCTGCATGGTCTCACACAACCCACGATGCTGCAGGTGCCAACCCCCATCCATCCTGAGCCGGGATATGGCGAGCTGATCCTGCACACTTCTGCTGAGCTCAGCACCACCCTCGCACGCTTCGCACGTCAGCAACACCTCACGCTCAACACGCTCTTCCAGGCAGCATGGGCACTCTTGCTCCATCACTATAGCGGTCAGCTCGATGTGCTCTTTGGCACCATCGTCTCGGGCCGTCCGGCGGCACTGCAGGGCGTTGAGCGCATGATTGGTCTCTTTATCAATACCGTGCCTGTGCGCGTGCACGTTGATCCTGCCCTAGCGGTATTGCCCTGGCTGCATCATATCCAGGAGACCCACAGCGAGCTCCGTCAATTCGAGTATAGCCCCCTGGTCCAGGTACACAACTGGAGCCAGCTGCCACGCGGTGAGGCGCTCTTTGAGAGCTTGCTCATCTTCGAAAATTATCCACTCACTCCGCAAGAGAGCTTGCAGGACGCACCCACGCGCCTGACCATTCAAGCGGCACACACCCAGGAACAAACAACCTATCCTCTCTCTCTCTATGTCGTCCCAGGTGATCCCATTGCCTTCAAAGTCCTCTTTGATCGTCGTCGCTTCTCCCAGACGACGATCTCCCGCTTGCTGGAGCATCTGCAACAACTGCTTGCGACCCTGGTGGCGCACCCCGCTCAATCGCTGGCAACCATCCAGACACTTTCTCACGAAGAGCAACACACGTTGCTGCACACCTTCAACGCGACCCACTTGCCTGTCCCACAGGAGTGCTGCATCCATCATCTCTTCGAGCAACAAGCAGTGCTCACCCCACAGGCCATCGCCTTGCACAGCGATCACGACGTGCTCTCGTATGCCCAGCTCAACGAGCGGGCCAATCAGCTCGCTCACTACCTCCACGCACACGGGGTCGGGCCCAACGTGCTGGTCGGCGTCTGCATCTCGCGCTCGCCTGACATGCTCGTCGCACTGCTCGCCATCCTCAAAGCGGGGGGAGCGTATGTGCCGCTTGATCCGGCCTATCCGGCTGAACGCCTCGCCTTTCTGCTCACTGATGCGCACGTCGCTCTCCTGCTGACGCAAGAGCACCTGCTGACACTCCTGCCCGCTGTCCAGGTTCCACGCTTGTGCCTGGATCGGGATTGGTCCGTGCTCGCTGACCTGCCACGCGATCATGCTCCCCACAGCACGGTGAGCTCACATGATCTTGCCTACGTGATCTACACATCCGGTTCCACAGGCACACCCAAGGGGGTCTGTATCCACCACCGCAATACCGTCACCTTGCTGTACTGGGCACGCGAGCAGTTCGATGCGCAGTGCTTGCAAGGGGTGCTCGCCTCGACCTCTATCTGCTTCGATCTCTCGGTCTTCGAGCTCTTCGTTCCGCTGAGCTGGGGTGGCACGGTTATTCTCGCTGAGAACGCTCTGGCCCTGCCAACCTTGCCGGCCGCCGAACACGTCCGCTTGATCAATACGGTACCGTCCGCGATGGCGGAACTGGTACGCAGTGGGAGCGTGCCTGCGTCGGTTCGCGTGGTCAATCTCGCCGGCGAAGCCTTACAGCGTTCACTGGTACATGATCTCTTTGCCTTGCCACATATTCAACGCGTTTGTAACCTCTATGGGCCCACTGAGGATACGACCTATTCGACCTGGGCTGATCTTGCGGCTCAGGATGATGGGGCCGTGCCCATTGGACGACCCATTGCCAATACCCAGGTCTACCTGCTTGATGCCCATCTCCAACTCGTTCCCATCGGGGTGACGGGCGAACTCTATCTGGGTGGGGCAGGCATCGCGCAGGGCTATCTGCACCGGCCTGAGCTCACCGCCGAACGCTTCATCGCTCATCCCTTTAGTGATGAGCCGGGCGCACGACTCTATCGCACCGGCGACCTGGCTCGCTATCGCGACGATGGCACCCTGGACTATCTGGGTCGCCGCGATCAACAGGTCAAGATTCGTGGCTATCGCATCGAGGTGGGCGAGATCGAGAGCGTGCTCCTACAACATCCCACCGTTCAGGACGCGGTGGTGGTCGCACACGAGGAGAACCCAACACAGTATCGTTTGATTGCTTATATCGTCTCGGCCACTGAGACTCTCTTCAGCGATGCGCAGCTGCGTGCATATGTACAAGAGCGCTTGCCCAGCTATATGCTCCCCTCGCTCTTTGTGCCGCTAGATGTGCTCCCATTGACTCCCAACGGGAAAGTGGATCGAAGAGCATTACCAAACCCTGAGATAGATCGTACGCTACAAATCTTTATAGCTCCTCACACCGCTATTGAGCAAAAGCTAGCCACCATCTGGTCAAAGGTTTTAGGTGTCACACCAATCAGCGTTCATGATAATTTCTTTGCCCTGGGTGGCGACTCGATCCTCAGCATTCAGATCGTCTCACGGGCTCATCAGGCTGGCCTGACCATCACTCCCAAACAGCTCTTCCAGGCTCCTACCATTGCCGAACTAGCGACAATGATTACAACTGGAGAGACTGCGCCGGAGATCGTGGCGCAACAGGGTCTGGTCGTTGGGGCTGTGCCGCTGACCCCCATCCAACACTGGTTCTTTGCCCAGCATCAACCCGCAAGACAGCACTGGAATCAAGCGGTGCTGCTCTGCGTCACCCAACCCCTCAACGCGAGTGTGCTCAGACAAACCGTGGCCCATCTGCTCATCCAGCACGATGCGTTGCGCTTCCGCTTTTCCAACGCTCAGCAAGGCTGGCAGCAGGACAGCCACGTGCCTGATGAACAGGTCCCCTTGCACCTCTTCGATCTCTCCACGCTTACCGCCATGCAACAAACGCAGGCCCTGGAACAACTGGCCAACGATGTGCAGGCGAGTCTCGACATCGAGCATGGTCCTCTTGTGCGCGTGGCCTCTTTCCATCTCGGATCTCAGGCTCAGGATCGGCTGCTCATCGTGGTGCATCACCTGGCCATCGATGCGGTCTCCTGGCGCATCTTGCTCGAAGATCTGCAACAGGTCTATGAACAGCTCAGCCTGGAACAACGCGCACAGCTACCAGCCAAAACTACGTCGTTCCAACAGTGGTCCCAGTTGCTGCTGGATCATGCGCAATCAGCGACGGTCTTGCAACAACTCCCCTATTGGCTCACACAAACCCTTGCCAGGCATCATGCGTTGCCAGTTGATCATTACAGCGGTGCGAATACGGCTGCGTCTGCCCGCCATGTGGTGATCTCTCTGAGCTTGCAAGAGACCGCATCGTTGCTGCATGAGGTGCCCGCTGCCTATCATACACAGATCAATGATGTCTTGCTTACAGCTTTGGCGATGGCGCTCTCGCAATGGACGGGACAGCACGCTCATGTGATCGATCTGGAGGGACATGGCCGCGAGGATCTCTTTGCGCAGGTCGATCTCTCGCGCACCATTGGCTGGTTTACCACGCTCTTCCCGGTCCTCTTAGATCTGAGCGACGTGGGCACGACATCACCTGCTGACGCGCTCAAAACCATCAAAGAACGCTTGCGCCACATTCCCCAGCGTGGTATTGGCTATGGACTCTTACGCTATCTGAGCTCACCTGCCGATGGCACAGAAGAACAGGAAGCACTTATACAGCTCCGTACTCGCCCTGCGGCTGATCTGAGCTTCAACTATCTGGGGCAGTTCGATCAGATCCAACAGAACACAACGCTTTTGCGTGCTGCACCCGAATCGTCTGGCTCGGTCGTCAGCCCGCACAGCATCCGCACGCATCTCATAGATATCAATGGCAGTATCAGTGGAGGACAACTCAACCTGATCTGGACCTATAGCATGCATCGCCACCGCGCCGAGACCATTGAAGCTCTGGCTCAGAACTATCTACGTGCCTTACGCGAACTTATTGCGCATTGTCTGCAACCCGATGCGGGTGGCTTTACGCCTTCCGATTTCCCACTAGCAGTGCTGACCCAGGACCAGATTGATACCTTGTTGAGCCAGCATAAACAGGTTGAAGCGATCTATCCGCTCTCACCACTGCAACAAGGATTTCTCTTCCATAGCCTCTACGCACCTGAAGAGGGCAATTACATTGTACAAGTGCGTTGGACATTACAGGGTGATCTGCACATTCCTGCCTTTAAAGCCGCCTGGCAGTCTCTGCTCGATCATCACGCTATATTGCGCACCTGCTTCCTTTGGGACACACTGGCTGAACCTCTACAGGTCGTTCGTGAACATATTCAGCTCCCATTCCTCTACGAACAGTGGCTTCACTCTTCTCCTGATGAGCAGCAAGCACAACTGGCTCTCTGCCTACAACATGATCGCATCCAGGGTTTCGATCTTGCACAAGCTCCACTTCTGCGTCTGCGACTGATTCAGATGGCGCAAGATACCTATACGTTTATCTGGAGCTACCATCACATTCTGCTTGATGGTTGGAGCATACCGCTGCTCCTCAAAGAACTCTTTACATCTTACCTTGCACGCTGCGAAGGGCAATCCATCCCGCGTACGCACACCCGCCCGTATCATGATTATATTGCCTGGCTTGTGAGACAAAACGCTCCTCTTGCTGAAGCGTTTTGGAAGCGAGCACTAGCTGGATTTACGGCTCCCACGCCTCTGGGCATTGATCACATGCCACCAACGATGGTCGAGCAGCATGCGGGCGTCGAGAGAGCTCACTTCCCACATGAACTTCCTGCTCAGCTGCAACAGATGACGCGTGAACACAAATTGACGCTTCATACCGTGCTCCAGGGTGCCTGGGCGCTCCTGCTCTCTCGTTACAGCCAGCAGCATGACGTTGTTTTCGGGTCCACATCATCGGGACGATCCGCAGGCATTGAAGGCATTGAAGAGATGGTTGGTCTCTTTATCAATACACTCCCTGTCCGAGTCCAGGTCGCACCAGAAGCGCTGCTCATCCCCTGGTTACAGGCATTACAAGATCAGCAAAGTGAGATGCACCAGTACGAATACAGTTCTCTCACCCAGGTACAAGGATACAGTGAGGTGCCACGCGGCATCCCTCTCTTTGAAAGCCTCCTCGTTTTAGAAAATTACCCTGTAGACAACCAGACTGCGCTGCCGGCTCAACAAGACAAAGGTCAATTCAACATCCTGCCGGCAGAGATTCTCGAACAAAGTCACTATCCACTCAATATCGTGGTTCTTCCCGGCACACCGTTTACGATCATGGTTCGTTACAACCAGGATCGCTTCGAGACGACACATATTGTTCGCCTGCTTCACCATCTCACGACCATCCTAACCAACATGGTCACTCGCCCCACACAGTCTCTGGCACAGATTGCCTATCTGTCACCAGATGAGCTACACCACCTGCTCGTTGAGTGGAATGCCACACACAAGGAGTATCCACACGAACGGTGCTTCCATCATCTTTTTACCGCACAGGCTCAACGTACCCCAGACGCGTCTGCGCTCGTTGCTGGCCACCAGCACATGACCTATCGAGAGCTTGATGAGCGCTCGAATCAGCTCGCGCACTCTTTGCAACAGAGGGGCATTGGACCTGAAATGCTGGTCGGTGTCTGCGTGGAACGTTCCATCGCTATGGTGGTGGGTCAATTAGCTGCTCTGAAGGCTGGTGCGGCCTATCTCCCACTCGATCCAACCTATCCACAAGAGCGACTTGCATATCTGCTCGCCGATGCTCGCGTTTGTGTGCTGCTGACACAAGAAAAGCTGGTACCCAACGTGACGGGGAGTTCCCCAACCCAGCTCTTCTGCCTGGATCGGGATTGGGATCAGGTAGAGATGTTGCCTACCACACTCCCCATGAGCCGTGTACAACCCGACAACCTGGCGTATGTGATCTATACCTCTGGATCAACGGGCCAACCCAAAGGGGTGCAGATCAGCCATCGGAATCTGCTGAACCTGATCACCTGGCATCAACAGACCTACCAACTTCATGGACAGGACCGCACCACACAGATTGCAAGCATGGCCTTTGATGCCTGTGTGTGGGAGATCTGGCCGACACTCGCTGCCGGTGCCAGCCTGTTCTTCCCCGACGAAGAGACACGTCACTCGCCATTGCATCTACGCGATTGGCTGCTCGCTGAACGCATTACACATTGTTTTATCCCTACCCCACTGACGGAGAGTGTCCTGAGTTTGCCCTGGCCTGCACAGGCTCCTCTGCGCTTCCTCCTTACCGGTGGCGATGTATTGCATCATGCTCCTGAGCACCTGCTCCCATTCCACTTGATAAATCACTATGGGCCCACTGAATCCACGGTCGTCGCAACGGCAGGAGAGGTGCAGAGCCAGCCACTCCAGAGACGAGCGCCTTCTATTGGCCGACCCATCGCCAATACGCAGGTCTACATCCTTGATGCTTCTCTGCAATTGGTCTCACCTGGCGTCGTTGGGGAAATATGTCTGGGCGGGGCCAGCCTCTCGCGAGGGTATCTCTCTCGACCGGATGAAACGGCTGAGAAGTTTATTGCCCATCCTTTCAGCGATGAGCCCGGCGCACGGCTCTATCGCACCGGCGACCTGGCTCGCTATCGCGCTGATGGCCAGATTGAGTTTGTGGGCCGACGAGATGAGCAGGTGAAGATTCGCGGCTATCGTATCGAGGTAGGGGAGATTGAGAGTGTTCTAGGCCACCTTCCTGGCGTGCAAGATGCGGTCGTGGTGGCACGTGAAGATATCCCAGGCACGAAACGTCTGGTGGCCTATATTGTTCCTGGATCACAGGCCGGGATAGAAGAGCAAGGACTTCGCCAGGCGCTCCACGAGCGACTCCCTGAATATATGGTACCCTCGGCTCTGATCTTCCTGGCTGCGCTCCCCCTGACGCCCAATGGGAAAGTGGATCGCACAGCACTCGTGCGCATGCATCTGCCACAGACCAATGCACAGCACGAGGTGGTCCTTGCTCGCACGCAGACCGAGCAACGTCTCGCTGACATCTGGTCGCAGGTGCTCGGTGTTGAGCAGATTGGCATCCATGACAACTTCTTTGCGCTGGGTGGCGACTTCGATCCTCAGCATTCAGATCGTCTCACAGGCCCATCAGGCTGGCCTGACCATCACTCCCAAACAGCTCTTCCAGGCTCCTACTATTGCCGAGCTAGCGACAATGATTACAACTGGAGAGACTGCGCCGGAGATCGTGGCGCAACAGGGTCTGGTCGTTGGGGCTGTGCCGCTGACTCCCATCCAACACTGGTTCTTTGCCCAGCATCAACCCGCAAGACAGCACTGGAATCAAGCGATGATGCTCAATGTACATCATGACGTTGATCCACAACATCTGAAAGAGATTATTGCTCACCTCATTGCTCACCACGATGCCTTACGCATGCGCTATCACAACATTGCAGGGAACTGGCAACAGGTAAAAGCAGCCAGCGAAAAAGAGGTGCCCTTGTAGCTCATCGATCTCTCCAGCTTATCCATGCTACACAAACAGCAACCATTGAACAAATACCTGATGGGGTTCAAACAACAACTCGACATGGAACATGGTCCTCTATTGCGGGTGGCCTCTTTCGATCTCGGATCTAGGCAGATGGAACGGCTGCTTATCGTGATTCATCACCTTGTCATAGATGCGATCTCCTGGCGCATCTTGCTCGAAGATCTGCAAACAGCTCATGAACAGCTTACACATGGAACAAGCATCAACTACCAGCCAAAACAACGTCGTTTCAAGATTGGTCCAAAAAGCTATGAAGATCATGCACAATCAGCTTATAGACATTGCAACAACTTCCCTACTGGCATAAGCAAGCAAACCCTTAGCTCAAGAGACCATCCGCGTTGCCGATTGATCATCACGGCGGTGCGAATACGATGCCGCAAGTCATACCCATGTGGTGATCTCTTGAGCCTGAAGAGACAAACGCATCGTTTGAATGAGGTGCCTGCTGCCTATCATACGCAGATGAATGATGTCTTGCTTACGGCTTTGGCCCTCGCGCTCTCGCAATGGACGGGACAACGCGCCCATGTGATCGATCTGGAGGGACATGGACCACGAGGACATTCTCTGCGCAAGTCGATCTCTCGCGCACCATCGGCTGGTTTACCACGCTCTTCCCGGTCCTCTAGATCTGAGCGGACATGCACGACCAGGCACTGCGCTCAAAACGATCAAAGAGCACTTGCGCGCAATTCCCCAGCGTGGTATTGGCTATGGACTCTTACGCTATCTGAGCTCACCTGCATGCACTGAAGAGCAAAGTGCGCGAGATCTGATCGGCAACATCCGTCACCCGCCGCGCTGATCAGCTTTAACTATCTGGGGCAGTTCGATCAGATAGTAGAGCAAAACAGCTTTTTTGCACCATCAACTGAGTAAACCGGTTATCAGTCAGTGCCCGCACACATCGCACGCATCTCGCTCGATATCAATGCAGATATCAGTGGAGGACAACTGCATGATTCACTGGACCTATAGCAGATCGCTACCATGCAGCTAGCACCATTGAAGGCATTGCTCTGGACTATAAGAACATCTATGCAAGAACTCATCGCGCATTGTTTGCAACCCGATGCGGGTGGCTTTACGCCTTCCGATTTCCCTCTGGCCACGCTCACACAAGGCCAGATCGATGCGTTGGTGCGTCAGCAGACGCAAATTGAGGCGATCTATCCTCTCTCACCACTGCAACAAGGACTCCTCTTCCATAGTCTCTATGCACCTGAAGATGGCGATTATATTACCCAGGTCTGTTAGACGTTACAGGGGCGATTGAAGATCACGGCATTTCGCGATGCCTGGCACAGGGTCATTGAGCAACACGTAATCTTGCACACTGAACTTTCTCTGGGAACAACTCGAGCACGTTAGCAGGTTGTACGCTACGCAATGTGGAACTGCCTTTCGCATTTGAAGATTGGCGTGCATATTCACCTTCTCAACAACAGGAGCTTCTGGCGTCCTATCTACAGGACCGCCGACATGGCTTTGATCTTACAGATGCACCGCTTATGCTCCTGTATGTTATCCAGATGGCCGATGATACTTATGAATTTATCTGGAGCCATCACCATCTCTTGCTCGACGGCTGGAGCTCTCACTTCTTTTGCGAGATGTCTTTGCTTACTACCTCTCACTCTCGCATGGGAACACACCTCTTAGAACCTACAAGGCCATATCAAGACTACATCATCTGGCTCAAACAACAGGATCTTTCTCAAGCCGAAGCGTTCTGGCGACAAGCGCTCCAAGGTTTTCTAACAGCAACTCCGTTGGGGATTGATCATGCTACAACCCAGGCTGCCCCCAAGAAGTTTGAATATCAAGAGCATGTGGTTGTCTTCCCTTCTGATCTTACACGAGCTTTACAACAAGCAACACGCACATACCATTTGACGCTGAATACGCTCCTTCAAGGGGCCTGGGCACTCGTGCTCAGTCGCTATAGTGGTCAGGATGATGTCGTCTTTGGCACCACCGTCTCAGGACGATCCGCCGATATTGCCGATGTGGAGACAATGGTTGGGCTCTTCATCAATACGCTACCCGTCCGCCTTCACCTTCATCCTGATGCAACGGTTCTTTCCTGGCTCCAGGCTCTGCAAGCCATGCACAGCGAGATGCGCCAATTCGAGTCCAGCCCTCTTTCCCAGATCCAGAACTGGAGCGAGGTTTCTCATGGGACATCACTCTTTGAAAGCCTCTTTGTCTTTGAGAACTTCCCCATCAGTACGGCTGCGGCGACTGATGAAAATACCTTACAGGTCGAGGCACTCAAGGTCACGGAACAGACAAACTATCCCCTCACCCTGATCGCGCTGCCAGGCCAACACTTAAGCCTCAAGGTGATCTACGACCAGCAACGCTTTGCGTTCCCTCAGATTGAACGCCTGCTCACCCACATGCAAACAGTGCTGCATCACTTGATCACCCATCCCCAGTATGCTCTCTATGAGGTGCCACTGCTCACCACCATCGAGCAACGCATGCTGAAGCAGTGGAGCATGACGCCTACAGACTATCCACAGACCGTCTCGCTCGCCGACCATTTTGAAGCACAGGTCCGTCTGGCTCCCGACACCATCGCGCTGACCTTCCTTGATGAGCAACTCACCTATGCTCACCTCAATGAGCGGGCCAATCAGCTCGCGCACTATCTCCTCACGCATGGCGTTGGCCCAGACACGCTCGTCGCACTCTGCTTCGAACGCTCTGCGCTCATGATCATCAGCCTACTGGCGATCCTCAAAGCCGGGGGAGCCTATGTGCCGCTCGATCCAAGCTATCCACAGGAACGACTGCGCTTCTTGCTACACGATACTGCCGCTCCTGTGCTGCTCACCCTGACGCCTCTGCTGGATCGCTTCGTTGACGCACCAGTTTCCTGTCTCTGCCTCGATACCCTCTGGCCTGTGGTCGCGTCCTTCCCAACTGCCAACCCACAGAGTCCCGTCGGCCCTGATCACCTGGCGTATGTGATGTATACGTCCGGCTCGACTGGCACCCCCAAGGGCGTCTGTGCCGTCCAGCGTGCGGTGCTGCGCCTCGTCAAAGAGACCAATTATGTCCAGATTACGGATCAGGATGTCTTCTTGCAGCTGGCTCCTCTGGCCTTCGATGCCTCTACTTTTGAGATCTGGGGCGCTCTGCTCAATGGCGCTCGCCTTGTGCTCTTCCCGCCTGAGCCTCCGACGCTCGCTGAGCTGGCTTTGCTGCTCCACGAACGACTGGTCAGCGTGCTCTGGCTTACCGCTGGGCTCTTCCATCAGATGGTCGCGCATCATCTGGCTGATCTGGCCTCGCTACGCCTCTTGCTGGCGGGTGGCGATGTCCTGGCAGTTGCGGCCGTCGAGCAGGTCTTGCAGCAAACAACGCTCTGTCTTATCAATGGCTATGGTCCCACGGAAAATACGACCTTTACCTGTTGTTATCCGATGACCGATCCACAGCAGATCGCCTCCACTGTGCCCATTGGCCGACCCATCGCCAATACCAGCGTCTACCTGCTCGATCAGCATCTCCAACCCGTCCCCGTCGGTATCCCGGCTGAGCTCTACACAGGGGGCGCGGGGCTGGCTCGGGGCTACTGGCAACAGGCCGAATTAACGGCGGAGAAGTTTCTGCCTGATCCCTTTAGCGACCAACCCGGCGCTCGCATGTATGCCACCGGCGATCTGGCGCGCTACCGCAGCGATGGCAGCATCGAATTCCTGGGGCGACGCGATCTGCAGGTCAAGATTCGTGGCTATCGTATCGAAGTAAGCGAGATCGAACGCGTCCTGGATCAGCATCCGGCTGTGCTGCAGAGTGTGGTTATCGCCCATGAGGATCACAACGGGACCCGCCGTCTGGTTGCTTACCTCGTTGGGCCGGAGCCAGGCGCGTTAGAACCCATGAACCTGCGCGCCTATCTGCAGCAACGCGTCCCAGAGTATATGATCCCGGCCCTGTTTGTGCCCCTGGAGACGCTCCCACTGACCAGCAATGGCAAGGTGAACCGACGCGCATTGCCTGATCCCAATCATGCCCACCCGACACGTCCGGGCGAGCTTGTAGCTCCGCGCACCACCAATGAGCAGGCGCTCGTCACAATCTGGTCGCAGGTGCTCGGCATCGAGACGGTCAGCATCCATGATAATTTCTTTGCGCTGGGTGGCGACTCGATTCTCAGCATTCAGATCGTTGCGCGCGCCCATCAAGCCGGCTTGCAGCTCACGCCCAGACAGCTCTTCCAGTATCAGACAATTGCAGAGCTTGCACACGTAGTGGACACAGTGGCACCCATCAATGCTCACCAGGGGATGGTCAGTGGGGATGTGCCCCTCACACCTATTCAGCACTGGTTCTTTGAACAAGATCAACCACAACCACAGCACTGGAATCAGGCGATGGTGCTGACTGCACGCCAGCCCATCGCAGCACAAACGCTGAGACAAGCGATCATGCATCTGCTCCGCCAACATGATGCCCTGCGCCTACGCTTCAAACACACGGACCAGGGCTGGCAACAGGACCATGCACCATACGAGGGATCGATTCCTTTTACTTCTGTGGAACTATCTCATCTCTCGCCCATACACCAGACGCAGGTCATCGAGCAGATTGCGGCTCAGGTGCAAGCCAGCCTGGATCTACAAGCCGGGCCTCTGCTACGTGCAGTGCTCTTCAAGCTGGGAGAGACGCAGCAGGATCGCATCTTGCTGGTGGCTCATCATCTGGTGATTGATGGCATCTCCTGGCGCATCTTGCTGGAAGATGTGCAGACGGCGTATACACAGCTCAGTCTGGGCCAAACGGTACAGTTGCCGGCCAAAACCACTTCTTTCCAGCAATGGGCGCAACACCTTGTCGCCTACGCGCAGTCCGATGAGGTTCGCCAACAGTTGCACTACTGGTTAACCCAAACCTTTGTTGAACATCCAACTTTACCCATTGATCACCAAACAGGGGAAAATACAGTTGCATCTGCCCGTAGTATTGCAATCTCACTCAGCCAACAAGAGAGTGATGCCCTGCTCCGCTCAGTCCCAACGGCCTACCACACCCAGATCAACGACATTTTGCTTACTGCCCTGGCCCTCACATTAAACCTATGGACCAAGCAATCTGCCCATGTGATCGATTTAGAAGGTCATGGGCGAGAAGATCTTTTTGAGCAGGTAGACCTCTCACACACCATTGGTTGGTTTACTAGCATATTCCCTCTGCGTTTAGACCTGGGCACTGCACACAATGAACCTGGTCAGGCCATTAAGACAGTTAAAGAACTTCTGCGACACATTCCGCAGCGAGGCATCGGTTATGGCCTCTTACGTTACCTTCGTGAGGTTACCGATGACACAGAGACACATGCACTATTGACACAATTATGTGCCAGACCAACCTCTGATCTCAGCTTTAACTATCTAGGACAGTTTGATACTTCTCCAGATACAGCTACTGATGGGGTGACTTTCAAGCCGACATATGAATCGAGTGGGCCTGCGGTAAGCTTGTTGGGAAAACGCCAGCATCTTTTGGACATTAATGGCAGCATCAACGATGGTCAGCTCAGCCTCATTTGGACTTATAGCCAGAATTTCCATTCTGAGGCAACTATCGACAAGTTGGCCCAATCCTATTTACAGACATTAAGAGATTTGATTGCCTATTGTCTGCGGCCTGATGTTGGTGGTTATACCCCCTCAGACTTTCCGCTCGCGATGCTCACACAGGACCAGATTGATAGATTGCCGATTCAAAATAATCAAATTGAGGCACTCTACCCACTCTCGCCCTTACAGCAAGGCTTCCTTTTCCATAGCCTGTATGCACCCGCAAGTGGCGACTACATCACACAGGTACACTGGACCATCCGTGGAACACTCGATCTTCTTGCATTTAAACAAGCCTGGCAACAAGTAGCCGACCGTTACTCTATCTTGCGCACAAGTTTTATCTGGGAAGGTCTGAGCAGTCCAGCACAGATGGTTCACCATCATAGCGTTGTTCCTTTTGTGCAACAGGATTGGCGTGCCTTCTCATACGGTGAGCAACAAAAGCGGCTGGCAACCTATATGCATGAGGATCGTATACAAGGATTTATACTCTCACAGGCACCACTCATGCGACTCGCCTTCATCCGGGTCGCCGAAGATGCCTATGAGTTTATCTGGAGCCATCATCATCTTCTCTTAGATGGCTGGAGCTTACCAATTGTACTAAAGGATGTCTTTATCTACTATGAGGCCCTCCATCGACAGCTACCAGCCCGGCTTGAGCCTGTGCCCTCTTATCAACGGTATATAGACTGGCTAGCACAACAAGATCTTGCACAGGCGGAAAGATTCTGGCGACGAGAGTTGGCTGGCTTCCTGGCTCCAACAACTCTCGATATTGATCGTCAAAACCAGAGCAATGGGGAGCCGACATACCATGAGCAGGTGCTCTCGCTTGCAGATGAGACGACACAAGCATTAGAACAACTGGCCCGTGAGCAACATCTCACTCTCAATAGCGTAATGCGAGGAGCATGGGCAATCCTACTGAGCCGCTATAGTGGTCAAAACGACATTGCCTTTGGCACTGTTGTCTCAGGCCGGCCCGCACAGATTAAAGGTGTCGAGGCAATGGTCGGACTATTCATCAACACGCTCCCCATGCGCGTGAAGCTTCATGTCGAGCAGGATGTGCTTTCCTGGCTACACAATTTGCAAAAACAACAAAGTGAGATATCCCAGTATGAATATAGTCCACTCACACAAGTGCAAGGCTGGAGTGAAGTACCCAAAGGCACCTCACTCTTTGACAGCCTCTTTGTTTTTGAAAATTATCCGCTTAGCCGTAGCGCACAGAGCATGCAGACGGATATTGTCATAGAGTCTATGCACACTGCAGAGCAAATGAGCTATCCACTAAGTCTCATGGTGCTACCCGGCCCCCAGCTTACCTTGAAAATCTTTTACGATCAAAACCGGATTACAGCAGAAGACATTGCACGTTTGCTTTATCATTATCAGAATATCCTGGAAACGATGATTGCCGATCCTCAACAATCTTTGGGAAGCATCTCTTACCTTTCCGCCACAGAGAAGCACTCCTTGTTGCACACATTGAATGCAACACAGACAGCTTATCCACAAGCAGCATGCATTCATGACCTTTTTGAGGCGCAAGCTGCTCGCACGCCGGAAGGGATCGCGCTTATCGATGGCACGCGGCAGGTCAGCTACCGCGAACTCAACGAGCAGGCTACGCAAGTCGCTCATCACTTACAACATCTGGGTGTCGGTCCTGATACTCTGGTTGGCGTTTGTATGCATCGCAACCCGGATATGCTCATCAGTCTCCTTGCTATCCTCAAAGCGGGCGGGGCTTATGTTCCACTCGACCCGAACTATCCACAGGAGCGCCTGATCTTTCAGGTACTCGATGCTCACATCACTGTCTTGCTTACGCAGGCAGCCCTCCGCGACCGCATCCCGGTCCAGGGGATAGAGGTACTCTGCCTGGATACGGATTGGGAGCGCATCGCCCCCGAACCGTTGACCCCGGTACACAGCGAAGTCACCAGCGAACACCTCGCCTACGTAATCTATACATCCGGCTCTACAGGCACGCCCAAAGGGGTATGCATCCGGCATCGCAATACCGCTCCCTTCTTATATTGGGCACGCGAGCAGTTTGATGCAACCTGTCTACAAGGCATGCTCGCCTCGACCTCCATCTGCTTCGATCTCTCCGTCTTCGAGCTTTTTGTCCCGCTGAGTTGGGGCGGCACGATCATCCTCGCCGAGAATGCCCTGGCCCTGCCAAGCTTGCCAGCAGCAGAACAGGTCCGCTTGATCAATACAGTGCCATCTGCAATGGCGGAGTTGGTGCGTAGTGGGAGCGTGCCCGCGTCGGTCCGCGTGGTCAATCTCGCGGGCGAAGCCTTGCAGCGTTCACTGGTACGTGATCTTTTTGCGCTACCAGGTATTCAACGTGTCTGCAACCTCTATGGACCAACTGAAGATACGACCTATTCGACCTGGGCTGATCTTGCGGCTCAGGATGATGGTGCTGTGCCCATTGGACGACCCATCGCCAATACCCAGGTCTACCTGCTCGATGCACACCTCCAGCTCGTTCCAATCGGGGTCACGGGCGAACTTTATCTGAGTGGGGCTGGCATCGCGCAGGGCTATCTGCACCGGCCAGATCTCACTGCCGAGCACTTCATTGCTCATCCTTTCAGTGATAAGCCTGGGGCACGGCTCTATCGTACTGGCGATCTGGCTCGCTATCGCGACGATGGCACCCTGGACTATCTGGGTCGCCGCGATCAACAAATCAAGCTGCGTGGCTATCGCATCGAAATTGGTGAGATCGAGAGTGTTCTCACCCGACACCCTGCCGTTCAGGAAGCAGCAGTTATCGCGCACGAGGATGCACCGGGCCACAAACAATTAATCGCCTATGTTGTGATCAAGTCAAACGAAACCGCTCTTACAGAACAAGATTTCCGTGCCTATACACAAGGGCAATTACCTGACTATATGGTCCCTGCACGCTTCATCCAGCAAACGGCGCTTCCACTGACCCCCAATGGCAAAGTGGACCGCAAAGCCCTGGTACTGTCGAACCCAACACAGATACACAGAGAGCAGCTTTTTGTAGCTCCTCGCACAGACAGAGAGCGTATACTGGCAAAGATCTGGTCTGAAGTATTGAAAGTAGAGCAGATCAGTATCTACGATAACTTCTTTGCGCTCGGCGGCGATTCGATCCTAAGCATCCAGATTGTATCGCGTGCAAAACAGGTTCAACTCAATATCACACCCAAACAGCTCTTCCAACATCCAAGCATAGCCGAATTAGCCGAATTAGCCGATACGCAGCCAGTCATCGAGGCCGAACAGGGCTTGATCACTGGTAATGTGCCACTCACGCCCATCCAGCACTGGTTCTTTGCACAGCAACAGCCGCAGCCACATCACTGGAACCAGGCCATGCTGGTAACGACTCGTCATCCACTCCAGCCTGCGCTTTTACAAGAAACAGCTACGACTCTCTTAAAACATCATGATGCCCTTCGTCTACGCCTGATGCGTGGAGATGATGACGCATGGCAGCAGAGCAACGCAGCACCAGATGCAAGACATGCCCCAACGACGACAATTGATCTTTCTACGCTTGCAACTGAGACACAAAAGGACACTATCGAGCGCATTGCAGCCAGCATGCAGACAAGCCTCAATTTTGTCACGGGACCATTGTTCCGCATGGTCTCTTTTGATCTTGGCAGCACACAGCCCGGCAGGCTCCTTATCATTATCCATCACCTGGCTACCGATGGCGTCTCCTGGCATATCCTCCTTGAGGACTTCCAGGCTGTTTACCAACAGTTGCAAGAACGCATGATTCCTCGCTTACCGGCCAAGACAACTTCGTTCCAGCACTGGGCATTGCAGCTCACCGACTATGCACAGTCACCAGAACTATGGCAACAATTGCCCTACTGGATGGCACAAACTTCTCGTGCAATACAACCCTTGCCGGTGGATTATACGCAGGAGGAAAATTCTGTTGCTTCAGCACACAATGTAATCGTCTCACTCAATACAGACGACACTCAGGCACTGCTCCATCGCGTATCCACAGCGTATCACACACAGATTAACGACATACTGCTCACAGCATTAGCGCTCACACTGAACCATTGGACGGGACAAAGCTCACACCTCATTCATCTTGAGGGACACGGGCGCGAGGATATTCTGGACAATGTTGATCTTTCCCGCACTATCGGCTGGTTTACGACTCTTTATCCGGTGATGTTAGATCCCGGCAGCAATCTTTCGCTCGGTGAGTCGCTTAAGCAGATCAAAGAAAGCTTGCGCCACATTCCACAACAGGGGATTGGTTATGGCCTCTTACGCTATCTCTGTCATCCTCCGCGTGATGCTGCTGATAGTGAAATGCTAGCCCAGCTACGTGCACTGCCAGCTGCCGAATTGAGCTTTAACTATCTGGGCCAGTTTGATCAGATACTTCATGATTCCAGCCTCTTCAGCCCGGCCTATGAAAACTCTGGTCTGGTCGTAAGTTCGCAGGGAAGACGTGAACATCTCATTGACATCAACGGCAGCATTAGTCGTGGTCAGTTATACCTTAGCTGGTCATACAGCCAGAACAGACATAAGCATGAAACCATTGAAGCACTGGCACAAACATACATACAAACATTGCAAGCACTTATTGCCCATTGTCAGAATCCTGCAGTGGGCGGATATACCCCCACAGATTTCCCGTTAGCTCAGTTGAAGCAGACACAGATAGATGCAGTTTTTGGCAATGATCGGCAAGTCGAGGCCGTCTATCCTCTTTCACCGCTGCAAAGTGGGCTCCTTTTCCATACACTCTATGCTCCCAATAGCGGTGACTACATCACACAGATACACTTCACACTTCAGGGAGAACTCAACACAATTGCATGGCAAGAAGCATGGCAATACATCATGGACCGTTATAGCATCTTGCGTACAGCTTTCATCCGGGAAAACCTGGATACGCCGCTACAAATCGTACGCCATCGTGTATCAGTTCCCTTTGCCCTGCTCGATTGGCGTGAGTACACTGAAGCAGAACAAAAGGCCCAGTTGCAGACCTATCTACAAGCTGATCGGGCACAGGGCTTTAACCTCTCTCAGGCTCCTTTGATGCGCATACTTCTTGTTCAACTTACCGATGATACTTATGAATTTGTCTGGAGTCATCACCATCTCCTCCTGGATGGTTGGAGCTTACCCTTGCTGCTCAACGATTTCTTCACCGCATATGACAATCTTTGCGCCAAAAATATGGTGCAATTAGCGCCCACCCGTCCATATCAAGATTATATTAGCTGGCTGGTAAAACAGGATCTTGCACAAGCCGCAACCTTCTGGCAACAAACGTTGCACGGCTTCTCTGCACCAACACAATTGGGGATTGACCATACTCCCATTAACCTGCCGGACCATGAACAACACACCGGGGAACGGCTACTCTATCTGCCAACGGTAACCACCCAGGCACTACAACTCCTGGCACGCGAGCAGCACCTCACGCTCAACATCGTGCTGCAGGGAGCCTGGTCGCTGTTGCTCAAACACTATAGCGGCCAGAACGATCTGGTCTTTGGCACGACCGTTTCTGGCCGCCCAGCAGATATCCAGGGCATTGAAACGATGGTTGGGCTCTTTATCAATACATTGCCCGTTCGCGTACGGCTACGTCCTGAAGAATACCTTTTGCCCTGGTTACATACCTTACAAAATCAGCAGAGCGAGATGCGCCAATATGAATATAGTCCATTAGCGCAAGTACAGGGCTGGAGCGAGATTCCACGCGGCACCCCTCTCTTTGAGAGTATGTTTGTCTTTGAAAATTATCCTCTTGGCGAGGGGATACAGCGGGAAAATCGTTTGCAGGTGCGGGCAGCCGCTTCACGAGAGCAAACACACTATCCCCTTACTATTGTTGCCCAACCAGGTCCACAGATAACGCTGAAAATCATGTACGACCGCAGCCGCTTCGATGACGCCAGTATTGCACGCCTATCGCAACATATGCAAACATTACTCGAAAACATCGTTGCCAACCCTGATCAGATGCTGGCTACATTATCTCCGCTCAACACCGCTGAACGACAATATTTGTTTACTGAGTGGAATACAACAGCTGCTGACTATCGGCAAAATACCTGCCTGCATGAGATCTTTGCAGCTCAAGCCGAATGGAATCCCAAAGCCATCGCCGCTACGTTTGAACACGAGCACCTGACGTATAGCCAACTCAATCAACGTGCGAATCAACTTGCATGGCATCTACGCGATCAGGGAGTTCGCGCCGGCACAGTAGTTGGCATCTGCGTCGAACGATCACTGGAAATGGTAATCGGCATCCTGGCTATTCTTAAAGCTGGCGGGGCCTATGTCCCACTGGACCCAGCCTATCCGCAGGAACGCCTGGCCTACATACTTGAGGATGCCGCTATACCGGTGCTACTCACACGGCAAGAGCTCGTGTCGTCCTTACCATCTCATCATGCAATAACCATTCTCCTGGATACACAATGGCCTGTTATTGCTCAATATAGTATCGAAAACCCGCCGGCTTACGCTCACACCGATCATCCTGCCTACGTCATTTACACATCGGGCTCAACTGGCAGGCCCAAGGGCGTGCTTATTCCCCACAGCAACGTCATTCGTCTCTTTCATGCGACACAGGCGTGGTTCAATTTTACAGATCAAGATATATGGACACTTTTCCATTCGTATGCCTTCGACTTCTCTGTCTGGGAGATCTGGGGGGCACTATTGCTCGGTGGTCAGCTCGTCGTTGTACCATACTGGGTCAGCCGCTCGCCCGCATCCTTCTACGATCTCTTAGAGGATGCAAAAGTCACTGTGCTTAACCAGACACCTTCCGCTTTTCGTCAACTTATGCAAGTAGAAGAGGCAGTGGAGCAACGCAAATCACTGGCTTTACGCTACATCATCTTTGGTGGAGAGGCCCTGGAGCTACAGAGCCTGCGACCGTGGTTTGAACTGCACGGAGATCAGCGACCGCAGCTTGTCAATATGTATGGCATCACGGAAACGACCGTTCATGTCACGTATCGCCCTCTCACACTCGCAGACATTATCTCTGCTTCTAGCAGTATGATTGGTCGCGCTATTCCTGATCTACAAATCTATCTGCTCGATTCGTGGATGCAGCCAGTACCACTGGGTGTCGCCGGGGAAATCTACGTTGGCGGTGCGGGCCTAGCGCAAGGATACTTGAATAGACCAACGTTGACCAGTGAACGCTTTGTTGCCAATCCGTTTAGCGATCTACCAGGCACGCGGCTCTATAGAACTGGCGATCTGGCCCGTTATCAGCCCAATGGAGACCTCGAATATCTGGGACGTATCGATGAGCAGGTAAAGATCCGAGGCTTCCGCATTGAACCTGGTGAAATTGAAGCCGTATTGGCACAACATCCCGCCATTCGTGCGTGCATCGTCATTGTACGCGAAGATATACCAGGCACAAAACGGCTCGTTGCTTATGTCGTCACAGATCAACCAGGCGAGACCATCGGGAATGAGTTACGCAATGCGCTGCAGGAAAAACTGCCAGAGTATATGATCCCGACCGCATTTGTAACGCTCACAGCCTTCCCATTAACTCCCAATGGCAAAATTGATAGTCGAGCGTTGCCAGCGCCCGGCTATCAACAACTCGCAGGTGAGAGTTCCTTTGTAGCAGCCAGCACAACTATCGAAAAAACGCTAGCCGACATTTGGGCACAAGTATTAGGTGTTAAAGAGGTGAGCACTCATGATAACTTCTTCTCACTGGGCGGCGACTCCATCTTGAGCATCCAGATCGTAACGCGTGCGGCACAGGCAGGCCTGCGCCTTACACCCAAGCAGATCTTCCAATATCCAACCATCGCCGAGCTAGCGACCATAGTTGCTACCACACCTGGCATTATAGCCGAACAGAGTATGGTTACCGGGCTGGTTCCTCTGACTCCTATTCAGCACTGGTTCTTTGACCAAAAGCAACCGGAGCCGCATCATTGGAATCACGCGGTCTTCCTCTCGACCCATAGCCAGCTCACACCTGGCATCCTTCAACAGACCATTAGTGCCCTCTTCACGCATCACGACGCCTTACGCCTGCGCTTTGTTCAGACCGAGGATGGCTGGCAACAAACAAATGCAGCCCTGGAAGCTGTTCCTTTTACAGTGATAGACCTCTCCAATCTTCAGCCAGCAATGCACCACGACGCACTTGAAATGTGCGCGGCTCAAATGCAGGCAAGCCTTAACCTGGCACAAGGGCCCATCGCCCGCTTCGTCTACTTCGAGCTAGGTATCGATCAACCTGGTCGGCTACTCATTATCATTCACCATCTGGCTGTTGATGGCGTCTCCTGGCGCATTTTGCTAGCAGACTTACAGACAGTCTACGAGCAAATCAGCCACAACCAGCCAGTTGAGCTACCAGAGAAGACAAGCTCATTTCAACACTGGTCTCAGCAACTTGTTGAATATGCTCAATCAGAAGTGTTGCAGAAAGAACTTGACTATTGGTTGGAGACAACAAGCAAACACTCATCACACTTACCAGTAGATTATAAGGCGGACACGAACTCGCTCACTTCTACACAAGCGACTGTCGTTTCACTCAGTGCAGAAGAGACAAAAGCCCTGCTCCAGGATGTCCCTGCCGCCTATCACACCCAGATTAACGATATATTGCTTACCGCACTGGCAAAAACATTCAGCCAGTGGACTCAACAGCGCTCACTTCTGCTTCACATTGAGGGTCATGGACGAGAAGAGATCCTGGAAGACATCAATCTTTCCCGGACCGTTGGCTGGTTCACCAGCATCTACCCTGTCCACTTAGACCTGGGAGAAAGCACACAACTCAGAGACGAGATCATGACGATCAAAGAGCAAGTACATAAAATACCCCAAAGAGGTATTGGCTTTGGCATCTTACGTTATCTTGCACAGGAAACAGAAGAGATTATGAAGCTACGCACACAGCCAGAAGCAGAGTTAAGCTTCAACTACCTGGGGCAATTTGATCAGGTTGCTCCCGAAACAGGTTTATTTACACCTGCGCCAGAATCAAGCGGTGCAACCAGCAGTCCAGCGGGGCATCGGGAACACTTATTAGACATTAATAGCAGCATCACCGGCGGCCAGTTCTATATGATCTGGACGTACAACCAACACATACATCGCCCAGAAACGATTGAAACCCTGGCGCATAACTATCTGCAAATTTTGCGTGAGATTATTACACATTGCAAATCAAGTAAGGCTGGCGGGTACACACCCTCAGATTTTCCAGAGGCTGAACTCAACCAGAAAGACCTGAACAAGCTGGTCGCAAAGCTCAAGAAGAAAAAGGTGAAATAACATGCAAACAACTTCTCGCATAATTCAAGATATCTATCCTCTTTCCCCTATGCAACAAGGCATGCTCTTCCATAGCCTCTTTGCACCTGATAAGGGCATGTATATAGAGCAAGTCAACATTGGCATGCGAGGCAACTTGAACATGTCTTTGTTTGAAGAGGCATGGAACCATGTGCTTCATCACTTCTCAGTATTGCGGACTGCGTTCCTCTGGGATGAAATAGACAAACCTCTGCAGGTCGTCTATCAAAAGGTTACTATCCCTTTTTCATTTTATGACTGGCGTGCATGGACGCCAGAACAGCAACAGGAACATCTGACGGCTTTCCTTCAGGCAGACCGTGCTCGTGGCTTTGATCTGTCGGAAGTTCCATTAATGAGGCTGTGTTGTATTCAAATTCAAAACAATATCTATCAGTTTATCTGGAGCCACCACCATATCTTAGTCGATGGTTGGAGCCTCCCTATTATTTTAAGTAGCGTTTTCTCCTGCTACGAGATGCTCTGCCGCAAAGAGGCCATTTATCTGGCTCCTACACGACCGTATCGCGATTATATTTCATGGTTAAAACGTCAAGATACCGGAAAAGCTGATGCATACTGGCATCAGCTTCTACAAGGATTTACAGCTCCAACACCATTGGGGATTGATCACCCTCCTACCCAGGAAAGTGGGTATGACGAGTGCATCATCCCGTTATCGGTCGATCTTACCCAACGTTTACAAAGTATGGTGCGCCAGCACCATATAACGCTTAATACTGCATTACAAGGCGCATGGGCTCTTTTGCTCAGTTGCTACAGCAACCAGAATGATGTCATATTTGGATCAGTGGTGTCAGGGCGACCAACAGAAATTACAGGGATAGAGTCGATGGTCGGGCTCTTTATCAATACATTACCTGTACGAGTGCGTCTCAATCCCGCTCAAAAGCTGCTTTCGTGGCTGCACCATCTCCAATTCCAACTCACAGAGTTACGCCAGTATGAATATAGCCCACTGGCACAAGTACAAAAACACAGCGATGTAGAGCACGGCACCCCACTTTTTGAAAGCATTCTCGCCTTTGAGAACTATCCTCTAGCACAAGCAACAGCACAACAACAAACTCAGACAAAATTGGAATTATTGGGAGGGCACACAGATGAACAAACGAATTATCCTCTCACGCTTACCATTATCCCCGGACAACAACTCATTTTGAAGCTTCAATCCGAGCGTAGCCGCTTCGATAGTGTCGCAATAAAGCATATGCTTGCTCATCTCCAATCATTGCTGGAAAGCATGGTCCACAACCCCGATCAGTGCCTGGGCATGCTCTCTCCCCTTACTCCTACAGAGCGCCAACAGATGCTCGTTGAGTGGAACGATACGTACGAAGAATGTACATACTCTCCTTACGTTCATGAACTCTTTGAAGCCCAGGTTAAACGTACACCTACATCTATTGCGGCAAAGTTTCGCGGCGAAAGCCTGACCTATCACCAGCTGAATGCTCGTGCTAACCAGCTTGCCCATTGGTTGCAACAAAACGGCGTCGGGCCTGAAGTCCTTGTTGGCATCTGTATGAATCGCTCGCTTGATATGCTTATAGCTATTCTAGGTGTTCTCAAAGCCGGAGGGGCTTACCTCCCACTCGACCCTGGCTATCCCTCTGAGCGGCTTTCCTTTATTTTGAAAGAATCGCGAGCTCCAGTTCTTCTCACACTCACACACAACTTATCCATATTGCCTGCACACACCGGCCAGATTATTTGCCTGGATCGCGACTGGGAACAATTCAGTGAGCAGAGCCAGGAGAATACGACCCGCGTACAACAGCCTGAACAGTTGGCTTATGTGATCTATACTTCTGGATCAACTGGCAAGCCCAAAGGGGTTATGATCCATCACCAGGGTTTGCTTAACTATCTTCACTGGAGTTGCAACACCTATGAAGTTGCCACTGGCACTGGCGCGCTCATCCACTCCTCTATTAGTTTTGACCTGACCGTCACCAGCATCTTCACGCCTCTTTTGACTGGCCGCACAGTTGAACTACTAAACCCTGACCTGGACATTGAAGCTCTTAGTACTACTGTTGAGCAGGCTAAGAATATGAGTTTGCTCAAAATCACTCCCTCTCACCTGGAGATCCTTAACCAGACCCTGACCGGCGAGACGCTGGCCGGGCGCGCTCGTGCGCTGGTCATTGGTGGCGAAGCCTTACAAAGCGAGTTGCTCTCTTTCTGGCAAACCTATACACCAGATACACGCCTTTTCAATGAATATGGACCAACAGAGACCACTGTGGGTTGCTGCATCTATGAAGTCTCTACGAGGAAACCGGCTCATACAGGGGCAGTTCCCATTGGTCACCCCATCATCAATATGCAGGCTTACGTTCTTGATAGCAACTATCAACCCGTACCAGTGGGGGTTGCTGGCGAGTTGTGCATCGGTGGCATCGGGCTGGGGCGTGGTTACCTTCAACGACCAAACTTGACCGCCGAAAAATTTGTTCCTCACCCCTGGAGCATTCAACCTGGTGCTCGCCTCTACAAAACTGGGGACCGCGCTCGTTATCGCGCCGATGGGACGCTGGAATATTTGGGTCGCCTGGACCTACAGGTGAAAATTCGTGGCTACCGTATCGAGTTAGGCGAGATCGAAAGCATCATTAAACAACTGCCTGGTATTCGTGAGTGCGCGGTTCTGGCGCATAAAGACAAAAACGACACCAAAAGGCTCATCGCCTATGTAACCACTGATCAATCTGATCGCGCGACCGAGCACGTCTTGCGCACAGGGTTAAGCCAACAGGTTCCCGCCTATATGCTTCCCTCTGCCTTTATCTTCATGGAGACATTGCCCCTAACTCCCAATGGTAAAATCGACCGGCTTGCATTGCCCGCGCCCGATTATACTCACATCGGCAGCGAGCAGGTTTATGTTGCTCCTCGCACCCCCGCGGAGCAAACATTGGCTGAAATATGGTCTAACACGCTTGGAATAGGAAAAGTTGGTGTCCATGACAATTTCTTTACGCTGGGCGGCGATTCCATTCTATGCATCCGAGTCGTCGCACAGGCACGGCAAGCTGGGCTGCATATAACTCCCAGGCAGGTCTTTCAGTTTCCGACTATTGCTGGCCTTGCCAATGTACTCACACAAACTGATACCTCCCCCACAGTTGTAGCTGAACAAGGCATGGTCTTCGGCCCTGTTACGCTCACACCCATTCAGCACTGGTTCTTTGCACAAAAATATGTTGAACCTTCTCTCTCCAGCCACGCATTACTACTGACAACTCAACATCCGCTTTCTCCTGCTCATCTAAAGCAAGCTGTGGCCTATTTATTAATCCATCATGATGCTTTACGTTTGCGCTTTCATGAAACCGAAGATGGCTGGCAACAAACAAACGCAATTGTCGATGCTCAAGTGCCTTTCGAGATGATTGATTTGTCCTCTCTACCCCTCGAAAGTCAAAACTCTTCTATCGCCGAACACATCGTGCGTATGCGCACTCATCTTAGCCTGGCAAAGGGGCCTCTCATCCGCATGGCCTATTTTGATACAGGCACCAGTTCAACCCATAAGCTTGCAATAGTCATCCATGATCTTGTGGTAGATGAACAATCCTGGCACATTTTGCTAGCAGACCTGTGCACCTTTTACACACAAATACATCAAGGTCAGTATATAAAATTACTCGCAAAAACTACCTCTTATCAACAATGGGCCCATTTTCTCCGCGATTATGCTCAAAAACCTGCAATTCAAGACGAAATGGCTTATTGGCTTGATTTCGCACAACAAACATGTTTTCTTCTTCCTACAGATATTGATCTCTCGACACACGATGCAGCAACGCAAGCCTACCATACTGTTGAAACCGCCTTGAGTGAAGAAGAGACGCTAGCACTCCTATATCAAGTGACAACGACATACCACTTACAGATTCAGGATATCCTCTTAACCGCTCTGGTACAAACACTCAGTGACTGGCTGGGCTATCACTCATATATGATCGGTTTTGAGGATGGCAGACGTTATAGTGCAAATGTCGATCTTTCACATACTGTCGGACGCATTACCAATCTCTACCCTCTGCTATTAAGCCTGGAAGGTATACAGACAATTGCAGAGGGACTAAAAACGACAAAAGAACGCCTACGAGCTGCATCACGCCATAGTCTCAGCTATGGACTTCTTCGCTATTTCAATCTGGATGAGGATGATGAGGATGATGAGGATACTGTACAAGCACCGATACCCGCAATGACAGACCCACAATTGCTTTTCCGTTACCTGGGACAATTCGATCTCGTTCCCTCCGAGACAATGCTTTTTCATGCCGAAACACAGGATTATAGCCTGAACATCAACTACCCAAAGGCTTCTCAATACTTGCTCGAAATTAGCGCGAGTATCAGCAACAGGCAATTACGCATGCAATGGATCTATAACGAACAACAGTATCATCAAACTACCATTGAAAACCTTGCCCAGAATTATCAACAAAACGTACGTCGCCTCATCGCTCACTGTCAGTTGCCTGACGTTGGTGGATACACACCTTCGGATTTCCCGTTAGCTGGACTCTCCCAGGCTCAGATTGACACCCTGCTGAGTCATGATCGTCATATCGAGGCCATCTACCCACTTTCTCCCTTACAAACCGGGCTCCTCTTCCAAAGCCTTTATGCCCCCGAAAGTGGAGACTATATCGTTCAGTTTAATACTATCTTCCAGGGACATGTTCATTGCAATTTCTTTATCCAGGCCTGGCAGCAAGTGATAGAACACAATGCAGTGCTACGTACAAGCTTTATCTGGGACGGGCTCGATGAGCCACTACAAATTGTGCATCGCCAGATAAGCATTCCTTTTGCAACAGATGATTGGCGCGCCTATTCCCTCGCTGAGCAACAAGCCCGACTCCTTACTTATCTGGAAGATGATCGCACACGCGGCTTTGATCTCACTCAGTCACCCCTCATGCGCTTCCGACTCATCCAATTGACAGACGATACCTACCAGTTTATTTGGAGTCATCATCACATTTTGCTCGATGGCTGGAGCCTACCTCTCGTCCTCAAGAACGTTTTTATCTGCTATGAGGCTCTCTGCCAGGGCAATTCTGCACAGCTTCAATCTGTACGGCCTTACCAGGACTACATTGCCTGGCTTGCTCAACACCAGAATAAAGAACAGGCAGAACACTTCTGGCGCAATACACTACAAGGTATAACAACACCTACACTATTAGGCATTGAGCATACACAAACACAGCCAACAAGCCGGATACATTCTTATAGAGACAACAGTCAACAGCTCTCGGTCAATGCAACCAACGCTCTACAGAAAATGGCACGCACCTACCAGTTAACACTCAATACTATTATCCAGGGAGCCTGGGCCTTGCTTCTCTCACGTTATAGTGGACAACAAGATGTCGTTTTTGGGACCACCGTTTCAGGTCGCCCTACAGATATTGATGACATTGAATCGATGGTTGGACTCTTTGTGAATGCTCTACCTATATGCGTCCATATCCGTCCAGAGCTTTCTATGGTTACATGGCTCCAGGAATTGCAAACTCAACAGAGCGAAATGCGACAACATGAATATACTCCACTCGTACAGGTGCAGGCATGGAGTCAGGTTCCACATGGAATACCTCTCTTTGAGAACCTCTTCATCTTTGAAAATTTCCCGATGGACATGGCCTCTCCGTTGCCATCCACAGAAGATGGCCTGAAAATCCTGGGAGGACACACTTCTGGACAAACCAGTTATCCTCTGACGATCACGGTCTTCCCCGGATCGCAACTCATGACGCTGATGAGTTACGACACTGCGCGTTTTGAGGATACCGCCATCACACGGCTCCAGGCTCACTTCCACCACTTGCTGACCACATTGATTGCCATGCCAGAGCAAGCTGTTGCAAATCTAAATATCCTTTCTCCACAGGAACTCGAATATCTTATCCATACCGTCAATACGTCTCTGATGCCACTACCTGCTGTGGTGGGCTTACATCAGCTCATTGAGATGCAGGCAAATCGCACACCTGCCGCAACTGCACTACATTGCGGACAGTTTTCTCTTTCTTATGACGATCTAAATCGACAAGCCAACCAGCTTGCTAGCTATCTACGCGAGATGGGAATAGGACCGGATGTGCTCGTGGGCGTCTATGTGGAGCGCTCCCCGGAAATGGTTGTGGCCCTGCTAGCGATTCTCAAAGCTGGCGGCGCTTATGTTCCTCTTGATCCCACCTATCCTATCGAACGCATTGCCTTTATGCTCTCCGATGCTCAAGTCGCAGTTCTCCTTACCCAACAACGCTTGCTGAGCCACTTACCCCCCATTCACGCTCCCATCTTTTGCCTGGATCGCGATTGGCATCTGCTGATCGACGAGCATCTGGCTCATACGCCGACCTGCCGGGTACAATTAGAAAATCTGGCCTATGTGATCTACACTTCTGGCTCAACGGGCCAGCCAAAGGGCGTCCAGATCACACATGGGAATGTAATCAACTTCTTTACTGGTATGGATGCAAGACTCGATTATCAAGAGGGGGATATATGGCTTGCGCTCACAAGTATCAGCTTCGACATCTCTGTGCTTGAACTCTTCTGGACTCTCAGCCACGGATTTGAAGTCATTATTCACACTGAGACCGAGATTGGTCTCTCTTTGCCATCTCATCTAGCTCACACTCATATTACCCATCTACAATGCACACCTTCCTGGTTACGTGCCTTTATGGAGCACGATACGTCAAACAAACAGCTCAATAGAATACGCCACTTGCTCGTCGGAGGTGAAGCTCTGCCCCTGACACTGGCACAGCAGGTAGGCGCACAAATCACAGGCTCGCTACATAATATGTATGGCCCCACGGAAACGACGATCTGGTCTACCAGTGCGCAGCTCGACACCATCCCAGACCAAGTGACATTGGGACAGCCAATCGCCAATACCCAGATCTATCTCCTGGACTCACAACTCCATCTGGTCCCTCAAGGTATAGCCGGCGACCTCTATATTGGAGGTCTAGGCATCGCACGCGGCTACTTACATCGACCTGACCTGACCGCCGAACGATTTATTGCTGATCCTTTTAGCCTTACACCTGGGGCACGACTCTATAAAACAGGCGACCTGGCTCGCTATCATCAGAATGGTCAACTAGAATATCTGGGGCGCAGCGATCTGCAAATTAAGCTGCATGGGTACCGCATCGAGTTGGGCGAGATTGAGCATGCGTTACTGCTTCACCCAATGGTCCGCCAAGCTGCTGTCATTGCTCAAACAGCACAGACAGAAGAGATGCGCCTGCTCGCCTATGTAGTGCTCGCGTCAGAAGCACAGATCAAGAACCAGGATCTGAGACAATATATACAAACCAGACTGCCTACTTATATGGTGCCTTCCTCTTTCATACAGCTTGAAGCTTTGCCTATGACACCTAACGGCAAACTTGACCGCAAAGCATTACCTGCTCCCGATACAAATCAGACCATTCGTGAACAGCCATTTGTCGCTCCACAGACAGCAACAGAACAGCTTCTGGCACAGATCTGGGGCGATGTGCTTCATATCGAACCCGTCGAACAGATTGGCATTCATGACAATTTCTTTTCTCTGGGCGGTGATTCTATCTTGAGTATTCGCGTGGTCTCGCACGCTAAACAGGCTGGCATTCAACTTACTCCACGCCTACTCTTCCAATATCCTACTATCGCTGCCCTTGCTAGCAACGTCACGCTAAGCGATACGCCCTTCACAAGCGCCACTGAGCAAGACCTTGTTGCCAGACCTACCCACTCAGACTTCTCATTGGCGCGCCTCTCACAGGAACAAATTGATCGTTTGCAGCGTCCTGATTGTCCGTTACAGGCCATCTATCCTCTCTCACCCTTACAGCAAGGGCTCCTTTTCCACTCCCTCTATACCCCTGACAGCGGTGACTATATTATTCAAATCAACTTTCTCCTCCAGGGGTCTTTCCAGCCCTGGGCCCTGGTTCAAGCCTGGCAACAGGTCATTGAGCGCTATGACTTGTTGCGCACCTCTTTTGTCTGGGAGGGGATCGACGAACCCCACCAGATTGTGCAGCAGCAGGTGGCTCTCCCCTTCACGTCAGAAGACTGGCGCATGTACCCTCCCGCCGAACAACAAGCTCGCCTGGTCGCCTATCTCCAACAGGATCGCATCCAGGGCTTTTCGCTAGCACAGGCACCTCTGATGCGCTTTCTCCTTATTCAAACTGCCGATGATTGTTACCAATTTATCTGGAGCTATCATCATATCTTGCTTGACGGCTGGAGTATTCCTATTATCAACAGGGAAGTCTTTTCGGTCTATCAGGCACTCGTTGAGGGAGACACACTTCCCCTGCACTCTGTCCGTCCCTACCAGGACTACATCGCCTGGCTCGCACAACAGGATCTACAGCAAGCAGAGCATTTCTGGCGTCAGACTTTACAGGGGGTGACCGCACCAACACCGCTGGGGATCGATCATCCCTCAACAGCTACACATCAATATGAAGAGAAGCATCTCTCTCTCTCAGGAGAACTTACCGAGGCATTACAACAACTTGCACGTATGCATGGGCTAACATTCAATACCATCGTCCAGGGTATCTGGGCCCTGCTTCTCTCTCATTATAGTGGACAGCAAGATATCATTTTCGGTACCACTCTTTCCGGTCGTCCTGCTGACATCGATGGTGTAGAAGCGATGGTCGGACTCTTCGTCAATGTCTTACCAATACGCGTCCACATCCAGCCAGAGGCAACGCTGATCTCCTGGCTACAAACGTTACAGACCCAGTATAGTGAAATGCGCCAATATGAATACACACCACTGGTACACGTACAAAACTGGAGTCAGGTTCCACGTGGGACGCCCCTCTTTGAGAGCCTCTTTACCTTCGAAAATTACCCTCTTGGGAGCATCACAACGCGAGAAAACGAAAACGAGAGGTCAGAAGAAACTCCATTGATGGTCAAGATGGGATATGTGGCCGGGCAGACGAGCTATCCTCTAAATATCACGGCCATTCCTGGGCCACAACTAACACTTTTGCTGCAATATGATCATGGCCGCATCGAGACTGCTGCTATTGAACGTCTCCTGGATCATATGCATACACTCCTCGCCGCTGCCGCCGACCAACCCAACCAGCCATTGGTCACCCTCCCTCTGCTCACCACGACCGAGCGCGCACAGATCTTACATATCTGGAATAACACCCAGGTTCCTTTCCCACACACAGAGACCCAACCCGACCTCTTTGAAGCTCAGGTAGCTCGCACACCCAATCAGCTCGCATTACGCTTCGAAAGGCAAGACCTGACCTATGCTGAACTGAATCGCTGCGCCAATCAGCTCGCCCACCATCTGCAGACGCTCGGTGTTGGGCCCGATGTCCTTGTTGGCATTCACATGGAGCGCTCTCTCCAGCTTATCATTGCCATCTATGCCGTCCTCAAAGCAGGAGGCGCTTATGTTCCTCTGGAACCTTCTTATCCAGCCGATAGACTGAGCTTTATGCTCACAGATGCCCAGATTTCTATCCTTCTCACTCAAACACACCTCCTGGATCGCTTGCCGACTAGTGACACACCTCTCACCGCTATTTGTGTGGATCAACCCTGGAATCAATTCGCTTCTCAGCCCACAAGCAACCCTCCACGCACGCTCCAATCAGCTCACCTGGCTTACGCCATCTACACTTCTGGCTCTACCGGGCAGCCGAAAGGGACGATGAATACCCATATCGGCCTCTGCAATCGTTTGAGATGGATGCAACATGCCTATCCTTTGAATGCTTCTGACCGAGTGCTCCAGAAAACTCCTTTCAGCTTCGATGTCTCGGTATGGGAGATCTGCTGGCCTCTGCTCTATGGAGCATCTCTGGTCATTGCTCGTCCCGATGGACATCAAGATAGTGCCTACCTGCTCAAGCTCATTGAGCAAGAGCAGATCACAACAATACATTTTGTACCATCAATGTTGCAGGTCTTCCTTGAAGAGCCCAATTTGCCAACATGCCACAACTTGCGTCAGGTGATCTGTAGCGGAGAAGCGCTCCCGTTCGAACTGCAAGATCGCTTCTTCAGCCGCCTCTCGGCCAGACTTTACAACCTGTATGGGCCGACCGAGGCTGCCATTGATGTGAGCGCCTGGCAGTGTATTCCAGGGCAAGCAACCCGCATCGTGCCCATCGGCACACCCATTAGCAACATTCAACTCTATATCCTTGATCCATACTTTCAACCAGTCCCGATTGGGGTGGCCGGAGAACTACACATCGGTGGCCTTGGCCTTGGTCGTGGCTATCTTCGCCGTGCTGACCTGACCGCCGAAAAGTTTGCGCCTCATCCCTGGAGCAGTGAACCCGGCATGCGCCTTTATAAAACGGGTGATCGGGCTCGCTATCTCCCCAATGGGGCCATCGAATATCTTGGACGTCTGGACCATCAGGTCAAACTTCGTGGATTCCGTATCGAGCTTGGAGAAATTGAGAGTGTTCTTGCCCAACAAGATGGCGTGCGCGAATGTGCGGTTATCGCACGTGAGAATGTAACAGGACAAACACAGTTGATCGCCTTTGTTGTTGCAAATCTGCCACTGCATGAACAGGCACTGCGACAAGCACTACAAGCACGCTTGCCTGAGTACATGGTTCCCTCAATATTTGTATTTCTTAAATCACTTCCACTCTCACCCAATGGTAAAATGGATCGCAAAGCCCTACAAAGGTCAAATGAGGGACAAGCTATCCACAAACAGTCATTTGTGGCCCCACGAACAGCAACAGAACAGATCCTGACACAGATCTGGGGAGATGTGCTCCATACCGAGCAGATTGGTATCCACGATAATTTCTTTTCTCTGGGCGGCGACTCCATCCTAAGTATACGTGTTGTTTCGCGTGCCAGACAAGCCGGCATTCATCTCACTCCGCGCCTGCTCTTCCAATATCCCACTATCGCAACCCTTGCCAGCATCGTTACTATAAACGATACCCACGTCATTAGCACGATAGAACAAGGTCTCATCAGCGGACCTGCGCCCCTGACGCCCATCCAACACTGGTTCTTCGAACAGCAACAACCGTATCCTCACTATTGGAATCAATCGCTCTTCCTCAAGACGGCCCATCCCCTCCACACGGCCACGCTCATAGATGCCGTGGCGCGCTTGCTCATGCATCACGATGCCTTGCGCCTACGTTTTGTTGCTACCCCAACTGGTTGGCAACAACACCATACTCCCTGGGATGGGCTGGTCCCGGTGAGCGTCTTCGATCTCTCCTCCATCTCATCTACTCAACACACTCAGGCCATCGAAGAGATAGCGGCCCTTGTGCAAGCGAGTCTCGATCTGGAACATGGCCCACTCATACGCGTTGTTTCCTTCCATCTGGGGACACAGGCTTCCGCCCGACTCCTTCTCGTCATCCACCATCTCATCGTTGACCAGGTCTCCTGGGATATCTTGCTTTCTGACCTCCAGCACCTCTATACACATCTCTTGCAGGGAAAGACCATACAACTTCCTGCCAAAACCTCCTCCTTTCAGCACTGGGCCCAGTCGCTTCATACCTACGCCCAATCTCAGGAGGTTATACGACACCTCTCCTACTGGCTTACACTCCACACTACCACCTCCACCTCCCTGCCCATCGATCACCATTATGCGGAGAATACGGTGGCATCGACACGCTATGTGCTTGTCTCTCTTCCTATGCACGAAACACAAGCACTCTTACATGAAGTCCCTTCAGCCTACCATACTCAGATCAACGAGGTTCTCCTCACCGCTCTGGCTTATGCTCTCTCTGCTTGGACTGGTCAAGATGCACACATTGTTGATATCGAGGGTCATGGGCGTGAAGATATCCTGGATGGCGTTGATCTCTCACGCACGATTGGCTGGTTTACCGCCCTCTACCCCGTTTCTCTTGATCTGACAAAGAGCAAGCATGCAAGTCACGCGCTCAAAACGATCAAAGAGCAACTACGCCGCATCCCCCAACATGGTCTGAGCTACGGCTTACTACGCTATCTCTACACCGCCGACCCAGAAGAAGACGAATATGCACTCATACAACAACTGCGTGCCCAGCCAGCAGCACCCCTGAACTTTAACTATCTTGGTCAGTTGAACCTTGATAACAAACAGTCCTCCGGCCTCTTCAGCCCGGCATCCGAAGCGTATGGGCCTCCTCGTAGCCCTCTGGGAATGCGTACTCACCTTCTTGAGGTCAATTGTCATATCAGTGGTGGACAACTGCATATGGCCTGGGCATTTAGTGAAAACCGACATCAGCGCACGACCATCGAACGGCTCGCTCAAGAGTATATACAGGCGTTACGTATGCTCATTGCTCATTGCCAACAACCCACCGCTGGAGGTTATACGCCCTCGGATTTCCCACTGGCGCTGCTCTCTCAGGATCACATTGATCGTCTGTTAGGTCACGATCACCAGGTCCAGACTATCTATCCTCTCTCACCTTTGCAGCAAGGATTACTCTTCCATTCCCTCTATACACCCAATAGCGGTGACTATATTATTCAGATTGGCTTTCTCATTCAGGGGTCCTTTCATCCCTGGGCCCTGATACAGGCCTGGCAGCAGGTCATTGAGCGCTATGACCTGCTACGCACCTCTTTCGTCTGGGAGGAGATTGATGAACCGCACCAGATTGTGCGACAACAGGTGGCTCTCCCCTTCACGTCAGAAGACTGGCGCATGTATCCTCCCGCCGAGCAACAATCACGCCTGGACGCCTATCTCCAACAGGATCGCATCCAGGGCTTTTCGCTGACTCAGGCTCCACTGATACGGTTTTTTCTTATACAAACCGCCGAAGATCGCTATCACCTTATTTGGAGCTACCATCATATATTGCTCGATGGCTGGAGTGTTCCTATCGTCAACCGTGAAGTCTTTGCGATCTATCAAGCACTCGTGCAGGGAGACCCTCCCCCTTCATACCCCGTTCGTCCTTATCAGGACTACATTGCCTGGCTCACACAACAGGATTTGCGACAAGCTGAAGATTTCTGGCGTCAGGCTTTACGAGGAGTAACCGCACCAACACCGCTAGGGATCGATCACACCACAACGGCTACTATCAATCGTCAGTATGAAGAGAAAATTCTTTCTCTCTCTGAAGAGCTCACTGAAGCATTGCAACAGCTTGCACGCACACATGGGCTAACACTCAATACTATCATCCAGGGTATCTGGGCCCTGCTTCTCTCTCATTATAGTGGACTGCAAGATGTTATCTTTGGGGTCACAGTAGCAGGCCGCTCCGCAGACATTGATGGCATTGAGTTGATGGTCGGCCTCTTTATTAATACATTACCAAGACGTATACACATAGATCCCCAGATGATTCTTTTATCGTGGCTACAAGAATTGCACAATCAGCAAAGCGAGATGCACCAGTATGAATATAGCTCACTCGTGCAAGTACAGACCTGGAGCGAGATACCACACGGCATCCCACTCTTTGAAAGTTTGCTCGTCTTTGAAAATTATCCGCTGGATGATATAGCTCAGGCTCAGGATATACCAGAAGGCTCGGTCAACAGAGCACGGTTGGACGTTCATGCGCTCTATACACAGGAACAAACCCATTATCCACTCACGATTACAGCCAACCCTGGCTCCCAACTGACCTTCACGGTGCAGTATGCCAGCGACCGTTTTGAGACTACAGCCATTGATCGCCTCCTGGGTCATATGCATACGCTCCTCGCCGCTGCTATCGATCAACCCAACCAGCCATTGGTCACCCTCCCTCTGCTCACCACGACCGAGCACGCACAGATCTTACATATCTGGAATAACACCCAGGTTTCTTTCCCACGCATAGAGACCCAACCCGACCTCTTTGAAGCTCAGGTAGCTCGCACGCCTGAACACCTCGCAGTGCGCTTCGAAGGGCAAGACCTGACCTATGCTAAGCTAAACCGCACAGCGAATCAGCTTGCCCACCATCTACAAACGCTGGGCGTTGGGCCTGATGTCCTTGTTGGCATCTGCATGGAACGCTCTTTCCAACTTATCATCGCCGTCTACGCTGTCCTCAAAGCAGGGGGCGCTTATGTTCCGCTAGAGCCTTCCTATCCAGCCAATAGGCTGAGCTTTATGCTCACCGATGCTCGGATTTCTATCCTTCTTACTCAAACAGATCTTCTAGACCGCTGGCCGACCAGTGACCTCTCTCTCACGACTATTTGTATAGACCAGCCCGAAGAGCAATTCGCTTCTCAGCCCACAAGCAACCCTCCACGTATGCTCCAACCAGCTCACCTGGCTTACATTACCTATACTTCTGGCTCTACTGGACGACCAAAGGGGACAATGAATACTCACGCCGGCCTTTGCAATCATATGCACTGGATACAGCAATCCCATCCTTTAAGTTCCTCTGATCGAGTGCTCCAAAAAACTCCGATTAGCTTTGATGACTCGATCTCCGAGTTTTTCTGGCCCTTGTTTTATGGAGCCTCCCTCGTTATTGCTCGTCCTGACGGACATAAGGACAGTGCCTACCTACTAAAGCTCATTGAGCAAGAACAGATTACAATGATAAACTTCGTACCATCCATGCTGCAGGTCTTCCTTGAAGAACCCAACTTGCAAACATGCCACAGTTTACGGCTTGTGACTAGCGGTGGCGAAGCACTCCCATTCGAGCTACAAGAGCGCTTCTTCAGTCGCCTCACAGCCAAACTCTACAACTTATATGGGCCAACTGAGGCTGCCATCGACTCAAGTATCTGGCATTGCGTTCAAGGGCAAACATCTCGCGTTGTGCCCATTGGCACACCTATTAGCAACGTCCAACTCTATATCCTTGATCCATACTATCAACCAGTCCCGATTGGGGTGGCCGGAGAACTGCACATCGGTGGCCTTGGCCTTGGCCGTGGCTATCTCCAACGCGCTGACCTGACCGCCGAAAAGTTTGTGCCTCACCCCTGGAGTACTGAACCCGGCATGCGCCTCTACAAAACGGGTGATCGCGCTCGCTCTCTCCCCAATGGGGCCATCGAATATCTTGGACGCCTGGACCACCAGGTCAAACTTCGTGGCTTCCGTATCGAACTTGGAGAAATTGAGAGCGCTCTCTCCCAACAACATGGCGTACGCGAATGTGTGGTCATCGCACGTGAAGATACACCAGGGCAGAAACGACTGGTCGCTTATATAGTTGTCAGCCAGCCAGAAATAGTGAGTGAACAAGAACTGCGGCTAGCTCTACAAGCACAATTTCCTGAATATATGGTGCCTGCGGCATTTGTGTTTCTCAACTCACTTCCACGCTTATCCAATGGCAAAGTGAATCGTCAGATCCTACCCATGCCCACAAACTCCCATCTGGCCCTTACAAACGAATCAGTGCCACCTCGTGATCATATCGAAACTCAACTCGTACAGATATGGGAAGCGCTATTAGATACACATCCCATCGGCATTAGAGACAATTTTTTCGCACTAGGAGGCCACTCTATCCTGGCCATACAACTTGTAAATCTTATACGACGCGACTTTGGGCAGAATCTTACTTTATCGCTACTCTTCCAACAGCCCACAATTGAACAGCTCGCTACCACTTTGCGCCACCAAGTTGTCACAGAGGCTCCATCCACAATAGTCGCCATTCAACCTGCCGGGTCCAAAACTCCCTTCTTCTGTGTTCATCCAGTTGGGGGCAACGTCTTTTGCTACATCGAGTTGGCCACACACATGGGTCTAGACCAACCTTTTTATGGTCTACAATCAGTAGGTCTCTATGGAGAACAAGAACCTTATACAACAATCGAAGATATGGCTTCTCACTACATCACGGCCATACAGAGTATTCAACCTGAAGGTCCTTATCTCCTTGGCGGATGGTCTATGGGAGGCGTTATTGCATTTGAGATGGCTCAACAGCTGCAAAAGAAAGGGCAGCAAGTACGATTACTTGCTTTAATTGATAGCTCAGCACCAACAGTAGGCAAGACAGAGGTAAATACTGACGAGGAGACCCTGGCCCTCGTACACACCATTTTACAACAGGTAGGCGAGACGTTAAAGATTAGCAATGAAGATTTATGCGATCTGACACCCGACGAACGCCTTTATTATGTGTTGGAGCAAGCCCGCAAAATCGAGAAAGAAAACTTACCCGCTGAGGTGAGCGAATTAGCATTGCCCCAAACGGCACAACTTATGCTCGTAAACAAATATAACCTCCAGGCCGATGCAAATTACAGACCTCAGACCTATTCGCAACGGCTCACCTTGTTGCGTGCACGCGAACAGACAGAAGAAAAGCAGCCAGATGCATACGTGAATGCCCCACAGCTCTGGAGCCAGTTAACCACTGGAGGCATAGATATCCACCAAATCCCAGGCAACCATATCACGATAATGCAAATGCCTCTCGTACAAAACCTGGCAATCATACTCAAAACATGTATCGAACAGGCTCTACAATCAGAAGAGCACTAATCGTATACATACACAGGGTCGAGTATACGCTGGATCTGCTTATACTCGACCATCCTAACCAGGCCGTTATAGCTAAAACCTTTTGACTACGGCTGCAAGCGTAGAAAAAATATGCTAGAGACAGGGTGACAACAACAGATCGCACAGATATACTTAGCAGGAGGGTTTCCTCTAACCAAAGGAGTTTGTCATGGGTCTTCAGGTTCAAAACATTATCAAGTCGTTTGCTACTGTGCGCGCCGTACGCGATCTATCGATGGAGGTAGAAGAAGGAACAATTTTCGGCTTTTTAGGCGCAAACGGTGCCGGCAAAACAACGACGATTCGTATGATCCTCGATATTATACGCCCCGATCAAGGACAAATTAGCTGGAATGGACGCGCGATCAGAGACATTCCACGTCGCTGGTGGGGATATTTGCCGGAAGAACGTGGCCTTTATCCACGTATGCTAGTAGAGGATCAGTTGCTCTTCCTTGCACAACTCTATGGTATGCCAAAACAGCTGGCCAAACGTGAGCTCGATGAATGGTTGGAACGCTTCCACATTGTCTCGCACCGCAAAAAAAAACTCGATGAACTCTCGAAAGGCAATCAACAGAAAGTACAATTTCTAGCTGCCATCCTGCACAACCCAACTATCCTCCTTTTGGATGAACCATTTAGCGGCCTTGATCCTGTTAACGGCAATGTCCTGAAAGAAGCTTTCTTAGAAATGCACCGTCGCGGCAAAACAATCATCTTCTCAACACATCAGATGGACCAAGCCGAGGAACTCTGTCAGAAAATAGTCATTATCAACAAAGGTGAGGTTGTCGTCGAGGGGAGTGTACAACAAATTAAGCGTCAGAGTGGACGGAAAGTCGTACGTCTTGCGCTTGAAAACGATCCTGAGATTCGTTGGCTCGATACAATGGATGGCATACACATCGCCAAGAGACGTCAGGACTATGTTGAACTACAACTTTTGCCCGGCATTAACCCAAACGACATCGTACAGGCTGCACTTAGTCATGGTGGTCAGATACGACGTTTCGAATTAACAGAGCCATCCCTGGCAGATATTTTTATCGAGCGTGTAGCAGCAATAGCAATGCCCGATACACCAGTGGTCAACACTATCTAGCATCATAGGGAAAAATAGGCTCGCTCAACCAATAATAGCTATGATTCTATAATAAGGAGCACATGAAAACATCAAATACTCCACAGGAGAATACTGAAGAACAGCTAGATCAAAACAGCCTGGCGATGAGCAGAGATCTCAATTCCCATTCCACCTTTAGACAGAATGCTCGTAACATCTCACTCATCATCAAACGTGAGTATAGCACACGTGTCTGGCAACGTAGTTTCATCATTACCACGATCATTATCATGGTCCTACTAACCATCGGAGCCTGTCTACCAACACTATGGACCCTGCTCAACAATAAAACACAATCAAAGATAGCAATCGTGAATACGGCTGCAAAGATCGCTGGACTCAACGAGCAGGAACTACTAAAATACTTCGCGACAAACTTAAATGCCAATACCTCATCAACAGCGGGCAGTACAAATAACCCACATTTTCTTATTACAGCCGGGACACCGACACAGATTGATACGTTGCACCAACAGGTTAGCCATAATACGCTGGATATTCTCCTCATCGTGAGACGCACAACGAACCAGAATCTCGATTTTACTTGTTACACAAATACAACCGATCTTCAGAGTGCCGATCTTCTCCAGGTGCAGACAGTGACGACACAAATCAGTCAACTCGACCGCTTAGCATCCATCGGCCTCACCGATTCACAGGAAAAAGCGGTCTTTGCGCCTTCTCAATTCAATGCAATTAGCACGGTGCAAGAAAATAGTGGACGTACCCCCGCCGAGAGCATTGCGAGCGGCATTGCTTCAACCATCGCCATTCTCCTGATATTCCTGGCAGTACAACAATACAGCATGGGAGTTGCACTGGGAGTCACCGAGGAGAAAAGCTCCAGGGTCATGGAGATCCTCATTAATGCCGCAACGCCATTCCAACTTCTGCTGGGAAAAATTGTTGGCATTGGACTAGTAGGGCTCACACAAATGGTGGGTGTTGGCAGCGTTGGAGCAATTGCCTTTCTCGCACAAATACCCATCAAAGCAGTATTGCTAGGAACCAGCAGTAGTAGTAGTAGTACAAATTCTATTGATATTACAGGAGTTTCGCTGAATCTGCTTGCATTAATGATCGTTTACTTTATGCTGGGTTTTCTGCTTTACGCAACATTTTATGCCGCCGTCGGTGTACTGGTTAAACGTCAAGAAGAAGTCTCAGGAGCTATAACGCCTATCCTCTCTATCTTCATGGCAGCCTACTTTGCCAGTTTTTACGCTGTCAGCACACCTGACGCAATCTGGGTTGCGCCCCTCTCTTATGTGCCCTTCTTCACTCCAATGCTCATGCTGGCACGCGTAGGAGCTGGTACGGTTGCATCATGGGAGATCATCCTGAGCATTCTCACAACCACTGCGTTTATTCTCATTTGCATTTGGGGAACCGCCCGCATTTACCGTCATGGCGTTTTAATGTATGGGCAGAAACCCGGCATTGGGCAGATCATCACACTACTACGCAAAAATTCAGATGCTCTACAACGCACAATCTGATCTTGTTTTATCTCTCTTATCTCGATGAGATCTCAATGGAAACCACCAAACACAGCAACAAATGAAGGATGTAACACAACTGTGCCCATCCTTCACTCGCCGGATCTATACACAACAAAAAGGGAACCAGGATGGTAACCCACCCTGCACATGTTCCTCCTACTGAGCTGCTGCTTCCATCTTCTTACGTAGACTCAGCGGCCTCATGTCAACCCAAACTTCCTTGACATAAGCCAGACATTCCTCTTTAGAACCACTTTTACCCGTATCCCTCCACCCCAATGGGATCGAAAGATAGATAGGCCAGATAGAATACTGCTCTTCATGGTTAACTACGACACGATATGTCGTGTTATCCTCCGTATCTTCTCTACTCATTTCATCCTGTCCTTTACAAAACAATTTGAAACATCACCGGGTTTCGCGCTCTTCCACTAATCTGTTCAGCAGGAAACACAAAAAACGTCTGTCATCAATGGAAATCTCATTTGAACGATCTCTTGTCGATGCTCTTTTCCCCGGATCTTTCTAACAGTAACGACTATTCTATTAGTAAGCATAGTTCGAATCTCAACATTTGTCGCCCCGTATTGGCTCTATTTTTCCTACGGCCATCATCGAATAGACCACAAACTCCTCTACTATAAAAAGCGTACCATTATAAAAAAATCGACGAAAAACATCAATTAAGATCAATTTAACGTCCCAAAAATCTGTTTCAAGACAACCTGATTCCCGCCATTCACCTCCTCAACATCCAACACAACAATAACTTTATCGACTGGGTCTCCCTGATTATCAAATACAATGCGTCCACTTACACCTTGAAATGCGGGCACAGACCCTTTACCTAGCGAAGCCAGCGCATTACGGATTTCTTCTCCAGTGAGTTCTCCATGAACCAGTGAAGCAGCTTTAACGATCACCTGAACTGCGTCACTCGTCAAAACCGCATACGCATCTGGCACAAAGGGTTTACTACCTCTTAATGTACTTTGATAGATACGAGACCAGTCAGCAAAAAAACTGGGCTGCTGATCCGCAGGAATATGCTTCGCGTCCCACTCCGCAGGATGGGCAAAAGCTGAGAAAATGATATGCTGCATATCTTGTGGATATTGCTTTGCAATCATGGCATCTGGACCACCACCAACACCTATAATTAAGTCGGTAGCAACAGCATCGCCCGACAGCACATGCAGGTTTGCCAATACCGCACTTGCTTCTGTATTTGCTCTGGATACGTTGCCGATAGCATGGGCTAAGCGAATTGCATCAACGTCGAAACCTGCTATAAAGATAAGATCAACATGCTTTGAGAAAACTGCCTGCATTATAAGATGTTGATAATCTACCACAGTCGTTTCTCGCTCCATAAATAAACTGCTACTATCAGCAATGACATTTACATTCTCTGCTCTCGCGCTATTACTAAATGCATTCGCCAACGATACACTATAGGGATCTTTAGGATCTTCTAAGACCAAGATAGTCTTTGCATGTAACCTATCAACTGCATCTCTTCCAAGTGCTATCCCCTGGAATTTATCGGTAGGATTGACACGAAAAAAATAATTGCTACTCCCACTTAGTGCGACACTAGACGCAGTCTGGCTAACCATTGGCAATCGCACTCCTGTAATGATATCGAGTGCATTAATTGTCTGAGAGCTATAAGGCCACCCAACCACTGCGATAATATGATCTGAATTGCCATTACGAACACGATTGGCAACAAATTGTGCAACCATAGCAACATTTGCATTATCTATACCTACATTATCAATGAGAATACGCAGGCGTAGACCATCTGGCAACTCTCCGCCGTCATTTACTCTTCGCTGCACAAGAAAAGCCGCCTCCATGATAGAACGCGCACGAATCAGGTCAACCGGGTTTTCATCAATTGCTACCCCTAAAACAATGGTGACATAAGGGCTACCGCTTTGTCGAACATGCAGGTTTTCATTATAAATTTGTACCTCTCCATCAGTAACATCTGTACTTACAGCCTGTGTCATCGAGTTCACTGCTCCACTCATATCTCCCGCTTGCAGTTGGCTTGCGAAACGCTTCTTCAGCGTTAGATCTGTTCGACCCGCATAGGTATCAAAAATAAAACGACCATCGCTAATGCCTATCCCTTCCTGTTGAAAACATTGTTCTTCTAAATTTAATTCCTTCTGCATACTCACGGTTTGAGACATTGCTATGGGCGTATGCAGATTCCCAAGCACGGTTTGAGAATTTTGAAGACCATATAGAAATAACATGCTACAAGCGATAGCAAGCAAAATGGTTCCTGGCGTAAAGATCCGTTTTAACATTTTCTTTTGGCTATCTGTGCTTCTACGCGTATAAGGAAAATAAAATAATGAGAGATAAGTAGGAAGCTTCTTCTCTTTATGTAGCCTTTTTTTTCTCCTGTTCTTGAACCTCTTTCTTTTCCTATCTCCAGAAGATTGCTGGATACTAATCGTATCACTCAGAATCATTGAGTCATTCTGTGTTACAGTGTCCTCTAACAATGGTCCATCCTGCACGCCTTGCTTTTCATAGATACGTGCCAGAAGTACCCTGCTAGCAATCCTATCTGGGTGGTTTCCTACAAAAACTTGTTCTCCAATACTTAACGCTTGTTGGCATGCAGCCTCTGCCTGTACATATTTTTCATTCATACAATAAAGTTCGGCCAGGTCATTTAGAGACTGCACCACCAGCGGATGTCTGAGACCAAAGGTCTGCTCATACATAGTGATAGCTCGTTGACAGAGCTTCTCAACTTGATCATATTTTCCCTGTTTATAATATACTCGCGCCAATGTATGGATGCTTACTGCTATATCCGGGTGGTTAGCCGACAATATATTCTCACGTATTGCCAAACCACGCAGACATATTGTTTCAGCCTGCATATACATCTCTTGCACATAATAAAGATCGGCCAAGCCATTCAAACACTGAGCAATCAAAGGGTGGTTCACATCAAAAACCTGCTCATAGAGACCAAGAGCTTGCTGCCAGAGCTCCTCTGACTGGGTATACTCTTCTTGCTTGCACAAAACCTGTGCCAGAATACTCAGGCTGATGGCAATCTCTGTATTATCAGGAATAGTCACACGCTGCTGAATTGCCAAAGCTTGCTGGCATACTGCCTTTGCCTCTGCATATTCACCTTGCATAAGATGTAACTGCGCGACATTCTGCAAACTTTGTGACAGGAGAGGGTGATCAGCCGGCAATAAGTGTTCACAAGAAACCAACACCTGTTGACAGAGTGATTCAGCCAGAGAGTATCTTCCCCACTGAATATAGAGACATATGATGTCATTCGTGCATTTTATATCGCCCAAACCATAAATATTTGCGGACTTCTTATATACCTCCAATGCACGAAGATAGAAAGATTGCGACTTCTCATAATTTGCTATCCCGCAGAGATAATATGCCACATGATGAAGCAAGGATGCAGCTTCTGGAAAACCTACTTCTTCCTCTCTAAGTGACTCTATATATGTATAAGCATGAGGGAGATAGTCTTCACACAATGGCCATGTTAGAAATGTCCCATCCGGGAAAAAATGCGCTAGTATCTTTACAGCTTGTAGCTTGCGTTGCTCTTTTAAGCTTTTACTCATTCTATTTACTTGCACACATTGCACAAGACGATGAACGTGAAAAACTTTTCCTTCACTATCACGATAGATCAAAGAATATATACTAAGATCATCAAGAGCGGCTTCTATTCTGGAAACATCAATAGCTGGAGCTGGATCAAGGCTAGTGCCAAGATGCTCAGGACCAAACAAAAAAATTTCTGGAATAGACTGATGATGAAAAAATGCACAAAGCTGCAGAATTTCAGATGCAAGAGTATTTTCTTCCTCCAACTTTTCGAGTATAAGCGAAAGTGTCTGCATCACAGATTCTGGATGATCACTCTTAGCAAACCCCCGAGAATCAAGCAAATTCACACCAAGTATGCGATAGAGATTGAGATAGTCAGGTAACATACAGGTTGTTTCTTCAATATAAGCCCCAACCTGATCAAGAGCAAGAGGGAGAGCCCCCATCGTCTGCACAATTTCCAGGGCGTAATCACGAAGAATACCCGGGATATTCTCAAATGAAACATCCATAGTTATCTGTTTTGCACGGCGAAGGAGCAATAATATGGCTTCTTCCTCATCCATTGGCAAAAGTGCTTGCTGAAAAACATGAGCACTGGTTGCTTCTTTACAGGTGGTTTGCAAACGAGTGGTGAACAAAATATGACCATTATGGTTACAAGCAAGAATAGCCTGCATGATCCTGCAATCATCCATATCATCAAGGATGAGAAGCCAATTTTTTTCTGCTTTCAATCGCTCAAGAACATGATCAACGGTTAATTCCTGCTGCAATTCCTCATGAATAGGTTCCCAATGTGCAAATACGGTTTTTTCATTTGCAGGATAAAAACGCATCCCATCCTTATCAGCTGTCGCCCAGAGAATAGCCTGATATTCTGCTTGATAACGATAAGCATATTCAAGCACAAGTTGAGTTTTACCAACTCCTCCGAGCCCATAAATGACCTGTGTTACTGTTGACTGCCTATGTGCAAAAAACACCTCATGGAGAGAAGAAAGAATGGCACTACGGCCAGTAAAGAGCGGATTACGTTGGTATGGTAACCCATATAACGAGGATGAGGGCACAGAGACCGAATATATTTCTTCCTGCTTATCAGATTGATCAGCAGGCAATGAGCGGCCGCTCACTTCTCTGTGCGGCAATAACTCCAATTCTTCAGCGCTTTTCCCAAAACCAAGCAAAGCTGATGACGGAAGTAAGGTCCTGGTACAGTAATGCCTCCTTCCCATCTACTAACATTTATACGAGTGGTATTTATCTTATCAGCAAGAGCTTGCTGTGACCAATTATGATGTAAACGCTCACTAACAAGTTTTTTGTTTGGTTTTGCTTGAGAAGCCTTTTTCATCCTAATTTTATGCCCCTTTCGCAATTACAATTAAATACAATTGTACCCACTTAAAAGATGCTAACACTGAGAGAAAATAGGATATGCCAAAACGCTTTTAAGCCAAAACAACAGAATGCGACTTTATCTGTGCATTGCAGACAGTAAGCCACAGATACAGCAGATGAGCCGGATTTCAGTGCTGCTACGAAAGCAACTGAGCATATTCTATTGAACACTGACTATACACTACATAAAACCCTTGATACCCCATCTTCGGTGCAATCTGAGCATATTCTATTGAACACTGACCATATAACTACCCGTTCGCATTGTTTTTTGTAACAAAAATACAACAAACAGCTCCTTACAACTCTAAACTGGACCCATTTGTCAACACAGGAGAAAGAGCGATATTGTATCCTTTTCTAAGGGTGAAGCATAGAGAGGGATACGATATCCATTTTTTTGCAAGAGACTGGTCTTTTCATCATATTCGTATTATACTATTTTTTTGTTCAAATAAACAAAATTTGTACTTTAAGCTTAATATCGCTATTGCAGTACTACATTTAAGGGTATTCTATTGCTTAATTAATAACATAGCAATAGATCGTTGCAAAAAAACAATTTGGCGGCAATGGGACTATTCAGTCTTTCAAAAGCGAATAGTTTGTGCGGCTTCATGTTTCAAGCATTACATTGAAATGTCAGATCTTTTATGCAGAAATATCCCTTTTGATACATCTAGAATTAATTTGATACAGAAAAATGATAACAATTCTACTTCTATTTTTCCTTCTTTTAGGAGACAATACTTAGAGAGTCTACTCAATTAGCTGCAGAAAACGTGTGAAATAATACATTTCGATAACATAAACGTTACCATTATCTTCCCAACATTAGGAGGACCATTAATGTCATCACATCAACGTTTACTTCTACCTGCAATCAGTTCTGTAGCTGCAACATCCACATTTCGATCCTTTCATGAGGAAGCCGGCCTGGATGGTGTACAATACATCCTCCACTTACTATGGATTGGTCAGAGTCTATGTAAACAGACTACAGGCACTGCGAACCGTCTCTGTGAAGAGGTGAAAAAAGTCACCCATGAAAAAGCACAATTGATTCTTCGACACCCAGGAACCACACAAAAAATATCTGTCTCTAAATTCGATTCATTGATGAGTTTCCCGGTTCAATTTGGCGATATTGTTTATGGAACACTCTGTATTGCCCCTGATGGTGGCCAACCACCATCTCCTGCTCTGCCATTTGCCATTGCTCAGCTCCTAGCACAAACATGTGCATGGCTTCTCTATACATTCGAACAATCTACTTTCTTACAAAATCAGTGCCAGCATCTCAATAATCAAACTTGCGGCACTCTCACTAAACGCGAACGTCAGGTGCTAGCTTTGATGTGCCTTGGCCATGATCAAAAAAGTATTGCTGATAAACTCTGTATCTCACCTGCTACCGTAGGTAAACATCGCCAACATATCTATGAACAGTTGGGTGTTCATAATGAAAGAGATGCTCTCCTGACCGCTTATCAATTCGGCATATTTTCTATTCTGGAACAGAATACACCCTGAACATCTTGATTACAGCTCCAATTTTATATACGCGCCTATAAACCTGGCTGGTATGCTTGGAAAAGGGAGTACGTGCTATGACTTACTTTCACACACTGCTCCCTACCTACTAGATATGTTTTCCTCCTTTCTTTATTCAGGCTTACCATTCTTTCTGGCAAAAGATCCACGCGCAACTTTTCTTTGGTATTGTTCTCTGGCAACCTTCTTTATTCCAGTAGAGTTGTTTGTCTGCAGCATCCTTCTCGCTTCTTCTATATACTCGGCTAGCGCTACAATGTCTGGTCGTTCAAAAATCTGAGCCAGGGGCACGTACAGACCAAAAACTGTGAGGATATGCGATGTTATTTGTGTTGCCAGTAAAGAATGCCCTCCTAAAAGAAAGAAATTAGCCTCCATACCTACCTGCTCTACTTTGAGCACACGTTGCCAGATGTCCGCTAGCTGTTTTTCTACTTCAGTTCGTGGCGCAATAGATGTAACCTGGATTGTTAACGCTTTCTTCTCAGTTGCCAGAAGAGCACGCTTATCAATTTTGCCATTTGGCCCAAGAGGAAATGCCGCCAATACACAATGGAGTGTTGGCAACATATAATCTGGCAGATATCGTTTCAAATCCATGCGCACGGCTTCCCAGGAGAAACCGGCCATATCGACAGGGATGATATAAGCAACAAGCATTTTGTTGCCAGAGTCATCGTTATACGCTAGCACAACAGCCTCACGGACCGCTTCATGCCGGTCCAGCGCGCTTTCGATCTCCCCCAGTTCAATACGATAACCACGCACCTTGACTTGCTGGTCAGCACGACCGACATACTGCAGCGTTCCGTCAGCCAGATAGCGTGCCAGATCACCAGTTTTGTAGAGGCGAGCACCCAATGTGGAAAAGGGGTGCGGCACAAAACGCTCTGCCGTTAGCTCAGGATGATTGTGATAACCACGTGCTATCCCGGCCCCTGCAAGATAAAGATGCCCCGTAACTCCCACAGGTACCAGACGCAGAGCATGATCTAATACATAAGCCTGCGTGTTTGCGCGTGGATACCCTATGGGCACAACACCGCGTTCGTCATGTCTTAGTAAGGCTACTGTCGAGTATGTTGTATCTTCTGTAGGCCCATACAGATTGTAGACCTGCTGCACCAGCGTCTGCTCATACAACTGCGTGACGAGGCTACGCGCTAGAGCTTCACCTGCTAGATTGATCGTTCGCACAGAATTGGGAATGTGTCCCGCACGTACTAGTTCTGCAATCGCTGAAGGTACCGTATTTATCAGCGTGATACCTTGTTGAGCAAGATAATCCGGTCGAACCAATACGTTCTCCACTATGATGACACTCCCACCCTTACTGAGCGGGACAAATAGCTCATAGATAGAGAGATCAAAACACAATGATGTAGATGCCAGTACGCGCTGAAGCCTCTCTGCCGCAAATGTGGCGTGGGACCAGTGCAGGAGGTTGACTGTACTCCTATGCACGATACCTACCCCCTTGGGACGTCCTGTCGAGCCAGAAGTATAGATTACATAGGCTAGATGCTCTGCACTTACACTATATTGCAATCTTGCTTCGTCCTGTAATAAGAGTTCTGGCCATACACGATCCAGGCAGAGCACATCAACGCCTTTATGTGGTACCTGTGTAAGCAAAGATTCTTGTGTGATCAATAGGCATATCTGCGCATCCGCTAACTGGTACTGGATACGATCAGCAGGATAGCTGGAATCAAGCGGCACATAAGCGGCTCCCACTTTGAGGATTCCTAATAAGGCAACAACCATCTCGACAGATCGCCGCATGCATAATCCCACGAGCAACTCAGGGCCAACTCCCCGCTGACGGAGTAACCGGGCAAGTTGATTACTACGACGTTCAAGTTCACTATAACTTATCTGCATTTCTTCGCAGACGAGTGCAATTGCATCTGGACTACGCTGTACCTGCTCTTCTATTAGCTGATGAATACACTGATTGGTTGCATACTCCGACTTTGTTGCATTCCAACCAAAGAGTAACCGCTCTCGCTCCTGCTGTGTGAGCAATTCTACTGAGCGCAGATTCTGAGCAGGCAGATCCAATATATTTTGTAGTATCACTTGCAGATGTTTTAAAAGGTTGGCTATCGCTTCATGGGTGAAACGATTCTCTTTATAGAGCACCTTTACCAAGAATTGTTCCTGCGGCACAATCATCAGCGTCAACGGATAATGAATCTGCTCCTTTGATCGTACTGCTGTAATATGGAGTTGTTGTTCTCCTTCCATGAGTGCTGGCTGCACCAATGGATAGTTTTCAAAGACAAACAGGCTTTCAAATAAAGCAGTGCCGCGCGGAACCTGACTCCAATTTTGCGTTTGTACCAGAGGGCTATATTCATATTGCCGCAACTCGCTCTGCTGCTCTTGCAACATTTTCAACCAGGACAACAGTGGCATCTCGCCCGCCAAACGTACGCGCATCGGCAATGTATTAATGAAAAGGCCGACCATCTGCTCCACACCAGGCAATTCTTGCGGACGCCCAGAAACAGTGATCCCAAAAACCAGGTCTTCCTGTCCACTATAGCGCGCCAGGAGAAGTGACCAGGCCCCTAAAAAGACTGTATTCAGGGTCAATTGGTAGGCCCGTGAAAAACTATGCAGTGCCTGCGTCATTGCAACTGAAAGATCTTGCTGCAAGGACACCGAGTGCTCTTCCGTTGACTGTTCCTCGTCTGGGAGATGATTAATGCCCAGTGGTGTTGGCGTGTCGAAACCATCAAGCCAGCGCTGCCAGAAATTCTCGGTTGAGCCATAGTCCTGTCGCTGCAACCAGGCAATATAATCTTGATAGGGAGGGACCGCCGGATGGTGGATCTGTTTGCCTGCTACCAATGCATCATAATTCGCAAATATTTTATTAAAGACTATCGGCAAACTCCAGCCATCCAGCAAAAGATGATGATGAGTCCACAACAATTCATAGCGATCTTCACCCATTTGCAGCAACGTTACGCGCATTAAAGGGGCCAGTGCAAGATCAAAACCTTGCTGGCGGTCAGCTTGCAAAAGGGCATGGAAGCGCTCTTGCTGCTCTTCTTCCGAATAAACGCGCCAATCCTGTAGTAGAAATGGAAGCACGACTTTTTGCTGTACCATTTGTAATGGCTCTTCAAGATGTTCCCATCGATAAGAGGTTCGCAAGATAGTATAGTGATTGACGAGCTGCTGCCAGGCTTCTCTGAAATTCTCAAAGTGAAGGCTGCCTTGCAAGGTATAATTTATCTGTGTAATATAGTCGCCTTTACCCGGCGCATAGAGGCTCTGAAAGAGCAATCCTTGCTGCAATGGCGAGAGTGGATAGAGCGCTTCAACATCCCGCCTCTTGCCTATGATACGGTCTAATTGCTCTTGACTTAAATGCGCCAATGGAAAGTCCGATGGTGTATAACCACCATACTCAACCATTTGACAGTGACGAATCAAGGCCCGTAGCGTCTGTATATATGACTGAGCGAGTACATCCATCGTCTCTTCTCGATGGCGATTCGTACTATATGTCCAGACCATTTGCAGATGACCATTCGTAATACTGCTATTCACATCTATCAGATACTCGCGCTCTCCAAGAGGGCTTGCAGCCAGGCCACTAGACTCTGAAGCGCTCACAAACAAGTCAGGCTCTGCAAACATTTGATCATACTGCCCCAGGTAGTTAAAACTTATTTGTGGCTGCAACCCACGCTTCAGTTCCTCCACACGCTCATTATTCCGATGCAGATAATGTAAAAGACCATATCCAATACCATGCGCTGGAATAGCTCGCAACTGCTCCTTAATGGCTTTCAAAACCTGATCTGGATGAGTACCACTCTGCGTCAGGCTCAAGACCACAGGATAGAGACAGGTAAACCAACCGACGGTACGTGAAATATCAATATCAGTAAATAGATCCTCGCGCCCGTGCCCTTCAAGAGCGACCACGTGCTTCTTTCGACCGGTCCATTGATGGAGCGTTAAAGCCAGAGCAGCAAGCAATATATCATTGATCTGCGTGTGATAAACTTGAGGCACCTCTTGCAGCAAGGCTTTTGTTTCTTGCGGCGTTAAAGCAACCAATACATTCTGTATAGAGGCAACAGTATTTTTCCCATCCATCCAATCGACAGGCAGAGACTCCGGGCATGCTTGTACTTGCTGCAGCCAATAAGAGTGTTGTTGGCTTACGTCCTCTTCTTGCGCATACTCCTGTAAACGTTGCGCCCACTGTTGCCACGAACTTGTCTTCGGTGGCAACTGCACTCTCTCGCCCTGGCTTTGTTGCCTATACGCATTTTGCACATCCTCTAACAAAATACGCCAGGAGAAGGCATCTATCACCAGATGATGCACAACAATGAGAATTCTTCCCGCTTGCTCTCTTCCCAAATCAAAATAGACGACACGTAAGAGTGGTCCTGCTGTTATATCCAGGCTGGCTTGTACCTGATCGGCAACATTCTCTAGCACATATTTGTGTTGATGCTGGTCTACATTGCTCAAATCGACCTTTGAAACAGGGGCAAACGAAGGTCTCTCTGTATGTGTTTGCAACCAGCCATCGCTTGTCGGCCTGAAAGATAAACGGAATGCATCATGATGATTTAAGACCAGGGCCAGCACATGTTGAAACTCTTTTGGATCAAAATTGATAGGCACCTGTAAAAACATTGCCTGGTTCAAGTGTTGCGGCTCAAACAAGTTTTGTTGAAAGAACCAATGTTGAATTGGGGTTAAGGGGACGTCGCCACTCACAGATCCTTGCTCTGCCTCAATCTTTTCGTTTATGACTAAAGTGTCAAAAATATTTTTAATTGTTGGATGCTGGAAAAGGTGTCGCGGTGTCATATGGATGCCCGCCTGCCGCGCACGCGAGACAATCTGGATGCTTACTATCGAGTCTCCACCCAGCGCAAAAAAGTTATCATGAATACCTACCCGCTCCACCCCTAAGACCTCTTGCCAGATCGTGACGAGCTGTTGCTCGGTCGCGTTGCGTGCGGCTGCATAGTTGTGCTCTTCCCTCTGATGAGCTTCATCGGGGGCCGGCAATGCATGCCGATCTACCTTGCCATTTGCCGTTAATGGCCAGCGATCCAGATAGACATACGCTGAGGGAACCATGTAGTCCGGTAAGCGCCTCCCCAGGGTTTGCTGTAAAGCTTCTTGCTCGACTCGTTCCCCTTCTTTGAGGATGATATATGCCACCAGGCGCTTCCTGCCCTCTCCTTCCTCTCTTACCACTACCAATGCTTCCTCTATCGCTTCCTCTTGCTCTAAGAGAACCTCTATCTCTCCCAGCTCTATGCGCAATCCTCGGATCTTCACCTGCTGGTCCAGCCGCCCCACAAACTCGATTGCTCCATCCTCACAATGCCGCACCAGATCCCCCGTCTTATAGAGCCGAGCCCCTGGCTCTGTACTCAACGGATGTGGCACAAATCGTTCTGCCGTGAGTGCTCCACGATTGAGATAGCCACGCGCCAGACCATCCCCGCCTATGTAGAGCTCTCCACACACGCCCACTGGCACTGGCTGCAATTGCGCATTGAGCACATAGAGGTGTGTGTTGGCCAGCGGATAGCCGATGGGAATCGTTTGCTCCTGGGCCGCGACTTCGTGCACCTGATACCAACTGGCATAGGTGGTGCTTTCGGTCGGACCATAGACATGCAATAAGCGCTCCGGTCCTCCTGCCGCCAGCACGTCGCGCACCCAGCGCGGTTCCACGGCCTCTCCCCCAAAAAGCAGCTGGCGCAGACCTTCAAACGCATTGGGCACGAGCCGCGCGATCTGATTGAAGAGGGCGGTGGTGAGAAATAATGTCGTGATTTGCTGCTCACGAAGCCGCGCGGCAAAATCGAGTGGCGAGAGCACAAGTTCTTTCCCAATTCCTACCAGGCGAGCCCCGCATACTAACGCTCCCCAGATCTCAAACGTCGCGGCATCAAATGAGGTTGTGGATGCTTGCGCGATCCTATCCATGCTGGTGAGCTGGATATAGTTTGTCTCGCAGAGCAGACGGATCACGGCTTGATGGCTGATACTCACCCCCTTGGGGATACCAGTTGAACCAGAGGTATAGATCACATAAGCTAAATTGGCTGCATCGAGCGCGCCGGGTACCAGATCCTCGCGTTCTTGAGCAAGCAGTGACCAGTCGCTATCCAGGTAGAACACCTGCATGACACGCACCGCTAACGACGCCAGGGATTGCTGTGTCAATAAGAGAGATACATGCGCATCTTCGAGCATAAAAGCCAGCCGCTCGGCTGGATACGCGGTATCCAGTGGCAGATAGGCCCCACCAGCCTTGAGGATGGCAAGCAGGCCGACAATCATTTCCAGGGAGCGCTCGGCATAGATACCCACACACACATCGGGCCCAACTCCCCGCCGACGCAACCAATGCCCCAGTTGATTGGCGCGCCGATTTAGTTCTGCATAGCTCATCTGCCGCTCTTCGTATACCAGCGCTATCGCATCTGGTGCTCTTTGTACCTGCTCCTCGAAAAGCCGATGAATAACATGATTGGAGGGATAAGAAGAAGAGGTCGCATTCCACTCCACTAGTATTTGTTCACGTTCGCGAGCGGTAAGTAGAGAGAGCTGCGCCAGGGGCCGCATCGCCTGAGAATGAAATTCCTCTAGCACTGTCTCTACATGCTTCAACATGCGCAGGATCGCTTCATCTGCAAAACGGGTACGATCATAGAGCAGCTTGATCCCCAGTTGTTGACCAGGGATGACGATACAGGTAAGCGGATAGTGCGTCTGCTCATAGGTCTGTGCGGCACGAATACGCCACAATGCCTCATCCTGAGTCAGCTCATTGAGATCCAGAGGATAATTTTCAAAGACGAACAGGCTTTCAAATAAAGCCGTACCATGAGGCAACTCACTCCAATTCTGTATTTGAGAAAGTGAGCTGTATTCATACTGTCTCATCTCACTCTGTTGTTCCTGCAACACTTGCAGCCAGGAAAGCCTTGACATGTGCTCTGTAAGACGTACACGCACAGGCAGTGTATTAATCAAGAGGCCAACCATATGGTCAACATCCACTGTCACCATCGAGCGCCCAGAGACCGTCGTACCAAAAACAATATCCTCCTGCCCACTATATCTGGCGAGCAACAATGTCCATGCGCCAAGCAAAATTGTATTGAGGGTTAAATTGTGAGCACGGGCAAAGCTGTTTAATGCCTGGGTGAGCGCCAGCGGGAAAAATAAGAGCTGATTGTTGTACTGTGCCCCATCAGGGATGTGCCTGGGGGCAAATTCCTTCCCCAAAAGAACCGGTGTCGTGAAATTATGTAAGTAGCGACGCCAGAAGCGCTCTGCGTTGCCCAGATCCTGTCGCTGCAGCCAGCCGATATAGCTCTGATATTCGTGAGTCGGCTCCCAGCGAGGTACCTCTCCAATAATACTTGCCGCATAAGCAGTAAATACATCCTTCAAGACAATGGGCAAACTCCAACCATCAAGCAAGAGGTGATGATGGGTCCAGAAAAACTCGTATTGCTGCTCACCCACGTGTATCAGGGCAAAGCGCATCAGAGGTACTTGACCCAGATCAAAGTCCTGCATACGATCATCTTCAATGTATTGCTGCAAATACTTCTCTTGCTCTTCCGTAGTATAACTCCGCCAATCTTGCAGTGCAAAAGGCACTTTGACCTGCTGATAGAGCGTGTGTAATGGCTCCGCTACGTTTTCCCAGACAAATGCAGCGCGAAAAATAGAGTGTCGCTGCACTACAGATTGCCAGGCAGCAATAAATGCCTCCGCTTTGATGGTGCCTTGCAAAGTCATTCGTACCTGGACAATATAATCGCCAGAGTGTGGTGCATAGAGATTCTGAAAAAGGAGACCCTGCTGCAAAGGAGAAAGTGGAAAGATAGCCTCAATGCCACGCCCAACGAACGCGTTGACTTGCTCCTGGCTTAAATGCGCCATTGGAAAATCTGAAGGTATATACCCATGTGCTTCTTTAGACTGGCTCTGAGCAATCAAAAGGCGTAAGATGCGCATATAGACCTGCGCTAGCTCAACAATTGTCTCTCGTCGATGGCGGTTGGCGCTATATGACCAGCTGAGATGAAACCGCCCATCACTTACCATAGCATTTACTTCCAGAAGATGCTCACGCCTCCCTTGTGGGCTTCTTCCAGAGCTACCTACCCCTTGCGAATCTACCATGCTTTCCATCATACCCTGGGCAAACTGGCCCAGATAGTTGAAGCTGATAGACGACTTCGGTGATTTTTCAAAGAAAGCAAGCAATTCGTCATCCTGGCGTAGATAGCGCAAGATGCCATAGCCAACACCACTTTGCGGTAGAGCACGCAATTGTTCCTTGACACTACCGAGAGCTGCATCCAGGCTACTCTCGGCTTCCAACTTTAGTACAATAGGAAAGATACTCGTAAACCAACCCACTGTGCGCGACATATCTAGATCCGCAAAAAGATCTTCGCGACCATGACCCTCAACATCAACTCTATGCACACTTTCCCCTGTCCACTGCTGCAATGTCCAAACCAGGACCGTCAGCAAAATTTCGTTGATCTGTGCATGATAGGTTTGTGATACATTTTGCAATAGCAGCATCGTCTCCTGCTGAGTCAAGGAAACAAGCACGCTTTGTTCAGAGGCAATTGTATTCTCTCCTGCCAGCGAATCTACCAGAAGCACTGCAGCTGGCTGCTGCACTTGTTGCCGCCAGTAATCGATCTGTGACACAATCTCTTCTCCCTGAGCATAACTTAACAGGCGATGAGCCCACTGCCGCCAGGAATTTGTCTTAGCCGGCAGTTGTATAGCCTTCCCTTGACTCAACTGGCTATACATACTCTGTAAATCCTCTAACAAGATGCGCCAGGAGACACCATCAACCACAAGATGATGAATGAGAAGCAGCAAGCGCCCCTCATACTCTGCTCCTAACCTGAAGTAAACTACCCGTAGAAGAGGACCATGCTCTAAATTGAGGCTCCTGTTCATCTCATCGACTATTTTTTCAATAGCAGTATCTTGCTCATATGCCGACTGCTTCGACAGATCAATCATACAAAGAGGAACCAGAGCATCAACGGCAGCATTAAATTGTTGCCACCATTCAGATGTGCGCGTAAAACGTAAACGTAAGGCATCATGATGCATTAGAAGTTGGGCAACGGCGGCTCGGAGATACGCGGGTTTGTATAGTGATGGCAAGGTGAGTAAAACCATCTGATTCCAGTGCTCCGGGTCAGGCTGTTCCTGTTCAAAAAACCAGTGTTGAATGGGGGTAAGTGGGACGTCACCACTCACCTGTTCTTGCTCAGCCTCAATCTGCGGTTGTACGCCACTTTGTGCTAGATCTGCCGCAAGAGCAGCGATGGTGGTATATTGGAAAAGGTGTCGCGGTGTCATATGGATGCCCGCCTGCCGCGCACGCGAGACAATCTGGATGCTTACTATCGAGTCTCCACCCAGCGCAAAAAAGTTATCATGAATACCTACCCGCTCCACCCCTAAGACCTCTTGCCAGATCGTGACGAGCTGTTGCTCGGTCGCGTTGCGTGCGGCTGCATAGTTGTGCTCTTCCCTCTGATGAGCTTCATCGGGGGCCGGCAATGCATGCCGATCTACCTTGCCATTTGCCGTTAATGGCCAGCGATCCAGATAGACATACGCTGAGGGAACCATGTAGTCCGGTAAGCGCCTCCCCAGGGTTTGCTGTAAAGCTTCTTGCTCGACTCGTTCCCCTTCTTTGAGCACGATATACGCCACCAGGCGCTTCCTGCCCTCTCCTTCCTCTCTTACCACTACCAATGCTTCCTCTATCGCTTCCTCTTGCTCTAAGAGAACCTCTATCTCTCCCAGCTCTATGCGCAATCCTCGGATCTTCACCTGCTGGTCCAGCCGCCCCACAAACTCGATTGCTCCATCCTCACAATGCCGCACCAGATCCCCCGTCTTATAGAGCCGAGCCCCTGGCTCTGTACTCAACGGATGTGGCACAAATCGTTCTGCCGTGAGTGCTCCACGATTGAGATAGCCACGCGCCAGACCATCCCCGCCTATGTAGAGCTCTCCACACACGCCCACTGGCACTGGCTGCAATTGCGCATTGAGCACATAGAGGTGTGTGTTGGCCAGCGGATAGCCGATGGGAATCGTTTGCTCCTGGGCCGCGACTTCGTGCACCTGATACCAACTAGCATAGGTGGTGCTTTCGGTCGGACCATAGACATGCAATAAGCGCTCCGGTCCTCCTGCCGCCAGCACGTCGCGCACCCAGCGCGGTTCCACGGCCTCTCCCCCAAAAAGCAGCTGACGCAGGCCTTCAAACGCATTGGGCACGAGCCGCGCGATCTGATTGAAGAGGGCGGTGGTGAGAAATAATGTCGTGATTTGCTGCTCACGAAGCCGCGCGGCAAAATCGAGTGGCGAGAGCACAAGTTCTTTCCCAATTCCTACCAGGCGAGCCCCACATACTAACGCTCCCCAGATCTCAAATGTCGCGGCATCAAATGAGGTTGTGGATGCTTGCGCGATCCTATCCATGGTGGTGAGCTGGATATAGTTTGTCTCGCAGAGCAGACGGATCACGGCTTGATGGCTGATACTCACACCCTTGGGGATACCGGTTGAACCAGAGGTATAGATCACATAGGCTAAATTGGCTGCATCGAGCGCGCCGGGTACCAGATCCTCGCGTTCTTGAGCAAGCAGTGACCAGTCGCTATCCAGGTAGAACACCTGCATGACACGCACCGCTAACGACGCCAGGGATTGCTGTGTCAATAAGAGAGATACATGCGCATCTTCGAGCATAAAAGCCAGCCGCTCGGCTGGATACGCGGTATCCAGTGGCAGATAGGCTCCACCAGCCTTGAGGATGGCAAGCAGGCCGACAATCATTTCCGGGGAGCGCTCGGCATAGATACCCACACACACATCGGGCCCAACTCCCCGCCGACGCAACCAATGCCCCAGTTGATTGGCACGCCGATTTAGTTCTGCATAGCTCATCTGCCGCTCTTCGTATACCAGCGCTATCGCATCTGGACACTGTGCAACTTGACCTTCAAACAGTTGCACTATAGTCGCCTCACGCGGATAGTCGGTCGTCGTCTTATTGAGCGTTTGCACAAGCCATACATACTCTTCTTCAGGAAACAGGGGCAGTTCCGTCAGCATCTTCGTAAGATAATATGGAATAGCCTCAAGTAATACTGTCATGTGTGCGAGCATATTCTCAATCGTCTTATCCTCAAAGCTATTGCTCGCATACGTTAGCTCAAGCTCTAGCTGTTGACCTGGCATGACCAGAAATGTTAAAGGATAATACATCTGGTTGAATGCCTGCATATCATTAACAGTTAGACCACTGTGCATAGTGCCTATATCGTAACTCACAAAATAGTTTTCAAAGACAAAGAGGCTATGAAAAAGATCATGCCCACGCGGTATCTCGCTCCATAGCTGGATATCTGTGAGCGAACTATATTCATATTGACGAGCATCGATCTGTTGTTCTTGCAGTTCTTTGAGCCAATCCAGCAAGGAAGAATGTGCATCTAACTTCACACGCACAGGCAAGGTATTGATAAACAGGCCAACAATAGATTCTGCCCCAACAAGATGTGCAGGCCGTCCAGAAACGACCGCGCCAAAAACGATATCCTGCTGCCCACTATACTGACTCAACAAAAGCGACCAGGCTCCCTGACAGATCGTATTCAGAGTAAGCTGGTTGTCATGTGCAATTGATTGCAGAAGCCGGGTTGTTTGAGCTGAAAGCGTATGTTTCTGTTTCGCGCGTACCCATTGTTCCTGAGAGCCAAATGCATGTTGATTCCCAAGTGGGGTTGGGGTAACAAAACCGTGCAGCATTGAGCGCCAAAACTTTTCCGCTTCGCCCCTATCCTGCTTGAGCAGCCAGGCAATATAATCCTTATATTGACGCACAGGATTTAAACGTACAGCGTTGCCATGACTGAGTGCATCATAACAGAGAAACACTTCGCCGATCATAAGAGGAAGGCTCCAGCCATCCAATATCAAATGATGATAATTAAGGACCACACGATAGTGATCCAGCGCAAGATGAATACAGCTCACGCGTAAGAGTCGAGGCTCGGATACATCGAAGCCACGCCTGCGCTCCGCCTGTAAATAGCTGGTTAGCCGCTCTTGCTGCTGCTCGGCCGTCCATCCACGCCAGTCTAAATAATCTACCGCTACATGTACCTGTTTGTGGACGACTTGCACAGGAGTGCTCACTTCCTCCCAGAGAATCGCTGTGCGCAGCGAAGCATGTCGGCTCACGATATGGTTCCATGCACGCTCGAAAATTGCGTTATCTAGCTTGCCACCAATTACGAAGTGTGCTTGCTCGACATGGCGTGTATCCACTTTTGCATCATACAAACTGTGGAAAAGCATACCCTGTTGCATAGGGGAAAGTGGGTAAATATCCTGTATTACAGATTGTGCCACCATTATCTTCCTCTCTTACGATTCTGCTTCTTGACAATCATGTCCAATTCACCCTGTTCCAACATAGTCAACGGAAAATCAGATGGAGTGAATTCGCTCACAGCTTTCCCCTGACAATATGCAATCAAATAGCGCAATGCTTGCATATAGCGTTCGGCCCAGTGTTTGATCGTGAGATCCGAGTGGAATGGCTCGCTATATATCCAGTTCACCCGCAACTGCCCATCAATAATACTCTCGGTGATATTTAGTATATGCTGGCGTGCACCACGTGGGCTTCTATCCGACTTGAGCGCCTCAGAAACGAGCGTAAACAAAGCATCCTGCCCCAGACTCTGACCAAACTGTCCTAGATAATTAAAGCTAATCTCCGCTGTCGGCAACGTGCGTAACCGGGCAATTTTTTCATTCACATCTGCCGCATTCCTCTCACCGGCTAAATAGTGCAGTATGCCATATCCGATGCCCTTTTGCGGTATCTTGCGCAGTTGTTCTTTCACCGCTTTGATGATCTGATCGGTGCTTTCGATGCCCGCCAGATCGAGAGTAAAGGGATAGAGGCTGGTAAACCAACCAATGGTCCGTGAAATATCAATACCCTCCAGGATATCCTCACGTCCATGACCTTCCAGGTCCACACGCAACGTTGGTGCGCCCGTCCATTCTTTCATCGTCAGTGCTAGCGCGGCCAATAAAATGTCATTCATTTGCGTGTTGTACGCTTCAGGTACTTTATAGAGGAGCGATTTTGTCTCTTCTACGTCCAATGAGAGGGTGACTGCCTGCATACCGGCAATCGTGTTGTATCCTCCGCTATAATCTTTGGGTAATGGGACCACTGTGACCTGTGCCTGGGCCAGCCAATAATCTAATTCTTGCACAATACCATCGCTCTGCGCATACGCCACTAACTGCTCTGACCAGTTTTTGAATGAGAGTGTCTTAGCCGGCAACTGCACTGTTTGCTGCAGCTCCAGTTGTTTGCAGGCTCGTTGCAGATCTTCAAGCAAAATACGCCAGGAGACCCCGTCTATCACCAAATGGTGCACGATAATTGCTACCTGGGCCTTGCGCCACGGACCTGCATCAAAATAGACCATACGGATAAGCGGCCCTGCCTGGAGATCCAGGCTTTGCTGAAACTCTCCTGTCATCAATTCAATGGCATGCTTCTGGGCAGATTCGTTGAGCGTTGCCACGTGCATGATCGTAAAGGGGATCTCTTGCACTACATTCATATTGTGTTGCTTCCACTCTTTTGCTCCCCGGATATAACGCATACGCAACACATCGTGATGTTGTAGGACCTGTGCAAAGGCTGCTTTGAGTAGCTTTGGCTCGATGATACGCTCTACAGTTAAAAGTTGCGACATATTCCAGTGCTGAGGCTCCAACACATCCTGCTGAAAAAACCATGCCTGAATCGGCGTCAAGGGAACATTGCCGGTCACAATGCCTTGTTCTAGCTGTAGAACAGGGGTAATATTGACTACCCCTGCCAGGCCTGCAATGGTTGGATATTGCAAGAGCTGTTTCGTTGTCAGGCGAATATTGGCCTGGTTAGCACGTGCGACAATTTGAATACTTACGATAGAGTCACCACCAAGCGAGAAAAAGTTATCGTGGATACCAATAGTGTTGCTATTAAAGACTGCACGCCAGACATTGATAAGAGTTTGCTCCACCTCGTTGCGTGCCTCAACGATCTCACCTCTAGCCTGACCGTGTTGCACCTGATGTGCTGCTACCAATTTATTTACATCAACGATACCCGCCTCTGTAACAAATAATTCCTTTACGATAACGATGCGATAATTTGCGGGGAGCATATCCTGTTCATATCTGATCTCACGCTGGCTTGCAATATACGTGACTACCTCTTGCAGGGCATGAGATGGCTGCTGGATGGAGCTACGAATAAATTGACTGCCTCCATCTAAACCAATCAGTAAGAAGGGAATTGCACGTTGTAAACCGATGAGTAGAGATGATAATGCCTGCCTCGCAGAGAGAATAAAGTAGCCATGAGCACGCGTCATTCCCTTCAGATGGTAGCCGCGACTCATACCAACTTCATCCCACATACTCCAAGCAAAACAGTAGCACTGCAATCCATATCGCTTGCGCTGATAATGGACAAATGTATCGAGGAAACTATTCGCAGCCGCGTAGGCTCCAACTGCTGCACCACCAAAGAAACCATTGACCGATGAGAATGTCACAAAGAGGCTGTTGGCACGCCTCTTCAATAGCTGGTGTAATACCCAGGTCCCTGTCACTTTTGCTTCTAATGCCTGGGTAAATGTCTCTATTGTCTCTTCCTGTAAAACGCGCTCAGTAAATGTTGCTGCAAGGTGGAAAATGCCGTCCAGTGAGCGACCATAGTGTTCTTCTCGCTCTCTAACAACACTCTCTAATGCAGTTTGATCACATATATCGACGGTTACATACGTGATCTCACCACCTGCCTGCGTTAGTTCCAGATACCGTACAACCAGTAAGGCTGCCGGGTCCTCATCTGCGATAAGCTTGGCCCAGAGATTCCGTGGTGGTAATGGTCTACGCCCAACCAGCAGCAACCTAGCCTGATAATGCTGCAGCAGATGGCGCGCGAGCTCTACACCAACCCCACCTAGACCACCACTCAGTAGATAAAAACCGCCCTGGATCAATGGGTTTTTCTGCACAGGCTCATGCGTCCATCGCACCTTGCTCAGATGTTGGATCAGGCGTATACCATCACGATAGGCCACTATCGTATCACCCTGCACGCTTCCTATCTCCTGTAGAAGCAAAGCCACATTAAATGCTGGATCAGCCACAGGCATATCAATCTGGCGACAGCGAACCCACGGAAGTTCTTGCCCAAGCGTTTTGATCAAACCAGCAAGAGTCAATTTATCCAGCGCGATAGGATCATCTTCGTGCACGACCTGAGTATAACTACTCACCAGATAGAATTCCAGCACATGGCTATTTTTCTGTATGTGTTGCGTATTCTGTAAGGCTTGCATAAGATGCAACACACCTGCATTGATGGTCTTTTGTTGTGCCTCCAAATGTTCACTATCCGCAGGTTCACTTTTCTCTGCGCTATATGTATACAGATATATAACCTGTCCAATAGAGATGCCATTGTGTTGCAATGTCTGCAAAATAGTAAGATATTGCTCACTTTGCATCGGTTCAACTCGATACTGCTTTGTGCTCAATTGGGCAAACTGCTCACCGATCTCTATAGAGATAACCTGTCGCCCAGAGCGCTCCAACTCCACCTGTAGACGTGCACCCAGGCCCAGTTCATCCGCCACCAGCAACACTACGTCGCTCCCAACCCCTTGTGAAATGCGATACTCTATATCACGGCGCTCCCAGCTTTTCTGATAAAACCAGTCTGGCAGTGTGTTATTATTTGCGAGCTGGATATCGATCATCTTGAGAATTTCATCAAAATCGCCTGCCTGCAAAGACTTTTTGAGCTGTGTCCGTTGTATCTTGCCACTCGTTGTCTTCGGAAAATCCTTCTTCTCAACCGGGATAATATACAGCGGATTGAGGCCAATTTTGGCATTCACTTCAATACGAATCGCCTGTATCAGCTTGACACGTTCTTCAATACTGACCACAGCGGGCGTAAAGAAAATAGCCAGACCTTCTGTACCTGTTTTATTATCTGCGACACCACAGGCACCAACAAAAGTTGGTTCGACACCAGCAATCTCATTGATCACGTCCTCAATCTCATAACAGTAATGGTTGGCACCATTAATAATGATAATCTCTTTTTCCCGTCCAGTGAGTGTAAGACGACCATTCAGGATAAAGCCTAGATCCCCACTATTAAACCAGCCATCGCCTACAAATGCCTCCTCATTCGCTTTCGCGTTCTTATAATACCCAGGTGTGATGACTGCTCCCTTAATCTGGAAACGTCCAATTACTCCTTCAGGGAGCAGCTTATTGTTGCTATCAGTGATACGAATTTGCACGCCCGGTACTGGGCCACCAAGGTCTACAAATGGAATCGCGTGTCCATCTTTCGTTCTGACTTTGCGTAAGCGACCGCCAAGAGAAGCCTTTTCGATCCTATGCACACCGTTTTCCAGGTCAAAATGCTCCTGGAACGTCATACAAGTGCACGCCTCTGCCATACCAAAAGATTGGCTGCATCATGTGTGGCACAACCCCAAAGGAGCGGTTAGGCGCAGGAACTCAGAGGTAACCGGCAAGGTCACTTGCTCACCTGCATTAAGGAAGTAGCGGATTGAGGTGAGATCCCAGTTCCTCTCCGTTCCTTTCGCCAACCAATCACTCACCAGCTTATAACCGAAGTTGGGCGACCAGGTGTGGGTCACATGATACTTCTCAATAGCATCCAACCATTTCAGTGGATGAGCCAATATCGCTTCGGTCCGCACTTCGATCTGATTACAGCCAAGATAGACATCCTTCAGATGACAGGTGAGGATAGGCACAACATGATCAACAGGCAACCAGTTTAGCGATACGTCGCTTGACGTATAACCATTAAACTGGCGTGCACCATGAATATGATGAATAATGCCACGATGTGTCTCTTGAATACATTTGGGAATACCAGTACTACCCGATGTGAGCTGAAAAAAGACGATATCTTCCGGTTGGCTTGGATACAGGTCTGTGCCTGGTTGATTCGCTTTCAATGTATCGACAGAGAGCACGCGTAAATCCTGCATTGGCAACAGGCGACGCAACCCATTCAGAGCATCCACCAACTGAACTCTGGCAATAATGGGTGGATGATCTAATAGTTCCCAGATATTGTAAAGCTTGTTGATAACGCTGTTTCGTTCATGATAAGCCTGCGCGACTGCGACGGTGACAGGAATAATGCCACCAAGGACACATGCCCAGAAGGTTGCGAAGTGCTCACGTAACGTCTCAATCTGTAAGATAGCTTTATCTCGCGGCCGCAAACCTGCCAACTGTAAGCCATGTAAGATACATGTCGCCTCATAGAACAAGTCTGCATAGGATTGAAAATCTTCTGTACCATCGGGCTGAATATAGATGATACCCTTATCTTTATATCTGCTGGCCGTCTCCATTAGGGCTCGACTCAGCGTATCAGGCTGATCATCAGCAATGGCGATGGAGCCACCATCACTAAAGGCCATACGAACAAGCCCAGATTCCTCCTCGTCACCGCTCACCTGTTGCAGTTCTTTCTCTTCGCTGGCTTCGTTGGCACCTTCACCTAGCTCAACCTTCCAATTGGGCAATAGGTCAGAAAGGTGTAAAACAGATGTCTCCTCTTGATATTCCTGTATCACTGCCTTCACAGTTTGTGCCGGCAAATCATTCTGCTCACTTATCAGTGTTTCCCAACGCTTCAACGCTTCAGGTGTTGTCTCTACATAACGGCTCAGCTCCAACTCATCACAATGCCCTGTCGAGGTCAAGGGGAGAATAGAAACGGGGATGTAAGCCTCTGGCAACAGGGCTACTGGTAGATATGAGCTCATATACGCTTGCAAACGCTGCAACTGGAATTGGCCTACCGGCACCACATATGCGACAAGCATAGGAGGCTCACTTGCCCAGGAACGATAATGTACAACACAATCTTCCACGCCGGGTGCACCCAACATCACTTTCTGTAACACATCCATACTCACATAGTAATCGCCCCGCCAGAGGGTTCGCCCCGCCATCCCTACCACCTCAATACGTCCATCATCCAGGTAGCGAGCTCGCTGCCCCGTCTTAAAAAGCCAGGTACCTTGCTGCAATGTGTTCCTTATAATAGATGGAGTTTCAAGTTGTTCACTACCTTCATCAAGGCTACCGTAACAATATGTATCCATTAACACATACAAATCACCAGGGACCCCAATAGGTGTCCTTTGCTGCGCTCTATCCAGGATCATTGTGGATTGTACAGGCGTCGCTGGCATAACGCTACCAGCGTTCACAGACGCTGCATCCATCAGCGAGCTATAGAGATACATGCATGTTTCGGGGGTTGTATACAGGTAGAAAGACTGTATATTTTCCAAAGCCAAGCACATTGCGACAATATTTTTTGTGAGAGGGCCACCACTACATAAAATGGTACGCACAGTCGTGCTCAAAGATGGCTGAGAATTTGTCAGCAAACGTCCAAGCAATATCGGAGGTAGATGGATAACAGTGACATTATAGAGATCAATAAGCTGTAGCAATGCCGCGACATTCTCCTGTGCATCTTCGCTGCTTATAATAACTTTCGCCCCAGATAACAGCGGCCACCAATACTCCCAAAGCGTGGTTTCCAGGCTTAGCGAGCCCTGCTGCAGTAGCACATCATCCTCTGTCAGCGGTGCTAGCTCTTGTAAGCGACAGATCTGCTGGTTTAGCTGATTGTGGGTAATGTGCACGCAATTTCCAGCTGAGAACAGCTTATAGGCAACATCATCTGCATCTCTAGCACAGAAAATATTCTCTGTGCTCTGAGCTAAGATATGCTCAGCAGCCTGATCGAGATTCACAATCAACCCATCGAAAGCTGGCAACCGATCCAACATATGCTGCTGTGTTACAAGTACCCTTACGTGCGCTTGATCCAGACAATGTTCCACATAAGCGAGCGGATCATGGCTATCTATAGGTACGCATACGCCACCTGCCTTAAGGATACCCAACATCGTCACCAACACTTGCAACGCCAGGGGCATATACACGCCCACACTTACGCCTGCTCGCACACCTTGTCGTTGTAAATAGTTGGCAAGCTGATTTGCTTGCTGATTCAGTTCCTTATAATATAGAGCCCTGTCATCCTCATATTGAGCGGCAAGGACAAATGACCTTCTTGTCGCCTGCGCTTCAAAGCGTTGCACAATGTTCGCACTTCCTTTATCCACGTGTGTTTGCCCACTCCACTGCTCGAACACTTGCAGCTCGCTTGCAGTCAAGAGTGAGATTTGCCCAAGCGGCTGTATGGGATCTGCGACCATCTTCCCCAATACATGTTGCAAATGTCCAAGGAGACGCTCAATGGCTGCTTGCTCAATGCGTTGCGCATCATAGAGTAACTTGAAGGTGAACTCCTGGCCCGGTATGACAATCAGTGCCAGAGGGTAGTTAACCTGGGCAGTATTGTTTTCTAATCGCAGAGAGAGAGATTTGTCCTCTAGCTGAAATTCATCAACCGGGTAGCTCTCAAAAATCACCAGGCTTTCAAACAGTGGCAGCCCAGGACGGACCTCGCTCCAGCGCTGTATATCGGAAAGGGCACTGTATTCATACTGACGCATCTCCGCCTGCTGTTGCTGAATCAAATGTAGCCAAGAAAGCACGGTATCGCTAGCATTCAATTGAATACGGACAGGACAGGTATTAATAAATAAACCCACCATGAACTCAATGTCCTTGATCTCAGGGGGACGCCCAGAAATCGTTGTGCCAAAGACAACGTCATCGTGCCCGCTATAACGGCTCAGCACCAGTGCCCACGCCCCCTGTACAAGCGTATTTAAGGTGAGATTGTGCTGCCTGGCCATGTGCTGTAACGCATCCAACTGCTTTGAGTTTAGCGGAGCATCAAGCTCTGCATAGTCAGGTTTAGCACTTGCAGGACAATCGATGCCAAGCGGAGTGGGTGCTTTAAAGCCTTGTAGGGTCTGTTGCCAATATGTTTTTGCGGACTCGCTGTTTTGTTGCTGTAACCAGGCAATATAATCCTGATATGGACGAGTAGCGAGTAATTGGATATTCCGTTTGTTCTGCATAATACCAGCATAGTATGCCAGTACTTCTTTAAAGAGAAGTGGGAGACTCCAGCCATCGAGGAGAATATGATGGTGGCTCCAGATACATTTGTAACATTCATCACCTACTTGTATCAGTGTCATGCGCATCAAAGGTGCTTTTGTAAGCTCAAAACCACGCTCTCGATCTGCCTGCAAATAAGCTTTGAGTTGGTCATCTTGTTCTTGCACTGCAAGTGCACGCCAATCATGTTCTATCCATGGCATTGTTACATGCCGATACACAATCTGTTGTGGTAGGCTTACCTGCTCCCATAACAGGGCTGTACGCAAAATCTGGTGGCGCTTGATCACTTCTTGCCATGCTTGCATCCAGGCCACAATATTCCAATTGCCGCGCAGAGTCCAGCGTGTATGCGTCAAATATTCATCGCCCTGGGTATCGTAGAGTGCATGGAAGAGAAACCCTTGCTGCATCATAGATAATGGATACACCGTTTCGACGTTGTGGTCATTCCCGATGAGAGTATCAATCTGCTCCTGCGTAAGCTGCGCTAGAGGAAAATCCGATGGCGTATAGCCGCCTGCTCCCTGTTGCTGGCAATGCACGATAATGTCGCGCAATACCTGTACAAAAGATTGTGCAACCCTCGTTATTGTTTCGGAGCGATGGATGTTTTTGCTGTACATCCAGGTTATACGGAGCCGATTGCTTGTAATACTTCCACTGATATCTATGAGATGAGGTCGTTGCATCACCAGACTCACAGGTACGCCAGTGCTCTCCGCTGCCTGCGCGAACGGTCCCGCCTGCATAAATGTCTGGTCGAATTGTCCCAGGTAATTAAAACTGATCTGTGGTGGTGCAACCCGTGCAAGCGTCGCTTTTTGCTCTTCATCCTGGCACAAATAGCGTAAGAGACCATAGCCAATGCCATGTTGTGGGATCTGGCGCAGCTGCTCTTTGACGGTTTTGAGTATGTCTCCGATATGAGAGCTATCCCCCCGGTACAATACAACCGGATACAGACTGGTAAACCACCCAATGGTACGCGAAAGATCTATCATGGCTAGAATATCTTCGCGGCCATGCCCTTCTAAATCCAGGCATACTGAGTTTCCACCCGTCCACTGAGTCATTGCCACTACCAACGCTGTCAACAACACATCGTTAATCTGGGTGTGATAGACTGCTGGCACATTCTGAAGTAAAGCCCTTGTTTCTCTTTCAGTCAATGAGAGCTCTATACTATGAGATGATGCAACTGTATTACTCTGGCTCTCATAATCCAGCGGCAATACGCTGCCCGGCTGCTGCATTAGCCAATAGGGAAGTTCCTGCTTTAGCTCATTCCGCAGTGCATACGCGTTTAGCTGCCGCGACCAGTGTTGAAATGATGTTGTCTTTGACGGCAATTGCACCACTTGTCCACTACTCAATTGTGTATATGCCGTCTGCAAGTCTTCTAACAAAATGCGCCAGGAGACCCCATCAACCGCCATATGGTGAATGATGATCAATAAGCGGCCAGGCGTCGTTGTACCGAAACTGAAGTAAACGACGCGCATCACAGGGCCGCTCTCCAGGTTTAGACTTGTGTGTATACCGGCAGCAAGATTACTAAGCACGCCGGTTTGCTTACCAGCTTCCACTAACGCAAGATCCACAGAGATGAAGGGTATGGTTTCTTCAACCCCAACCTGATATTGTTGCCATGCATTCCCGCTGCGCACAACCCGTAAACGCAAAACATCATGATGAGACTGCAGAGCCGCGACCGCTCGCCGCATTGCCCGCATATCTACCATTGGCGGCACTGTGAGCAGCATATCCTGATTCCAGTGATCTCGCTCAGTCTCCAGCTCAAAAAACCAATGTTGAATAGGTGTCAGCGGTACACTACCAGTTACTAGCGACTGCTCCGCTACAGGCATACTATCTAACTGCACGACGCTGCCCAGTTCGTAAATTGTCTTGTGCTGAAATATCTGCCTGGCTGTAAGGTGTAAGCCAGCCTGATGAGCACGTGCAACCACCTGAATGCTTATAATGGAGTCGCCTCCCAGCGCAAAGAAATTGTCGTGAATGCCTACTCGTTCAATGCCTAAGACCTGTTGCCAGATCTTGACGAGCTGTTCCTCGGTCGCGTTGCGTGCTGCTGTATAGTTCTGCTCATCTCCGAGATGGACAGAATCTGGTGCGGGTAGCGCTCGTCTGTCAATCTTCCCATTACTTGTGAGCGGAAACGTTTCCAGCACGACATGCAGTGCTGGCACCATATAGTCCGGCAAACGCTCTTGCAAAACATCACGCACCTGCTCCCAGGAGAAATGGTACGCTGGGATTATATATGCAACGAGCTTTTTACTGCCCCCCAGATCGTCCCGCACTTGCACCACTGCCCCTTGCACCTGCTCTTGTTGCTCCAATAGATGCTCTATCTCGCCTAACTCGATACGATACCCACGCACCTTTACCTGCTGATCTAGCCGCCCCACAAACTCCAGCCTTCCATCTGCAAGGAAACGTACACGATCCCCGGTTCGATAGAGCCGAGAACCCATCTGCGTGCTGAATGGATTCGGTACGAAACGTTCCGCCGTCAGTTGCGGGCGATTGAGATACCCTCGCGCCAGTCCATCTCCCCCGGTGTAGAGCTCTCCTACTACGCCCGGTGGCACGATCTGCATGTTCTGGTCTACTACATAGACACTTGTATTGCTGATTGGCCGTCCAATCGGCACTGGCTGGCCCACCTGCTCCTCGCTCTCCATGCGATAGCAGCATGTAAACGTCGTATTCTCCGTTGGGCCATAGCCATTGATTACTACCTGCTCGGCATGGGAGCGCAACAGCGTGCGTACCTGTTCAACACCGAGCACATCTCCCCCCGCCAGCACTTGCTTGACTCCCGCAACGATCTCTGGCTGCTGATCCACCACTTGTTGGAAGAGCCCTGCCGTCAGCCAGAGGATACTGATCGCCTGCTCGCGCAGGATAGCCCCCAGCCGCTCGATACTCGGAACTTCGGAGGGAAAGAGCACCAGGCGCGCGCCATTGAGCAAGCTCCCCCAGATCTCCAGCGTTGAAGCATCAAAGGCGACGGAGGCAAGGTGCAAAAAGACATCCTGCGCCCCCATCTGCGCAAACCAGTTGTGCCGCACTAATCGTACAATGGCCTGGTGAGGAATCTCAACTCCTTTGGGCTGACCTGTCGAGCCTGATGTATACATGACATATGCCAGATTTGCTTTATCACGCATACCATCATCCACACTATCTTCACGCTCCTGGGCGATCTGCGGCCAATCAGTATCCAAGCAAAGCACAGAAATGGGTGCAGAAGAACCTCGCTCAAGGAGATCTTGTTGGGTCAACAGAAGCGAAACCTGAGCATCTTCTAACATCCAGGCTCGCCGCTCGGCTGGATACGCAGTATCAAGCGGCAGGTAAACTCCACCAGCCTTGAGAATGCCACACAATCCTATGATCATTTCCAGAGAACGCTCAACGTACAACCCAACACAGACACCAGATCTAACACCTTGCTGCCGCAGATAGTGTCCCAATTGATTGGCGCGTCGGTTCAGTGCTGCATAACTTACCTGCTGTTCTTCGTGCACCAGCGCAATCGTGTCTGGCGATTGTGCAACCTGCTCTTCCAACAACTGATGGATACAGCGATCTTGAGGATACACGGTCTGCGTCGCATTCCACCCCTCTACGATTTGCTTGTATTCATCACTTGTCAACAGGGGTATTGTAACTACAGGTTCTTGTAATAATTTTGGCATATGCTCCAAAATCACTTGTAAGTGACCAAGAAGATGAAGCATATCGTCCTGCGCAAAACGCCGCCGATCATATGTCAACTTGAAGTGTAACCGTTGATCGTGTAAAGCTACCAAGGTTAATGGATAGTGCGTCTGCTCGATTACCTGGATCGTTGTCGTGAACAGGTTCCGCACCCATGCACCTTGCAGATTCTGTTCTGAAGGATAATTTTCAAAGACAAACAAGCTCTCAAATAATGCGCTGCCTGCTGGAACCTGACTCCAACTTTGGATCTGCGCAAGTTGACTATACTCATATTGCCGCAATTCACTCTGCTTCTCTTGCAACGACTGTAGCCAGGGCAATAGCTTCATCTGCGCAGATAACTGCACACGGACAGGCAATGTATTGATGAAAAGACCAACCATCTGCTCAACACCAGAAAGCTCTGCGGGGCGTCCAGAGACAGTTGCACCAAATACAACATCGTTCTGGCCGCTATAGCGTGCACACAATAGCGCCCACGCACCAAGCAAGAGAGTATTCAACGTGAGATGATGGGTACGCGCACAATAGCTCAACTCATCTGATACTCCAGATGGCACATAATGCTGCAATTCTACATAACTATCTGGCTGCTGAGACCCTGGCGATGGAACCTGACTCGCAAGTGACAGGGATGTCGGTGTAGTAAAATCAGCGAGCGTATTGCGCCAGAAAATTTCTGCCGCCTGTACATCTTGCTTTTGCAACCAGGCGATATAGTTCTGATAGGGATAGACAGGCCCCAACTGCGGCATGTTGCCCGCGATCATGGCCTCATAACAACTAAATACTTCTTTGAACAGTAGCGGTAAGCTCCAGCCATCAAGCAAAAGATGATGATGAGTCCAAATACATTCATAGCATTCATCACTCAGACGTACCATATCTAACCGCATCAAAGGAGCTTGCGATAATCGAAACTCTTGCAAGCGACACTCATGGCGATAGGAAGCAAGGCTATCACGTTGCTCCTGCTGCGTATAATGACGCCAATCCCATAGAGTATAAGGAACTTTCACCTGCCGATAGACAATCTGTAGTGGCTCTTCCACCTCTTCCCAGATAAAACCGGTGCGCAAGATCGCATGCCTCTGCACAATTTGCTGCCAGGCCAGGATAAATGTTTCAGCAGCGAACTCGCCATGTAAAGCCATCTGTACCTGAGTTATATAATCACCCACACCCGGCGCATAGAGACTCTGGAAGAGCAGGCCCTGCTGCAATGGTGAAAGCGGATAGATCGCTTCAATATCTTGTGCATGCTCTACAACGGCATCCAGTTGCCATTGCTTCAAGCGTGTCAATGGGAAATCTGATGGGGTATATCCCCCCACACCAGGCAGCTGACAATGCTCAATGAGCTCACGCAACATACGCACATAGGTTTGTGCCAGGGCAGCAATTGTGGCCTCCCGATGCCGGTTTCTACTGTAAGCCAGGGAGACAGACAATCGCCCCTCACTCACTACGCTCGTAATGTCCAGGAGATGCTCACGTTTCCCCTGCAAGCTACGTGCCAGGCTAATTCCATTCTTCGACGTTGAAAATAGCGAGGACTCTGTAATCGTCTGATCAAATTGACCCAGATAGTTAAAACTGATCGCCGGTTGCGCTCCATGCGCAAGATCCTCCAATCCATCATTTTGGCGCAAATAACGTAAGATACCATACCCAATACCATGTGCGGGGATCGCTCGCAACTGCTCCTTAATCGCCTTCAGTTCTGTAGCCAGATCGGCACTCTCGTCGTCTAACAGAAGACAGATAGGGTAGATGCTGGTAAACCAACCAACTGTGCGCGAAAGGTCCAGGTCGGGAAACAGCTCTTCACGTCCATGTCCTTCCAGGCTGATCAGATGTGTTCCCGTCCCAACCCAGGCACGCAACATGCGCGCGAGCGCAGTTAACAACACATCATTGATCTGCGTATGATACACTTGCGGCACACTATGGAGGAGCGCATATGTCTCTGCCTGGCTTAAAAAGACCTGCACTATCCGCTCAGACGCCACTGTATTTTCTCCAGCATCTTCATCAGTGGGATAAGGCAGAGTAGGCGACGAAACGATGGAGCGCCAATACGTACGTTCTTGGTCAAGCGCATCTTCTTGTGCATAGGTTTGTAGACGCTGTGCCCATTGTTGCCAGGAGGTTGTTTTAGCCGGCAGATGTATCTCGTTGTTCTGACTCAACTGTAGATACGCTGTCTGTAGATCTTCTAGCAGAATTCGCCACGATATACCATCAACAACGAGATGATGAATGATACAGAGTAATTGTCCTCCCTGCTCATCGTCCAGTGCAAAATAGACAAAGCGCAACACAGGACCAGTCTCAAGATTCAAGCTTGCCTGGCACTCAGCAGTCACGTTCTCGATAAGTGTGCGCTGATCTGACGACGACAGTGAAGCAGCATTGAGCACATGCAAAGGCAATTCGCCCGCCAGAGGTGCATACGCCTGTCGCCATCCCGTTGTAGCACGCGTAAAACGTAGTCGTAAAGCATCATGCTGCATAATAACATGCAGCAGAGCTTTTTGCAGGCGCTGTGGTTCTAATGCAACCGATGTAATGAATAGCATTGATTGGTTAAAATAAGATGGCTCCAGCTGCTCCTGTGCAAAAAACCAGCGTTGGATCGCCGTCAAAGGTACTTCGCCACGAACAATACCCTGTTCAGCCTGTATTGTTCCCTCCCCTTCACCCAGACCCACAACATTCTGCACCAGAGCAGCAATCGATTTATACACAAAAAGCTGCTTCGGAGTGATATGTATCCCTCTCTGATTGGCTCGTGCCACAATCTGAATGCTGAGAATAGAATCACCACCCAGTGCAAAAAAGTTATCGTAGATGCCTACCTCTTCCACACCCAGTACGTGCGACCAGATCTCCGCCAGAGCTTGCTCAACTAGCGTTCGCGGGACAATCGCTGCATACTCTCGCTGCGGATGCGCATAATCGGGGGCAGGTAATGCTCGTCGATCTACCTTCCCATTACTTGTGAGCGGGAAAGCTTCCAACACCACATACAAGAGCGGCACCATATAATCTGGCAGACGCTGCTGCAAAGCTGCCTGGACCTGCTCCCAGGAAAATTGTGTAGCCTGCTCTGGAATAATATAGGCGACCAGCCTTTTGTTTCCGACCCTATCTTCACGCGCCAGGACAACAGCTTCCCGTACCTGCGCCTGGTTTTTCAGTACGCTCTCGATCTCCCCTAACTCAATGCGATACCCACGCAGCTTTACCTGCTCATCCAGGCGACCTATAAACTCAATCTGCCCATCAGGTAGATAACGCGCCAGATCGCCCGTGCGATAGAGTCGCGCCCCAGGCTCACTGCTAAAAGGGTGTGGCACGAATTTCTCAGCGGTCAGTTCAGGCTGAAATAGATAGCCTCGTGATAGGCTAATACCGCCCACGCACAACTCTCCAACAACACCAATGGGAACGAGTTGCAAACAAGTATCGAGAATAAAGACTTGCGTATTGCTGATAGGCCGACCAATCGATGGTGCACACACCCCATCCTGCGCATTCTGTGTATCACGATCTACCTCGCCAGCAGTGGAGACCACGGTGCATTCAGTTGGCCCATAATGATTGATCAGATGGAAAGGCAACACTAGATCTGGCACCTGATGCAATGTATCGCCCCCTGTCAGGAGATAGCGCAGGGGCACAGAGGTAGGCCAGGGCAAATTCAACAAGCCCTCCGCTATTGGAGTGGGTATAAAACAATGGCTGATCATTTCTGCAAGGAGCCAATCACGCAAACGTGATGGTGAGAGACGGGTCTCTTCGTCAGGGAAAAACAGGCAGGCACCAGCGGCAAGTGGCGGCCAGATCTCCCATACACAGGCATCAAAAGCCATACTTGCTATTTGCGTTGTACGAACATGTGCATCAAACTCATATGTCTGCTTATGCCAGGCAACAAGATTGAGTAAACTACGATGGCTGATCTGCACCCCTTTGGGCTGGCCTGTAGATCCAGAAGTATAAATTGTATACGCTAAACTATCAAGCTGTACATTGACCTGATGCTGGCCCTGTTGCCTACTCTTCCACCCTTGTTGCTCTATCAAGAACCAATCGGTGTCCAGACAGACTAACGTCCTCGTATAATTGGATAACTCTGCCAATAAATGTTTCTGTGTCAGAACGAGTGGAACAATGGCATCGTTCAACATAAAATTCAGACGTTCTTGCGGATAGAGAGGATCTAATGGGATATAAGCAGCGCCGGCCTTGAGGACACCTAACATGCCGATCAGCATTTCGATACCGCGCTCGGTACAGATGCCAACAAATGTCTCAGATTTTATCCCTGCCCCCCGTAAATAAGCCGCAAGTTGCACAGCACGATGTTCAAGCTCCCCGTATGTCAGATGTTTGTCCCCCTCCACAATCGCAATCGCATCCGCCTGCGCCTGCGCCTGCCCTGCCACAAGCTGATGCACCAAAAGTTGGTCGGGATAAGGACACTGAGTTGTGTTCCAGTCCTTCATCAATACTTGTTGTTCAGCATCCGTCAGAAGCTGGAGCTGCGAGACCTTTTGTTCGGGAGCAACGACAATGCTTCTTAACAATTGTTGGAAATGGCCGGCAAGCCGTTCAATCGTCGCGGCATCAAAAAGGTCCTCATTGTATTCCCAGGACATCATGCATACTTCATCTGTCTCGGTAATAATCAAGGCCAGGTCAAATTGGGCACATTGTTGGCGCAATGGATAACTCTCAACGGACAATCCACCCATATCTACCTGAGTACCACGCTTGCCTATGGCAAGTTCCGGCATCCCTCGCATCTCTATGCGTTGTGAGCGCTCCAACACAAACAGTACATCCAGGATTGGTGATCGACTGGGGTCGCGATCCGTCAACAAGGACTCAACCAGGCGCATAAAGGGGAGATCTTTATGCTCTAAAGCCCCAAATACTGTATTGCTGACCCGTTGCAATAGTTCACTAAATGCAATATTTTTGTCAACTTCCGCTTTCAGGACAATAATATTTACGAAATAGCCCACAAGATTCTGTAGTTCAGCTCGATCTCGGATCATCGTTGGCGTGCCCAATAGAAACTTGTCCTGTCCACTATAACGCGCCAGCACTATCTGAAATGCTGTCAGCAACACCGTATACACGGTGACACACTCATCGCGTGCAATTTGCCGCACTTGCCCTGTTAACTCTGTATCAATATCAAGCAAATAACGGGTGCCGCGCGTCGTTTTTAGCGGAGAGCGCACATGGTCAGTTGGCAGGTTTAAGACAGGTAGCTCGCCAGCAAGCTGCTGCTGCCAATACTCTTGCAAGCGTTGTCCGGCTGGCCCAGCCAGATATTGAGCTTCCCAGCGTTGATAGTCGCTATACTCCCAGGGCAAAGGTGGCAGATCTGCCTCTCCCCCTGTTCTCTGCACCGAATAGAAGTTCCGCAGCTCATCCAACAAGATCATCGTAGACCAGAAATCTGTTGCAATATGATGGACAGTCAACAACAGAATGGGATCATGTTGCGCATCATGGAATAGATGAACGCGAAATGGTCCTTCGCGCTCCAATACAAAGGGCCGATGCGCAACTTCAACCAGCAACTCCTGCACCGCCTCAGCACTATATCCAGAGACATCAACACGATGAAAATTCACAGGCATGGCTTCAAGAATGCGTTGCACCGGTTTCCCATCCCTCAACACATACACTGTACGTAAAGAGGAATGCCGATTCACCAGTTGTTGGCACGCAACTTGTAAAGCATCAATATCCAAGCCAGCTAAAATACGGACAGAAACAAAGATATTATACACAGCACTATCAGGAGCCGATTGATACATATACCATAAAGCTCTTTGTCCATACGACAATGGATACTCATACACACGTTCTGCACTCATCTCCAGCGGAACTACAGATAGATTTCCTTCCGTCTCAATGTGCTCCAATAGCGTTGCCGCAATCTGTGCAATAGTAAGACCCTGCAATATTTTCACAAGAGAAAGAGTCACGCCCAGATCCATCTCAAGCTGCTGCTTAAACTGCACCACCATCAAAGAATCGAGCCCCATTAAGATAAGATGTCGATGTATATCTAGCGTAGACAGAGAAACGTGTAGTATCTGTGCCAGGACATTACAGACATATCGCTCTAATAGATGCTGGCGTTCTAAGACAGGCGCAGCCAATAGCGATGCAATAACTGACGTTGCCACTCTACCCGCAAGTTCAGTACTGGTCGTACCCTCCTGATCACGCACAAGTTCCTCGCGGAGAATTTTGCCCAGGGAACTGTGCGGCAGTTCTGCGCGAAATTCCCATAACGATGGAACTTTAAAATTCGCCAGTTGTTTCTGACAGTAATCAAACAGTTCTTTTTCCGAGCAAAGCGCATTCGCTACCACAAACGCTTTAAGAGTTGCCCCTGTATGCTGTCCCCCTTTTCGTATACCGACAACGACGGCCTCAACAACATTGGCATGCGTATGAAGGACATCCTCCACCTCGATTGGGTCCACTTTATAACCGCCAGCAACATCAATTAAGAGCTTCTTGCGCCCAGTTATATACAGAAGCCCCTTCTCATCTTTTTTTCCTATATCTCCAGTTACATATGCTCCATCATGAAATGCTTCTTTATTTGAATCTGCTAGATTTGCATACCCACTTGTAAGTGTGGAACCACTAATAACAACCTCACCTCCTACCCCCACTGGCACCTCAACACCTTCATCATTCAAAATTTTTACTTCGAGTACAGGCAGAATAGTGCCGGCTACCTCATGCGTTACATCTTCATTCGACTCAATATTAGCTGCAATAACTCCGCTCTCGGTGGAACCATAAATCTGGCGAATAGGAAGACCATAACATGCTCTGAAACGCTCAAATATCTCCCGAGACAAAAAGCTACCAGCTGAATAACAGGCACGCAACGACGAAATATTGAAGTTAGCCTGCAGTGAATCTTCGGCCAGGGCATCAAATATATAGGGCACTGCCGGCAAAAATGTAACCCGCTCCTCTCTCATCAGTTCTACTACTCGCGCACATCGTGCAGCAAAAGGCACCTCAATCGCCACACCATCCTGCATATATGGCTCTAGCAAAATCACCGTTGCGCCAGCGGAGATCGGCACCAGCATGCAGAGCACTTCCCCATATGTATGAAGCAAAGGAACAGTGCACAAAAAATTATCTGCCGAGCTTATCGAGAGCAAAGCAATGACATTTGCAACCTCGTAAAACAGATTGCGTTGCGTTCGCGAGACACGCTTTGGCCTGCCCGTTGAGCCTGAAGAATAATGGTAAACCAGATCGCCTGCATAGGGAGCTACGTCCTCATATTCGTCTATAGCATCATCTGCGCCATCAGTTGCACAAAAAGAAGTATCACCCACACCACTCTCTTCAATAACGACCAGATGAATAGGCATTTCCAACTGCTCTAAAACCCTGGCACAAAGATCAGCGCTTTTTTTGTTAGTAATTACGACAGCAGGTGTGCAATCATGTATATAAAATGCAAACTCATCTTCTTTAAGCACGTGATTTAAAGGAATAACAATTGCTTGCAAGCGTGCAATCGCATAATAGGCAATCAAAAACTCAGGGCAGTTGGGCAAAACCAGCAGAACACGGCTCTCCGTTTGAATACCCCAGGCATGCATTTTTTCGCTACATATCAGTATTCTTCTGTATAGCTCTCTATAACTCAGACGCCAGGTATTATAAACGATAGCGGTGTCATCAGCGTGCTCTTTCAATGTCTGAACAAACATAGTATATAGCATTCTTCACACCTCTTTATAGCCAAATTCTACTAATCCTGCTTTACCATGCACCAATTTAATCCACCAACCGCGCATTCGAAGTTTCAAACTACAGGGCTCTCACCCATATATGCCTGCACCTGGCACCAATTAAAACAAAAATTGGTCCTCAGTGCATCTTCACAGTACAAGGGGCACGAGATAGCTATCTCGTGCCCCTACCCATTACATTACACAACACTTAAAATATCCATTCTCTGAATATATTTCCTCTCTTTTGTTGTGAATAGAGAATACAATTTCTTTCAGCAAATGCCGCTACCGGTGACAGAAAAGCAGGGCAGCACATCTGTGCTATCAAGTCAGGCTAAAGTGACAAAACAGGCTAGACAGGCACTGCGCTGGCGGACTCAACACTTTGAGACTCAGCAACACCTAAGCCATCAGGGACAACAAACTCTAGTGTCGTCCTACAAAACTCTTGCCACGCAGGGGTGATCGCATCGAAAAGCGGTTTTTGGTCTTGCAGTAAACTGAGCACAACCACAAAATCATCGCCCAGGTAGCAAATCGTATCGTCTGCAAGTTCTGTTCCACTATCAGAACATTGCTGACTCCATTCGCTAAAGCCCTGCAGATCTCTTAGGTAGTATGCTTTATAGTACTGTCTCATAATATATCCTTTCCACACTAGTCGCACAATAGCAGACACTTTGTCTAGCAGTGCATCAAAAACAACATATATGCGCCCTTTTCAGAAGGGACAACCGGCCAACTACACATCCGCTATTTCATACCTATATGGCAGAAGGAACGTTTAACTCAACCCCGCAACTGTCTTTACTCCATCTTATCTTCGTCTCCTCTATAATCACAAACATTCCTACTAGGACAACTATAACCCAGAGCATGACGTTCGTACAATGAAGTTTCATAGTATTTCTATGCCTCATTTATACTTTTTACAAAGTACTAATATTACGCTTATTTCTTAGCAGTGAGGATCTGCCTTCTTGTCAGCAAAAGATGTACGACACCCTGATACAACGCCAGGAGAGCTAAAGCAAATGGAACAAGGATTAAAAACAGCGATTGTAGCGTATATTTCCGTCCATAATGCTTCAAATCCATCATTTCACGTTCTAACACATGTGCCGCCTTATCTCGGTGGAGCATATGGAAGGCATAAAACAACAATGGGACATAGTTGATTGCAATCCCTGAAAAACCAATCCCTAACAACAAGCTGGTAAACGTATGGTTACCAATAAAGAAAAGAAAGAACAGGCCAAGAATAGAGCAGATAAACACGCTCAATAGAAACTCAATGAGAATAAGTTTATTCCCATGAAAGATGATATCTAATGCAGCTAATTTACGGACATTTATTAAATGTCCACTACGAACCTGCTCATCATTTTGTTGCATAATAAATCCACTCCTTAACGTCGTCTTTCTTTCATTATTTCTTTACAATGATGCAATACATTTATCATGATATCATGCGTTCCATAGAGATCTTAGACTCTCCTCCCCTCTTTTTCTTTCTGATATTCTTAATATGTGTCTTTAATGTTGTATTGCTAATACACAGCCTTTTTAGTATAACACGCCTATCAACACCTTCACGTAATAAACTAATAACTTCCTTCTCTCTTGGCGTAAGCAAATCATCATCAATGTCAAGCTCTGCATCCTTAGAAATGTGCATCAGGATCTTCGAAGTCAGATATGGATCGATCAAAAAAAAGTGTTCATCACAGTTCAGAGTGCTTAGGAAAAACTCTGCAGGTGCATTCTCCCGCAAGTATGCTTTGGCTCTGCATCTGTATGCCTGCTGGAAAAGATCCACATCCAATTCAGATGCCAAAATGACAAATCGTCCTTGTGGGAGAAGTGATATATCTGTTATCAGGTCCGCATTGACAATAACTAAATCATATTGTCTTGTGCTTATACATAACTGTAGCTCGCTCTGAGCCTTTACTTCATAGATTTGCTTAACACGGGTATCGTTCGAAAAAATGGTTCGTAGTCCGGTTCTCAGCAGATCATTCGTTTCAGCAATAAGCACTACCATTGTCATTGTGTGGTTCTCCTTGTATCATCATGTAATTTCTATCTCGATAATCTAATATAACACGGCCTTATCTTCTCCGTCCTTCTCTTCTCCAACCCCATTACATTAGTTCGGCTGGAAGTGACAGCAACCATCTACTCATACTTTCGATCTCTCCGTTGGCAAAGACACCGAGAGAAGAGGAGATGACAGAACGAATATTGAGACTGCTCACGAGCCATTTGTTATCCTATATGGAGGTATCGACATTGTTCATAGGCTACCATATCTGTTCAAGGTAAGTGAGATGCGCCCGGAGCAAAAAGACGTCACAGAGTACTTGAGGATATAATTTGAATACGTCTGGATTCTTTTGAAAAAATATACTCCCGCCTACTCACAAAAATCATCCTGAGGAGGATTGCATTAGCAATATTTAAAGCTTTACACTCTCCATGGGATCATCGATAAGTGCATGTGAACAACATGCCCAACACCTTCCACCATTCAAACAAAGATGACTTCCCGAAAACAATTCACATCCAGACTCATACTACAGCACACGGAAAGGATCATCCATCTATGAAAAAATACTGTAAAGCCTATTACCTCAAGGACCTCAGACAATTCAGCAACTGGTCTGAGAAACGCGAGGCCAACGAGGAAGAACTCCAGGATGACTCCGTTGTCTATCTCTGGGACGATCTCACCGTCGTACGTAGTCCCGTTATCCCTGATAAAGGGCTTGTCTTTGACACCAAAACGCCTGAATGGCAAAATTTTTGCGTAGAAACGCTGAGATTCGAGATACCCGAAGATCTGCGTTACGCATACAAAAACGATCAAAGTGAGACTGCTTACGAAGCTACACAAGAGAAAAATGTAGCCTCGGTATAAGATGAGACAAATTTAGAAATGCAGTGGAACGAGACTAGAAATAGAAAGGGATCATTCTCATGGATGAACTCGTAGAACGCCTTGCCCAGGGAAACCAGCCTGTAACGGTTGGGGGACCAAACCCTTCATTGGCAGAATTTCGGAAGCGAGTTGAGGATATGGGCTATGTCTTTATCAAATTTACAGGTACTCGTGGTGGAACAGATCTAGGTGTGAGGGTCGATAAAAGTGCAACCAATCTGGATCAGGCACACTTTGATCAGGGCACAGGCACAGCCCATGTAGAAGGCACATTGACACTTAACTATGTCAAAGTGCGCTGTCTTGCCGATATTGATCTAGCAACGCTCAGTGGAACAGGCCACTTAGTCGCGCTCGAGGAAGTCCATCCTTAATATATCTTAATGAGGTCATGACGGTCGTCATAACGTCGAGTTGTGTATCCGTCAAGTCCTTATTACAGATAATATCGCGCTGTTCTTGCCTCTCTCACCTCAGTGGATCTTTTATTTTCTAAGAGCAGATTGATGTGAAAGAGGCGTATAAATTCTAAACTCATATAGCTGAGCGTTTTTAAGAGCGCATCAATACAAAAACAATCAAAATAACAGAGAAGTTAAAACAACTTCTCATTCTATGGCTGTAACCAATTAAATATGCTAAAACATATTTAGAATGGCGGAAGGGAAATCCATGGCTTTTAGTCATATGGCAGAGTTCGTTGAAGAACAGCGAAAGCGCGGGCGCAAGACTGATTCGCGTACATTCAGACGTGTTCTCATAGCTTTCCGCCCTTACCTATTTCAGATTATTCTCATCTTGCTTGCTATCCTGGTAACCACCCTGTTAGGTTTAGTCAATCCACTAATTATTCGCTTGATTTTTGATGTTGCATTTAAACGTCACGACGACGGACAGCTCTTTATCTATGTCGGTATTCTTATCGTGACCCCTATTATCTCTGGCGTCATTGGGGTAGGACAAACATACCTAAGCAATGTTGTCGGCCAGCGCGTGATGTATGATTTTCGCAATAAGCTTTATATACATCTTCACCGCATGCCATTCCGCTTCTTTACATCCACACGTACAGGCGAAATTCAGTCGCGTTTATCCAACGATATTAATAGCGCCCAAACCGCCATTACTGACACTGCAACAAGTGTGGTCTCCAATATAGTAGTTGTGCTGAGTACAGCAATCGCAATGCTTTTCCTCAGCCCTACACTCACCCTTATTACACTTGGACTCTTGCCCTTTATCTTATGGATAACCCAAAAAATAGGTTTAGTACGCCGAAAAAATCAGAGGTCTATCCAACAAAGCATGGCCACCTTGACGGCATTTTTGCAGGAAACACTCTCAGTAAGCGGAGTTTTATTGATTAAAAGCTTTGGCCGTCAGCAGCTTGCGCAGAAACAATTCCAGACTGAAAATAAAAAAATGACGGATCTGAGCATTCACCAACAGATGATTGGTCGTTGGTTCTTGATGGTCATCAATGTCATCCTGGCTTCAACCCCTGCCATTGTTTATCTTGTTGCCGGCTTGCAACTTATGCATCCACAACCCAATCAACCAACCATCTCTATGGGAGCTATTATTGCATTTACAACCCTGCAAACACGGCTGTTCTCTCCTCTCGCGCAACTTCTTGGCATTCATATCGAAATTCAGGGCACCCTGGCTCTCTTTGATCGCATTTTTGAGTATCTCGACTTGCCTGTCTCTATACAAAATAAGCCTGATGCACTTCACATTTCGCCCGATCAGGTCAAAGGAGAAATTACATTTAGGAATGTCTCCTTCAGCTATAAAACTGATGATCTCTCTACAACAGAAATCCCCAGCCGGGCTACTAAAAGTCACAGACCTGATTTATCATCATCTTCCCATGATAAAAAAATCACGCTCATCCATGAAAAACCTACTCTATCAGAGAAATCTTTCGCTACTCCTAAAAAACTATATACAGAGAAATCGTCAGACACTACAATACAACCACTATCAACTTCTAAGAAGTCTCTCACGACAGAAAAACTCATCCCCCCCCAACGTGCTTCTGCGAAATCATCCTTCTACACGACCCGACCCATACCCGCACATGTAAAACTCGTGCCATTGAGCCTGAATTCATATAAAACGCAACGGCAACAAACGGGTGCGGCACCACATCAGACATTGCACGATCTCTCTTTTCACGTTGAACCAGGCAATCTGGTTGCGCTTGTAGGTCCAAGTGGTGCAGGAAAAACGACTATCACCTACCTCATACCACGCTTGTTCGATGTCGATGAAGGGTCCATAGAGATCGATGGACATGATGTTCGAGACCTGACTATGGAATCTTTGAGTGAACTCATTGGTATCGTTACGCAGGAAACCTATCTCTTCCATGCCACCATTCGGGAAAACCTGCTCTATGGTCGCCCCACTGCTTCAGAGGAAACGATGATTGCAGCAACGAAGGCTACGGCGATTCATGAACGCATCGTGGAACTTGAGAATGGTTATGATACTGTCGTTGGAGAGCGTGGATATAAGCTATCGGGCGGTGAGAAACAGCGCATAGCCATCGCCAGAGTCTTGCTAAAAGATCCGCGCATTCTTATCCTTGATGAAGCTACCAGCGCCCTTGATAGTGTCTCTGAACGCTTGATTCAGGACGCGTTGGTGCCACTCATGCAAGGCAGAACGACCATTGCGATTGCACACCGACTCTCAACCATCCTTGCCGCCGATCTTATTCTGGTCATCGAGAAAGGCCGGATTATTGAGTCTGGCACTCATGAGACATTACTTCAAAGCAGCGGATTATACAAAAAGCTCTATCAAGAGCAGTTTGCACACAAGCCCAATAACAATGTGGGATAGCATGCTTACAGGTTGGTGGTCCGCGTTGTGCCTATCTCATTGCAGGTAACAAATGCAACGAGATAGCTACTTTTTTCGCCTGCTCGTCTACCGGAAAGGAAAAGCGGAGCGAAGGGAGCTGAAGGATTTTTCATGGTTGTGTTGCAAGAAATGGGAAGAAAACAAAGCGAGTGTGGATTCCTCTCTGTTCTTGTCGTTGAGAGCCGCGCTGAAAATCCTCTCTCAGTGGCTCCAAAATCGGCATATTTAATCGCCGCCGATGGTACTGTTTAATTTTAATTGACTTTCATCAAAAATTATCAGGAAGCGATACAACCTGTTCATTGGACTTGTAAAAAGACCCATTTTTAGCTACAATTAAGAGGCCATTACGTATGGATCTCGATTCGTACAGAAGCTTTAAGCGGGAGAGAAACGCCTTTGTCTATGCAACACGTTGAGCAACGCATTGCAGCTATTCGTGAAGATCGCACGCATGGCTCACGGTGGCTCGTCCGCGAAACAATCATGATTTTACGTGATCTCGCCCAGCAACAAGCTACAACTGAAGAAGAGCACATGCTCCACCTCTCTCGTTACGGACGTGAGTTGGCGCAGGCCCGCCCCGCAATGGCAGCTATCGCCAGTGCGGTGGGACGTATATTGAGCGTCCAGGGCGGAACTATTGCCATTGCTCAGAAGGCACAAGACTTGCTTGTTGACTATGAGAATGCCACCGAACGGATAGCCACTCATGCGCAACCTTACCTCAAAGGACACCTGTTGACATGCAGTATCTCTGGTACACTCCTGCATGTTCTGAACAAAAACCGTCAATCTATCGAGCAGGTAACCGTCTTAGAGGGACGCCCACGCTACGAGGGCCGTGAAACTGCACTCACATTGAGCAAGGCAGGCATACCAGTTACCTTGATCACCGATGCCCAAGCTGCTATCTTCCTGCCTCACGCTCAGGGTATTGTCATTGGGGCGGATAGCATCCTGGCTGATGGCGGCGTTATCAACAAAACAGGTACAGCCCTGCTCGCCTGGGCTGCACAAGGATACGCAATCCCTTTCTATGTGTTGTGCGAAAGCTTGAAAATTGCTCCCTATAGGTGGTCCGATGAACATCTGTTGGAAGAGAAAGAGCCTGAAGAGGTATGGGAGCAATCAATAGCAGGGATAACAGTACGCAATTTCTACTTTGACCACACCCCTTTCCATCTGGTGACGAAGATCATCACCGAACTCGGCATACTCCAGCTACAAGATATTCGCACTATTGCTGACAAAACCAGGGAGAATGCGCAGCTTCTCCAACAAAAATAGCGCCAGTTGATCAGCAATGTAGTTCGGAATTCTGAGGTCATGCACGAGGCTTGCCTCCTCCTCTTTCTACATCGCTACAATCTCGGCCTGGCTATCCTTCTCAAATGAGCCACTACCAACCGTTTATAGTGGTCAACTATGGACCACCGTTCCTGAAGAGTTGTTCCTTACTTCCTTACTCGTCACGATATCAGGTGAGGAGATTAGTTGTGCAGGATAAAACACCTGATGCAGTGTTGTCCCAATCTCAATGAGTGCTTGCTGTCCCTTATCAAGCAAGGCCGCCATGCTGATAAAGCCATGCATCATATCATCATAATGCTTATGGAGCACTGGCACGCCAGCGGCGCGCAAACGCTCCACATAGCGTATGCCCTGCTCGTACAGCAGATCGTATTCTGTAGTGATCACCAGCGCTGGGGGCAGATGGGTAAAATCCTTTGCGAACAATGGGGAGGCCAAGGGATTAGTGGCGTCTTCCCAACTAGTGAGATAACTCTCGGAGTGAAAGTAGGAACGTTCCGCCTTTAAGAGGGTATATTCCACCCCATCCTGCGTACTATCAAGCACTGCACTGTGATCGGTCGAAGGATAAAGCAACACCTGATAGAAAAGTTCCGGTCCTCCTTGATCGCGTGCCAGATGTGTCACGACTGCCGCCAGGCTTCCGCCAGCGCTATCTCCTCCTACTGCCACACGCGCCGGGTCTCCATCAAAATCAGGAGCATGAGCCACGACCCATTGCGTTGCTGCAAATGCATCCTCCAATGCAGCCGGGAACTTGTGCTCCGGGGCCAGGCGATAGGCAACCGAGATTACAATACAGTGCGCGGTATTCGTCAGGGTGCGACAAAGAGGCTCAACCATGTCTAAATTTCCCACAATCCATCCGCCACCATGCAGATAGATCAAGATTGGAAATGGCCCCACTCCTTCGGGTTTATGAATACGTATTGGTAAAGGGCCACCAGGTCCTTCCAGAACACGATCTTCGCAGTATGCAATGGACTCCAGATCTGCAGGTAGAGCCGAAGACGCGTCGCTCCGGCGGCGAATTTCCTCCAAAGATTGCTCATAAAACTCTTCTAGCATTGCAAGTTGCTCTAATAAGGCTTGCGCCTGTGGATCAAGAGGCATAGCCCGATAGTCCTTTCTGCCTGAATACACATCCCCCTCTTCCACAAACCTTTGCGGGAGAGAGGGAACACTAACAACTACTAGCGCAACGCTTTCACACGCTGTTTCTCTTCTATGATGGTCGCGAGTTGCACAATCGTAGGAGTCTGAAAGATATCGCGCACCGTTAAACTCACCTGGAAGGTTTTACGGACCTGCACGATCAGTTGGAGCACCGACAATGAATGTCCACCAATCTTAAAGAAGTCGTTATGCAGGCCAAATTGATGACCCTTTAAGAGTTGGCTCCAGATCTGAATCAATTGCTGTTCTGTCGCATTGTCGGTTACTAGCTCTGCTTGCTCTTGCTCCTCCTGGGGAACATACAGACTTGCCAGTTTTTGCCGATCAACCTTACCACTGGTTGAGAGTGGCAAGGCATCCAGCTTCACAAAGTGGGCAGGGACCATATAGTCCGGTAACGTTTGCTTGAGGTAGTCACGTAGCGCATCAATTGATATCGCTGCATGCCCTTCCTTGGAGACAAAAAAGGCAATCAACTGGTTCTCACCGGCATCATCTGGCAGCGCGATAACGCTACTTTCACGGATACCTGGATAGGATCCAAGTCGCACTTGAATCTCGGCCAGTTCGATGCGGAAACCGCGTACCTTGACTTGCTGATCATTTCTTCCCAGGAAGAGAAGTGTACCATCTTCATTCCATTGAGCCAGATCACCGGTCTTATAGAGACGCGCGGCGGGATCATCCGAGAATGGATGGGGCACAAAGCGTTCATTTGTTAACTGCGGCTGGTGACGATATCCACGGGCCTGACTCATGCCGGCGATATAGATCTCTCCTGCTTCACCATCAGCAACTGGTTTGAGATGCTCATCCAGTAAGAAAATGTCCACGTTACAGATAGGCTTCCCAATCGATGGCAAACTCTGTTCCTCACCCTCACTTCTGGGCTGAACGATGCCCGAGGTTGCGACGACGGTGTTCTCCGTCGGTCCATAGTTATTGACAAACGTAAATGGGAGTGAAGTGGGAGGATACACGTGCAAGCGATCTCCCCCCGTCAACATGATGCGTAATGCAACATCCGTGGGCCAGTCTAATGTGATGACTTGCTCGGCGAGCGGTGTTGGCAGAAAATTGATCGTGATCTCTTTTTCGATCAGCCAGGCCTGCAGTTGCGAAAGCAATTCCTGTACCTGTTTCGGAACTACATACACACTCGCTCCAGAGCACAGATAGGGCCATAATTCCCAGACTGAGGCGTCAAACGAAATGGAAGCGAATAAGGTGGCCCGATCCTGTTCGGTTACCTGGAATGCTTCTTGATGCCACTGGACGAGATTACGCAGATTGCGATGCTCTATCTCTACGCCTTTCGGCTTACCAGTTGTGCCGGATGTAAAGATAATATAGGCAAGATCACTCTCGTCGATCTCATCGAATGGCGGCTCAGGACTCTCGCGCACAATCTCTGACCATTCTTCATCCACATTGACCAGTGTATACGGACTATCTACCAGACTGCTATGTAAGATGCTGTTCGTCAGGACAAACTCGATCCCGGCCTCATCCAAAATGGTCGTGACGCGTGAATGCGGATAACGCGTATCAATCGGCACATAGGGGCTACCAGCCTTAAATGATCCTAACATACCGACGACCGCTCGTACGGACTGTTCCATATAGATACCTACAGGCTGACGTGGACTACTTCCTAAACGCCGCAAGTACTGCGCAACCTGATTGGCCTGCTGGTCTAATTCCTTGTAGGTGAGATGCTCGTGCTCGTCCACAATAGCAATACTCTGGGGACTGAGACGTGCATATGTTTCTACTATGTGATGGATGCAGAGAGTATCAAAAAGATCATTAGTGAGCACTGTCGAGCGATCCACTCGCTGTAACTCAATATCTGCAATGATTGTTTCAATCTTATAGGGATGTATATTGGTCATGGTAAACTCCTTATAGCTATAATGTAACAGCATCTTCGTCTATTTCTGTAATTCAGGCAACCCATGAAGCTCCACTATAATCAGAGCCGTGAGTACAAATGTAGTAGTAATGTCTCCTTATGCCGGAAAAATGCTGCTTACCACTGGTCGAGTGGTACCACTGGTAAGAGCAGATGGATCAAAGACAACCGGCAAGGCTGCCAATCCCCGCAGATTCATATTCGCTCTCCAGATCACCTCGTCATTTTTCAGACGCGGATGCGGTAAGCGATCCAGCAGAGCGGTAAAAGCGATACGTGCCTCGGCACGTGCGAGAGGCGCACCAAAGCAGAAATGTGCGCCGTGACCAAAGGCCACATGACGATTGTCTTTGCGTTGAATATCAAAATGCGTTGGATCTTCGAATCTCTTTGGATCTCGATTGGCTGCTCCTAAAACCAATAACAGCGGTTGCCCTTTTTTTATGGCCGTTTGCCCGATCACGAAATCTTCGCCCGCTTTCCGGCTGATATATTGCGCCGGACTTTCGTAGCGTAGCATCTCTTCAATCGCGCTCCCCAGCAAGGAACGATCTTGCTGCAAGAGTTCCAATTGATCTGGATGACGTAATAGCGATAGCATGCCATTGCCAATCAGGTTGGTCGTGGTCTCATGGGCCGCCGCCAGGAGAAAGATGCAATTGGCAACCAATTCTTCGTTCTCAAGCTGATCCCCTTCTTCCAGAGCCAGGACCAGTTCGGAAAGCAGGTTATTCTGGGGATGCCGGCGATATTTGCGAATAATATCCTTGAAGTATTCAGTCATCTCATATAAGCTCTGTAAAACTTCTTCGGGATTATCAGGGATATACTGAAAACTTCCCAACATCGCTGCATAATCGTCCGACCACTTTTTGAGTTGCTTGTGATCCTCCACCGGTACACCCAGTAGTTCCGAAATGACGCGTAGAGGTAGCGGAAAGGCAATCTCTCCAATGATATCCACTTCGCCCCGGGCATAGACGTCAAACAACATGTGGTCAACCAGCGCCTGAAGATACTCTTTCATCTGCTCCACTTTACGAGGAGTAAATACTTTTCCCATTAGGCCGCGCAGACGTGTATGCTTGGGTGGATCAATGAAGATAAGCTGATGCAAAAGTGGATAGTACAATGGGGCCAGATCCGATAATCCTAGCGTCTCCAGTTCTTCGAGCGTTACTACACGATGATTGGAGACCTGTGGACTGCGCAACGCGGTCTGAATCTCCTCGTAGCCAGTACATACCCAGCCTTTGAGATAATCATCCCAATAGATAGGCCCATACTCGCGGAGTTGATCATAAAAAGGATACGGGTTCGCCACAACCTCGGGATCCATCAGATTAAAAATGCTCGTCGTCGTCGTCATGGTCTGCTCCTTCAATGGAATGCACTATCTGGATGCTTCATTCGTCACCGGATCAAAGACGACGGGTAAAGATTCCAGACCGCGCAGATTCTTGTTCTCTCGCCACTGGGGTTCACTTCCTTCCAGGCGCAGATCAGGCAAACGCTCAAGCATTGTCATCACAGCAATCTGCCCCTCCTGACGCGCCAGGGGAGCCCCTACGCAAAAATGGGCGGCGTAACCAAAGGCAATATGCTTGTTATCTGTACGCTGGATATCGAAACGATCTGGCTCAACAAATCTCTGTGGATCACGATTCGCCGCGCCCATTAGCAAAATGATGGCCTGCCCCTTTTTGATGGTTTTTCCGCCCAACTCCAGGTCGGCGTTTGCTTTACGTACGGTGTACTGAGCCGGACTTTCAAAGCGCAGTACCTCTTCAATAGCACTTGCAATCAGTCCTGGATTTTGCCGCAACAACGCCAATTGGTCCGCATGCTTGAACAAAGTGAGAATCGCATTACCGATCAGGTTGGTTGTTGTTTCATGCCCGGCTGCCAGGAGTAAAATACAATTGGCAATCAATTCATCATTGTCCAGACGTTTTCCTTGCTCTTGTGCAATAATCAGATCGGAGAGCAGATTATCTTTGGGATGCTGACGATATTCTCGAATAATAGCCAGGAAGTACTCGCTCATGTCATTCAAGCTCTGCAGCACCTCTTCGGGATTATCAGGGATATATTGAAAACTTCCCAGCATCGCTGCATAATCGTCTGACCACTTTTTGAGCTGTTCACGATCTCTGGTTGGCACGCCCAGCAGTTCAGCAATGACAGTGACAGGAAGCGGATAGGCAAGATCGCGGATAACATCCATACGGCCCTTTTCAGCAATATCGGATACCATCTGATCAACTAACTTCTGAAGATAAGCACGCATAAGATCGACGCGCCGTGGCGTAAAGACTTTAGAGACCAATCCGCGCAGTCTGGTATGCTTGGGTGGATCGATAAAGAGCAATTGATTGGTCAAAGGAAAGTAAAGTGGAGCCAGTTCAGCCAGACCCAACTCGGCCAACTCTTCATCAGAAGTGACACGATGCGCGCCCAGACGAGGATCATGCAAAGCTGCCACTACTTCTGCATAAGTGCCACAGATCCAGCCTTTGAAAAACTCGTCCCAAAGAACCGCATCCCTTCTGCGTAGCTCATCATAAAATTGATAAGGGTTCGCAAGCACTTGAGGGTCTGTCAGGTTAAAAATGCTCATTGTCGTCGTCATAAATCTTCCTTTTTCTGGGCGATCTGGATCACACTGCTACCCATCCATCTACATACGAACGAGGCGAAGCACTATGCTCACAGCCGCTCTCTGTCTGGCATCTATGCCATCTCAACGCAGGCTAAGCGGACGCATATCCGTCCATACCTGCCCGATATACTTCAGGCACTCAGATTTGACTCCACTTTTTCCTGTGTCTCGCCAACCAGCAGGAATCTCTCTCTCGGCTAACCAGATCGAATATTGCTCTTCGTGATTCACAACCACTCTATAGATTGTGTTATCTTGTTTTTCTTCTTCTCGCATTATTTTTCCTCTTAACCTCTAGCATTCCTTTTTTGTACATATCAGTACTCGCTCGTCTTCTTTCTCGCTAAACGTAACCTATCTATTTCTACTTTGTCACTCCTACAGAGGAGGGTTTTTTTATGTGAGGATAAGAGTACTTTCCCCTCCCAAAGGGGGAATGGAAGGAATAACACATTTTTTTGTGAAGCAATAGAGCAATAAACCGCTATAGTAAACTCCCAAACAAAGAAATGACCACTACCGTCGATTCCCTCCTTTCCATGCTTTGAAAGTGCTGATAGTAGAGTGCTTTGTATCTTTATGCGCTCGAAATGCGTATCTAAATAGATTAGACTTAAAGGAAAAATAGTAAAAGTGGTGTTTGCTTATTATGGCTATTTTTAGATAGCTTTGTGAATAAGCTCATATCTTATAAAAATATCAGGAGCTGCTCGATGAAGGCCTTGAGATTAGCGGGAAGCACTAATCAACAGCAAGATAACAACATAACGCAGTTACACTTTCCCTTCCCACTGTTACATACAAAATTGCTAGTTCCCCCTATGCATCCCAAATCAATTTCACGTCCTCATTTGATTGCAGAATTGGATAAGGGTGTGGAAGGGAAACTTACACTCATTTCAGCTCCTACTGGTTTCGGGAAAACTACCTTGCTCAGTGAGTGGGCTTATCAAAGCGAGCGGCCAGTCCTCTGGATATCCTTGAGCGAGAGCGATAATGACCCAACCCAATTCTGGACCTATCTCCTGATTGCTTTGGCAAGTTTGTCCGAACCCATCGATCCACAATTCCTGGAACATTTCTCACTCAAACATCCTCAGGTCAATCTGGCGGCTATTACCAACATGGTAGCCAGTATCTCTCAGGAATTTGTGCTGGTTCTCGATGATTATCAAAACATTCACAATCCTGAGATTCATACGGCCTTTATCTCATTGCTGGAATTTTTGCCGCTGCATATGCGTATCTTCCTATCTAGCCGGACACGCCCTCCGCTTCCCCTACCACGCCTGCGGGCCTCCAGGCAACTCCATGAGATCCATCCCGAGGATCTTTTGTTTCGCCAGTCTGAGCTCGAAAATTTTCTCGCTGGCTCATTGGAGGAACCTCTTCCAGCTGGATTAGCGGCGACAATCGCGCAACGCACTGGTGGTTGGATCGCCATTTTGCATCTCCTGGTAATCTGGTTACAGGAACAGAGGGCGGCGGGGAAGGCGCTGGATACGCTTCCTGAGAAGCATCCATATATCCTGGAATATCTTGTTGAAGAGGTACTACAACATCAGCCAGCTGAGATTCAAACATTCCTGTTACAAACATCTATCCTCAATCAACTCAACAGTACGCTCTGTGATGTATTGACAGAGAATAGCGATAGCCTCTTGATTCTGGAACAGATCGAGCGGGCAAATTTGTTTTTATCCTCTACAAGTCATCAGCCAAACTGGTATCTCTATCAACCACTCATCAAGAATTTCTTGCAGGAACGCCTTGAACAACTCTTTCCAGAACAGGTTCCGCTGCTCCACCGCCGTGCCAGCGCCTGGTATGAGGAACAACAGATGTATGCAGAAGCGATCATGCATCTACAGGCCATTCCAGATATTCCGCAGAGTATTGCGCTCCTTTATCGCTATGCGGAAACGATGCTTATGCACGGAGAGATCAACGGCTTGCTCGCCTGCCTTCAACAGATCTCAGAGCATCAGTTACGTCGCTGCCCCTTGCTGTGCCAGTTCTACGCCTGGAGCTTGATACTGTCCAGCCAATTTGACTCCGCCGCACGGTGGATCGGTACGCTCAATAACTTCTGGAAAAACAATTCTTGTTCCCAGGCCAACACTGAGCATGATGAAATGGCAAACGCTGAGCTCACTATCCAACAGGGGAAAAGTCTGCTTCCCTTACTCAATACCCACTTTGCCATTTTCTGTGGCGATATCAAACATCTGCTGGAGTTTCTCACACCAGGAGAGCATGGACATCCCCCATGCTCACAACCTGCTTCAGCAATTGCATACATTACACCTTGGTCTCGCTCATTTTCTAAAGGGTAAGCCCTGCACAGCGGAAACGGTTTTTACCTCTCTGACCTCTCATGCAAACAGTCAGAACAATGTCTATATTACGCTCGCCGCCAGTTGTGGCTTGCTGATTACTCATATGCGACAGGGAAAATATCAGCGTGCGTTTGAGGTTGCGCAACAGGCACTCTACGCTATAGAGGGGGAAACGGCAATGGCTCTCTTTCCATTCTCGGCCTATCTCTATACGGAGACAAGCTATCTGCTTTATGAATGGAATAGACTGGACGAGGCAGCCCATTATGCCCAACAAGCACTCGCCTATGGGGAAAAATATAGTGCTGATGTGCAAATCTACAGCTATGTGCTCCTCTCTCTTATTCGGTTGGCCCAGGGAGATTTAGACGAGGCAGATCGGTTACTTCAACAGGCGAAAGAATGCAAGCTCAATGTGCAGTGCCGTCCCTGGACACTGGCACGTATGGCTAAACAGGCAGTCAGGCTAGCTTTGCTCCATGGCGATATCCAGCAGGCTGAATATCATGCCCACCTGCCAGATCTACACCTTTTTTCTACATCGTCGCTCAGTCTGGCAATGTCTATTAGTCTGGCAAAAAAGCAGCCGCAAGGGGCATTGGAGTTGGTACAAGCGTCTTCAACCAATCAAAGAGCCGCCATGAGAAACTGCACCGTGATGCTTTTGCAGGTTCGTGCTCATCAGGAGCTGGGAGAAGAGACTGAAGCATTGCGCATACTGGATAAAGCGCTGCGCCTTATGGAGCCAGAGGGTAGAGTCCGTCAGATTCTTGACGTTGGTCCACCACTTCTTCCTCTGCTACGCCGACAGCTCCAACAATATGAAGAGTTAAACAATCCAGCCCAGGAGACGAGAGAGGATGCCAGGCTTCTATGCTATGTGCGTCTTTTGTTGGATACGTTTGCTGATGCTCCTATCGCTGGGCAAGAGAACTCCTCTTCTACGCTCGCGGGTCCCTTGCAGGATTTCAGCAAGCGTGAAATAGATATTATCCAGGCCATCGCTACTGGACTCTCTAACCAGGAAATCGCACAGAAGATGATTATCGCGGAAAGCACGGTGAAGTGGTACGTGAAAAACATTTATAGTAAGTTGGACGTGCATAACCGAGCTCAGGCCATTGTCAAAATACAAAACATCTCTTGAGCGCCGCGTGTTCTCGTATCACACAAGGACTCAAGCTTGCACTTCCCCATTCTTTCCTCTCAGTTCCCCCATCCTGGGGGGTAAATGGGGGGAAGCAACCAGTAAAAAACCCTCCTGTGTAGGAGTGACAAAACGGAAAACTATAAGTTACGCTCTGAACATGGATACACTCGCTGAGGTCACTATTCATGCTTTATACAAAGAATTTGTGAAATAGAGATATTCTGTGCTTCCGCGCCTGACGGTAGATCCGCGCTGCATCTCCTATACATGGTGTTCGCAGCTGAATGGCAGATATAAATGTAGAGAGAGGGATGAACATGCAGCAAGATAAGCGTTTAGAACGCCTGAAAGTTCTCTCGCCAGCCAAAAAGGCATTTCTGTTAAAAAAACTTGCTCAACAGGCTCAGGACAAGGCCGAGGTTCCACTGATTACGTCGCAACAGCCAACAGGTCCAGGAGAATTGTCGTTCGCACAGCAGCAATTGTTCTTCCTCTACCTCCTGGACCCTGCAAATCCAGTCTACAATTTGAGTATCACTTTTCGGCTAAGCGGTACACTCAATGTCTCTGCGCTGCTGGACAGCTTACAAACTATCGTACAACGTCATGAGGTGTTGCGTACAACGATTCTCGTTCATGCAGGGGAACCTATGCAGGTACTCAACCCTGAGCTACACCTGAGACCCAGGATCATTGATGCACGTGCCTATTCCAAAGCAGAATATGCTCAGGAAATTGCGCGGGAGTCAGCGCGACCATTTGATCTGACACAGGGTCCATTGATCCAGGCAAGTCTGTTCCAGATGGCTGAGGACGAGCATAGCTTATTGCTCAGTATGCACCATATTGTCTCGGATGGCTGGTCCATTGGTATTCTGACACATGAGATAACCACGCTGTATGCAGCTTTTGTGGCAGGCCAGCCTTCACCATTGCCAACCTTGCCGATCCAATATGCAGATTATGCCCGCTGGCAGCGACAATGGCTACAGGGCGAGGTCCGCGAAAAGCAACTGGCGTACTGGCGCGAGCAATTGACCGGTGCTCCCACGCTCCTGGAGTTACCAACCGATCATCCACGTCCTACGACGCAACTCTATCATGGCAATACGGTGATCTTCCACCTCGCGCAAGAGATGCGCATTGCCTTACAACAGATCAGCAAAACAGAGGATGTAACGCTCTTTATGACGCTGCTGGCCGCTTTCCAGGTCCTCCTCGCACGCTACAGTGGTTGCGAAGACTTCTTGATTGGAACACCTGCCGCCAATCGTACACGTGCCGAAACAGAGGGGCTGATTGGTTGTTTCGTCAATACGCTGGTGTTGCGTAGCGATCTCACTGGCAATCCTTCGTTTCGCGAACTTTTACGTCGCGCACGCGAGGTCTGTCTGGGAGCCTATGCGCATCAGGAATTCCCATTCGAGATGCTGGTAGAAGCGCTTCAGCCAGAAAGGAATGCGAGCTACAATCCTCTCTTCCAGGTGATGTTTGCCTTACAAAACGCGCCTCAAACGACCATTGAGTTGCCAGGACTGCATGTGGCTATGGTAGAGGAATTAGGGCAGACCTCCAAGTTTGATTTGACTCTCTCCATGACGGAACAGGAAGCGGGTATTGAGGGTGTTCTCGAATATAATAGTGATCTTTTCGAGCAAGCATCTATCGAGCGCATGCAAGAACATTTCCTGACGCTGCTACAAAATATGATAGAGCATCCTGAGCGACCTGTCTTTGATCTCGAAATACTCACGCCACAGGAAAGAGACTATCTCCTATGCGAATGCAATCCAGCTTCGAATGAGATGAATACCGCTACAGCTACACTCTGCCTGCATCAACTTGTTGAAGCACAAGCTGACTCGCACTCCAGAGGCTATCGCGCTGCTTCATGGCAATGAGACAATGAGTTATCACAAATTGAATCAGCAAGCAAGTGCGCTGGCGATCCATTTGCGCGAACAGGGAGTTGGACCTGAGGTGCTAGTGGGCGTATGTATGCAACGCTCGCTCCAATTAGTCGTAGGGCTGCTGGCAGTGCTCAAGGCAGGTGGAGCTTATGTGCCCCTGGACCCCACCTATCCAGAAGAGCGCCTGACCTTCATTCTCAACGATACCCAGGCACCCATTTTGCTGACACAGACAGCTGTGCGAGAACGCTTACCAGACTATCAGGGAACCGTCATTTTGCTAGACACGCCTTCAGCATTCTCTGTAGATAAGCAGGCGGGCGCTGAGCTTCCATCACGTGTCGTTCCCGGGAATCTGGCCTATGTGATCTATACCTCTGGTTCTACGGGACGCCCAAAAGGGGTCGCTATCACCCATGCCAGCGCGGCACTTCTGATTGCCTGGGCACAAAAGACGTATACGCCAATAGAGCTAAGTGGTGTGCTGGCTTCTACTTCAATCTGCTTTGATCTCTCGATCTTTGAGCTCTTCGTCCCTCTCAGCACGGGAGGGAGCAGTATCCTGGTCGAGAATGCCTTGCAACTTCCAACTTTGAATACACAGAAAGCTGTCACCCTTGTCAATACGGTCCCATCGGTTGCCAGAGAGATACTCAATACTGGAGGCTTCCCTGCCAGTGTACAGACGATCAATCTCGCTGGAGAAGCCCTGCCGCTGAAATTAGCACAGGATCTCTATACGCAAACGCCAATACGCCGAGTCTTCAATTTATATGGTCCCAGCGAAGATACGACCTACTCAACAGGTGTACTGCTGGCTCCCACGATAAGCGAAACACCTTCAATTGGATATCCAATCGATAAAACCCGGATCTATCTTCTTGATCAGCATTTCTGCCTGGTACCGCCAGGGCTCCCGGGTGAGATCTATATAGGCGGGGCTAATCTGGCGCGTGGCTACCTCAACCGTCCCGATCTCAGTGCTGAGCGTTTTATTCCCGATATGTTCAGTGGAGAACCTGGAGCACGCCTATACAGGACAGGGGATCTGGCGCGTTATCTGGCGGATGGCAGTCTCGATTTTCTTGGGCGTATTGATCATCAGATTAAGCTGCGCGGCTTCCGCATCGAGTTAGGAGAGATTGAAAAGGTGCTTGCCCGGCATCCTGCCGTACGTGAAAATATCGTCATGGTACACAAGGATGCCAACGATGTGGCCTATCTGATTGCGTATGTTATCCCACGACAAGAGATCAGTAGCGATGCTCTACGTGCATACATGCAGGAACAACTTCCAGGCTATATGATACCCGCATCCTTTCTCCTGCTTGGGAGCTTTCCAATGACGCCCAATGGCAAGATTGATCGTAAGGCCTTGTCAGCTCTTTATCAACGTTCAGTGAGCTCAACGCGAGCATACGTCGGACCGCGCGACGGCATTGAATTGCGTCTGGTCCAAATCTGGGAGCGGGCACTCCCAACGGCACCCATTAGTATTCAGGATAATTTCTTTGAGTTGGGCGGCCATTCGCTCCTGGCGATTCAGCTTGTCGCACAGATGCAACAACAATTCTCAACCGCTATCTCGCTCTCTGATCTTATTCAACAAGGCACTATTGAGCATATCGCACGCCTGATACGCACGGGAAGCGAGAGTGATGTGCAATCTCCGCTCGTTACGCTACAAGCAGGAGAAGAGAAACAGCCTTTTTTCTGCGTCCATCCCGCTGGTGGGAGTGTTCTCTGCTATGTAGATCTGGCACGTCTGCTCGAACGGCCATTCTATGGGCTGCAGGCCGAAAGTCTCTATGCGCCGGAGAGCACGGATACTTCGCTGGAGGAGATGGCGGCACGCTATATCTCAGCGTTGCAAAGCGTTCAGCCACAGGGACCCTATCTCCTGGGCGGTTGGTCTCTGGGTGGGGTCGTTGCCTTTGAAATGGCACGACAACTTACGGCTCAGGGACAGAAGATTGCGCAGCTAGTGCTGATCGACTCAAGCATCCCAACATTGACAACAGAAACACCCACGTTAACGCCATTAGAACTACTGACTGGCTTCGCGCTACAGCTTGGCGTATCTCAAACGGTGCTCGCTACAACTGCTACAACCATCGAGCAAGCAGCCCGAAATGAGCAGTGGGCAATCCTCTTTGCATTGTTGAAGGATAACAATATTGTGCCGGTGGATAGCAATGAGCAACAGTTACAACGGCTCTTTCATGCCTATCAGATCACTATTCACGCCTGGTTACACTATCAGCCACAACCGTATCAAGGATCGTTGACTTTGATCAAAGCCGAGGACCGCAAAGGTTGGGAGGATAACAGCGATGCAACGCTGGGATGGCAAGGTCTAGTGTCCAAAGAAGTCGGGGTACTTACAACGCCTGGAGATCACTATACATTGATGCGCCAACCAGATGTACGCTCGCTCGCTGAGCGTGTGCGTCAGTGTCTCGAAGCGACCATACCAGCGGAAACACAGATTTCACGTATATAATCTAAACAGCTTTTTCTATTGTAAAAGAGTATTATATAGACAGAAGAAAAGGATATATCTATTCATGCGACAGCAGACTAAAACGCTCTGGCGGCATCAAGATTTCCTGAAAGTCTGGATAGGCCAGTCGATCTCTCTCTGCGGTTCTCAAGTAACGACGCTGGCCTTTCCCCTGACGGCGATTCTTATCTTAAAGGCCTCTGCCGCTGAGATGGGTTTTATACAGGCAGCGCAATTCGCGCCCTTTTTGATTTTCGGACTGGTGGTTGGTGTCTGGGTAGATCGCCAGCGGCGGCGTCCCATTATGATTGTGGCGGATATAGGGCGCTTTCTTCTACTCGGTTTTGTGCCTCTGGCGGCATTGTTGCATATCCTCAATATGGTTGAGATGTATATTATCACGTTTATCGTGGGTACACTGACAATCTTTTTCGATGTGGCGTACCGCTCATACTTGCCTTCGTTGATCGAGCGTGATCAGCTCATCGATGGAAATAGCAAGCTTGAACTAACGGCATCTATTTCACAACTTGTCGGACCTGGTCTGGGTGGCGTACTGGTCCAGATTTTCACCGCACCAATCTCTTTGCTAGCTGATGCCTTCTCTTTTCTCATTTCTGCGCTTTCATTGATCTTTATTCGTCGGACTGAACCACCTATCACCAGGCCAGAAGAACGGCAGCAGATGCTGGCAGAGATTGGCGCGGGCCTCAAGCTGCTACTGCGCAATCCAATTCTGGGTCCTCTGGTATGGAGTTCCATCAATATTACGTTATGTACCAACATTACAACGGCAGTCTATCTGCTTTATGCCACCTACACATTGCACATCTCGCCTGCGCTTCTGGGCACAATCTATGCGGTTGGCGGCCTGGGAGCCATTCCAGGCGCGATGATCAGTAAGTGGATCACGCAACGTCTGGGTATTGGCGTTACCTTGATCATTGTACTGGTCATTTATGGTACCTCTGGATTACTGATTCCGCTGGCCGGTGGTGCTCAACCGGTGGTGGTCACTATCTTGATCATCTCACAGCTTGCAACGGATCTGGCTTTCGTGATCTGGAATATCAATCAACTCACCTTGCGCCAGGCACTGACGCCGGACACCTTACTGGGACGGGTCAACGCCAGCTATCGCTTTCTGGTATGGGGGGCGATTCCCATTGGGGCTCTGATTGGTGGTGGTCTGGGCACGCTCTTTGGTCTCCATACGACCTTATTTATCGGTGCCATTGGTCTTATTCTCGCGCCTGTCTGGATGCTGTTTTCACCGGTACGCAGGTTCAAAAGCTTACCACAAGAAATTCCTGCACAAGAAGAAGAAAAGAGTCCCGTATAAGAAAATCTGTATCCAGGTCGAACCTATCAAAAAGGAGAGAAGCTCTTGCAACAGATCACTCAATCCCAGACTGACTATCACGCGCTTTCATTTGCGCAACAGCGCCTCTGGCTGCTAGATCAATTGACGTCAGAGCATACCTTATATATTCACTCCTGCTCGCTATTGTTAACGGGCACCCTGGATATATGGGCCTTGCAAAAAAGCCTGCATGAAATTGTGCGTCGTCATGAGATACTACGTACAACGATCATTAGTCGTGATGGATCACCAGTGCTCAGTCTGATTCCAGAACTGACGCTCGCGCTACCAGTAACGAATCTTGAGGGCCTATCCAAAGCAGCACAAGAGGCACGCCTACAGGAAATTATGCAGGCTCAGCGTTCTTTCGCTGTGGAGCAAGAACCCCTTCTACATGTTAATCTGGTACGCATGGCAGAGAACCAGCACGTTCTGCTCGTCAATATACATCAGATCATTGCTGATGCTCATTCTCTACACATTCTACTTCGAGAAATGGCCGTACACTATTCCACTTTGGTTACGGGCAATCCTGCGCCATTGCCAGCTTTACCTCGTCAGTATTCTGATTATGCTCGCCAGCAACAAGAGGATTTCCAGGAGAATGTGCGCGAGGAGCTTCTGAGACACTGGCGCACCTATCTGGCAGGCGTGTCTATGCCGCTGGATCTGCCAACTGACCACTCACGTCCCGCGACACAGCGCTATCATGGAAAGATTCTGCCCTTTCACATTGCGCCGGAACTATACGCGGAATTGCAGCGCTTCAGCCAGGAGGAGGAGATAAAGATATCAACTATCCTGCTAGCAGCCTTTCAGATTCTCCTTGCACGCTACACGGGACGGGATGATTTCCTCATCGGAATGTCAAGTGACGGGCGACAGTATGAAGAGGATGCAGAGCTAATCGGTCCCTTTGCGAATACACAAGTGTTGCGCTCTCATTGCGCAGATAATCTTTCCTGGCGTCAGTTCTTGCAATACGTCCGCGCAGATCTTCAGGAGCATGAGGTACAGCCTGAGGTTCCCTTTGAATTATTGGTAGAAGGGCTCCAATCAGAACATAACGTCAGTTATCATCCACTGGTCCAGGTGCTATTCACGATGCAGGAGCCCCCGCTCACCACGCTTGAGTTGCCTGCTCTACACACACAGATTAAAACAACACAGCAATTGCCTCCCGGGCTGGATCTTGCACTTTCTTTACAGGAGAGCGAAAACAATATCGAGGGCATGTTTGCCTACAACAGCGATCTTTTTGAGCAGGCAACCATTGACCGCCTGCAGGGGCATTTTCTGATGCTGCTGCGCAATGTACTCAGCGTTCCTGAACAGAGCATTACTGCCGTAGCATTCCTGACGCCACACGAAGAAGAGTACTTATTCCATGAAGTCAATCACACACGATCTGTGAAGTCTGACCTGCTAGAGCAAGCGTTCCATCAACTCTTCGAGGCACAGGTACAGCGTACTCCAGAGTTTCATCGCGGCCATCTTTGAGGATAAGGTCTATACCTATACAGAACTTAATGCACGGGCCAACCAGTTTGCTCATTTCTTACGCTCTTCAGGAGTTGGGCCAGAGGTTGTGGTAGCGATCTGCATGGAGCGCTCGTTGGATATGCTCGTAGCCCTGCTGGGTATTTTCAAAGCTGGCGGCGCGTATTTGCCGCTTGATCCTACCTATCCAGTGGAACGCCTGACCTTTATGATCGAGGATGGCGAGGTGTCGATGCTGGTGACGCAGCATGCATTCATCGATCTCTTTCCTGCGTATCACGGTCAAATGGTATCTTTTGAACAGGAGCAGGCACGCTTCTCTGCATTATCGCAGGAGAATCTGCAGCTTCCCGTACAGGCGACACAACTAGCCTATATGATCTATACCTCTGGCTCGACCGGTGTGCCCAAGGGTGTGCAAATTGAGCAACGAGCACTGGTGAACTTTCTCTGCTCGATGCGCGAGGAACCGGGCATCTCTGAACACGATTGCTTGCTTGCGGTCACAACGCTCTCCTTTGATATTGCAGGTTTGGAGATCTATCTGCCCTTACTGGTGGGCGCGCGAGTAGTCATCGCCAGCCGCGCAGTTGCCAGCAATGGCAGTGCTTTAATGGCCCTGCTGAAGCAAGAACGTATCACGATGCTGCAAGCAACGCCCATAACCTGGCGCATTCTTTTAGCCTCGGGTTGGGAGGGTGATCCAGCACTGCGGATTCTCTGTGGAGGGGAGGCTCTACCTCTAGAGCTAGCTCAACAGCTCTTACCAAAGGTGCAGGCGCTTTATAATATGTATGGCCCAACCGAAACAACTATCTGGTCTATGCTGGCAAAAATTGAGTCGCAACCCACAACTATCTCTATTGGTCATCCCATTGCCAATACGCGTGTGTATGTACTCGACCGACATTTTCAGCCTGTCCCGCTGGGGGTTACAGGTGAACTCTGTATTGGCGGCACGGGTCTGGCACGTGGGTATTGGAAACGTCCTGAGCTCACGGCGGAACGCTTTGTTCAAGTGCGCCTGGCAGATCAAGAACAGCGGCTCTATCGTACCGGTGATCTGGCTCGCTATCGTAGCGATGGCTCCCTCGAACTGATTGGACGTCTGGACCAACAAATCAAGCTGCGCGGCCATCGCATCGAGTTAGGCGAGATTGAGGCGATCCTCGACCGTCATCCAGCGGTAGCACAGGCCATTGTCATCGTGCGTGGAGATGAGGGAGGCGCTCAACGGCTGGTGGCGTATCTCCTTCCACAGGCGGCAGAACAGATCGATAGCGGACAGCTACGTCAACTGCTCCACACTACACTGCCAGCATATATGATACCATCGGAGTTTGTGATCCTGGAGACGCTCCCATTGACACCCAATGGCAAGGTGGATCGCCGGGCATTAGCAGAACTGGCAACATCTCCCGTACCGGTCACCGAAATAGTGGGACCCCGCACAGCAGTTGAAGAGATCCTGGTCCAGATCTGGCAACAGGTTCTGAAGCGGTCGCGCTTTAGTATCTATGACGATTTCTTCGAAATCGGCGGACATTCACTCCTGGCAACCCAGGTTCTGGCACGTCTGCGCCGCACGTTCAGAATGCAGATTGACCTGCAAGAGGTCTTTGAGGCGAGAACGGTCGCTCAAATTGCCGCTATGCTTGTGCGGCGCGAGCCGGTTCCAGGCCATGTCACCACGGTGGCACGTATTCATCAGCAAATCAGTGCCTTATCACCTGAAGAATTACGCATACGGCTGGCGTCCAATACAAACATCTCGCATGAAGAGAAATAATAGAGAGGGAAATACCGTGAGGGAAGATGTGATTAATTCAACAGATTTTAGTATTGAGCAGGAAGCGCTTTTAGAATTACTACTGGCTCAGGAAGGAATACAGTCATCACCCACGCAGACCATCAAACGGCGCGCCGCTGGAGAAGTGCCGCCGCTCTCCTTCGCTCAACAGCGTCTCTGGTTCCTCGATCAGCTTATTCCTGATAGCGCGCTCTATACGCTTCCTGCGGCATTCAAGCTCCAGGGGAAACTGGATCGCGAGGCTTTCGCGCTGGCGTTACATGAAATTGTGCGTCGTCATGAGACACTGCGTACCAACTTTGTTTTTGTAGATGGGAAGCCCATACAAAAGATCGCCGAGACGAGACAGCAAGCGTTGACAGTGATGGATTTGCAGGCTATTCCTGCAGTCGAGCGTACTGCCGAAGTCCAGCGGCTCATCCAGGAGGAGATCAGAAAACCCTTTAATCTGACCAGTGATGCATTGCTACGCACCATCTTATTACAGTTGGGTGCCACTGAATATATCTTCCTGCTCACCACACATCATATTATCTCAGATACATGGTCTGAGAACTTGTTCATCCAGGAACTCTCCTCCTTGTACATGGCCTTTGTACAGGGGAAACCATCCACACTACCCGCATTGCCTATCCAGTATGCCGATTTCACGCGCTGGCAGCGCGACTATCTCCAGGGTGAAGTGCATAATGAGCTCATTCAGTACTGGAAACAGCAACTGGAAAATGTATCTCCGTTAGAATTGCCTTCCGATCGTCCCCGACCCACCGATCCCAGTTATAAAGGAGCTCAGATCTCCTGGGACCTACCAGCAGTGCTGGTTCAAGGTCTGAAAGCAGTGGGCAAACAGGAAAATGTGACGCTCTTTATGACGCTGCTGGCCGCATTTCAGACTTTGCTGGCTCGCTATTCGGGACAAGAGGATATCGCGGTAGGCTCTCCTATCGCTAATCGAACGCTAACAGAGCTTGAGAGCCTGATCGGATTTTTTGCCAATACACTGGTCCTGCGAACCGATCTATCGGGCAATCCCAGCTTCCGCACGTTGCTGGACCGCGTGCGCGAGACGCTACTGGATGCCTATGCCCACCAGGATCTGCCCTTTGAACAACTGGTTGAAGAACTGCGTGTACCACGCGATCCCAGTCGCAACCCGCTCTTCCAGGTCATGTTCAATATGCAAAACACGCCACACACACAGTTTGACCTGCCCGGATTAACCTTGCAGGCGCTACCAATAGATAACAAGATCGCGCCCTTTGATCTCATTTTGTTTGTGGAAGAGGATGAGAATAATCTCCATATTCTTGCGGAGTATAGCACGGATCTCTTTGAGGAGGCGACGGTCCGCCGCCTGCTGGGACACTATCAAACCCTGCTGGAAGGCATTGTGGAGGACCCCTCTCGCTCCCTGGCGAGCCTGCCTCTGCTCACCCCTACCGAACGCGAACAACTCCTCGTCTCCTGGAATGATACAGCGACTTCCTTCCCACCTGAACGGTGTGTCCATCATCTCATCGAGGATCAGGTGCAACGTACTCCTGCTTTGCCCGCCCTCATCGCTCCTGGCGGAGAACCCTTGAGCTATCGTCAGCTCAACGAGCGCGCCAATCAGCTCGCCCACCATCTCATCGCTCTGGGCGTCGAGCCCGGCATGCGCGTCGGCATCTACCTGCCTCGCTCTCTCGATGCCTTTGTGGCCCTGCTCGCTATCCTCAAAGCCGGCGCTGCCTACGTCCCCATCGATCCCGCCAATCCTCGTGAACGCACCGCCTTTATGATGCACGACGCCCAGATCGCCACCCTGCTCACCCATGCCTCCCTGCTGGCAACCCTCCCTGAGCATCAAGCTCAGACCCTTTGCCTCGACCGCGACTGGTCCATCATCGCCACTGCCTCCACCACGAATCCTCACACGAGCGTTCAGCCTGCCCACCTGCTCTACGCCATGTATACCTCCGGCTCGACCGGCAAACCCAAGAGCGTCGCTATGAGTCATCGCGCGCTCCAGAATCTGCTTCACTGGCAACTGAGCACCATGGTCCCTCCTCGCGCCGCACGGATGCTGCAGTTCGCCTCCCTGAGCTTCGACGTCTCCTTTCAAGAGATCTTTCCCACCCTCAGCGCGGGAGGCACGATCTTCCTCATCACCGAAGAACTGCGCCGCGATCCCCTCGCGTTGCTCCGCTTGATCAGTGCCCAGGCGATCCAGAAGCTCTATCTGCCCGTGGTCGCTCTCCAACAGCTCGCCGATGTCTCCACCATGGAGGACCTCGATCTCTCTGAGCTGCGCGAAATCACTGCCGCCGGCGAACAACTGCAGATCACGCCACAGGTGGTGCGCTTCTTCCAACGCGCCTCCAATTGTACGTTGCATAACTTCTATGGTCCCACCGAGACGCATGGGGTCACCATCTTCACGCTGCAGGGCGATCCTGCCACCTGGCCCAGCCTGGTTCCCATCGGCAAACCCATCGCTAACGATCAGGTCTACGTCCTTGATCCCGCTGGCTCTCCCCTCCCCATTGGGATCACCGGCGAGCTCTATCTGGGTGGCATCGGCGTCGCTGATGGCTACCTCAATCGACCGGAGTTGAGCGCGGAACGCTTCGTTCCCGATCCCTATGGACCTCATCATGGCGCACGCCTCTACAAATCAGGCGATCTGGCTCGCTATCGACCCGATGGCAATCTGGAGTTCCTGGGACGCATCGATCATCAGGTCAAGCTGCGTGGCTTCCGCGTAGAGCTCGAAGAGATCGAAGCGGCACTCAATCAGCATCCCGCGGTACGCGAGAGCGTGGTCATCGTGCGTGAGGATGTGCCCGGAGATAAGCGCCTGGTCGCGTATCTGGTCACCCAGGACCAGCAACCGCTCAATACGCGCGAACTGCGCGCTAGCGTGCTGGCATCTCTGCCCGACTATATGATCCCTGGTAGCTATATCTTCCTGGATGCCTTCCCTTTGACCATCAATCGCAAGGTGGATCAGCGTCGCCTCCCGCCTCCCGATCAGGAGCGACCGGCGTTAGAGGAACACTTTGTCGCGCCACGGACCACGACCGAACAACAGCTGGCACAGATCTGGCAAGAGATCCTGCGCCTGGAACGCGTGGGTGTCCAGGACAACTTCTTCGAGCTGGGAGGTCATTCGCTCTTGATTACTCAGGTTGTCTCGCGTATTCGAGATATCTTTGGCGTTAATCTGCCTGTACGCAGTTTCTTCGGTGCCTCCACTATTGCTCAGATTGCCGAACGCATTGATCAGACCCAAAAGAATAGTAGAGCTACCGATACAGACACTTCAGCGTCAACGATCTTACGTGCTTCTCGTCAACGGGTCAGAGCGCAGGTCTCAAAACAGGGAGAATTGACGGTCACTCAAACACACCAACAGTGAGGATATATTCATGATAGAGAACACAGAACTTCAAAACGCTTACGTCAGTCCAACGTCATTTGCGCAACAACGCTTATGGTTCCTGAGCCAGTTGTTGCCGAACAGTTCGTTATACAATATCGCGGACGCGATACGTATCAGCAATACACCAAATATTCCAGCACTGGAACAAAGCTTCAATGAGATCGTTTGCCGCCATGATAGCCTGCGTACAACATTCGCATCTATAGACGGAGTCCCAATGCAGGTGATTGCTGACGAGTTGAAGCTCCCGCTTCCAATCATTGATCTCACACATGTTGAACCATTAGAGGAGCGCCGCAAGCAGGCACAACAGCGCATCGACCAGGAAGCTGCGGAGGAATTTGATCTGGCTCGCGGCCCATTGATCCGTACAACATTGCTTCGTCTCACGGAGGATGAATATTTCCTCCTGCTGACAATGCATCATATTATCTCAGATGGCTGGTCGATCAGTGTTTTTATGCGCGAGTTGGCGACGCTCTACACTGCTTTCACACAGGGACAAGCATCACCGCTCCCAGAGTTGCCAATTCAGTACGCGGATTTCGCCGAGTGGCAACGTGATTATCTGCAGGGAGGGGTACATGATCAACTCATTCAGTACTGGAAACAGCAGTTGGAAAATGTACCGCCCTTAGAATTGCCAACTGATCATCCACGCCCGGCATTCCTTAACTTCAGCGGTGGTCGTGTAGCTTTTGAGATATCGGCACCCCTGACACAAGCATTGAAAACACTGAGCAGACAACAAAATACAACGCTCTTTATGACGCTGCTGGCCGCATTTCAGGCCTTGCTGGCCCGCTATTCGGGACAAGAGGATATTGCGGTGGGCTCTCCTATCGCCAATCGCAATCGCACTGAGATCGAGGATCTGATCGGATTTTTCGCCAATACGTTAGTCCTGCGAACCGATCTATCGGGCAATCCCAGTTTCCACACGTTGCTGGATCGCGTGCGTGAGACGCTACTGGATGCCTATGCCCACCAGGATCTGCCCTTTGAACAACTGGTTGAAGAACTGCGTGTACCACGCGATCCCAGTCGCAACCCGCTCTTCCAGGTCATGTTTGTGTTCCAGAATACACCATCCTCCCAAGTAGAACTACCTGGATTGACACTCGATCTTAATGAGTCCTATGTTGGTACTGCTACCTTCGATCTATTGCTGGTAATTTCAGAGAATGACGGCAAGCTCGATGGGGCATTTGAGTATAGTAGCGAGTTATTCGAGGAGGCGACGGTCCGCCGCCTGCTGGGACACTATCAAACCCTGCTGGAAGGCATTGTGGAGGACCCCTCTCGCTCCCTGGCGAGCCTGCCTCTGCTCACCCCTGCCGAACGCGAACAACTCCTCGTCTCCTGGAATGATACAGCGACTTCCTTCCCACCTGAACGGTGTGTCCATCATCTCATCGAGGATCAGGTGCAACGTACTCCTGCTTTGCCCGCCCTCATCGCTCCTGGCGGAGAACCCTTGAGCTATCGTCAGCTCAACGAACGCGCCAATCAGCTCGCCCACCATCTCATCGCTCTGGGCGTCGAGCCCGGCATGCGCGTCGGCATCTACCTGCCTCGCTCTCTCGATGCCTTTGTGGCCCTGCTCGCTATCCTCAAAGCCGGCGCTGCCTACGTCCCCATCGATCCCGCCAATCCTCGTGAACGCACCGCCTTTATGATGCACGACGCCCAGATCGCCACCCTGCTCACCCATGCCTCCCTGCTGGCAACCCTCCCTGAGCATCAAGCTCAGACCCTTTGCCTCGACCGCGACTGGTCCATCATCGCCACTGCCTCCACCACGAATCCTCACACGAGCGTTCAGCCTGCCCACCTGCTCTACGCCATGTATACCTCCGGCTCGACCGGCAAACCCAAGAGCGTCGCTATGAGTCATCGCGCGCTCCAGAATCTGCTTCACTGGCAACTGAGCACCATGGTCCCTCCTCGCGCCGCACGGATGCTGCAGTTCGCCTCCCTGAGCTTCGACGTCTCCTTTCAAGAGATCTTTCCCACCCTCAGCGCGGGAGGCACGATCTTCCTCATCACCGAAGAACTGCGCCGCGATCCCCTCGCGTTGCTCCGCTTGATCAGTGCCCAGGCGATCCAGAAGCTCTATCTGCCCGTGGTCGCTCTCCAACAGCTCGCCGATGTCTCCACCATGGAGGACCTCGATCTCTCTGAGCTGCGCGAAATCACTGCCGCCGGCGAACAACTGCAGATCACGCCACAGGTGGTGCGCTTCTTCCAACGTGCCTCCAATTGTACGTTGCATAACTTCTATGGTCCCACCGAGACGCATGGGGTCACCATCTTCACGCTGCAGGGCGATCCTGCCACCTGGCCCAGCCTGGTTCCCATCGGCAAACCCATCGCTAACGATCAGGTCTACGTCCTTGATCCCGCTGGCTCTCCCCTCCCCATTGGGATCACCGGCGAGCTCTATCTGGGTGGCATCGGCGTCGCTGATGGCTACCTCAATCGACCGGAGTTGAGCGCGGAACGCTTCGTTCCCGATCCCTATGGACCTCATCATGGCGCACGCCTCTACAAATCAGGCGATCTGGCTCGCTATCGACCCGATGGCAATCTGGAGTTCCTGGGACGCATCGATCATCAGGTCAAGCTGCGTGGCTTCCGCGTAGAGCTCGAAGAGATCGAAGCGGCACTCAATCAGCATCCCGCGGTACGCGAGAGCGTGGTCATCGTGCGTGAGGATGTGCCCGGAGATAAGCGCCTGGTCGCGTATCTGGTCACCCAGGACCAGCAACCGCTCAATACGCGCGAACTGCGCGCTAGCGTGCTGGCATCTCTGCCCGACTATATGGTCCCCGGTAGCTATGTCTTCCTGGATGCCTTCCCTTTGACCATCAATCGTAAGGTGGATCAGCGTCGCCTCCCGCCTCCCGATCAGGAGCGACCGGCGTTAGAGGAACACTTTATCGCGCCACGGACCACGACCGAACAACAGCTGGCACAGATCTGGCAAGAGATCCTGCGCCTGGAACGCGTGGGTGTCCAGGACAACTTCTTCGAGCTGGGAGGTCATTCGCTCTTGATTACTCAGATTGTCTCGCGTGTCAGGACGCAATTTGGTGTAGAGATTACCGTTCGCGAACTTTTTACCATGCCCACCATCGAACTCTTAGCAAAGTACCTTGATGAACGACTGTTGGAACACGCCGATGCCAATGAGCTAGATGACATGCTCACACTCCTTGATGGAATGGATGATGCCGAAGTTGAGCGCATGCTTGGTCAGAAATAATGAAGAATAACACAGTACCAGAAACGTTATAATATAATAAGATAAAGGAGAGGATATGAAATTTGGACTGGCCATCCCTAACTGCCATGGGGATTATGCCGATATTCATCTGGTAGCTCAGGTAGCACGAGAGGCGGAAGAAGCAGGTTGGGATGCCTTCTTCTTATGGGATCACATCGGAGATAAATGGGGCGATGAGGTAAGTGATCCCTGGATTATGCTGGCAGCCATGGCTATAGCGACCCAAAAGATTCAACTCGGAACCATCGTTACGCCGGTAACGCGTCGTCGTCCCTGGAAACTGGCCCGCGAGGTGGTAACACTTGATCATCTTTCCCATGGCCGCATCATCTTAGGAGTGGGAACTGGCGGCGGCATTGAATATGTCAACTATCATGAAGCAGCGGAGAGCAAAACCTACGGAGAACAACTGGACGAGGCCCTCGAAATTCTTCAGTTATTGTGGAGTGGCGAACGCATCTCCTATCATGGACAATATTATCAGTTGGATAATGTGCGTCATTTACCACAACCGGTACGCAAGATTCCTATCTGGGTGGGAGGTGTCTGGCCCAATAAGAAACCTATGCGCCGGGCAGCTCGCTGGGATGGAGTGTGTCCCATAGGCAAAGGTCTTAGTCTGACAGAACAAATGACGCCCGAGCAGGTCGGTGCCTGTTTTCACTATGTGCGTTCGCAACAGAGTAGCGAACAACAACATCAACCCTATAGTCTGGTGCACTGGGGCAACTTGACCGGGCAAGATCGTACATATGATGAAGCACTCGTCTCCGCATATACGGAGATCGGGGCCAACTGGTGGGTTGAAAATATCAGCTGGGAACGCGGCACCTTGCAAGAGATGCGCTCGTTGATTCGTCAGGGACCACCTACCGCTAAGCTATTGTAATATTTGCTCATGAGTGTGGTACCTCTGCATCCGCGAAATAATCCTGCAAGCGACGATGCATAAAACGATAGCCACCTCCCACGCGCTGGAGTAAATTGCGTGCTGTCGCATCATCGAGGAACGCCCGTGCTCGCAATGGAAAGCGATGGGAGCGTGCCAGGAACCAGCGTATAACATAATGGCGTAAGAGGGTTAACCCTCCACACATTACCCACATAAGCAGGAATCCGCTGATAGCAACAACCCACCCAACGCTCTGACCGTAGTTTAGCATAGCACTCTGCCCGTTGTGCAACCCGTTGCTAATTTGGATGTTCAGCTCGGTGCGCAGCTCGTGGTTCTGCCCCTTGATCAGCCAGATAGTCAGCACCGAGCTCAATGATTTGAGTATCTCATGGATCAGTCCCGTATTCAGCACTGCCATACCTGTGATGATGCCTGCACTTACAATGCTGATGATCACCCCGTTGCGCAACGAACGACGAATCCCTTGATTGAATTGGTGGCGATCCTGATCATTGACGTGTTCTTGCGCTATACCCTGGTAGAGGCCAAGTAACAACCAATAGCTCAAACCTATGTTCAGACCATTAATCAGGCCGCCGATCAATCCTATGATCAGACCGACGCTTAGATTTACGGTCAGACCGTTGACCAACCCTATGTACAGATCGTTGCTCAACCCATATAAGAGGGAAACTATACCAGTCAAGATCATACTCTGTACAGAGATGTCCAGGTCGGAGGAGGCTGCGCCACGTCCAATGCATGCGCTCGGCAAAACGAAGGGGGCCGATTGAATATGCAAGGATAACACTGATCAGCACTGCTATCAAGCCTATGCCCAACCCATAGTTCAGCCCATCGCTCAACCCGGAGAGCCCGTCGCGCAGTTCGTCGCGTAGTCCATAACCCAACCCGTAGTTCAACTTATCGCTTACCATGTAGTTTAGCCCGTTGCTCAACCCATAGCTTAACCCCATTCCGGCACCTAACATGAACGCTGCTTGCCAAACGTTTTGAGGAGCAATAGTGGTGAACCATGTAGAGACGCGCCAGCGCAGAGAAAGACTCGTAGATGAAATAGAGACCTGTCGTCTAGGACGGCGAAACAGAAGGACCTGAAAGGCCCAGGCGCTCAATCCACTCCCCAGGCCGAAAATACTACCATCTTGTAGCCAGTTACTCAGCGAATAGGCCGGGTATGGGTTGGGTGACACCAGCGAAAGGCCAAAGCTTGCAGCCATAAGGGCACCAAGCAGCACGCAGATCAGCAGATTTACTTGTTTTGATGCCGATTGATGGCGTCCGATCATGGCTGTTCCAGCAGCAGCTTCTTGGCTCAAGCAGTTTCCCACAAACCCACCAAGTAGCCCTACCTGGAGCAAATTCATCAGATGAGGATAATATGGGAGGAAGAGGAAGATAAGAATAGCAGTAAGACCTCCAAGCAAAATGGCAGGAAGACGGATTGTGAGCCACATGATGATGCGCTGCTGCTGGCTTGTCAACCAATCGACATGCAGATATTCGGCATAGAAGATCGTTTGCTGATGTAATTGCATTTGCTGTGCCAACCAGGTGAGCCAGCTGCAAGTGTGTTGCAGGGAGTAGCGTGTTTCATCACCTTTACGCTTGACCATCCGAGCAACATAATCTGTCCATACCCGCTGCTCTAGATCTACGTCTGGTTGGATGATAGCATCCAGGGATGCTCCTTGATAGGTAAGTAGCAAAACACTGAGCATCAAAGGCGTGGTAGCAAGTTCTCGTAGAGCCGGCCGTTGTTCTAATGTCACTCTCAAGTCGGAAAAGGCTGGTCCTGCCGTATGCAGAGATTGTTCAACATGCTTGAAAGTGAGCGGTTGCACCACAACCGCACTTTGCAATCCGAGGCGCTCTCGGGTCGTAGCTACCTCATACTCGTTCTGACGCGAACACACGACCAGAGGATTTAGATGCTCCCTATGATAGGTATTGATGGCTGTGATACAAGCGGAACGGGCTGTCTCTTCCATTTCATCAAGCCCATCGAGGAGCGGAAGGATATATTCTTGCTCGACCCAGCGTTTGCTCAGAATGTGTGGTATATCATAGGTCTGCGCCAACTGTTCGGTAAGCCACTCGGCAAGCGGTGATTGTTGCACAGCCCAGGAGGATAGAGGTAGAATAATTGGCAATGGATGCGTCTCGTCGGCGTCAGCGTGCTCCACTAATTGTAGGGCCAGATCCAATAGCAGCGTGGATTTTCCGGCCCCAGGTGCACCCAGGATGAGCAATTCCTCCTGGGCTTGCTCATAAGCATACAGGATCGAGGTGCCTGACGGAAGTATCTGCTCGTTACGCTCAGGAAGTCGCAAGAGGAGGTGGCTGGCATTACGTACGGCGTCTGGCTTGTTTGCTAACCCCAGCACCATCCAGGTGATTCCATATAAAGAGTCAACCAGCAAGCTTCGATAGGTCTTGCGTAGACGACCCAGCATCCGCTCTCGGTCAGAGGTGGCTCGTCGTGGTAGGAGAGAAGGTGAAGGTTTTCCTATCGATGGGGCGCTAATGGTTGTATAACCTCTAGCTGAAGACAAGGGCACAGATGGCAGAGCACTTTCCTTGAATGGTGGCTCGGAGGGTCTGACGATGGCAGGGGAATGAAACGTTGAAGAAGAGCTTGCGCGTTGCAAGGCGGTAAGAAACGCTTGTACCGAGAGGAAACGTTCTTTGTAGTCTTTCGCTAACGCTTTGAATAGTACAGCCTCCACCTCCTGGGGAATATAGGGCATCTGCACAATGAGCGACGGTGGTGGCTGTGTGGCATGTTGTAGCGCCACTTCAATAGCTGTCCCTTTGAATGGAACTCTCCCGGCAAGCCACTCATAGACCACCACTGCCAACGCATATTGATCGCTGCCTGCACGTGGCTTACCTGCTAGCTGCTCTGGGGCCATATAAGGGACTGTCCCAGCCATCTCTTGATCAGTAGCGGGTGAATTTGTAGTATGAGCAACAGTTGCAATACCAAAGTCGCTGAGCAGAACCGTTCCATCCGAGCGCACCAGCATATTTTCCGGTTTGACATCGCGATGTATCAGGTGAGAGTTGTGGGCATATTGCAATGCCGAAGCCACCTGGCTGGCATACTCGACCGCTGTGAGTAATGGCACCTGTGAGCCTTTAGGGTGCTGGTCGCGTAGGGTGCCATTCGGGGCATACTCCATTACCAGAAATGGAATATCGTCGTGGCTGAGTCCAAAGTCTAACAAAGGCACGATATGTGGGTGACGTAGACTCATCGTACGTGCCTCGTTAATGAAGGTACGCAGATCATCTTGCTTTGAGAGCTGAATCCGCAACACTTTCACTGCCACTATCTGACCCTCACCTACTCGTTCCGCCTGATATACATTGCCAAAGCCGCCCCCACCCAACCAGCGCAACAGGCGGTAATCGCCTACAATCTTGCCAATATACTCCAGGTAGTCCATACTCTCGCATCCTTTGCCTTCGTTCCAAGCCAACGTCCATGTATGCGTCTCTTTTATGTAGTAGAACGCAAATGGTACACAAATCATCTTGCTTTAAACTAAGGATGTCTAAAATTAGCAGAATATGAATATCAATTTCGCATTAGCACGGATGGTACCTATATCCTGAACAAATATATCGTTGACAATGGCAATCCTGCCACCAAGACGTTATTCAGCGGTACTTCACCCGCGATTGTAAAATGGGCGAACCAGCCCAACCTTATTGCGATTCTGGCGCAGGGCAATACCATTGCAGTTTACATCAACAAGAAATATGTGGACAGCACAAATGATACGGCTTATCGGCAAGGACAAATTGGTGTGTATGTTGATAGTGACCCATCATCTATAGTTGATGTGGCCTTTAGCAAGCTTCAGGTCTGGAAATTGTGAGTGCAGAAAATTGGTTGACCCCATAGATAGGTCGCTCTCAGGCTACGAGAGCGATTCTTTAACTCTACACCCAAGTATGTCTTCTCGACCACCCTGGACAGTGTCGAAGAATAGAAGAACTCGACCTCGACCAAGGGAGATCTCGCCCAGGAAATTACGAGATCCAGGCCCTTCCTTTGAATTCGCCACCAGTAACCAAAATGGCCATGAGCCGTTTAATGTTGGGGTTTACATACTATTTTCTGCTAAAGTATATTACATATACTAAAAATTTTGTGATGGTGTTTATGTCTAATAACACGTCAGGTACAAAGCGTGCGCTCAATATGCCCTCGATAGAGGTGAGCAATAATCTGAACGCCGACGCTCCAGTCTGTATACTTACGAAGCCGATAACTAGCATTGGTCGTTCCCCTGCCTGTGATCTTGTGCTCGATTTCCCCTTTGTCTCAGGAGATCATTTGAGGATTGAGCGTAAGGGGGAGCACTTTGTTCTTGTACATCAGGCAACGACCAATGGTTTGATGTATCAGGGTAGCCAGATAGATGGCACTACACCCTTTCATAAAGAGCTTGTGCATAGGGACATTTTTCGTATTGGCGATGAGCATGGTACATTTGTGACACTGATTTTTGATGATGGTAGTGGGCGAGATAGCTTACCAGATGTGCAGCCTATTGCTCTGGGAGCAGGTGAGGTTACCATTGGACGCGAGCATGATAATACGGTCGTCTTGTCGCATCCACAGGTGTCTGCTCACCATGCGCGTCTGGTGCGCGAGCAGAGTGGCTATCGTATTATAGATCTTGGCAGCACAAATCATGTCTATGTGAATAGTCAGCCAGTTACACATCAATTGCTGAATACCAATGATGAGATACGAATCGGGCCATTTAGATTTGTGTATACCGCAAATCAGCTGAAACAGTATGATGAAAGCGCCGATGTCTCGATAGAGGTAATGAAACTGAAGAAGTTTGGCAACAATAATGCTATTTTGTTGCATGATATTTCTTTTACTATCTCCGCACGTAAATTTGTGGCCTTTGTTGGTGGCTCTGGCGCTGGTAAATCGACGTTAATGAATGCAGTGAGTGGCTTTCGACCGGCGGATACAGGTGTGGTGCGTTATAATGGGCAGAACTATAGCTCCTCTTTCAGGTCGCAGATTGGCTATGTGCCCCAGGATGATATTGTGCATCAGGAGTTGACTGTAGAGCGGGCTCTCTATTATGCGGCAAAGATGCGTTTGCCAGATGATTTTACTCATCAACAGATACTGCAACGCATCGAAGAGGTGTTAAAAGATGTAGAATTGATAGAGCGTCGTGGCCTGCGCATCTCTAAGCTCTCGGGAGGCCAGCGCAAACGTGTCTCAATTGCGTTAGAATTGCTGGCCAAGCCGACCGTTTTCTTTCTGGATGAGCCTACCTCTGGGCTTGATCCAGGGCTAGATCGTAAGCTTATGCAACTCTTGCGTAGGCTCTCTGATAAGGGACATACGGTTGTTTTGGTGACGCATGCGATAAGCAATATTAACTATTGCGATTATATCTGTTTCCTTGCCCCTGGCGGCTATCTGGCCTATTTTGGGCCTCCACAAGGCGTCTATGCGTACTTTGGTCAGCCGGATTTTGCGGAAGTATACAATATGTTGGAGCCGACACCGCAAAATCCGCGCATCCCTGCGGAGGCGGCGGTACGTTTTCAAAACTATCAGGGCAGTATGCGCAACGTTTTTCAAAGCGCTCAACAGCAGCAGATGCAAGAAATGAAAGCACCGAAGCCTGGGAATCCCTGGAAGCAGTTCTGGCTACTCTCGATGCGTTATGTCGAATTATTGAAAAATGATACGGTCAATCTTATTATCTTGCTGCTTCAGGCACCCATCATCGGTCTTTTATTGCTGTTCTTTATTCTGGCCATCGGGCGAGGTGGATTTGATACGACCACCGTTATACAATGCCCAACAACCCAACGTGTCCTCACTCCTGCTGGTCAGCCCGACCTGCCTACCCCTTATAACCCACCTGCGTCAAAGAGCTGTACTGTATTGGAGCACTTTTTGCGCACTGATGTGCATGGGAAGGCATATGCTGCGGCGCGTGGCGGAGAAAAGAAGGCTCTGCAAGATTTTATCCTGCCTGGCCCTGGCAACGCTCCAACGATCCTTTTTATTATGGCCTTTTCTGCTGTGATGTTTGGTTGCATCAACGCCGCACGCGAGATTGTCAAAGAATCGGCCATTTATAAGCGCGAAAGAGCGGTGAACCTGGGCTTGTTGCCCTACCTGTTCTCGAAAATAGTCGTGCTGAGCGTCCTTTGTTTGTTGCAGAGTTTGATACTGGTAGGTCTTGTGAGCGTGTTCGACCCCTTTCGTCAGAGCGTTTTCCTCTACTCGCCTTTTCTTGAGGTGTATATTACTGTTGCTCTGACTTCATTAGCTGGGCTGATGATGGGATTAACGGTCTCTGCTTTTGCTCCCAATAATGATCGTGCGATGAGCTTAACGCCGATACTGCTCTTGCCACAGGTAATTTTCTCTGGAACCATTTTTCCCCTTACGCATTGGCCCCTACAAATTCTTGGCGTATTCTTTGCGGCACGCTGGTCTATGGCCGCATTAGGATCATCGGTTGGCCTGCATAGCGACAAGCTCAATGGGGATGCTCTCTTCGGTGATAACTATACCTATCATAGTACGCTCTTTTCGACGGAGAGCCAGGCTGATGCTACTCACTATCTCATAATGTTGTGGCTTGCGCTTGGCATTATGATTGTCGTCTTTGCCATCGCTACTGCTGCCTTCTTAAAGTTGAAGGATCAGCAGAAGTGAAGCTTGATAAAGATTGTTTATGAAATTTTCCACAGGCAGACGCGCTTGTCTTCGTCGGCGGAAGCGATATATTGGCCATCAGGCGACCATGCTACTGACCTGACAGGCGCGAAATGCTCGCTATAGATAAACTCTATATGCAGCGTGCTCGTGTCTCGTATCTCGACTTTTGTATCCTCGCCAGCTGAGACGATATATTGACCATCGGGTGACCAGGCCAGCGCATTTGTTCCTTTGTGACGATAGAAAACCGGAGGCTTTTGCTGGTTTTTGATATCCCATATTTTTACCTCATCTAAACAGGCCGAGGCGAGGTATTGACCATTGGGCGACCATGCAAGGGCACTTATCTCGCTCATAAACTCACCATCAGGGTTGGTCGCAGTTCTTGTGTCTATATCCCATAGCTGCAATATTTTGTCGCTAGAGCCGGAGGCTAGATAGTGTCCTCCGTTGGGAGACCAGGCGAGCGCTGTGGTCCAGCCATTATGTACACTATATGCATCGATATCGATACCTGAGGTTGCGTTCCAAATGCATATTTTACTATTGTCACCTCCTGATGCGATATATTGGCTGTCAGGTGACCATGTTAAGGTGAAGGCTAATCCCATTCCTTTTGTGAGGTGTCCTTTATAGGTCGCGACAATATCTTTTGTAAGCGTACTTCTTACATCAATAATATGATCGCTATTCATGGTGGCTATATAGTTGCCATCATACGACCATGCGACAACCTTAACAGAGCGACGGTGTTTGTATATATCGGCAACTGTCTTTGTATCAACGCTCCAGATGCGCACCGTCCGGTCTGCCGAGGCGGAGGCCAGATACTTGCTATTGGGAGCCCAGGTCACTGAGAAGACCTCTCCCTCATGATCCTCAAAGATATGTCGTGTGGCGGCTGAGTAAGTTTTCGCGATGCTCTGTAGCTTCTTGATGGGCTGTGTATGCGCAGAATTGACTGTTGGCCCGAATCCTGTGCCTGCAGAGGCGAGCCTTTGTGTCTTGGGGATGTTTCCACCTTGTGAGTTGAAGCCTATGGAAGATGTTGAAGTGAAAGATCCGGTTGTTTGTGGCTCAAGGATAGCTTTTTCCAGCGCATTGGTGAAATCTATCACTGTGTCAAAGCGTTGGTGAGGATCTTTTGCTAACGCCTGGAGTATCACCTGTGCAAGCGCGGGAGCGATATTTGGCATTTTTGTCTGTATGGGTAGTGGTTCCTCTATGAGATGCATGCGTTGAACCTCGATTGTGGAACCTGTGAATGGTGGGATGCCCGCGAGAAGTTCATAAACGACAATCGCCAGTGAATACTGGTCGCTCGCAGGGACCGGTTGTTTTCTTAGGTATTCAGGAGCAATGTAGTTGACACTGCCAATTACTTCTTTCACCGTTGTTTGCCCTATGCCTTGCATAGCAGTTGCGATGCCAAAGTCGCTTAAAAATGCGTCTGCATCATTCTTCAAAAGAATATTCTCAGGCTTCACGTCCAGGTGCAGCTTATTATGGTCGTGGACGTATTGTAGTGCACTGGCAACTTGTTTGATATAGGGCAAAATGAGCTGGGGTGGTTGAGGTACACCCTGGTATTTGCTCAACGTGCCATTTGGCATATATTCCAGCACAAGAAAAGGCGGTCGCGTACCAGACGATCCTTCGTAGTCGAGCACACGGACGATATGGGGATGCTGCAAATTAGCAAGCATCTGCGCCTCTTTACGAAACTTATCCAGCTCCATCCCGCCAAGCTGATTCTTGAGTACTTTTATTGCCGCCCATGAATGAAGATCGATGTGTTCCCCTTTATAAACGTCAGCAAATCCACCTTCACCTAGCTTATCGATAAGTTTGTATTTACCGAAGTATGATCCTGTATAGTCTGTCATTTCCATCTCTCAAAATAATAATTGGTTGCCCCTAGAAACAGGGGAGTGTATATAATTATAAACCAGCGAGGTTGGTATATTTCGGTTTATGCATACTAATTGCTTGTGTAAAAAGAATTCAGAAGGAATAAGGAATATAGTACAAAATCAGCCCAAACTCTTGCAGATAGATATGAAATACTCTATTATGAAATTCGTTCATATAAGTTGTACTCTCATTTTTTAGTATTTGAAGGTTGATGGAACTGGTATGATAGACTTAGCAAATTATGATAAGAAACACAACACTAATTTGCAGTACGATGTGGAAAACGTCCAACGGCAAGCCAAGGAGTTAAACGCATCCGAGGGAGAGCAACGGCTCAGGCTTGTCGCGACGAATTTTTTTAAGCTCTCTGTTGAACAGGCCTATACATTGCTTAATCCAGAAGCGTTTCGGCGCGAGGTAGAGGAGCACCAGTCGTATAAAAAGCTCTCCAAGATTCTCCAGTTTGTGCGTATTACACTCGGACTTGCACCTCTTATTGTCACTTGGAGTTCTCTATCGTGGGCTGTCCTGGAATATGGCCTCTATGTGAATGCGCATCAGAGTGATCAACAGCAGGTACTCTCATTTTTACAATTGTGGCAAAATGGCTTCCCTGCCGACCCCCTCACGTTTTTCTGGACCGGCTTCATCGATGTACTTCTCCTTTTATCTTTCTTAGGCTTCAATATATACGCTTTAGTATTAGAGCACCAAGCGCGTAGCAAGTCAGAAGAATTTGCACGCGATCTGCAACTGGTCACCGATGGACTCATGGAAGCTGTGCTGAAAGAAGGGCTGAGTGATGTATCATCGGATGTGCAGATCCAGAGAATTGTAAGATTTATCAAAGAGGCCATTGCCGAGTCCTATCAAGACCTGGGTGAGATTATAGAAAGTGCGAAAGATACTATCATCACTTCGGGTCAGGAGATGAGAGACTCATTCGATTTGCAGATCAAGCCATTGCTGGTGAGCTTTGATACTCATGTGCAAGAGTTTCATAGAGACTTAATGCTGTTGAATGGGAAAGTGGGAGACCTGAGTCAGGCAAGTCAATCCATGGCGGGTTCAGCGGGCACAATGGCTGCAAGTTCAGGGAGTTTAGCAGCAAATATTCAGACCCAAACGGGAATCAGTAAAGATATTGATGACCATATCGTTTCCCTGAACAATACAGAGCAGAGGATGACCACAACAATCGCCCAGGCCGAGGGTGCAGTTGCTCTGGAAGTTCGTAAAGCGGCCGACGATATGAAGAAAGCGGCCGAAAAGCTAGAAAACGCAGTGGGCAAAGTGGAGGTTGTTGGAAGACAATTAACGAGCATAACGCCAACCGACCTGCAAAGAATAACCCATAGTGCGAATAAGTTTGCCGATCAAGCAAATCAAGCGGCCACCCAGCTACAAAATGCGGCGCAAGCTCTCGATGCAGCTGCTAATTCGACCCGCCGTCGAAAATGGTTTTTCTAAAGGTGTGTTTTATCTATATGCATCTTCTATCTATAAGTTGAAGACGTACCTTAAATCTATCTTAGATGGAGTAAAAATACTATGGACCGGCGGCCCAAAATCGATTTGAGCACTTCTTTTAGCGCATCGTTAGGCTGGTTGTTTGCCGATATGCTATTAGTATTGACGATCCTCTTTATAGCTGCAAACACATTCGTCGTCCCGAAGCATCCAATAACTCCAATTCACAAATCAGCTCCAACCCCAACGCCAACAGTGAATGCCCTGATCCTCGACTCACAAAAGGAAAGGCTCATCATAACTGGTAACGATCCTGATCAATTGAGTCAGGCGAAGCCAGATGCAATTAAATCTCTCGAAGAGAAAATAAGGACGCAGATTGATGGAAAGCGCTTTCAAAATCGCCGAGCGGGTATTGAAATTGTCTATGGAGGAGCAAATAGCTTCGATCAAAAGGAGGTAAATAGGTCTACGAGTGTGGCTACAGAGGTCTATGCTGTACTTGATATGCTTGGTCGGGAAGGTTTTGTCTTCTGCCACTCCCTCCATTATGACCCGCCACTTTTTACGAGATATTATCCAGATGATACGGTGATAATAGATATTTATTTTTTCAACTCATCCATTAAAAATTGCTGAATTTTGCAAACTATAGTAGTGTTCATATCTATTCCCCAAAGCCTCTTCCTGGCCCATCATTCCTGTCTCCTAGAGGTAGAAGAGATGGGGAAGGTGAGTCTTTTGACGGGGCAACATCTCCCTGGATTATTTCTGTCCTCAGAGAGTCCGAAGATTGCAGAGAAGATGTGCCCACTTGGCGCGAGTCTCCGCAAGCATCGCAGAATGCTGATTGAGCTTGATTCTTTGCTCCCCAGTAGGTGCAATAGATATAAGAAGGAAGCTTTTCGTGTTACTCCTTTGGCTATCTTTGTGTTTCCTGATAGTGGAGCAGGTCGAGCGCGTTGTCCAGATCTCCTTGGGCCTCTCGTATGTGAGCCATCGCAACGCACCAGCGATACTGGTTTTGCGGTAATCCGGTGTGCTCCCCCAGTTCCTTGCTTCGCAGCAGGTGCTGCATGGCGGTATGCAGATCGTTCCGCTCACGATGGAGCCCGCTCATGCCCACATACATGTCTGCCGTTCCCCGCAGGGTAGGCGCACCCTGCTCCAAAGCCCTCTGTAATGCCCGCTCGTAGGTATGCATTGCCTCGTGGAGACGACCTTGCACCATCTGGATATCAGCCACGGCGATAGTGCAACCGAGTGCGTCAGAGAGGTTCCCGGCCTTTTGCAGACTCGGTATGTTATACTATCGGCAACTGATGTACCCACCAACAAGTTGACAATACCGTCTGAACAGTTTCTGCCAACATTTCAGCTTTACAATAGGAAACCTACCAGGTACCATTGCATATCCTGACCACGACCGGTGGCAATGTTCGCCTGCGTATCTGCTGCATAGGTATACAAAGCATGACCATCATAGAAGACTTGCATACCATTGGGAGTCTGGTGCACTGACAACTGTTTGGGCAAGGTCATTGAACTAGAGACGGTCATCATTCCCTGCGGAGCCAGAATTGGAGGCCAGTCTTTCGCGCATGCACCAGTACAAGTGGCCTGAAGTGTGGTATCAGGCTTGTAGTAGTAGATGGCAAAATCTTTGTTTGTCATCAGCACATTAACTTGATTGCCATTAATCGCGGCTTTCCCGGTATGCAGAACGAGTTCATATTTGAGACCATATTTGGCGTAATGGTTACCCCTTGCATCATATTGCCAGTAGTCGCCATACTTGTCGCATTATAGTCCGCAAGGTACCATTGCATATCCTGGCCCTCACCTGTGGCATTGTTAGTATGTGTATCTGCTGCATAGGTATACAAAGCATGACCATCATAGAAGACTTGCATACCATTGGGAGTCTGGTGCACTGACAACTGTTTGGGCAAGGTCATTGAACTAGAGACGGTCATCATTCCCTGCGGAGCCAGAATTGGAGGCCAGTCTTTCGGCACGCACCAGTACAAGTGGCCTGAAGTGTGGTATCAGGCTTGTAGTAGTAGACGGCAAAACCTTTATTTGCCAGCAAGACACTGACCTGCATCCCATTAACCGTGGCCTTTCCTGTGCTAATAAGCGCGGCCATATTTCCACCGGTATCTGGAGTAATCGTGATCCCTTGCATCATGTTACCGGCATCCATGTTGCCATTTTGCTTAGCTGTGGCAGTCGCTGCTGGCATCATAGTAGCCGCAGGAGTGACGTTAGTTGCGGCAGTCTGATTATTTGGATTCTGGTTCGTCGTTGCCGCAGGGTCCTGAGGGGTTGTATCACCGCATGCTGCCAGCAGAACGGCCAGCAGAATAATTATTATAAGCGATCCTGAACGTTGAAAAACTTGCATACGATACATCCTCCTAGAAATCATAAATTGTGTCACAATCTTCTCTAAAAACGGATTTTCTGTGAGCAAGTGAGCAGCATAGGAAGTCCTTATTTCTCATACTACCTCACCTACCATACTGAGTCTAACGATAATCACGCCAATCTCTTACAGGATTTGCAAAAGAGTACTTTTTCCTTATGCCATTCTGTATCCTATGGGATGCGCAACCAGATAAACTCAAGCAGACGAAGGCCCCTGGCAAACCCGTGTGAGACAGGGCTATTTAATTTTCGCTACCCGATGTCCTAAAGTGAAAACGAATTGAGCCCTCCCGCTTTCTCTTTTATAGATGTCTCTTCTCCGACTCCCTAAAAGCGAGTCAAGGTCAGTTGCACCCGATTGCTCCGGCGATCACACGTACTGCGAATAAGGATTTTGTCTTTGCTGGGCATAGCGTCAAAGAGGGACAGAACATCATCATTGCGACGTCGGCCAGCCATTTCCTGCCAGAGCTCTTTCCCAATCCTTATGCGTTTGATG
>CAWKKX010000015.1:0-4478 GCA_963850365.1 uncultured Chloroflexia bacterium
GCTGAAACATATCCTTTGAGAAGATCCGATGTAAAATACTAGAGATCATGTCTTTCCAGTGCCTCGCGATCCCACTTTGCCAGAGTTGCTCCAGCTTCGTAGCTACTTTGGAAAAACTCCAGCAGCGCCTGCTCAGGTGAGGATCTGAACGTAGGTCATCGTAGAGCAGCAAGAATTCTCCCAGATCTTGATTGTAGGATGCGGTCGCTGGCCGAATCGTGCTCGCCTTGAGTCCAGGCGGCTCTGGTAAGGTATAGGAATAGAAAGCTGGGTTTGGGAAATTGTCATTGCCAGGCCAGAAGCCACAACTGATCTCCTCATGCGAAGAGCTCTCGCGTGTGAGCCGATCTGCCCCCGGACGTTCGGGCGCACGCCGACCGGAGAATACCGTGTGTGCTAGATCGAAGCTGCCCCAGAAGAAGTGGACAGGGCTGCACTTGCCGAGAAAGGGCGAGCGATAACGTTTCAAAACAGTGTCGGTCTGCGCCAGGATGCGCCAGAAGCGCTGGGCATAAACGGGATCATAGGAAGCGTGGGCCTCATCTTCATCGCAGCGAATGGGATTTGGCACTTCGCTTGGCAACGGGTTGATCGTCACCTCAATGCCCAGAGCACGCAAAGACGCCATAAATTCCTGGTAAAAAGAGGCCACCGACCGAGGGATCAGCGGTAGCGTCTTAGAAGTACCATCGCTTGTAAGAATGAAGAGGTTGTGATCGACGAAGTCAAAATCGACGGCAAAGGTGCCGCTTTTGTAAGGAATGGAAGATGTCGTCAGTCCACGTGGCGTCACATACAAAGTCACATGCCACCAATGGTTCACAAACGGGCTCAGCTCCATCCTCACCTTGCCAACGACCTGCGTCCACATATGAAGCGTCTCGCAGGTATCCCTCCATGCCTCAAATGGGAGAGCGGGCCAGCTCTGTGTCGAAACTTCTTGCTGTGCTTTCTTTGTGTTAATCATCAAACTCTCCATATTGTACATATCGAGCAAGACCAGACTTCTCCGGCAAAACGTATCTGGTCCACGCCCCAACTTCTCTCGTAAATACAAAATTTTACCCGATTACAAAGATCTAAAACTAGTATAACATAATGTAAAACCTTTCATCTCTGCTAATAGATGAACTTATATTGTTTGATATGGTTCGCGATTGGCGTTATATTTCTGCAAGATAGCTGGTTAGCTGTTAGCACTGTATATTATATATCAGCATGGTATAGCATAATATGTTGATATATAATTTGCGCTAATGTGTTATTTTAAGTGGAGAGGTATTAAATGTTATACTTCTGTTTAATGAAAAGGATCATCATATGAAAAAGAGAATTCTGTCATTTGCGACACTTTGTTCCCTTGCTGCTTTTTTACTGCTGCCGTTGGCTTCGAATGCCGCTGCGTCCCATACAAGTGCAGTGGCACAGCGGTCGGATAGAGGTTCAGGAGGTAATGTTACAGTCGTTGTAGCCCCTTATACCTGCGGGAATACCGTGAATGTGCTTGCTATTTTGCCTTTGACCGGCGGAGCTAACTGTACAACCGGCGGTGACAATTAGTTTGTCTACCAGGATCATTTGAAGCTTCGAAGCATGCTTGAGCTTTTTCTCAAGCATGCTTCTTTTATCTATCAGGCCCTTTTCCATCTTTTGTTCAAGATACAAAAGATGGAAAAGGGCCTGATAGATAAAAGAAGGATTAGAAACTCAGCGAAACCCACTTCTTGACAATCCTTCCACTTTGCCCTATACTTCTACTAAGTAACTAGTTATTTGGTTGAAGAACCTACAACGAAGAGTGGCACAAAAAGATGATCAAATTCTATCTTGACAACCGTTCGGGTGTCGCCCCCTATCTGCAACTGGTGCAACAGGTGAAGCACGCGCTGCGCCTGGGGTTTTTGCAGCCCGGAGACCAGTTGCCAACGGTACGCGAAGTTGTTGCGAACATTGCAATCAATCCTAATACAGTGTTCAAAGCGTATCGCGAACTTGAACGAGAGGGAATGGTCGAGAGTCGTCCAGGTTTGGGTACCTTTGTACAGAAAACGCTGGTGGTGCCCTCGCGTGCCAATCTTGAAACTCTGCGTACAGGCCTTCTGCCATGGCTAAGCTCTGCTTATGACACTGGTCTGGACCCGGAAAGTATTACCGCGCTCTTTATAGATACACTTCAACATTTTTCACCGGAAACGACAACATTATATGATAGTACCTCATCTGAGAAAAAACGCTAGCAAGGGTTCTTGCTGTTCTATAGGTAAGGAAAAATGTCTTTGAAAAAGAGAGAGGAACGTATGATGACATCGGCACTAGAAACACATGCCCTTGGGAAGCGCTATGGGCGTCATTGGGCTTTACGTGATTGTAACTTGCAGGTTCCAATTGGTAGTGTGACTGGTCTGGTTGGTCTCAATGGAGCAGGCAAGACCACATTACTCCACCTTGCCGTGGGCTTGATAGAGCCCGATATTGGTCGCATCCAGGTACTTGGTGAAACGCCATCTCAGGCATCGAGAAGCTTCCTGGCCCACATCGGCTTCGTTGCGCAGGAGCGTCCATTGTATCGACGTTTTTCGATCAAAGATATGCTAACCATGGGCAACAAACTGAACCTGCACTGGGACAATGCGCTTGCGCTCTCAGCGCTGGAGCGCCTGAAAATTCCGCTTTCTTCCACCATCGGTAAGTTATCGGGCGGCCAGCAAGCTCAGGTCTCGCTGGTGATGGCGCTGGCGAAGCGGCCGCAACTGCTCCTACTGGACGAGCCCTTTGCCAATGTTGATCCAGTTGCCCGGCTCGAATTCTTGAAAATATTGTTGGAGGCCGTTGCGACTCATGATATGACAGTCCTACTCTCGTCGCACCAGATTTCTGAACTGGACAAGGGTTGCGATCATCTGGTTGTCCTTTCAGCCATGCAAGTACAGATAGCAGATACTATAGAAGCTTTGTTAGCAGCACATAAGCTACTCATTGGGCCGCGTGCGGACGCTGATGCTATCTTTAGAACACAGACAGTGCTGCAAGCCAGCCATTTTGGCCGACAGAGCCATCTGCTCGTGCGCACACGTGGCCCAATCGAGAATCCATCGTGGCAAGTGCAGGATGTCACGCTAGAAGAAATTGTCCTTGCTTACTTAACATTACCTGCTGGCAGCACACAAGTCCAGCAACAAGATAAACAGGAGGTACTACAATGATCTGGCTTACCTGGCGACAATATCGTATCGAAGCTCTGATAGCAGTGCTTGCCCTCGTCCTTCTCGGCATCTTTTATATAAATGATGGTCTCTTTCGGTACGCAATCTACCAACATCTGGAATGGGTTACCTGTGGTGGGACAGCATGCAATGTTTCAATTGCCAGTGCATTTAATAGAAGCACAATGGGTACATCAGGAACTATTGCCTCCTTTTTGTACTCTGTACTCTGCCTACTTATCGGTGTATTTGTTGGGGCACCAATGGTGGCACGTGAACGAGAGCAGAGCACGCAGTACCTGCTCTGGACGCAAGGCATCACACGCAGACATTGGCTTGCCGTCAAACTTAGCCTGGTCACGATTGCAACTTTGCTTATGAGTATGACCATCGCCGTTCTGATGACCTGGTGGAGTGAGCCGTTGAGTAGAGCTTCTGGTCCCTGGGGAGTATACACTGTCCGTGGATTTTTCTTGCCGGCCAGTGCAGTATTTATGCTGTTTCTTGGCGTTGCTGTCGGCACTTTTGTACGCCGAACGGTCCCGGCGATGGCGCTCACTTTCCTCCTTCTTGTGCTGCTTTTAGTGGCTCACAATTCTTTTTATGCACATCTGATACTACCTGTGAGCAGAACGGAGACGCTGACATCCATAGATATGACAGGTTTTATGATGGTGATGGAAGCCAGAGGTCTATTCATGGATGCGGGATACATTGATAGTTCGGGACGTGAGTGGAGTACACTTAATCAATATTGTGGTTTATCAGATATTGGGTCACCTGGTAAATTTGACTCTACGGCATATGTAGATAAGGAAAATAAGTGTATCAAGGAGCATCACTTGCGATGGCGAATTATATATCAACCTGTAGAGCACTTTTGGATATTGCAAGGAGTTGAGAGCGCTATCTTGCTGTTACTCTCCGTCGCGCTTGTCCCCTTGATCTTCTGGCGGCTGGAGAAGCGGTGGGACTGATTTTAATATCATAGTTAATTTCCTTGTCTCAGTATACTAAAAGAGGAGTACACAACAATAGCGTTTCCTAATTAGGAAGGAAAACACCTATGCGAAGAAAACTTCTCTTAACCTTTGTATTAAGTACTTTATTCGCGTCATCTGAGCTAGTTTGTTTGCCTGCGATGAGTGTATACGCGTCCGCCCATGCGACAACCTTGACCACGAGTAGCACGTTGGGAGTGCGCCCGGTCAGGCCACCACAAGCCGTAGATACGGATAACGGGATGACACTTTCGTTTGCTCATCCTGTATCACC
>CAWKKX010000016.1:0-232691 GCA_963850365.1 uncultured Chloroflexia bacterium
TGGATGATATCGGTGGTAGCGAGCCTTCTTTTTCTTACCTTGGAGAATTAGAGGAGCATCCTTTTTAAAACTCGCATGGATTGTGGTCTTGCAAATTCGATTGTGAAGGCAAGATGATTTGCATGCTGGTTGCGTTATTCTATGTGAGAGAGCTGAGCAGTATATGGATCATTACATCAGTAGATTTCTATTTATGTAGCAAAGACTATACAGCATATCTGTATATCTATTGTTCTCTCATACTAATTTTTATTTAGAAAGAAGAACGAGAGTAAAATGTTTCATAATCTTTCTCGCCTATTTCTGCGCTTCCCTGTTTTAGGAAGCATTTTCGGTGTATGTCTCCTTCTTAGCGCATTTCCTTCGCAGTCAGCGTTCGCCGCAACAACCTGGAGTATAGTACATACGCCAAATGGTAAATATAGCGTCAATTATCTGCAAAGTATTGCGGGCAGTACGTCAAATGATGTCTGGGCTGTGGGCAACACTGGTAATGTACACAATACTAGTTTAATCGAGCACTGGAATGGTAAAAAGTGGGCAGTTGTCAATGCTCCAGCAGTTACTATTGGGGGTGTAGCCGCTGTAGAAGACCCTCTCAATGGTGTTGCAGTTGTTTCAAGTACTGACGCGTGGGCGGTCGGCACGACCCGGACGTCTACAGGAGGTAATCAAGCGCTTATTGAGCACTGGAATGGGACTCAATGGAGCATTAGCCCGGCTCCGGTGCCCCCCGCACATATTACTTATTACTTGAATGCCGTTACAGCTATCGCCAGCAATGATGTGTGGGCAGTCGGTTATTACTATGGATATTCCGCCAGCCTCGACACTACCGTAACCCAGGCGTTGACGCTCCATTGGGATGGCAGCAGTTGGACTGTGTTTCCGACGCCTGTCAATATGAGCGGCTTAAGCGTAACGGATGATGTATTTTCTAGTGTTGTGGCCCTTGCAAGCAATAACGTTTGGGCCGTTGGCAGTGGTGGGGCCTTAATTGAGCATTGGGATGGCACAAGTTGGAGCGTTGTAAACAGCCCGGTCCCCCCCACAAAAAGCGGTTATCAACTAAACTCGATTGCAACTGATGGTAAAGGGGATCTCTGGGCCGTGGGTAGCTATAATTTTGTTACCGACCGCACATTGATTGAACGTTGGGATGGCACAAACTGGACTATTGTAAGCAGTCCTAATCCACTCGTGCCTTCTGGCCCTACGCACGGTAATCCTGAAGCAAGTGATCTGAATGGCGTTACCGTTGTGAGTGCCAACAGTGCCTGGGCGGTTGGTGAGTTTGAACCAGCGGGTGCCACCGGGGGGAACATGCCTCGCCAGACGCTGGTCGAGCATTGGGATGGGACCAGCTGGAGCATTGTTCCTAGCCCTAATGTATCAGCGAAAGATGATACGTTCCTGACTGCTGTTACGTCGCTTAATGGGTTTACGGGGGCCGTTGGTTCCTCAGGTACCAATACTCTTGCTATGGGATGTGCGTGCTCATAGAATAAATGTAATAAAGTAGTAAACAAGAAAAGTATGCTGTCAATCTTGACAGCATACTTTTTATAATATAACAGTTTTAAATGATTATGCGGGCCTGCTCACAATAAGGCTGGCATACATGCCGCCCAGGCCGCTGGAAAGGATGAGCGCGTGTTTCATCAAAGAATTTGAGTAATCGTACCTACTAAGATCAGAGAGAGCGTTCTGTGTTGGAGGAATCTGCTGGCGAGCAAGTGTCAATGCCGCGATAGCTATATCGGTTGTAGTTGTAGCGGCCTGTAAGTGTCCGAGAAGCGCTTTGGGAATGACCACGGGCAGCGGCCGCTCAAATATATTTCTTATCGCAGCATCTTCGGCAGCATCTTCGGCCGCGAGGGCCGGGCCACCAGGAAATATCATATCGATATCGGTTGGCTGGATGTCAGATTGTACTAAACTTCTCTGAATAGCCCGCGTCAGACCTCTGCCAGGCTCTTTTTGTGCACCTTCTAAAGGATAGGGATCTATGCCTCGGCTCCAGCCGCCAATCTCTGCCAGGATAGGCACATTGCGGCGTCTGGCATGCTCACGATCTTCAAGTATAAGGAATGTGCTGCCTTCGCCAAGAAGCATCCCTGTGTGTTTGTGAGCAGCGTGAGCGGGTTCATCAAGCTGAGAGGTTGGTTGAAGCATATCAGACGAATGATAGGCGGCCCACACGAGAGGAGTGAGTGGAGCCTCGGTGCCACCGGTGATAACAATATCAGCATCTCCGCGCTGGATGGCTTTGGCCCCTTCAATAAGCGCCTGCGCACCGCTTGCACGCTCGGAGACAAAAGTTCGTGTGCGTCCTTCCACGCCAAAGAAAATGCTGATGTGTCCCTGGGGACCAGCCGAGAAGCCTGCGGTAAGACCATAGCGATTCATTGCACTCACCCCCTTCGTCCAGAGGTTGTGCATCTCGGACTCAACATAGGTCCAGCCAGCACCAACGGTGGCGACCGTAAGTGAGACACGTTCTGCCGAAACTGACGACTCCTGGGAGCGGAAATCTATTGGCAGTCTTGCCATGTCGAGAGCATCGACAACGGCGACCAGGGCCAGTTGAGAGCAGCGATCCGTTTGCGCCAGCATTGATTCCGTTAGCACGCGTGGCTCACTAAAAGAAGGCACTTGACCAGCTATCTGACAGGCATATCTGGAAGGATCAAAATATTTTTCAGGATCGATTGGGGCAAGACATGTGTCACCGGAGGAGATGCGCGTCCATAGTGCTTCTATGCCTCTTCCGGCCGGCGTAATCGTCCCGATACCAGTGATAGCAACAACTCGTTTGTTCATACTGCCACCTCTGCTTTTTGCACTACTAAAGTAGCGTGGGTGCCTGAAAATCCGCTAGCAATCACAAGGGCATGTGTTCCGCTGAATGGACGAGCTGTATTAGGTACACAATCAAGATCACAAAGGGGATCAGGTTCTTCATAATTAATCGTAGGATGGATCATGCCTTTAGTAAAACTGAGTGTGGCCGCCATCGCGCCAAAGAAACCGGCGGGGGCAAGAGAGTGGCCGACCTCCGATTTTGTAGCACTCATCGGAACCGTGTAGGCATGCTCACCCAGTGCATCCTTGATGGCTTTTGTCTCAGTTTGATCGTTTTGGTTTGTGGAGCTAGCGTGTGGGTTAATATAACTAATGTCTTCCGGTGTGGCCCCAGCTGCGTTCATCGCTTGCTTAATTGCTCGCGTTAAGTGGGGAGCGACTGCCGGTTTGAGACTGACCATATGCGTGGCATTACTTGTCAGGCCAAACCCGGTAATTTCTCCATAGATGCGAGCGCCACGGCTGATCGCATGGTCGCGTTCTTCCAGAAGGAAAGCACCAGCCCCTTCGCCCATCACGAAGCCACCACGCTTCTTATCGAATGGACGCGATGCACGTTGTGGCTGGTTATTGAAGCCAGTCGCCAGGCAATGAATGACATCGCAGCCCCCGAACCTGGTAGGAGCCAGAGGCGCTTCGCTGGCCACCGTGAGCATGATTGTTGCATCACCATCTCGTATCGATTCATATGCAAGCCCAATCACATCTACACCGCTGGCGCAGGCCGATGATATAGTATCGCATGGCCCATGCACATCGAGCAACTGAGCAAGAAGAGTGGAGGGGGCATTGCAAATCCAATCCAGGTAGAACGAAGGTGGGATCTTCTCTGGATCAACCGCTTCAGTCCCGTTTTGTGTTGCCTGACAATAGACCGCTTCAGTTGTATGTGCAGCTCCGACAGCGGTAGTAAATGCGATGCCCCAATCGTCGCGTACAGTGGCAGATGCTTCGTCCAGGTGAGCATCATGCACTGCTTGCAGCCCTGCTGCCGCCGCAAACTGCACATAGCGGTCCCGTTGACGAATATGAACAGGTAAATCCTGAGCTTCTGCGAATTGCTCAACTTCCGTGATCACCTGTGAGGCAAATTCAGCACCAAGGCGTTCGAAGAGATCACTGTGAGTGATGTCCTTGAGTGACTTTCCGGTAGAACGACCAGAGATCAGCCCCTGCCAGAAGGCATCTACCGTATTTCCAAGAGGACTCACCACACCCATCCCCGTGATAACGACTCTCCGCATTGTTTTTCCTTCTCCTCGCTTTAGCCTGACGAGCCCTGTCCGCTCTTCGCCATAATCAAAAGTATTTCTGTGATAATGGTGTTGGACAACGACTATTTAGCTAGCTGTTACTGTACTAAAGAATAAGCTTTACAGTGGAATCTATATCTAAATATATGTATGTATCCGTGCATCGCCAATGCGATGACGACAATGTACATCTGCTTCATCTTGACGAAATCCCTAACAAAAATCCCAATAAATTGCTGGTGAGGTGCGTGAATTTTTGTCTTCACGACCGGACAAGACAGAGTGAAAGGATTACACGTCTAGGTGTGAACGGATATAGAATCTGCTCCTGTTTGTGAAACTTTATGTGGAGTAAATAAAGATAAGCGGAGATTGAGTGGCATTTTACTAACACTGGAGCTCGTCAGAAGTTGCATTGACTCTATCCTTCATTTTCTTAAGTAGTTGACTACTTGTTCAAGTAACGCTATTGCTATGACCTTTATTCGGTATCTTTTCTGAATTACCTGAAACAGTAAATATATACGCTCCTTTGGTATGAACGAGAGAGTAGACAAAAGACATAAGCGACAGAAAGTACAATGTAAAAGAAGAAGATGCATCAGTGCAAATCACTCACTTAGAGTTTGATAGTTAGCATACTACGCAAGCTTTATTACAAGGCAGGAAAGATAATCTGTATGAAATCATCCTCAAAATATTGAAAAATTATCTATCTCTCTTGTGTAGCTCATAAGAACTTGCATCTATGCTTTCCCCCCATAGGCAATTATAACCATAACAGAGCTTTAAAGTCAATTGTTTATGTTATAATCAGTAAGTATAGAATTATTATTGTGGACATAAATTATTTTAATCGTGTCGTTAATGCTCATACGAAAGAAAGGACATGGGTTATATCAGATTACGTCGCCACCTTTTAGCATGAAAAAGTGAGATATCGATGCTATAGCAATCTGAGAGCAAAAGTAACCTGCCACAGGCATTTTTAATAATTTATTTATATGTGTCTTTCTATGTTCTGTTATTATAAATAAATGTATAGTTGTTGCCTGGCCCTTTAATGTTGCTAAACTTGTCAAGGGAGAGGAAAGAGATTTTAGCATTAAGCGGTATAAATTAGGAAAGAAAGCTAGTTGGTGGAGGAGATACATTGAGACTTTTAGATGTACTTGTTGTATAGCAAGCATAAAGATCTATTAAGGAAATATTATATGGCAACAATGCGACCATTACCAGGAGGCTATTGTTACGAGAGCGAATGGAATGTACAGAAGATTGTTGTGAGCTGTTTGAGCACTCTCGATCTTGAGACAAGAAGATAACGGTAGATGTGTACAGCAACCTTCTGAACGGAGCACGAGTGGTGTATACTCTCGACCTTGAAACAATGAGACAGATGATGCAGAAATACAAAAAGACAGGACATCTGCACGCTGATTTGCCATCAGGAGTTCCCAGCCTACGTGAACCTTGCCACGTGGAAATCGCGCTGAATGGCGGCAATATTGTCTCATGTTCTATTACCAGTAGACATGGCATCTTAATTACAGGAGATAAGGCATATCGTGAATTGACTCGTCTGGAACGAATTAAGTGGACCTTTGCTCCTCCGTCGCCTCCTGCTAAGCAGCTGAGCATTGCCATGGATGCCTTGGGAAACAACGTTATTGTCCGCCCGTACCATCTTGTGGCTGTGGAGACGCAGCAGATGCGTTCCTGGCCGCAAATGCATAAGCTGGTCTATGGATGCATAGATGGAACGAGAAGCGTCGTGGAAATAGCGGAGCTGCTCTCAACGACGCCTAAGAATGTTGAAGATGTTTTGCGTGACTTGCGGTCTATTCGCGTTGTTGAGGTGAAATAGCAGCATATGACGTATCGCCTATACAAAAGAAACTGGGATGTACACATTTTATTTGTTGGAGGGTGGGTACAAATGGGTGGTAAGATGTGATGTGTTCGTCCCCTTGGGGCGCTCGTGACCGCTTGAAAACAGCGACAGAAATTACGAAGAAGTTTGCAGGTTGGGCTTGTAAACAGGGTATTTGCCTTTTACCGATCTATGCAAGCTTGAACGAGTATCTATCTATAAGAAATCGTTTCTTATAAAAAAAGTAGAGAAATGTCTTTTAGTAGTTTATTCACACAAAAATACTATAGCATATATTAAAAGTATGTCAAACTTTTCTTTCCTCCCCCTGGCTAAAGCCAGGGATTTTCCAGAAAAGGAGTTTCGATGAATAATCGCTCTATATTTCCTTCAAATACGTTACTAGAAGAGTCAGAAGAATCTTCATTGCTCATATCGCAGGATGGGAGCAAATCCCCTCAAGGGTTGAGTTGGGTTCTTCAATGGTGGTATCGCATCACCTCTCCGCCTGAGCCAGATGATTCGGCATCTTTCGAGGAGAGGGAGCTGTTTCGTCGTGGGCGGACAGGGAGTCAAATTACCATCTTTCTCTTCATTCTGCTTCTCATTTCCTTCCCTGCTGCCTTTGCCGGGTCAAACCCCTTACTTATCGCTATTGTTGTAATCGATCTGTTTGCACTTACGTTCGCGATGGTGCTTAATCGTTTGAAGAAGGTCAGCATCGCTGGAGTTCTGGTTGTCCTCTGTTTTGTCGCAAGCCCAACCGTGAATATTTTAACGACTCCTGGTGGTGTGAACACGAGCGCCATGTCTATTTTTAGCCTGCTGGTACTCCCTTTGATGTGTGCTGCTTCATTTCTGCCACCCTGGTGGGTTTTTGTGGTAGCTGCAGGGAACTGCATTTTTACGGTGTATGTCCTGGCGTTTCTGCCGACCTCAGGAGAGTTACATCAGGTGCTCAAAGTCGCCTTTCCTGGTGTTGTGACCCCGATCATCCTGAGTCAGGGAATTGTATCAATCGTGGCTTTTCTCTGGGTGCGTGGTGCTACGCAGGCGCTTCTGCGAGCAGACCATGCTGAGATGGTTGCCAGGCTCGAACATGATATGGTTCTACAGGGTGCAGAGGCTGTTGCTGAGCAAAAGCAGCAGTTAGATAACAGTATCCAAAGTATTGTGGCGACGCATACACGCGTGGCAAATGGAGACTATGATGCACGCGTTCCTCTGACGCAGGACAATGTACTCTGGCAGATCTCAGGTGCTCTCAATAATTTGCTTGCTCGTTTTCAACGTTTGCGGCAAGAATCCGTAGAGGCGAAAAAAATGCAATTTGCGCTGAAAGAAGCTCGTGAAGAAATTGTCAGGCTGAAAAGAATTGTTGGAAAAGAGAGCGACCCTAATCGCTTTCCGCAACGAGTCGATGGGAGAACCTCGCCGGAAAATTCGTTCTGACGCATTCCTTATTAATTACCGTTTCTTTTTACATATATCAATTACGGCAAAAAAACGCCAGATGGAGCAGTTTCTGCGCGTTGGAGTTGTGTCTTACCACGAAGGGTGTTGGGGCACAAAGGGAATTGAGAATTTTTAATTCTGCTCCAACAATACTAGCACGTAGCGTTTGTACTCAAGGGCGATAGGCATCCACAAATAGCCAATTCGGGAGTGGCTCTCTGGCTTGTCTCCATGCTATAGGAATGGTTTCTAGACCGCCATAGAGTGAGACGATACCGCCTACCATGGCGCAGGTTGTATCGACATCTCCAAAACCGCTGGCAGTGAGCCAGAGGGCTTGCTCATAGTTGTCGAGGCGCTCGCTGGCACACCAGAGCACAAAGGGAACGGTATCTTGTGCGGACAGGCCAGTGCCGTTTCCTAGCTGAGTAACGACCGCTTCAACAGACGTTGTGGGAGGCGTATCACGTGCCCAGCGTACTTTTCTGCGAACTTCGCTTGTGGGAATAAAAGGCAAAATGAGATCGAGGAACTTCGCTCTGTCTGGTCGTTCATGCTGCTGACCGAAGCGCCATGCCCAGGCTGCCGCGACGGCAACGGCGATACTGCCTGCGATTGCTTCCGGGTGGGTATGTGTGACCTGAGCAGATCGGGCTGCTTGCTCGACCACGTCATCCATGGCTTCAGCAAAGTATGCTCCAATCGGAGTCACGCGCATGGCTGCTCCATTTCCAAATGATCCCTGACCAGCGAATTGATTGGCTGCAGCCTCCTTCCAGGGATTTCCGGCACGAACAGCTCTGAGCAAGCGATGCATAGAAGGACCATAACCCCGAGAGGGATCATACCGCTCAGCAAAGCTCTCTGCAAGGCGATCCTGTTCGATAGCTCCATATTGACGCAGGATAGAGACAATGGAAAGCGCCATCTGGGTATCATCCGTATAGGACCAGGGAGGTGGTGGAAGGATACGCGCTGCAATGTGGTGTGCAGTCAGATCCGGTTGATAAAAAAAACGCTCGCCGAAAGCGTCCCCAACGGATAAACCCTCTAGAGAACATTTAACACGAATAAGCCGCTCATTCTGATTGTGCGGAGATATTGCTTGTTCCATATTGTTCTCCTCTCACCTTATTTTTTCTCAGAACAACCATAGGGCATCTTCCCTCTGTTTGTCAAGTAGGGATGTCGTATAGCTTGATCATGCAAGAAAAGATTTGTGGAAGCTTATGCATATGTGATACACTCATCATGGAAAAGTCGTTGCAGGAACGAAGGCGAGAGAGGCTAGTTTAAGAAGGAGAAAAGTGTGGCACAGCGTGACCGCATTGGGCAACAACTGGGTAACTATCGCCTCACGCGTCTGCTCGGTCATGGCGGTTTTGCCGAGGTCTACCTGGGAGAGCACACGTTCCTGGGCACGATGGCGGCTATCAAGATTCTGCGCATGCAAGTTACCGAGAACGATATAGCTCAATTTCAGCAGGAGGCGCGTCTGCTGGCAAGCCTTAAGCACCCCTCTATTGTGCGTATTCTCGACTTTGGTATTGATATGCAGACGCCGTATCTTGTGATGGAATATGCACCTAATGGTACCTTACGCACTCGTCACCCCAAGGGTTCAAGCTTGCCTATCTCGACGGTAGTCGGCTATGTTAAACAGATTGCTGAAGCACTACAGTATGCACATGAGCGCAACGTCGTGCACCGCGACATCAAGCCCGAGAATATGCTGATTGGCGAAAAGAACGAAATTTTGCTCAGCGACTTTGGCATCGCCCTGATCACACACAGCTCTCACCAACAGAGCAGCAAAGACATGGCGGGCACCGTTGCCTACATGGCCCCCGAACAGATCGAGGCCCATCCCCGTCCGGCCAGCGACCAATATTCGCTCGGCGTCGTTGTCTATGAATGGCTTTGCGGAACATTACCCTTTCACGGCTCATACATCGAGATTGCTATGAAGCATCGTCTTACGCCTCCTGCTGCATTGCGTGCCTCTCTTCCTGCCCTTTCGCCTGATGTCGAACATGTAGTAATGACTGCCCTCGCGAAGCAAGCTCAAGAGCGATTTGCCTCCGTCAGTGCATTCGCAACGGCGCTAGAGCAGGCCAGCCAAAACGAATTTTCTACAGGATCGACTCAGCCGATATATGTGACCAGCAAGCCCATAGCATCGCGCCGCACCTTTCTCGTCGGAGCCGCAGTTGCAGCGGCGATTGTGGTGGGTGGCGAGGGAGTCTTCATGGCTTCAGAACACTATTCTGGCCCAGGATCGTTATCTTTTCTCATGACTACTCATGATTCTAATGTACTCATTTCTCCTTCTAATACTTCTAATACTCCTGCCACCTCTGGTCTTACTTCCAGGCCGGGTGATCTAAATTATGTCACCAATCTCTCAGACGATGGGATAGGATCACTGCGCTGGGCGCTGGCGAATGCGCCTGATGGAAGCACTATTACCTTTGATGCAAGTTTAAAAGGAGCGATCTTAAGGCCCAGCAGCCAGCAATGTAGAGATTTACTTATTGGCAAGAACCTGACGATTCGTGGTCCAGGTGCTAAGGTCCTTGCAATCAGCGGTAATGGCCACGACAGAGTTTTCAGCGTCAGTAGTGGAGTTTCTGTGACGATATCAGGCCTGACAATTGAAAAAGGCGCACAGGGATGTGCCGGCTATCCAGGTGGCGGGGGTATTTATAATGAAGGCACACTCACCTTGAGCAATTGCATCATCTCGAACAATAGTATGCCCGATGGACAGGGGGGCGGCATCGACAATGAGGGCACACTCACTCTAACCAATTGCACCGTTACTGGCAATTCGGGCACTGGCGGACAAAACACGAGAGGTGGCGGCATTTACAATGGTATCATCAATAGTAAGACAGGTGGTAGTAGCAAACTGACCCTGACCAACACCATCGTCACTGGCAATGCGGCAACGGGCGCATATGGCGACAGTGGTGTTGGCGGCGGCATCTATAATGCAGCTGGTAGCACGCTCATCCTGACTAACAGCACCATCACTGGCAATTCAGCAACCGGCCCTCGTAGCATGGGTGGTGGCATCTACAACGAAGGCACGCTCATCCTGACTAACAGCACCGTCACTGGCAATGCGGCTACTCTTGCTAATAGTAGCGATATATATAATAAAGGTATTGAAAACGTTCTTTGAATTCATAGCGAATCCTTGACTTTCTCTGCGAATCCTACCAACTTTTGCCAGAGGATGGTGGTGCCCCGTTCCAGTAACACACAATCCTTGGGCTGAGCTACAGCAGGCTCGCCTTTCACGCGAGGGAAGGCCAGATAGCCATTGCTGTAGATCGAGTTAATCTGCTTGACAAATATGCCTTTGACACGCACCACATCGCCTTTGTGAAAGCCCTCAAGCTCTTCGTTGAGCTGGTAACGTACCCGACCTTGCCCTTTGCGCGGCAGATCGTGATACCGTCTCCTCGTTCGACGAGGACGAAAAGCAATCCGATAGCAGCGATCCCGCTGATAAGGCACCCCTTCTCCCGTCTCATAGGTCGCGATGCAGAGGGCATCCACATCGTGCGCTTTCGACAGGTCCAGATGCTTGCGCCAGGTCGCCGTTTGATAGCCGAACAGCGTCGTCAGAGGAGCATCTTTCCCCAGCGTGGCATACAGGGACGTTTTTCCTTGCATAGAGCGTTGGGCAATCTGATCAAGATGGCCGCTTACCCCTCTCACCTTGAGGGTCATTTTCCCCTGATGCAGGCGGCAATGGCACGATTCGCAGAGGGTGAGCAGGTTGCTCAAGGTATCTTTCCCCCCATGTTTTCGAAACTCGATATGATGTGCTTCCAAGCGCACGCCCTGTTTGCGACACTGCTGGCATTGGTAGTGGTCACGCATCAGGCAAGCGACGCGCAGATTCTCATCCAGGCGCGTCGGATCTTGATAGCGACTGCCGCGTAGCGTGGGATCATTCAGACGGGCAATGTCTACTTGCACGTCCTCAATGACGATCCTGGCGATGGGCAACGGTAGGCGTTGCACGACCCGGATCACCTCTTCCACATTCGTTTTGATGGACGGCGCAAGACGGCCACTGCGTCTGCTGGAAGCCCGATTCTTGAAGCGTTGGGGTCGGTACCAGCGCCGATTGCGCCGATTGCGCCGATGGGCACGGCGAGCCTCCATCTTTTCTTTGACATCTTTGCGGTGGACGATTTCCCCTGACAGCAGGATCTCGCCTTTCCCCACACAGGCGAAACCCGTCACCGAACTGCCTTTATCGATGCCGACCACTACCTCCTGGACATGCTCTTCGCACTCCCAAAGCAGTTGAATGGTAAAGGGACTGCGTTCTTTGACTTTGGCTCGTCCATCTCGCAACAGTTTACGCGCTTTGGACGGCTTGCAGGGCATGAGCGCATACCCATTCTGATTGACCACATACACCAAACACCCCCCCATAGCTTTAAGCTCTCCTTTCGGAAGTAAAATGCCCCTTGCGATTGTTCATTGAGGTTTTTACGCGCTGCACACATTCAGCTTTCGCCTACCCTTAATACAGCGCCACAGGGCCTGGAACTGGGACACCATTCCAGGGTGTGATCACTCAACAAACTCCTGCTCCACGACTCGCATGAAGCCCGCTGGTAGTTCCATGAGCCAGCGAATCAAGGATTCGCTAGACTTTTAGCAACTATCGTGAAGCGTAGCTAGTAGCCTATTTAAGAAGAGTTTTAAAAGAAGTAGGCGGGTGGCTGAATTCTTTTTTTAATGACTTGGGGGTATCATAAAGATTGCACGCCCGCCTACTATTACCATTATACACGCGCTATATAATGTTACTGAGGGATCAGACAGCCTCAGCAACAGGCTAACGCTACGCCCAGGGATGCCTGGGAAACTCCGGGTTCTCCTGGGCAGCATTATTTGGATATACGACAAGCAATTTGTTGTTTTGCCATTGGAACAGATACGCAACCGCGATTGTATTCTGGCCGTCATGATCAAACTTCACCGGACCTTGCAAGGTACTAAAGGTATCCGCATGTAATTCGTCAATCAGGCGGGCATTGTCAATGCTATGAATCTTTGTAACAGCTTGCTCCAGTACCTGGCCTGTTGAGTACGCTTGCACTGTATCCGAACTAATGTTGTCAGGAGTGCCACCAAAGGTAGCGCTATAGGATTTGACAAAATCATCATTTTGATAGTTTTGGACATCGGGGAACCAGCCATCATTCGGAACAAAGATCCCCTCCGCATAGTGAGCACCACCTAATAGACTTGTAAACTGGTTGCCCTGGTCAGGCCCGGCCGTTGCAATAATCGCTTTTGGATTAAAGTGTCGCTGCTTGAATTCATTCATAAACACAACACAATCACGCTGACCATTTGTGCCAAGAATCACCACATCGGCATGAGAAGTTATAATTTTGTCGGCAATGGAGCTATAGTTCGTCGTCGTATCGGCCGGATAAATAGTGTAGAAGGCAGTCTGTATACCGTGACTTTCTAACAGATTCTGCGCCGCATCGATCTGAGGCTGTGTAAAGAAATCATCGTTACTGGCGTAAGCGACCGATTTGGGACGCTGACTTTGTGGGAGCGATAGAATATAATAGACGAAACTTTTCAAGTAACTTGTTGCTGGCAACGAGACAGAAAAAAGGTTCGTATAGTGTTGGGCAAACACTTTAGGCGCGACACCTGCACCTTCTACAAAAGCATAATGATAACGATTAACGACGGCAGAGGATGCAATCGTCAAAGTGGTAGAAAAGGGTCCCACTACCAGGTCATCATGGTTCTGTGAGATCAACTTTTGATAGTTCGCGCTTACCTGCTCTGCAGTACTGTTATCTTTCACAAAATCGAACTGGACCTGGCGACCAAGGAGCCCCCCACGCTTATTTACAGCATCCTGCCAGAGCTGATAACCCTGCTGGAGTGCTTTGCCATCCGCCGTAAAATCTCCTGAGAGAGAAATAGACGCGCCGATTCTAATAGGAGCGGTATTCACAAACTGACGTGGCTGAGAATCTGGCTGCGAACATGCGGCAAGCCCTGCCAGGCTGATGAGAAGCAGCAGCTCAATAGAAATAAATTTTTTGATAGAACGATAGGATTTACCCATTATCATCTCCTTATGAGCGCCACAGCTAAAAAGATTTATAGCGTCCTGAACGTTGTTGTGGCTCAAAAGATGAACGAGGAATAGGTGTCTCATTCACGTTCTCAGCAAATGGTGCTAAAGTGCTCCGAGCTGGGTAGCCTAAGGGCCTTATATGAACGGCGTCAGAGGCAATATTTATGGGTTGCCCGGCATCTTCCCACAACTTAAAGACTTCCACCGAAGTAAGCATCTGACTTGCAAGTTGAGCCAGGTGCTCAACATGTCGATTTGCCTCACGGGTACCGGCAATGCTCTCTTGCCCTGCCTTAAAAATATTATGCATAATTTGTACGACCTTCATAGAGGATTGCAGTTGTTGGGTGGCCACCTGATTGGCGACTTCGATTTCGCTGGACTGCTGTTCGACAACAGCAAAGATGGCTTCAAGCGATTTTCCAACTTGCTGAGTAAATTGCATACCTGCAGCCGCCTCTTGCTCAGTTTCTTTGATAGAGATTGTAGCAGTATTGATATCATCGAGCACATCATGCACGAGCCTGCCAATCATCATCGTCTGCTCTCTCGCAAGTTCGGCCAGGCGACGAATATCGACAGAGATGGCTTTAAAGCCTTTCCCATTCTCGCCAGCCATAGAGGCCTGGATAGTAGCATCTAAGGCCAGGCGATTAGTATGTTGTGCAATATTCGAGATGGTCTCGACAATATTGCTAATTTCGCGTGAATGTTGACCCAATGACATGATTTTAGCTGAAGTGGTATGAATATTATTGTTGATATGGTTCATCCCTTCAGTGCTCTGTTGCACTGCCTGACGACCACTTTGAGCGGCCTGACGAGCCTGGTTAGCCATGCCAAACAAAAGATTGGAACGTTTAGCAAGCTGGCTGCTAGAAGTTGCCATCATGTCAACTTCTACAGTTGCAGTACTTACCTGGCGGGCTTGCGCATCAATCGTCTCAACAAGTTGCTCGATATAGATAGATACCTGCATTGTTGCGTTCTGCATTCTTTGCGCCATAACCTTCACATTAATCACCAGGCTGCTCAGTTGTGCAGTCATATTATTAAAGGAGGCGGCCAGGGGAGCTAATTCATTAGCATCGACAACGGCTTGCGTACGCAGATCACCTTGACCAACAAAACGCACTTCATGAATCAACTTCTCGATATGTGCTTGTAGTTCTGTGTGGAGCGACTGTGATGCCTGCATCAAGTGAACGATAATGTCCAACATATTGTTGATTGAGGTAGCAACCTGGTAGATCTCGTCATTTCCCTTGATCTCGGCACGTGCAGACGTTTCGCCGCGAGAGATGCGCCTGGTAAGAGACAGTAAAGAATTCAAAGGGTTAACGATGGTAAGGTTCACCAGGAAACCTGCCGCAATAGTCAGAAGAAGCGTAAAAAACGAAGCTCCTGCTGTGTACATAAGCAATGGATTGGTAAGGGAAGGTCCAACTTGTGTCACCGCCGTACCCATCTGAGTGGCAGTATCTACCACCTGTTGCCAGTGGATTCTCAAATGGAGAAAAGCCTGATTAGCCTGGAAAAAGTCAGCATAATCTACGGCGAAGTTAAGATGGCCGTCTAGTTCCATGAGCACCTTGTCTTGAAGGGCGCGATATATTCCCCAATCAGTATGAACTACCTCGTTGAGCGAGTTTTGCTGATCGCTGATCACTTGATGACCATGATTCTGAGTATCACTTCTGAGAATATCTCGAATAACACTCATATTATCAGATGTAGCGATTTCGTAGGTGTGTTGATAGCTGATAGTCGTCTGGTTAAAGTCGATTTCAAGCGCCGTTATCTCCGCATTTGTTAATTCACCAGATGCACCCAGCGCGAAATCCCCCACAAGTACAGGGCTCTCTTGCCCTACCACTTGAGCAAAACGAGCCTGGAGCAACGCGTTCATACGCTGCAAGTTGATTTGTTCTTTCGTTGCAATATTCTGCGCCCCAAAGCTTGTCTGTACTGCCTGGCTACGTACGCTCATAGACTGAAGATAAAAAGTGCCTAGCAGAATAATGACGAAAATCGGTATCATTACCGCGAATGCAAATAAAATGAAGAGGCGGCGAAATATTGGTATATTGTTGATAAGGCGAAACATATTTTTACCTACCCTTTCTTTAGATAGTAGGCTATTGCTTCCTCTCTTTTCTCTGTACAAGAAAGGATTACATACTCTATATACGTCTGGGATCTTTCATATGTAGAATACTTCTTGCTGTAAATAGCTGTGCTCACTGGCATAGCAGGTAAATATGATAAAAGAAGCATCTTCCCAGACTGGTACCATACAGCCAACCGATTTTACCACGTTCAAAGGAAGATTGTATTGAAATTTTATTAAAATTGCTTGTTATTTTAATAAAAGCGTTAATAAAATATATTTTCTATCTCTAGTTTAATACATAAATAGGAATGGAAAAGGATAGTTTGAACTAAATTGGCTGTTATGGATTTAGTAATATTGGTGTGTCTGTGGTGGTTTTTGAGGTAACTACCGTTATCGGTTGAAAGCTCTATTCCATAGGCAGTCGAGAATTGTGCAGAGAAGATTAAAACTGGCAGATGAGCAGGCGTAGCTGTCTGGACTAGCGTTTGTGCTGCCATATTGGGCGACCGCCGTACCCGAAGGCACGACGGTCTGCGAGGCTGATGATTCCTGTCTCATCACTGCTGATGGTTGGCTAAGCTGGCTTGGTCCTGGTAGTGCGGACCGAGCTGGTAATGATCGAGAAATCATCCGAGGTGGAGGGGCCTTAACAACCTGAGAACTTGAATGCTCCAATACGCGTCTTCCAGTTAAAGCTGCCGTTAGCTGGGATGTACTGGTTTGTGTACCAGAAAGTGCAGCCATCACCAGGGTCCACCGCCATGCTGCTATAATCGCCCCAGCGTGTTAATCCTCCTGTTTGGGAACCTGCACCAACGATCAGACTAGTTTCACCCTGTGGAAGTGTCCCTAGCGAATCGCCGACTAAGCGTCCGGTATAGCTGATGCCAGGATGTGTTGAACTGCCGGAGATGCTAAAGCCCATCCCCATATCTCCAGATTTGTCTTCAGCGATACTTCCCATCCAGCGATAGCGGGTATCTGGTGCATAGGTGCCTGATTGATACAGCTTAGGTGTCGTACCAGGACTGCGGACCTCGTACCAGCGCATGCCAACCGAACTTCCAACCGTTATAGCATGATCGACTACCAGTGATTCATACGAGCCAAAGTTGCGGTAGGCCAGACGATACATCAGGCGATCTCCGAGTGAATCCAGTTGATTCGAGGTTCTCGATTGCGGAATGCAAGTGTTGCCACCGCAAGCCTGCGCATACTTCGCAACAGGAATGCTAGTCGGGCCTGTGAACGTAGTTTTGGTAGGAGTGGTCCAATCGACATGAAACTTCCACAATCCCAGCGAAGTTGTTGTGGTCAAAGCCAGGAGATAGTTAGATGCACCAGTGGGAGGCGTCGTCGTGCCATCCAGGGTGGAGGGCAATAGACTACTATAAGTGCTACTCGTGATGAAGCACTGTTGCGTGGCGCTGGTACCTTTAAGCATGTTCGTGCGATTATATGCGCATACCTGCGCGCCCAGACCGGTCGTCCCGGTGCTATCAAACAGGTTAAAAGTGGTATAGTAGGCGTCCGGCCACACACCAAACTTAGGATAATCAGGGAAGCTACTATAAGCGAATGCATAGCGATTGTAGGTGCCTGTCGGATCTGCTCCCGTAGAAACGGCAACGCACTGCAAATAGTTGGGATTGGGATTGGTTACAGCAAACTGGCTGATAATCCAGCGGTTGGCCATGCTATCATACGCTACCGTCGGATCGCCGTCGTTATCGCTCTCGCAGAGACCGCCGAAGCCACTCCAGAGCGTATTGATCTGGACAGGGCCATAGCGCACAGAGCCTATCGCACCACGTGTGCTATCTTTATTGAAGACGGCAAAGTCCGTATTCACGATCTGCACGTAATCCTGGGGACCGACCGATCCGTTGGTATCGGGAGGGGCTGAGTTGACGCTGAAGGTTCCTTGTGGGCCTTTAAATCCGTTCCCAACACCATCAAAATTACTGCTTGCGGCGGGTGCGGCACGGCTTGGGGCCGAGGTGAGCGAACGTTGAATCTGATCCTGAACACTGTTCGGTGCTCCCTCCGGCAGTGGCGATGCGTGCAAAAGAGGATGTTTCCAGGTGACTGTGGTGGATAGGGATGTGAGCGTGTGCAATGGTTGCGAAGTATCATGCTTCACTTCGGGTGTGACATTGACTGGATTGGACGGGGAAACGCGAGCAGTCGAGCTAGAAGCGTGGGCTGTAGTAGGGGCAATAAGTAAACCCGAACTCAAAAATAAGGCAACCACGACGATCAGGACCGCTACGAGCCTGAAAAGCGGTCTGTGCCATGTAGAGCCATGGCAAGACAGTTCTTGCATGTGTTTCTCCTTCAAAGAGCAAGGTCACTCCTGCTCTCAAATACGGTATTTGTGTATATGCATACATACATAGGCTAAAAACCAGACAAAGAGGACTGGCTTTTGTAAGGGGGAATCTTCCCAGGGGTAACAGAGGAATATGAACTGGAGTGTATACCTTTCTGGAGTTATGACATAAGCACTACAGTAACAACCCAGGATACCACCTGGCTCATCTCCACGAGCGTACGTTGCTCTGCGGCTCTTCATAAGTATACATCAACATACTTCCTTTTCCCTTCCTTTTCCCTTCCCTCTCGACCTGCCCAAATTGGCCTTTTCAATCTCTTTTATCTGGCTACTTGCTCCACAAAATATATAGGAAAATTCTTATCTTTTGATTCATCTTGTATGAATTTTTACCAACTTACCTCTACCTATAGTATGAAATATAAAGAGAGTATTACCTGACTACTTTTCAGAAAAACTAAATTTTATGAAATTCTTATACCATTAAAAATATAAGAATTAGAGAAGAAATTATACAAGACAAAGGGTAGCTTAGGGGCAATGAACGATGGTAGTGGCTCTTGAGATTTGATCAAGCTATTCGGTATGCTTGTCTTGTCGCTAGCAGGTGAGAGCTGAAACCGTGCAAGCAGCCGGAGTGCGGGAACTTTTGCAGAGGAAGAGACGTCTCTTTTCAGAGTAGGAGTGTTATCCTCTTGTCTGACCGAATACTATGTTTTCTACCGAAAGAAGGTCTATCTGATGCCTATCTCTGAATACCGTTTACTACCTCTTGGGCTCATGGTCATGTTCCTGTTGGTCTGGTGCGGATCGCCTACGGACAGCAACGGCACTGGTTCTCAACCTGGACCATCTGCCCAGCCTCCAACGTCCTCTGTGAACTTACAGGTGGGAGCGACACACTATCAAGCAGACGGTACAATACTCGTAACGATCAAAAACCAGAGCAACGAGACGATCACCTTTGCTGATCACCAGACAAACTGTAGTGTGCTTCTCCTGGAGCGGCAGATAGCAGGTACCTGGAAACCCGTCTCTCCTTGTCTGCTAAAGACCAGCACGCGCCTCCATTCCCTGGCAGCAGGAAAAACTCTGGAAATCAAATTGACCGCATCACAGCAATGGCCAACGGGGTATTATCAAGCGAGGCTGGATTATTGGGCTGGAACGGAACCGAAGACCGGCACGCTAACAACCGTCCATTCAAGTATGTTTAATGTGGGTTGATGGTTGTATTCTTCTGGCGGCGTGCAACATGCCCAATGCGGCAATACCAGCCATAAAGTAGAAGGCACCCATCAGCCCAAACAGAAGCTTGAGACTCAATGAGATCGTAAGTACGCTGCAAAGTGACATCCCTAGCAGCAACGAAGCTGCATTCGTTGTGCTATACATACCAAAGATGCGTCCACGATAAGCATCAGAAACGCTTCGTTGTAACAACGTATAGATGTCCGTGAAGAAGACAATAACGAGCCCTCCGCCGAACAAGTAGACGAGTAGAACCACTGGCAATATCGGAAAACTAATAATGACAAAATTAAACAATCCCAGCAAGATGCCGCTGAATGCAATAAGAAGTGGCAATGGAATTATTCTACTCAAGCGGTCATTATAGAGAGAACCTGCTATACCGCCCAGTCCCTGAGTTGTAAGAATCCAGCCAAACGCTATAGCATTGATGTGTACAACATCATGAATAAAAGGAATAAAAATTACAGCAAAACCTGTACCAATCATCGAAATGCTTGCCACAACAAAAAGGATAGTAATAAGCTGTTCTTGTCGTACCAGATGTAGTCCTGCCAGCCACTCTCGTAGTACAGTAGCTTTTTCTCCTGTAGCACTATGAGAAGAGGAATGTTTTAGCATCTTTTCAGGTGATAGAGAAATAAACACAATAAATAAGCTACAGCAGAAAAATGACAAGCTATCAGCGAGAATGACATTGGCAAGGCCGAAGAGACCCAACACAAAGCCACCGAGCGTAGGACCAATGAGACGTGCCAGCTCCTGAGCAAAGGCATTGGCAGAGTTCGCAGACGTTAACTGCTCTTCTGTTACGAGATGAGGCATAAGCGAGCCAGACGCAGAGCTAATAAATTGAGCAAGCACTGACTCGACAAAGGCGACGACGTAGACAAGCCACAGGTTTTGCTGAGATTGGACGAAGAGCAAAGGTAACAGGATCAAAGCGCTTAGCAGCTCAGCCATGATCAACGTCCGGCGGCGATCCCAACGATCCACAAAAACTCCGGCGAGCGAGCCAAACACTAACGCGGATATGTTCTCCACTTGCCAGCGCAGAACCGGTGCGCTGATAGACATAGAATGGAAGCGCAGCCATAAGCATCCAATCGCCTATCATTGAAATGACATAACCAGGCCAGAACAGAGCAAAGTTGCGACAACGAAAAATCGCGAGTATAATAAATCTCCTTTATTTGAGTTTGTCTGGAAAAACGGTGAGAGGGAGTACAAGCACTTGAGATCGTAATCAGCTAAACGTGCTCAAGAGAATGGATGAAAGTATGAAAGTTTGGTGAGAAGGGGAAGGGTCGAGGTTTGTGTTTGTTTCGTTTATTACCTTAATGATACAAAGATACACATTATTTTAGCGGAAGTCAACACTTTCATTGTATAGATTACAGTGGCGACGATTCTCTTTTATATGTAAGGGAATCGCAGGATTACGACATTTCTTTCTTGACAAGCAGGAAAAATTCTGACTACTATATACTTAGACAGTCTAAGTAATAGACAGGGTAAGTATTAGCCAGGCTAAATAAGATGATGAGGAATGTGAAGCAATGAGCGAGAATGCTTCTCCAGATGAGTTAGATATTGCCGATGATTTGCTCGATATCATCCCGATTTTGTTGCGACGGATTCGCGCGGGCATTCCGGGCGATGCTGAGCAGGGGGAGTGGCGCGATATATCTGAATTGCGTGCGACAAGTGGACAGATCAGGCTGTTGCGCATCTTGATAAGGCGGCAACGTTGCACGATGCAGGAATTGGCTGAAGAGCTGGAGGTTGCGCCACCGACTGTAACGGCGATGATAAAACGGATGCTAGCTCAGGATGTGGTCGAGCGCATACGCGGCGAAGAGGATTGGCGCGTGGTCTGGATCTCCGCAACCGAGCGCGGACGACGTGCGGTAACGCTGTATGACCAGTTCCGGCGTGCCAATTTGCAGCGCCGCCTGGCACATCTCAGCCAGGAAGAACGTACTCATCTGCGTGCAGCATTGCCCGTGTTAAGACATATAGTAGAGGTAGATCTATGACAATTATAGTGGAGAAACTCTCGCGATCCTTTGGGGAGATACAGGCGGTGAAGGGGATTGATCTACAGGTCGCACGCGGAGAGACGTTCGGTTTTCTGGGACCGAATGGAGCAGGCAAGAGCACCACAATCAAAATGTTGTGTACTTTGCTACATCCTACAAGCGGGCGAGCATTGATCAATGGCTATGATGTTGAGCGCGAATCTATGCGCGTACGCCAGAGCATCGGCATCGTCTTTCAAGATCCAACGCTTGACGAGTATCTCACGGCGGAACAGAATCTTTATTATCACTGCATGGTCTATCACACACCAGTCAAAACGCGGAATACACGTATTCATGATGTGCTTCAGCTGGTTGGGCTGGAAGAACGACGAAAAGATATCGTAAAGACCTTTTCGGGCGGTATGAAACGCCGCCTGGAGGTTGCGCGTGGACTATTGCATGAGCCCCAAACGCTTTTTCTGGACGAGCCAACCGTTGGGCTCGATCCACAAACGCGGCGTAGCGTCTGGGAACATGTCCTGCGGTTGCGCGAACGTACTGGTCTGACCATCTTTATGACCACTCATTATATGGAAGAGGCCGAATATTGTGATCGTATAGCCATTATCGATCATGGTCAGATCGTTGCTGTCGATACGCCCGCAGCTCTCAAGCGTATGATTGGTCAGAATAAGGTGCGCCTGGTAACATCCGTGCCCGAACGAGCGGTGAGCGTGCTGGAGCAGCACTTTGGTGACTCTGTACATCGCGAGGACGATGCTATCTATGTGGAGGGGGAGGATGGACAGGCTCTGGCGGCCGACGCCATTCGCTATCTGACACTGGCGGATCTCGATGTACGGGGCGTGAGCATTAGCGCACCCACATTGGAGGATGTATTTGTACATCTTACCGGTCGTGTGATCCGCGACGAGACGTCCAGCGCTAAGGATCGCATGGGGTCGCGATTACGTAGCCGTGGGCGTTTACGACGCTAGTACGTTTATAAAGCAAAAATGCTTATGGTATTCAATGAGGAGTTTATTGATGCTTAAAACTACGCAACCGGCTACAATGCCGCAGCCGAGTATACGTGAGAGCCGAGCCATATTTTTTATTGATCCAGAGGGCATTGCAATGATCTGGCAGCGCGACATGGTGCGGCTCTGGCGGCAACGATCACGTTTGCTGGGAGCGGTGGCGAGGGCACTTGTCTGGCTATTCGCGCTAGGATTCGGCTTGCGCGGTTCGCTTGGTTCTATCGCCGGCTTTAGCTACGAACAGTTTGTATTTCCGGGCGTGATCGCCATGACCGTCATATTTAGCGGGCTACAATCGGCCATCTCGATTGTGTATGACCGCGAATTTGGCTTTCTAAAAGAAGTACAGGTTGCACCGACTCCACGCTCGACGCTCGTGATAGGAAAATGTCTCGGCGGGGCATCAAGCTCGACGGTGCAGGCGCTGATCATTCTTTTCTTTGCCCCCTTTGCAGCTGTACAACTGACGCCTTTGAATGTCCTGGCAACTATAGTGGCAACATTTGTTACCGCGCTAGCAATTGCCAGCATGGGCGTAGTGATCGCCATGTGGATTACAGACTTTGAAAACTTCGGTACGCTCCAAAACTTTATCACCTTGCCGCTCTATATGTTTTCAGGGGCCATCTTTCCCACACGGCAAGTGCCGCCCTGGTTGCACACTGTCCTCTTGCTCAACCCATTATCGTATGGCGTCAACGCAATTCGAGGAGTGTTGCTGGGCTATGAAAGTGCCAGTGTACCGTATAATCTCGCGGTATTGCTGGCTTTTACGCTGGTGATGATAATACTCGCTATCGCGATGTCGTATAAAGAGAGGTAGTGTACTATTGTACATGATTCTCTCAGTCTCCAATTCGTCGTAAAAAGTCTTTGGAGCACCGTTTATCTAGCGCAGCCGGGCCATACGAAGAGATTGCTAGCGGAAGAGAAAGCTCATCCTCTAGGCTCGCAAGGTATGCAATTGCTTGCTCCTGACTGGAAAAGCCTGGATTGTCATTTGGGGCAAACGACTGGTAGCATGGTTGACACTGGAAAAGCAGTTGTGTGAGCCTTTCCTGGTGACCGAGATCGGCGGGCTTGCGCATTTTTATGCTTATAATGTATCCATCTTCTTCCTCAAAGTAAGCGGACAGGTCTTCAGGTGGTCCCTGATAACGATATGCAGTGCATAGTTTCAATGTGGGGAACGTCCCCAGCCGGTCTATATTTGTGATAGCGAGATAGTCGGGCCGACCAGCAACTTCCAGGGCATAACGTGTTGCGATCAGATCGAAGTGTCCGACGCGAAACGTTTGTTGCCAATCATTCCAGCTATTGTGTGGGTCGGGAGCGATGCGGGTTAAAGCTTGATCTTCGGTCGGAAATGGGCCGGCTCCGTGCCTGGTGGCATATGCACGCAGAATGCCGAGTTTGATGATCTCGCCAGTGTAGTCCTGCTCCTGCACGAGTGCCTCTGCATTGGCGAATGTGGTTGTGCTCCAGGTTGTGTAGGGCGCGAAGCCGTAATTCTCGTCCAGTAGTACGCCCTGTGCGCCTTCAAAGAGCAACGTGCCGGATTGGGCGAGCAGAAATTTCATATACGTCTCGTCTACAATCTCTACGCGTTCGGAAAAGTAATGGTAGATATCGGTACAGTCTTCAATACAATTTGGATCGAAAAAAATGGCCTGCTCTTGCTTGACTTCCTCTCTATCTGGCAGGTGATGCCATAATGCACTGAGCTCGTCGTGTTTAATATCGCGTAGCAGGCACAGTTTTTTTCTGATGGTGACCCTATCCTGCAGATCGCCTGCGCAGAGTACGGCGTTTGCATTATAAAGGGAGTCGGACATACACTCGCCGATCCCCTCGCCGCAACTGCCATGACGATTGGCCGAGCGGGCAACCTCGCGCAGACGGTTCGCGGCTCGCTGGAACGGTGTGATGACCAGGGCACGGCGATCTATAGTCATGCGTTGCCAGGCATCTGTGATACCGAGCATCTGAAGGTGTCGTTCCTCTTTGAGCATGTTGAGCGGATTGATGAGCATAAAGCGGGAAAGAAAGGTCCGGGTGCCGGGGTGTAGCGTGCCACTACCGAATTGAGAGAACGTGTGGTGTTGTCCGGCTGCCGTCACTACGTTATGTGCAGCTTGCGGTCCGCCATTGTAACGCACAACGGTATGGGCCGCGAGTTGTCCGCTGAGGAAATCGGTGATAGTCCCCTTGCCAGCATCCCCAAAGCCAGGGTCGGCAAGAATGATGGCCTGCTTCGTCTCTTTCATCTTATCCTCCAGCATGATTTAGCAGTGCTGGCCAGTTCATATAGCGGGAGGCCGCGTAGCGACGACCCTTGTGGTTGCCGCCGTGTGCCCCGTTAGGGGTATGCCCCTATGGGGTCGTCGTCCACCGCCTGTCGAGACGGTCCACGGCAACAAGGACAAGCCGTTGTCGCTACGCGGCGAACCGCCACATGAACTGCAAGCACCAGGAAGAATTACAAACGTTCTGTTGTCGATGTGGTACCCGGTTCGTTACTGACAATATCAGGCAACTTGCTTCCGCTGGTCGTCGCGATTTCTTTGCCGCTGGCATAGCCTTTGAGCGCTTGCGAGGCAGCTGCGATAGCGGCAGGGCTCGCTCCCATGTCAACCAGATCGTCACCGCCCTTCGCCAGGTTAATTGCATCCTCGGTTAGCCCGATTGCCAGGGCGATTGTTTCACTGACCGCATTCTCGTCGTCCAGGAAGATGACATTCTGGCCGAGTAGAGCGCGCCAGAAGTTCTGAATATCCACATCATGGCCGTGGCTGGCATTGCGTGGGAAGATGAAAAAGAAATGGTAACGGCGTTGTACCTCAGCAATGATACCGCGCAGAGGAATATTCTCTTGCAAGCCATCGCCGATGAGGTCGGCCACCTGCTTCTTGTTGACGGATGGGTAAGCCATTTCGTCGCCGATGAGGAAGGCATAGCCTTTGCGGCCACGTTTCTCCCAGCAGTCAATGGCGGTATGGTGGGCCAGGAAGTAGAGGGCCAGCTCATACGATTCGTGATTTGTCCCGCCGCCGCCGCCTTCGAGGATAATGTGACGCAGGTGTTCATCCATCTCCACGCCGCTCTCGAATTGTCCGACTTGCAGCGGAATGCGATCACAGGTTGCATCGCCAAATGCGCCGAAGAGAATCTGCGGGTCCTGGATATAGCCTTTCGTCAGCAATACCCCCATCAGTTCCGCCAGCTTTTTTGGAAGACACGGGGGATGCCGCCCATCGAACCGGTTTCATCGAAAAGGACGCTAATAGCGTTAGAGCGAGGATGGGCATCGCTATCGCGGCTCTCGCGAAATTTGACGCCTTTCGGGTCAAGCGTAGGATGAATCACCAGCTTCCCAGACGCCCTGGCAGCATCGTGATAAGCAAAGTCGCCCTTCCCCGCCGCTCGACGCAGGCGGGCCGCCTCTTCATACGCATCAGTTGACCATCTTGTACCACCCATAGTGATTTCCTCTTTTCTTCCTCCGCCACAAGAAGGGAGGAGGCATAATGCGCTAATGCCGCAGGGGAAACTTAGCGCTCAGGCATAATAAATGCATGGAATTTCCTGGGTCCCCAGAGCCTCTCGATGAGGGTATCGAACCCGTCAAGAAGGGTATCGACGGTAAGGTTATTGTAACTAGAGGATAAACATTGTCTCAGATGCTGCTGAATCTGCCAGGGAACCGTCTCCGGCATCGCAACCAGGAGAGGGTCACCGCCGAGCAGCTCAATCATACACCGGGCAGCCATCGCTAGATCCAGTCCCGGCGTCGGTTCCTCTTTGGCAAAAACCCCTGCCGGGTACCAATCCCGGTACGCCGAACTAATAGCGCTGATACGTTCGCCCGTCACAACAGGATCGAGGACAGCATACGACCAGTCGATGAGCTGCAATCCATGTTGTGCCGGATGAATCAGGACATGCGTCGGCAAGACCGCCCCGTGAATCACCGCGTTCATATGGGCAAATCCCAGTGCCACAAGGAGCCGTCGCCAGATCCAGGCCATATCCCTGGGATCGACCCCTTGTGGATAAGCTTCTCTTATCTCTTTAAGTGAATAGAAGCCGCGAGTATAAGTTAGAACGTTAATTTGCCTTAATATCCCCGTCTCGTCTTCCAGGTAAGAAAAAGCGTCAACCACCTGTGAGCAAAAATGACGCATCTTATCATAGCCTGCACACTTGCTGAGATGTCTGAGAACGCGCACCTCGTTGGACAGAAGATCGTTATCGCCCGGTTTGAGCGGCACTTTGGCGATCCCGTGCCTCTTTTTGCCTGTATCCTCGAACGTGCAGAGATAGAGTGCCGCGAGATCTCCCTGGAACAACACTTGCTCCAAGGAATAGAGACGCGTTTTCGCATGAAGAGCGTAGGACTTCTCCGAAGCTATCCCGTAGGTTCCACGGTTGATTTTAGCCTGTGCCTGCTCCCAGAAGAGCGCAAGTTTCTTGAAGGCAGCCTTGTCGTAGTCAGTGCAACCTTGAAGTGCGTCGGGATGAACAACCTTTGCCAACTGGCGAAAAATTTTCCGGGCGCATTCGAATTGCTCAGCCTGCGTGCCCGTGAGTTTGCCAAAGACCTCCTCAGGCGAACAGGCATAGTGAATAAAACTGCTTACCCTTGCCAATTCATTCTTGTCCATACGCAAGTACTCCTCACGAGAAAGTGTTATATATACACTATCTAGATAGTGTATATATAACACTTTCTCGTCTTTTTGTCAATAGGTATTTGCACATTTTGCATTTTGATACATAGCGTATGACGTATGCGCGTGTATCGAAGTACAAAATGTGCAAATGTATATAAGATTATGGAGAGCGATGAACCTGTAATAAGTTGGTGTAAGAGACAACAATGGTGAGTGTAAGGACGCGGAACTCTTAACTGAGTGTTTTACAATCTTCAATAAACAGTTATAATAGACGTATAGGGCAAGTAGAGTGGGGGATTGGGGGAGTCAGTACGCTTTTAGCGTAGCTTTACTAGACGTTTGTAGGGAGAAAAGATCTAGAAAGGTAGGATTTGCCAATGTTTACAAAATATCGTCGAGCCGCTATGCGCCATGCTCGCTATGAGATTTTGCCGTCCAAAAGCACTTTCTACGGTGAGATTCCCGGTTTCAATGGTGTTTACGCCGAAGCTGATACCCTCGAAGATTGCCGTGATGAATTGGAAGAAGTACTAGAAGAATGGATTCTCTTGCGCATTTCCAGTCATCTTCCATTACCTATGGTTGATGGGATTAAATTACTTGTAGGAGAAACCAGCTAGTGCCTCATGTAGGTGTTACGAAACGCTCAGATTTGATTTATTATCTGAGAATGATGGGATTCGAAGGACCATATTCAGGAGGAAAACACCAATTTATGGTTAGGGGAAATACGACTCTGCGTATTCCGAATCCACATCGTGGTGATATTAGCGAAGATCTCCTCGCCAGAATTCTGAAAACAAGCGGGGATTAATAAAAAAGACTGGGAGATTCTTTAACTCTTCCCTGAAACTTTTAAGAGTTCGCTGAACGGAAAAACCTCCTTTTGCAGTATAGGTACATATAAATTAAATTCCGTCCGGGTGCTTTTTCAAAGCGATGCTACTCAACCATAATCCATAGCGGCAATCCACAGAAATCTTGCTTATAGTCGTGCAATCTGCTATAATAATAGCTGTATAGGTGTACAGGTATACAAGTTATTGAGACCTGAGCTCATTTAGTCAAGAAGGAGAGTTAGGTATGGCTGTTCCTGCAGAGGAAACGACGGATGTGGCGCGAGTGGCGGATGTTGATCTGCAACGTTGTATACATCCCGAACATGCTCTGGAGGTACGACGGCATCTGCTGAACATAGATTCTGCTCGCAGTACGGCTGATCTGTTCGCCGTACTCGCAGATCCGACGCGGTTGCAGGTGCTTTATGCATTGTTGCACGCGCCAACAGGAGAATTATGTGTGTGTGACCTGGCGGCGGGCATGGGACGCGATGACACAACCATTTCGCACCAACTGCGCGTTTTGCGTAACCAGCATATTGTGGCGATGCGCAAAGTGGGGCGCGTAGTGTATTACCGCCTGGTGGATAAGCATATCCGCCAATTGTTAGGGGTTGGTCTCTCGCATGCCAGTGAGCTACCATTCGAATCGGTACAGCATAAAACGGAGGTGTTAGCATGAGCCATAGTCACGCTGGACATAATCATACACATGGAATGGCGAAGCAGACCTTGCGGCTAGCCTTCTTCTTAACCCTGCTTATACTCGTAGCTGAGCTTGCGGGTGGCATCATCTCGCACTCGCTGGCCTTGCTCTCGGATGCCGGGCATGTCTTCACAGACATCTTCGCGCTTGGCGTGGCCTGGTTTGCCACCGTGCAGGCCGAACGACCAGCCAATGCCAATAAAACATTTGGGTATCATCGCGTAGGCATCCTGGCCGCACTGATCAATGCATTCACGCTTATCATGATTGCCGTATGGATCATCTTCGAGGCCGTACAACGTTTTCAACACCCGGAGCCAGTTCAGCCGTTAGTGATGTTCTTGTCCGCTGCAGTTGGTATTGCCGTTAATCTGTATATCGGTTTTTGTTTGCAGAAGGAAGAGGGAAACCTGAATGTGCGGGCGGCAGCGCTACACGTTTTTGGGGATGTTGGAGCCTCCGTTGGCGTCATCGTTGCTGGTCTGGTGATCCTGCTCACCGGCTGGATGCCGATTGACCCCTTGCTGTCTGTCGGCATTGCAGTTCTGATTGCGTTTGGGGCCTGGTCTATTCTGCGCGAAACGGCGGATATCCTGTTAGAATCCACACCTAAAGATATTAATCTTTCTGCGCTCGTTGATGATATGAAGCAAGTGCCTGAAGTCAGGAACGTCCACGACCTGCACGTCTGGAGCATCACGAGCGGGATGTATGCGCTCTCCGCACATGTCCAGACAAACAATCTACCCCTCAACGAATGTGCCCCAGTCTTGCGGCAACTTGAAGTTATGCTGCACAACAGGTATCGCATCGGGCACAGCACATTACAGTTTGAATGTTATGCCCATCAAGGGAAGTGTAGCGCGATAGATGGCCTCTACTGCCAGATGGAATCGGCGCACAATCATGAGCATAGCTATGAAGAGGTATAGTTAATTTCTTGTTCCATTATTTCTATGTTTGATAATTTTTTGCGCAAAAAATTATCAAACATAGAAATAATGGAAAAAGAATATGAGCGCGTTGAGAATCCGATGATTACGGGAAGAAATGGGCATAGAATATGTTGCAGTATAACTGGGAGAATTGCTCGAAGGTTATAAAGTCTGAAGTGAACACGCTAACAACGGAGTGTCAGCGCCTGCTCAAAGAGAATTTGCTAGGGGTCTATCTGCATGGGTCGTTGGCTTTAGGCGGCTTTAAGCCAGAGCGGAGCGATATAGACCTTGTCGTAGTCACCGCACAGGGCATGTCGTTAGAAGTGAAGCGGGCGATTATAGAATTGCTATTACTCGTCTCTAGATTTCCACGACCAATCGAAATAAGTTTCCTGGTCGAGAAAGATATTTTTCCCTATCAGAATCCTCTGCCCTACGATCTGCACTATAGCGAGAAGTGGCGCGAGAAGATGCAGCAAGACGTGCGGAATGAAGGGTGGAAGCAGTGGAACGACAGCGTAGAGCACGATCCCGACCTGGCAACATACCTCACCGTTCTCCATCGTCATGGTATCTGCCTGTATGGTCGATCTATCGCAGAGGCACTGCCACCAGTACCAGAGCAAGATTTTCGAGCTGCGATCATCGAAGATCTGTGCCAGGCCACAGAGAAGCGGTTGCACGACCCAATTTACTTTGTATTAAATGCATGCCGTGTTGAAGCTTATGTGCGTGAAGGCAAGATACTATCTAAAGATGCAGGTGCAGAGTGGGGCCTGGTGAATCTGCCCGTACAATTTCATGTGCTCATCGAGCAGTCGCTAGCCCTTTATCGCAACGAGCGGCCAGGAAGGCCCGCAGGACGCGGCATCCTAAACGACTTTGCTGCATATATTGAATCAGATTTTAATAGATAATTTTCTGTATTTCCATATTTTAAGAAGCGATAAATCCATGCAAACTCATCCGGTGAGATGGTCGCTGTCTTATACTGTATCTTATACTGTACTTGAAAAGAGATAGTGCAAAGGTTTTTATGCAATCTTTATACATTTAGCATAGACAAAGCGCCGAGAATATGCTAACCTAATTAAAGATACCCATTCCTATTTAGGTGTACATTAGTATGCTGTTTTCTATAGGATGAGTCTCTTTCAGATACTTGTGCAATGATAAGCTCCACATAGAGTGGAGCTAGCAGAATGGTACTGGTGTATAGTTGTAGGACCAGTATCAAGATAGCCTGATCTGGCGCATAGGAAGCCGCTGGCGCGCGAGGGATCTGCATGCCAGAAAACACTAAGCGTAAATATACTAGCATGATCGCGTGAGCATGCCAGCTATATGTTACGATGTTTTATCACCTCTACAGCGTATGAAGCATTTATAGAAGCAAGAAGAGCTGAATTATTAAATTATCAATATGGTCATGCAAAATCAAGGCATCGACAATAAAACCTCCTGGCATCAACCAATTTAAAAGAGAGAATTTATGTCCATTTCTCCTTTATAACGCCTATTACTCCAAATAGAAAAGACACAATGAGCAGGCTGAAGATAAGTAACGTTCGCATTTAAAATTCTAAATGTTTGAAATTATGCATCTGCATAAGGATGTAGCCTGTCTCAAGGATCGAAGAGATCTCGATACCGAACGAGCGAGTTTTGAGGCGTGTACGGGAGAGCACATTACGGACGGGACGCATTTCCTGGTCCCAGACTCCAGATTCCTGGGCTTCTTGCAAGCGTTTGCGACTACGTGCCACAGCAGTTTCGGACACGCGGCCGCTGTTAAAGCTAGCTAATAAAACCTCATATGGACAATAATAGGGATAAGCATCAAGCAGAGGCAAGAGCACACAGATCTCACTTGTCGTAAATTGTTGCTCCATAAGCATATGAGGACGGTCCTGCTTACAAACGAGATGTGAGAGAGTGCCAAGAGTCGTATTCATAGCAAGCGTGTGGCCTACAGGTAGTAAGCCCTGTAAAGAGAAGTGCAAAACTTCTTCACTGTTTTCCTGTAAGTAACTAACAGGTGCTTTGACTTTACGCAGGGAAACTTTTTGCATAGTGGTGCTCCTTGTCTGGTTGGCTCATTTACAATATTGTAAATGACATGTATTATCGGATAAGGATCATCTTCTGCGAGCATCAATTACTCCACATATTCAGAAGTACAGGCTGCTGTACATGTAGTAGAGACAGCAGGCAAACAGTCAAACGGGCGAATTCTGAATAAAAGCAAGTAATAACTCACTAATGTAAATGAACGGATGCCACACAAAAATTAGGTGGTAAAGCTCCCTCCTTTCTCGTCGCAATGTATCCATATTTTGGGATGCCTGTATCATACGGGATGGTTCATGGTATCTGAATGTTTGGATGCACTGGTACAATTGATAAGGTAACATGGGATGTTATAAGATGATAGAACGAATCAGGTACAAATGGTAGGTGTTCCCTGACCATTATTTTCCCCGTTGATAGCTGGCACATTACAAGAGTTATATGGTATACACAATATACATTACACGATTAGAGGGTATGAAATCAAGCCTTTAGCGTGTGAAATGCATGGAACAGCGTAGTAATCGAAAAATTTGAGTCAAAGTGTGATAGTAAATATGGAGATATGGATCAAGAGTCTTTATATGTTGTAGATTTGTCATTGTATCTGTACAGAAGGTATACACCGTACAGGTGTAAAAAATCAGAGTTTGCCTTCTCAACGTAGTTATCGAGTTCTTTACAATTATCAAGTTTTTCACTATAAGGAAGAATTATGTTATATATTTTACTTGTGTAAAAGAGTATTGTGTTATATAGTTGAATGTGTAGTACTTCTGGTTCTAATAGTAGAAGCATCGTACAATGTCGTTACTGTATCGTGTGACTCACGTCATATTAACACGGGATGCCTATCCTAAAAAAACTAGTGCGCTTGAGCTTAAATAGAGCTGTAATAAAGTGAGATTAGCACATCTTTCCAGGCCGATTTCTATATCGAGGCAAACGTTACCCACAAAGAGCAATCTGAGTGGTGGGGTTTGAGGGGACCAACCAAAACCCTTCTGCCTTCGGGCAGCAATTGTTTCCTCCCTATGCTTCAAAGCAGGGGTATCCACAATTGGAGATGAGATGATGAGAGTAGTAGGAAGAGTGTAGTCCGTGAATCTTCTGCTATGAAAGCACGAAGGAAGGTCATAGATGAACGAAATTGACCATATGTTCTGGCAAAGAGGTAGTACGCGGCGCGAGATATTAAAAAGGGCATTGGGTATGGGCGTATCATTAGGTAGTGCCCAATGGCTATTGGCCGCGTGTAGTGGTAGCAGTGATACAGCAGAAAGTCTGAATTTTGCCAACTGGGCATCGGCCGAGACCGCGACGCGCGAAAATATTGATAACGCGTTAAACGTATTTGAAGGCCAGAACAACGTAAAAGTCAACAACATTGCTATGCCGTTTGACCAGATTTTACAACAGGTCACGGCTATGACGGAAAAAAAGCTCGCATGTGATGTCGTAGAGTTGAGCGGCAATTGGCCGTACGCACTCGCAGATGCTGGAGCGCTGACAGACCTTGGCCCATTTATTAGTCAAAGCTGGCGTAGAGATGCATTCCCCAATAGTTTCGAAGCAGGGGTATATAAAGGAACACAGTATGCAGTTCCATTTAGTATCACCCCCCATGGCTTTTGGTACAACAAAGACCTGATGAGCCAGGTAGGCCTGGACCCGAACAAGCCACCAGCCACGATTGAAGATCTGAATACGCAATTGGGTATTCTGCGAGCCAGATTAGCGCCAGATATTTACCCCATAGGCATTGACATATCCAGGACCGAGTATGCCTTAACGGGCTTCTGGCCGTGGATATGGACCTTTGGTGGTAATCCAATGGTTGATGATGGGAGAGGAAAAGTCTCTATTAACTGGACAGATGCAGGAACCATAGCAGCATTTCAATGGGTGCAGGAGGCAGTTGCGAACCGCTGGACGCCGGCAGAGCAGTCTATTAAAGACGAACGTGAGTTGATGGCTTTTGGCAAACTCGTCTTCAAGCTTGATGGCCCCTATCTTACAGGCATCCTGGGCGACGATAATCCCGCTATTGCAGGAGTGCAAAAAGTAAATCAAAAATTTGCCGTCACCACGACACCCATGGGAACGGGTTTAAAAAAGCCCGTCACTTGTGCAGATATACACAATCTGAGCATCTCTTCGTTAAGTCAGAACAAAGTATTGGCCTGGAAGCTAATAGATTTCCTGACGACATCAAAAGCAGTAATTACAACGTTTTTAATTCCCGAAGGGGGAATGTTGCCCCATCGTAGCTATAATATATCGAATAAGTTCTATGGTAGTAGCTATGCAGATAGTATCAGCCAATCTTTTATTGCCAGCGTGATTCCCACCATGCGTCCGCCAGCTTTTGGGCCTCATTACAGCACCGCTGCAACGGCGGTAGTTGGAGCCCTGGTAGAGATAGCTGGTGGGGCAAATGTCGAGCAGCGACTTCGTCATCTCAATGATGAAGTAAAAGCCATCTATGCCTGAGCGGAGATAGCAAGCAACTGTGTAGAGAAAGAGTGCAGAGCGCGAGCAAGTAGTGGTGCAGTGTTTCTGCCAGGGAAGGAAAAAGAACATTTTGTTTTTGTATCATCAATCGAGGGAGATGAAGGAGTATGTTTAAATCTATCGCCCGTATGCCTATTGCGTATCGCCTTTTGCTTGCTTCTGCGCTAGCAGCTGTCATCCCTGGTATTGTTATTTTTGTTTTAGGAAGCTCATATATTGGAACTCTTACGACAATAAACCAGACCGTACAGACCAGTAACGATGCGATCAAGCTTTCGACCGATCAAGAAGCGGACTTGCTGCGTATGAATGCGCTATCAACGGCATTGACGACTAGTGATGTCAAATCGGTGCAAGTCACAACTCCTATTAGCCAGGAGATTACCTCACTCACCAAAGATTTCAACACAAAGTTCAACGCTTATCAGCAGAACTACCAGATAGCGACCTCGGACAACATGAAGAGCTTATTAGGGGTATTGCGCAGCAGCGGGTTGGGGAGGCAAACGCCAGCCAGTCAAAGTAGCATGATCTTCATAGTATCTCTGCAGTGGCAAAACTATTCACATGCACAAAATGTTGTGCTACAGGACCTGCAGAAGCAGACGAGTGCGACTATGCTAGCGAACGATCTGGCGCAGACCAATCTCCTGTATCTGCCGCTCAAGGGGAATCTGGACAACCTGGTAGGGCTCACTGAAAGTCTTAGCCAGATAGTTGCGCACCAGAACGCGCAGCTCATCACCCCCATCACCTGGGGCACGATAAGCGCCTTTTTATTCAGTACAATTGTTGTTTTTCTGATCGGTTATGCCATAAACCTGACCATAACAGCGCCATTAAGGCAGCTTACGCATCTCACCAGGCGTATTAGCAAAGGAGAGATGAGTGCACGAGCAACGCTAACCGGTAATAATGAAATCACCCTGGTTGCAACTTCAATGAACAGCATGTTAGATGATATAGTACGGCTCATGCAAGAAGTGCAGGGGCAACGTGATCTTCTACAGGCGCGAATTGAAGCCTTAATTAACGAAGTCCGAGGGGTAGGTGAAGGTGATCTAAGCTTGCAGGTAAATGTTAGTTCTGACCTGTTTGGAATTTTAGCGAAATCCTTCAACTATATGATTCGAGAATTAAGTAGCCTGATAGTGCGTGTCAAGTTGGTATCCAATGAAGTAGATAAATTAACGGCGACCACCCTGGAATGGATGAAGGAGCTAGTCAGCGTAGGAGATCATCAAATCCAGCAGATTGGAACATCCGAGCAAGAAATCCAGTATATGTCGAATCTCACGCGTCAGATGGCAGACCGTTCGCGCATACTCTCCAAAATGGCGACCGAAACGCGACAGACCGCGCTGGATGGGCGAATTGCGGTGCAGAAGACGGTGGAAGGCATGGGGCGCATCGACGAAAACGTTCTGGCGACATCGAGCAAAGTTCAACTGTTGGGCGAGAATTCACGTGAGATCAATGATGTGGTCAAAGTGATCACAAGTATCGCCTATCATACTAACCGTCTGGCCCTGGATGCCGCTGTCCAGGCCTCAATGGCAGGAGTCAACGGCAAAGGTTTCGAAGTTGTTGCACTCGACATTCGGGCGCTCTCCGAACAAACCAAAAAGCAAGCCAACCTGATCGCCAACATTGTCAACAACATTAACGAAAACATCAGCAAAGCTGTGGTTGCAATGCGCGATACTGAGCGAGAAACGGCAAAGGGGAGTGAACTGGCGCAGCAGGCAGGTATCGCACTAGGATCAATTTTCGAAGGGGTAGAGCGACAGGCGCAAGAGATCGGCGGCATTAGCGTAATGGCCGACAAGCAGTTAAAATCTTCGCGTGTTGTAGTTCGAACGATGCAAGCTGTCTCTGAAGCTGCCAAGAAGAGTAGTAGCACAACGAGAGAAGCCTCACAGAATATGTGGGAATTAGCGCAACTTGTCACACAGTTACGCACTTCCGTGGCGGCATTTAAGTTGCGAGATCAGAGTTATGGGCAAAGCAGGACAAAAACGAGTGATATTAACCTTCAGCGTGACTCGTTCAGAATGATAGATCGTAGTGGCCAACCTCAAATTCACTAAGAGAATGTCAGGCTCCTATTTTTTTCTTACAAGCAATTTGCATTTTTACCTGCTTTTTGCATTGCGCAAGAACAGGTAAAAATGCAAATAATTTGTAAAAAAAGTGGACAAAGAGCTATAATTTAAGGTAATATGGACTTGCCATTCTACAAGAGTAAAGATCTTCTGTACTGTATTAGAGTAAGATGTATCCTAAAATAGAAATAAAGCTTGATGAAATATTGAATTGTCGTGTAGAGCAGATAGTGCAAAATGCGATAACCTTTTTATGCCCTTCAGGCGTCCCTCTTTTTTTGGATGTTTGTAAAGAAGAAAAATCCGTTTACAAAATCTTTTTCTTGTGTTATATTATAAACTGTTACCGCTCTATTCCTTTTGCAAGTGTGAAACCGAAATAAGATGTAAATGTTTTAAATGGCACTTTCGATAGAGCTGTATGGCTGTTAGGAGAAGTTATGAACATCGGTGTTCTGGATGATAATCCAAGTATTTTAGCTTATCTCGAAACGGCACTGGAAATGGATGGGCACACGGTTTATACTCATACAACGGGAGAATCGATGCTGCAAGCAATTCTCGGTCAATCAGAATCTCATCTCCCTTATGATATTGTTGTGCTTGATCTTCTCCTTCCCGGAAAGCTATCTGGTGCAGATATCTTTCTTACATTGCGGAAGCAAATTCCCTCCTGGCAATTGCCAATTGTCGTTATTACGGCGGTAAGTGGCCCTACATTAGAGCAGTTCCGCCAGATTCTCCCCGATGATGTGCCTTTACTACGCAAACCTTTCACTCCACGTGAACTGCGTAGAGTGATTAATGATTTAGTAAAAGATAAGCCCTAGAGAAATCATGTGCAGAGACAAAGAACTTGAAAGAGCTTTCAATAGAAACCAGAAAGTACCAGAGGGTTTATTTCAAGTATTTTTTCGTTTATGCTTAAATTGATATCAACTTATGAGGTTTTTATAAAACTGAACAGGTAGCGACTTTTTTATTTTAATAGCTAAATGTATCTTCTTTTAAGAGGCTTCTTCAAAATTTTTTTGAAGGGATAGACACCATGCATGTAGATGTCTGGCAAATTATAGCACTGGGCTTGCTGCAGGGGATTACTGAGCTTTTCCCGATTAGTAGCCTTGGACACAGCGTAATCTTTCCTCCTCTGTTAGGGATGGGGAGTGTTGAGATGGATGAAAACTTTCTTCCTCTTATTACTGCACTACATCTTGGTACGTGTGTTGCACTTCTTATTTATTTTCGACAAGAGTGGCGGCATCTGGTAAGTACAGTAGTAACAGTGGTGAGGGAGGGAGAATTAAAGCAAGATTCTGAAGGATGGGTCTCCTGGCTCATCATCATTGGCTGTATTCCTGCGGGCTTGCTGGGTATTCTTTTTGAAAAAGACTTAAAGACGCTTTTTGCGTCGCCAATTCCGGCCGCAATTTTTTTATTGCTGAATGGAGCTGTGTTGTTTGGTGGTGAACAATTGCGGCGACGGACAGAGAGAAAGAGGTCTATGTTGCCGGATCAGGAACATGAAGCCCTATTTCGTCCGCTGAAAGCCCTATCGTGGAAAGAAGCCCTTATTGTCGGGTTGGCTCAGGCGATGGCGCTATTGCCCGGTTTTTCGCGTTCAGGTATGACGCTTGTGGCCGGACTTGGGCTAAACATGACCCATGAAGATGCGGCACGTTTCTCGTTTTTGTTAAGTGCACCTCTTATTCTGGGTGCGAGCCTGATTGAACTCCCATCACTTTTAAATGAAGATCCCCCGACATTATTCCTCATTTTTCTAGGTATGGTCGTAGCAGGGCTGGCGGCCTATGGGAGTACAGCGTGGCTCATGCGTTATTTTCGGACAGGACGGCTAGACCCCTTTGCTTATTACTGTTGGGGTGCGGGAATAGTCGCGCTCGCCCTCTGTTTCACGTTGCACATTGGTTTCTAAGTTTGCATATTTGTCGCGCTTCTCATCCTTTCTGTCAGAGGAAAGTACTTAAAAATAATGAGGTAAATAGCAAGAAAGAGCGATACCGTTCTGCTGATTTTCAGAGTATACTTTAAGTAGTTCATATACTTTGTATATAGAAGACGTGTGGTGGGGTATGTAGAAACGTATAGTGGTGGAAGGGGGATTGAATGCTTCCAGATGAGAATGGTGCTATTGTTATTCCGAACAGCAACTGCTTTCCAGGCAGAAATGGTCTTCAACCGCGTTATGTCATTCTTCACGGAACAGCGGGGGGAACATCCGCACAAGCGATAGGCAACTACTTCGCAACCACTCAAGGCGGGAGTAGCCCTGTGAGCAGCCATTACGTGGTTGGGCAGGATGGTGCAATTGTCCAGTGTGTATCTGAAGGGGATGGTGCCTGGGCAAATGGAGCCTTTTCGGGGGGCCATGATACCTTCTGGAATGAATCCATTAATCCGAATTTGATCACGGTCTCGATTGAACATTGTAATCCATCAGGTGACAATTCGGCCCCGCTAACTGATGTTCAACGAACAGCAAGCTTTCGATTAGTGAATGATATCTGCAATCGTTTGAATATTCCAAAACATGCTGCAGATATAAACGGAGGTATTACAGGCCATTTTTCTATGGACCCTGTCAATCGTGCCAGGTGTCCAGGTAACTATCCGTGGGATCAGTTATGGGCGTCGTTGAAGGGGGAAGGGGAAGGGGAAAACGTAATGCTTACTTTAGATGATCCAGTGGTGAAACGATACTTTACAGATGGTGGGAATGGAACCTGGAAATGTACAAATGGTGTTGTGTTACTGGGTGCGAATTTGACTTTCTATCGTACCTATGGTGGACCCGCACTATTCGGTTTGCCACTTTCAAATGAAGTATACCCATCTCAATATCCCAAAACCGCCATTGTGCCTTGTGAACGGGCTATGATTGTCTACGATCCAGCACGATTGATAGACCGGGGACTGCTTCCGGGACCCTGTTACCTGTTGCACATCGACTCAGGCATCGGTCAAACCATGTTGTTACAAAAGGGCCACCCGACTGTGAGTAAGCTAACCACAGCGCTTGCACAGATTAATGCATTATCAAATACGTTGTAAACGGGTCAGGGACCCATAGCTAAAGCCTGGAAATGTATAGGATGGTGAGGGGAATAGCATGCTCTCCTCATCGCAGTACTTGCAGAGGCCGGTAGCGCTGTTTCGGTATCTCTATTGTGTATATAGTATTTATTCGTCATCGTTAAATCGGTATCCTACGCCGGAGATTGTTGTGAGGAAGTGAGGGTGTGCGGGATCGGGTTCAATCTTGCGGCGTAGGTGGCCGATGTACACATGTAAGTAGTGAGATTTTGTGTCATGGTTTGTGCCCCAGATCTGAGTCAGGAGCATTTGTTGTGTCATGATTTTGCCACGGTGCTGGATAAAGATTTTCAGAAGCTCGTATTCGGTGGGAGTAAGTTTGACCTCCTGACCATTGACGTAGGCGAGGTGTTGGGAAAAATCGACGACTAATGGTCCAATGGTGATGCGGGCATCTGTTTCTGGCGAAAAGCGAGAGGCGTGGCGCAATGCAACGCGGACACGGGCAAGGACCTCATTAATGCTGAAGGGCTTGGAGACATAATCGTCTGCGCCCAGATCGAGCGCACGCACTTTATCGCGCTCTTTATTGCGCACCGTAATCACAATAATCGGAGGGAGTTCTGACTGTGTTCTGAGCTGCTTGCAAACCTCCAGGCCGCTCATGCCTGGCAAGTTCAGGTCGAGCAGTAAGAGATCTGGTCGTTGTTGTATAACAGCCTCAAGAGCGCTCTCACCGTTACCAGTTGTCAGAACCTCGTATCCATGTGCAACGAGGCCGCGTTGTAGCACGCGTACAATCTCAACTTCGTCATCGACAACCAGGATGCGTTTTTTCTGTTTAACCATAAAGCTATATTCCTATTTTACTTTTTGTTCTTGCTACACTAGCAGTCATAAAGTTGTATGCCTTCCGGTGTAGTAAGTGGAAGCGTGAAACAGAAGCGAGCGCCACCACCGGAGCGCTGTTCGACCCAGATGGCACCAGCATGGGCCTCGACAAGCCCTCGGCAAATAGAAAGTCCCAGGCCGGAACGCTGGCGATGATTATGGGTATGTGCCGGATCGAGCATACGATAGAATTTGTCAAAGATATGCTCATGTTCAGAAGGAGAGATACCCGGTCCACGGTCAGCAATGCAGACCTGTACTGCGTCATTCTCAACCTGCACATTGATATCGATAGGTGAGCCGGGCGGTGTATGATGGATGGCGTTGGCGACCAGATTGGTGACGACCTGATCGATCAGCACATAATCTAGTTTAACGGGTGCAAGATTAACTGGAATATGTGTTTGTACCACGCGGCCCTCCAGATAGCTTTGCATACGATCTAAAACATCAAGAATCAACTCATCCAAAGGATACCAGACTTTTTCAGGATGCAGTTCGCCGGCCTCGATGCGCGACATATCGAGCAGGTTTTCCACCAGGCTGTTGAGACGATCAGCTTCACGTACGATGGCAAGGACAAAGCTCTGTTTTGCCTCCTCATCCCAATGCATATCTTCTTCTAGCAAGCTGGTTGCCGAGGCTTTAATTGTCGAGAGGGGGGTACGTAAATCGTGTGAGACAGAAGAGAGCAGTGCCGCACGCAGCGTGTCTGTCTGCTGGAGAACCTTCATATGTACGTTTTCCTGTTGTAAGTAGCCACGCTCGATGATAGCGATGGCCTGTTCCAGGAAGGTTGAAAAAAAGAGAGCCTGTGGAGTCGGATGTTTATCCTCGCGACCCAGGCTTTTGTCAAAGTTCTGGTTGAGCGGGTCGTTTGTGATCAGCAAGCGTAGGATACCCAGCACTTTTTGACCGCTTCTAAGTGGTACCAGGCGGATGAAAGAATATGCGTTGGAAGCTTTCAGATAATGTTGTGCGTCTTTGGTGGCTGCGGTATTGGCTGTTTGCTTATGCGACGAAGGGCTGGTGGTACAAGCAAGATCGTTGCAGGAGGCGAGATCAATCGTGAAGGCTTGCTGAGCAACTTGTTTGATGGCTTCATGTTCGGCATCCGAAATCACAAGCTGATCCGTTTCGGGCTGAATGCCGATCTGTGGCGTCATCACCCCGTGTGTATCGGGAAGAAACAATGTGCAATCTTGAATTCCCCAGGGGGAAAATTCTTTCACAACCGCCTGTGCAAAGATTGAGAGGGCAAGTGACACATTCTCTTCATGGTTTGTTGCACGCACTAATTCATAAAGAATGCGCGTCTCCCGTTCGCGTTGGCGTGCCTGTTCAGCACGGAGACGCAGGGCGGAGGCGAGTCGGCTCGTGATGATCGCAATAACCAGAAAGACGATAAGCGTAAGAATATCATCAAATTTGTTGATTAACAAACTATAGACGGGTGGCACAAAGAAGAAGTCGAACGATAGAAATGCAACAATGGAAGCTAGTAAGGCTGGATAGAGTCCACGCCCACTGGCAAGTGTCAGGATGACTAAAAGATAGGCTAAAGAAATATCGGGTATTTGCGGATAAAGATGAAAGAAAAAGATAAAACCTGTAAGAGAAAAAGTACTGGCAAGTGCCAGGCAACTATCAAAGAAGCAACGTTGCCAGGGAAAACGCGCCAGCTTTAGCAACTGCTCGACATAGCTCATACTTTATGCTCCATAAATAGGGTAATAGTGTTTTTACGGCTTGTTTGATATCTTCTAGCTATGAAATAAGCATAAGGGATACTAGAAGTGCTGTCAATGGACGAAAGACAAGAAAAAAAGGCGCTGTATCTATACATCTTGCATAAGTATAGCGCCTTAAATGTGGAATGAGTAAGTGCGACGCATTCACGGCATTGTGCTCTGGCGAGAAAAATGCGGCACCGAAGCTAGACCACGACTCAAGCAGCTCAGATAGTTGAGCCATTCTGTTCCTTCGCTCATATGTATAGCATAATAGTAGAAAGAACAATAAGTCAATAATTGTTTTTGCAGATCTCTATTGTAAATGTACCTTTTGTATATATAACGTCAGGGATATTCTATCTAAATGGAAATAACATGCTATATATAGTGAGCACCAGAAAAAAGTATTTTTTATGCAGGGTCTCTCATCAGTAACGACGCTAAAAATGCCCTTGTAGCTATCGAAAGCATAAAAGCGAAGGATTGATCTTTTATAAGGATTTTATTGTGTATTTTGCACATAGAACACGTAATTTTCTCAGGAAAGAGAGAGCAGATAGGTCTCAAAGCGCCCCTGTAAGCCCTGTCAGAAATGCAATATAGTGGATAATGTATACAGTGAATATATCCTAACCAAAATATATTGTCAAGGTGCCGGAGACATTTTCTAAAAAATTACTAAAAATAGACGAGCCATTTCTAAAAAGAGGCCAAATAAAAAGAGCATCTTGTATATATTGCACAAAAGACTCAGGTATATTTTTGGTAGATTAGCTCTATCACGAAATTCAATATCTTTCTATACTATAGCTATTAGATAAACGCAAATCGAGCGAGTCAAAGACGACCTTCTGACTAATCATCCTGTTGATAGGACGAGACTGCATTCATTGTTATCTAACAAGCAACCTGGCTGAAAGGACTTATCGCCTAATGACGACTCTTCTTTGCTCCACCTGGGCCCGCTTTCGCACGAATCTGAACAACCCTGTACTCAGGCGTAACGTAGCCTTCTACATGGGAGGAAAACTACTGGGTCTGGCACTTGTGCTCGTAGCGATGTGGGCGTTTCTGCCGACCATTGTCCATGCCGCGACCGGGGCAGCAGCTCCCACGCCGCAAATCAATGCAATAAACACTGTATGGACATTAGTCGCGGCATTCCTCGTATTTTGTATGCAAGTTGGTTTTGTCATGCTCGAAGCGGGCTTTGCTCGTTCGCGAGAATCGGTCAACATTCTGGTTGAAGGTATCGCGGATACTTGTATTTGTGGTGTATTATTCTGGGCCTGGGGCTTTGCCTTCATGTTTGAGCCAGGTAGCCCCTTTATTGGCACGCAAGGATTCTTCTTGCAGGGCATTGGTACGACCTATATGTCAACGGGCATTCCCGTCCTGGCCTTCTGGGTCTTCCAGTTTGCCTTTGCGGATACTGCTTCGACGATCACATCGGGCGCTATGATCGGGCGCTGCGGCTTCTGGGGCGATATTCTTTATAGCATTGGTGTCACTGGTTTTATCTATCCGATTATTGGTCACTGGGCCTGGGGGCCGGATGGCTGGTTGGTTGCGCTTAATTTCCATGATTTTGCAGGTTCGACGGTTGTGCACAGCATTGGTGGTGCAATCTCACTGGCCGGAGCAATTGCGCTTGGCCCACGGTTGGGGCGCATCTTCAAACGCGATGGCGGTGGTCCACCTCCTGCCCACGACCTGATCATTGGCGCGGTTGGCGGTTTGATCCTCTGGTTTGGCTGGTATGGCTTCAATCCTGGTAGCACATTGTCCGCACTCGACGTACAGGGTATTGGGCGTGTCTCATTCAACACGACGCTGGCGGCCTGTTCTGGTGGCCTTGTTGCTCTGTTCTACTCTTACATTCGCTCGAAGGATAAGAAGTGGGATCTGGGGTTAACCGTCAATGGATTTCTTGGCGGGTTGGTCGCGATCACCTGTCCTTGTTACTGGGTTGATCCGGTAGGTGCCTTTTTCATCGGTGCGGTTGCGGCTATCGTTGTTGCGCTTGGCCTGGACCTGCTAGAGTATCTGCGCATTGATGATCCGATTGGGGCGGTCCCGGTCCATCTGTTCGCCGGTATCTGGGGCACACTCTCGCTTGGTCTGTTCGCCACCGGCGCGTTTGGTGCGCCAACGCCTCTGGGTGCGGATACGAGCAGCGTAGTGACAGGGTTGTTTTATGGCGGTGGTGTAAGTCAACTGGTGGCGCAACTCATCGGATCGGCGTCAGTCTCTATCGCGACATTTGGTGTTTCGTTACTGCTGATGTTCGCGCTTAAGTATGTGAATGTGCTGCGTGTCTCCAAGGCCGGCGAACTTGAGGGTCTGGACCTGCACGAGCATGGTGCTGTTGCATACCCTGAATATGCGCTGATGGGTGTGAGCGAGGTGCTTGTTGGGTCGAATGGTCACAGCAATGGCACTCAAGCGGCTTCGGTCGAGGATAAGAGTGCAGCTGAGGCGTAAATCATCAATAGAGGATTTTAGAAAGTAGTATAGAAGTCGGTTCACCAGGTCTTTTCAATGCAGTGTGCTGCGAGAGGGCCTGGTGAATTGTTGGTCTCGCTTCTCCTAATTGGAAATGATATTTATTATTGCTCTGGCACAGTTCATTTGGGGCTAGCCGCGTAGCGACAATCCCTTGTGGTTGTCGTCCTGGCCCGGCTCGACAGGCGGTTCCACGGCAACAACCACAAGGGATTGTCGCTACGCGGCCTCCCGTCACATAAAGATCAACAGTCTACTATTGCTTTAATCTGTTAATTTGCTCTAATAATATTTTAGCTTCTTGCGTAAGTATTACCTCTTTCTTACGCATTTCTAGAAATTCTTGCTGCATATCTTTTATTTCGTAATTATGTTTTTTTTGTACTTGCTGTGTCTTAGCCATATTTTGCCGTAAAATTAACAAATTTGTTTGTAGATTATGTATTTCTTCTTCTATGCTTTTACACTGTTCGGCCAGGTGCTCTTGCTCGTTTGACAAACTGTGAAGTGAGCTTTTTACATGAGAATAATTGCTCGCTAAAGTGTTCCTTTGAAGATGTATTGTCTGAATTTGCGCTTGGAAAGATTGTAAACGAGCTTCGAGGATCTCTTGAACGACTTTGCGTATCCCTACTACCACATTCAAAAACGCGTCATCGCGGTCAGGCCAACGTGTGATAGGTTCTCCTGTACTCGGAAGTATCTGTAGGGTTGCGAAAGGAGTTCCCTTCCAATCAACAGGTCGAAGCAGAATAGGGACAACGCGTGCTTCTCTGTTAGCATGTCGTTGCATAGCTCGTTGCATCTCTCTGCCATAACGATACTCAGAAGCCATGAAATCGGGACTTACAAGAAGAAGAATAAGATGTGCTTTATCAAGATAACTACTCGTAGTTTGTTGCCAATCTGTTCCAGCAGTGATATTACGGTCATGCCAATCGGTAATGAGGTGCTGTGAACGCAAATTACTCAAGTGTTTTTCTAGTTCCTTTCGTAACACTTCATCTTCATAGTCATAAGAATAGAAAATATCGATAGTGTTTAATCGTTGGCTCAACGTAAGGTTTTGAGGAAAAGTTTGTTCTTGTTGTGTCTGCAAATATACGAGAATAGCTTCTGTCCCTTGCACAATAATTTCTGGTGGCGGTGTATGTAGTGGGTTGTGGTTCAGCCGAAGCTCCTGCAGAAAGGGGAGGTTACCGATTTCGGGGGGAGAGTGGAGAGTTGGTTGTGGTCCAGCCAAAGCTGTTGCAGAGAGGAGAGATTACCGATTTCAGGGGGGAGGGTGGAGAGTTGGTTGTGGTCCAGCCAAAAGAGTTGCAGAGAGGAGAGATTACCGATTTCAGGGGGGAGGGTGGAGAGTTGGTTGTGGTTCAGCCAAAGCTGTTGCAGAGAGGAGAGATTACCGATTTCAGGGGGGAGGGTGGAGAGTTGGTTGTGGTACAAGTAAAGGAGTTGCAGAGAGGAGAGGTTACCGATTTCAGGGGGGAGGGTGGAGAGTTGGTTGTTGCCCAAGGAAAGGAGTTGCAGAGAGGAGAGGTTACCGATTTCGGGGGGGAGGGTGGAGAGTTGGTTGCTGTCCAAGGAAAGGAGTTGCAGAGAGGAGAGGTTACCGATTTCAGGGGGGAGGGTGGAGAGTCGGTTGTGGTCCAAGTGAAGTTTTTGCAATGATGTAAGGGACCACAGTTCTGAAGGAATCTGCTCTAGCCCCAACCCACAGAGATGTAGTATGATCAACTGCCCCTGCACATCATACTCACATTGCTTATTCTTATTTTTCGCCCAAGAATGATATTTACATTCCCCATCAGGGTCCCAAAGCTTCAAACGTCGTTGAAGCTGTTGTACAATGTCTTGATCGCGTGCCATAGCCGTTCTTGCCACCTTTTCCTTAGTGCTTTGCTATATTCTAGCGCATCGATCTAGTGTTGTACAGAAGGGAAAATCTGTCTTGTCCCCACATTTTTCCAGGTCATAGATGACAAGTATGATGACAGCACAACCGAAATGCCTGTCGTTCTTATGGATGAGGTCGAACTCATCCTTGCAGATACGCCTGAGAAGCACCTCTAGAAAAAGATGGGTACTTTCCCCTAAGATGCATCAAGCGATGAAGCGAATGAACAAAAAAGGGGGGTGTGGATTTCGAGGCGAGCAGAGGAGGCGAGGGAGGGTAGGGGACGCGATAGAGGAAATCTGGTCCCTGCCGTCTCGAGCGATAAATCGCTATGATACGATGAATAAACGTAAAAAAGAAAGAAACGAGAAATGTAGAGCAGGCACTCTTGTACCTATTGCTACCTCCTATTCATCCTTCTGTATTCATATTTTATTTTGCCTTTGAAAGTAGATTACCCATTATCTGAGCGATTTATCGCGCGTGAATGTAGGGACCAGATTTCCCCTATCGCGTCCCCTACCCTCCCCTGCCTCCTCTGCCCGCCTCGAAATCTGCAACCTCCCCTCATTGGAGCGCCTTCTTTCAAGAAGGCAAAACGAAGGGATCAGACTTTGTAGCAGGGAGACACGAGAGAGCCTGTTGAATTGCTCATTGGTGAAAATAGAAGAGAACAGAGATCACGGCAAATTGCTGATTGCCCTGCGTATACCAGCAATAATATCAACGTAGGCGTCATCTCTTGGTTTCCATTTGATTACTGGCTTCCCGTGAGATGGCAATGGATGAAGATGACCGAATGCTTCATGTTTCCAATCACAGGCACGCAGGATTACCGGGATCACACAGGCTTGCTGATTTTTATGCCGATCCAACGCTTGTTGTATCTGGATCGTGCGACAAAGTTCAGAGATTAAAAACTTGATGCTCACCACTAACAAAATAATATGTGCCTGAGCTAATTGTTGCTCAATATTCTGCTTCCAATCTTGCCCTGGGATAATTTGGCCGCTGTGCCAGATCGTAATTTTATAGTTTTCTTGCGCTAGATACTGATATTTCATAGCCGTAAGATGCTCTTGCAGCTCTTCCAGGAGCTTTTCATCAAACTCGGCATACGAAATAAAAATATGAATGACTTTTGCAGGCTTGATTGATTCAGGTGCTAGCGTCGTTCCTGGCGCTGCTTCCAGATCAATATTTGTTGATATGCTTTGCTGGGTTTGTTCTGGATATGTGGTGATTGTTTCCAGGATCGCTTCCAGGTCGAAAGATAGGAATGTATCTCTAGAAGATAGAGATATGGAACTATCTGGTAATGGCTCTTTGGGGATATGTAGCTCGTTATAAAGGTCCAGGGCAGGTTCGGCATGAAAATAGTATCTCATCTACTATTCTCCAAAAAGACTATTAATGCTATCTTTGCCCAGCTATCTACTTAATATATATAGACGCTATTTCTATTCTACATAAAAATAATGAGAAAAAGTATAAGAAAATGTTCGATTTACTCCTTGTGTGCTCATTTCTCAACCCTTTGGGAATCGACGTGGACATTTGCTATCCAAAAGGACAGGATAATGCTGGCTTTACGAACGATATCTTCCTGCTAAAGGAATGATATGCTCAAGGATGAGAGGTACAGAGACACATGTTTAGCCGCCAGAAAATGTTTTTGGAGATTTCGGCATCTCGACTACAAATGGAAAGCAAAAAAAGGAGTGAATATGTTTCAAATTGAAGCACTTGACCATGTTGCGTTATATGTGCAAGATTTGCAGCAGTCAATGAGCTGGTATCAGTCAGTTCTTGGGATGGAACTGCGTACGCGATATCAGGATGCAACAGGATATGGAAATCCCGTTGAGATGCGGGCAAACGGTGTTGGTATTGCGCTGTTCCCATCTTCACCGGAGCAGCATGCTCAGCATTTTGATGGCCATATTGCTATGCGACTCACGCAAGCCAACTTCGAGCAAGCTCAGGCCCACTTGCGCCAACTGGGCATCGATTATAAGTTTGTTCATTATACACGCTGCGATGGGATCTACTTCAATGATCCTGATGGCTATCAGATTGAGTTAAGCACGTGGTTCTAGTCGCAAGCGAACTATTGAAAGAAGTGAGGTAACTATTCGGGTCACTTCTGGTCAGAGTGCACCTCATTTTTTCTATGGGGTGCGCATAGTTTATGCTCACGTGGAAGATATTTTAGCCATATGCACGATATTCTGCGAGAGTCGCCTATCTACCAATTAATTTTACAAGAAGATCTTCAGGAAGGTTGTCAAGAAGGCTTTCAAGCAGGTCTACAGGCGTTGCGACAGGCAATTGCCGATATTGTACAACTGCGTTTCCCTGACCTTGTTGGTTTTACAGAACAGACCATGGCAAAGATCAGCGATCTCGACCGGCTACGACGTCTAAATGTCGAAATGGTCACCGCCCAAAGTGCTGAGCATAATTGCCATCCACTTAAGAATGGATGAGTTTGTTGAGCGAGCAAAAGCAAGACACTTGTATTGCATTTTTCATGTAAAACACACCGGAACCTATAGGTGCCGATTTATCGTGCACATACCGGCTTCCCCCAAAGGGGGCACGGCAGCCGGAGGGTTTCACAAAACGTGCTTATATACACAAATGTTTGCCTATCTTATTTACATGAATTACGCGTATCGCTCCTTTTGTTGGTGAAAATGTGGAACAGATGTGTGCTTTTCGGGCTGGGAAGTCAATGCGAACGTTTCATGTATAAGGAAGTTCCGTGGTGCTCTCCGGCTGAAGCCGGCCTGTGCACAATGAATTGGCACCTATAGGTTTTAGATATTATACGAGCAAAAACGGTGTCTGCGTCAAATTTATTAATCGAAATAAGCTCACCCATTCTTAGGTTGATGGCTATTCCGCCCAAAGTGCTGAGCATGCTCGCCGAGTTCTTCTCGATCAAGAGCATGTATGAAAGTCGAAACAGAAAAGTAAGAAGAGTAGCTTCTTGCTTATCAAGAAGCTACTCTAATAAGATGCTCATGTAAGACGCTCATGAATAGAGTTCGCCACCCATGTCTTTCAGGAGAGAGATCGAGTAGCTTTTTCTTACGCCTCGCCGCTCAAGACCGCCTCCTCTTCCAACGCCTCAATGGACGCATCCGACTCTTCCTCCCCGTAGATATATTGTCTGCCACGTAGCAGGGAGACAGCGCCGGCAACCATACAGAGAGCAGCCGAGATATAAAACGCAGCATGCAAGCCAACCATAAACGGAGCCGAGATCAGGTTCGGAAAGAACGTTTTGCCCAACAAGCTTGCCTGGCTCGCAGCTGGCAACTGATGGAGCGCAGCAGCGGGGATCAGGGTCGCCATTGGATTGTAGCCCAGGAATGCGCCGAACAGGGCCGCGATAGGTGGCAGATGTGCAATCTGGTCCGACAGAGCCGGGCTTAAACCAGCCTGCGTCAGGCCCGCAAAGAGCGAGATTGGCAGTGCAGCAGCCAGCCCAAGCGTCACGATAGTAAAGAAGGCCGTCATACTGATAACAGCCGAAGCATTTGTCGCCGTCGCGTTCATACCAGATGCCGTGCCGCGCTGATCCGGTGGGATGCTATTCATTAGCGCCGTCGTGTTCGGTACCGAGAATAAGCCCTGAGACAGCCCCATGAGCGCCAGCAAGAGCGCAAACCAGACGTAACTAAAATTGGCGGGCAAGAACGTCAACAAGATAAAGGCAAGCACCTGCACAAAGAGACCAAGCGTCGCCAGCAGCTTAGAGCCGATACGGTCGGCGAGCCAGCCGCTAAAAGGTCCCACTATAATCATACCGGCCATCATTGGCAGCATATATATACCGGCCCAGAGCGGGGTAACGTCAAAGCTGTAGCCGTGGAGCGGTAGCCAGATGCCTTGTAGCCAGATGATTAACATGAATTGTAGACCGCCGCGCGAGAGGCTGGAGAAGAAATTACAGAAATTCCCAATTGAAAATGCACGAATGCGGAATAGATCCAGGTGGAACATAGGATTGGGCACACGCATTTCAATATAGACGAAGAGTGCCAGCAGCACAAGGCCAGTTATAATCGCCCCAAGCACGAAAGGATTGCCCCAACCGGTTGCCGCATGTCCGTAGGGCTCGATACCGTAGGTGAGTCCCAGGAGGAGAATGATCAGACCAAAGAAGAACGTTATGTTGCCCAGCCAGTCGATCTTCTGATGAGGGTTTGGCTCAGACAACTCGCGCAACTTCAAGTAAGCCCAGACAGTACCGAAGAGACCGAAGGGTACACTCACCAGGAAGACGAAACGCCAATTGATAGCAGCCAGCACGCCACCCAGAATCAAGCCCAGAATAGAGCCAACAATAGCGGCCACCTGGTTAATGCCCATCGCCATACCGCGCTCGTGAGGTGGGAACGCATCAATAAGGATCGCCGTGCTATTCGCGAAGAGGAAACTCCCCCCGATTGCTTGCACCACACGCAAGAAAATCATTTCCAGGGCAGCTGTATTGCCCGAACCGGGCGTGAGAAAGAGCAAGATACTACCAATGGTAAAGATAGCAAACCCCAGATTATACATGCGCACACGTCCGAACATATCCGAAATACGTCCGAACGTGACCAGTAACGTCGCAGTCACCACCATATAGCCCAACAACATCCAAAGAAGATAATTGGTCTCGCTGGGATTGAGCGGATCCACACCGATGCCATTAAAAATGCTGGGTAAAGATATTAAAACGATATTAGTATTAATGGTCGCCATCAAAACACCAAGAGTTGTATTTGAAAGCGCAATCCACTTGTATCGTGGTCCAACGGCTCGTGCCGTACTTACTTGTGCCATGTCTTTTATTGCTCCATATACTTTTTCAACGGAGGTCAGATCAGATAAGACGAAACCATACACATGCACATAAACACGCATATAAATCATGCGTGTAAATATGTTTATAAAAACGCGTAGCGGCAATCACGAGGGATTGTCGTCGGTTTTACACGTAGCTCCACGAAGAGGTGATGGGATCATCTTCATCTTGTTGTGTGTGTTCGGTGATGCCCTGTAAATAGACCTGCAACAACTCATCAGTAGAACCATCATCGTCACACAATAATTGATCCTTCACGCTCTGGACGCGTACCAGGCCGATAAAGGCCTTGAGCATAGTGGTAGTTGCGATCCGTCGTTGGAACTCACCCGTAGCTTTCCCTTGCTCGATAAGAGTAGCCAATTCAGCAGAAAACACACGGCTACTCTCTAATATTGCATCTTGACGAGAAAAACGCGCCTTTTGTGCCTCGGGGCTATCACCCATCGCAAATGCAATCCTGGCACGGCGCAGGAAGAAATCGCTCGATACCAAAAAATGGAAGAGGCGCGTGAGCCTATCAGTCGCGCTACCTTCAGCGGAGCATATAGCCTGTACCTCTTGTACGACTCTACGCAGGCTATTATCAAGAATAGCGGCAACCATTAAATCTTCTTTGCTACTGAAGTGCGAATATATTGTAGCGGTACCGATGCCCACCCTGGCCGCAATTTCATCCATCGATGTATCGCGATACCCTTTTTCAGCAAACACCTGTTCGGCGGCCTGTAGAATCAATTCCAGCCGCTCCTGGCGCTGTTTCTCGCGAAGGGAGCGAGGTCCTCCCCCTTCTATACCCATAACTTCTTCCTTATTTCTTTCAAGCACAAGTAAAGGAAAGTGAACCATCATCGTTCACCGAACCATTATTCAATTGTGACTTACAAGTCATATTGTAATCAATATTCAGCGATTTGTCAATCCGTCCGAGCAATAGAGAACTTGAAAAGATAAATTGCGCTTTTCCCTGCTTTGCTGGTTTCGTAAAGCAGGGAAAAGCGCAATTTATATGAAAAGAAGGATTAGAAGCGCAGCGAAGCTGCGCTTCCTGCTCGCGAGTAGTTAGGGGTTGCGGCGGCGGGTCGTGCTTACCCTGCGTTGGCCGGAAATGCTTGGGGCGAAGATCACGCGGGCCAGCGAGACGATACCCCAGGCGAGCAGCGCATAGACGATCATAGCGATGATCGTCGAGATCTCGAAAACGCTGCGTGTGCCCAACGTTTGATCATTGAAGATGCCGTTAAAGGGACCAACAAACACATGGCTCAGACCGTAAAGAAATGTGATAAAGCTATTGCCGCCATTTGCACCCAGTAAGCGGAAGAAGAAGCGCAGAAACAGGACAACTTCCAGGACGCCCAGGATAAAGTAGGTGATAGTAGCTGTCCAGTAGCGTGTATTAGCGCGATCCTGATTTATGTCTTCATATACCTCAGAACTCTTTTCGACGTAGTTGCCGGCCGGATCAACATAGCTCTCGTGCTGGCTCTCAGCGTACGCGCCACCTGCGCTCTGTGATTGGATTGTAGTACCAGAAGGGTCGTTACTCATCGCCTGGTTGGCAAGAGGTTGTTGATAACCTGGTTGTCGTGGATCTAATGGATAAGGTTGATTGTTGCTCATGCTTGTGTGCCTCCTTTGACAGGAAAATCCAGCCTTGAACGAACGCTGTATAAAATTGATAGAGTGCGCTTTGATGACTAGATAATATGAAGTCTGCCTTTAGCACGTAAGAGCGAGCAAAACGGTTGTGGAGGAATAGAGGTGGGCTCACGCAGTGACGTAGCGCTTCTTATCTTTTTTACATTTTTTCTTCGTAAAAAAGATAAGAAACAAAAGAATGCTATCCAGCTTTACTAGTGGGTGTAGGCGGTGGTGGCAGGAGGGGTAAGGCGAAGCCCCAATCTAGCAGCATGCCAGCATCGGTAATGCGCTCGTCTGGTGTTTTTGTATTGAGTATAACACCAATAAGATGGTGGCCGGCATTGCTGGCGGCAAAGGCCAGGCAGTAACCAGCTTCTTCTGTATAGCCAGTTTTCACGCCGAGCATGCCAGGATAGAGTCCAAGGAGAAGGTTGGTTGTTTGCCAGACATAGTGGTGATGGTCGGAGTCAGCAAGGAGCTCGAATTTTTGGAGTTGCACGATCTGGGCGAAGCGTTCATTGTGTAGAGCGTAACGTGTAAGATGCGCGAGGTCAGCGGCAGTGGTGTAGTTTGTATCGGGTTTGCCATCGGGTAGCTTGTAGGTCAGGCCATCGGCATTGATATAATGCGTCCGGGTCAGATGTAATTTGTGGGCGTAATCGTTCATGAGTTTCACAAAATTCGCCTGTGTACCACTGATAGCCTCAGCAATAGCCATTGCGGCATCATCACCCGAAGGCAACAAGAGCCCATAGATCAAATCAACCATGCGGATTTTATCGCCGACTACTGAGCTGTGCATTACTCCCATTATTATTTTTCGCCTCGTCGATATCACTTTGTTTAATGGTCACAATCTGCTCCGGGTCAGCCTTTTCGAGTGCGATGATGGCAGTCATAATTTTCGTCGTGCTTGCCATTGGTAAAGGTTGCTCCCCATTAACATCTGCCAGCGTACGACCTGTATCGGCATCCAGCAAGTAAGCTGCTTTAGCTGCGAATGCTGGTGGTGTGCCTTTAGCCGTCAGGATAGGCTGTGGTGTAGGGGTTGGAGGTGGCGAGATATAATTTGTAATGCCAGGACCAAGGGGTGTGAAGATAAACGCAGGCACCAGCAAGAGTACTTCAATAGCCAGCACTATAGAAATAGTAGCAATAATATAACGCATCTTCATATAATTACATCATAACGCGTAGTGGTAACAGGACACGTTCGCTAAATTTGATATACCAGGAACGTTTATGCCATTCTTCTGCAGTGAGTTCAGATACATCATCAGTATCGAGGGCGAAGATTGACTCCATTTTATGAGCAAATTCTGCGCTATAGATCTCGACATTAATCTCGCAATTGCCAATCGAGCTCAAGCGATCCATATTTGCCGTTCCGACGGTGGACCATTGTCCATCGATAGTACAGGTTTTAGCGTGCAGCATAGCGTGACGGTAGCCGATAATGTGGATACCAGCCTCTAGACAACCACTAAAATAGCCGCGCGAGATCCAGTCTGTGATAATATGATTGGAGACCCAGGGCACCAGGATACGCACGTTAACGCCGCGTTGTGCCGCCGCCTTCAATGCATCCAACAGGATGTGATCGGGCACGAAGTAAGCATTGGTAAGCAGAATAGAGTGCTCCGCCCGGTTAATTGCCTCGATATACATATCGCGAATCGGGAAAGTCAGGCGCATTGCATCGTTTCCGTGCATCGTAATTAGAGGATTGAATGAACGGTGATAGTGGCGTGTGATAGAGTCCTTTTTGAGGCAAAAACGGTTCCAGAAATCGACAAACGAGCTTGCCAACTCTGTGGCGGCAGGGCCACAGATACGCAGATGTGTATCGCGCCACGAAGTTGCATACAGGCTACCAATGTTATAGCCACCAATAAAACTGATCTGACCATCTACGATCAGCAACTTGCGATGGTCCAGGGAGTAGCGGCGGGGGTCAAAGATATGCCAGATAGAGCGTAAAGACTGATACTCCAGCACATGAATGCGTTTATCGAACGAATGCTTAAACTCATGTGGCACAACCAGATTGCCTATGCTATCGAAAATAACGTATACATTGATGCCCTCTTCCGCTTTGCGTGCCAGGTGCGTCTTGAACTCCCAACCAGCCTCATCGTCCTTCCAGATGTAAGTTTCCAGATAGACACTCTCTTTAGCATTATCGATGGCCTCAAACATTGCATTGTAGAGATCTTCGCCATAGGTATAGAGCTGCAAGCGATTGTTGCCTACCTGAACCTCATCAAGGTTCTCATGCGGAAAGCTCCGGTCCTGTTTGTGACGGTTGCGCAGGGCAGCGATCACTAGCAGAACAGACGCCGTAAAGAGCTGTAATGAGATCATCACACCGAAGAGAAGGCGACCGGTGGAGGTAAGCGAGAAACGGCTTTTCCGCCTGATTTTCACGTTGTTTTTTGTAGTAATTATTTTACGTGGATCAATTTTCATGTGCATAATAATATACCTATTGTAAGAGCCAAATCAAAGACATAACGAAGGTATTCTGTTTGCTTTGTACTTATTTGACATACACTTCAACCCCTCACCTGACAATGAATATAGATCTATTATAACATGGAAAAAATATATTGTTAACCTTAGCAAGAAAAGTACTATGGCTATCTCAAGATCTATCTACAAAATACGATGGATGGGCCAGACGAGAACATCCTGGCGTAAAGAGTAGTGTAAGAGCGGTTTGGTGTCGGGCAGATGGAGAGTGTGTGAAAGGGCCATCGTATCGCGTTCAGTTTCCAGTTCAGCTATTTGTAGGGGCCAGTGCACGTGGTGAATATCGCACCTGTACAAGCTGCTGCCGGCCACCGTATAGAGGCAGTAGCGTTCAGTGAGCCAGGCTTCAATTGATTGTGCAGGTGCCAGGGAGATCGGAGCAATGGGGCGGTAACGTGCGATATAGTCGGCGTGAGGAGCACCCTTGTGTATGCGGTGGCTGGTGTAGTGAATGGTATCGCCGACCTGTTTCAAATTCATCTGCGCATTGAAGTAGGGCAAGTGAAAGATAGTGCGTGCGAGAGCAACCACGATGGGGTTCCCGGCGTCCAGGCTAAAGAAGTAGACCCCTGCGATGCCATCGCGTTTCACATAAGTACGTACATTTAGCTCAGGAAATGCAGATAGGCCAGGTACAGCAGGTAGAGCATGGGGGCGCACACCGCTCATACGAAACGGTACGATACCTATCCATGCCTTGCCATCGAACGTATCGATTGTCAGTGTGTTGGGGATGAGAGGGCGCAAAACTTCTTGTGGAATAGGCCAGTGTGCAAAGAGCAATGCATGCCAGATCTGAACCATAATCCATGGCCCATCCGGTAGTGGGTATGGTCTATGCTCAACAGCCTGTAGAATTTCCGCGATTTCCAAAATTGTGCGCCCTCTCTCTGCTCAAGACACGCAGGCAAAAGCTAGCGTGTCTTGCTAGCGAATTTGTGGTCGGTAAGGGCCTGAGATACGCTCAAAGCGTGGGCGATAGCGTGTTCCATGATAATCGGCAGGATCGACACGGCGTGCAGAAATATCTTTGCCAGGGATATCGGTACTAATCACCTCGCCAGCTCGGTAAGCGGCCATCACGCCATGAGTACCATCACCGACCGTGCTCATAATCAAGTTAGCATAGTAGATGGCCATATGTTTATCATACACCTCAGGTTCGCCGCTGCGTAAGAAGTAAGTCAGATCGATAGGCAAGAAGCGTACGCCTGGGATGCGCATAGTAAGCTCATCGCCCAGGAACTCGGCCACATTTGCCTTCTTCTTGTGTCCATATGCATCGGCCTCACCGACCGTTGGCACAGGCACACCCAGGTTAGCGCCCTCCGAAAGAATCACCATCGAATAGTTATCAGGATTTTTGCGGTCCTGTATTACCAGGTCGGCAAGTCGGTCAATATTGATCGGAACCTCCGGGATAACCAGGCGGTCGGCCCAGGTGACTGCAGCAGTTTCAAGAGCGGTAAAGCCAGCATCACGGCCAAACATGCGGAAGAGAACCGTCTGGCGGTGAGAGCCAGCCGTAGAGCGAATGCGATTAATGAACTCGGCGGCGCGGCTAATAGCTGTCTGGAAGCCGATGCAGTACTCAGTACCGGGTACATCATTATCCATAGTTTTAGGAATACCCCAGACCGGGATGCCGGCTGCGTCTAGTTTGGAACCGTAGCTAAGCGTATCGTCGCCGCCAATGACAACCAGACCATCGAGGCCTAAAAATTCCAGATTTGCAATGACCTCTTTCGTAAGATCCACGCGCTCATCGGAGCGGCGGCCTATGCCATAGGATTGCAAATGAGCAGGCAGTTCGCTAACTTTTGTATTAGCTGGATTCGTACGTGAAGATTGCAGGATAGTGCCACCCTGGCGATCTATATTACGTGTATTGAGACGAGTCAACGGCATCAGATAGCCATTTTTCCAGGTAGTCGAATCTTCCTCGCGAAAGATCAGAGTGTCTTGCTTGCTAGCGCGATCCAGGAAAGTAATGCCCTCCCAGCCTGCGCGTAAACCCATTACCCTGATACCCATTGTTTCTGCACGATATACTAATGCTTTAATAGCAACATTCAACCCCGGTACATCACCGCCCCCGGTCAACACGCCAAGTGAGCGAATAGGGCTTGATACATGACCTGGCATACTTTTAATACCCTCTCTTCTATGTGGTGTAAGCCTATTTTTTTTACCAAAGTAAACCCTCGTACTATCGAGAGTCACGAAGGCTTTAACTTTCTTTTTGTGAGCCTGAAGTGTCCAAATATATCCAACTTCAAAGAAAGTCTAAACGATTATATCATTATTATCTCCAAGAAACTCGTTTGTACCCATCTGATAACATATAATTAGGAACAATGTCGTAAACATATCCAACCTGAAACATATCGAAGACGTATAGCGAAGTGTATATGATAAAGAAAATGTTAGAATGCAACGTTCCCCTCCGCGAGAGCGTTTTTCGGATATTGATCAGGAGTAATGTACATGCCTTACCATTATATCCCATCGTTGTTTGCTCTACTTGCCATGGTCTTCTGGATTTGGATGATTGTTGATTGTGTGAGAAACTCTCAGATTCGGGGAGGCGCGAAGGTCTTGTGGTTGCTTGTCATCATTTTTACCCACTGGATAGGTGCGCTCATCTATTTTTTTGTGGGGCGGATGCGGAGCCGGGCAACATTTGGGTCTCCTCGCTCACAATGGTATTCCCGCTCATATCAGCAACCCAATCAGCCACCAGTCTATTACCGGCCGAGCCAACCACCAACATACTATCAGCCCTCAATGAGCGAAGGCCAGCGTGAGTACCAGCAAGGCTATGGAGCAGTAGAGCGGCAGCAGCAAGCGGGCGATGCTGCCAATTGGCAGCATTATGAGGAGCCGCAGTCATCCTATCCGCAAATACCCCAGCAAGAACTGCCACCACAGGAACAATAGTAGTGAAGAAAATGTGTAAGCATGATATGAAGTGTATATTCGTCGCTAATTATTTTTCTTACATATATTGATAAAATGTAACGTATATGTAAGAAAAATAATCATATATGGCTTCTAATGCAAAGAATGAATGTGCATTTTTGCCTCTAGCCCTGCTTTAATCTGCGGCCATTCGCTATCGAGAATACTGTAGACGACTGAATGGCGGAAATAGCCATCGGGCATAATCATATGATTGCGCAACGTTCCTTCTTTGACTGCACCGAGACGCTCGATAGCACGTTGTGAGCGCAGGTTACGGCTATCAGTTTTCAACTGAACACGAATGGTGCCAAGTGTCTCAAAGGCGTGGCGCAAGAGCAAATATTTACACTCGGTGTTTATTGCGCTGCGCCTCGCCTCTGGCGCAAGCCATGTCCAGCCAATCTCCAGGCCACGATTTTTCTGCATAATATCCATATAACGCGTTGAGCCAACAACATGTGTACTTGTCAGGGCAACGATTACGAACGGAAGACACGTTCCGGTAGCCTGCATCTGCAACGTCGAGCTAATCCATTGTTGCATAGTATCTAATGATATACAGGGGTTGGCGGATATATAATCCCAGGTAGCCAGTTCCTGGCCTGTAAGTAGCAAGTCATTTGCATGTTTTAATGCAAGAGGTTCTAAACGCACTACATTCCCGCTCAACGTAACTGGTTCAATATGCATGAGTGATCTTCTTTCTTTTTCTTGCTATACAATATATAAGAGGTAGAAATAATTATAGTGAAAAAGAGGACTGGCGGAAAGTGCCAATTCGGTGAGAAGTATCCATACCATTTTTATTTCTTACATAGAACTTACACTTATTTATATCGTGCATATCGTGCAAAATATAAATAAGTGTAAGTTCTATGTATAAAGGCTAGAAGTATGCGAGACCACATAAGTTCATTGGACGTGATGGAGAGCAAACCATTGCTTAGCTTGCCACCGTAAAGTTCACGACTTGAGCAAGTTTTTCATCGCTGCAATCTACCTTGTAGCATAAGTAAAGTTCGGCGGTACCTTTAGCGGGCACTTTATAAGTGGCGGCAAAATAGCCACCAGGCGAAGGTTGATCAAAGGTGATGGGAGTAATCTTTGTGCCCAGCACATCATCGACATAGAATTTCGCGCCTACATAGAGCTTTTGAGTTGCAGGATTAAACTTAGCGCTATTCAGTTTAAATACCACATAGACGCGGTCGCCAGCCTTAAACATATCGGTTGCATTTTTTGGTGCGGCCGTGTTTTCATCAACACCTTTGGCTGGTTGAGCATCTGTAACAATCGAAGCTGCATCTGCATCAATGGCGACACCAGATGGACTTGCGTTACTTGTATTTGTATTTGCAGCTGGAGTCGTATCAGTAGTAGCAGGAGTTGCTGCGCTAGTAGTTGTATCATTTGCTGTATTGGCTGCTGCCGTCGCGGTCGCATGCGCATTCACCGCTGTCCCTATGTTATAAAGTCCAACGCCAAGAGCCGATACGCCAACGCAGGCAAGCACAAGAACACCGGCAATAATGCCAATGATCAGCCCCCAGCGTGTCTTACGGCGTGGTAGTGGTTGAGGAGGCATATAGCCCGGAGGCGGATAGCCAGGTGGTACATTCCCCATTGCATATTGGTTTGGATACTGATTAGGTACACCTTGATTCTGATTATAGGGGGATGGCTGATATTGATTTGGCGGCGATGGCTGATATTGATTCGCAGGCGAGGGTAGTGGTGGCTGTAAGGGTCTATCATACGGATTTTGTATGTTAGAATCATAGTTTGACACTGGATTGATGGGGCTTCCATAGATAGTTGGTGGGATGGGAGGCTCCTGGGCTGATGCATCAGCTGTCGTCCCATTTGTTATTGGTACAGCTGTTCCGCAATTGGGGCATACCTTTGCTCCTGGAGGCATTGGCGCTCCACATGTGTTACATCTCATTGTTTACTCCTGACTTTTCAGCTCTTGCTTATAAAAGTATGAATAAGTAAATACTGTGGATCTAAAAGCGTTAAGAAACATTCTATCTAGAGAGTATATCTTGTTTTCTTAACAAAAACTATGAACGGGACTATGTTCTGCCTGTGAAAATGCTAACAAATATATTATATCGTCTTATAGTCGAGATTGTCTTATAGGTATCAACGCACAGATGCTCAACTTTGTTTCTGGTAGGGTTCATTTGTCTGGCAATTCAGTATTTTTTGTGCTGCTACCACTTATTGTGCAAGCAATAAGTGGTAGCAGCACAAAAAATACTGAATAAAATCGATGGGTATTTTATGGATTAATTTGCACCATAGTGCCGATGGGAGCCCAATAGTAGAGCCACTTAGTGGCACTATATGACATTGAGACGCAGCCATGGGAGCCGTATTGCCAACCATAGACGGGATCATAGTGCCAGCCATTGGTGCCGGGGCCATAGGCAGTGTGCCACCAGGAATCATGGAGGAAGTAGCCGCCAGCTCTAAACTCTAAGGCGAAATTGATATATGTTGGTGCATAGTAGTTGGGTGAACTGGGGGGCCATGGTGAATAGAAGGTTGTCGGACTAAGTTTTGCGAAGACATGATATGTCCCGGTTGGTGTTGCCAGGCCAGGTCGTCCGCTTACTACAAGTGATGTAAATATCAGGTTGCCATTGTCGTAGGCGGAGAGTCGCTCTTGTGAGAGGTTGACCACAATGACTTTGCCTATCGCCGATGCATATAAGTGTTGTGTACTGAACGGGTTTGTTGCGGCCGCTAGCGCCAGGAGAAAGGCGATAAAGATAAGTATCCCCACCCTTTTGATTATCCGGTACATAAAATACCTCTTTTGCTATGCTGGAAAAGTTGTTGCGCGTGAATTCGACTTTACCAAAATATCGTGTGCCTCCTTGCTTACAAGTATAGTTGTCCCTTGCCGTATTTACAATCCTCTCTATAGATAGACGCTAACGATTATAAAAATGGTACATCAAGAATTGCGGCATGGATGTTAGCAAGGGAGCTAGTATAGTATTTTTTTCAGAAGAGCCAGGCGAGATTGACTATAATTATGTTGCAATTATCTCTCCATTGGCCAGCTGACTCTGGATCAAGTGTGCATAGTAGCCACCAAGTGCGAGCAATTGTTCATGGTTGCCACTCTCGGTAATCTTGCCTTCATTGAGCACCAGAATGACATCAGCATTTCGAATAGTGCTCAAGCGGTGGGCAATAATAATCTGTGTACACTCTAACTGGCTCAAGCTCTGCTCGACCGCCCTTTCTGTCATCACATCCAGGCTGCTGGTTGCCTCATCGAGCAGGATAATCGCAGGCGCGTTTGCCACGGCTCGTGCGATAGCCAGACGTTGGCGCTGGCCGCCAGAAAGCGCATTGCCGCCTTCTGACACCATCGTCTCATATTCCATTGGCATCTGCATAATATCATCGTGGATTGCCGCAATCTGGGCGGCGTGTATGACCTGCTCCATGCCCAACCCTGGATCGTTGAGCGTAATATTTTCACGGACCGAGCCACTAAAAATATCCGCCTCCTGCATCACCACCCCAAATTGGGCACGTACCGCCTGATAGTTGAGCGTGTGCAATGGGATACCATCATAGAGGATCTCGCCCTTCGTTGGCGTATAGAGGCCCAGCAGCAAGCTGCCAAACGTACTTTTGCCAGAACCTGTACGCCCAACAATAGCTATTTTTTGTCCCGGTTTAATATCCACATTGATATTATGCAAGACAGTAGGAGATTGTGGATCATACTGGAACGACACATTTTGTAGTGTAATATGCCCGCTGAGCGTTGGAGGCTGCGATGTTGTTTGTACCTCCTGTTCAGATTCTGCCTCAATCACATCGGCAAGGCGCTCCATGTGTGATTGAACGAGTTGTACCTGCCTGGTACTTACAATCAACGAAGAGAGTGGGCCCAGAATCGAACTGCCAAGTGCATTAAGCGCAATCATCGTGCCGACTTGCATTGAACCATTGATTACTTCAAGTGTGCCAAGCCAGAGTAGTGTCAGTGGTGCGGCGATACTAAGTGCAGACATCGCCGTATCAATCAGCATCGTAATGTAGGCACGCCGCACCGAAATATTCATCTGCTCAAAGAACATATTGGACCAGCGTTCCAGTGCCCGGTACTCTGCTCCAGCTGACTTGAGCGTCCTGATACCGGCTAAAATCTCCGTGATATAGCCCTGTGATTTGCCGATGGCCGCCAGTTCACGGCGATTGAGATCTTTGAGTGGCTTGCTCGTGCCAAGCAACAGCACAGCTTGCAAGGCCCCTATACTTATAACCACAATGGCAAAGAGGGGTGATTGAGAGAGCAGAATAAAGAAGTAGATCAGCACGAAACTGCCATCCAGAACCGTCGAGAAGAGCTGATTGCTCACCGTCTCGCGAATGACGCTATTGCTACTCACGCGTGCAAGAATATCGCCGGTAGAGCGTTGTAAGAAGAAGCGCTGAGGTAGGCTAAATAAATGTTCCAGGAAATTGAACATAAGATTGATATCGACCCGACATTGTACATAGAGCAGGATAAAGGCACGTAACGTTCTGCTCACCACCTGGGCGATCACCAGCATAATCATGCCAATACCAAAGAGTTGTAAAGCATTTACCAGCTTACCAGGAATCAACTGATCAATAGCCACGGCAGAGAGCAATGGAAAGACCAGGCCAAGTAACTGAAGCAGAAGCGAGATACCCAGAACCTGGATAATAGCGGAAGGAGCCTGTTTGACATAATCGAGAGCATAAGTGCCCAGCGTCAATTGTGATTTGCGAGCGCCACGAGCGAACTGAGGGCCGGGTTCCATCGTGATCACCACCCCGGTAAAGCAGTCATCGAACTCTTTGGCCGTCAAGTGTCTGCGTCCCAGACCTGGATCAATGATATCGACATATCTGGGGGACCAACGTTCAACGACCACAAAGTGATTAAACTCCCAGTGCACGATTGCAGGCAAGGGCACATAACGGAAATCGCTGTCCTGCAGATCGCTATCCCGTAGATCGCTATTTGGTAAAGAGAGGGCACGGACACGCATCCCATACTTGCGTGCAGCCTTTACGATGCTCAATGCCGTCAAGCCATCGCGTCCCACGCCACATTGCTCGCGGACCTCCGAAATAGTTGTCTCGCGACCATAGTAGCTCAGCAGCATAGCAAGACACGCTGCTCCACACTCCACCATACTGATTTGCTGCAGCACGGGAACGCGTTTCCGCTTGAAAAACCTTCTCCTTATTGAAGTCTGGTTCTTCATAGGAGACTGGCTCTTCTCGGATTGAGCTACAGGGGATGTTTCTGCTCCATATGAAGGTTTTCCCATCTCTTGTTGGGGAATGGTAGCAGTAAGAGCTTGCATCTGGCGTGTTTCTAAATTTGCCACCTGCTCTCGATGCTCGATCAGCTTGCTTAGGCTTGAGGATATGGGTGCAGGCTTGTCTGTGAAATCTTTATCTACAGATGGTAGAGAGTGTTTAAGCAGAGCCGCGCGTTGGCGTTCCACAAAAGATGGATTTGCAAGGAGCGATTTCCTGGATAAGCGCACCGTCTCCACATCTGAAAGATCTAAGACTGAGTTCTCTCCTGGTGGCAACGATGGTAGCATACTTGTAGGTATTTTATCCACATCCATGTCATGCCTCCTTCCAAAAAGTAGAGAAGAAAGGGAACAGAGAAAGCAAGCGACGCGACCCAACCTGTATTTGAACATGAACGGGGCTACCTGCATAGATCTTCTCAGAGATTGTAGGACCCAGGCGAAGAGAGACCACCTCGGCAGGATCGTTCATAGTAATACCATAACGTTGATGCACTTCACTTGGACTAAGAATAGCAGAGCTCACAGAATCGATAGGGCGCGTAATCTGAAGCCCCGTCGAACCAATCTGGACCTGTGAAGGGAGCCCCACACGTACATGTGAAGCATCAATAGCAGTAAGAAGAATCACAGCCGTCGCATCATCATTTTTCTGATGAGGGAGAGAGCTTTTATCAAGCACCACGCCTGATCCTGTAACATACAAAGGAATCTGTCCCAACCAGGTAAGCACCCCTGCAGACACGAAAATAACAAGCAGTATCCAGAAGAAAAAGAAAACAGGAGGAGCAATGAGATGTGGAAGCACGCTCTTTTCCTGATTTTGTCTATATTTTTGTAATGCTTGACCACGAAAGATCGAGCGCTTTGGAGTTGTTGTAGCCATCTTATACCCCCTTACATTTCCTCAACCTCATAAGTTCATTGCTGTGTTTCTCTTTATGCATTTAGTGGCAAGAAACATGATGCGAGTTATTACAGTTATATAAGTTTATAAATGCTCGAATATGAGTGGAAGACTAGTAGCCTGATAGCCTAATAGACTGTCAACGTTTTTATGAAAAGCATATACAGTTGCTAGATCTGACACTGAAGCCAATTTATGTCCAGTATCATCCTCTTCAAATAAGGGACGATAGAGCACCAGTCGTTATTTTGAAGAGGTCTATTGCTAGCCTAGCCTTCCCCCTCTCTAAAAAACAACCTTCCTATCAAGAAAAGTCTTACTTATTGTAGTAGCGTTATGCTGGCAAGGCTGCTACTTGTCGCAGTAGTATTCGTGCCAGTGGCATGACTTGTATTGCCAGCAGAGGCATTAACCACTTTAGGGCCAACTTGTGAATTAGAATAAGAGTAAGAGGACACTAAACCTGAAGCAGTAGTAGCGCCTCCACTGGCCGCAGAGGTAGCTTTGATGACAAGACCACCGGCAACCAGTGTAAGCTCCTGATCGTTTAATTCGAACATTTCTTTAAATCCTTTCTTAGTGATAGAGATCGTCGTGTTGCTAGAACATATAACGAGAAAGTGCAGGCAAAGAAGGATGGGCTAGTAGTTAGCTAGAAGAAGCTCACTGCTAGCCCTCCTTCTTTAGAGAAGAAGTACTTTTCCTTTAGGAAAAATACTACGAAACTGTTGTGGTCGTCGTGCTCGTGCTGCTTGCGCCAGCGCCAGCGTTGGTAGCGACAACCACATTTGTGCCTTTGCCAGCCGCGAGGCTGCCTGCGGTAGAGGTGCTCTGCGTGCTATTAGCAGTTGAGCTACCAACAGACAAGACTCCTACGGTGCCATTATCTGTGCTAGCGCTACCAGCAGAACCCGCGCCAGTTCCATGGGTTGTGGTAACTGTCGTGACTGTGCTACCGCCGGCTACCATTTCGAGTTCCTGATCATTTAATTCAAACATTTTTTTGAACCTTTCTTATTGTTAAACAATTTAAATTTACTAGGGTGAGTATTCTTATCTCAAAGTGATGGATACACTTTTTAGTAATGTTTCCATATTGAAAACAGAAGTATATATATCACACCTTGCATTCGAAACATCTCACTATTCTCTACAACGGTCCGGTAACGGAGTAGTAACATCTTATGTGTTAACTGATGAAAATGCATCTATTAATATAAATTCATGAAATTAATCAAATGCAGCTTTAAGATGAATACTATGACAGAAAAGGTACAGCAAGTAGACGGTGGAAAAAGCGTTTTTCTATGAGAGAGGGCGAAGAAAATGCTCCTCGCCCTCTTTAATAGCGCGAACGGGTACGTATTTCTTGCTATCGCTCAGCACAATGTGTAGAAAGGACAGCAGCTCCTTAATCAATGAAAGTATGCAATGGCATGCGAACGCGTGTGAGCGAGCTAATAGGTTAATGGGTTAAACTGCAATGGCCACAGTGGCTCCAGCGGCTGCAGAAGCACTTTCGCCATGAGAAGTAATACTAAAACTCTGCGTTTTAGCGGCAACCGTATCCATGTGGAATTGACCACCTTCTGCGCTTGCCTGGACGCTTACCTGAGCATCAGTATGTGTATAAGAGAGGCTACCGCCAACGATAGTGTTTAACTCCTCATCGTTGATCTCATAGATAGGATATGAATTTTGCATTGCAACTCCTTTTCCTGTTTATGCGGCTAATGTATTGGAGCTAAGAAGAAGGGCCAGCAGCCGACGATAGAAGCCAGCCGCTGATCTTCTCTTTAACAAACAGCTAACAAGTGGCTATTATCTTAAGTACAATGCCTTTAGTTGCTTGCTCCAGATCCGCTGTTGGACGAGCTAGTGGCAGCAGCATTGACGCCAATGACCAGCGTATCGTTCCAGGCGTATGACTTTGCTCCTTGAGCGTTAACCTGTGCGGCAGAGGCGGAATGAGTCTCTATAGCTCCTAAATCGGCAGAACCAGCACCACTTGTATTGGAATTGCTCCCATAATGACTGCCGGACCCACCGACAACCTGCCAAAGTTCCTGATCGTTTAGTTCAAACATTGTTTTAGATCCTTTCTGATTTTAAACAACTATATTCAATAATGTGAGTTCTTCACAACGCAAGTGCTTTATTCCTGGCTATTTACACATTAAGATAGGAAGTATACACATTTTCATCGCATCTGAAATATCTCACTATTTTCTGTAACGGACTGATAAGTAATGAGTAACTATATATACATAGAAATAGCGGAAATAATCTTATTAATTATAATTCATAATACGTACAATTTACGAATCGAAAAGAGATATTTTGAAACATAGAGAAATAGAGAGAAACATAGCTTGTATGCATTTATTCATTTTTTATTCATTTTTCAGCCGGAAACCTCAGAATTATAAGCAAAAATTTCATCTTTTTATCTTCAAAAAAGCTATCTTGATCGAAGAAATTGGATACAAATTTGCTTGATGAGGTTGGAAGGTCGAAGAATCTAAATTTATAAATAGTGATATACGGAATTGTAAAGTCGTGTAGCAGGCATAAAAAGGATGGGTAGCATATAAAAGAAAATTTGTGGGTGGAAAGTGCTTTTGCTGCTATTATTGATATAGAGGCAAGAAAAGTGTGGTGTCACAAATATTTGTAGCGGGTCCAAGGTATTTAGAAAAAAGCGCGATTGATCGTTTTTCAAGTGAAGAAAGGCTGCACAGTTCTCTATGAGAATGTGCAGCCTTTTTACCAAATGCGTTACTCAAATAGAAGTATTCCTATTGAAGAATAATGCCATCGGCCCCTAGAACCCTGTTCAAGGTTTCGCGCTTAATACGATAGGCCTGGCGTGCATTTACGTGTGGCAACACCACTGCCTCAAGAGCACCTTGCTTTACCCAGCGGCGAACGGTCGTGTCATCCACGCGTAGAATCTGGGCAACCTCTGATACTGTAAGTAAATCGCTCATGTTTCATTTCCCTTCCCTATAGAATCTCTATAGATTGTGTAAGATCGTATATGTCTCTACTCAACATCTTCAATACGTGGGTAATAATAAAAGATGGCAAACATATCCCATAACTATTTAGCATAAGAACATTGTATAACAATGTCTCTCTTTTGTAAAGCATTTAGGAGCAAGAGAAGATTTTTTATCGGTACCTGGTTTCATGGTCAGAAAATACAACAATGTTTGAAGCGATGTGCTAGTTTACTTGGCGCATAGTGAAGCAACATGCGTCACTTAAAGGGTAACGGACGTTAGATATTGGAAAATCGGTAGATTAAAAATAATTTACGTTTTTAGGACATCTAAGAAACTATTGCTGTCGAAGATAATTTGAAATCATTAAGGTCATCATCTTTTGAGAGCCACAAAGAAGTTAACAGCAGTGATGCGAAGGTGTGTAAATGTCATTAAACCGATAAGAAAAGGCAATTATTCCAGGCATGAAGGACTATAAAGGTTAAGTAAGAATAGAGCCTTGGAGTATGTTAAAAGGGGCCAGCAGGTATATTAAACGGGTGTATATTCCATGATGATATTTGCATAATCGTCCGAGACAAAAATGTTATGCTGTTGATCTGTTAGGACACCCTGAGGTTCAATCAGGCCTTTCCTTGCCAGCGTTTCGCGCTGACCCGTATGTATATTGAAGCGGATGAGGGCATGAATAGTGGGTTCGAGGTCGATAATGAGTAGATTGCCGAAACCATCTGGTATAACGTCGTCGGGCATGCCAAAGCCACCGATACGTGTTGTGGTGCCTGCCGTACTGATTTGCCAGATAGCATGTCCGCACTCGTCAGCGATATAAATATTGCCTTTGTCATCGATCCCGGCCCCAGTTGCTCGTACAATGCCACTTGCTAGTGGTGTAAAAATCTTTCCATCCAGGCTCATGCGGTAAACGGTACCAGTTGGGCTATCGGGCACAATAATCGTGTTTGTCGTTGGATCAAGGGCAATTCCATCTATACCATCCTTGCAGGGCAACTGGCTTGGGATGCCTGGCAGGGTACGCAGTAGCGTTGGCGTGGTTGAGTTGGGGGCGAGTGATAGAATGCGGTTTGTCTGTTGCTCGGAAAAAATGATTGTGCCATCAGACAAGGCCACAGGCCCCTCTGGTCCGGCCGGATCATGTAGGAGCACTGTTACCGAGCCATCACTATTTATCCTGTTCAGTGTACCATCTATCTCATCACTGAAGAGCAAGCGACCCTGAGAATCGAGCACCAGATCGTCGGGACGCCCAACCCCATGTAAGAAGATATGTGCGTTATAACGGGTAGGTGCAGTTGGATTTATTGTAGGTGTTGCGGTAGGGGCAATAGTTGCTATAGGTGTGAATTTATAACTGGGTGGCGTAGGAGATGAGCGTGCATACTTTTCCGCTTTGGGATAGGGTGTGGAATTACATGCGGAACACAGTATTGCGAGCAGGAAAAGAAAGATATAGATCTTTTTTGGATAGAAACTCACGCCGCATTTCCTTTTACCAGATAATAAACATGATGCTTACGCACCTCCATAAGTGACGATTAAGTCGGTTGCATAGCCAAGTAAGAAGCCAATGAGCAAGCCCCACATAGCGATATCCTGACGTTTGAAGCGTTTCGCCACGCCCAGGAGTTCCGCCACGACATAGAGAATTGCCCCTGCCGCAAGAGCAAGGCAAAAGATAAAGACCTCCGTCGAGTGAAACACAATGCCGACTACTGTACCCAGGAAGGTCGGACCGCCGCCGATTAAGCCAATGAGTACGATGAATTTTAATGAAACACGTTGACCGACCAGTGGACCAGCGATACCGAAGCCCTCCGTCATATTATGCAGCCCGAAACCGATGATCAAGACCGTGGCAAGCTGGAGTGCACCGATAGCTGCCGATTGGCCGATAGCTAGCCCCTCCGAGAAGTTATGGAATCCAATACCAATAGCAATAATCAAGGCCAGAAGTTGAGGTGAAGTCTCTTTAGAACTAGAAGGGGTTATACTGATTGGAGATGTCGTGGTGGGAGCAGTTCCAGATGACTGAGCGCGATGTGGATGATGTAAGCGAGAAGCCTTAGGCTCATGAGCGGCTATGCTGACCAGAACATTCTGAGGTGTAGGAATAGTTGTTGTCGTGCTTGCTGTATTTGCTGATGGTTTGTTGCCAAAGCGCATTCGTGAAATAACATATGTGTTGAAATAGACAAGACTCATTAAGCCAAGGACCAAACCCCCAATCATAAGTATGATATCAAAAACAAGTTCATTGACGTCTGTAGGATGTGTGTGTATATCTGTGAGCAATGTATTGATTGGTTCGCTTGCCCTGTCAATCACATCATAGAGTAAAAAGATTAAAACGCCTGTTGCCAGCATACTTAGAAAAGCTTTGAGCGTTTGTGATATATTCTTAAAGAAAGCAAGCGGCAGGCCGAGATAAATAGTCAAACCTGCGAAAGATCCTAATAGGACAATAGTTCCTAATGGCACGAGAGGTTCCTTTCCTTCTTCTCATTCTTCCTGGTACAACCAGGACTCGCCAGTTTTGATATGTCATTGGCTGATCATTCCACTAGGATGTTAGCACGACCTAATATAAGAAGTCAAGATACTATGTGGCGAGTAGTAGAGAAAGTTTACCAGGGATGATATAGCTTAAAAAGAGCAAAAAAGTTTTTATATGCATCGGCATTGCCCCATTCCTATAGCAGGTTTGTAGCCAACACCGGTATAAAAGGCCAGGCGAGCCAATAAAAATATTTGCTGATGTAGCGAAAGGGTAGCAACTTCCGTATTTACTTTATTCTCTTCTTGTAAGCAATAGACACAAGTGCCAAAGAAACCTCTTTGTTGATGATTAATAAAGCGAACCTGGTGGGCCCTTAACTCATAATCATCGATAATAATGCCATCATCCTGAATATACTGCTCAATGCGTTCTTTGTGAATCAGGTGAGCAAACTCGGCAGGAGCCAATTCCTGCCATCGCCGTGCCAGGCTGGGGAAGATATAGAGTGGTAGTGGTAAGCGTGCATAGTAATTGTTGGATGTTTTTGGTTTAATACTATTATTGTTGAATGTAGTGAGTGAGTTAAATTCCAGCGTGAGTAAAGGTTTGGAGCTTGTTTGAAGTTCACGAGCAGAGTCAACCAGTTTAGAAAACGAAGAGATGCCAGTCCAATCGGAAGCATTTTCCATACTTACTTCTTCTAGCAAGAAGACCTGTTTGCCGAGTTGCATAAATGGTTGTCTTCGTGAGCCAATCTCCTCCATATTAAATTGAAGTAAGGCATTGTGAAAGAGCGGAAAGAGTTCGTTTAGCAGGAGAGTGATGCGTGCAGTATATGTTTTCGTGGGATCGATTTGCATATGAATATTGCTGCGTTCTGCATCGTGTATGCGGAGTGGAGAGAGAGGAAATTGCAGGCTGGAGCATGTAAAGAGCCTATGTTTGTTGCCATCATGTAGCCAGGTAGCCACATTGGGGGCAAAGCCGCGTATCCAGTCTAACCAGCCATTATGTACTAGCTCGCCTGAAAAGGGCATCAGAGTACCGCGTTCCAGGGGTCGTAGTGTTAAATTGAGCGCATATAATGTATCCGAAGGTATATTTGATAGCGATGTGTCCATTATTTTTCTCCCTTTCACATAATTGTGGGGATAAAGATCCCCACAAGCCCCACACCATTCGATTGAGGAGGAACGCCTACTCCCTTGTGAGGAGCTGGTCAGCAAGACCGTCTGTGTGACCGTTGCAAGCCCTGCGTTTTTACCGGTGCGTCACTGGCATATTCGATAGCTTGCAGAAGTTGAGTTCCTGCAAGCCTATCCCGTTTTGCCGGATTGGTTTCCTGACGATAATCTAGTACAATAAAACTCGAATAGAACTTTCTGCCTAATTTATAGACGAACAGAGAGACCTCCAGTTAACATAGAGAGAAGGTAGGTTAGAAAGAGGGGATGATATCGCCGACCGAATAGAGTATTGTCCGTGAAAAGATTACAACCGCGTGTTGATCCTGATGGCAGGCAATCCATGGTACATCTGAGTGAATATAAAGTCGTACTAAAGCCGTGAGCAGCCAGATAGGCATACATCCAGCCAGAATGAGGCCCAGGTGAGAAGGTACTGGAGGAAAAGGCAGAGAAGTTGCTTGTAAATAGTCCAGCTGTCCAGGTGCAATTGTCACCGTCAGTTGTCCACTGTCATCCCTTCTCGTATAAGTTATATGAACTTCAGAGCGTGTAGAGGTGCTAAGGAGAAGAGGAGGAGAAGCCACCCAAACGGCACTTGCCGCAACTAGTGAGTACATGAGGATCAAACTGATAAAAAGCCTCCTGGCCTGCGTATGCGGCTAGTGCACAATAGAGCCATCGTGGGCCTTGCCCATAGACAGAAAGAGGCGTGCAGGCAGGAATATATGCAAATAACGCATTGAGCATAGAGGGCTCCCATGTTACGCTACCGGGGGCAATTGTGTGTAAGAGAGTAGAGAGTTGGAGGGCCAGAGCAGTAGGAGCCTGACGTAAATGCATATAGCGTAATTCTTCACGTGAATAGGCACTGAACAGCATAGTGATGCGTTCGACCAGGCAATCGAAGAGAGGTTCTTGTGCAAGGGAAGTATGTTCCAGGCAAGCGAACATACCAGTGATGAGCGGCTCTTGTGCCGTGATAGATGACATCTTCCTCTCACAAGAAGAATAGAGGTGTGCTAATGGTAAAAGTGCATGAGTCCTCACTAAGCTTGAACCAGGAAGCAGTATCAGTTTGATCATATTCATGTAGCAAGAGAACAGAGTGTGTACAGTATTGAAGAACGCATGCCAGCAGTGTTGGATCGCATGTATCTATATCAATGAGTAGAGGCAAGAGGCGTTGAGAAAGGTCTTGACGAAAATGTCCAATAAGTTCATCATTCCAGGTATCATTAATGTCGAGGAGGCGAACATCTCCTTGCCCTTTCCCTGTGAGCAGGTGCAGGTATCGCTGCTGGTAGGATAAACTCGAAGCGCATGATGTGGGATTTGGCGTTTACGAAGAGCTCTCGTCAAGTTATAAAAGAGCACTGACTTGCCTGCATGTGATGGTCCGCCAATGAGGACCGCAGGTAGTAAATTAATCATGAACGACTGACTCCTTATATTATATTTGTATTTACTGTTTAGGAAAGAGGAAAAGCATGATAAGGTTGGAGCCTACACACACCCTTCTGGCAACACTTGGTGGACAGCCTCAAGTCGTAACGTTCACTCTTGATCTGCTACTTGAACGTGGAATTCCAATCCGTGAAGTTATTGTAGTCCATCCCGCATCGCACGCCAGCCTGCAGCACTCAATAGCTTGCTTGAGTGCAGAATTTCCAGGTGATCGTTATCAAGCGACGGGACAGCCAATTCGTTTTCGTCGCCATATGTTGAAACAGTACGCTGCGCCAATTGATGATATCGTGGATGATCGTAGCGCAGATGCAGTCCTGAACGTAATGGATGAGCTTATAAGAGACCTCAAGAGTCAGGGACGCATCATCCATTTTTCGATCACTGGTGGTCGCCGTCTGATAGGTTTTCTTTCCTTTTCCGCCGCCTTGCTAAATTTCGAGCATATGGATCGTCTATGGCATATCCATACGCCCGATGACGTGAAAAAGCGAGTGCGCGATGGTAAGTGTATGCATGTTGGAGCAGGCGATAATGTGCGATTGATAGAAGTACCATTTGCACGCCTGGCGCAACCTGTTTTAACACGCCTCCTAAGTTCAGAATCTATGAATGCGAGAACGATAATTGATATGCAAGAAGAGCAAGAAAAAGCGGAGCAACAACGGCGTAGTCGAGAACTCATCGGGAAGGTAACGCCCATGCAGCGCAAAGTGCTCCAACTTTTTGTGCGCGGGTTAACGCCCCAGGAAGTGGCCAGCGAACTGCAAATCTCAATCAAAACAGTAAGTAGCCATACCACAGTTTTATTAAGAGAAAGCCGAAACATCTGGAATATCCCTGAGCATAAAAAGCTCGATTACCGTTTCTTTGTGCTTGTCATTGCTCCAACCTTCGATGAGCCAATATAAAAGGAGAACCTTTTTCGTTTGTACCATCTTTTCTCTCATTGTCGGTGCCCCTGGCATTTAGCTATGAGGGTTCTGATATTTGCATACAATATTCATACAAAAATCGGGAAGATCTCTTAATGAAGCACTAGCATGAAGTGTACCTGCTTGTAAGCCAACAATCATCCGAATACCTCCTGAATTTTTTCAGGGGGTATTCGGATTACAAGCATAATCAATCCATGTAGAGTAACAATAAAAGGGCCATTTCTGTATCGAAAGCAAGAAATGATACAATAATCCTCAAAAGCCCTCAATCTATGAGAAGTACATCCAGCCAAATTCAGAGGTACTTCTGAGAAAATTCAGAAGCGCTTCTGAAGTTGCGTATTCCGATCTATGCTATACTCGTGATGCCTGAGCTACTCTCCATCTAGTAGATTTAGAAGACTGGGAGGCGGAACGTTTGTGCAGAAATCACTTATAGCACTTGAAACGAATGATAGGAAGGGCTACGTTTTTCAAACAGATAGATTAAAAGAGATGCGCGGGGCGAGTTTGCTACTCGATAGACTAAACCGTTTAACTATGGTGGAGATCGCGCGAGAACCATCCATTGACGCAGAACTTGTTTATGTAAATGGTGGTACAGGACTTTTTCTTATTGATGATGATAAAGCGTATACATTTGGTAAAAGAGTACAACGCGCGTTCTTAGAAAGTAGTGGGGGTGGATCTTCGATTACCTATGCGGTACAACGATTGCCGGCCAATGCTCCAGAAGATAGAGAGCAGCTTATGATGTATGATCTGGGTCGGGAGCTTGAACTCTTACGCTATAAGTTGCACGAGGAAAAAGGTCGCCCGCATAAGATTATAGCCGCGCCCGCGCACCCGTTTTTGCGCCCATGTGATGCTTGTGGGCTTGAATATGCTAAGACAAATGGGCTTGATCAGCGTGGCACCAGGATGGTGTTCTATTGTGCTAGCTGTAAAGAGAAACAAGATGAGGATGGGCGTGTGGGGGAAGGCATTGAGCATCTGCTAAAAGCTACCTATGCAAAGAGAAAGAGTCAGGAAAAATATAATTCCGATTCTGCACTACCTGTGAGCGAAGATAAGACAATTTTACAAAAGCTTTTATGGGATCGTCTATTCTTTTACTTAGAGGGTACAAAGTATAAATATTTGTTCGATGACAGTCAACCGATAGTAGAGCGGCCAAACGACTTTAATGCCTATCATGATCTTAGTGGATCGAAAGAATATCTTGGTTTGGTCTATGCCGATGCTAACAATATAGGTGCAAAGATCGAAACATTAACGAAATTGGTTGAGATCAGAGATCTTGCGAACCAGGTTGATCAGGCGATACAGAAAGCAACATTTTCAGCGATAGAGAAGCATTTGCCTCTCTCTCTACTCACAGAAAATCGGGCACTCTTCCCATTCGACATTTTGTTATTGGGGGGAGATAAGGTCATTATGGTGACAGATGCAAGTAAGGCAATGGATGTTTCTCTGACGATTGCACAAGAATTTCGTGCATTGACGAAGAACGAGCATACATTATCAGTTGGTGTTGTTCTTGCGCCGATTAAGTATCCCTTTGGTTTACTATTGGGTCTGGCCGAGAGCACACTCGATTTTGCGAAGAGAAGAAGCGCCGATGTGCGTCTATTGTCTTCTGCTGCCGATGATACCAATATTAATTTTATGACGGTGAGTAGCGGGACTTTGAGCAATTTCGATGTAGTCTATAGCAAGATGCATCGAAAAAGAGAGAGGAATATAGAGTTCTATGCTACTCTACGTCCATATACAACGGACAAACTCAGACATTTGCTGAACGCCATCCGAAAAGGGAACAGATTAAATCTGGGACGTAACAATTTATATCGGTTGCGTGAGGCCGTATATAAGATGAATCTGACACAGTCCGTTGCTGATAGTCTGGCGATTTTGCGGAACTGGCAGGAGGTGCAGCAATCCTATATTGTGAGCCATGTATATCAGTTTGGGGGACTGTATCAGATGCCTCATAACGATACGCACGATCCAATTGGGGGGTTTCCGCGTGTGACATTTCCCTGGTTTGCTGATGATACTTCTGGCAAAAAGGGTGAAGAAGAGGGAGCTATCTATCGTACGCCGCTCCTCGATTTTGTTGAACTTTATGACTTTGTTTTCAGTGAAAGTGGAGAAATGGGCGGTGAAAACTGATAGTATTCAACTCAAGTATAAGCTGAAGTTTATTACGCCTTTTCACTGCGGAACAGGTTTACATGCAAGTTTTATTAATCGTACTGTTGTGCGTGATGGGGGCGATAATGTCTATGTACCTGGTTCAACTTTCAAGGGAGTGGTGCGCGAACAGTGTGAACAGCTTGCGCACTTTTATACGCTGAAGGATGATAGCGAAATGCGCCCACAAATAGCCAGCTCCTACGATGAAAAGCAAGCGTTAGCATCTCTGTTGGGTCCGGTGGCAATGGTTGAACGCATCTTCGGATCGCGTAACCGGCCTGGTTTACTCTTTTTTGATGATGCGCGACAGTATGATGACAAAGAGCAGGAACAGAGTAAAGACAAATACAGAAGTGTACAAACAGACTTATGTATGCAGGTGCCCCTGGATCGGCTGACACGGACTGCAGTACCAGGAGCACTACGGACGAGTGAGTTTGGTCTGAAAGAATTGGTTGTCTATGGGAGTATCTGTGGCTGGTTGACCTGTACTGCACTGGCCGGCATTGAGGGAGAGCCAAGTTACTCTTTGTTACTCTTGCTAGCCGGTTTATATATGCTGGCTCAGCTAGGGGGCAGCAAATCGATAGGTAAAGGTCAGTGCGTTTGCGAGATTACCCGGCTTTCTATCAATAACAGAGAATTTTCAAATGCAGTCTGGTTGTCCTGGCTGGAGCATCTAGACATGCTCATGTTCTATTCCGAAGACGTGGCAGTACAAAAGGAGGGAGAGTGAAACAGCTCCACGTGAGGTTAGATACGTTGGCACCACTCTCTGTCCGTACGAATCATGCTGCTGTGGGTGTGGGTACGACCGAACATATTGCAGGGAATACATTACTGGGGAGTCTGGCAGCGGCGCATAGATTATCTTACCCCAACAAAAGAGATGAATTTCAGCAATTATTTTTGAGTGGATGTGTGCTTTATCCTAATCTCTACCCTGCAATTGCAGGGAACGATGATGATAACTGGCAAGATATTCATCACCCTGTCTATCCAATACCCGCGACAGCTCAGAGTTGCAAACGTCATAGTGGTTTCCTTTATCCTGGGACTGAAGGCAACAATAGTCATGGTGTACGTGATACACTGATCGATTGGGCATTGTTCAAATTGAGTGCCAGAGCTGATGAGCATGTGCACGAGCCATTGCACGCGTTTCTTAAATATAAGAAATGCATGCGTTGTAAGGAGCCGATGGTGCGTTTTAGTGGATACTATCGGCGCAACAACATTCTAAATGTTATGGTTGCGACAGGGAAACAAGAGATGCAGCTACGAAGCCATATAAGCATTGATCGCGAATCGGGTGCTGCTCAGGAAGATAGCCTTTATAATCAGCTGGTGTTCGACGAAGGAATGGTCTTCTGGGGAACAATAAAGCTCTTAGATGACAGCTTATTGAGCGTATGCAAAGATTTCATTGCTGATATTGGCACGACTGGCCTGGTGCGCGTGGGGACCGGTCGAACACGCGGCATGGGTAAAGTTAGTATTGAGCTTATCGAGTCAAGAGAAGGAGTACAAGAGCGTCACGCTGAATTCGCTACACGGCTGCAAAGCTTTAACGCACAACTGGTTGAGCAGGTTGCGCAATGGGGGTTGAAGAGTTTCACATAATTATTTTTTTACTATAACACTGCACTCGCCACTTATCTTAAGCGATGAATTTTTGCGCTATCACGGCACCATTGATGCAGATATACTGAGCGAACTGCTTGAAATACCCCTGGAAGGGCTGGAGCAAGTCTACCAGAATGCTAGTATAAAACGAGTAATGGGTTGGCAAGAGCTGTGGGGCACACCACGTATGAATGAGTATGCAATTGATACTGGTTCGGTTTTCTTGTTTCGTTGTATGACTCCACTTACCCAACCCGTTCTCGATGCATTGTTTCGGTTGGAAGAGCAAGGAATTGGCAAAAGACGAGCGGAAGGCTTTGGACGTATCTTTATATCTGATCCGTTTCACAAGGAGAGAGAGCCAAAATGAATGATTTGCAACTGGGCATAGAAAAAACAAACTTGGAGCTAAAAATAATGCGCCAGGTTAGTGATGAGGCAGAAGCTTTCTATACAATGTCTGTGGAGCTTGGCGATCATGCAGCTTATGCCTTGCAAAAGGCGCATCGATCACAGCTTATGAGCCTGGAGAAAATTACGGAGAGCGCGTTCAAAACCACCGATATCTTTGACTATATCAAGCGACAAATTGCACGCTTTGAGTTTTGGCGCAAGCCGTTTCCTGGGCATTCTAACGAAGCTTTTGGGTTGCGTTTGAAAAACTATCTGGAGCAAGAGCTGGCAACGAAAAGGGATAGGATCTGCGCGGCCGATAGGCTCAATATTGGTAGTGAAAGCGTTATAGATAGACAGTTGCGACGCCGAGTGTATCTGCTGCTCATCCAGCAATGTATTCGTCAGATGGTTGTGCAGTATGAGTTTCGAGTGAGTGTATTCTCTGACGAGAGAAGAGGATAGCATTTGATGCTTTCGCCCATGCAATTCCAGCAAGTATGGTCTCTTAGCGATGAAGTACTTTATAGAGAGGCAGTAATATTTATTCATCAACTCATCAAGCGCGAAGACTGCCAACCACTCCCGACAAATCAGGTACGGAGTTTATTGAATATTGCTAAGGGCTTTCAATATAATGAGCTTGAGCGTTATATTGAGCATCAGCGCGAACGTGATTGGAACGTAAAAAATCGTTATCTCAAGACTTTTTACACGGAACTTGAAAAGTTATTGAGCACAATGAAGCATGAGCGCCTCAGGCAAGAATTTCAGCTGCTTACAGATGAGCTGACGAGTGTTGAGATGATGCGTGAAATTGATGAGCTCATGGCACAGCTCGCACATGAATTTATTCAACATTTGTTAGCTGAAAATGCATTACTTGTGTCTCAATGCGCGGTGGTAGCGCGAACGAGGAGGTAGATGTGGGCATGGTCGAGCATATAAGCCGCTATAAGTTGCGTAATCGTTATATGTTGACCGGGCAACTAAGAATGCAAACAGCCTTTCATATAGGGGGTGGGAAGGTAACCTTGAGTAGTAGTGACGGCCCGGTTGTGTTGACTCCTGAAGGGCAGCCTTATATTCCAGGATCAAGCTTTAAAGGAGCACTGCGTAGCTGTGTTGAAAAGCTAGTGCCAGGTTTGCCGCGAGAGGCGGCGTTGTATACTTGTGGTTTAATTGAGCTAAGTGAGGGGGAGCGTGAGCAACTCAAAGAGAGGGCATCAGAGCTCTGTTCAACGCAGTGGCAGAAAAAGTATTCAGTGGAGGAGAAGGGGATGTTAGCTCAAGCACGTGCCAATCTCTGCCACACGTGCAAGTTATTTGGTTCTCCTTATGCGGCCGCGCGTATCAATGTGACAGATCTTTACCTTGCCAATTCAGAATGGACAAATATTATTCAACGCCGCGATGGCGTTGCAGTTGATCGTGACAGTGAGAAGGCCAGAGACCGTCTGAAGTATGATTTTGAGGTTGTGCCAGCCAGTACACGCTTCAAGCTACAAATCCTCCTGGAGAATGCTACACCAGCAAGATCTGCAGTTGATTAGCATTGGGCTGAGCGAGTTTACAAATGGCTTTGGTGTCATTGGTGGAAAACGTTCGCAAGGGCTTGGTCTCTGCCTGCTTGAAAATCTCCAGGTTGCCATCCTTGAATTGGAGGGTATAGAGGAGAAAGTGCGTAACGCGCGTTTGCGTAATTATTTGCTGAAGCGTGAATTTCCGAGTCAGCAGGCAGGGGAAGATTTTCTAAATGAGCATATTAATGCTATATTTGGTACTATGCAATGATAGTACTGAATGTGATAACAGATAGTATAATAGATGGTAATGTACGGTAATATGCTTTGAAGGGATTGAAAGATGTTAAAGAAACAGGTGAATGAGGCATATTGCACTATACGTATTACTACGATGGGGCCACTACTCATCAAATCCGGGCTTGCCACTGTAAGTGGTCCAGATATGACGCCTGTATTGACCTTCCGCAATAGTCAGCAGGAAGTCTTCTTACCTGGTAGTTCGCTCAAAGGGGTGTTTCGTAGCCATATAGAAAAGATTGTGTGCAGCATAAAGCAGCGCGTTGTTTGCTATCCATTTGTTCGTCATGAAGAGCGCGAAGCCGACCTGATGCAGCGTCGGCGTGACTATCGCGACTCTTGCGGCGAAATGTTTAACCGTGTGGTAGGGGATAGGCGAAGGGAGTTAGAGGCCAGAACAGATCTTGTCTATCAGGACTCTTGCCCCACCTGTCGTCTCTTTGGTTCCACAAGTTTCATCGGCCGTATTGCCATTAGTGATGCCTACCTTGTCTCGGCTGCGACCACGGAGCAGCGAGATAGCATAGGCATCGACCGTCTTACAGGAGGAGCCAGCCATTCAGCCAAGTTTGAGCAGGAGGTTATTAGTTCCGGTGTCGTTTTTGAGGCGGATATTCACCTGCGTAACTTTGAGATCTGGCAGCTTGGTATGCTCTTCGTCGTTTTACAAGATATGGAGGATGAGCTGGTCTATATCGGCTCGGGGCGTTCGCGTGGCCTGGGTAAGGTTGTTGCACAGATCAGCGAGCAGGGACGAGGCGGTCGCCCAGGCGGTTTTGTGACCAGTATTCCTCGTGGAAGAGAAGAGCCGGAGGACGAGTTATGGGGGTTGGGTTGCTGGCTTAAAGACGAGAGTTACGGTAGCTATGGCAATTGGAAAGGCGAAGGCTATGGTGTCTATGGAACCTGGAAAGATGATAAGCTAGCTTTGCCGGAACGCATTGAGCGTCGTACTCGTGGCATTCGGAGTCAGCGTATCTTCAATGGATCTGTTTTAAACGCCGTGCGCGAAGCTGCAATCGAACAATTTGTTTCGCGCATGCAGCAGTGGCCAGAGCAGACAAACGCTTTTGCCACATCACGCTAACATATGCCATCCTCAATTCATGCCGCGGGAAGGAGCGCCATCTGATGGTAGAAGTATTGTATAGTGGGCGCGTGGATGGGGTCAAGCTATCTCAATTACTTACTGTATGTCAGCAAGCAGAAATATCGGAAGAAGCGTTATTGCTAGCTGAGCAAGTGCCAACTCATGTCGTTAGTGCCAGGGAGCGCCAAAACTTGTTGCGTTTTGAAACATACAGAGCAGGAATAGATATCGTTGCCTACACATCAGGACGTGTATTCCAGAAGAATTTTGAGCTGCGTTGGGAGAGGCAGGGCGACCTGTTTCGAGTCGTATACCTGGGCGCGGAGCATATCAAGGATATATTGCAACGTTACGATCTAAAGGAAAACGAAAAGTTCTGGCGGCTCTTGGAGGACAAAAAGCTGGAGCGTAAAGAGAAGAGCTACTACCTCTTTGGTGAAAGGCTGGAAGGAAGCGAGCAGCGGGAAAGAGCGGGGATAGAATTTGCCGAACTGCGCATTCCACGTGTTTTATATTATCCGGTGCAAGGCTCTCCTCAACGAGTACAGCTGGTTGTGTATGAATATGTTTGTCTGGAAACGGGCCAGATCGAGTATTTTCGTTTTCAGGCTTTGCAACCGGCTATAGAGCATTAGGAGTATTAGGAGTATTGGGGCATTATGAATCCATATGATTTTGTGCGCATTGACTGGAACTGGCCGCCGGAACGCCGGGCACCTGTCTGGCATCATCGTCTATTTGGGCAGGGGGTACCGCGCCTTTATTCCGGTCATGTGGAAGTAGATATTTATGTGGAGACACCGCTTTTTATTGCTAGCTTACATACCCCGTCGAGTGATCCCCAAAAGCCTGAATCATGCGTGCAAAATGCACAGGGGGAATACATCATTCCTGGTAGTTCTCTCAAAGGTATGTTACGCTGCCTGGTTGAAACGTTAGGGAATGGCTGCATGACCATCTTTGATGGTGATTACGAACGTCGTAAAATAGATTATAACAGGGAAGTTCCCATTTGCGTTTCAACGTTGTACGCATAATACCGATTTATGTATCGCTTGCCGTATTTTTGGTATGTTAGGTATACATGGCGGTATTTTTCTGGGTAAAGTAAACATAAGCGATGCTATCGTCTATCCCGACAAAATATATTTGCACGAACCCATCTATACAAAACCTCTCATGGAACCCCGGCCCCACCACGCAAGTTTCTACCTCGATGGGAGTAGGCGATATATCGCCGGTCGAAAATACTATTTTCACCATGTCGCCGGACGATCTGGTAGAGGCAGAAACAAAATTTGCTCATAATAGGAGTGGCCATCGTCCCAAACGCTATATACAACCATTTGCTAATGGCACCGTGTTTCATTTTCGCATTGATTTTACGAATTTGGAGAGTGATGAGTTTGCCGCACTCTTGTTCGCTATAACCTTAGAGGAAAACATGCGTCATAAGCTTGGCTATGGCAAGCCATTGGGCTTAGGCACGGTTGCGCTTATGCCTGTATCTATGACGCTGATAGACTATAGTGCTCGTTATACACAACCAGGCACAAATAAAGGAAAAACAACTGTAAGTGGAGATGACGTGTGGCAGTTTATTTATAAGCAGTCGGACCTTTTCTATGATACTAAGCTTGTAACGATTGCTATGGAAGATCTACGCCGCATCTGGTGCTGGCCGCCAGCAGCAGGTGTCAAATACTATTATCCAAGCAAACGCCATTGGTTCGACACAAAAGAGAGCATCGGCAAGCGTATAGCCGACACGAAAAATGTTCCTTGATCTCTCTTGACACAGGCTCGTAGGGATGTTACACTCAGACCATCTTATGCACTTAAAGGAGGGAAATTAAAAATGAAAGTTACAATTGCAAATGCTTCGTCCTCCGCTCGTACTGGGCTTGTCTCCTCACATATGGGGCCGGCTCAGGGGTAGGTGCATCTTTTAAGCAGCCACCATAGAAACCCCTCAAAGAATATGCGGATATACAACCTTTTTGCGTCCTATCCACTAGAATTGTGGAAAAGTCCGAAATGTGTTTTTATCCCGTATATATCTGGATGCAGCAGTAATGCTGGATCTTTCCTCTAATCTGGTATGGCTACGGGTGCATGTATCGCTCGTGGCTTATTGTGAGCAGCATGCCATGGGTACGACTTACCCGTGGCATGCTTGTTGATAGCTAGCTGATACACATCAGATAGAAACCTTTCTGGTAGAAACAGAGCATTTTCTTGTTTGCCACAGCACTATAGCACCACGGCATCACGGGTACAGCAATACCATAAGTCTGCTCCTTGTCTTTATTACTAGAGAAGTAATTACACCAAAGGATAATCTATGTATGTTTCCTGCGTACATACTCATCTGAACATCTGTAAAGATACTGTTCAGCTGAAAGACTGTCGAGATCTGTTGTACCGGAAAGCAAAAGGAGTAGCGGGCGTGTCAAACGAAAAAGAGAACACTGAACAGGGAAATGATAAGATAGAAGATATAAATGAGGAGGAAGAGCTAGGAAGAGCGTGAGTTGGTGTCCTGGGAGCCTATTCGTCGGCCAGTGGTACGCCCTAAACAAAAGAAGAAGACTAGCTACGAGGCCAATCCTGATGTGCAACGCTGGCTAAAAGAGCAATCGACCGAGACCGATCCAAAGCCGCGCTTTAATCCAAGTTTTCTGACATTGCGTCGGGATGCGCCCTGGATTCTCTCGTCACTCACACCCCTATATGATCAGGACTTGATTACCGATATTCTGCATGTCGTGAAGAGTGGGAAAGAGGCAACAGTTTTTTGTTGTGCGGCCCATCCCTCGACCGCTTTAGAGTATCTAGCGGTCAAGGTCTATCGGCCGCGTATGTTCCGTAGCCTGAAAAATGATGCGGACTACCGCAAGAACCGTACCCAACGCGATGAGCAGGGACGTGTTGTTTATGGTAGTAGCCGCCAACGTGGTGTGGCCAGAAAAACTGCGCGTGGTCGTGCCGTGCGCGTCCTCTCCTGGATCGAATATGAATTCGAGACTCAAACTCTGCTTTATCAGGCGGGCGTCCATGTGCCAAGGCCGCTGGCCCAGGTTGGGAATGCTGTACTCATGGAATATATTGGTACGATTGGTGATGCAGCACCATTACTACAAGATGTAAAACTTGCTGTAGAGGAGGCACAACCACTTTTTGATTTTATTATGCAGGACATAGAATTGTGCCTGGCGAATAAGCGTATTCATGGTGACCTCTCGGCGTATAATATTCTCTACTGGCAAGGGAAGGTCACAATTATCGACCTGGCCCAGGCCGTAGACGCTTACTACGACGAGGTCTTTCCGATCTTTGCACGCGACGTTGAACGCATCTGCCACTACTTCGCGTACTACGGAGTCGAAGCCGATGCCCAGGAATTAGCGCTAAATCTCTGGACACGCTATATGGGCGGGTAAGATTAGTTTGGAATAGAAAATCGTTTTGCATCAAGAGAGCACAAATGATACATTTAAATCCATCATTTGCGCTCTCTTTAGATGTTGTATATGTAATTTCTAGAACTAATGCATCATCGGTACTGGACTCTCTACTTCATCTTTAGTAGTCTGTTTGGGGGCCTGATAAGAGCCACCGCGCAATGGAAGTTCCGGCAGGAAGAAGACGATGACCATGCCAACTAGCATCAGCCCAAAGCTCAGGACATAGACGTTGTGGATACCAGTAGTCAGGCCAACCTTCACCGCCTCCATCACCTGATGGTAGAGCGATGCCCCTTGTGAGCCAAAGGCTGTAAATTGCTTAAGCATGCTCCTTTGTGTATCCGCTGAGAGCAGGACGTTCGGATTATTGAAGAAAGCCAGCATTCTGGTGGGCACAACTTTTTTAATCTGGGCCGGAATTGCATTGTGGAAGGCTGGTATGTAAGCTCCCGTCATAAATGAACCCATAGCCGCTAAGGCAAAGGTACTGCCAATCGAGCGGAAGAACGTAAGCGCCGATGTTGCCTGACCAATCTGCCTGGGCAGTGCATTCTGAGCGACTAGCGTGTAGAGCGACATACTGAAGCCCAGTCCTGCCCCCAGAACGATCATTGCAATCACCAGATCCGAGCTCACCGAGTGAATACCCAGATTCAGGAGTAGCAACGAGCCTCCAAGTGTAACCAGCATGCCAACAATCGCGATCCATTTATACTTGCCAAACCGTGAAACTAGTTGACCGGATATCACACTGGCGGCAATCAACGCAATCATCAAAGGAGTCAGGATCAGACCGCTGGCTGTGGGCGAAATGCCAAGCACGCCCTGCGCGAATAGTGGCAGGAAAAAGATACTGCCATACATGCCTATACTCGTGATCATCGTCATCAAGACCGAGATGGTAAAGCTGCGGTTCTTGAACAGAGCAGGATTAAGGATTGGTTCTGCTTTTATACGCTCAAGACGGGTTTCGTAGAACACAAAGCTTACCAGAAAGACGAGCGCCATCCCTATCAGGCCAAGGATCTGTAGTGAGAGCCAGGCATACTGCGAGCCAGCCCATGTGAAGGCGAGCAACAGCGGGACCGTTCCTGCAATCAACAACACCGCACCCAGGTAATCGATAGAAACTTTTTTATTCGCGTTCATCGTACGTAACGAAGGCATTAGGAAGATCAGCACAAGCAGAGCGACAATGCCGATTGGCAGGTTCACATAGAAGACCCAGCGCCAGGAAGCGTTCTGCGTAATCCAGCCACCTGCAGCAGGGCCAATAATCGAAGACAGGCCAAAGACTCCACCGGTCACGCCCTGCCACTTCCCACGTTCGCGTGGTGTAAACAGATCGCCAACTACCGCGATGGCAATTGGTAGAAGCGCGGCGGCACCTAAACCCTGGAAGGCGCGGAAGGCGATCAACTGCGTCATCGTCTGCGCTGCACCGGATAGAGCCGAGCCGATCAAAAACAGAACAACACCCACCAGGAAGATCGATTTACGACCAAATAGGTCGGAGAGTTTGCCGTAGATAGGCACCATCACCGTTGACGTTAGTAAGTAAGCGGTTGTGACCCAGGTATAGCGGTCGAAGCCTTGTAGTTCGCTAATAATATGTGGCATCGCCGTAGAGACGATAGTCTGGTCCAGTGAGGCGAGCAACATGACGAGCAGAACGCCCGCCATCGTTAGAAGCGTTTCACGCCTGGTGTAACGCGGTCTATCTAAATCTGGATCGAATGTGACCTCCGGTTGGGCTGAGGCCAGATTGCCAGAGTTTGATTTTCTGGATGCAATTGCCATTCTATACTCTCTTTTCTGGATTATTTGTAATGCTTTTATAAGCTGTTGTATCATTGTGTAGCATGTATTGAAAGTTTTTGTATATGAAATGCCGCCAATCCGCTAAACATTTTTGTGCGTTGCGATCCCATCGAAACATACACGGATCAAGAGCTTTGCAAGCTCATCGGACGAAATGTCATCAGTCCAGTAACAGATGCTGGTAGCTACGCGGTGAGAAGATGCCGAAAATGGTCATGATCATAACCTGTGTTGGAATACTATTATCAAGTTCGCCAGCAGCTTTCCCCTCTTCCAGGAGCACGGTGACGTGTGCTACCACTTTGTCCCAATAGTTGCGTATGGAGCAACCTCGTTCCATGACCTTACGTTTCAAATCCACGCTGCTGTAGATCGTCGAAAGGAGTTGTGTATGCCGACTAAACAAGCCTGTGTGCATAACATGTAGAACGGTTTCCAGTTTTGCACGTGGTGTTACATACGTGTCTGAAGCTATAATAGTATCAATCTCTTGCAAGAATGATTGCATATCGCGCTCAAAGATCGCGGTCACCAACTCTTCTTTTCCTGGAAAGTGCAGATACACAGTCCCCTTCGCAATGCCGACGCGGGCAGCGATCTCTTCCATCGACGTCTCATGATAGCCTTTTTCAAAAAAGGCTGCTTCTGCCGTCGTTAAGATAAGGGCCTCGCGTTCCTTGCGCTGTCTCTCTTTCAGTGAGAGATGTGTACGATGCTCTGTTTGCATGCTTCGTCCTCTTAAAGTCAATCTGTTGACTTCTTTGATATTATTTGACCTGGGTGAATTTATTTTGACTGCTTGCTATATTTTTTGACCTGATTATAAATTTGTGACTCATAGTCATAATTTTACAGTCAGGTCAAACTTTTGTCAAGGGTTTTCCAGAGTGAGATTGCCAGGTGAATAATAAATAGAGGTAGGTAAGAAATGAAGTGTGTCAGAGACGTGAGTGGGCAGGAAAAAATGGGAAGGTAAGGTGAAGCCGCGCAAACTCATGAAGCGGATGGTTATATCTATAATATAATCATCCGCTTAATGAGTTTGTTGAAGGTCGTACGTTTAGTAGTATGGGTTTGTTGGAGGCAACTCAGAATTTCCATCTTCGGGATAGATGACGGTAGTTGTTTTGGGTTGCCCGTTCATGTTTTGTCTGGTTGTATCGGCAACATCCTGTCCAGTTTGTTTCACTTCATTGGTTGCATTACTGGCGATATTGCCCAGATTGCTAGCTGAATTTTTGACCTCGTTGGTGGCCTGCTGTGCATAAGTTTTTAAGTTCTGTGCGCTCTGTGTGACGCGGTCGGAGACTTGCTGTGTGTAGTACTTCAACTGGCTGTTCTCCGGCAAGGAGTTCTGAGCTTGCTGGAAACGAGCGGCCAGCGCACGACGCATCTCTTCACCGCGCATCGGTGCTATTAGCAGGCCAATACCTACTCCAATCAGAACGTTGCGTACAAAATTTGCCATGTCCTATAGCCTTTCTATTGTGTAAGGACAATATGTAAGAATGTGAGACTAACATGAAAGTATAAGGAGCTGGTTTCTATTCAGACTGGTTGTCCCTGCTCACATGGAACACGAAGGATAGCGCGAGGGGGTTTCAATCTATCTATCTTCATTTACATTTCTAATAGTATTCTAAACTAGCCGATGAAAAATACCTATATAGAGCATAAAATTGATCAAGCTTGCGGTGGGGCGGAGCGTTTGAGCAAAATTGTGCCCCTCCTACCAATGCTCAAAATAGAACCTACGCCGCCGATACTCAAAATAGAGCCCGTACTACCGATGCTCAAGATAGCTAGCCCGTGCTACCGATACTTAAAATACTACCCACGCTGGCAATGCTGAGAATACTACCAGCGCTCAGCACCCCCAGGATATTAAAAGCGCTTGCCGCGCTTAAAATACTCGCAAAGCTCAGCCAGCTCTTACGGCTTGCGACACTTGATGAAGGAGCCTCTACAGTGGAGTTCTCTATCTCTGTATCTATCTTATCATTATTTATTCTCGTAAAAACCATCAAAACACCAACTCTCTAGCGAAAATCTGTATTCTCTATAAAAATAGTCTAGAAGCCAATACAAGCGAACAGTCGTTAAGCGCTTGTAACCACCTGATGATACCATTTTAACACACTTTTCAAAAGAAGCCAGTAACTGAAGAAATTGTCGAAACGAATGTACTTTATAGAGACTATTTATTCCTATTACCTTTGCCAACCTTCTTTTTTGCGCATAAAAGCTACGCGAACTCATCCAGCGAGAAGGCGGCGGGAATTGGGAAGCTGATACTCACATAGGGGTGAGATAAAAATTACTATGGTGTAGGCGAAGCTCCTGTGAGCATGCGTGCAATTATGGAAAAGAACTCGTCGAGATCGAAAGGCTTCTTGAGCGTCGTAATAGAATGCTGTTCCTCTAGTAAGGGTGGTAAATTTGCACTCATAAGCACTTTAGGTGTATGGGCGAGCGCTTCCTGCATTTGTAAACGGTAGTAGAGTTCCAGTCCGTTAATTGAAGGAAGAAGATAATCAAGCAAAAACAAATTAGGTATAATATTTTCAACCATCTTCAACGCACGTAGACCGTCTGTAACTAAAATGACCTTACAGCCAAACTCATCTTCAAGAGCCTGCGTGAGCAAGTGACCAATGTCATTATCATCCTCGACGATCATAATCGTGGCATCTGAAAGGTTTCGGTTTGTTGCTAATGGCAATAAATCCTGTGGGTCGTCATTTTTCATATAGCCTTCCGCACTTTCTATAGTAGTATCTCTTGTAACACGTCTTGCGTGGATGTGTTAGTTTCACTTTGAGGTGTCTATAGATGAATAGATGTACCCACTTGCAACAAAATGTGTATAGTAAACGTTTCTAAGAAATGTAGCGAATCCTTGACAATACATATGTATTCTGCTATGATAGGAGCATGAAATTAAGTGACTATGCTCGACAAGAAGGCGTGCGCTATGAGACGGCATGGCGTTGGTACCGCGACGGAAAAATCAAAGGGCACCGGGTAGGCAAACACACCATCATGGTGGATGTGGACAAGCCAGCCGAGCCACCAAGTCAGAAAGTCGCCATCTATGCCCGTGTTTCTTCTGCTGAGAACAAACCCAACCTGGACAGCCAGGCAGATCTCCTTGTTGCCTATAGCATGGCGAAAGGCTACCAGATTGCCAAGGTGGTCAAAGAAGTCGGATCAGGAGTCAACGATGCACGTCCCAAGTTTCTTGCCCTGCTTGAAGATCCATCAATCACGGTGATTGTCGTTGAACACAAAGACCGAGCCAGCCGCTTTGGAGTCCAATACATTGAGTCATTGCTCCGACTGCAAGGCAGACAACTAGAGATCGTCAATCAGGCAGAAAACGGCACGGAAGACCTGCTTGCTGATCTGACTTCCATCATTTACTCGTTGTGTGCCAGACTTTACGGCCCGCGAAGAGCGAAACGCAAAACAGAGAAGATCACCGAACAATTGCAGGAAAAGGAGGAACAGGATGCAACTGGTTGAGAAACACGTGATCAATCGAAGTGACCGACGCTATGCACCACTCGATGCCGCCTGCTTTGCCTCCAAAAATCTCTATAATGCGGCACTCTATGAAGTCCGGCAAGCATACATTCACGAGGGGAAATACCTGAACTCCAACGCGATGGATCGGCGGATGCAGTCGCATGAGACGTACAAAGCGCTGCCTGCCAAAGTGGCTCAACACGTGCTGCGGTTGCTGGAAAAGAACTGGAAATCCTTCTTTGCCTCTCTTGCCGAGTGGAAAGACCATCCTGAGAAGTTCAAGGCTCGCCCCCGGCTCCCAGGATACCTCGATAAAACCACAGGCAGAAACGTTCTCATCTATACGATCCAGGCGGTGAGTCGCTCGAAACGAACCCTTGGCAGGCGCATGATCCAGCCTTCTGGGCTCGATGTCCAGGTGAAAACCCAACAAGACCCAGCGAGCATCGACTAAGTGCGCATCGTTCCCAAGTCGGGCTTCTATGTCGTGGAAGTGATTTATGAACCAAAGCCCAATCCATCGGCAGTGGACCCAGCCTGGGTGGCAGGCATTGATGTCGGCATGAACAACTTGGCTGCGCTAACTTCAAACAAACCGGGATTTCTCCCGATCCTTGTTAACGGGCGCGGCATCAAGTCCACCAACCAGTTTTACAACAAACGTCTCGCTCAGCTTCAGCAAGCCCTTGGTCATCGCGGTTTTACCCGCGAAATGCAAGCGCTGACCACCCGCCATACACGCCGGATTGATCACGATTTGCACCATGCATCCCGTTTCCTGATCGATGTTCTGATCGCTGATGGGATTGGGACGCTCGTGATAGGCAAAAACGATGGCTGGAAACAGGAGATCAATCTGGGAGCGCGAACCAATCAACAGTTTGTGCACATCCCGCATGCCCGTTTCATCCAGATGCTGACCTACAAGGCTGAGCGTGCTGCAATCAAGGTGATCCTCACGGAAGAGTCCTACACCAGTCAAGCGAGTTTCGTGGATCGTGATCCTTTGCCCACCTACCAAAAAGGCAAGGCCACGAAGCACCAGTTCAGTGGGAAACGGATCACGCGCGGTCTGTATCGCACGAAAGATGGACGACTCATCAATGCGGATCTCAATGGTGCGGGCAATATTGTGAGAAAAGTAGCACCGAATGCCTTCGGGTCGGACGGTGTAGAGGATGGGAGAGGTCACAAGCCGGTAGTCTATCCCGTGAAGGCCGTCATTCCCTTCACACCCCGAAAACAAAAGCGACTTCCTGGCCCTGTGTCAGGATTCGCTAGCGTTTAGGAACTATCATGTCCTGATAAGGAGTAGTTTGTGGGGGAGGTATCCATAAAGAGATAGAATATGAGAGCGGGATACACAGCTTTTTGGTTAGCCACGCTATTTTCTATGAAGAAGGCATATATGCCAGGATTTTGTGCAGGAGGAGGGAGGAGAGCTATCTTTTGCTCCCCTCCATTTTTTATGCATTGCCGAAGATGATGGCGGCGACAAAGACTAATGCCCCTCCACCAACTACTTGTACCATGGAGAGCCACCAGCTGGTCTTGAAGTAGCGGTGACGAATGGCCGCGATGACCACCAGCTCAAAAGCTACCACAAGGTATGCGACGAGCAGAGCGACCTGTAAGTTAGCTATGAGGAAAGGCAACGTGTGTAGTGCGCCCCCGAAAAACGTCATGATACCGGTAATGCCGCCACGTATAACTGGACTGCCACGGCCCGTAAGTTCTCCGTCGTCGGAGAGAGCTTCCGAAAATGCCATACTGATCCCGGCACCGGTAGCGGAAGCCATACCGACCAGGAACGGCAGTAAACGGCGCTTTTGTCGCGAATGCAGTTGCGAAGATAGGCGCGAGCGTCGAGACCGAGCCATCCATCAGGCCGGCAAGTCCAGGTTGGACGACACGCAGCAGGAACTGCCGTGATTGATCATCGTCTGAAGTTGCAGCATGTAAAAGCTCGGCTAGTTGGCCTTTGATTGTTTTTGGCGTCTGCTCTAGTATGGTCTCTTCTTGTCTGTCTGTCTGGTTCTCTATGCTCCCTGGTTGTGTGATTGGTGGCTCTTGTTCTAACGACATGCTTTCTGCTCCTTCACATAAACAGTGGGCTATTTTATCTATTTGTCTGCGTGACTTACCTGGCATAACCCACATAAGCCGTACAAGCGTACCTCGTGCGTCTCCAGTGTGATCCCTGCGGCCAGGGCGGCTTCTTGTAGAGCTTGCTGTGAAAGTGCAATCTCAACGGGCAAATCTAACAGTTTGCCGCAAGATCTGCAGATAGCATGGTCATGACGCATGGTATGCCCATCATAACGGCTAAAATTCTCTTCACCTATACGCAATTCATGAATATATTCTTGCTCAACCAGATTATGTAAAATGCGGTAGACACTTGCTAAACCGATGCGCGGCCGCTGCCGTTTGACTGTTTCGTACACCTCTAAGGCTGTCGGATGATTATATGCTTTGCGTACTACATTAAGGACGGCCTGCGCATTCTCATTTAGCATTGATTTTACCATCTTAGCATTCCTTAACAGTGAGAATAATTCTCATTTCTTGTATCGCCATAGGATATCCTCGTCAGCTCTGATTCTGTCAAGCTCAGCAGTTGGCGATGATGGATTCCCTGATGTGCTCAAGTAAGAACATCCCTCTGCGATCATTTTATCCATCATCGCACGCAACTAGCAGGCTATTTTAGGAAAGTATATATCTAATGATAGCGAAAAGCGTACATGCAAAAGGGCTGTACATAACTGCAGCCAATCAGTTACAGTGGTTGGATGAAGTGTTCCCTTCATTAGGCCCGCACGATGTGTTAGTGCAGACGCGTACAGGCTCGATCAGCATTGGCAGTGAGTTATCATGTTATAGGAATGGTATACAAACTACTGATACAATGCAATATCCCCATATGACTGGATATGAGAGTGTCGGCATTGTTCTGGTCTGTGGTGAGCAGGTATCGCGACCTGGTGTTGGAGATCGTGTTGTTGCTTTTTATGGTCATCGCACACACCGTGTTGTCCCGGCGTCGCAAGTGCTGATTGTGCCGGATGGTGTTTCTGATGCCCTTGCGGTGTTGGCTATCCTGACCTGTGATGTTGCAAAGGGTGTACGCAAAGTTGTGCCCAGGCCAGAGGAGCCCGTTCTCATCACCGGAGGTGGAGCAATCGGGTTGCTCACTCTCTTTATCCTGAAGGCATATGGTGTTGCAACCGTTGATGTGGTCGAAGCTCGCCCGGAGCGGCATGCGTTGGCGCTGAAACTGGGTGCGCGGCAGGCCGTGTTGCCACAAGATGTATCTGTCATGAGCGAAAGTTATGCGGTAGCCTTTGAATGTTCGGGTCGCAATGCAGCTTTCACGCTTATGCAAAACAATATGCTGCCTCACGGGCGTATCTGTGTCCTATCCGACGGCAATTACGATTCGTTGCTGCTTGTGCCAGCTTTCCACCGGAAAGAATTACAGATTGTCGGATCAAGTGATGGTTGGGATTATCAGGTACATGCTGCATGGTATTTTCAAGAGGTACGGCAGCGTTTAACCTGCTTAGAAGAGCTTTTCCAACTCCAGGTAACAGATGAAGAATTAATGGCGACATTTGTACAACTGGCGCAAGATGTTATCCATCCTATTAAAGTCCTGGTACGCTATACATAAAGTGTGCATCTGGTTGATTGTGTACTTTTTGCAGGCATGCTATACATGAAACTGTAAAATGTGCAACTGAAAGGTAAGTTACATATGGAAATCGAGCGGAGTGCGCGTCGGATCGCAATTGTGACCGGGGCAAGTCGGCGCAAGGGGATCGGGTCTGCGATCTGTCGAGCATTGGGGCAGGCAGGCTTGGATATCTTTTTCACGCACTGGGATGTCTTTGATAAGACGATGCCCTGGGGCGCAGAAGAGGATGAGCCAGCGCAGCTACAACACTATCTGCACACGTTGGGCATGCGGTGCGAGCATTTAAAAGTGGACCTTAGTCAGCTAGATGCGCCGGCGCGTATTCTCGATGCGGTTGAGCAGCGGCTTGGTAATCCATCGGTCCTGGTTAATAATGCCACCCATGATGATTTTCAGGCATCTTTTGATCTATTAGATGCGCCGACGCTCGACAAATATTATGCTGTCAATATGCGTGGTACAATCTTGCTTAGCACCGATTTTGCACGCCGCTTCGCTTTTCACACAGGTGGACGTATTATAAATCTTACATCCGGTCAAGGGCTCGGTGCTATGCCCGGTAAACTGCCCTATGTGGCGACCAAGGGAGCTATTGATGCTGTCACCGTTACGCTGGCAAAAGAGCTGGCGGCACATGGCATTACCGTGAATGCCGTTGATCCGGGTCCGACCGATACTGGCTGGATGACCGATGAGATCAAGCAACGTTTACTGCCCGAATTACCCATGGGTCGCGTCGGTCAACCAGAAGATGCTGCACGCTTAATCGCCTTTCTGGCGAGCGAGGCATCCGAGTGGGTCACCGGACAGATTATCCGCTCACGGGGCGGTTTTTGAGCCTGGGGTCGGCTCTACATCTTTATAGTGAGTTATGTCGCCATAGAGTTCAATGGTTGTGATATCATCTTCGATCACTACTTTATTGAGTGCTGTAGGGTGCATAAAGGGCGGTTCCCATTGTTTTAGTAATGGTCGTTGCTCGAAGTAGGCGAGCATCAATTTTAGTGTGATACCATGACTGACAATCATAACCGTCTGGTCCGGGTGTCGTGCAATAATCTCATGAAGTACAGCAATGGCTCTAGTTTGTACATCATAGAAAGATTCGCCATGATTGGTTGGTATATACTCAGCTGGTTTATGCCAGAACAGATCGAGGCTCTGTGCGTCCATTTGTTGAATCTCGCTTGTGGTCCGCCCTTCCCAGTCGCCCATATTTATCTCGCGCAAAGCATCGTAAGTCACAATCTTCACTGGACGCTGGTCGCGAATAATCTCAGCAGTCATGATCGCTCTTGGACTTGTGCTGGCATAAAGCGCCGCCAGATCCACAGTGGACATCGCGTCGCGTAGCCAGGTTGCCTGAAGTACACCCAGGGTTGTCAATGGAGAATCCTGGTGGCCCTGCATTTTCTTCTCTACGTTCCATTGTGTTTGCCCGTGTCGTGTTAAATAGATAGTTGTCTTCGTCATGTAATCTCTTCCTGAATACGTTTTGTTTGTGTATATAGCCCATTTGCATGGTTGACAGCCAATTTATGCAGCATCTCTTTAAGTTTGCGCATAACTCTGTTATATTCTAGCATAAGAAATTATTGACCCTTTTTAGTTTGATCTTTGTAGGATGAATGTTTTGAAAAAATAACAGGCGAAAAGGAGCAGGTTTTACATGTCAGTTATCCATGAAATACCTCCCTCATTTATTACAGCCGCAATCGAACAGAATTTTGCGGCATTTACCTCGGCCTATGTACGTGCAGGGCACGGAGAGGTGCACGAGGAGCCAGAGCTAACCTGGGTGGCCACAGGAAGCCCACTTAGCTACTTTAATGGTGTCATTCATACAGCGTTAACGACTTCCGATCCTGATACAAAGATTGAGGAAGTGTTAGACTCGTTTAAAGCACGCAACCAATTAATGAGCTGGTGGGTGAGTCCCTCGTCATCTCCAGAAGATCTGTCACTGCGCCTTGAAGCTCACGGGCTGGCATTTACTTTTCAGGATGTTGGCATGGCGCTTGAGCTCAGCAACCTGAAAGAGACTTTTGCAATGCCCGCTGGTCTGGTCATTGAGCGTGTGAAGGATGCGCAGACCTTGCAGACCTGGTTACACACATTTGGGCTTGGTTATGATCTGGATGAACGCATCCTTGTTGAGTATAGCAAATTAGTGACGAGTGTGCCACGCGATCAACATCTGGTCGGGCCGTTTTATCTTGCCCGTTTACATGGAGAGCCCGTTGCTACTTCTGCTTTGTGTTGCGCAGCTGGCGTCGCTGGCATCTACGAAGTTTGTACCGTCCCGTTCGCACGTGGTCGAGGTATCGGTGCGGCCATCACGCGAGCGCCGCTGCTGGATGCACGCGATATGGGATATCGCATAGCCGTTTTGCAAGCCTCGAAGCAGGGCAAACCAGTCTACCAACGCCTCGGCTTTACCCCCTACTGCACCCTGGATGCTTATTGTTGGAGGCCTGCTGTAGGATAAAGACCGCAAGGTGGGTCGTGAAAGGCATTGGCTCCCGTGCTTCTCAGAAGAATGCATATATGCAGAGTCAGTGAAGAAATTAAAATGCACGAAAGTGCTAAATGCCAAGTATTGCGAGTAATTCCGGGAGCATCTTGCCATGATCGGCAATCAGTACAGGCACGTTATGTGGCAGTTGTACCCAGAAGAACTCGAATATATGCGGTTTAGATGGATGTTTGTCTGCAGAATAAAGCTCTGCATGACGCCACGTTGTATGAGCCGCCCCTGTATAGAATAGATGGTAAAAAGAGCGTTGTTGCACCTCGTCCCGCTTAAAGTCTGACATATCACGTATTTGTGTACCTAAAAGACAATGTAGTTGTAAATGTAGCAGGCCCGTCTCTTCAAATGCTTCGCGCATAACCGCCTCAGATGGCTGCTCATCTGCCTCAACCGTTCCAGCAGGCACCTGTACTCCAGCTTCAGGCGCATAGGGATGGCGAAAGACAAGCAAGTGATGGTTGTTAGTTGTAATGTAAGCCAGTACTTTAGAGGTATGAATCGTCATAAGGGTAAGCTGCTCACGTTCTCTTCCATTGAAGCACAATAGCAGGCTTTAATTTATCACATATTTCTACTAAAAAACAAATAGCATCACTATATGTAACTATATATCAATACTTGAATAATGCTTTAGTGCTTGACAATCGTCTCCATTCATGAGATACTTAAAAGATGGAAACGAGGCACTAATTTCTCCAGAAACAAAAAATAAATGCTAAAAAAGATGGGTGGTATGATGCTTTAATAGTTGTAACCTCTCGCGTTACTATACATGTATAGTGCAAAAAGGGATTTCTGGTGAAAGAGATGTTATATTCGCAGGCTCGCCTACTTGCGCGGCCTGCCCAACGAGCCAGTAAAGGTATGGCAGCGGGTCTGCATCCTTTAGGTTTGGAAGAAGCTCACGATGGTCTGATTTATGTGCCTGCTAGCTATCGAGAGGATCGTCCTGCGCCACTGGTCTTGATGCTGCATGGATCTGGCGGCACTGCTCGTGGTGGCCTTACTCCATTCCTGAATGTTGCAGATGAGCATGGCCTTCTCCTTCTCGCCCCGGACTCACGCCTGAGGACGTGGGATATCGTCATGGGGGGGTATGGTCCTGATGTTGATATGATTGATCGTGCTCTGGCACAAACGTTTAGTCGCTATAGCGTAGACCTTGACTACCTGGCAATTGCAGGTTTCTCTGATGGCGCATCCTACGCCCTCTCGCTTGGGCTGGCGAATGGTGACCTCTTTAGCCATATCATCGCATTCTCGCCCGGCTTTATGGCCCCCACACAATATAACGGCAATCCACGAATTTATATCTCGCATGGCGTGGACGATCCTATATTGGACATTGATCGTTGTAGTCGCCGCATCGTCCACCATTTGCGTGCCGGCAAATACGATCTCCTCTATCACGAGTTTGCTGGTATCCACAATGTGCCAGACGATATTGCTAGCCAGGCATTGCACTGGTTCTTAGCTACTCAATTCTCAAACGGGAGGTAACAAGGGACGGGTAATAAATTAAATAAGGAGGAGCTACCTTGGAAAAAGTGAGTTTAAGGAGGGTGTTAGTTAAAATTTTCTCAGCGTTGGCTACCGGCGTCTTGATAGGTTGAAGAATGGCGATAGCTCCAAGTTTTCCTCGGGCAGTAAAAAAAGAGATGTATTTGCCGATAGTTATTGAGGACGATACAATGGGCGCTCGCTTTTGAGATAAGTACGGACAAGAACATAATATGGTGTTTGTAAACTTAATGCACCATCTTGCGTAGGTTTACAAACATAATCTTTATATGGTAATCTACGTAGTATAGGGTTACTTACTAAGCCAGTTTGTAGTTCTATAGGCCTCTCTTCCAGTTTTGCAGTAGAAAGGTGGGAAAAGCGACACGAATTTCTCTGTATATTAACCCTTGTAGTGCGTTTTTTGCTGAAGCCATTCATGTAGTTTCATGGATGATGTAATACTATCCTACCTACTGACAGGCGCAGTGGCCTGTCTAGAGCGCATCTTAAACAAGCAATCCGTAATTGATTGTATGTACAGAGTCCAGATGTATGAACATCTGTTTAGTGAAAGGTGGGAATATCAATGGCACAATTTGCAGCAGATAGTGATCGTACGGCAACCGGAGCCGCAGCTGTTGCTACAGCTATTAATCCTGCTCCCCTTGGCCTCAGTGCTTTTGCACTTACAACTTTTGTCCTTAGTGCAGGTAATGCAGGTCTATTCCAGGGTGGCGATACAATTGTTATTGGTTTAGCTCTCTTCTATGGTGGTCTGGCGCAGCTACTCGCAGGTATGTGGGAGTTCCGCGTCGGCAACACTTTTGGCGCAACTGCGTTTTCATCGTATGGTGCATTCTGGCTTGCCTTTGCCGCTACAGTACAGTTAAAATTGATTCCTAATGGAGCCGCAATTGGCTTTTTCCTGCTAGGCTGGACCATCTTCACCGGTATTATGCTCATTGGAACGTTACGCAGTAACCTCGCTCTTATTGGTGTGTTTTTCTTCCTTTTCCTCACGTTCCTTGCGCTTACTATTGGCGCTTTAGGTGCAGCACCCGCATTCTCGATTCTTGGTGGCTGGCTTGGCATTATTACTGCCCTGGTTGCCTGGTATACCGCGTTGGCCGGGTTGCTGACCACGGTGAAAGCTCCATTCGTGCTTCCAACATGGCCGAGAAGCTAAAACTGGTTTTACCGTCTTATCTGTGTTTGTTTTGTTTGTGACATAGAGTAAGGGCCACTCTCAGTTCTGAGGGTGGTCCTTATTTTGCATTAGCAGATGGCATAGGTGTCGGATTCGAGCCATCAGCATTATTTACGTTAATTGCCGTGAGCACCTTATCAGAAGGGGTGGTGGCTGTATTTTTGTCAATAAGATCGTGCAACAGGAAGCGGCCAGTGTGGTCCAGATGCACAATAAGGTCGTAGCGCTCGGCGGGTCCGATACGTAAGGTATCTTCAGTGTAAGGCTGGTCCAATTTGCGTCCATCGGTGCCGATGACTAAAAAGTGAACGCCGTCAGCATGGAGCGTGCGTACTTCTGAACCTGCATCGACGAAGCGAAGCAATAGTGTTTGACCGAGCGTCCCATTGATGCTTGCATTAGGGTCGGTTAGTGTATCGGGGTAGGCTTTGCCATTGATCAAGTAATAGTTGGGCTGATAATGTGTCCAGTTCATGACGGGTCCATTATTATAGATGTTGTCATGATCGATCTGATGTCCCGGCCCATCCATCTCGCTAAGGACGAAGGTATACTGTTTGTTGAATGTTGGGGTATCGATATAGGCTTGATTGGGAGTACCGGCTGGCTGCACGACGAGAGCGCCATACATGCCCATCTGGACGTGCTCCTGTACATCGACGTGGCAATGGTACCAGTAGGTGCCTGGCTGGTTGGCGATAAAATGATAGGTAAAGCGCTGTCCTTCCATGACAGGTCCAAGGACAGGCTGAATGCTTGTGTCTTCAGGAAGCGGCGTGGTGATGATATTGCCGTTGGCCGTACGTGGTGGGGCGGTCATAGGATCGCCGTCGTAGTCGCTGGAGAGATCGAGACCGTGTAGATGAATAGTATGCCCATCTCCACTGGAATACTTCGATTTTGTGGGATCTTTATCGTTAATGAGTGTAACGTTGACGGTATCACCTTCATTGACAATCAATGTTGGGGCAGGAACTTTCGCGTGCCCATGTGGATCATCTGTGTATCCGAAAACATATATCTGCTTCCCATCGGGCATTTTAATATAATTATCGCGTACATAAAGGGTGAAGTTGCGCACCTGTGGATTGAATTTTGCTAACGTCAAGCCTGCTGGCAATTGTGATGGTGTACTGGTTTGGATCTGAGTAGCGACTACTCCAGCAATGAACAAGACGACCAGAAATGTCGTCAAGCCTAGCACGAACCATGTTTTTTGTCTGTTCATGCCCTTCTGTATCCTTTCAGAGCGGTAAATCTGTGCTATAAAAAGCTTAGCATTGTCGTCCTCCTTCGTCAAATAGAGCCCCTATGATAGGGACTTACGGGTAGTATGCTATATTTTTGCCATTTTATAACTATTGCGCATCGTGCAATAGTTATAAAATGGCAAAAATGAGAAACGGACAAGGGCAGCGCAAGCCGCGCCTAAAGGGATCAGCCTATATTAATAGCCCCATTTCCAGCCGCGCATCGTATCTTCGGCCACGGCACGCCAACCGCGTGCCGCTGCTTCAGACTTTAAGCCAGCTTGCTCGGCCAGGTCAGCATCGCTGATAGTCGGATTCTTCTTAAGAATTTGAATGACTTTATCCGTGGTTGAGTGTGTTGTGGTCGTTTTATTCTCGGATGTATTCACTGCGTTCCTCCTTAGAAAGAAGAAAAAAAGGAAAACTGCATAAAATTATGTATAATATAAGCTTGTTGAGTAAGAGATACATGGTATCCATGCCTGTTAAACAACAAAGGATCAGTAGGTAGATAGTCTATCGTTGCCTTTGATGACACCTCTCAATGCTTTACTTGTCTTCAACGACACCAATATATTCTCTATAGTACAACTTTTTGCGGTAACATATCCAATGTCGCGAAAATTGCATGGAAATGGCTTGCGAACAACTGGAATTAAGAATCATAATGATTGTATCCTTGCTTTAAAGCTGGACATTTATTGATGCCAAACGAGGGGAATCCAAATATGACCTTTAGTCTGAAAAACAAGCATTTTTTGAGATTAGACGATTTTTCGGCACAGGAGATTAGTAGTCTTTTGCAGCTTTCCGCTGAGCTGAAAGCGGAGAAGCATGAAGGAAGAGAAGTGGCTCGTCTGCGCGGCAAGCATATTGCACTTATTTTTGAGAAAGACTCGACGAGGACGCGCAGTAGCTTTGAGGTAGCAGCCTCTGATCAAGGTGCGGGTACAAGTTATATGGGTGCCAGTGGTTCGCATATGGGTTCCACTGAGACCATTAAGGACACGGCACGGGTGTTTGGCCGCATGTATAGTGGCATCGGGTTTCGCGGTTATGCTCAGGCGGATGCGGAAGAGCTGGCGAAGTACGCGGGTGTGCCAGTGTGGAACGGTCTGACCAACGAGGCGCATCCAACTCAGGTCCTGGCGGATTTTTTGACCATGCAAGAACATGCGCATAAGCCACTTGAAGCGGTCTCATTCTGTTTTCTGGGCGATGTTGGTCATAATATGGGCGATTCACTGATGATTGGGGCGGTGAAGATGGGTATGGATATTCGCCTGGCTGGTCCTCGTTCGGTCTGGCCGAGCCAGGAGCGTATCGAGCAGGCCATTGTGGTGGCGAAAGAGACGGGCGCTCGTATGACCTTGACTGAGGATGTGCAGGCGGCAGTGAAAGGATGCGATTTTCTTTATACAGACGTTTGGGTCTCGATGGGCGCATCGCCAGAGCTATGGGGCGAGCGTGTCAGGCAGATGTTGCCCTACCAGGTGAATAGCCAGCTCATGGCCGCGACTGGCAACCCCAACGTTAAATTTCTCCACTGCCTGCCCGCCCTGCACAATGCTGACACTAAACTCGGCAAGCAGATCAGTGAGCAATATGGCGTTGGCGAACTGGAGGTGACCGACGAGGTATTTGAGTCAAGCGCATCCGTTGTGTTTGATCAAGCGGAGAACCGTTTGCACACTATCAAAGCCGTCATGGTTGCGACGTTGAGCGGCTAATCTGTTAGAAGTGCTGCAATGCCACATTCTAATATGATATTACATTATTTACATTATTTACATTATACATCAGATACGGGATATAATGTAAAATGTAAATAATGTAATGATCGATTTTATAATACGTCCTTGATCAAAGCTCATGGCAACTTTATATTCATTGTTTTCTTTTCTCATACATGCTTGTCTAGCGTGTCTCAATCTGATACGATAGGGGCATAGAAAAGAAGAGTATATTTTGAATTAATAAAGGGGTGTGGATGGATTTTTCAAGGGCCTGGAAGACGATTCTAGATATCGTAAATGGTATTATTGCTGGCTTGCCTAATTTTGTTCTTGCACTCATTCTCTTTGGTATTTTTTATATTATTGCCAGGCGTGTACGGCAACTTGTCATCTATATGACGGAGAGACGCCAGCGGGCCAGGCATCTTGGCGTGATCCTGGGGAAGTTGTCGCAGGGGGGTGTGATGACGGTTGGCTTTCTGGTCATATTGACTATTCTCTTCCCCTCGTTTAGACCGAGCGATCTGATTCAACTGTTGGGGATTGGAAGCGTTGCCATCGGTTTTGCCTTCCATGACCTCTTCCAGAATTTTCTCGCGGGCATCCTCTTGCTCTTAACCGGTCCATTCCAGATCGGGGATCAGATTGTCGTTGATGCCTATGAGGGTACGGTTGAGGATATTGAGATGCGTGCCACGACCATCAAGACCTATGATGCACGCCGCATCGTTATTCCTAATGCTGACCTCTTTACGCATTCGGTAGTAGTTAATACAGCTTTTCGTAGTCGTCGCTTGCAATATGAGGTGGGCGTTGGTTATACAGAGGATATCGATGAGGTCAAAGAACTTATTCTGGCTGCAGTGAACAGTGTCAGTGGTGTATTGCATGATCCCCCTGCTGAGGCGTTTGTCGTCGCGCTAGCCGAGTCCAGCGTCAATATTCGCGTCTATTGGTGGACGACGATGCCGCAGCATATAAGCATGCTGCGTTTGCAAGATAAAGTGCTGACCGTGCTCAAGAACAGGCTGATTGAGAGTGGCGTCGATCTGCCCTTGCCGGCCCAGCTGATCTACTTTCAGCGGCAGGCGAGCAGCAACGGGCAGCATGCAGAAGAGCGCAACGTTCTCACGGAGAGGCTAGCGGAAAACGAGTAGGCTGGGAGATGCCTGAAAAGTGAGGGAGATGCAATGAACCTGATCACCGAATCCTACCTCAGTCAACATATACAATGGCCCGCTAATGGTCGTCACATTCTAGCGCAGTTTGATGAGACCTCCATTGTTGTCTATCAGGCATATCATCCCTCTATTGGGCGTTTTGCCGCTCGGCATGGCTATTTTGGTGGTGGATTCTCTCTGGAGCGTATGAGTTGGATCAAGCCGGGTTTTTTGTGGATGATGTATCGCAGCCAGTGGTCCAGCTTGCCCAAGCAAGAGGTGGTACTTGCAGTTCGCATCTATCGCTCGGCCTTCGACGAGATTCTTGCTCAGGCAATTCATTCCTCATATAAAGAAGAGGTCTATAGAAGTACAAGCACATGGAAAGAAGCATTAGAGGCTTCGTCGGTGCGCTTGCAGTGGGACCCCGACCACGATCCCAATGGGAACAAGGTCGAGCGGCGTGCAATCCAGTTGGGGCTACGTGGAGATGTGCTTGCTCGCTATAGCAAAGAGTGGATAATAAATATCGAGGATATCTCAGCGTTTGCACACGAGCAGTATGAGCATGTTCGGGAGAATGATTATGCTTCTTTGATAACTCCTCTTGAAATGGTCTATCCCGTTAACGATATAATGGTAGCCGCACGATTAGGAGTCGGCTAGGGATAAATATATAAGTCAGGTAGATTCCAACTCTGCAAAAAGCGAAAAGAGGGTGATCACCATTTTGGAGGTCATACCGTGCTGGGAAATATGCAGGTTTTGTTTGAGAATGATCACTCGGATATTGCGGGTAACCAGTTCGTTTACTGGTTGTTCAAATCCTCTTTGTCTGTCGAGGTTCTGATATAGGTGATAATCTGGCTCATTTTTTTGACTGTATCCTCTTAATCCATTTCCTCCTACAAGATGTATACAGCTTATGATAGTGATAAGAATAATGAATGAATTCACATATTTTAAGAATATTCCTCACCAATCGTCTGTTATAAAAGGTAGTGATGAAAATATGCTAAAAAACTGAGAATACGTATGATCTTCTTTTTGAAGTTAGGTGGGAGGTGGGGTTGTGTTTCATCCAAATTCATTTCGTACATTTACTCGAGTAACAAAGATTCTTTTTCTGCTCCTGCTCATTGCATTCGAGTGTGTGCCTGGTCTCTCTGGCGGTGATGCATACTATCTTAACGAGGCAGGACTTCAACGCACACGCAGCCAGATCTTGATCAATGCCGCGTACACGTTGCAGTATCGTCCAGCATCTGAGCACGCCCATGCGATACAGGATTTGCAGATGGTCTTACCTGCCTTTGAACAAGAGGAAATGCTTCTCCAAACCAACACAGCGTCAGATATCCAGGATCTCGTGCAACAGGCAGGACTTGACTACCTTCCACTGATTGCGGCAACCCAGATCATTCTTGCTCATCCATACAAGATGATCGGTCCCCAAGAGGTCAACATTCTTGCTTTGCATGAGCACAGTTACCTTGTCACAATCAATGCGCTTGTGCTTATCTTGCCACGGCACTTTGAGGATCGCAACATTCAATTATTCGTGATCCAAATCGTGATCGAGGTTGTGTTTCTCCTTGTGTTTTTCCTTGCGATGGGCACCTTTGTCTGGGAAATGGGAAGGCCAAAGAGTGAGAACACAACAAGCAAAGAGACACGTTCGTTACCAATTTCTTTTGTTCTAAGAAGACTGACTGTGTTTGTCCTGGTGTGTGTGCTGATTGGACTAGAAATCGTCCCACTTGGAATCGGCAATGAGACAGCAGACCTCAATCAAGCGACCCTGCAGCGGGTGCGCTGTGAGGTCATCACCAAGTCGGCATTGGTCCTCGCCTATCGTCCAACAGCAGAGAAAACGGCAGCGCTCAGTGATCTGCAGATCACCCTACCCCTTTTCCAGCAAGAGCAAGCTACGCTACAAAGTAATGGGGACGCAAAGGTGCACCGTCAGGTCCAGCAAGCTGCAGGGGAGTATCAGACGGTGAGCACAGCGGCGCAAACCCTTCTTGCAGCGTCAGGCAAGACCGTTGATTCGGTCTCAGTCACAACGATTGTCTCTCATACAGCAGGGTGTGTTGCGATGATGAATGGTATCATTGATGCTCTACAAAACCACATGGAGCAGCAGACTACGTTGGTCTTCGTTGTTGAGGTAACAATTGAGGGAATACTCATTCTCTTTTTTGGAGCCCTTCTGCTGTTTTCGCATGATCCCTTTGCGCCTAAGTGAAGTGGCCAAGAAAGGCACAAGGGTCCGTCGCATAAGATAGTGTGATCCTAAATAGTAAGGCCACAGCAACACAGAACCAATCTGTGTCTGCAGAGGGCATTTTTCACAAAGGAACAGCTGATGCACAGCTTACTGTAGGAGACGTGCACCAACAAGTACAAAGTAGGAGGAGCGAGAGCGAGTTTGGGATAAGAGAGAGTGATGTTTGTTACACATGGAGAGTGGAGAGTGGAAAGTGGAGAGTGATGAAATACAGAGGGAAGAAAAGATGGCAGAAAGTTCAGGAGATTTGAGATTCCTTTTTTTCGAACGAGAGCTTGAGCGTATAAAAAATCAATTAATTATGTATGTGCCCCTTCGAGAAAATGATTTACAGCTCAAGGATATACGTGAGACAGTTGACCGCATAGAGAGACAATTTGCCATTATGAGCGACAAGATCCTCGCACAAGAACACGAGGCGTTGCTGGAAAAGGCTGCGATGCAGCAAAAGCAGGCAACCCTGCAAATTAAGATCTTATGGGGGACGATTTCGACAGTTATTGGATTTATGACAAGTGTGTTCGTCGCATATGTCACCCATTTTTTTCATTGATCTGGCAACCGCTTGGCTTTTGGAGAAGAAAGTCCTGCTGCCAGGAGTGACGACACTCACCCGTCTTATCTCCACCCTTCGAGAGCGGGTCCCGGCGCAAGAGCTGAAAAACCGGCATAGGGGCGTGACCATGTGTGCTCCTATGCCGGTTCCTCTTTAGAAGAGATGGGTTGGATAGTCGTATTACCCTCTCTTCACACGTGTTAGCTACTTGAGATACGATGCCAAAGGCTGAATGTTTTGTGACTGGATTGCGCCCGTCACTAATCCTGCAACCTTAATTGCTCCGTTGACGTCGAAGTGCGTGTTATCCGCGACCCCGTTAGGATAGTCAGGGGATACGCCGGCATTGAGGAAGAAAAAGACTGATTTTGTTCCCACAGGCCCCAACGATTGAAAGTATGTCATGCTCAGTGCCGTCAAATCGATGAGTTGGACTTTATCGGCTGCCGCCAGTTGGCGCATCGCTACTGGATAATTCCCATGGGTATCGACGATCTTGCCGCTACTGTCGAAGCTCCTTCGGGCGACCGGCGTTACCAGGACAGGGATCGCTTGATGAGCACGCGCTCCATCGATATATTTTTGCAGTGCGGCCTTATAGGTCGTAAAGGGAGAACTGCCCGAACCTGCATGCTCGTCATTATGACCAAACTGAATGAATAAGTAATCGTTTGGCTTGATTACCTTGAGAATTGCATTTAAGCGTCCTTCATTAATAAAGCTGATGGAGGTTCGGCCCGATGCCCCATAATCGGCGATGGCTACCCCCGGCTTGAAGTATGGAGTCAGCATCTGTCCCCAGCCGCCATAGCTAATATAGGGGTCAGATTGGGGAGGCTGATCGCAGAGCGTTGAGTCACCGGCCAGGAAGAGCGTCTTTGCCGTCGGCGCTTTATCAATCTCAACGGCCTCGACTTTTGGAGCGGTCCAGGCAAATTGCAGGTTGAGTTGACCGTCCGCAACGTTGACCGTAAACGTCTGGCTGCTAAACTGACCGCTGACCGTCGTTAATTTATTCAGCACAACTCGTCCACACTGGGCTTTTACTGTGTCCGCCGAAGTAGCCGCATTATCTCCTAAGATGACCGTGACGTTGTAGTTTCCGTTAGGGACATCTACATTGAAGAGAAACTGTTTGCTGCTGGTAATAAAGTGTCTATGTAGGGTATCAGGCCCGCCACGATCAACGGAAACGAGGTAGGCCGTGCTGGCAAAGCCATACCCACGTGCCGCGCTATAAGCAGTAGTTGCCAGGACTGGTGTATAGCCGGTTGCTACTGGCCCACTGCCAAAGCTAAATTTAGCCGGGAAAGTTGGAGGATGCACTGGAGGTACCCCGGTGGTGAGGAGCTGGCAGTTCAGCGGATTGGAACCTGCACCTGGAACTGTTCCCCCGCCGCCGCCACCTGCAGCTTGCGCACTCGCGCCAGGATCGAGTACTACGAAGATTGCTCCCGCGATCATAAGCATGATCATGAGGGAAAAACTGATGCGTTGCTTCTTTGCATTCATTCTTGAAAAATCCTTTTTTTTACACAACTTTGCACATCATGTGAAAGTTTATTTCTGATGCCCGTTGGATTCTTCTTCCATATAATAGTAGATATAGGCACCGTCTTTGCGTACTATGGCCAGATATAGAAGAAGAAATAGACAACGTGTCGTTGCACCAGGACGTTCTAATCGAATTGTAAAATATTAGGAAGCGAATTGTCAAATTGTAAATTGCTGTAGCTTTGTATAGATATTCTTGGGAACGCTATATATAAATATATTGCAAGGGACACTAGAAGATGCCTCTTGCAATATTGCTGGTAGCGTATTCTAAAATAGTTGGAAAGATGTAGTGGCAATGTGGTGGTGGCTCAAGCTTACTTGATAAATGCCAGATAGGTGTAAAGCCTGTATTACATGTGCACGGGGCAAAAAATGAGGGCGGTGATGAAAATTTCTTGTTCATCACCGCCCTGATGTACTGCACAGACAGGCAGAATGCACCACCTATCAGCAATTGTGTGCTAAAACCATCACCTTTTTCTTTCAGAACCCTCAAGAGGATCATGAAATACATTGGCGCTAGTCACGATAACCTGAAAAGGTTAAGTGAAAACATCGGAAAGCCAATTCCAAACGGAGAGTATGGGTTAGAGCCCGATCCCTCTCATCTGGAAGGTGTGGCACTCAACGCTGCCTGTGCAGCGACTAGGTTCATACATGTACACACCACCTCCTTTCATTGCTCATACTATACCATCGATGTACATGGGCTGTCAAGGGTCTTCAGCCCTCTTTTTTTATTTTGGCGATAATTGTGAAAGTGCAAAAATAAAAAAAGAAATGTTAGAAGAGCTGGGGGGAAGTAAAATCATATGAAAATAAGGCAGGTGTAACGAGCACCAAACGCGTTCTTAAAAGCATACAATTATACTATCAAAATATCTAATCTATTTACAGAGGAGCATTAAGACATGATTGAGAAAACGAGCGCTGAGAGCAATTCACCTTTTGTATCCCTGGTATCAGAACAATTCATTTTGCTCAAGACGTTTCGCAAGAGGGGGATAGCGGTTGCTACCCCGGTCTGGTTTGTATTCGATCCAGATAATGATCGGAAACTGTATGTTGTGACAGCTGAAGAGACTGGCAAAGTGAAGCGCCTGCGCAACAATCCCCATGTCTTGCTAGCTCCCTGTGATCGAAGGGGCAACGTTCACGGTCCCGAGATCGAAGGCATTGTTACCTTCGTCCCAGATGCTGACCGCCCACGCGTCAACGCCATCATGGCTAAACGCTTTGGCTTCCTCTATTGGGTTATCAACGTCGTTGGCTCACTTCGTCGCTCTACTCGCACCTGGTTTGAAATTGTCCCTGTGGCATAAAAATCAAATTTCTTAAAATCACGTTTTGCCTTTTTACTTTTTCTCTTTGATAGAAAGTAAAAAGGCAAAACGTGATTTTAGTGTATATTTTTATATATATAGCAAAAGATGGAAAATATATACTTAAAAAGAGAAGGCAGGAATATGCAAGTGACGCAGATGAAAATCAGGGGTAACTCATATTTTTGCGACACTTTTTAAAATGTAGAACATTGAATTTGTCTCTTTCTATTAAAATGCGGCTGTGGTAGAATCGCCGTGAAATGCACCTGATAAAATTTTTGTATAAGGATTATTTATGTTACCCGAACGCTCTTTAGAAGAACTGGCCCTGGCTCTGAGCGACCCGGAATGGGAAGTGCGTTATGCAGCTCTAAGAGCATTACGACCCTATAACTATGAGCAAGCCGCGCTGCTTCTCTTGAAAGCACTTGCCGACGAAGACGAATCCATCCGGCAAAACGCTGTTGAAGCTCTTGCAAAATATAATGACGTGCGGATCGTCGAGCCGCTGATTGCAATGCTCAACGACCAGACTTCCCTTGTACGTAAGCAAGCGGCGGAAAAGCTAGGAGAACTCGGCGACGTTAGAGCTATTGAGCCTCTTCTGGTATATCTCTCTAACCATTATCTATCTACTCCTGCATTGGTCGCGCTAACATTATTTCCTGCTCCACTGGTGATGCAGGCATTTGGTAAAGTGTTTGCCAATCCGACAGTGAAACAGGTGCGCGGCATTGTGACTTTTGCACGTGGACCCTGGGACGATGAGCGACTGGTCCCGTTGCTTATCCTTGCTCTTTCCGATGAGGATGAGCATGTGCGTTTGAGGGCGGCTGAGCAACTGGCAAGGCGTAAGGATGTGCAGGCAGTTGTACCTCTTCTGGCTATGCTCAGCGATGAACATATTGCTGTACGTTGTCAGGCGATGAAAACTCTGGGTTTGCTCGCTGATGAGCGTGCCATTGCCCCATTAATCGCACAGCTTGTTGAAAAAGATGAGCAGATACGTATTGCAAGCATACGAGCCTTAGCCGCCTTTGAGTGTCGGGAGGTCGCGCAGGCATTCACTCAGGTGCTTGCAGACGATCCTGCTGTGCAAGTACGTGTTACGCTGGTCTCTGCGCTTAAGCAATGGAGCGAAGATGCAGTACCGCTTCTGCTGAGGGCACTTTCCGATCAAGATTCCACCGTGCGCTGTGGCGCAATTTGTGCGTTGGGAGAACGTGGCGATGAGCGTGCTGTGGACTCGCTGATTATGGCCCTCGCGGATGATACGACGCGCTCTGCCGCGATAGAGGCGTTAGGCCAGCTTGGCGATAAGCGTGCTATCGATCCGCTTCTGAGGCAGCTTTTCGAGAGAAATGCGGATATCAGGATATACATCCTTGCCGCCGTCTCGTTAGCCTCGTTTCATCAGCCAGAGGTCGCACAAGCATTTATCAGGGTGGTCGAAGATTCCACGTTGAAGTCGTTGCGCGGATCTGTCGCTTTTGCACTTGGACAATGGGATGATGAACGGGCGGTTCCCCTGCTGTTATCTCTGCTTGTCGATGAAAATTGGCAGGTGCGTTGGCGAGCTGCTGAGGCGTTGGCGAAGCATAGCGATAAGCGAGCAGTTGAACCGCTCCTTGCTACTCTGCGTGACGAGAAGATTCTTGTACGTTGTCGTGCGATAGATGCGCTTGGCAATAGCGGTGATGAGCGTGCTATCGACCCACTTCTCAGACAATTTGCTGATAAGGAGCGGCAGATTCGTATAGCCGCTACTGCTGCTTTACGATCATTCCATCGACCAGAGATCGTGCAAGCATTCCTCAAGGCGCTCACGGACGATCCTGTACGGGAAGTGCGCACCCAGGTGGCCAGTGCTTTTGCGCAATGGAGAGAGACGCAAGCTATACAACCCCTGCTTGCCGCACTAAAAGCGACCCGTCACAATTTGTACGACTGCATCCGATTGATGCAGGCACTCGCGGAGATCTCTGACGATAGACCTCTGCTTGAGATCCTCCAGGCGCTTGCTAACCATCAGGGCGACGAGGACGACTATATCGCGCTACCCGATGGGCGAATGATGAGATGGAATCGGGTTGTACGTAACACGATTGATCAACTTATAGATCGTATTGAGGCAGCCTAAACGGGATTGTTCATCTATTTTTAGATGTGCAAAAGATCTTCTCAAAATTTCCTGGCAAATCTTCCAACCTTTTCCTATATTTTTGCTACTAGATAAGTGCAAAGAATCATGAAGAGGGGACGATACCAGGTTGTATATGGATGAATTAACTGATACAGAACTTGTGCGGTTGGCCCGTGCTGACGACACCGGGGCATTTCGTTTGCTACTTGAACGCTACCAGACCATGGCTTTTGCTATTGCGCTGCACCGAATCATGCAGCGAGAAACAGCGCAGGATCTGGTACAAGAGGCTGTATTGCAAGCATACCTCTCGCTTGATCAGTTGCGCGATCCCGCCAGTTTCAAAAGCTGGTTTTATGGGATCGTATTGAATGTGTGCCGGAACTGGCAACGTAGCCGTGTTACTAGCCTTCTCTCGCTCGATTTCTGGGATGAGTATCAGCCAGTCGCTGAAATGACTGATCCCTTTGCTGTAGTAGAGGAAGACGAACTGCGCTGTGCAGTTCAGCAAGCGGTACAAAGGCTCTCCGCCAAAAACCGTATTGTGATGTTCCTCTTCTACTACGAGAATCTGAGCTTAGAGGAGATCGCTGCACAATTGTGCCTTTCATTAACTGCGGTAAAGAGTCGATTGCATGAGGGACGCGGCCAGTTGAAAAAACAACTGATGCTTTCCTATCCCGATCTCTCACTCATCAATTCAAGCAAGCAGAGGAGAATAATAATGACAACTATGAACGTCGTGAAGGTGGTCCCGCAAGAGCAGCGCGTATTGATTGTCCTGCACGATCTATCGGGCCGACAAATTCTTCCACTCTGGTTGAGCCCGCCAGCAGGATTCCCTCTTGCCATCCTGCTCAATAAAAAATCACGGAAGGGAGCTCCTAATGAGCCATCTATTACCGATTTTGTGTCGAGCCTTCTAAGAGCAACGGGTGGAATTGTACAGGCGGTCCATATTGACGAATTGCAGGATCAGTTGCTCTATGCTCGCGTCCTCCTGCAGACTTCCAACGGAAACCATGAAATTAAGGCACGGCTTGAGGATGCACTTATCCTTGCTGTGCAAGAGAATAGCCCCATCATAGTTGCTGATGAAGTGGTGAAAAGGATTGGCGTAAGCCTCGCGTCCGTTGGAGGAGCGACAGATGATAAGGGGCTCGAACAAGCCATAAAGACCTTATTGGAAAAAACACCTTTTCCTTCAACACCAAAATTGCACGAATCAAAGAGCCGCAAAATCTCCAATTTACGGAGGGGTTACAGCGCTGGGAATTACGAGGCTCATTTTTGTCGGATCATGGTGGGACTCGTTGGCAAGACTATGTTTGTGGAACGGAGGCAGGTGGGCTTCAATCTGGTGCCGTGAGTGGCTATCTCAAAGCGCAGGTACTACAACCAATTGGCTCAGCCGATCTCCGTCAGGCCATTCAGGCCGATGACTACCGAGGCAAGCAAGCATGCCTCTCGGCGGACATCAAAACAGTGGGTGTTGAGCAGCAGGCGGGCTTATATCTGCGCGTAGTTGATCCAGGTAGGACAAGGACGCCCGAAGAGCGCGAGCAAGCGATAATCCAGGGAACCCAGAATTGGGCGCGTTATGAAACGCAGATCGAGGTTCCTTCAGATAGTGTCTTTGTTTTGTTTGGGATTAACTTGACGGGAAAAGGGCAGATCTGGGTGACAAACGTACGTCTGGCAGGTGTCGAGGTGACACCACAATAAAGATTGATAGCAATAGCGACGATTGAGACTCTGATCGCAGCCGCGAGTTTTTAATATTCGTACTAATGTATGTATAAACAGATAAGCAAGCTTTAGCTCTATGGGGCTTGCTTATCTATTTGTCTGTTCTTCATGATGAGAAGTTAAGTTATCAGCCCAAAACGTTCCTGAGTTTCTCTTGATACAATCTATATTCAGAGCAATAATTCTCTAATGGGACGAGAAGCGAGATTACCTCTGTGAGATTTGTATCAGTGAAGTAGGTTAGTATGAGCAGACTCAAGCCTCAAACCATCTTCATCGGGTGGTCATAGTTGCGATATCTCAACCGGCCAATAGTACCAACTTACCAATTTATTGGCAGAATGAAAATCTATGTTTATCCTCATGGTAAGATAGCCATTGTAAATACTTATTTATACGATTTCAAAACTATTTATATCAGCTCATAGCGCGTCGCTATGACTGTCTCTTCTTTCGAATACTGCGACAAAACTCTAGTCTTTGGCCTGGCTTTCATAGGTGAGCCAGAAGGATATATCACAAAGGGCAACGCATTGCAAGTGTATGGTATGTATATGCTCTTCTTCCCTGCAATGACGGACGACCGGAAAGCCAGGTATTGTTGCGGAAAAGGAAGCCCATCATGCAAAGATGGTGTAGGGAATGTATTTGTACAAATGTATTTTTGAAATGCCCTACACCTACAAGAAAACATCTAGCGCTTGAGCTGGATTCAAGTATTGAAAGGTATTTATAAAAAGAGATGTTAACAAAACCTCGACCCCACTCGCAGCCATCAGGAACTTCTTCGTACGGAGCTAAAAAGCGCCGCTTATCTCCGTTGATGTTAACCGGTATTTGTGTTCCTCTTGTGCTTGCACTTATCGCTGGTGCCGCCTTCGCTGTTCCGCGCATACAGGCATCATTTGCGGCAACCACCAACGCGAACTGCTCGCTACAGCTACCCAATCAGCCACTGACGGCGGAAGGACTGGCCACCCCATATCAATTATTTGCCACCGATCCCGCACAAGGACCCTGTAACGAGGCCAATGTAAACCAATCGGCCTTTGTACAGGCAGTTATTTTTGATTCCAAGACGAGCACATTTTCGGCCTACGAGCCGCTGGTCATCGATAAGGGCACACAGCCTGCGATCCCGCCGTTTGTGCCCCGGCTGCCCCAGGGCGCGGTCGTTGGACTCTGGTTTGGTTTCAACGGCACTTTCCTACACCTTGCCGGAGATACCGCTAATGGTCGTTGCATCAATGGTTCAGGGGGCACTGACTTCGGCCAGTATGCCTATTGTAACGCGCCACAGTTCTTCCAGGCGGCCAACGAGGCCATTCGCAGTCACCATCTCACCGTCCCGGCGCTCGGTACCGCCAATGATGGTCAGGCCTGCCCCACCACGCGCAGTTTCTCCATCGTAGACATGGATCAGAGCGACAACGTGCAGACACAGTATCTCGCCACCGCCAACGGCCAGATCGCTCAGCTATCGGCGGCCAATCAGGCTCGCTTACAAAATGGTGGTAAAAAACTCACCAATGTCCTGACCAAGAAGCCGATCAAGCCGAAACCACAGAATACCACCACACTCGGCAATCCAAGTGATAATGCCCTGGTCTCGCGCATCCTCGATCCAGTGCTTGGCTGTAGCGCATGGATGATACCAGACCTCGTCAATAACGGAACGAAGACTGCGACCATGGCTACCGACGAGTTGCAGGCCGCTGCAAACCAAAAAGCACCAATCGCATTGGTTCCCGCCGGTGATGAGATGGTCCTGCTCAATAACCAGCCCAATCTCATGAAAGTCAATGCCTACCGGCTTGGCGTTGATCAGCCAGTCGCCAACACGCTTAACGACGCCGACACAAAAGCCTATTGTACCAACCTGGTGAATATCTCGCCAGCTCACCTCGCGCTTGACAAACAATTGTTCGCGAAACAGCCCTCGCCCGATGGCGGTGCAACGGCTAACTCGCTCTTCACCTTCCTAGCCAATCGCCTTAACGCAAGCCTGGGCGCAGGCGGCCTCAATTGTGTAGGCCTGCTCAACATCACAAACCCCATCACCCTTGTTACCGACGGCAATGGCGTTGTCACCGATGCCACTATCGTCACTACGGGAACGGGAACGGGAACAGGGACCGGAACGGGAACAGGGACCGGCACGGGAACAGGCACAGGGACGGGAACTGGTACAGGTACAGGGACCGGCACAGGGACTACTCCAAACTGTGTTGTAGATGGCACAAACATAGCGGGTTGTGCTGGTACAGTGACGATCAACGGGAAGAGCTGCACTCTATCATTTGCCAACGGCACTGTAACCGAAACATGTAATGGAACCGGAACCGGGACTGGAACCGGGACTGGAACCGGGACCGGAACCGGGACTGGAACCGGAACTGGAACCGGAACCGGGACTGGAACAGGAACGGCGCAAGTTCAGGTGCCATTGGATTACAACAACGTTGGCATCAGCAATGATGGTACGCCACATGGTGGAAACTTTGATAGTGTGGGCTTCTCATTCTCTGCTCAAGCACTAGCGAGTGCGGGCATCACTCCGGGCAAGACGATTACTTTTAATGGTGTCAATTTTAGCTGGCCAAAGTCGGCGGCCGGAACACCTGACAATGTCGATGCCAGAGGGCAGGTAATCTCAATTCCATCAACGCAGGGTGCTAGCACGCTGGCTTTCCTGGGCGCGGCGGGCATCGGCCCATCGACAGGTGCCGCGAAGATTACCTATACCGATGGTTCGACCCAGGATTTCACGTTCACCTTTAGCGATTGGACGCTCAGAGGTGGTACTGAGACGCCTGCGGGCGGTAACCAGGTTGTTGCTAGCACTGGCTATCGCAATATGCCCGATGGCGGCATGCAGATGCAAGGTCAGCTGCCAACGATCTTCTATCAAGGTATCGCCTTGAAAGCTGGCAAGACAATTAAGAGCGTCACGTTACCTAATCACCTCAACCAGGGTAACCTGCACGTCTTCGCGATTAGCACCAAGTAACCCGGCTGAGGAGAGACTTGTTTTATTAAGTCTCTCCTCATAGTTGCTAAGACCATAACCAAATATTCCGTTTGGCCTGGGACCTCAACATTCAGCTACGTCTGTTGAAGCTCCGGGTCATCCCGGCGCTGGGCGACCATATTCGTGAACTCTATCAGAGATAAAAAGAAAATGTCATTCTTCCTCAGCGCGCCCAATTCCTTCTTGGCGGCGAAGCAAACATGGTTAAAGTGAGCTCACTGAGATTAGTCTGCTCAAGATCTGGCATTGCTGCAGTTACAACAGCGAACTTTGCATATTCCCCATCTGATGCCAGGCGCTTCCTGTCCGACTACGGTAGCGAAACGAGTGAATGTCACTTTTGAGATTGCGCAAGGAGAAAGAATTGTGACCTTTTTAACAGACAAACGATCCCTTTTCAGACATCATCAATGAGAGCGTTTATAGCCGGGATGGTGTGCTAGCTATTGAGATGTCAGGCTTATTTCTCTGTAATATACATTGGCGAATTTCAATGGCAGCATTATGAAAATAGAGGAAATAATACCCTGAATATACTACTCTGAAAGGACCGGGTTCTGTTATATGGCAGCAGAGACGAGCATTTTTATAGGGAGTCAGATCTTTTTTATATTCATTTTTACTGTAATTGGTTTAGTAGCTGTGAAGTATCGTCAGAGGGCACTGCAACGTGAGGTTGTGATAGCGGGTTTCGAGAGGAAGTTGTCGCTCGAAGCCTACCAGCGTTTTGCTGCAGCCCGTGTGAGTATATTGCTAAAAGTGCGGCGCATAAATAGTATCATCGTGCTGGTGGCCTATCCGAGCATAGCTGTGATATTAGCGATTATTGCATTTAACTCTATTCAAGCTGACTACTTAGACTTTTCCCAGGCATTTCATTTTATAATTTTATTATTTCCTGCAATTATTATTGGACTCTATGTTGCCCATTATATACATGATATTGTAGGATCTGTCTTCGTAGATGTTGAGGCATTGCGGATATCGCAGATGAGCAGTTTGCAACGCAGTGATATAGTCACGTTGAAGGTCAAAACTGTTTTGCTCAAACTGGTGCCATTGGTTCTTTACTTCGAGGTGTTGGGTGGGCTTGTACTGTTTGGGTATAATTTGTATGCTGGCTTGCTCACGTTGCTGTGTTTTTCGGGGATTGCAGTTATTCTCAATGGCGTGTTTGCTTTCCCTTTCTATGCCTGGACGAACTCTCTGCATCCGATTGAGCAGACACAATGGGCTGTTCTGGCTCCACGTATTGAGGCATGGGCACGACTTGCGGGTATAAACTTTGCATCTGTACAGGTGCAGCAGGATCTGGTAGGCACCGTCAATGTGCGCATACTTGGGCTGGGGCGTCCCACGCTGATTATCAGTGAGACCTTTCTGAGCTATACAGAGTGGCGACAACAAGATGCGATGATTGGTATTCTACTTGGCCTGACACGAAAGCAGATGTGTCTCAAGACTTTTTTGCGTAATATCCTGCTTTTGGTCTTTGCAGCTTTTTTCGTCATAGCTATTCAGCCAGGAGTTTTTGCAAGCTTTATTCAGCTTTTCCCGTTTGCCTCTGCCTTCTTTGCTACATTCTCGTTTCTTCCTCTGGTGCTTATCTTGTATGTGTTGCTATTTGCGATACGCGTTGGTTCTCGACGCTTTTTACGTACGGTCTACTTTGATGCAGATCGTATTGCCGCCCTGCTCACAGGAGATCCTATGGCGGTGATGGTTGTGCTGAATACGGTGAATGCGCTCAACGGTATGCCTGCTACGCAAGGATCGATCCTTGTTCCTGCAACGGGTGAGCGGATGCAGCGGCTTGATATGTTGATCCGACAGCCCTGGACCCGTGCGCCGCAGTCGGCATCCCTGGTGCCGGCAAGTACGGCGGTGAGCTTTGGACCGTACTATCTGACAATGCCGTTTGCTAACTCAACTCGTGCCGAGCCTGTGCCATCGGTTCCGTATGTGACTCTGCTTTAAGGATGCTTCAAGTCAGCTTTTTGTACCTGGGAAAATACTTATGGGTATTTTTGTGATTGTTGCTGGAGTGGGGTGACTTGTGTTTGCTTTTGTGCTTGTCGTCGTGGTTGCAGATAGTTTTCGTTTAGCCATAACATAAGAAACGTAAGCGCAATCAGGATTAAAGCTACAACATAGAGCCATACGAAGCTTTTCAAAGGCTATACTATAAAATGCACTGTTCAGAGGAACAGTGCATTTTGCTATATATGTATCGTACGTAAGTTAATGTCTACTTGCCATTGATAGTGACGTTTGTGAGGTTTAACTTTGACACGTTTGAGATCTTATTCGTCGAATTGGTTATGTTTGTGAATGTGCTATTGGATAGATTGAATGTTCCAACTTTATCGTTGGATAGACCACTCATATTCAGCACAATTGGAGCGGTACTGATAGTGTATTTGTTGAGGTTAAAGGGGCCACTGAAGTCCGGCAGGAAGTTGCCGGTCTGGTTAAAGTATGTCATCGTGAGGAAGACGACCGCAGTCTTGATTTTGGCACCGCTAAAGGTATCGATATTTACATTTTTGATAAATCCGCCGCGTTGGGTGTTCGACTTTATGAAGAGCGCATAGTTAACGCCGCTACCAACTATCGAATTGTTGAAAATATAAATATTCTGGAGTCCACCAGTCAGCTCGCTACCGAGCGTGATTGCGCCCTGCGTGCCCTCAAAGGTATTATTCCAGATGACGATATTCTGGCAGGGTGTATTGATGCGACGACCATCGGCGTCGCGGCCAGACTTAATAGCAATGTCATCATCGGCGGCCTTGATCGTGCTGTTCTTGATGACGACGTGATCGCAGCATTCGGGATCGCAGCCATCGGTGGTATTAGGGCCGGAGATGTTGGTCGTTATGCCATCGACGGTCACGCTCTTGCACAGGGTTGGATGCACCTGCCAGTACTGAGATTTGCGCACGGTTATGCCCTGAATGAGCACATTGGTACAGCTATAGGGTTCTACGAACGCTGAGCGGAGCTTGCCCGCGACGTTGCGCTGCAAGGGCGGTGTGCCTGCGGCTACCATTGGTTCGAGGACGCCCGCACGGTTGGCACCTTTATTCCAGGTGGCCGTACCGGAAGCATCCAGGATGCCACTACCGGTGAGCGCGATATTTGTCTCACCGTGGGAATAAATCATTGGCGAATGGTTCAAGCATTCAATGCCTTCGTAGCGGGTGAGCACCAGCGGATATTTGGACGCGTCGCCGCTGAACATGAGTACGGCCCCGGCGTTGAGATGCAGGTCCACATTGCTCTTGAGATAGATTGCGCCCGTCACATATGTACCTGCCGGGACAATAACGTGTCCGCCTCCGGCCAAATTGCAGCTCGTGATTGCCTTCTGGAAGGCGGTGGTATTGTCCGTAGTACCATTGCCCACGGCTCCATAGGCCGGATCGGTAACCGTGAAGTTACGGTTGGGGATTTGTGGCAATACGATGTTTGTCAGGATGGTGTTCGCTGCATCCCAGGGGAGCGGTCCAGTTGCAGTGGGGGCTGCTAGAAGAGGACCTCCAAAGGTGAAGAGTGGGGAGGCCATCCCGCCCACTAGAATGCTTCCTGCTTTGAGCGCTGCACGGCGAGAAATATTACGCGTCATTGGGTTTCTCTCTTTCATTTTCTTCATGTTTTATTAGTTACTCTTTATGCTTCTTTGCAAGGAGATGAGAGAAGGGACAAGACAAATAGGGCGTACTTATTTAATGGGATAGGGAGGGAAATTATACGGGTGTGATAAGGGGAAAATGTTTTTGCTACAAGAGATCCATTGCTTATAAATAGTGCACATACTACTCATTTTCCTCAAACACTGAAGAGAACAACAGGGTATATTCCTGCTATATTCCTGTATAGCAGGTATCAAGGTCATTGTCTTACAACTCTCGTACGTTAATATGACAACTTAGTCTATACGTTTTCTCCTTGTACTAATAAGCTATATCTCATATAACATATGTATCCGCATTTGTCAATTGATTTTTATAAAATTCAAGATTGAAAGTAATATATTGCCCTATCAATTTCGAGGCGAACCGAAGCAGAGCACATAGCGACAATCCTTTTGGCGTTGACGCTAACTTAATTACGAAGTTGATCTATCTCAGCACAAAAAGAGTCAAATATGTCAGGAGATGTCGATTAGAGGGATATATAATTTGGTTACATACCAATATATAAATAGTAGCTATAGGTGAATGGGTAAGAGCTCCTGAGTGAAGATATTCGGTACGGTTAGTGTATATATTGTAGAGGGAAAGGAAAAGACACATGGAAGAATTCACAAATAAAATGCTAGAGCAATTTATTATTCGTGCAAAGCAAAATACATATGTTGGGGGAGGGAAGAGGCTGCTGCCTTATCGTTTAGGCTCAAAAGATCTGCAATTTACGGAGGGCAACTGGACCTATCACGATAGTTATCTTGGGGAAAGTGATTTTATTGGGCAGGAAATTGTATACTATCGGTTGCAGCCTGTCTGGGGCATGAATTATCTGGGGACCATTCTTCAGCCTGATAAGATCACCGCATCGCAAGCTGGCGAGATGATTATGAAAAGCCTCTCCCACATGTACCGGGAAGAAAGATTTTTAGGTGGGTTTAATTATTCAGAGGGGCCGTTAAGCTATATAGATCAAAGTGAGGGAGATGTTCAGCTCTTTCGAGGCAAAGAATACATCTTGCGCGACACTCTTCTCGTCTATGAACTGGTCTATCATGGGGGCGTGCTCAAAGGATAGACACGTATTTGTTGGAATGGGGAAGGTAGATATAAAAAAGAGTGGTTAGAGCCCTGGCTTATCGAATGGAATGAGCCTCTTTTGCCAAGGTTCACCTGACAAGGAGTTATTTGAAGGATCAACGATGAGAAGGAGGAGCAATTATGCGCGCACAGCTATATTCTATTCCAGAGTTTCCGGTTGGGCGGGTGAGCATCATGGCTCGTCCACGAGGTAATGATTGGTTGCTTGATGAGATCAAGGCCATACGTCTGGCGGGCGTGGACGTTCTCGTTTCTTTGCTTATGCCCGATGAAGTGGTGGAGTTAGAGCTTAAAGAGGAAAAAGAGTGCTGCCGCCTCCAGAATGTTATTTACCTTTCATTCCCGATTCAGGATATGGGCGTTCCTCCCTTTTCTGTACATACATTTAGTTTTCTGGAGCAGTTAAAGAGCTATTTGCTGGAAGGGAAGCATATTGCCCTGCATTGTCGGCAAGGGATCGGTCGATCATCGCTTATGGCGGCGAATGTTCTGGTACTGGCCGGTTTCGCTCCTGAGCAGGCATTTGAGATGCTCAGTGCTGCTCGGGGTCGTCCTGTGCCGGAGACGGAGGAGCAGCAGGCATGGGTCGTGGCTTTTGCCCGTCATCAACGTCATCTACCCCACTGATCTGTTGGCGCTTATTTTCTATTGTATGTATGTATCTTGCACTTTTCCGGTAATTTGCACTTTACGCAAATATTGGAAAAGCGTAAATTACAGGGAATAGAAGAGAACAAAGGAATGAACGATGAAGGCGTGAGCACGCAAGGGAAACAAGCACTGTCCTCACACTGGAAATTCATCGTTCCACTTGTGGAACAACGAGCTGATCGAGCGCCCCTCATGGAGACGCCGTATCGTTTCGGCCAGGAGATCGGCCACAGAAATGACCGTTATTTTTTGTGCGAGTGCTTTACTCTGTAGTGGAATAGTATCGGTGATAATAATTCGTGTGATCTCAGGCATCGCCAGGCGCTCTTCTGCGGGTGGACTGAATACGCCATGGACGGCCGCAACCGTAATATCTGGTTGTGCCCCGCTGGCAAGCAAGGCCTGCGCACACGTCGTAATCGTGCTACCTGTACCAATAATATCATCAATAATGATAGGTCGTTTCCCTTCGACCGAGCCGATAATCGCGTTGACCTCGACCCCTTCCCCGCGCTCACCGCTGCGTTGCTTATGCATGACGACGAGTGGCAGATTGAGCAGGTTAATATATTTTTCCGCCACTTTTACGCGTCCAGTGTCCGGTGTAACGAGTACAGCATCGTGTAAATCGATGGTTGTACGAATGTAATTTGCCAGCATCGGTACAGTTGTCAGGTGGATCATCTCGATGTCGAAAAAGCCCTGGATAGCTGGCGAGTGCAGGTCGAGGGCGACGACGCGGTTCGCCCCTGCGGTGGTGAGCAGGTTCGCGACCAATTTCGCCGTGATCGGTTCGCGACCCGTGGATTTCTTTTCCTGCCGTGCATAGCCATAATATGGAATAATCACTGTGATGCGACTGGCAGAGGCACGTCGGGAGGCATCGATCATCACCAGCAGTTCCATGAGCCGTTCATTGACCGGTGTAAAGGTAGATTGCACTATATAGATATCGCGTCCACGCACACTATCGTGAAGTTGCACATGGCACTCCCCATCAGGAAAATGGTCCAACGCACGCTTGCCAAGTGGACGTCCCAGACGATCCGCAACCGCCTTTGCTAGCTCAGGCATGGCTGAGCCGCAATAAATATCCAGATCAGGAGATCCGGCCTCTCCAATCACCTGTCGGAACGTCGCTTTTTCTGTCATCGTGTCTACCTCGCTCTATGAGATTCTGCTACGCGTATGTGCACTATTTAATTTAATGGCTGCACCAGCAATGTACGCTCTTCTTCTGTATGACCTGCCGGCTTCTCTAGTTGGTAAGGGTCCATGATAAAAAAATGAAAGCTCTTCAGGATATATTTACCTGTATGGCTTTCTTCGGTAAAGCTACAGTATCCGGTGGAGAGCTCAAATCATCGTGCGAAAATGAGCTTAAACAAGGAACCCTCCACTACTTACTGTGGCGGTATCATTTCTTCCTTACTTTATATATTCCATATTATAGACTATTTGTGAGTGATGTTGATGGATTTCTAAGCGCAATGCTGGGAATATTCATTGTCTGTGATGCAATTCGGCGGAATTTGGAGATCAACGCTCTGAGCATTCTTAGCACAAAGAGAGTATTGTGTGTGTCAGGCTCCTAATCGCCATTGCTCTCGTGCTGGATGAGTTTGTGCTGCTTTGCCGCGCTTCTCATCCTTTCTTCTATCGATCCTTTAAGCCTGTTGCATTGTAAGCATATATTTATGTACAATGCTTAGGCGTAGCATAAATAAATAGTAGAGGATAAAATAATGGAAACAATGAGCGTTCAGAATATACAAGCTGCCTTTGAACAAGCTGATTTTAAGTCTCTGGTTCCGCACCTTGACGCTATTGCGCGCCCGTCGATACGTGTACATAGCAGCGCACCGGTCGAGGAAGCAACCATACAAGTAGGTGCATCAAAGCTTGGTGGACTGCCCGACCTGCCTCCAGGCATCGGGTGGCCGCAGTGGCAGGGCATCTCACAATCGTTTATCGGCCAGATCCGGCTTGAAGAGGTCCATCAGTACGATGTCGAGCATGTATTGCCGGCGCGTGGCCTGCTCTCTTTCTTCTATGATGCGAAGCAGAGTACATATGGTGATGCGGTTGGCGATACTGGCGCGTGGCGTGTCTTCTTCAGCGAAGATACGGCTCACCTGAAACGTACATCCGTGCCCCACGATCTACCCGCCGATAGCCAGTTTAAAGCCAGCTCCCTTACATTCAGTAGCCAGCTCACTCTCTCGCCACAGCCGCAGCTAGAAGTGCCCGGCCTGCCCTGGAGCGATGCGAATCAGCAACGCTACGATCCCATCTTCGCTCGCTTCACCGATAATCACGGCGCTACCGAGCCACGTGACCAACTGCTCGGCCATCCCTTGACCTTGCAGGACGATATGCGGCTGCAATGCGAAACCGCTTCGCAAAACATCACTGCCAATGTTGATAGTCCTGAACTCGCTCAAAAAGCCCTGCGCTGGCAATTGCTCTTCCAGATCGATAGCGATGAGCGCATCGGCATGCATTGGGCCAGCGCTGGCCTGCTCTATTACTGGATCACCCGTGCCGATCTACAGGCGCGTAACTTCGAAGGCACCTGGCTCGTCCTACAATCCGATTAGTAGATGGAGATGGATACACCCCGGATAGGCAGATTTTGGGTATCCGTTTGGCGGATCACGTTTGATTGGGAAGTCCGACGAATACCCCTGGCTTCATTCTTCGTAAATTGATCTCAATACAGAAAATATTTACAATTTCTTTCTCGCAAATAGTTTGTAGATTGATGTGTATATATATGTTAGATTGACAGAGTATTTAATGTAGAGGAGCATGTACCTTATGGTGCTTAATGCGTTGTCGCCCATGAAGTGGCGGTTTGGAAAAGGTAGGTAATTATATGAAGTACTTTTATTCGCTAGGATGCATGTTGGTATTATTAGTTGTACTCACCGGTTGCAATGTAAACGTCTCGACCGGCCCTGGCTCTGGTAGCAGTGGTTATTCCAGTAGCAATAGTAATGGTTCAACGGGCTATGGTTCAGGTTCCAGCACAAAGAAGAGCGGGAGCAACTCTGGCGGTTCTGGTTCTGTAGGACAGGGGCAGACGATTGGACAGCGAACAAAAACCTCTGGTTGCCAGGTAAATGGAGCGTATCAGGATAAAGCCTGTACGCCTGGTGCGATCTTCCCTGATGCGACAAAATCCCAGATCTGCCAGTCGGGCTACTCCAGCGGCGTCCGCAATGTGCCTACCAGCGAAAAGAACCAGGTCTATGCCGAATACGGTATCCAGAGTCACACGACAGGCCAGTACGAAGTCGATCACCTGATCAGCCTGGAGCTGGGTGGCTCGAATGATATCGCCAATCTCTGGCCGGAGGCAGCGTCGCCAAAACCGGGCTTCCACGAGAAGGATCAGGTCGAGAACTACCTGCACAGCCAGGTATGCTCTGGTGCCATATCTTTGCAGCAAGCCCAGGTCGAGATTGCAAATAGCTGGCTTGATGTTTATAAGCAAATGCCAGGTAGCAAGTACTAATATTCTTTTTCGTGTATAATTGTACGGTTTACATAATTGCACAATATTGCTCGACGAGCAATATCGTGCAATTATGTAAACTGTACAATTATAGCAGATCTTTGAATAAAACATGGTAAGCATAATTTTCCTACCTCTTCATTAACTTCTTTATTGAGCTTTTTAGAGTACGTCCTGTTTTGATGAACCATGGTATGCCCTGAATAATCAATGGGGCCAGCCCAATTAGTAGCGTGAGTGCTTCATATAAGCTCATCTTATTCTCTCTTTCTTGATTTAGAAAGGGCAGGTTTTTAGAGCAATCGTTGTAGCCCTTGCGAGTATCCCTCAAACGATATTTGTTCAACTTAGCATTATCGGAGCTGCTCTGATAGTTGCTATTACCTTACAGCGTATCAGGCCATAAAAGGTAATATTGCCCACAAAAGACACATGGCAATAGAAGTGCAGAAAAAGTGGGCGATGACCTTTCTCTTTGCACTTATTCTTATCGCTGCTCTTTTACCAATTTTGCGTCCAATAAGTACAGCAAGTAGTTCACCCGGTCTCAGTGGAAATAGTGTTAGTATTACTAAATCTGGCGAGACTATTGGGATAAGCGATGGGATGTTTGCCTTTGATGTTGGTCATGGTCGGATAGATGGAGATCTCAAACTGCAAGCTTCAGCAATGCTGAAAAACGATGATATCGCGGGAGCAATATCGCTCTGGCATAGTGCTGCGCGTAGTGATTCAAGTGACGCGGAAGCACTCATCTACTTGGAGGATCAGCGGGTGATTGCTTCTGGTCGGCCATATATTACATTAGTTATTGGAACAACGCTTACAGGTAACGTAAGTGCTATCGGTACAGGGCGCGATACCTTGCAAGGCGCTTATCTGGCTCAAAAAGAATATAACGATGGATTAAAGCTCAATGGAGGGACACAGGTTCGCCTCTTGATTGCTAATGCTGGTGGTCGTGCGGATAATGTGGCGATAGTAGCACAACAGATCGTGCAAGCCGCCAGGCGGGATCAGACCATCATTGGCGTAATGGGTTGGCCCTATAGTGCCTACACACATACTGCTATTCCTGTGCTGAGTAGCGCAAAGATACCGCTGGTCTCGCCGACCGCTTCCGCTGATGATCTTACGAATATCTCTCCCTTCTTCTTTCGTGTGGCCCCTGCAAACGAGACCCAGGCGGTCGCGGGTGCAAATTATGCCAGGGATCGAAGCTACATGCCAGCCGTGTAGCGATCTTTGTTGACCCCAACAATTCATATAGCAATAATCTGGCCGCTGATTTTCAAAAACACTTCGCTGTGAACGGAAGTGTGATCATAGATACCGAGTCGTATACCGTTGGGGACAGCAAGGAACTGCCCTTACTTCTGCAAAAGGCGCTGAGCTTCAAGCCGGATCTCATTTACTTTTCTGGCTATTCAGATGATCTGTCGGTGTTGCTCATTAACTTACCGGCCTCGCAACCAAATCTGCAAGTGCTAGGTGGGGATGCCCTCTACCAGCTGAATGGCTATCTTACCAGCGCACGAGCAGGTTTTAGTCGGTTACATTTCACTGCCTTTGCTTATCCAGACGAGTGGACTATGTTGCAGATGGGTGAGCAGCCCTCGTTCTTTTCTGAATACAAGGCTGCTTTTAATCCTACTGGTCGATATCCAGATGGACAGTATGGCTATACTCGTGCTGATAGTGATGTCATACTCTCCTATGATGCAATGTTCGCACTCTTACAGGGCTGCGAGAATGCACTGAATACAGGAAAAACGTCGATAACGTGGTAAACCGATGATGCTCACAGAAGGCCTGAGAACCGTTACGGCTCAAGGAGTAAGTGGACAGATTGCCTTCGGGAGCAATGGAAATCCAATCAATAAAGCAGTTGTCATTTTGTCTGTTGAGCTAATGGTCGATCAAGCTGGACAACAATGGCATTCAGGGTTGTTTTCTGGTTGTCTGTTGATGCTAATGGTCGTATCAAGCTGGACAACAATGGCATTCAGGGTTGTTTTCTGGTGGGGAGATGTTGATAATATAGAGAGGAAACAGTTGAAAATGAATACTCCTGATCACAACAAGAGCTGGAGTATTTATTTACCTGGTAGAACACCGTTAATTATAGGCGATATTTTGCCAGAGCACCGTTTTAAGGTATCCCTGACGAGATCGCAAACCTGGAGGTTAGCTGCACATGAGATACATAAATATCCCAAATACCCAATTATCTCCGTCCACTATTTGTTTAGGCACCGCACCATTTGGTACCGACCTCGATGAAGATGGTTCATTTGAACTAATGGATACTTTTCTTGAGCATGGAGGGGCCTTCCTCGATACGGCGCGGGCCTATGGAGAATGGGTGCCAGGGGGCGCGGGCCGCAGCGAAAAAATCATTGGAAAATGGCTCAAAGAGCGTGGAGTACGAGACCGGTTTATCATCGCGACCAAAGGGGCTCATCCACATCTCGATACAATGCACCTCTCGCGTTTAAGCCACGACGAGATCGTTGGCGACCTCGATGCTAGCCTGCAAAACTTACAGCTAGAACGTATCGACCTCTACTGGCTGCATCGAGACGATCCAACGCGTCCCGTCTCCGATATCTTAGCAACCTTGAACGAGCAGGTCACAAAAGGCAAGATTCACTATTTTGGCTGCTCCAACTGGCGTCTAAGCCGCATCGTAGAGGCCGCACAATACGCAGCTCAACACCATATCGCTGGTTTTGTCGCTAACCAGTTAATGTGGAGCTATGCCATTCCCAACCTTGATGCTATAGCGGACAAATCGCTTGTAGCGATGGATGCGCAAACAAGCGCATTTCACCGTCAGACCGGTATGGCCGCCCTCGCCTATACTCCGCAGGCGCGTGGCTTCTTCTCAAAGCTCAACGCCGCGACCCTCCCGGATCAGCTGCGCAACGTCTATGATAACGCGCAAAACCGGGAGCGCCTGCAGCGATTACAGACCGTTTCTAGCCAGCTATCGCTCCCTATCCCGACCTTATTGCTGGCCTATCTCAGCAACCAGTCTTTTCCAGCCTTCCCCATTGCAGCCAGCTCAAACCGACGCCAACTTCTGGAGAATCTCCAGGCCGGCGATGTCGTTCTGAGTCCTGAGACGCTGCGTTATCTGGAGGATGGCATGGTTGGCGAGTAGTAATGCGTGTATCTTAACCATTGTGCTTGCATATTCGTAACTTATATGTTACTATGTAAGTATGCAATGGATGTTAAGTTACTTTGAACAGGAAAATACTATACAACCGGCCGAGATATTTGAAGATAAGCTGTATCAGGCTGATCGTAAGTTTCTAGGAAAACTTTTGTATATTCATGATCAGTTAATGCAATACGGATATCAGCTTGGTGGTGGTTATGTCGAGAAGTGCCATGATTATCAGGGGCTATGGGAGATAAGGATAATATATGGAAATAGGCTTGCTCGCGAATTTTTTGGTTTCGATAGAGAACATATTGTACGATTACATGGCTATGTTAAGAGCGTAGGAAGACCAGCTTCAAAATGCGATCTAGACATGGCTTATAGCTATTGGACTGAATATTTGAGAATGTAGAGAGTAACAGGAGGAAGGCAATGGATCGACATGAACAGCGCAAGCAAAAATTCTTACAGGACCCAGAAGTAGCAGAAGGTTATCGCGAAATGGCCGCAGAGTTTCAACTTATGCAGGCTATTGAGCTAATACGTTCCAGGCAAAATATAAGCAAAGAAGATCTTGCTGCACACATGGGCAAGAAGCGAGAAGCTATATCTCGATTACTTACCTCTCGTGATGCGAATCCGACACTTACAACTGTTGTGGAGTTGCTCACCTCTTTAAGCTTAACTGCTGATATTACTTTACGTCGGTCGAAAGAGGGGGAGGCTCCTCTTAATGTGATGACAGAACCAGATCTTCTTACAACTTAGTTCTTTTGCTACACGCTTTGATAGGTCCACTTTGTATAACTGCAACGGCAACCCCAAAGGGGGTATGCCCCCGGAGGGGTCATTACGCGACACGGTTCGATTATAGTATGTACAATGGGAAGATAGTACATAAGCCGAACTTCACACTATGAAGCTCTACTGAACAGTGAGAGCTTTTTGAAGATCAGCAAGAGCTTGACCAGAGTTTTTAAACTGAATTGCAAGCATGCCATATTGCTGTGCCGCCTTGACACATCTTGCGTTATTATCAACGAAGAGGGCTTCTTGAGGAAGCACTGCGAGCCGATCACAGGTGAGTTGATAGATGCGAGAATCAGGTTTTGCCAGCTTTTCTTCAGCGGAATATACCATTAAATCGACCTGAATAGCATCTGCGAGGCCGAATCTGCGATTATTCTCCTCGCGTGCCCCCAGCCAATCATTGCTCAACGTGGCAGTTTTGTAGCGGGGACGAAGATCCTTGATGAATTGAGCCATATCAGTATAGAGAAAACATTGTGCCCAAAGCTTGCTCTCATATTCGTGAAGTTGTTCCCCGCTGAAATGGAGATATGCTGCAATACGCTGCCAGGCTTCCTGACGGGAGATTTCGCCTATAAGTGCAAGCTGTGGTACACCTGAATCGATAAAACGCTGAGTTAACTCTCCCGGTTGAAGTCCCAGTTGTGCGTCCCATTCTCCTCCAAGATTGAGATCCATTTCTTGAATGAGGACGCCACCAATATCAAAAATGACGGCACGAATAGCCATAACACATTTCCTCTATCAATTTTCTAAAATGAGGCAAGCCTGATTGAACAAGTTGCCAAACTTCATACACTAATATAACGAAACAAAATGGGATATTGAGTAGTTACAATATAAGTAACCTGAATTAGATTATCTTCCATAGAAACGGCGAAAATGCAGTGAGATGACGTATCAGCTATCTTTTGATGAAAGTGAAAATGTCTTGATAAACAATGGAGAGCTTTTCGACAAGTTTACTGAGCGAGCCAGGAAGGTATTGAGTTGGGCTGAAGAAGAAGCATTGCGTCTTCAGCATCCCGCGCTTGGTACCGAGCATATTCTGCTGGGATTGGTGCGTGAAGGAGAAAATGTTATTGCGGCGATCCTGGAGTCGCAGGGCGTGACGTTAGAGCAGGTGCGCAAGGCGGTTGAGGATGTACAGGGACGTGCTGAGGTGCAAGGCGAGATTGGACTAACGCCGCACGCCAGTATGGCGCTTGAGATGGCGATGAAAAGGGCCGAGCGCGAGTTTTCCCCCAACTCTCCATGGGCCTTACTGTTCCGCTGATAGGGACAACTCATATAACGGAGAGTGCGGCGCTACAGATCCTGCAAGATGCGAAGGTGCCATCACATCTGGAATTGGAAGGTGTAACGCTGGAGCAGGTGCGCAAGGCGGTTGAAGAGTCGAAAAAGCATAAGGGACGTGGTGTACAGATCCTGATCGACCAGAGTGCAGCGATAAATAACCCCACGGAAGAGGCTGAGCGTCGGCGTCATCCTTTCTTCCATGTTGATACTGAGCATGTGTTGGTCGGGATGCTGCATGTGCCGGAGTGCGCCGCCGTGAAGATTCTGCATGACCTGGGAGCACCCTCCCCCAAAGATTTACAAACGCTTATGCTGCTGGAGCATATGACGACTCTGCCGCTGACCTATCAGGAGTACACCCAACGGTTCACGCAGCCGGCCAGGAAGGCGTGGCGTCTGGCCCACAAGGAGGCACGTCGTCTCCAGGATAACTATGTTGGGACCTATCATCTATTGTTAGGGCTGGCTGGTGAAGGTAGTGGCGTTGCTGCAACAGTGCTGGCCCAGATGGGTGTTAGCCTGGAGAAGATGCGCGAGAAAGTCAGGCCCAGCTATGAGCCTGGCGATTGGAGCAAGCCGGGTGAGATCAAACTGCAACCGAGGTTGAAGCAGGTCATCGAACATGCCTCGAACGAAGCCCGGCGGCGCTATGCTCCCTCTATTGGTACAGGGCATCTGTTGTTGGCTCTGGTGCCTGGACGTGCAGACCAAATGATGGAGGCCGGGTTGCTGGAACGTTTGGGCGTGGATATGGACAATCTGCGGGCAACACTGCGGCGTGCGCTAACCGATAAGGCAGAAGTGTATGCACGCGAGGCTGATGCGGTGACGGATGAAGGCGCTGAGGAAGGTATCTATGCTTCCAACGCTTCCATTGGTCCAATCGAGCGAGACTTGCAGAGTCGGGAGCTGGATAAGGTTATTCTTGCTAACTATCCGTTCACGATGGAGGTCCGGCTCGTGCTGGCACATGCGCGTCTCAGCGCGGTGAATCTTGCCCAGAAGATCGGGCCAGAGCATTTGTTGGTGGGGCTCGCCTACCTAACTTTTGATGATGGACTTGTGAGCAAGGTGCTCAAGGATGTGGGCATAGATTATGCCAAAGTGCAAGCGGCAGTCGAGAGTAGACAAGCAGGATTGGGAGTGCAGGCCACATCAATGGTGCTCGTGGAGAGTACGCTGTGTAGAGCATGCTTGCTGCTGGCTGCGGATGAGGCGGAGCAGCGAGATGGTCCGGGAGCTCCTATCAAGAGCGAGCATTTACTGCTTGGTTTGTTGCGCGAAGAGAAGGGGATCATTGCTGCCCTGCTGGGCGACCTTGGGACTACTGTGGAGACGCTGCGCACAAAATTACTCGCATTGATGAAAGACTCAAGCGTTTCCAGGAATTGATGAACTATGTGCGCTTGTGTCCATGATCGGTGCTCAAATTGCGACAATTGCCGTCAACTTAAGAATGGATGAGTTTATTTTGAGCGAGAAATGTGACGCAAACATCGTTTTATATCAAAAAACATCTGGAACCTAGAGATGCCAATTTATTGTGTACCGTCAGTGCCATCAACGTAAGAATGAATGAGCTTGTTGAGCGAGAAAAAGAAAGGCATGGTTACTGCATTTTTCGTGTAAAACACACCGAAGCCTATAGGTGCCGATTTATCGTGCACATCCCGGCTTCAGCCGGAGGGTTCCACAAAACATGCTTATACACACAAATGTTCACATAGTTCCTGTGCCTAAAATACACATATCGCGCCTTTTGACGATGAAAATGTGGAATTGATGTGATTTTCGGGCTGGAAAGTCAAAGCGAACGTTTCGTGTATAAGCATGATCCGTGGTGCTCTCCGGCTGAAGCCGGCCTGTGCACGATAAATCGGCACCTATAGATTTCAGATGTTTTACGAGCAAAAACGATGTTTGCGTCATTTTATCATTTTCATCATTCGAGATAAGCTCATCTATTCTTAGGCTGATGGTACTGACGGTGCACAATAAATAACACCTATAGGTTTAGTGTGTTTTACGTGAAAAATACAGTTTATTGTGCCCCTTTAGGGATCGCTACACGGGCCAGGTGCAATCAAGTTTACCGAAGCAATATAGACGCATTATACCATATATGGTATAATGCGTCTATATAAAGCAAGAGAATACTGTATAAAGATTGTTTGCATATACAATATATGGGATGGAAAAGGGTTTTGAGATGTACTAGAGAGGGGAGATGAAAATGGAAGGCGATGAAGATATTCAGGTTACGGGAACGATGAGTGATTATCTCGTTCAAAAAATGAGTGATGAAGAGCATGGCGATGAATTTGCTGTGGAATATCTCAGGGCCGATTTTCTCGCTGCGGTAGCGAATTCTCTGTCTATGCTTAGGCGTCAGGCAGGTTTAACACAAGCACAGGTTGCTGAACAACTGCATACGAAGCAATCAGCCATTGCAAGGCTAGAGGCGGATTTTGATGGGGCAATGTCTTTGCGTCGCTTCGTTGATTTTGCGCTGGCCTGTGGCATGATTCCACATCATATGACGTTCGCGCCAGTTGATGCTGCCCACGATTTTGCTATCGCACATCCGGGGATGGTTCTGGCATTTGAGTCAAGATGTGACAAGGAGGCGAATTAGAAGCTCTGGCACACTTCATGTGAGGGATTGCCGAGCGACAAGGGGCGGTGTGGAGTGGTGTGGGGTCCTTGTGGTTGTCGTTGTTCCCATCGCAATGAAGTTTGACAGAGCATGAGTGCTCTGGCTCTTTTCAAATGGCGGTTCGCCGCGTAGCGGCAATCCCTTGTGGTTGCCGTCGTGCCCCTGTGGTGGCTGGCGTGCACCGGCCTCTGGCCGGGCTGAACGACGACCATCACAAGGGTCGTCGTGGAACCGCCTCTCACCTGGCTGGACGGTAACCCCACAGGGGCACGGCAACCACAAGGGATCAATGCTGTTTAAATAAGAAGAACCTGAGAAACCGAAAGGCATTTAAGATGAACATCCTGATGCCACCATCGTTTGCGACGAAAAGAGGAAAGAGGACGTTTGACCACCCTTGGCACAAAGCGCAAGGTTCTGGGTGGCACGAGATGTTTGAGCAGATCTCGCATAAGCCGCTCTTTGAGCACAGGATAGTCCCGTGGATCGGTTTGCCCAAAGTCTTGCAGGCTGTTCTCGACGACATGGACCGCATGGGTAAAGCTCAAACGGTCGGGGTTCAGATCTGCCGAAAGGGCGGCCTGATGCATCAGGTGACGAATGGCGTAATGGGCCATGAGCATCCCGTACATCTCTTGGTAGCACCCAGCCACCGTTCGCGAGCGCAAAGGTTGCAGTGCAAGGCGTTGGTGCGTTTTGTGTTCATCGATGACCAACTCAATTTCCCAACGCTCATGGTAGAGATCCACCAACGCTTGTGCACTGATCTGTTCTGGGTCCAGGATCGTCGTCACCAAACGCTGTATCTGATGAAATTGTGGCAGGTCTGCATTGATGACCTGATAGGCAAAGATTGCGTTACGTGAGGGGAGGGCTGAGTCCACGCACTGTTTTGGTGGTGATGGTATGCAACCAACTGCCATCCGCCAGACGCTGTTGTGGGCTCGGTTGGTGCATGAGCATATTGCTCTGCAGGCGTCCGAGCACATGGGCTCCTTTACCCAGCAGCGCTTCAATGAACAAGGCACTGAAGAACCCACGATCCATGGTCACCAACATTTCTGGGGTGATCGAGCGCAACAGGCTCCACGCCATGACTTGTTCATTGTTGTGACACGCAGCAAGCACCGTATCAACGATGGCGTGGGTGCCACATTCAGCCAAATAGACCGCACGCAGTTGGGGGAAGGGACTCTGCGAGGGACCACTGCTGATGCGACCAAAATGCAACGCGTTTTCTTGGACATCGGGGACATCCTGCAAGGTGCCATCAATGGCCATGATGCGTCGTCCCAGCACGAAAGCACCTTCGGTGTCCTGGGTTGCCATGGGCCGACAACAGGCTCGGAACAGTTTGCGCATCGGCATGACCTGCAGGTTCTTGCGTCGCGTGCTGATGGCTGCGGCTGTGGGAAGCTCGCTATCCAGGTCAGGCCGCACGTAGAGCGCACCTTTGGCCATGATCTCCAAGACCTCGATGGAGTTGTGGCGGGGAAACAAGCTCAGTGCCATGATCAGATACATGATCGTTGCCATGTTGAGTGCACGCTCCCGCTTTTCCCAGCTACGGCAATCACTGAGCACAGAGGCAACCATCTCCAATGGATAACAGTCGGCAAAAGCATGCAGTATCAAATGATGACTCAACTTGTCATTGGCTGGAATTTGGCGTAGTCTAAAGGGCATCAGGAGGTTCCTTTCATATGTCACACGTTGATTTCTTTTTTCATTGTCATAGTATCTCATATGATGAACCTCCTTTTTCTTATTTAAACAGCAACCACAAGGGATTGCCGCTACGCGGTGTCGATGTCATGACATTTGACAATGCACTACGCCGTCCGCCGCTTAAGGAAATTAATATTGAGCCCTTGCAAGTGGTCAAAGTACACGGCCAGGATGATCAGTAAGCCAATCGCGATCTGTAAGTAGAATGGATCGACGCCCAGCAGGTTGCCGCCATTGGCGAGTATAGCCATGATCAACGCGCCCAGCACGGCCCCGATGACGCGTCCCTTTGCGCCCGATAAGCTGGCCCCGCCGATGACTGCGCCTGCAATGGCTTGCAATTCATAGCCTGTCCCAGCGGTAGGAATGCCTGCACCCAGCCGAGAAGTGGTCAGGACGCCCGCAAAGCCTGCCAGAACGCCGCTGATGCTGTACACTGCGAGCAGCACATAGTTGACCGGGACGCCTGAGAGACGCGCCGACTCTGCATTAGAGCCAACGGCGTAGACGTAGCGGCCGAAGATCGTTCTACCCAGCACAAAGGCGGCTATGACCGCAACCAGGATCAAGATCCAGAAGAGGCTGGGTAGACCCAGGAAGAAGCCGTTCGCTATAATGTTGAAGCTATCGGGCAAGGGCGCTATTGTACGTGCGCCAGTAAGCAGGAGCACGATACCGCGTGCAATACCTAACATACCCAATGTCGCGATAAAGGGCGGCAGCCCCAGGCGCGAGACAAGCAGTCCGTTAACCAGCCCGACGACCAGCCCGACGAGGAGGCCAGCGATGATGGCGATAGGTATGGGTACGCCAGATGCTAGCATGAGCGCGGTCACTCCTCCGCTCAGGCCCAGGACGGAGCCGACTGAGAGGTCGATTCCGCCTGTAAGGATGACGAAGAGTTGGCCGACCGAGAGGATGGCGAAGACCGCTACCTGCCGGACAAGATTGTCGAGGTTAGTGAGCGTTAGAAAGTCATTGGTTGTCAGAATGAGTGCGGCAATGAAGATGAGTAAGACCAGAATACCACCGCTCTCACGTCCCAGGCTGATGGGTGTGAGCTGCTCTTCTGCCGTTGAGTCTACAACCTTTGTAGTTTGTGGAGTGCTCTGTGTGGATGACATGCTCTATTTCCTCTCTGTTGCTGCATGTGCGGCAATTGGCGCTTGACTCGCCAGTTGTAGCACCGCTTCTTCTGTCGCGTTTTCTATCGAGAGTTCGCCGGTGACTCCGAAGTCATGGAGGACGATGACGCGATCACAGATGCCGAGTAGCTCGGGTAGATACGATGAGACGACGATAATGCCCAGGCCACGGGCGGCGAGGTCGCCGACAATAGTGTAGATGTCGGCCTTGGCTCCAACATCGACGCCCTTGGTTGGCTCGTCGAGCAGTAGAACCTTCGCCTTCGTAGCGAGCCAGCGACTTAATAGAACTTTCTGCTGATTGCCGCCGGAGAGCGATGAGATGGTCTGCTCGGTCGAGTGATACTTCAGGCGCAGGCGCGGCACCAGGAGACGCACCAGGGAGACTTCTTTGCCCTGCGAGATGACGCCGAGGCGTGCAACCTCCGATAGGTCGGCAATCGTCACGTTCTCTCTGATCGAGAGGTTTGCCAGGATGCCGAGCTCTTTGCGGTCCTCTGAAAGTAGCCCCAGGCCCGCCTTGACGGCCTCGCCAGGTGAGTTTGGCGGTAAGGGCACGCCATCGACGGCTATTTTTCCGGCTTCTATCGGGTCGGCCCCAAAGATAGCGCGTACCGTCTCTGTGCGGCCAGCACCTACTAACCCGCCGAGACCCAGGATCTCGCCGGCATGTACCTCCAGGTTGATGGGATAGGGGCTGCCCATTAAGCGTAGCCCCTCTACTGATAAGACAACCTTGCCGAAGTTCTTGTGGTCGCGCTCCGGGTAGAGAGCCTCGATCTGTCGCCCCACCATCGAGCGGATCAACGTGTCGTGCGTGAAATCTTTGGTCGGTGCCGTCGTGATAAACTGACCGTCGCGCAGCACGGTGGTCCGATCCCCAATTTCAAAGATCTCTTCGAGCCGATGCGTAACATAGAGAACGGCCACGCCATCTTCCTTTTTGATGCGGTTGATAAGTTGCAGCAAGCGACGTGCATCCGCTTCCGCGAGCGACGTTGTTGGCTCATCAAAAATGACGATGCGTGCATTGGCCCCCAGCACTTTAGCGATCTCGACCATTTGTCGCGTCGCAACTGGCAGGTCAGAGACAAGCATGCCCGGATTGACGTTGGTCAGGCCCACACGCTCAAGCATTTTGGTTGCCTGCGCACGTAGCTCGCGTCGATTTACAATTCCATTTCTCGCCGGCAGCCGCCCCATCAACAAATTTTCCTCAACCGAGACATCGCGTAGTAAGCTCAACTCCTGATACACAACGCCCACGCCGAGCTCACGCGCCTGGGCCGGGCTTGGCGAACCCACCTCTTGCCCGTCAATCAGGTATTCGCCTGCATCGCGCTGAATGGCCCCGGTGAGAATCTTGATCAAGGTAGACTTGCCCGCACCATTTTCGCCCGCCAGGCACAACACCTCTCCCCCATACATATCCAGCGAGATATCTTTGAGCACTTGTACCGGTCCAAAGCTTTTCGAAACATGTTTCAATTGTACGAGTGGGGTAGTGGATGCTTCAGGTACTCCACTTGCTTCATTTGTCGAAGTCGTATCCATAATAATCTTACGCTTTCCCCTTCGTCGTTGGAGGATTCAATAACTTCTGCATCGCAGGCGTATTCATATTGCTGGCATCCACCAGGACGGCACCAGGGTCCAGGCTTGGGGGAGCGAAACGCCCCTCAGCGCTCATTGCCGCAGCCACGACCCCCTGATAGCCAAAGTAGTAAGGATTCTGTACCACTAGCGCCTGCAAGGTACCACTCTTCAAGGCAGCGATCTCCTGAGGATCAGAGTCGAAGCCAACGGCCACCACACGATCCTGTGCCTTGTTCTCCGCCAAAGATTGCGCAACGCCGTCCGCCGAAACATTGTTATCGGCATAGATGCCGACCAGGCTATGGTTAGCGGAAAGCACATCGTTCACCTGAGAAAGCGCGGTTGGCGTATCATTATTGTTATAGCGGTGGGCGCTCACCTGAAAACCAGGATAGCGTGCTTTAAGCTCATTTTGAAAGCCACTATCCCTATCGATAAGCGACTGCACACCAGCGACCGACGATTCTATCAGCACCTGCCCGGACGTAATGCCCTTTTTTTGCAGCACCTGCGCTAGCCGATCAGCAGCTTGCGAACCGGCTTTGGTATTGTCGGTCCCGATAAAGCCATCGCTGGCAGTCGTCACACGCGTATCCACAGTAATCACCTTGATATTCTGGCTGCGCGCCCTGTCAATCACGCTATTAAGTGCCTGTGAGGAAGAAGCGGCAAGCACAATTGCATCCACATTACGCGAGAGCGAATTTTCCACCAGACGCACCTGGTCGGCCACGTCGGCCTCAGATGTAGCTCCAAAGAGGCCAACCTGCAAGCCCCAATCCTGTCCCGCAGACTGCGAGCCCGCCAGCATAGCCTGCCAGAACTGCGAATCGGTCGCCTTAACAATAACATCGATGCGCTTGCTCGTCGCGGGCGCATTTGCACTGGCGCGTGTCGTAGTAGGAATAAAGAGCCGCGCAGCTAGCACTCCAATAATGAGAGCTACCAGAGCAATCGCAGCAACAGTAGAAAGCGTGAAGGGCGTCTTAAAAAGCCTGGGCATACCGTACTCCTTTGCATAGTAAGCAGTGTACATACATCAACAACGGTGTATGTAAAAAGAGATAAAGATCATGATTATACAAAGACTTTTAGCGGAGAACGATGCACGAGGGGGCGTTACAAAAACGAAATATTTGTAGTAGATCACAACACCTACAGGGGAATGTTGATATTGTAATTGTAAACGATTACAATAATATTGTCAAGGATTTCACATTAGAAATTTCGCGGTTGGCAGCAAGGCATGCTCAAAAGAGCGAGAAGAAGAGTGAAATTACACAGATATATTGCTGTGTAAGGTATCAACTCTTCTATAAAAGAGAAAAGTATGGTATAATCTAATGGTATCGTTTACACATCCCCGTTTTGAAACGCTGTTTTGGATTGTAAAATCATCGTGCGGTGTATAAAGGTTATGTGAGGGAAAGTCCGAGCTGTAATCGCCGTTTTTGCCTGTATCGCAGGTAAAATTGTTGGATTTTCCATTCCAGGAGGGAAGAGAAGCGTATGCCTAGTATTAAGGATGTTGCTGAGGCTGCCGGAGTTTCCACGGCCACGGTTTCGCGTGTGATCTCGAACGGGTTACATGTGCGACCAGAGGTACGTGAGCGTGTGTTGTTAGTGATAGAGCAACTTGGCTACCGACCGAACCTCGTAGCTCGTAGTCTACGCTCTCAGCAGTCGAACACAATTGGCCTGATTGTGTCAGATATTGGCAACCCTTTCTTTTCCTCGCTAAGTCGTGCGGTAGAGGACGCCGCATATGAACAGGGCTTCAACGTTGTGCTGTGCAACACCGATGAGGATGCTGAGAAAGAGGCCATCTATCTCAATCTTATGAAGGATACCAATGTAGCAGGGATGATAATTGCACCGACTCGACGGACCACCATTACCCTCACAAACAGTCAGCTCCCTTGCCCAACTGTAATCGTTGATCGATCTGTGCCTAGCGGGGACATCGATGTTGTTCTATTAGATAACCTCGATGCGGCCTATCGTCTCACGATGCATCTTATCGAGCAGGGTTATCAACGTATTGGTGCATTGTATAGTGATATGAGCACCGGGATAGAACGCCAGGCCGGTTATGAAAAAGCGTTGCGTGCCAGTGGTCAGGCCCCACGGCCAGAATATGTAAGATGTATTCCACCCAGGGTCGAAGCAGGGTATATGGCGGCGTTGAGGATGATGGATCTATCTCAGCCGCCCGATGCGCTTTTTACCATAAACAGCCTGCTTGCTGCGGGTGCCTTACAAGCCATTCGTGAGCGCAAGCTTGCTATCCCCAACGAAATTGGTCTGGTGACGTTTGACCAGACGACCTGGGCCGAACTGGTTCAACCGGCCATTACCTTGATAGCTCAACCGACCTACGAGATGGGCCGAACGGCCGCTGAACTGCTCCTCCAGCGCATTGCTGATCCTGCCCGCCCCACGCGCCAGGTAATCCTGAAAGGTCAGTTGCTTATACGCGGTTCAAGCACTCCACGCATAGGGACAGTTAGCTGAGAGCGTTTTCTGCATCCATGACATATCCCTGGTGATCGTACGTAGTAGAAGATGAATTCGAGATATCAGTCAAGTTTCCAACCTCCAGAAGAGGGTAGGTATTTCCTCCCTTTCTTCCTTAAAATATGTCCCATTTCTTTGTATGTGTGATACTATGCATAGTATTATATCTTGAGATGGCTGGGGGAAAAGGTTGAGTATAGATATCCTTCTCACAAGAGTGAAAAAGAGGGGAAAAGGCTTTCTCCTCATAGAGAGGTTGTAGGGTGTGCGATGAATAAAGAACAAGAAACATCTCTTCAAAAATACACTCACCTTCTGTTAGACCATGTACCAGTAGGAATGGCCCTCTTCGATGCGCGTGATTTGTGTTTACTTGCCGCCAATGCTCGCTATCATGCACTCCATCAGTTCGCCTGGCAACAAAGCAGCAACGTTGGAGATATGTTGATCGATATATTGCCGCCAGCAGAAAGCACCAGAATTGGCGCACTTTTTCGCGGTGTTGTAGAGACGGGTGTGGCTTATCATAATGAAGCCTACGCTATTTCCGTTCCAGGTTATGGAGCGAGCTACTGGAACTGCATTATCGATCCGATTTATGAAAAAAATCAGGTGCAGTATGTACTCCTGTCACTCAGCGATGTTACCTCACAGGTGACGGCAAGAAAGATGGCAGAGCAAGCGTATGCGGATCTGTTGCAAGCTCATCATGTAGTAGAGCAAGCGCATGTGGATCTGTTGCAAACTCATCATGCAGTAGAGATAGAACGCAAACGCTTGTATACCATTTTGGATCAGCTACCAGAGGGTGTCTTGTTAGTTGAGGCCATGACCAGTAAGGTTAGCTATGTAAATCCAGCTGCGGCCTCTCTGCTTGGGTTTGCGCTACCCCAACTTGTCGGGGTACCTTTACATCAATCGGCATTAATGTCCCCACATCATCTTGCAAAACAGGATCAGAAGATTGCTTTTCGCTGGAATTTTGCCCTTGTGAATGCTCTGTGGGGAAAGACCACGCCGAACCAGGAGTTTTCCATCACGCGTCCCGATGGCAGTAATATTATTGTGCTCAGTTCGGCGGCTCCTATCCGATCAGCCAATAAGATAATTACAGAAGCTGTAATTGTTTTTCAAGATATCACCCTCGCAAAGCAGCTTGAGGAGCGAAAAAATGAGTTCTTCGCAATTGCAAACCATGAGCTACGTACCCCACTGACGATCATTGCGGGTTTTGCAGAGATCTTGCAACGACTTGCCCCCGAAACTGCCAGCGCCAGGTTCCAGAATGCGGTTACATGCATCACGCAAGAGGGTGAAAATCTGATGCGACTCATTGATGAGCTGCTCGATGTTTCTCGTCTTGAGCAGACACAGATAAAGATGCATAAGAGCTATCAAGATTTGCTCGTGCCGCTTAATCGGCTCATTAATACATATAGTTCTATGAGTCATGAGCACCAGTTGTGCCTCACGCTGGAAGATGGATTGGGTCCCCTTATGGGCTGGTTTGATATACCACGCGTCGAACAAGCCATGCGTAATCTCTTGATCAATGCTATTAAGTATAGCCCTGATGGGGGGAAGGTTGAAGTGGGAGTGCGCCCCAGGCGCGATGGAGCGGGCAAAATACAAGAAGTGTTGTTGTGGGTTGCAGACGAGGGTGTTGGAATTGCTGCCGATGATCTTCCTCATATCTTTCGGCGCTTTTATCGTGTAGATAAGCTCGATAAATCGATAGATGGTTTTGGAATCGGGTTGTACCTTACGAAAGAACTGATACAAAGTCACGGTGGGCATATCTGCGTGGAGAGTACAGAAGGTCAGGGGAGTACCTTCTTCATAACGCTTCCCCTGGAAGATGCTTAACCTTAGTGTGTGGCACCCTGAGGCGAATTTGTAAGGCATGGTGAAGATGCAGAATAGGGCTAAAGTTTTCGGTGCCTCCAAAAATTGAGGATTGCGAAATTATATGATATTTTAGTAGATAGGTTGTAGAATGTAGACTTCATTGCGTTCTATCTCTATAGATGGATGATGTTTGCGGGGGCAAGTGTCGTCTGTGGATAGGATAGCAAACGGATCTTGCATATGCTCTTTCGTTAAATATTCCGTCGAAATTGCAGTTATCGGCAGTTCAGTTGTGTATGCGGGCAATTTGTAGCTATACCGATTGGATACGGATTGGACCGGATCGTGTCTATGTCTACCGGATTCCTAATATTTGTGGTGGTACGGATCGTGTCGTGCCTGTTTCTGCCGGGTCCGTATGTAAAGGAGAGGGCGATTGAATAGCAAGATTACCTATCACCAGCAAGTGACGTATTGTGGGAAGCCACGCTGTCGCCGGTGCCGTGAGGGGATCGGGCATGGCCCGTACTGGTATGCCTATCAAACTATTGATGGGCAGACGATACGCACTTATATTGGGAAAAATTTGCCGTCGGATGTCCAGGCGACCATGGCAACAGCCGCGCTGCCCACGACGGGGGAGCATGCCCTGGTAACAAACCTCTCTGATCCATCGCGTATCTGGCCCTTGACCGATCCTGGTTCTGCCTTGCTCAGTATTTCAACATTGGGTCAATTTCGTCTTGAACGTCACAATCAGCCGAGCCAGACTTCATCGCGCCGCTCACGCCAGGATGTCGTTGATACAAATTGGCAGCAGCGCCAGGTACGTGCTGTGCTAGGCTACTTGCTATGTAGCCCGGAGCGCCGGGCCAGCCGTGAGCAGATCCGCTCCGCCCTCTGGCTGGAGAGCGACGATGCCAGCGCACGCAGCCAGCTTAATAAAACGATTAATGCTCTGCGTAAAGTCCTGGGTCATCCTACAGTAGAAAGCGGTCAGGATGTAGCGTCTCAACAGCAGGCGGCCAATGGCTGGCTCTTCCAGATAGATAACGAGTGGCTGGCGCTTGCGCCTCAAGAGCGCATCTGGGTGGATGCCGATGCCTTCGTCTCGTGCGTGAATCATCTCCGTTCTATTCCATTCGGCGACGACGAGCAGCGTGAGCAAGTTTTGCGTGAAGCAATCACACTGTATGGGGGAGATTTTCTGCTGGAGGAACGCGATTCCGCATGGGTGGTGGCTCGCCGCCAGGATCTACGCCGTAGCTGGATTGAATTGCAACTTGAATTCGCTGATCTCTGTGTCCACCGCAAGGATTTTGCGGCGGCTATTAAAGTGCTCGATACTCTGCTGGCGAAAGATCCGACGAACGAGGCCGCGATTCAACGCTTGATTGTTGTCCTGGCTCGCTCCCGTCGTCGTATCGAGGCACTGCACGCCTACAAACGTTTCGAGGAGGCTTTGCAGCGCGAGTATAAAGCCTTGCCTGCCCCGGATACCCATGTGCTGTTCGATATGATACGCGAGGGGCGTGAGTTGCCTGCGCTGAGAAAGTCGCCCTTGTCCCAGGATGCACTACAGGTTGCTACCACTGATACTGATACCGAGCACCCTGTCTTACCTGACACGGCGACCGATCTGCCTGCTGTGTCACGTGTGTCTGCGCGTGTGCACCGCCTCTTCGCATCTGTGCCGACGCTTGAGAATAGTATCCGCCCTCACCAGGGGGCGATGATCGGGCGCGATTCCGAGTTGGGGCTGATGCAGAAGATGCTCTATCATGTGGAAAGTTTTGCGCCTCGCTCGGTAAGCAACCTGCGCCGCTCGTCGAATGCTATTCCACTGGATACGCAGCGACGCCCGCAGTTCTTATTTTTAATGGGCGATTCGGGTATCGGGAAGACTCGTCTGGCTGAGGAGGTGAGCCGCGAGGCGCAGCAGCGGGGTTGGGCGGTGGTCTGGAGCCGTCTCTATGAGCAAGAAAGTGGTATCCCTTATCGCGCCTGGACTGAGGTGCTGCGTAAACTGCTGAATATGAATGGCAGCCTGCTCAATCCTGAGAGTGTGCAGCCGCTGGTGAATTTATTGCCTGAATTAGCTGAGGTGGTTCCACATATGATGCGCGATAAGGTTGCGCCATCCTATGCGCTGACCCCTGAGCAGGAGCGGCAGCGTCTCTGGGATGTAATTGTGGATCTGCTGAAAGCGATGAGCGAGACGACATCTTTGTTGCTTGTTTTGGACGATATCCAGTGGGCCGATAGTAGTAGTCATGATCTGCTTGGCTATCTTGTGCGCCACCTCTATGGGTATCCTATTATGTTTGTGAGCACCTGTCGCGATAGTGCCTTGCCCATCGATCCCCATCATCCCTTGCGCGAACTTGTATCCCACATGCAGCGTGAACGCAATATTCAAACCCTCAAAGTTGAGCCGCTTACCAGTGAGCAGATTGGCCTGCTCGTCGCGAATTTATCGCCATTGCCACAGGAGACGGTCAAGCACATCCAGGACTATGCAGCCGGGAATCCCTTCTTTGCTGAGGAGATGGCGCGTACAACCCCGCCCAGCCTGCCGCGTACAGTCACGGATGCGCTGGGGTATCGTATGAAGCGCTTGAGTAAGGAATGCCGCGAGTTGCTGGGCCGTGCCGCTGTTCTGGGTGGCTCCTTCGAATTTCCGCTCATTTGTGCCATAGAGTCCAGAGGTGATGCGGATGACGAAGATACCGTTCTGACACTGCTAGAAGAGGCGTTACGAGAAGGTGTGCTGACCGACGAAGGTTCGGGGACGCGTGTGACCTATCATTTCTGGCATCCTTTGCTCGTCAGCTATCTCTATGATGACCTTTCAAATGTCAGGCGTGCCCGTCTGCACCAGCGTGCGGCCGACGCATTTTTAAGCACCTATCATGGACGCGAGGAGATGGTCGCCGCCACCGTTACTGATCACCTGGAGAAAGCTGGGGCCGATCCTGCCCGCATCGCTCATTATGCTGAATTGGCTGGCAATAACGCGTACGTCGTTTCTGCCTACTCTGAGGCTGCGTATTATTATCAACGTGCCGTCAATCATCTACAGCACACGTCCTCGCCTGATGCGCAGTTACAGCTTATCTCCCTGCTTGAGCGCCTGGCTGAATGCACGCGTATTCGTGGTCACTATCCAGAGGCCCGTAAACTCTATGAACGTGTCTTAGAATTACGTCGCCAGCGGCAAATAGTCAGCATCGATGCGCGATTAGAAGCGCAGGTGCAGGCCTTGCTCTGGGATGAGATTGCCTGGACGTGGCGCTATACTGGAGATATTGCACGAGCCTGGGAGTGTTTTCAGCAGGGCGGGCATATATTGCGTCTGGCCGATGTCATCGGTGGCCCGGCCTGGGGTCGGCTCTATTATACCCAGAGCAATCTCTATCAGGCTGAAGGCCATTATGACCAGGCGCTGGCGAGTGCTGAGACTGCGCTGGTCTTGCTGGAGGCGCAGCAGACCGATCAGAAACGGACCTTTATGCGCAGCGACCGCACATCCTGTAAGGGCCAGATCCAGCGTATCCTTGAAGGTGATCCGGTCAACCTGGGGCGGACATATCGCCATATGGGCACTATCGCCGTCGCAATGGGTCAGCTCAGCCAGGCACTTGCTCACCAGCGTAAAGCCCTTGCCCTCTACGAGCAGTACGATGAGATGCGCCAGATTGCCCACGTCACCTCGAATATCGGCCATATCTATCTCAAGAAAGCTGAATATGAGCAAGCCCAGGCAGCCTTACGCCGTTCTATTAGTCTCGCGGAACATATTAACGACGATCCACTTATCTCGCTTATCTACTATAACCAGGCCGAGCTAGCCGCCGCTACAGGCGATCTCGAAGAGGCTGAAAATCTCTACCGGCGTGCCCTCGACCTAGAAGAACGTTTCCAGGATCTAGAATATATCAGTAAGTGGAACTCAGGCTTGGCCGCTATCGTGCAGGAGCGCGGGAAGCTCACCGAAGCGGTTCGTTGTATCAAGCGAGCTTTGTATGCCGGGCGTAAGATGCAGAACGATCCTTGTATTGGGCAGGCCCTGGTTGCACTCGGCAATCTGCGCATCACGCAGGCTTTATCCCAGGGCTGTAGTGGTCAACGCCAGCGTCACCTGCTGGCTCGTGCCCAGGCAGATATCCGACGTGCCTTGATCCTCAACAGTCTTGATGTCGAGACACGCCTGCGCGGCCAGCTCGCCTTGGCGCATATCTCGCTCCTGCTCAGCGAACATGCCGCAGCCTTCACCGCGCTTGAACACGTCATCGCCGAAGCCCAGCGCCACGAGCTTGCCCAGGTCGTTGTCCGCGCCCTACAATTGCAGGCAAGCGTCTAGCTGGTGCTTGCCTTATCATCGTCGGCGGCGGCCAGCCGCCTATACTCTACTCTATAGATAGTATCTTTGCAGCAAGAAACAGAAGGATGTATTGTTAGTGAAAATTCGCCCTATGGATAGCGTGCAAATCGAGCGTTATCTCTATGATCTCGGGGAACAACTCAATCAGTATGAAGAGATAAAAGACCCTATCTCTATCTTAATAATTGGTGGAGTGTATATGCTTCTCAAGCATAAGAATAGATTATCTACTCAAGATGTCGATTTTGCGCTCTTGAATGATTTCATGCAAGAAACACCTCGGTTCACATTTAAGTCGGAAGATACGACAACAAAGCCGCTTTCTCCTCAGACTAAAGCACTGGTTGCAGCATCAAGGACCATCGCAAGTCAGTACAGCCTGCCGAGAAACTGGCTCAATGACACAAGTGCCTATTTCGTTCGCGACATGGCCCCTTATCCAGAGGCCGAGCTCTGGCAGGTATTTGGGAAGAAGCTGCACGTATATTTACCGTCTGCTCCATACGTTCTTGCGCTCAAGCTTATGATTGGGCGACAAAAAGATGCGAGTGATATTGAAACACTGCTTCAAAAACTGGAGATTGAAACTCGTGCTCAGGCACAGGAAATTGTTGATCAATTTGTGCCAGACAAGGCGTACCAGGAGCATTATATGATATCAAATACACTCGACGGAATCTTTGGAGAGGATGAGTAGAATTATAGCTCTCTTGCTCTTTTTTTTTCTTGGTTAATATGTTACAATGAAAAGGAGAGAGGAAGGACCTTGATACATGATCATCTGCGAAGTGTCAGTACAAACAATACATGACGCCTTCCAAGCGATCTGTGAAGGCATAGATCCCTGGCTGCCACTTGGGAACTTTATGGACGATTTCTTTGGAGACAACTATGTTGCCAGCCGTGAAGAGTTGATCCGTGAGCCAATTCATGAGCCAGAAGATATCTCGCCAGAAATTCATCGGTGGGCCGTTTTTTGCGCCGCCTCCGTCGAGTATCTTTGTCTGCGTTATGCTCTCCCCCTGCCCGCTTGGATTCATGATCCTCGCTATACTTTAGTGGAACCCTGGTATTATTCGATTGGCGCACACCGACCAAAAGTGCGCGAACGACTCGAACGTGAGACGCCAGAGCCATTTACCCGGCGCAACATTTTTTGCGGCGACCGAATGTTCGCAAATAAGTATGAAGAGGCAGAAGCACATCGAGCACGTCTTACCGCTTAGCCTGCCCTATCAACCTCATTCCCCCCTTTGCTTCTTGAAAGAGGTTTACTTTAATGTTGAGGACTGCGCGAACCTATTTTCTGACTACGCGTGCTACAATTGCTGTGATATTATCCACACCGCCCTGTGCATTTGCATACTCCACCAGGCGAAAGACACACTCTTGTAGACTGAAGCTTTCCACTATACGTAAAATATCGATATCAGTCATCATGCCAGAGAGTCCATCGCTACAGAGAACAAGTGCATCCCCCTCCTCCAACTGCTCCGCAAAAATATCCACATCCACGTCGGGGAACGGTCCCAGTGAGCGCGTAATCACATTGCGCATCTCATGCATGTGAGCCTGCTCCTCGGTCATATTCCCCAGTCTCACCTGCTCGGCCACCCATGAATGATCCTGTGTTACCTGCTTAACCAACCCACGCCGCACAAGATAGGCGCGGCTATCACCTACATTGGCAATAAAAGCCGTATCGCCGCGCAAAACGGCAGCCACGCAGGTCGTGCCCATACCTCGATGCTGCGCATTATCATTAGCACGCTGATAAATAGCCGCATTCGCGTACCTGATCGCTTGCATCAGGTTTGTAGGAACATTCGGATCAGCGTCCTGATAATATAGCGTACAGACCGTATTGACTGCAATCTCACTTGCAACCTCGCCAGCCGCGTGTCCGCCCATGCCATCCGCAACGATAAAAAGCGCCCCTTTCAAGGCAAGCAATTGCTCATCTTTAGGGATAATATATGCTACATTATCCTCATTATGTTGCCGTTTGCGTCCGACATCGGTGCGTTGCGCCACCACAAAATTAAAAGGGTTACTATTGCTCATGGTTGCGTTCGTTTTATCCGTATTCCGCAGGAAAAACTGTTTGAACCGTGAGCTAGTGCTCTGGTTCTGATCTGTATAATTTTCTGTAGATAGGCTATGGATGGGTTGTGAAGAGAATAGCTCCATTTACGCTTCTCCAGATCCAGTTATTGGTAAGTACAGAATTCATATCTTTGTATGAAATAGTAACATGTGTCGCTAGACGCAATACAGGCAATAGCTGGCCACGCATGATTCTGCCAATGGTTGTATCTATAATGATAACATAAAAGCCCTAATAAACAAACTGCCAGGCATATAATAATAGTACTGATGTTTCCAAGAGCGTTTCTCTATAGACAAAAAGTATATTTGTTGTAATGAGCTTAATAGGTCTGCAATCCTTTTGTCAAGATTATAGTTACTATTGCTATTCGGCCCTCCGTGTAGCGATCCTCTGGCGGGGCAAAGCTCCTGTGGTTGCCGCCACGTGCCTCGTTAGGGATATGCTCCTCTGCGGTTGCCCTTACCGCTATTTTACCAGCTATTGTTTTCCCCGCGAAAGTCATGAAGTGCTCCAGGTTCCTTTGCCGTTCGTGTTGTAGCATTGTCGTAATTTGCTGCTGCGATGCGGCAAATGGTTGCAGAGGAAGAGGAGCAGTATGCACCAGTGACGTTTCGTTAGAAGGGACAGGAACAGGATAGGTCTCATAGTCAGCTGGTGAGGTACTATCTTCGCCTCTGTGAACGCCAAGGGCAGTAAGAATCGGCGTCAACGCTATACAAACAACCAGGTTGATTATAAGGGCGGCGAGAGCAGCATAGATAGGGACCGTAACGCCGTTAAAAGAGAACGGTACGATCTGGGAGACAAAGCCCTGCTCTGCAACCATCCAGGTTCCTGCAAACATGCCAGCAAACCAGCCAGTGATCAGAGCGCCGCGATGGAACCAGTTGAAGTAGAGACCAAGAAAGACAGCAGGCAATGTCTGAATGATCCAGACGTTTCCGAGCAATTGCAGATTAATGATGAAGGTAGTAGGTATAAAGAGAATAAAGGCCATCGCACCAACTTTCACGGCTAGCGAGGTTGCTTTGGCGACATTGGCCTCTTCCCGCTCGTTACACGAAGGGTGAATGTACTCACGATAAATATTGCGTGTGAAAAGATTGGCCGCACCGATGGACATAATACCGGAAGGGACTAAAGCGCCGATGGCGAGTGTAGCGAAGGCAAAACCTGCAAACCAGGGAGGGAAATACATCGTGAAGAGTGCAGGCAAGGCGATATTTGATTTGTAGATAGCCGAACTCTGGATGCCGGAAGCGATAGCTGCGAAACCAAGTAAACCGATAGAAGCTTGTAAGAGCGTATAGACCAGCAGTGTAGCTATAGTACGCTTGACGACCTTACTGCTGTTCGTGCTGAGCATACCCGTGATGGCGTGAGGATAAAGGAAGAGCGCTAATGCCGAACCCAGGATAAGCGTTGAATAGGCGCTATATTGCTGTGGAGGAAGAATAATCTTATTCTGGGGAACGACCGAGAAGATATGTTGATAGCCACCAAGGCGAGTGAAAATAAATCCGAAGGTAGCCAGCGTCACGATCCAGATAGAGGCATCTTTTACAATTGCAATGAGTGCCGGTCCGCGCAAACCACTGACATACGTATAGGCAGCTAAGATAGCAAAGGAGATAAAGAGTGCAGCTTCAACAGGCACTCCCATCTGTGCAATTGCGACCTGAATACCATAAATTTGAATAGCTATATATGGCATTGTTGCTAAGATACCCGTGAATGAAACGCACAGAGCCAGCGTGCTACTCCCGAAGCGTTCGCGTACGAAGTCGGCCGAGGTAATATAGCCACGATGGCGAGCAACGGTCCATAGACGTGGCATGACCACGAGGGCGACGGGATACATTAATGTGAACGCAGGAATGGCGAAGAAGCCAAACGCCCCCTGCCCGAAGACAAGCGCGGGAACGGCCATAAAGGTGTAGGCTGTATATACGTCGCCTCCGATCAAAAACCAGGAGATGACCGAACCAAAGCGGCGACCTGCCAGTCCCCATTCCTGCAAACGCCCCAGGTCGCTAGCCTGCCAACGCGCAGCCCAGAAGCCGAGTCCGGTGATGCTTATAAAAACAATACTAAAGACTGTAATCATTTCCCAATTAATGTTCATCTAAGATATATCCTTTGTTAGAGCGTTTTGTCTACTTATTTGCTAGTTGAGGGCCGCTGTCTCAGCAATTGAGCCATATATGGATCAAGCCTTGCCGTAGAGAGTGTGGCCAGATTAGCATCCACAAACTCCCTTGGGGTTGCTTGTATTCCACGCAGGTCAGCAAAAGCAAACGAGGTATTGGTCAAAACTGTGTTGAACAAAATCGCTTTTTGCAAAATTGCACGCATAAAATGGGCAGAGCGTAGAATACAGCCATCAAGTATTGCTTCCGTCAAATTTGCTTCGGTCAGGTCGCAGCGACTCAAATCGGCCCCATGTAACTTGGAATGAATAAGATTCGCTTTGTAGAGATTAGCCTGAAGCATCTTCGTATTTTCCAGGGTAGCATTAAATAAATAGACCCGGCTCAAGTTTGCTTTGCTGAGATTAGCGCCGCTGAGATCCGCCTCGATCATATTGGTACTCATCAAGCTCGCCTCGCAAATATAAGCACCGCGCAGAATACTCTTGCTGAGATTGGCGGAATTCATGTTGGCCCTGGCCATGTTTGCATTGGTAAAGTCCGCCTGGCGCGTATCTGCGTTTTTGAGCAGGGTACCAGTGAGATTGGCCTCACGTAAGTTAGTGCCAATCATAACCGCTTTCGTCAGGTTAGCGCCCGTCAGGTCCGCATCGCTCAGGTTAGCGCCGCTGAGATTAGCGCCCGTCAAGTTAGCTCCACTAAGATCGGCGTGGCTCATATCCACGCCAAGCAAGTTAGCCTGGATCAAGTAGGCACCTTTCAGATTGGCACCGACCAGGTTCACGCCGCCCAGATCAGTCTCGCGTAAATCTGCCCCATTCAAATTGGCACCAAGGAGATTGGCACCGACCAGGTTCACGCCAATCATCGTCGTCTTGCTAAGATTTGCCTTGCTCAGATCAGCACCACTGAGATTCGCTTTATAGAGGTATGCGCCGCAAAAGTAGGTACCCCTCAGGTCAGAATTGGAAAGATTCGCTTCGTGTATATCTCCGCCACTGAGATCGACTCCGCGCAAGTCTACCTTGCTCAGGTCAGCACGCTCAAGACGTGGTACACGACCTTCTTTTTGCGTCCGAGCGACCTCCTGTAGCGCATCCTGTTTTGAAATAGTATATTTAATTGTTGACATGCGTATCCTCTAGTAGAAAGTATAGATTAAGTAAGAAGAGTGTTTGCAGCAATCGTTATAGCATGCAGCAACTCAAACGTATTTGTGCTTAATAGAAACCTACTTTCTCTTTATGCTAAAATATGCTAGAAACGAATGAGTGCTGCCTGCTCTAAGTCAGAAACTATGTGTAAAACTTCTTCTTGATGGCGTGCCGATAAGTGAATCAGCTCCTCGACAGTGCGCTCATTATTAATGAGCAAGAAAATTTGCCGATGGGCACGCGAGAATTGCATGTTTTCAAGTGCCAGGAGTGCAGCATTGAACTGACGCATCTGACATGGCCTCGCTTTTAGTCTGCTTGTAGAGAGAGGCGTTCCTTGCTTACCTGCTTGCATATTCCTGGCCTGAAATGAGCTTGATATTGTACCAGGGTGGGTCTTGCCGGTTTGGAACGGGCCCGATGTCGTACCAGAGTGGGTCTTGCCAGTCTGGAATGGGCCCGGCATAGTACCAGAGTGGGTCTTGCCGGTTTGGAACGGACCCGACGTCGTACCAGAGTGGGTATTGTCAGTCTGGAATGGGCCCGATATCGTATCAGCTCTGTGGCGTAAAGGAATATTGCCTGTCTTGTAGGTTTCTACCTGCGCAGGTGGAGGTATTGGCCTCTGAGGAAGCGATGAAGATGGCGTGGATGTCACAGTGTTGTTTCTTCCTTGCGGATTGTTAGATGTAAAGGAAATCTGGCAATTCTTCCAGCTACAGAGTTCATTAAAGGCAGCAGAACCTGTACGACGATCAAGTTTGGTCTCAACGATATGGCCTTCCACAAAGCTGATTGACCCTTCTTCGTGTGCATTCCTGTTGCCTCTTCTGATGATGAGGTTCCCTGTTCTGCGCTCGTGCTGAATAGCCCGAATGCACTGAATTAAATTGTCAGTGACAATTTCGCCATTAAATGTTGACATTCCTCCTCCCAAACTATCAGATTAATGAAAACGCAAATCTGATTGATCCTTCCCAAAAAAGATACGTATAAGTAGTTGACTATGGATAGAAATGGTTTGTATTGTGTAATATATATAGCTTTATATATCTTTGCTTAAAAAAATAGAAGTTTCTGGCATTGAATATTGCAAATTTTTTGACCGATATAATCGTAAATCTTCTGTATATTAATTGATGTGAATATATTACTCAGAGAAATAAATAATCTATTCAGACTTGGACTAAGCATAGCACAGAAAACAGAAAGATGGAATGAATTATAGCAATTTAGTCATAAAATGAAAAAAATGGTTGGGTAGTTAGCGTTTAATGAAGCAAATTTTTAGGGTAAAACAATAATTTTGTTTCTTTTTTCTCATTCCATCTTTACTATTGGTCACTTTGTGATCGACCACCTATCGTATATCTTTTGGGAACAATGTTGCCTGTTTGTGTTTGCTATGTTATATAAAATGTTAGCATGATAGTGTAATGATGAGGGCAAACTCGCTCGATTAGAGATCGTTGAGTTTATGCAGACCCAATTTTGGAGAATGGTCGTAGCTCTGAGTCCCATAGATGTATCCATCGCCAGCCCAGTATGCATTATAGCCGGTCTCGACATTGTGTATCTTTCCGCTTGTAGGATCGACCATATTCTGACGACCATTAATAATATTGCGAAAATCGTCCTGGAGACTATCGAATGCGGCGATACGCTGGTTGGTATGAGCTCGCATATTCTGTGCGATATCCAATTGTTGTTGTTGGATATTTTGCAAGGTAGCGACGTACTTGTGTTGCACATGCTCCAGGTTTCTAGCAGCCTGATTGAATACCTGTGCAGCACGAGCGAGTTCTCTCATTTTGCCATTGCTCATTGACCTGGATAGCTTCGATGATACCGACGAGGATGGGTTCTTGTTGCGCAAACTGGTCGGCGGGTGCGGACAACTGCGCGGTAAGCTTTGCTGTCCAGGAGCCTATCTGTGCGAGATGCTCAACCTGTATAAAGTCTTTTTCGCGATATATGGTGCCATTGCGCAAAAAGGTATACTGGATCGACGCGACACCACATCGCATATGCAGGCCGGAGCGATCTTTCTGTGCTTCAAGCATCGCACGCTCGGCCAGGTCTGGACGACGCATAATTCTTTCAACCTTAATGCCTTGATGACTTCTTTGAAGGTAGGGAATGAGATTCCGCTGAATATATTGTGATGCCGGCATGAAGGGCATATATGTAATCGGCCCAGGCGAGAAAGCTGCCATAGGATGTTCTGTGTACTGCTCGTAGTGAGGTGGGGTGATCAGACTGGCGGTTCCAGCTGGATTTGTGGCCTGAAATTGGACCAGTGGTATACGTACTGCATCAGAGTGTGCGTTGTATTCTGGCCTCTACGCTCCATCCCAGGGGCACAAAGCCAGAAAACGCGCCTTCGTTGGACTCGGCGTATTGTTGCAGGGGTAAGCGTTCAATAAGGCGTAGGGAGGTGAGGATGCGTTTCAATGTAGGTGTAAGATGCGCAATCTTGTCCCTGGGTGCTTGAAAGCCGCTGATAAGAGCGAACGTATCGTGAAGCACCTGGACAAGAAAGTCACCTTCGATTGGAACATTGTTGTAAGTGGCCTGGAAATGTAGAGAGAACATATCGTCGTCTGCCGACTCATTGGTGGTAAGTGTCTTCCCCTGAGCCATGAGTGTGGGTAAGACCTTGCGCATCGATCCGAGCAGAGACTGTGCAACTGTCTCGGCGGGAACCTTGTGCTGGAGTTGCAATGGGCGGATAGTTGCGCTCAGGTATCCTTCGTCGTCCGGGCTAATAACAATCATGTTATTGGCGGTACGCACCTCCCAATCAATCGGTTTCTCTAATACGAATCCGTACCAGACATTTTTGTATTCGTGCCAGCCATTGTCAGTTGTGGTCTCTTTTTGCTTTGTGGAAGGTCCTGCTCCAGGGGCCCCGGCAGCAGGTTTGGGTGGCTCTTGTTGCGGAGATGTTGTTGTAGGTAGCTTTGTTCCACATGAGCTACAAAAGCGGTCCTCTTGTCTCACGGGTTTATGACAAATTGTGCATTGGAGAAACGGCATCGCTCTACCCCCTACTTCTGTTCTTTCTTGCGCATTTCCTTATCGATTCTTGTGTATACAAGCTTTAATCGTAGTATGGTCAAGGCATACTGCGTTTATATAAAATATACTCGAAAAATGGAAAGTGTGCTATATAGAAATTCACATTTTCGTGAGAATTCACATTTTCGTGGCTTATTCATTTTTATATCCTGGTATTTTTTGGATACACATCGCCAAATTTTGGTATGTCTTGACGGTTAGTAGGCGTCATACCCTATCAAGATTGTATGCCTTTATGGTGGCAATGCGTCAGAGAGAACTGACAATTTGTGCAAAAATAAGCCTCATTTTTGCCTGCAAGAAACTATACTGTTAACAGGGTGTGCGGGGGGAATTTGAAAGGTATATTGTTTTTACAGAGTCAGCTTTGAATCTGCTCTCCGTAATCCACTACAACGGTATACCGCTTCCTACCGCACTATACCTTTAAGTTGCCTGCCTCGCCTGGCCGCGCTCAACCGGGTACCTGGCTCCTTTCGCACACCCTACATTTTTCTTTTTGCCTATTTATGGAGTCAGATGCACGAATTCAGAGATATTTTCTTGTTATATATCAATAGTAGTTGTTTCAGCCTGATCTGATCGATATTTAGAAACAAAACTCGCGTCGCAGATGATCACCGCACCTGAGTGCAAGCGCTCATCTGGATGTGAGGGTGAGTATAAGATATAGTCTTGTAGTTGTGACAGAGATAGCATGAGGTGTGCCAGATGAAGATGAAGGTTGTTGCCGGACTTGCGTTTTTGCTCAACACGCTGCTCTTTGGTTCGTACTACTCGGTGGCGAAAGAGGCGCTGGAGCGCGTTGATCCTATCGTGTTCACATTTTTTGTGATGATGACGCTCGTCCCCCCTGCTATCTGTATCATCGCATTTTCCTGGCGTCAGATGAACCGCGAGGCAGTCAAGAGTGGGTTTATGTTGGGGAGCTGTCTCTGCCTGGGCCTGTTTACGCTGGCGGTGGCACTGAAATATAACAGTGCAACGGGTACGGCTTTTTTTCCGTCTCTCAATGGTCTGCTCGCAGCGATTTGTACCTGGATCTTCTTGCGCCAGCCGATCTCGAAGGCGACATGGTTTGCAGGCCTGGTCTCGGTAGCGGGCGCAGTATTGCTGATGTTGAATGCGTCAATCGGGGGTGCGCGTGGGGCTTTGATTGCCTTTATCGGTGGTCTGTTTTGTACATTCTACGTTTTCCTGGCTGATCACGAGCAGAAGGGGCAGGCGGCGTACTGGCCGCTCTTCGGAGTGGAGCTGTTGACGATGGCGCTGTGGGCCAATCTGATCGCTCTGCTCTTTGGCGATTGGCACATGGTACACTTTGCGCTACCCAGGGATATATGGGTGGTGTTATATATCGGGCTCGGTACGACGTTGCTGCCAACTATCTTCACTGTCTGGCTGCAGAAGTATATCTCGCCGATCACGGTCTCGTTTATCTATATCTTAGAGCCCATTCTGGGTGCGGTCGTGGCCTTCCTTTATCTACATGAGGTCTTGCCGCTGGATGGGTACATTGGTGGCCTGCTGGTGGTTGCGGGCGTGGTGATTCATACCTGGGGAACGGTCGAGCGTCCAAAGCATGTGGTGCGCCTACAGCCGGCAGCGAGTGCCCAGAATACTCAGGGTACTCAATTGTCCTGGTTCAATGCGCTGGTCTATCCTATGTTATGCTCGCTCATCGGCGTGCTCTTGATCTATAAGCTAGGAGGTTTTCCTCCAGCTGTCTGGTACCAGTTTGCCAGCATCAGTTTACAATTGCCCACGCTATTGCAGGGTGTGCATCGATTGGAAGTGTTGCTCTTGTTGGCACAGTCGCTATCCTGGTTATTGGCCTGGGGTGCACTCATCGCTATGTGTGGCCTGGCTATGTACCGTTCATCTTCCAAACTGCTTGCGACAACACCGACCCAGGGTATGGACCTGGATGTACGGACGTTGCGCCAGATAGGCTATACACCTCATGCTATGGAAACGCAGGTTTCGGGCCGTTTGCAACCTCGTCGTGTGCACCTGACACCTCTTGAACAGACTATGGAGCAAGAAATTATGCCTACTACTACTAAGACTATGGATGCGCTGGCAATGCTGGAGACGCTTGAGCGTCTGGCACAGATGAGTGATTTTGAAGTGTCCAATGATTATGATGAGCAAGCAGAATATTTCACAAAATCTGTACGTCTGCCTGATTGGGAAGTGGATACTCAGTTTGTCAACATGTCGAGTGGTGATAAGTTATTACGCTTGCCCGGCTCATCATCCGATAACACGACCTATACACAGGGCAAGCATTATAGACGAGCTATAGAACCAGGACCTATGCAACCTGTTTTGCAAGAGGATAAAGGGGATGATGATAAGAGCGATCCCTGGACCTGGTGGAATGAGCTTAAAACGAGGGAAATGAGGTAGGAAAGCCATGAAAAAGAATGATACGGGAGATTTCAGTGTGCTCTATGTAGAGCCGGACGACGAGAGAGTGGACCTCTTCCTGGTGATTGCCGGGCAGAAGAAGCCAGTCGTACTTATGCTGGCCGAGCAGGTGCGGGTCTTTCAACGTCCCGATGATTTCACTGCGCTCAAGTATCTGAAACGCCAGCAGAACTTGACGATTATCTTTGTGATTGCGCAAGGTGGTCAGATGGCTCAAATGGCGGCTAAAAATGGTTTTCCGGTCTACCTTTCGATGGATGGTTTGATTAAAGCTGTAAGTATGGGCCAGGTGGCGCGTCAACGCTCGCTTAGCCGGCCCACTGCACCCCTTGGCACTGCTTCTGGCTCATACCGCGTTTCAGGCCCTCTGAGTACATCTGGCTTAGCAGGGCCAACTAGTGCATCAGGCCTCACAGGCCCTCTGAGCGGACCTGGCTTAGCAGGGCCGACCCGCGCATCAGGTCTCACGGGCTCTCTGAGTGCATCAGGTTTTGCAGGACCGTCAAGTGCATCAGGTCTTACGGGCCCCATGAGCGGACCTGGCTTAGCAGGACCATCAAGTGCACCTGGTTTTGCAGGGCCGACCCGTGCATCAGGACCTTCAAACGTGCCAGGTTTTTCGGGTCCCTCAAGCTCGTCTGGCCTCACTGGCGCTGCAAGCACTCAGTATGCGCAAAAGATACGGAATAATACTGCTATGCGTACGGTACCTCTGGCTCAAGAAATAGATATGTCTTATAGTGAATATGTCGCGACTTTTCGGCAGGATGCGCAGGATGTGACGTCTACGTTGCCCTTGCCTGATGAGCCTTTACCGTTGCCGCTGGATCAGCCATCGCGTGTATCGCAGCAAGTCGCGCAGGCCGCACAAGCAGCTCGCGCCTTGACTCCGCCACCTTTATATCAAGGGCCAGAGGACTATCCGACACAACCAGTTGCTCCACATAAACCGCGCTCGACGTCCAGTATGCCGCTAACGAAGCCATTGAGGCCGCGTTCACTGCTTTCGCGCCGTTCTTCGCTGTTACTCCTGATTCTGACGGTCGCGTTGGTGTTTGGTGTGGCAGGAGCTTTCTTGTTTATGCCGCATGCCCTGCAATCGGAGGCCGCTCCTGCGCCGGCTATTATAGGCGAGGTATCTTATGTAAGCAGCGGCCAGGTGAGCGAGAGTAGTAGCCAGGGCATCGCTGATAAAGTGGTGGCTGACTTCAATAACCTTCCTGATCCGGCAGCGCATAAAAGCTATTATGCCTGGTTGTTGAGTGATAAGAAGCTGAACGATCCTCAGTCTATCTTGCTGGGTCCATTGCAGGTAAATAGGGGCCAGGCTCATCTGGTCTACGGCGGTGATGCGCAACATACTAATCTGCTGTTGATTAGTAGTCGTGTGCTCGTGACGGAAGAGGACGCTGCGGTGCCGCCCATCGCGCCGTCGCTCGATCCCAATACCTGGCGCTTTTATGGCGAGATTTCCAGCGATCCGATTAATGGTCCCAATAATCCGCAGCACTATAGTTATCTGGATCATCTGCGCCACCTGCTTGCCGCCGATCCTACACTGGATGAGCTGGAGTTGCCGGGCGGGCTTAATAACTGGCTCTATCAAAACACAAGCAAGGTGTTTGAGTGGGCCAGTAGCACGCGTGGGCAGTGGGAGGAGACGAAGGATACCGCGTATGTGAAACGGCAGGCGATGCGCATCCTTGAGTACCTGGATGGTACGACCTTTCTCTATCAGGACCTTCCCAAAGGCACGCCGCTGCTGGTCAACGAGCGTTTAGCACGCATTGGGCTGCTCGCGGTCAATGGTCCCAACCAGGACCCACCGAGCTACCTGGCTCATGTGGATAAGCATCTTAATGGCCTGCTACAGGCGAGCGTAGTGACTCCCGCAACACGTAAACAGGTCAATGATCTGATTGGCGCGATGAACAACGTGGAATTCTGGCTGACACAGGTACGGCGAGATGCGCAACAGGTCGTGAAGATGAGCGATGATCAGCTGCGTCAGCCGGCAACGCTGACTCTTCTTGATGATATGATCGAAAACTCTAACCGTGCCTATGCGGGGCAGCTGGACCCGTCTACAAACTCTACGCGTCAAGGCATTATCTGGCTGCATGACCATATGCAAGCGTTAGCCCATATAGATATCGCAAAGGTGCAGCCCAGCTCCGCTGGCAATATGCCACAACTAGTACCACCGGGTGGTCAGCCGAGAGCTTTTACGCCGTTTGGTATAAAAAAATGAAGGATAGCAGGAAATTGTATAAACTCCCGATAGTGTGTTGATTGAATGGATACAAATACAGAAACAACTTACGTTCAATAGAGAAGAAAGGCAGATATTGTGAACAAGCGCCTCTTCATTATAACGGTGCTTATCATGCTTGTGATTGGCGGTATGATTGCAGGCCTGTTCATGGGTTCGATTCAGAAAGCTTTGACACTTCCAATGATGCAAATGCTGGATAATGGAGCTAATAATAAGCCTGCACAGAAAAATGGGCCACGGGTCCAGGGGCAGAATAAGTTGCCTGCTGCAAAAAATGTAACGCCGAACGCGAATGCGAATCCGACACCAAACGCGAATGCGAATCCGACACCAAACGCGAATCAGAATATGGCGGGGCAGGGGAACGCGAATGTGCTGGCACAGGATACTTTTCAGCGTACTGATCAAGCGCTCTGGGGTGCGGCATCCGATGGTCGTCAGTGGGATGGGGATGCGAATACATCTCAAGCCTTCTCAGTAGCCAATAACGCAGGACGTATCTCTAATGGGCAGGGGACGCTCAATGCTGTTCTGGGTGCTGCAAATCAGGACTCAGAGGTGATAGCCAGCGGATCTGTCAACCAGTTTACAGGTGGTACAAACTTCGGCGTTGTGCTGCGCTGGTCTGATGGCAACAATTGGTATAAAGCCCTGCTCGATGGTACTCATTTGAATATTCTGAAGCGCATCGATGGTCAGTCTACCACGCTGACGAGCGTTCATTTTACGGCTCAAGTAGATCGCGTCTATATGTTGCGCTTCCGGGCGATTGGTGCGATGCTCTTTGCGAAAGCCTGGCGTGTAGACCAGACTGAACCCAATCGCTGGCTTACTATTACATCGGATAATTCGCTCACGAACGGGCATGCTGGCTTGCGTGTGGTGGTCCTACCTACTACGGTCATTAATGTTATGTCTTTTACTGCAATGTCTGCGACTATGAACAATGATGCTGCATTGTGAGCCAGGGATGAGCTCGTGTAGCAACCCCAGAGGGACGGGGCACGCGGCGGCAAACCCTTGTGGTTGTCGTGGTGGCCAGGGAGGGCAGGACCCCGGAGGCAAACCGCAGTTGCTACGCGGAGTAGAGCATTGACCTTTGACGGAACTATACCAGGGGGTAGTTGGTAGCTATAGAAGAAGTCTGGAGCAATACCATGATTGAACAATTAAAGGCCGCGTATACTACTAATAATCGGGTCAAGATCGCTGCTTTTGCAGGGCTGCTGCTCTGTGCAGTGATTTTTGCCGTGCTCTCTGGCGGCTTCCCTCCCTGGGCATGGCGTTTCCTTTTCTTTACCGTGTTGCCGAGCCTGCCACGCCTTTTGGCGTTGCAGGGGGGCGTTGTCTTCTTGCCGTTGCTGGGGTTGCTTCTGCTCTCCCTTTCGCTACTCATTGTGTGGGTCGTGATTGTGACACTCATGATCAAAATGGGCATCCATTTATGGCAAGTGTATCACTCACGCCAGAATTTCAATATGGATCTGCGCGAGGCCGAGCAAATGGCGGAACAGAATCTGGCAGCCGATGAACTGGATCGCTGGTTTGAGGAAGATAAATCCCCTGCAAATCGGCAGCGAACACCTTTACCTATATCTGGTGCGACGAACTCAGTATATTCAACACAGGCAAAAAAGCCACAGATGCGCGAATATATAGCGGCTGCTCGTGCCGCTGGCGGCTCGGTCTACCCGGAGACGCCTACGCCGATCTCGAACCCAACTCTACTGGCCCCCTCGCCTGTTCCGGTCGCACGTGAGCGTCCTGGCCTCTGGACTCAGCAGGGCAGCAGGCAGAATGGCGAACGCAATGCAGAGCAAACTCGGATCTATAATACAACCAAAACAACAAATACTGTATCACTTCCTTCTTATAATAATACGCCACCAGCTAACCCGACGCGTAAACAGTTGCGCATCGTGCCGCCCCCACCAGTCGAGGAGATCTCGGCTATGGATACTGAGCATTCCATCGATAGTGCATTTTCCGCGCTTATTAAGCGTGGGCAGCGTGAGCAGGAGAAGCAGCCAGATCCGACTGGCAACATCAGGGTGGCTGCTGGGGAAGCCGGAGCAGCGCGAGCAGGAGAAGCAAGCAGATCCGCTGGCAACATCAGGATGGTTGCTGGGGAAGCCGGAGCAGCGCGAGCAGGAGAAGCAGCCAGATCCGCTGGCAACGTCAGGATGGTTGCTGGGAAAACCGGAGCAGCGCGAGCAGGAGAAACAGCCAGAGCAGCCAGCATCAACAGGATGGCTTGGGCAGTTAGAGCAACTTGCATCGTCGGGGCGGCCAGAACAACGTGGGCAACTCGCGTCGCCGGAGCAGTCAAAGCAGTCGGTTCCATTAGACATCTCGCGTTACCCGACTCACCCTGCGAGGGGAGAAGTAGATGAGGGAGATGATATAGCTATTGCAAAATCCTTCACACAATCATTGAATGGTATAAATATGGGGACAGCTCCAGCTATAGTGCAGCCATCTCAAAATGATCCATTTGCGGACTTTGATCCCTCGACCAATTCTGATGCCCAGATCAATATATACGATACTATTCCTTTTGACGAGAGCAAGATATTGAAGGCCAGCCCACAGTCCGAGGCGAATGGTATGCCGCGCCTGGTGGTTGGCATCGGGCTAGATCCTGGTATCAAGCGCCGCGAAGCGCCCAATGAAGATAGTATCTTCGCCATTCAGGGTATGCGCATCACTGATACTGGTGCGATGCCTGCGGGTCTGTTTGTCGTTGCCGATGGTATGGGGGGACATATCAATGGGCGCGAGGCCAGCCGGATAGCGATCCATACAGTGAGCGATGTGGTTGTACCAGCGCTATTACGCGATGTAAGTGGCCGTGATGCAGCTGAGGAGGAGACGATCATCCAGGATATGTTGAAGGATGGGGTTCATCGCGCCAATCTATCTATCTACCGGCGCAACCGCGATACTGCGCCGGATATGATGGGGACGACCCTGACCGCCGCGCTCATCGCGAATGCCACAGCCTACATTGGTAACGTGGGTGATAGTCGTACGTATCTTTACCGTCCATCTGAAGGTTTGAAGCAGGTAACGCGTGATCATTCGGAGGTGGCGCGGCTGGTTGAGAGTGGTGCCATTGCCGCTGAAGAGATCTATACACACCCCAAGCGCAACCGTATCTATCGTTGCCTGGGCGAGCGAGCCTCTGTAGATATGGACCTGTTCACCGTGTCTCTAATACCAGGGGATGTGTTGCTGCTCTGCTCTGATGGCCTGTGGGAAATGGTACGTGATCCCGCGCTGGAGAAGCTCATCGCCGCCTCCGCGCACAATCCCACGCAGATGAGCGCTATTCTGGTGCAGGCGGCGCTCAATCATGGCGGCTTAGATAATATCAGTGTTGTGGTCGTTGGTTACCTGCAAGCGGAGGGGTAATCGACATGGCAACAGACCGTGTTGGTCAACGGCTGGGGAACTATCGCCTGATCCACTTTTTGGGTCGGGGCGGCTTTGCAGAAGTGTACCTGGGTGAGCACCAGCGCCTGGGTACCCATGCCGCGATCAAAGTTCTCCACGCGCATCTCACTGGCACTGAAGAGGACAATTTTCTGGCCGAGGCGCGTACAATTGCCCATCTGGAGCATGCGAATATTATCCGCATCCTCGACTTCGATGTGCAGCATGGCGTCCCTTTTCTCGTGATGGGCTATGCACCCAATGGCAGCCTGGTCAGCCGTCATCCAAAGGGCACCCGCCTGCCTTTAGCAACCATCCTGGTGTATGTAAAGCAAGTCGCCGCCGCCTTGCAGTATGCCCATGATCACAAGGTAATCCATCGCGACATCAAGCCTGAGAACATGCTTATTGGGCGCAACGACGAGATTTTCCTCAGCGATTTTGGCCTTGCGCTGGTCGCTCAGAGTTCGCGTGCCCAGCATATTCAGGGCATTGTCGGCACCGCGATCTACATGGCCCCCGAACAGTTGCAGGGTAAACCTCGTTTCGCCTCCGATCAGTATGCTCTGGCCGTAGTCGTCTACGAATGGCTCACCGGCGAGCGACCATTTCTAGGCACATTTCTAGAGCTTTACAGCCAGCATCTTACCGCGCCGCCCCCCTCCCTGCGTGCAATATTCCCAGACCTCCCGGTCCGACTCGACCACGTCATCCAGATCGCCATGGCTAAAGAGCCCGCCCAACGTTTCGAGAGCGTCAACGCCTTCGTCATAGCCCTCGAACAAGCCTCTCATCCTCCTCTTATGAAAAGCAAGCGAACTGCATATCTTGAAGCCCTTTCTATACCTCCGCTCAACATACCCGGCGCACCGCCGCCGCCGCTCAATGGACTCTCCATACCAAACAAGCAGCCCAATCTATCTATTGCGCTGCCGTTGCCCAACAGCCTTCCAGCGCCGAACAAGCAGCCTGATATGCCCATTGTAGCGGCCTCGCAGCCATCCAATATCTCCAACTCACCGGCCTCGCCCGCAGTCATCACCCCGCCCAGAGCCGTACCCATCGGCACGCGCCTGCTTTCCGTCTGTGCTTCACCATCGAGGTCAGCCTGCGAACCTCCATTTGTCCAACCAACATCTGCAATATCATCCCCTTTATCGGAAGAGCTAGAGGTAGAAGCTCGCCCGCAAACACAAATTTCCCGCCGCACCGCCCTGGCAGGAATTGCAACGTTACTTACCGGTGGAACGGGCTTGTGGCTACTCGCCCGTCAGAGCCAGCCCTCAAGCGCAATATCCCCATCCAGACCGGGCACAGTCAAACGCCCAATGCCCGATCAACACAGGCCGAGCCGTCATAGCTTTTCCTATAGCCGAAACATTAGCGCAGGACACCTTCCAGCGCGACGACCAGCTTTTCTGGGGGACTGCCTCTGACAATCGGCAGTGGGAGGGGGATGCCAACCGACAGCCAGCTTTCTCAATCGCCAACACCACCGGTCGCATCACCAACGCGCAGGGAACCTTCAACGCGCTGCTGGGCTCGGTAAGTAGCGATACCGAGGTGATTGCCAGTGCATCCATCAACGCATTCGGTGCTGGCATAACTTATGGCCTCGTCTCGCGCTGGTCCAACGATAAAAACTGGTACAAAGCCCAGCTCGATGGCAACCATCTAAGCATACTCAGACGCATCAACGGCCAGACCGCAACCCTTAAAGCTATGCCCTTTACCATGCAGCCTGAGCGTCCCTATAAACTGCGTTTTCGCACTATTGGAGCCCTGCTCCTGGCGAAAGCCTGGCCCGCCAACAAGGTTGAAGTTTCTGACTGGCAAATCACCGCTTCCGATACAACCCTTATGAGCGGTCGTACCGGCATACTCGTCGTCATCCAGCCTGCGACTACCATCGCCATCACCTCATTTGAGGTTACAAGTGCCAGCATTAACGACGAATCTACGTAAGGTATATTGCTTTGTCAATCTTGATTGCATCCTTGTTACAAGGTGTGTGATGCAGGGCGAACGAACCTTTTTTTCTACGTATTTAAGGGATATTGACCCTCGTGGTTGTCGTCGTGACCTGTGATTGTGCCGGTTAAAAATTGACAGTGCAATAGCTTGAAGGTGTAGCGGCTCGCGAAAATCTTCTTATACACTTGACCGATCAAGTGATTTACATGTATAGTTGTACTAGCGTGCTTGAATGATCAAGTAGTGCGTGAGAGTTTTTATTATGTTTGCATGACCGTTTGCAGAGTAGAACTAGCGAACGTAGGTGCTCAAGTTACTGTATTACAAGTACAGAATCATGGAAGATTCTGGAGACTCTGGAGTCAATGAACATGCACAAAGAAAATGGAGCTGTTTTGGAGCATTCCTCTATGCACAAAAGCTTCTGGAGACAGGGACGTTTCTATGCAATGGCAGCCATGTTAGCCACGTCCGTACTATTACTATCGTTCTTTGTAGAAGGTCCAGCGAGTATTGCTAATGTATATGCAACTCCGTATCGAACCTCAAGTGCCTTGTCGCCCGCACTGGCATTCTCAGGTGCAGTGGGTTTCGGTAGCAGTGCGACAGGCGGTACTGGCGGCCAGATCTATCACGTCACCAACCTTAACGACTCCGGCGCTGGCTCTTTCCGGGATGCGGTAAGCCAGGGCAAGCGGATCGTCGAGTTCAGCGTGAGCGGATACATCAAGTTATCCTCAGCAGTGAGTGTGGCCAGCAATCTGACCATCGAGGGACAGACCGCACCGGGCACAGGCATTGGCATCATGGCCCGCGAAGTCTCTTTTAGCGGTGCGTCCAACGACATCGTGCAGGACATCCGCTTCCGGCAGGGCGATCTTGATTCGGAGAAGAGCAAGAGCTCACTCAACCTGCTCAACGCCAGCAACCTGATATTTGACCACGTCTCAATCGAGTTTGGGCGCTGGAATAATATCGATAGCGTGGGCGCAAAGAATATCACCGTGCAGAATTCTATTGTCGCCGACCCCATTGGTCAGCAGTTCGGTGCACACACCGAGACCGGCCCCTACACCTGGTATCACGACATCTTTGCCAACTCCCACAATCGCAATCCCCTGGCCAAGGACAACACGCAGTTCATCAACAACGTCGTATACGACTACCAGGCAGGGTACACAGCTGGCAACTCCGGTGGGCATTTCTCCCATGACGTGATCGGCAACTACTTTATTGCCGGGCCCGCAACCTCCAATGCCTCGAACGCGTACTATCAGATGACCAACCAGTCAGTGTTCAATAGCGGCAACTACCTGGACGGCAATACTGATGGCAAGCTCAACGGATCATCGCTCGCTCTTGGTGGTGGCGCAACTGCATTGTCGGCACCGTGGTCATCCACAACGAGCAGTATACCGACCTCTAGCGCGGCTGCTGCCTACAGCTATGTAGTCGCCAATGCAGGTGCACAGCCACGCGACCAGGTAGATACTCTGGTAGTCGCCGATGTCACCTCGCTGGGCAAGAAGGGGAGCCTGTGGAAAACGCAAACGGCGACCAATCTGGGCAACAGCGGCTATGGCAACGCATAAGGAAGGCAGTACCATCTATCCCCTAATACGCTGAAAATGAGAAGTGGGCCTGTCCCACTTCTCATATATTATATGCATAAAAAGCTGGCGGCTGGGGTGCACATTAAGTTGATGGCACTGACGGTGCCATCAACCTGAGAATGGATGAGCTTTATGAGCGAGAAAATACAAATAGTTTAAATATCACTTGTAAGCTGACCTTTGAATTTCTGCCTATACTGAACAGTCACAATCGGATAAGACGTTTCTATCTTGCTGAGCATATTGTTGTTCGTAGAGCTCGATTTTTTTGTTGATGGCGGAAAAGTGTTGCTCAACCTCAAGCAAGTGCTCTTGAACGCGTAGACGATGTTGCTTCAGTAGTTGCATACGTGCAGAGATAGTATGGTCCCCCTGGCGCAGGAGATCGGTATAGCGGTGGATATCGCGAATTGGCATGCCCGTTGCTCGCAGGCACTTGATAAACTTGATCCACGATACATCTTGCCGCGTGTAGTAACGGTAGCCATTGGCATTATCGCGCCCGACATGTTGCTTCATCAAGCCCGCACGTTCATAGTAACGCAAGGTATGGGCGCTTAGCCCGCTTTCCTGTGCCATCTGCTGTATCGTCAACAACTCTTCCATTTCTTGTAACTTTTCCATTTTTGTTCATCCTTCTCTCATGCAAAAATGAAATAGAGGTAGCTATTCTCGTTAGTGTTAATTACAGACTATATACCTTAGAGTGCACTCTAAGTCAAGAGCCAGGATTGACTCATTTATTATGCATGTTTACCACATCTTGCGCTCAGCCCAAGAAGATGTGGTAAACATGCATAATAAATAAGAAACGATACCCCTTGACTTAGAGCGCACTCTAAAGTGTAGACTGTTAGATGTGGATAGTATGAAATGGTACAGTGTGATCGATCATGAGACGGTCTGACATGGTGACTCTACTTGCATATCTGGTACGTGGAAGAAGAAGAATGAGAAAGACGAATAGACGAGTATTGAAAAGGATTGAGTAGATGAATAATATCAATGCACCCGGCAGTGGTGAGTTCAAGATCGGCGGAGACCTTATGGTGCATCGCCTTGGATATGGTGCCATGCGTATCACGGGGGAAGGTATCTGGGGCGAGCCGCAGGACCGTGAGGAGGCGTTGCGTACACTGAAACGGCTACCAGAGCTCGGCGTGAACTTTATTGATACTGCGGACAGCTATGGGCCAGAGGTGAGCGAAAACTTGATCCATGAGGCGCTCTATCCCTATAAGGGCATGGTGATAGCCACCAAAGGAGGCCTGACCCGTCACGGCCCAGATCTCTGGCAGCCACTGGGGCGACCTGAATATCTGCGTCAGTGCGTATTGATGAGCTTGCGCCGCCTGGGCGTTGAGCGCATCGACCTGTGGCAACTACACCGCATCGATCCAAAGGTGCCGCGCAATGAGCAGTTTGATGTGATCAAGCAGATGCAACGTGAGGGTCTGATCCACCATGCAGGGCTCAGCGAAGTAAGCATCGAGGAGATCGAGGCCGCACGTAAGTTCTTCAAAGTGGCTACGGTACAGAATATGTACAACCTGGTGACCCGTCAGAGCGAGGACGTGCTCAATTATTGTACGCGTGCCAATATCGGCTTTATCCCCTGGCTCCCGCTCGCTTCAGGGAATCTGGCGCAGCCTGGCTCACTTCTCGATGAGATTGCCAGCAAGCACAATACCACGCCCAGCGGAGTCGCGCTGGCCTGGATGCTCAAGCGTAGCCCGGTCATGTTGCCGATTCCCGGTACCAGCCAGGTCAAGCACCTGGAAGAGAATGTTGCAGCTGTCAGCGTCTCGCTCAGCGACGAAGAGTTTAAAGTACTCGATGAGCTGGGCCGCCGCGAAAAAGTTGGAAGGAACTAGCACATATGCAAAAACGTACGCTTAGTAATACAAAACTAACGGTCTCGGAGCAGGGACTGGGCTGTATGGGGTTGACGAGCTTCTATGGAATGCCCGCCGACGAGAATCAAGCGATTCACCTGATCCATAAGGCCATCGATCTAGGTGTGACCCTATTTGATACCGCCGAAGTCTATGGTCCGTACACCAATGAGAAACTGGTGGGGCGTGCATTAGAAGGGCGGCGCGACTCGGTTGTTATCGCGACCAAGTTTGCCTGGGAGTGGCTGGAGAACGGTGAGCGCCGCCCCAATAGCCGTCCCGATCACATTTTCAAGGTCGTCGAAGAGTCTTTGCAGCGCTTGCAGACCGATTATATCGACCTGTACTATCAACATCGCCTTGACCCGCAGGTGCCGATTGAAGAGACTGTAGGGGCGCTGGCCCGGTTAGTTGAGCAGGGCAAGATCCGCCATATTGGGCTCTCCGAAGTGGGACCAAAGACCATTCGTCGCGCCCATGCCGTGCATCCGATCACGGCCCTGCAAACCGAGTACTCGCTATGGGAACGCAACCCGGAGATCGAGATTCTGCCCACACTGCGCGAGCTGGGCATCGGCTTCGTCGCCTATAGCCCCCTGGGACGCGGCTTCCTGACCGGCGAGATCAAGAGCGTCCAGGATCTGGATGCGGACGATTTCCGCCGTAGCGATCCCCGTTTCCAGGGTGCGAACTTTGCTAGCAACATGGCCCTGGTTGAGCGCGTCAAGCAACTGGCTACCAAAAAAGAAGTGACACCCGGACAGATCGCCCTTGCCTGGCTGCTCCACAAAGGCAACGATATCGTCCCTATCCCCGGCACCCGGCACTTGCATTACCTGGAGGAGAATCTGGCCGCCTCCAATATCGTTTTGAGCGCCGAAGAAGTCGTGCAACTGGAAGCAACTATCGGCAAGCCAGCCGGTGAGCGCTACGCCGAATCTAACCTGAAATATATATCCCGCGACTAGCCTGGATTGTATTCAGCGCACCATTCTATAGGATAAGCATATAGTTATGGGTTTACCATTATTTGCTAACGAATAATGGTAAACCCATTTTAATTTTGCTGTTTGCAATTTTCAGGCTACTACTCTTTATTGACTGGTATAACGCGCAACTGTGTCAAGCAATCGTCATAGACGGCGAGTTGTTTGCGTTGCTCGATACGTGTTGCAACGTCATCGGTGCGCTGTATCTCCGCCAGCTTCTCGCGATGCATACGCCGCACCGTCGATTTGATCTCCGCAATATCATCCGTCTCATCAAGAAACATCAGTATCGAAACGACTGCATCAACGTACGAATTGCCCTCGTGTGTATTCTGGCTCTTTTGCGCGAAATAATCTATAAGTTCCTGCTTTGTCGTAATTTTAGCCATAACGTTTTGCTGACTCCTTTTTGCTAGCTCTAGATGCAAATGTGTTGTCCCTGGGATGCATGCTATATAATAGTATACTATCAGGGAGCGTTGTGCAGGTTGTATTGTAGTAGGGATGGATCGTGTCCAATGCTATCTTTTGTATGATTGGTGTGAGCGAGGTGAAAATGGTTCAGCTTTCTGAGAGCCTTTAGCGGCTTATGGGAAAGGAAGGTTTTCTAACATGTCTACTTTTTCAAAGGAGAGCCTGGAGCTTCGTCGTGAGCTTGCCTATGCATGTCGCATTTTAGCTGCCAATGGACAGAACGATACTGTTTACGGGCATGTTACCCATCGCAAGGCCGGCGAAGATACGTTCTGGATGAAACCATCGGCGGTAGGTTTAGACGAAATCACCCCTGAAACTTTGATTCGCGTAGACCTGGATGGCAATGTCGTTGAGGGCGATTTGCCGCGTCACATCGAGTTTCCTATCCATGCCGAGATTTTTAGAGCCAGACCAGAAATAACGTGTGTCGTTCATACCCATCCTATTTACTCGGTTGCTTTTTCCGCGCTGGGAGAGCCCTTGCGAGCAGTCTCTCACGAAGGCGCACAATTTAGCCCACCCGATGTACCACGTTTCACCCGCACCTCCGATCTGATTGTATCCCGTGCACTGGGCGAGGAGGTCGCTGCAACTTTAGGAGAGGCTATTGCCTGCTACCTGATCAATCATGGTATCGTAGTAGCGGGCAACACGATTGAAAAAGCGGTCGTCTCTGCCATCAACCTGGAGCGAGCTAGCCAGGTTCAGCTCCTGGCTTCAGCCTCCGGGCGTCCCTTTAGCTGGACTCTTGAGGAGGATATAGCTGGCAAGCGAGCGAAAATTTTCACGCCCAGATCGCTAAAAACTGTTTGGAATTATTACTGCCGCCGCCTTGGACCATTGTAAGAGTTTGAAAGTACTATAACTGTTTGAAAGAAAGCTTGCCCGCCATGGCTAAATAACGTAGACTGTGATAAGGGCGCGGTTGTGGTAACTGTGCTTGAAGTTGGGCGCTTGCTACTATTACCATCTCTCTCTTTCTTTATAGAATAGATAGAGAGTATGCAAAAAGCGGTGCTCAGGCGCTATGCTAGCTAGTAGTCTTCTAGCAGGGGAGTTTATTGATGGTCAAAAGCATTCTTGCGACATTCGCGCATCCTGATGATGAGCTTGGGTGTGCGGCGCTGATCGCGCGTTATATGGCCGAAGGTGGGCAGTCAACGCTTATTTGTACGACCGATGGTGATGTAGGGACGGTGGCGGAGGAGCTTTTGCGCAACTATTCGTCGATCTCAGAGTTGCGCCTGGCGGAGCTGGCCTGCGCAAGCAAAGCGATTGGCTTCAGCGAGGTGGTCACCTTTGGCTATCGCGATAGTGGCATGATGGGGACGGCCGATAATGATCACCCCAAAAGTTCCTGGCAGGCTCCCTTGGAGGAGGTAACCGAGCGCGTGCTTGATGTTATGCGTCGTACACGTCCGCAGGTAGTGCTTACCTTCAATCCTTTTGGTGGCTATGGACATCCCGATCATATCAAGATTCATCAGGCAACCGTAGCGGCCTTTCAGCGTATGCAGAGCGAGCCGGAACATCCTCAGAAGCTGTATTATGTCTCGATCCCTAAGAATCTTATCCAGTTTGGCCTGTTCATGATGCGTTTGCAACGGAAAGATCCCCGGAAGGCGGGCAAGAATGGCGACGTTGATCTATTGGCCGCCGTGGCTTCTTTGACCCCGGTCACCACCAAGGTATCAACCGCTCGCTATCTTGAGCATGCCTGGACGGCCGCCGATTGCTATGTCAGCCAGGTCCAGATCTCGCCATTTTTCCGCCTTACCCGTCGCTTCCTGGGTCCCCTTCTGCAGGGCACTACGGATCTCTCACGCGTCTACCCTGAGCCACAACCAGGCGAACCGATTGAGCATGACCTTTTTGATAAGGTAAGTATGCCAGCCGCACCCGCCTCGCTTGAAGCTTGAGGTCTGCGCAGGTACATGAACTATGGGCAGAACACAAGTACAGATGCCTCTGCTCAGCAGCAAGTGCAGTCCGATCTGCTTAAAGCCGATGCTATGCAAGATCCGCAGCAGCGCCTTGCAGCCTACCAGAAAGCCGAGCAACAACTGGTCAACGACGTTGCCTGGTTGCCCATCTCCCATGGTTCCCTCGGCAAGCTCGTAAAGCCCAATGTTCACGGTTACTGGATAAACGAGAATGGCATTGCTACTCCCGACACTCTGCAGGCCATGTCCATTAGCTAGCTAACAGGCAGGCTTCTTTTTCTATCGTACACATATGTAAAAATGCAATCTATGTGTACGATAAAAAAAAGATGATGTAATGAGTGCTTTGTAGTAATATGAGAAGGGGATTGTCTATATAAGGATTATGAGGTAAGATACGATAGTAGGGTTAGGGCGAAAGCGCAAAGAAAGAGAACTTAGATAGCAACAAGGAGCCTTATGTGAGCACTTCTGATATCTATTGTGCGAGTTGTGGAGCCTCCAACGATCTCACGGCCTCCGCTTGCTTTGCCTGCGGTAAAATTCTAGTAGCCGATACGGATAGCGCGACCCCCTCCGTGCATGGTACACTGCTGCATAACCGCTACCTCCTACTCAATCCAGTAGGGGAGGGCGGTTATGCCAGAGTCTATCGGGCAGAAGATACACATACCCGCAGGATTGTCGCTGTGAAGTCGATTGGACTGGCATCGCTAAATGCGCAGCAGATGATTGAGGCTACCGACACCTATAATCGCAAGTTGCTCTTTGGCAAGGCGCTCAAGCATGCGCACCTGCCCGCGTTTTATGACTCGTTCACCGATCAGGATCACTGGTACCTTGTCGTTCAGTTTATTGATGGCCCAACGCTAGAGACGTATGTGGAGCAGAGGCCAAGCAGCTCTTTAGCGCTCTGGGAAGTGCTGGAGATCGGCCTCCAGCTCTGCGATGTGTTGAGCTATTTGCATACACGCCATCCACCCGTCATCTTCCGCGACATCAAGCCGGACAATATCATGCGCGACAGTAATGGCGATGTCTACCTGATCGACTTCGGGATTGCACGCCAATTTCGTGCGGGCCTGCGCCGCGACACTCATCTACTGGGCTCGCCTGGCTATGCCGCCCCGGAACAATATGGTTCTGCGCAGACCGATCAACGCTCCGATATCTATAGTCTAGGGGCCACGCTACAAATGCTCCTCACCGGCCGCAATCCGCTTGACGACAAAGGCAATAATACTGCTAGCATCCTGGTCCCAGATATGGCCGCACTGCTGGCGCGTATGCAGGCGCAAAAACCAGAGGAACGCCCTGTGAACGCGCAAGAGGTATCCAGCGCACTAGAAGAGATCGCCCGCAAGCTGGGTATCAGCCAGCTTATACCATCGCTGCAGAAAACGCGAGGCTCTGGCACTGAGTTGTGGCATCGAGGGGTGATCACACCCAGCTCGTTAGCGGCCCAGCTAGCGACCTACGCCCCACTTGCCCCATCCGTTCCTCCACCACCCACGAAGCCCAAACGACCGCTAGCGGGCCGGATCTTTGCCGGAGTGGTCGGTCTTGTGCTAATTTGTCTTGTTTTGGCCGTGGGGATACCCTTCTGGGTGCAGTCCTCATCAGCGCTACCGCCGCAGCCTGCCGCTGTGAGTAATCATGTGCTCACAATCGGAGTGACTGGAAGCGGCGACAACGAAGTGTTAGACCCTGCCCTACCCCTTAATTCGCAGGACCTACAGATAGAAGACCTGCTCTATTCAGGACTAACCACAGTCAACGGCCAGAATCAACTCACGCCTGGCCTGGCAACGTCCTGGGATGCACAACCAGATCCCACCAGTGGCGGACTGAACTGGACGTTTCACCTGCGACCCAACCTCAAGTTCAGCGATGGTAGCCCACTTACCTCGGCTGATATCGCCTACAGCATTGATCGCGTGTTCAGCCAACCTACCAGCGAATATGGCTACTTCGCGCAATACTTCAGGGATGGCAATGACAGGCTCACCGGCAAACGGCAGACGCTCATCGGTGATAGCCTTATCGTGCCCAATCCCTCCACGCTTATCATCAAAGAGCAGGGGCGCGGCGTCTTCCTTCCCTCTGTCATGAGCGCGAACTGCTTTTTCGTCGTAAATAAAGCCCTCATCGGAAAATATGGTGCTGAATTCACAAAACATCTTAATGAAGGTGGAGCATCTGGCCCCTTTATGCAGGCGGGCTCTGTAAACCCGGACGAGTTGGCGCTGATCCTCAATCCTTTCTATTACGACCAGAAAGCCTACAGCCAAAAAGCTCAGATCAGCAAGATCTCTGTACAGTTCTTCAACAATATAGACATGGAACGTGCGCTCTACAAGGCTAAACGTCTATCTATCATGGCGAGCTCAGGCTATGATCGCCTTACGCAGCAAGAGCAAAGTGATCGGCAAGTCTCGCTGGTATCAGGGATCGATTATCTGGCCATGAACTACCTCACAAAGCCATTCGACAATATTAAGATCCGTCAGGCCTTCGCCGCCGCCCTCGACAAGGTCGCCATAATGGATGGCGCATATAAAGCAGGCCCTCTGGCTACAAATCACATCATCCCCGAGGGTCAGCCCAGCTACAATGCAATCTTCAAAGGGATCACCGGCCTGGAATCGCCACAGGGTAATGCTGCACATGCCAAAGATTTATTGCGGCAAGGCATGCAAGAAGAGAGCATCAAGAGCATCGACCAGTTTCCCCCGGTAACCCTGACATATAGCGCCGGGAACATCGTCGCGGCAAACGACGAGATGAAGCTTATACAGAGCCAGTGGAAGAACGTGCTCGGTATCAACGTTAAGCTGGACAATATAGCAAACGATCAATTAAACACGGAGATAAATGGGAGTGCAAACAACGCGCATGGCCTTCAACTCTGGTTCAGCGGCTGGCTGGTTGACTATCCCGACCCGCAAAACTGGACCACGCTGCAATTTAGCAAGGGTTCGACCTGGAATACCATGAACTATGGGCAGAACACAAGCACAGACGCCGCAACTCAGCAGCAAGTGCAGTCCAACCTGCTTAAAGCCGACGCCATGCAAGATCCGCAGCAGCGCCTCCGGGCCTATCAGAAAGCCGAGCAACAATTAGTCAACGATGTTGCCTGGTTGCCTATCTCTCAGCACAACATGGCGCAAATCGTGCAACCCACGATCCACGGTTACCAGATCAACGAAAGTGGCATCATGACCCCTGACATCGTAGAGACCATGTACATCAGCCAGTGAGCGTAGTTGCCCATTACTATTGCTTTTGAAAGATAGATGTATATACATATAATAGAGGGAGCCTACATATAAATGAGCGAGCAGCAGGAAATACAAGGTACATACTTTTTTGATGCAGAGAGTACCTCCGAAATGGTACGACTGATCGAGCAAGATCGAACGATGACGAAGGCGATGGGAGGCCCACTGGCCGGGTTGCCTCCCCTGCCTCCCGCTGCCCAGATCGTCGATCTGGCTTGCGGACCCGGTGGCTGGGTGCTTGATGTTGCCTATGCTTCTCCCAACATAGAGATCGCAGGTGTAGATATCAGTCGCATTATGATCGATTATGCCAATGCCCGCGCCAAATCACAAGATCTCACCAATGCCTCTTTTGGCATTATGGACATCACCCGACCCCTGGATTTTCCTGACCATTGCTTCGATCTCGTCAATGGCCGCACCCTCGTCGGTGTCTTGCCTCAAGGAGCCTGGCAACCGTTTATTGCTGAGTGTAACCGGATTTTAAAGCCTGGTGGTATTCTGCGCTTGGCCGAGCCGGTAGATATCGGCGTAACCAACAGCCTGGCTACTGAACGCATACTTGCCGGACTTATACAAACGATCTGGAAACTTGGCTATAGTTTCTCCGTTGATGGACGAACCTTTGGTATCGCCCCTGTACTGCCTGCTTTCTTGCGCGAGGCCGGCTACCAGGATGTACGTACGATTAGCTTCAACATCGAGTTCTCGGCCGGTACGCCTGCCTGGATCGACTTCTACCACAACTACAATATTTCATTCCAACAAAGCAAGCCCATGATTCTCAAAACCGGCAGCATGACCGAAGAAGTATTTGACCAGGCTTATCAACAGATGCTTATGGATATCAATAAGCCGGACTTTCGCGGCCTCGCCACACTCGTCAGTATAATCGGGACGAAGCCAGCATAAGCATATTTAGAAGCCGAAGAATGCCACAACGCCAATAGCGATCAGGACGAGCGATGTGATACTATTGGCGTTTTTCTCTAACCAGTCTCCTTTAATCTGATAGCCGGCCAGGGTAGCGATAATGGTCAAGCCAACAAATGTGCCGATGGTGAAGAGGGCAAAAACGCTTAGCACGCTCACAACGGCCGCAGCTCCAAGCGCACTCGCGGCCAGGGCAACGGGTAGAATGGTTAAGTCCGGCGAAGCCGCCACTCCAAAGGGAACCGCAATGGCCGCGAGCCGTTTTACCAATGGTTGCTCTTTGCTCTGTTCGTGCTCATAAGGGTGAGCATCTTCGTGATTGTGCTCGTGAGAGTGAGCCTCCGCGTGGTCATGTTCGTGTTGTTGTCCGAAGTCATGTGAATGGCCGTGACCTGCTGCATGTGAATGGCCGTGTGCAGGGTTTGTGCCGCTCACCCAGCCCCAGACGAAGAACAGGATGCCGGTCAGGATCAGCACTCCTCCGATGATGCGGCCTTGTTGGGTCTCGATTGCTTGCTGAAATTGCAGGCCGATTGCAGCAATGATCCCTCCTAGGACGAGAGAGGTGACGACGTGTCCAAGTGAGGCGAGCAGAGTGATACGCCCCACACGTAGAAGACTCCAGTGTTGTGTCCGCGCAACGACTGCCAGGGGAACCCAGTGATCCGGCAAAATGGAATGGAAGATCGCTACGACCGCGGCGGCACCAAGCAGTAAGAACAGTGACATTGCTTTCTCCTTCTTCTCACCAGGCAGGGCATTCACAATCCATATCTGCGTATTTGAGCAAATAGTCAAATAGAGCGGCAAAAGATATGATGCTTGCCAGGAACGTATTTTCTTTATGGATAAGGGTGATCGGGAAGATCACGATAGACATGGTCCGCGTGATATTCTGCCTCTTGAAAAAGAGGCGCTAAATGATGATCGCTGAGAGAATAATAAATCGTCGTTCCCTCACGCTGCTGTGTAACAATGCGTCGATCTTTCAACAACCTCATATGATGAGAGATAGCTGATTCTGAGACGCCAGTAAGGATCGCCAGGTCACGGACACAACAAGAGTGCTTCTTTAAAAGGTAGAGAATTTTCAAGCGTGTTGGATCACCCAGGACATGAAATGTCTCGGCTATAAATGTAATCAACTCGTCTGATGCAACTGTTGCTCGCAATTCATTAACCACATCAGGATGAATTGCCGTGAGTTGCTTTGCAGTTTCTTTATTTTTGCCTTCTGTATCTGAGTACATGCTCAAATAGTAAACTATAAAGGCCGCTCTTGTCAAGCTTTAAAAGGGAAAGGTGGAGAGAGAGAACAGTTGCATACCATGACTCATGGGCTATCCTGAAAAAGAGAGAGAGATCGTGCGTGTAGATGAGTATACAGCTTAGCACACGCTAAAGTAGTACATGCTAAGATTTAGACAATAATTGTAAGTGAATATCACGGATAAGGAAAAGAGAAGAATGATTCCACTTCAGTCCAGGCCGAAAGTTCCATCTATGACATCGAGTTTGAATGGCAAGAAACGTAACCGTTTCTCTGGGGGCATGCTCATTGGTATCGGTGTAACGCTCGTAATCGCCTTGCTAGCAATAGGAGTATTTACTGCACAGAAATTGGTCCCCTCACATGCAGCGTCGGCCGAGAAAAAAGAAGCCCGTGCCGGAAACATGACCACGATCAACGGGTTACAAACAATCACGCAGATCGGTAGTACCATGGATATTTTAGATGCTAATGGTAATCCGATTACTGCTAACCCTGATCCATACAAAATCGCTATCGCCCCGACTGACCTCTCACCTAACCTTAAGGCTGGTGACGTGTTAGTCTCCAATATTGGAAATGATACGCATGGAACCACAATTGTCAAATTTAAGCAGCAGGCAGGGACTGGAAGTGTTTTCAATGCGCCAGCTGCGGGGGTTCTAGGACCTTCTGGTTTAGTATTTGACAATGGCAAACTTCTCGTCGGCAACTCCACGGGCAATAATGTGCTCATTCTCAATGCCGATGGAACTCTCTTTGCAACCGTTACAAGTCCACTCTTTAACGGTCCCTGGGGTATTACGGTTGGCAATCCAAAGAGAAGTAATAACGATAAAGGCTTGATCTCATTCTTTACCGCCAATAAATTTGACGGCAAGATTCTGCGCGTCGATGTAACCAACTCTAAAGATAAAAAAGCAATGGCGGCACCACAGTTTAACGTCGTACAGATCGGTCAATATAATCTGGTTGGAAAAGTATCTAAAATTGATCTACACTGGCTACCGAAGTTGAAGGTTGGAAGCAAGAATCTTAAAGACGTACTTGTCACAATCAATCCTGCAAATAACAGCATTGATGCCTTCGCCAAGAGCAGCACACTAAATGCCGTCACAACACCTATGACAGTTTTCAAGGGTACGCCATTGAACAATCCAGGTGGTCTTACGATCAACCCGTTGAACGGTGATGCTCTTGTTGTTAATCTCAACGACAACAATCTCGTCGAAATAAATCTAGAAAATGCAACAGCGGTAGGTGTTAAAGCCGTTGATCCTACGATTGTAGATGCGCAAGGAAATAATTCGGCCCTCTTCGGTGTGGTCGCTATCAAAGATGACCAGGGGAATCTCAAGGTCTTCTACACAGACGATAACACAAATACGCTCATGGTGCTGAGCAAATAATAAAATGAGCCAAATGGATGGGGTGGATTGAGGTGGGTATACCAACAAAGAGAGAGCGGAAGAAATTATATAATTTCTTCCGCTCTCTCTTTGTTTTAGTAGAGTAATGTTGAAAAGCTTTATTGTCTTATATCATATCTACCATTCCCCTTTAATAACATCGTAGAGCAGTCCTTTTTATAAGTAATAGAAATGTGCAAAATTCACTTTTCAACGTAAGTAATACATTGTAATATAGTTGTAATATGAAAATAGTATGCTTGTACGCTATGCGATATTTTGAGGACTGCCCTCGCCTATATTTACACTAGAGGAAGAGATTGCCTATGGATACACAAGACAGGCGGGTAAGGCGCACGCAGAAACTGCTAGCGAAGGCTCTGATCCTGCTTACCCTGGAGAAAAATTATGAATCAATTACTATTCGCGAGATAACCGAGCGAGCCGATATTGGGTATGCCACATTTTTTCGTCACTATCGTGATAAAGATGCATTATTGCGCGATGTATCGGATGTAGTGCTAACCGATCTCTATGCATTGTTGCCCATCGCGCCTGATGGTGATACAATGTCTGTCGGCGCGCCGCTCTTTCGCTATGTGCAAGAAAATAGCAACGTCATCCGTGTCCTGCTCAGCAGTCGTGGCACTTCGAGCTTGCTACAGCGTATCATCGACATCGCCTCACAAAATACTTTGAGCAGGAACATCCCCTTGCCCAATAGTATCGTCCCACCTGAAATTGCAGCTTACCATATTGTTAGCTCATCCATTGCACTCATTCAATGGTGGCTGGAACACGATATGCCCTATTCGCCTGAGCATATGGGTGCTGTCTTCTACCAACTCATCTCCCGGCCCGCCCATGCTATAGCCTTCGTGCCGATGCATGCGGCCGAGAGTACTTTATAAACGCTATAGTCATTGAGCGTAAATGTAATATATGTATATCCATCACGTTTCATCTTTTGTGCAATAGCTGCGTCACATCTTGTGCTGGTCAGAATCACATATGCGGCATGCGGATCTTGACTGACCGTTGTGTAGTAGGGGGCATAGCGATTATGAAGCCCGCGCTGTAATGTGCAGCCACCGGCCAGAACTCCACAAATAATGTGTTCCTGGCTCTGGAAGGCGAGGCGATCACAGGTCCAATAATCTGTATAGATATGGGTAATGTTGTGTTGGGTAAGGCCCGCAATCAGTTGCATCTCCTGCCCATCGGCGGCCTGGGCGAGAGGGAGTTCGCTCAGCGTTTCATAGCTGCCACTGCACAGGATAACAAACAGGAGCAAGAGCAGTCCGCGACAGAGCCACGGTTTCAGGCGAACAAAAAGTATGCGCGAAAAACATTTTATGTGTGGTAGCGCGTGCAGGAGCTGTAATGATTGTATAGATTGCAAGGAAGGCGGGGATTGCGGGGATTGCAAGGATTGCAAGGTTGTAGAGATTGTATCCCGTCGCGCCAGAGCGGCCAGAGCACAAGCGGCGTAACGACCCATAAGCAGACCAGGTAGCGTGCATACTCAGCGGGCTCATCGATTGGTGAGTGGCTGCGCATATAGATTGCCAGCGTCCATAGGGCAGCCGTGCATAACGAACAAGGAAGCATGTGGCGTACAATTTCAGTGCGATCTTCAAGCGCCCACGGACGGAAGCCACAGCGCACAAGCTCTATGTGCAGCATCCTGAGCGAGCTACTCATAGATAGCAGCAGGAGCGCCAGAAAAAATAGCGACCAGGTGCCACCTAGCAAGTGACATTGTAGCGTTGCAGGCTGCGAGGGCGCAAAGCCCAGTATCTTGATGTTTGCCAGCTCATCAACGTGGCAGAACGGATTGCCCGTAATGCTGGGAATACTCACCGTCAGCGTCCCCTTCAATTGTTGCAGGATCGTAAAGGGTGTCAGAGCGACCCCTCCCTGTTGCCCGATCAGCACAGACCATGAATCCTGTCCTGGTGCAGCCCCAATGTTATATAGAATTAGCGGCAGCGCACCCAATAACAGACCACACAACACAACAAGCCATGCCCCCTTACCGAGTTCACGCCAGCATAATAACAGCAATAGCGTCCCGGCGCAGATAGCCCAGGGCAGGATAAGCGCATCGCACCATAACGCCAGGCCGAGCACCAGGCCCCAACCGGCATAACCTGCCAGACGCCCAGGAAATTTGTCCCGCGCCATCGAGCATGTCAGGTGATATGTCAGCAGAAAGAGCAGAGCGGTAAAGAAAGTCGTCTCGGCATAGCCACCAAGCGCGATCAGCTGACGGGCAAAGACCGCACTGGAACCCAGGCTTAATAGTAATAATATAAAGAGCGCAAATTTTTTCGTATAAAGTTCGCTTGTAAGTAAATACATACAAAACAAGAAAAACATAAAAAGGAGAATCAGGCCCAGCCTCAACGCGAATACCGAGCTGCCCCCCAACAGCTGAAAAAATAGTGCAGCAATATACGCTTCTAGCGCTCCCATATAGTTTTGTCCATAAAAGAAGATAGGCCGCTCGCCCTGCTGGATATGTAGAGCCATAATGCCCATTGTCCCCTCATCACTATTAAGCAAAGGCCAATGTGCCCAGGCGAGAAGAGCGCGTAGCCCCGACGCACCTGGCAAGAGAGCAAGCAGCCAGATCATATTCCATGTTCTAAAACGCTTGAGATACTTCTTATCGCCTGAATATTTTAAATGCATATGCTCGTTTTAACCTTGTTTATCCTGACCAATTTTAGTGTTTTTCTTATGAAGTTCATGGATTTCTACTAAAACACCACCCATTCATTCGCATTTGTAACCTGTATAGTAGCAGCAAGATAAATAGCCGTCAATTAGAAGAAAGGGCTGACAGCTCAAGAAGTTTAGGAGACTTCTGTGTCATATTCTATTTAGAGAAGTAAGTAGAATATTAATGGTTACGTACTGATCTATTTGTATTATTGCAAAAATATGCTATAATCACAGTAGAGTTACATCAGCATCAGGAATGGTCATACTGCATATCCGCTTCAGAGCAGCATCTCAAAAAAGGAAAAGGGGGCCTTGATGCAATATCAGCGAGGCACCAGAAGAGACAGTAGTAAGGTTAGAACTATATTATTTGTAGAGGATAATATACGTGTTAGCGATATCGTGAAAAATATTGTATCATTAGCAACAACTCATCGGACTCTGCATGTTGCAGATAGTACAGAGGCTTTACGTATTATAACACAGACTAAACCCGATCTTCTGTTGCTTGATTATCATCTTCCCGTGATGAATGGTCTTCAACTCTACGATATTTTACATGCAAAAGATGAATATAATCATATACCAGCTATTATTATTACGGCCGATACCTCGCAAGAGACGCGTTATGAGATCGAGAAACGGCGCTTAATGGTCATCACCAAGCCTTTCAAGCTGGTCGAGTTTGTGAACATGCTCAATACGGTGCTTACTTAGAGCGTGCCAGCTCATTTTCCGTCAAGCTTGCACTTTTTTATATTTTTGCACAGCAAGCTTATAGAAGCAAGTAAATTGGCAATAAGAAAGGCCCATTCCCGGGAAGAGGAACGGGCCTTTTTCCGCTAAAGTTTCCCGATACTACAAGGTCCTTCGCATCCTGCTACCGCTCACGGCACGCAGAATCGCGATAAGAACACAGGCACCGATGAAGGCGATAATCGTTGTTCCAACAAAGCCCGAAGCACCCAACCCAAGCAGGCTGGCCAGAAATCCGCCAATCAACGCACCAACCAGGCCAACGACGATGTCACCAATGATCCCATAGCCGCCACCGCGCATCACCAGGCTCGCAAGTGCGCCAGCGATCAATCCGACCAGTAACCACCATACTATTCCACTAAGGCTTACGTCGGCCAAGACAAGACTTGCAACTGTATGCATTTTCATATCCTCTTTCTTTACTAAACATGCGACTTATAAATGAAATGTGTATTCCGGTTAGAAGCGGCTTTTTTATTTTCCGTTCTACATACTGTACGAATCAACATAGAAAAGGGGATACAGATAAGGCCGCTATATTGAGGAGACTTAGCTTATTTTAACAATCTCTCAGCTTTTTGATTATTGCTAGCTCTCAAGTTAAGGTGTAACACATACTTATTGCTCTCTATTGTGAAGAAGCCCAAAACAAAAAATTCTGTTCGCAAGCTCTAAGCGTCGTCTGAGACTGGCTAGAATGGCGTGCGAGCAGAACTAAACTAGTAGAACGAATAGAACGAGTATATGTAATTAGCGCGTGCTTCTCTCGTTTTCTCTCTGGCCGCGAGTAGAGAGCATTGAGTAGCGTTCGCCACCTATAACAATAAAAAGACCACGCCCGTCGCGTAGTTCGGCCAGATGACGGCGGAGCTCATCGTTTTCTGCCTGTAAAGCATCCATACGCTGTTTTTGTTGATAAATTTCTTGCGCTAAATCTTCAAAAGAACTCATTATTTTCCTCTTTCCTATCTAACCTTGTAAATATGCTAGCACCGCTTACCGCATGTTTTGATCTTGAATGCAATGTTGCGTCTATCCACAATTTACCAGTTCTGTATTCGTTTTGCAATGTTTCTAATCAAATTGTTTGCAGGCAGTATACACGGTTCGCCTGCTTTATGCCAGTAGGGTGGGCTCTTTGGATACGACATGAAACCTGCAACTTTATTAGCGATATATCGTAAACATAATAGTAACGATATATCGCGATGTGACGAATGGTGTATGTGATACGCCAATAGATTCTTTGGCGGTGAACTGAAATCTACAACTTTGTTAGCGATATATCGTAAACAATACTAGGAAACGATATATCGCGATGTGACGAATGGTGTACATGATATATCGCAAAGAAAAGAAGGAGACAAAGCGAATTATGTTTAGAGGATATTACAATTTTCAACAGGAGCAGGGTTTTCCCTGGCAGGGGAATGAGCAGGCTGGTCATCATGGTCGTCACGGTCATCATGGCCCACATTTTGAAGGGCCACGGGGTCCCTGGGGACATGGGTATGGTCGCCCAGAATTCACGCCAGAGCAACAGGTTTTACGCAGTATGGCAGCCGAGGTTGCACGCCTCTTTATGATTGCCGCCCGTAGCACAATGGGCAACACCGAGCGGCAGGGGCAGCTACGCTCTTTCCTGGAGCGCTCACGTACAGATCTGCTCGCGCTGATCGGCGAGTCAAAGTCAGCCGCACAGCAAGAAGGCCAGCAACCAAACGTGGAGCAAGCGTAGTTGCATTTATTAGAAATTTACATGTTTACGCCTTCTTGCATATTGTGCAAGAGGGCGTAAACATGTAAAATCTGGAATAAGTCGGTTACATATGCTAAAGACGCAATAAGTGAAGCTCAGGAAAAGGCGTTCTGGCCGGTAATCGCCTGGCCGATGATAAGGGTATGGATATCGTCGGTCCCTTCGTAGGTGAAGACTGACTCCAGGTTGTTCATATGTCGGCTGACGGGATATTCAAGGGTGATGCCGTTGGCTCCGAGCAGTGCGCGTGCCTCGCGTGCGGTGTGGAGTGCTTCGCGTGCATTGTTTCTTTTGGCGAGCGAGATCTGGACTGGATGGAGTAGCCCTTCATCTTTCAGACGTCCTAGCTGGAGCGCGAGGAGCTGGCCCTTGACCAGTTCGGTTGCCATAACCACAAGTTTTTGTTGCACGAGCTGGAAGCTGGCGATGGGACGCTTGAATTGTACACGTGTGCGGGCATAGTCGAGGGCAGCTTCGTAGCAGGCTCGCGCAGCTCCGATTGTGCCCCAGGCGATCCCGTAGCGTGCCTCGTTCAGGCACGCTAGTGGTCCACGCAGTCCGCGTACGTTGGGCAGCATATTTTCAGCGGGTATACGGCACTCCTCGAAGTGGAGTTCGGACGTGATCGAGGCACGCAGCGATATTTTGTGATGGATGTCGCTGGCGCTGAAGCCGGGCGTATCGCGCTCGACAAGGAAGCCTCGGACGCCATCTTCGGCCCGCGCCCAGACGACGGCTATATTAGCAATACTGCCATTGGTAATCCACATTTTGGTGCCGTTGAGTATGTAGCTATTCCCGTCTCGCTTCGCGGTCGTGAGCATACTGCTGGGATCGCTGCCGGAGTCGGGTTCGGTGAGGCCGAAGCAGCCGATGATTTCTCCGCGTGCCATACCTGGCAGCCAGCGTTGCTTCTGCTCTTCAGAGCCAAACGACCAGATAGGGAACATTGCGAGCGAGCCCTGTACGGAAACAAATGAGCGTAGCCCACTATCGCCGGCCTCTAATTCCTGGCAGGCGAGTCCATAATTGACCGCGCTCATCCCCGCACAACCGTATCCTTCAAGATGCATGCCCAGCAATCCCATTTCACCGAGCATCGGGATAAGCTCGCGTGGAAATGTGCCGGCCTCAAAGTGCGCTCCAATCGAAGGCAATACATGCTCGCGCACAAATGTGCGTACGGTATCACGTACAAGCCGCTCTTCTTCAGTCAACAAATGGTTGATATTATACAGGTCAGTTGGGGAAGGCATCTGCACTGCATCGTGCGTGTTTGTCTCTGGCATCAACGTTGCTCCTTTATGGTGTGACGGCTATGACGCGCAGAGGGCTACCGGAGCCATCGACGATCTTGAGTGGCGCGGCAATGATGATTGCGCCCGTGGCGGGTAGCGCGTCCAGGTTGATCAGGCTGGTGATGCCGAACTTGCCTGCGCCATGCATGAATGTGTGGTTGGGGAATGGTGGATTAAAGCTGCCTGCCTGGCCCGCGTCCGTCCCCACGGTCTCGACTCCGACGCCCAGTATATCGCGTTCGCTGATGAGGAATTGTGAGCATGTCTGGTGGAAGCCGGGCGAGTGGGCACCGTCCTCGTGCACGTTCAGGAATTCTTTGGTGCTTTTCCGTTTACTCCAGTCTGTGCGCAGGAGTACCCAGGCTCCAGCCGGGATTCGTCCATGCTGTGCCTCCCATTGCTCGACATGGGTTGTGGTGAGCAAGAAGTCGGCGGATTGCTCTACTTCGGCGGTGACGTCGATGACGCATGCGGGACCAATAAATTTGCGCGGTAGAATCGTATCGGTGGCGTTGTTGGGCAGATCTTTGCCGGTAATCCAGTGGATTGGCGCGTCAAAATGGGTGCCTGTATGCTCGCCCAGGTTCAGGATGTTCCAGTACCAGCCCGGCCCGCGACTATCGTAGCGCGAGATCTCGGTCAGGGTTAGTCCTGGCGAAGGGGCGAAGATTGGTGGCAGGTCGATAACTGCGGTCTCAGGTTCCAGCGGTGTGGTCAGGTCAACTATCTTCAGGCGACCCGTGTTCAGTTCTTCAAGTAGCTGTTGCAGAACGCTAGCAGGCGTGGTTGACATCGTTTCCTCCCCTATTTCAGTATTCCCATTTCAGGACTCTCAAGCGGATCGACATTGAGTCTCAGCCAGGTAGTCTATGCCTTGAGGGATTGTACATTAGGAATGCTGAAAACTTCAAGTGTTTTTGCACTAAGAAATAAACTAAGGGTATATCCTTGTATAGTACTGCTCTGTCAAACTTGATTGCACGGGTCCCGCGTAGCGACAATCCCTTGTGGTTGTCGTCGTGGAACCGCCTCTCACCTGGCTGGACGGCAACCCCAAAGGGGCACGGCAACCACAAGGGATTGTCGCTACGCGGGAACGGCTTGTCCTTGCCGTGCCCCTTTGGGGTCGTCGTGGCGCGGCTCGACAGGCGGTTCCACGACGACAACCACAAGGGTCGTCGCTACGCGGCCTCCCGCCAGATGAACTGTGCCAGAGCAGTACCGAAACGGAAATGGGCGCTAGAATGTTTTGAGTACACGTATACGTATACGTATACGTTACGCTTGACTTTGTCGTTGCAGCCCTTCCAGGCAGCGCTTAAACTGGAAGCGATTCTCCAGTAATGGCAGGTCCATTACGAACGATTTTGGGCCGATGGCTGCGACCTTTGAGACTATTGTTGTTAATGTATCACTTTTTTGTGCCTCGTTGACCGCTGTTTGCAGGCTTTCAAGCGTGTTCGCTTCTCGTACAGAGGGGATACCTGATGAGCGGGCGATACCGGCGAGGTCGGTGCCCGTTGCGGTTGCCGTGGGGAAGCCTCCAACTGAGAGCAGGCTTTCGTTGTCGAAGACAATGTGGATGAGGTTTCCTGGCTTGTAGCGTGCCATTGTGCTTAATGTGCCCAAATTCATAAGGAGCGAGCCGTCCCCGTCAATGACAAATACTTTGTGCTGCGGTAGCGAAAGCGCGATTCCCAGGCCCATTGAGGATGCCAGCCCCATAGCGTGTTCAAGGTAGAAGAAGTTGTGGCGGTGTCCCAGGGTGTAGAGCTCGACCGCCACGGCCCCCATGATCGTCACGACGATCCCTTTTTCTAGTTCTGGATAGATAGCTTGTAGCGCATCTGAGCGTAGCATGTTTATTCCTCCCACATTAGTTCGCGTGCTAGCAGGACGGCGACGGGGTGAAGCGAGGCGTGGGCTAATGTCTGGGCCTCTTTAATACGGCGCTGAACCTCGGCGGGATTGTTGAGGTGCAGAAAGGGAATATTCAATGCGCGTAGCACCGGCTCGGTGACCATGCCGCCCTGTGTTTGCCAGGGGTCCTTCTCCCCAAAGTGGCCGCGATACGAGATAAGCATGAGCAAGGGGATTTTGTAGAGCAGGGCGAGCGAGACAATCGGGTTGATTGCGGCCAGGAAGCCATGATTCTGCATCAAGAGGGCCGAGTTGACGCCGGCCAGATGCGCCCCCGCTGAGATACCAATGGCCTCCTCTTCTTTCGCTATACGTACCAGTGTTACATCCGGGTCTTCATCGGCCATACGGATCAAGTGTACCAGCCACGTCTCCGGTAGAGCCGATAGCAGCTTCACGTCGCACGCCTTTAACGCATCATAAATCAACTTTGAACTATTGATGGAAACCGGCATTCTGTCCCTCCTGAACTTTTTCACTTGATGTGCATATTTACAACTTTTTACGCATGCGTAAAAAGTTGTAAATATGCACATCAAGTGAAAAAGAAAAACGTAAACATCTCCCTATCTCAAGGGAGCCATCTTCACCTCACCATAATATACAATACTTTACCCTTGTGCAGGTCGTGTTTCATCATGTGGGCGTGTAAATGCATTCAGTGTGTCCTCCAGGCAGTGCATTCTAGGATTCTGGTAATCAACCAGGAAGGCAACGGAACTTCCTATGGGAAATTTGGCTCGGTTCCGTATTGGAGTCTTGAACGTATATGTTTTGCCCGTCTCTGGATGCTGCCAGGTGGCGACGAGGAAATAGGTTTGAGTAACGGGCGTCGATCTAGAAAGCTTACTTGTATTGTGCAGAAGAGTATTAAGGGTATCGAAACCTGTTACAGTAGCCATAGCCCGTGTTCCAGTTGTTTTTAGTTCTGTTATTGCCCGGATATATTTAACGATGCGCACAATATTGACAATGGCGATGCCCAGACCAATATTGACAAGTATGGAGAGTATGAGCGATAGAAGCGAAAGTATTTTTACTAGCTTAGAAAGCGTTCTCAAGTTGTAGCCCCTTTTGGAAAGAATTTGTCTACCTATTTTCTTAGACGTGTACAAAGGGGAAAACAAAAATAAATAGCTATTCCTCCGTGACTATTCCCGCTAGAGGGCCTCTCTGAGCACGTATACGTAAGATCTGGCGCACCTGCACAAGGACCTGCCCTAGCATATTTTTGCCGCTGCCATCGCTGCCACGTCCCCAATAATAATCGTCGCTTGTATCCTCGATGAGCTCCTCGTCCCCGGTGGCAAGCAGGATCGCGCGGATATCGGCATGTGTCTCGAACTTGCGGAGAACCGCTTTGTGCATCACAGCATCTTTAACCTCATCCCAATCTGCACGTAGAGGGAAGTCGCGCCGCCGTCCCAGGCGTGCCGCCTCTCTAGGAGATTTCGCCTGCCGCACCTGCTCCGCATAGGGCGTCCCGGCGAACTTTTGCGCCTGGAAATAATGCTCGCTCGTCGGCCACCAGACGCCATCGAGCACAAAGCCGTGCGCCGAAAAATTGGAGAAGCAACCATACGGCTTCTCGCGTGTGCTATAGAAAAGAATGGGCATAATCAACTCCTGATGCAACTTATGCTATAGGCTATAATATGTAATGGTTCCGTGAATATTGGATCTTTGCCTGCTATAATGGCAATATGTGACTCTCTCGATCAGCGGGCAACGCGAACGGCGGCATGTACTCCTAACCTGTATACCCAAGTTCTTTCGCTTTCTCAAACGCTATGCGAGCCTCGTTATTCCTCCCCAATTGTTGAAGTACATTACCCTTGTTGTGGTAAGCAATGGCATAGGAAGGATCAAGGGCGATAGCTTGATCATAGGCGTGGATGGCGTCGTCAAAACGCTTGAGTTTGGAGAGCGCAATACCCTTGTTGTAGTAAGCAACAGTATAGGAAGGGTTAAGGGCAATAGCTCGGTCATAGGCGTGGATGGCGTCGTCAAAACGCTTGAGGTCGGAGAGCGCATTACCCTTGTTGTAGTAAGCAACGGCATAGGAAGGATCAAGGGCGATAGCTCGGTCATAGGCGTGGATGGCGTCGTCAAAACGCTTGAGGTCTGAGAGCGCATTACCCTTGTTGTTGTAAGCAATGGCATAGGAAGGATCAAGGGCAATAGCTTGGTCATAGGCGTGGATGGCGTCGTCAAAACGCTTGAGGTCGTAGAGCGCATTGCCCTTGTTGTTGTAAGCAATCAACATAGGAAGGATCAAGGGCGATAGCTCGATCATAGGCGTGGATGGCGTCGTCAAAACGCTTGAGGTCGTAGAGCGCATTACCCTTGTTGTTGTAAGCAATGGCATAGGAAGGATCAAGGGCGATAGCTCGATCATAGGCGTGGATGGCGTCGTCAAAACGCTTGAGGTCGTAGAGCGCAAGACCCTTGTTGTTGTAAGCAGTGGCATAGGAAGGATCAAGGGCGATAGCTCGGTCGTAGGCGTGGATGGCGTCGTCAAAACGCTTGAGGTCGTAGAGCGCATCTCCTTCTTCTAGCCATTCCTCTTTCGTTGTTAGGGAGATCTGGAGTTCTTTGACGACTTTGCGCAGGCCCTTAGCGATATCTTCGAAGGCGTCGTCGCGATGTTGCCAGCGACTGATGGGTTTGGCATCGCTGGGAAGCATCTGGAGTTTGCTGAAGGGGGCATCCTCCCAATCGACGGCGCGCAGGAGGATGGGAATCACACGCGCTTCACCGGCTTCATGCCGCTTTAACGCTCGTTGCATCTCCTCCCCATAGCAATAGTCGGAGGCCATGAAGTGAATGCTGATCAGCAACAAGATAATGTGGGCGGTCGCGAGCTCTTGCTGAACATGTGTTTCCCACTCTGTCCCTGCGCTGATGTCTTGATCGGACCAGCTGGCAATCAAGCGTGAGCGTTTGAGGCCAATAAGATGAGTATCCAGCTCAATTTGTTCAGCCTTATTTTCGCGTGCATAGCAATAGAATAGTTTGAGCGGTTTAGGCGGCTTGAGTAGTTTGGGTGCTTCTGTGAGCATGGCCTCTTTCCTTGCTATTTCTACCTCTTGCAGAGATGTGCGTCTATAATAGCATAGAAATGCACCAATGACTATTCCTCTTTTATTTGGGTTCTGTGTTACAATAAAACAGGAAAGTGATTTAGAGTATAGCGGTAAAAAGAGTATAAAATAATAAAAGTACATGTCTTTGCACTTTTTATGTTATGGAGAAATATGCTTTGAGGAACTCTTTCAGAAAAAGTACATCCGATCTTCTACCAGAAGTCCAGAGTCTAGCGGAAGAACTTGGAGAATTGCGCAAAGTATACACTATCTCGAAACAAGACTCCTCTCTCTTTGGAGTCGGTATACTTTGCATCGTTTGTAGTGTTCTTTGGATGCTATTTGCTGCTCTATTTGCTCAAAAATCCTCAACGTATCCTTCTTCTCTAGAATGGTTCATACTAGGACTCATCTTTCTGATCGCAGGATGTTACGTAACCTTATCGCGCAGGATTTATGCGCACTGGCACATCTCTCTCTGGCAGTATGGTTTTCTGTATGAAAAGGGCCAGATGCGTCAGGTGTTTCGTTGGGATCAGATAGATACTATCCATCGTATGACCAATCCTCTCAATCCCCAAATTTCCTTTTGCGACGTATGCCGTCGAGACGGTTATAAGGTCCTGCTCCGTTCAACCCTCTCAACGGACTTTCGTGAGTTGATTGACATGGTATTTGAAGAGGTTTTACTTCAATTTGCACCACAAGAACTCAGCATTGCACCTCCCGAAGCTATCAGCACACTCACCGATGTCAAAATCGACCAGCAAGGTATTGGCAACGTGCAGGAGATGCTCGCCTGGCAAGAAATACAGGAGGTCATGATTAAAAACGGGACAGTTACTCTTCGCAAAAAAACGGAAGAACAGATCTCGTCTCACCTCTCCTGCGGCACCATTTGAGGGTTCCAAAGAATTTCCCAGAGATGCCCATCTCCATTCCTTTCCATTGCTCATTCTGCTCATAGAGAAGGTCTTCAGTAAAAGATTTAAAGTGTGCGATGTGCGATGTACGATGTGCTAGAATTAGTATGAGTGATTCTACTTTCATTTTTCTTCAGTGATGAAATTCAACTCATAAGGAAATCTCTTCTATGAACGTTTGTACATCAGCCGGTCTGAGTAGCCTGGGTACATCGCTTGGGCTTAGCTCTATCACCGGTTATAGTCCATATCTGCCGGTTCTTGCGCTTGCCGTCGCTACCAAATGGTTTCATACTTGTGATCTGAATTCCTCGTTCTACTTTATTACCAATGACTGGTTTATTTTGCTTGTCTTAGTGCTAACTATTGCTGACCTGATCATAGATAAACTATGGGGTGCAAGTATCGCCTGGCATACAGTCCATACCGTTATTGCGCCATGCATCGGCGGATTTATCACCCTGGCAACTCTCCCTGGCAGCATCACTATTCCGGGAATACATGCGATTATTCCTGAGGGTGGCAATCATCTGGTGAGTGCAACACTCTCTATGGGATTGATCGCTCAGGCGAGCGGGCTTCATCTGTCGGGTCCAGGATTCTCCATTTTCATATTTCTCGTTGGCTTCCTCCTGACTGGCATCATCTATTTACACCGCTTTGGTGGCCGTCTCATTACCCATCTCGCAAATCCGCTGGTCAGCTTTCTTGAGGACATTGCCGCCGTTATCGGTATCGTCCTCTCCTTTTTGGCCCCTCTTATCATGTTAGTTATAGTTGTCATCATTGTTATAGCTACACTATTTACCTTTGGACGCGTCATGCAAGCATTTACAAGTATTTTTCAAGAGTATAAAATAGAATAAAAGTACATGTCTTTGCACTTTTTATGTTATGGAGAAATATGCTTTGAGGGAACTTGTTCAGAAAAAGTACATCCGATCTTTACCAGAAGTCCAGAGTCTAGCGGAAGAACTTGGAGAACTGCGCAAAGTATACACTATCTCGAAACAAGACTCCTCTCTCTTTGGAGTCGGTATGCTTTGCATCGCTTGTAGTGTTCTTTGGATGCTATTTGCTGCTCTATTTGCTCAAAAATCCTCAACGTATCCTCCTGCTCTAGAATGGTTCATACTAGGACTCATCTTTCTGGCCGCAGGATGTTACGTAACCTTATCGCGCAGGATTTATGCGCACTGGCACATCTCTCTCTGGCAGTATGGTTTTCTGTATGAAAAGGGCCAGATGCGTCAGGTGTTTCGTTGGGATCAGATAGATACTATTCGTCGCATGACCAATCCTCTCAATCCCCAAATTTCCTTTTGCGACGTATGCCGTCGAGACGGCTATAAGGTCCTGCTCCGTTCAACCCTCTCAACAGACTTTCGTGAGCTGATTGACGTGGTATTTGAAGAGGTTTTACTTCAATTCGCACCACAAGAACTCAGCATTGCACCTCCCGAAGCTATCAGCACACTCACCGACGTCAAACTCGACCAGCAAGGTATTGGCAACGTGCAGGAGATGCTCGCCTGGCAAGAAATACAGGAGGTCATGATTAAAAACGGGACAGTTACTCTTCGCAAGAAAATTGAAGAACAGATCTCGTCTCACCTCTCCTGCGGCAACATTTGAGGGTTCCAAAGAATTTCCCAGAGATGCCCATCTCGATCTTTGAAGTACCCGATTTCCAGTCCTTTCTGCTCATAGAGAAGGTCTTCAGCAAAAGATTTAAAGTGTACAGTGTACGATGTACGATGTGCTAGAATTAGTATGAGTGATTCTACTTTCATTTTTCTTTAGTGATGAAATTCAACTCATAAGGAAATCTCTTCTATGAATGTTTGTACATCGGCCGGTCTGAGTAGCCTGGGTACATCGCTTGGGCTTAGCTCTATCACCGGTTATAGTCCATATCTGCCGGTCCTTGCGCTTGCCGTCGCTACGAAATGGTTTCATGCTTGTGATCTGAATTCCTCGTTCTACTTTATTACCAATGGCTGGTTTATTTTGCTTGTCTTAGTGCTAACTATTGCTGACCTGATCATAGATAAACTATGGGGTGCGAGTATCGCCTGGCATACTGTCCATACCGTTATTGCGCCATGTATCGGCGGATTTATCACCCTGGCAACTCTCCCTGGCAGCATCACTATTCCGGGAATACATGCGATTATTCCTGAGGGTGGCAGTCATCTGGCGAGTGCAACACTCTCTATGGGATTGATCGCTCAGGCGAGCGGGATTCATCTGTCGGGTCCAGGATTCTCCATTTTCATATTTCTCGTTGGCTTCCTCCTGACTGGCATCATCTATTTACACCGCTTTGGTGGCCGTCTCATTACCCATCTCGCAAATCCGCTGGTCAGCTTTCTTGAGGACATTGCCGCCGTTATCGGTATCGTGCTCTCCTTTTTGGCCCCTCTTATCATGTTAGCTATAGTTGTCATCATTGTTATAGCTACACTATTTACCTTCGGACGCGTCATGCAAGCATTTACAAGCATTTTTCGCTTTATGAGGAATTAGTCTTATCGCTTATAATTTGCACTTTTCCATATTTTTGTGCAGCAAAAATATGGAAAAGTGCAAATTATAAGAGATAAGAGAAAAAAGGCGAGGAGCATGCACGAAAAGAAGAAGAAAGGCGAGGATAATGGGAATCAAATATACGAAGGAGAATGGACAGCCCTTTGAGTGATCGACCACGTCTGGCATCGTAGTCGATCACTCCTCTATTGCTAAAATGAAAGCACATCAAAGTCGCTCATTCAGGCAGGCAGGTTAGTTAGTGAGGATACTGTGTCCAATGTCCGTATTGTTCATCGAGTTTTCTTTGTTGGTCGTTTACATGGTCAACATACATATAGGCATCGTGGCGTACATCAAATGACTTGACCAGACGATCATTTGGGCCTGGCTCACTGTCTGCTGATATGCGCTCTCGAACCAAAAAGATTTGTTCTGAAAGGCGTTGGACATAGTAACGGTCTGCCATTATCGTGTAACCTCCGACATTTTTGCAGTAAATGGTTGTGCATCATCAAAACGTGCCGTCTCTATAATCGCTTTTTTCGTTGTTGCCCCATCGAGGTCTGCACCTCGGAAATCTGCATTGCTAAGATCTGCCCCCTTCAGACTCACGCGGCAAAAAGTAGCGCCGCGAGCATCAGCCCCATTCAGACGAGCCTTTGTGAGATCGGCATCACTCAAATTAGCATTCTTTAAATTTGTATGGCGCAGATCAGCCTCGCGCAGATCAGCCTCGCGCAGATCAGCCTCCTCCAGATTAGCCTCAGTAAGATCGGCCCGACGCAGATCGGCCCCGCGCAGATCGGCCCCGCGCAGATCGGCCCCGTGCAAGTCCGGCTCAAATGCCTGCACATCCGCGTACGTTTGTCGCCATGTATTCCAATGAGCTTTTCCTCGTAAGAGAAATTCAACAGGATTCTGATGTGTCATAGGTTCACTTTCTACTTTCATTTCTGTTCTGCTGCATATTGATAAAGGTAAGAATAGTCAATGATATATGTTTCTCCCAGGCATTACATAGCCTCGCTTTGCCAAATATTGCTGTTTAATTGCTTAACTCCGAAAAGAGAAAAGGAGAGCGAGGAGAGACGCACGAGAGAGCGAACAGGACCACTTCCGAAAATGTACTTTCTTTAAATGTACTCTCGAGATGGAAATGTGCTCTATGCGCCATTTTACACCAGAGACAAAGCCCAAGAGGAATGTCTTATGAGAAACTTGATGAGATACTTAAAGTATATACTATCTTATAGAAAAATGCAATGTTTTTCAAGTAAAAAAATAGCACAAGATAGCAAGAGATGATAAACTATTCTTTGAAACTGGATAAGGGGAGGGCAACGAGCCCAGGGTGCGGGTGTACGGCAAGGGGAGGGCTAGCGCAAGCATGCAACAAATTATCCACCCAAAAGTCCATGCGACAAAATAAAGGATCGCAAACGTATATACTGTGTGGAGTTAGCTCTATTGTCAGTATTCATACCCTGGACACATATTCTTTTTTATTGCGCGGGGAGGTTGCATATGTTTGGTTCGAATGTTCTTGAAGTTGCGATTAGTATTATTTTTGTGTATATCCTTTTGAGCCTGCTTTGCTCAACTATTAATGAGCAAGTCATAGTGCGTATTCTTTCGCTCCGTGCGCAAATATTGCTGCAAGGCATTACAAATATGCTCGGCGATCCTGCACTAGTGAAGCAGTTCTACGATCATCCACTTATCAAGGCACTTTCCCAGAATATGCTCTATGCTAAGCCGGCAGAAGCTCAGGGCCGGGCCAATATACGTAATTGCGCCCACCGTACCAGCGCGAATCTCGGTTGCCCATAAGCCATCCTATATCCCGGCCAATATCTTCGCCATCGTCCTCAAAGATGTGTTGACGCAACCAATAGAATCTACGGACCCAACCACTATGGCCGCACTCGCAAATCTTGAATTAGCTTTGAAACAGCTCAATATCGATTTAGAGAAAGATTTGACCGGCCTAGAAGTCTGGTTTAATAGCACAATGGATCGTGTCTCTGGTTGGTATAAGCGCAGAGTGCAAATTTTTATTTTTCTCCTGGGACTCATTATCGCTTTTGGCCTTAATATCGACACCATCTCCCTTGTTACCACTGTTTCGCACGATGCCACGATACGTGCGACCCTTGTTTCCGCTGCCCAGGGCTATACAACTCAGCACGACCCGAACCTGAACAACCTCGAAAAGAATATCGACCAGTTGCAGCCGCTCATCGGTTGGCACACGATACCAACCGATATTCAGGGCTGGTTCTTAAAAATCATCGGACTATTCGCAACGACATTTGCCATCTCGCTGGGCGCACCATTCTGGTTTGACGTGCTCAACAAATTTGTATCGTTCCGCTCCTCTGGCCCCCCACCAGCGCCGGGCTCAGGTGCATCCGCTGCAAATCCCTCGCCATCACTACAGGTACTGGTCAAGAAAGATACGCCGCAAGATGTACATGTTTAATTTATAGAGAGACGACAAGTTGCATTTTTACTATTAATTTGTATAATGCAACTTCTCTTTCTATAAGATGAACTCACCTGGCAAAAACGTGGAGAAGGATTAAAAACCTCTTACCTATGTTATACTTCTTGTTCAGAGATAAGCACTACGTTATGTCCTTGTTTGTTTAATGAGCTTGTCAAGTAGTGAAGAAAACCGGCGGGTACTTTGCCTGAAGTGTGCAGTATATGGTAGTGCTGGTGGTTCTCCGGGCCCTGACGATCCATACAATTTTCTAATGAGTCAAGATCGTCGTCTTGCTCGGCCTCTTCCTCTATATGAAACGCATTAGGACCTATAGTAAACATGGGATCTCCTTTAAGGCACTTTTTAGTTATGATCGCTCAGATGCCTCTTTATAATAAAGTAGTTTGACATAGATAAGTGCTACATACAGTACTTATGCGTTATTTTTATATTTTTTATCGACGTCGTGGATATGTACCGTTTCTTCATATGTCTTTTATGATAACGATTTTCGGTGCCTGCTTGCTACAATTGTACAGTTTTATAGCAATAAATAACTATACGAAGAGTTGCTTGCTTGATCCAATTGGATAAAGCAAGCAACTCTTCGTATAGCCGTTTTGTGTTGATCGTGCCAGGTCGTTAGTGCTACTGCTCTGTCAAACAGCATTTGGCGGGTGGCCGCGTAGCGGCCTCATGCCATTTGAAGTGCGTCAGAACACTAACAGCAAAAACAAAAATGTATGTGCTGATAAGATTGAAGATTACTAAAGGTGATAAAGGCAAAAATTGAATTTTAACCATGGAAACACAAATTCGCGATGTAATGAAATAAATGCAGAATACAAGGGATCTATAAAAGCTGGATTGGTACTTTTTGTTCTTTACATTCTATTGCTCTTTCAAATAGTGTAATATATGCGATAGTATGAACTTACCTTGTGTATCCTACCTGGCTTTGTAACTTTTTTGTATGGTTCGAATTGCATGTCTGATTGCAGAAGGCCCAGGTCTTTCCCCTCTCAAATACTGAACCTGAGGATAAAAATGATGAAAAACAGAAAAACTGCTGTGATAATTCTGTTCGTTGCCGCCGTAGTGCTGGTTGCTGGCTGTGCGTATCTGGTATTTAACTCATTGGCAGAATCGCAGGTGGTGACCTCCACCCCTACTCCCGTTGGGGCAATAACGCCGAGCCGGACTGGCAGTAACGCTATCAATACTGGCAAAACTAGCACAACTGGCACAACACTGCCCAAAGGTATTTTTCAATTCTCCTCGCATAATGCGGCAACAAACGCGGATAATCCGGCTCTCCAGGGTACTAATTTAGTCTACTATTGGTCACAATTAGAACCTCAGCAGGGACAGTATAACTGGTCTCGCTATTGATCGGGATATGCAGCCATGGGTGTCTCATAATAAAAAGATTATTCTGCGCGTATCCGCTTCTGGTTGGACGCAGTGGGACCGCGCTCTTGGCTCGGGTCATGCAACTCCTCAGTGGGTTTATGACTCTGGCGTACAGTCTGTGACGGAGACCGATCATTCAGTCCATCCCCAGTACTGGAATCCTAAGTTCCTTGCGGCATATCAAAGCTTTATTCAGGCTATGGCGCAACGTTATGATAACAATGCGGGGATTGCAGCCATTCAAATGGGCATTGGCGATGGTGGTGAAACCGAGGTAGATACTCATCGCAGTGACGATCTCTTACAGCAGTGGCAAGATATTGGTTATACCGATGCTCTCTGGTGGGATACCATGCAGAAGATCATAGGTATGTACACAAGCAGTTTCCATCATGCTCCATTAGTTATATTGCCTGATAGCTCTTTTATCGGTAAGACGAGAGGCTATGGAGAAAGTCTGCTCCTGGACTATGCGGCCAGCCATAATTTGTGGTTGCAGGATGATGGCTTGATTGCTTCCCGCAAGTTGGACCCGGTGTGGATGAAGGTGCCTCATATTGAGGAGCAGAGGGTGGTAACCAGTCAGAGCGGCGATAGCTTACAAGACGATTTGCAGGCGGCGCTCAATGTCAAGGCGACGTATATTCTCGTTTTCGCCGCTGATATCAATAATCCTGCCAATGCCACTGCTTTACAAATGGCTGCCAAACAACTTGTGCAATAAACACTTTCTTTAAACTAAGCCTTACATAGAGAATATTGTATGCGTTAGCACAATTAACTATCCCCCTGAGCTTTTTTAGAAGAGCAGGCTCCTTGCCACATGGTAAGGAGCCTGCTCTTCTTCATAGAGGTAAGGTTTATATATTAACATGTATCTATATATATAGTATGATTTAGCGGCTTGACATAAGAATAGAAGTATGTTATTCTTCCTATGAGGTATCGTCTATAGCTTGTAAAATTCACTGAGCATAGTTGGGATCTGAACTGCCTGTTAGCTTATCTATACATGGTAAAAGTGTCTATTTTCTGCTTGTGTGAGCGGCTGCACTATCTATTTCTATCATATGAGTAAAAGGCTCATATGATAGAGAAAAGAAGTAAAATGATGGAATATCGTCTTGATCTGAGAACCTTGCTGCTCATGCTTGGGCAAAGCACCGGGAGTTTAGAGGCCGATCTTCCGCATATGGAAGGAATTCGGGGGCGTGCTCGTGCACATGTTCGTTTGGAGAATGGTCGTATTGTGGTATGCACAATTGTGGCTGCGAACAGAAAGGTAAGATACATGGACAAGATCGCTTTGAAGCTTGTGCAAGATCTCGTGCTTGCGTGGCGCTATAACGAGGAGCCGACCGCGTCAACGCCCGCTCTAAGAAAAGCGCTCATGCTGCGACCGCCTGTGCCTGTTTCTCCTATTCCGCGACGTACCAGCTCGGGGATAGTGGGCAATTTTAGTGCCTGGCCACGGTTGTACCGCCATGTTTATTCTCTGATTAATGGCGTGTCTTCGGTTGATCAAATTGTAAGGACGCTTGCACATGGGCAAGATCCAAGTCAGGTGCTCTGGGTGCTTGCTCTGTTGCGGCAGGCTGGCCTGATCACCTTTGAAGATGTATAAACTATTGTCTCATTGTGGCATGTCGCAAAGTGTGTTATGTGGAGAGAAGGAGGTCCTTTCGGTGGATATATTGAATACACGGATTTCGCAAGAGTCTAATGTTGTTAGGTTAATTGAGCGGGACCCACGCGTTCATGAGGAGCGCGGGCCATTCGAGTTCTGGTATCGTTGGACTGCTCCTCATCCACAACCTTTGTCTGCTAGCTTCGAGTTACGCGAGTCTGTGCGCCAGGGACGACTGACGAGTACTGTGTTGGCGATAGTGGCCGGGTCGCTCTTCATTTTAGCGGTACCAACTTCGTTTGCCACGCAAAATCCTGTTCTACTGGTTGTGCTTTGTATACTGCTCTTTATTGTGAGTATTGCGCTTGTGCTTAATCGTGTTGGGAAGGGGGTCTGGGGCCGGTGGACGGTTGTGATTGCTATGAATGTTGCTCTTGCTATCTCTGTGGTTACCTGGACGGGTGGTTTGACGACGAATACTTTGCCCATTTTTGATATTATGGTGACGGAGCCAGTTCTAGTTGCGCTTGTTCTCTTGCCCCCGGCAAGTGTCTTCCTGGTTATGCTTTTTAATGTGATCTTTATTGCTGCTGCTTTTTATTTCTTGCCCTATTCGGCTGATCTGCTGCGGGTGATGAGCTTTGATGGCTATGAGGTTGTGACGCGACCTCTCTATCTGCTGGTTTTCGTGGTTGGTATTATTTATCCTGTGATGCGCAGTGTCTTGCGAGCTATTGCATTAGGAGATCGCGCAAAGGAGATTGCTAAGGTGCAGGGGGCTCTGGCGGATAGAGAAGCTGTGATTGCTCTGGAGAAACGTCAACTGGATCTGGATATTGATCAGCTTGCTCGCGTTGTGGTGCTGGCTGCAAATGGGAAGCTGAATGTGCGTCTCGCACCCCCTGTCTCGCACACTCTTATTCCATTTGCTGGCTCTCTCAATACGCTCTTCTTTCGCTTTCGTAGGGCTATGCGGGGCGAATACCAATTGCAGCATACGATAGAGGCGGCTGAGATGCTTATAAAGGCTCTACAGCAAAGTCGCAGAACTCAGACTCCTCTCCCTTTGAAGCGAACTGGGAATCCAATCATCGATAATATTATATGTGAGTTGCTTGTTGGGCGGGATTGTTCGGCCGACGTTACCTGTGAGTATCCAGATACTTTTCTGAAAGGTTCTGGTATACCGGATGTACGGTAACATACTTCCTGCATGGCGCTCGTTTCTATTTGCAATGTCTCTTCATGAATAGCGCACAAACCCGCATATAATGTGAATAATGATCTGAAGATGCGATTGAGATTGAGTGGTATCTAACTTATTCATTCACTCATTCTTTCTTTCATTGTGTATGCGCTATACTGATAATAGATGGATGGTGCTCCACTTGTGTGATGTACAAGGGGCAGATAACACCATACAATATTCTATTACATCCTAAAGAGGAGAAACAATTATGACAAAAATTGATACAACACTGTTAGAAAATGCGTTGCGCGGCCTGAAGTATCCTATTACGAGAGATGAATTGATTGCTCATGTGGAGGAGCAGGGCCTGGATGAGCCGATCCTTGTAACCGTTCGCCGATTGCCTAATCACCATTTCCGTTCCGCCGGTGAAATCACTAAAGCTATGGGTCTTGTCAATAACAATGCCAGCTCCAACTAATCCCTGAACCAGTACAGCTCTTTATCATAGAGGTAGATGACATTAGCGGGAAATTTGTTTCTTATTCCTTACAAATTTCCTGCTAATGTCATTCAATCCGAATAGCAGAAAAGTATGTGGTTGATATTGTAGGAAGCTAATTATGTGATTGTCTAAGTATTTGTGCCCCAGATGGTCACTATTTCCCACGTTGTAATGCTGCCAGGTTGTTGTATCTGATGGAGAGCTTGATGGTAGATGTCATCATAGTTGTCGGGTACATTGCCCCATTTGCGCACGAAAGGCACGATGGTGCGAAAGAAAATCGCTATATCGTCGCGGAAGCCGGCCATGGTCTCGGTGCCGGGGAGATACTCTACGAGCGAGGTCCGTGTTTGTATATCTTTGATGCCGTGCTTGATGAAGATCTCGGGGAGCTTGTTTGTTACGCCATCTCGTGTATGTGTGAAGAGATGGCCGGCATTGTAAAGTGCCTCGCGTACTATCTTGTTGAGCTGCATTAAGGCAGGACTGGTACTTGTGCTGCCGATATAGCTTTCGGTGACACGAATGATGCCGCCCGGTCGAGTGACATACTGATACTTGTTCAGAACGTTGGGCCAATCCCAGGTGCGTAGATAGCTCCATCCAAGGCGCTGGTTTACTAGGTCAAAGTAACGGCGGGGAAATTCGATCATGCGTAGTGTGTCCATGACATGGAATTCGACTCGATCATCTACTTGCTCTTCCTGAGCCAGATCACGTGCATATTGGATCATATTGTTATTCACATCGACGCCGACCAGAAGTGAGATGTCGGGGTAGGTTTTGGCCATCTCAACGAGCCAGCCACCGGTGCCACAGCCGACATCGATGACTCGGCGCAGGCTGATCTGGTCCTTTTGTTCTGGCAAGACGCCACCCATTGCCTTGGTGATCAGTGTATCTTGCAGTTGCACGCGATTTCGTTCTTCCGTATTGGTGCGATCCTGTACGAAATAGGTACTTGGATGTTCTTTGCTCTGCTTTGATTCCATGCTTATTTCCCCTGTTTCTTGCTGTTTGTGCTCCTGCTAGTTATGATTTGTCTGGTAGCAATTCTGTCAGGTTGTTGCATCTCGTCGCGAATCTGGTGATGGAGTCCGTTGTGTTGCTCCGGTTGTGTCAACGTGTTTATTCTTCTCTCGTTTTATGTTAGATGCTCATGGTTTTATTGTAGCGTATAGAGAGACAAAAAGAAAGATAGTCTCTCTATACGTTGTTTTGTGGTAAATAAGATATTCATGTCTGGGCATATCTTTCCCTATTGCCATCACCAAATAGTGAAGCGTATAGGAAGGTTAAAACGTGTTACGTAGTAGAAGCCCAATACTATGGATAACACAGATTTTGCCATTATAGAGTTGGGTAGTATCTTATCTGATTCTATAACGAAAGTATGAGAAAGGGCATACAGAATGTTTCACAACTGGCACTCTGAATATCTACTTGTTTTAGTTGCTCTGCTTATAATCGCAGCATTCAGTATTTGCTATACAATACCAGGACTGCTGGGGGCTTTTTCGTACATCACTACTACATTTTTCCTCTTCGTTGGTATTGGTATTGTGATATTTGGCTGTCTGCAACTCTACGATATGTATAAGCACAACTAAGGGATACAAGAAGTATTAGTTCTCGCCGCTACGATAGCGAGCTTCGGCCTCCCGCTTAAGCCTCTGCAATGAATCATGTACGCCATCCTCGAACGCCTTGCTGGCAAATTTTTCGAGTACCCATCCTCGCCAACCTGACGGGAGCGTGAAGTTTCAGCCAAATTGCACGCGACAGGAGGTGGTGTCGATAGCTGTGCCGGTGATGGTTGTTTCGTTGATGGTGCCGAGTGGCAGTGTGACATGCAACTGGATCTGATGCTTTTCAGGATTCACTCTCTCTACCCTGAGAGTCACATCCCACTTCTTGCCCAACGCAGAGGTTTTCGCATAGAGCACCTGGCCGGGCGAGGCTTTTCCCTCCGGCACGATGCGCTCTGTGCACGTATCCGACCATGTATCATAAAGTGTTGGCTCCGAGAGTAGTTCCCATACGCTTTCAACTGGGGCTGCGACAACTGCTGCTGGGCATATAGTTAGGCCCATACAATTCCTCCTTTGAGAGAGGTAGCAATTCTACTCAAAGATGAGACTTGCTTGCCATAAGTATTACTCGGATCTCCTATGATTGTCAAGATGGCGTGGAACCCTGCCTATCTATTGAATAATATTGCACGTGTACCCATTTTATACAACGAGCAAGAATAGGTACACATGCAATATTATTCAATAGAACTATAAAGCCTTAAATGGGACGATTGGCTGTAAATTGCTCTCAATCTCTTTACGATGTGGCTCCAGGAATGGTGGTAGAGATAGACGCTCACCGAGATGCTCTTTATCTTCGTCGGCAGTAAAGCCGGGACCATCAGTTGCGATCTCGAAGAGTACGCCGCCTGGCTCATAGAAGTAGACCGAGTGGAAGTAGAAACGGTCAATGATATCCGAAACGCTTCTGGTCTTCTGCGCAATTTTTGTGTGCCATTGCTGCTGCTCTTCGTCGTCAGGTGTGCGGAACGCGACGTGATGCACACCACCGATCCCCGGATGACCGTTGGATGCATTGGGACGGATGTCCAGGTGTACTTCGGCACCAGCTCCGCCGGGTCCCATTTCAAAGGTGTAGACCGTCGTATTCTCTGCGGACTGATAGCTGCCACTCTGCCGGAAACCAAGCATCTCGGTCAAGAATGCGGCCGTTGGATTCAGGGCGCGTTCAATTAAGCGTACGGCATAAAATCCCTGAATAGCCATCTCAGGCGGAACGGGACTGCCTTGCCAGTATGTACTCTGCAAGCTTCCCTCCGCATCGACCAGCTCTAGATGCTGGCCCTCGGCATCGCGAAAGGCTAACACTGCCTTGCCGTCAGCTTCACGTATCTGGATGCCATCATGAGCCACCTGGAAGCTATCGAAGCGTTGTACCCACCACTCCAGTGCCTGACGGTTGTTTACACCAAAGGCAATACCAGAGATCGTGCCCGCTCCCATGTGATTGGGGCTTGCTAACGGCCAATCAAAAAAAGTCATATCGAAGCCTGGCTTGCCCGTTTCATCTCCGTAGAAGAGGTGATAGGCGCTTACATCATCCTGGTTGACCGTCTTCTTGACGAGGCGCAGGCCCAGAACATTGGTGTAGAAACTAACATTAAGCGAAGCGTTGCCTGTAATAGCGGTAATATGATGGAGACCCTCTAGTTGCATTGGTGTCGTCATCCTTTCTGAAACTGCTCTGTAATAACTAACTAACTCTATTAATCAATCAACCAATCTATCGAAGTTTAGCGCTAAACTCAACATTTAAAAAAAGAGACTCAAGAGAGGGAGTGATCGAGCTTGCGTAAGAGCCGCCGCAATTCAGCCATCTCCGTAGATGATAGCCCTGCCATCTGTTGTGCGATCAGCTCTTCAAGGTCTGGCACAACGCGATCATGCAGCTCCTGGCCCTGTTCGGTGAGTACAAGATAGTTGCTGCGTTTTTCGGGGCAGCGCTTGAGCAGGCCCAATCGCTCCATACGATCTAGTAGGAGAGAGATATTGCCTTTCGTCACAAGCAGGCTATCGGCTAGCGCCTGTTGCGTAATGCCGCGCTGCGCACCCACACGAGCTAAAACATCAAACTGGGCCACATTTAATCCCCATTTGCGTAGATGAACCGTTTGCGCACGGTCAATTTTCTGGAAGACGCGGAAGAGGCGCAACCACGCGAACACTGATGAACCAAGCATTCTAATATCTCCCTCCTTCTTTTTCTATTTTAGAGTTTAGCGCTAAACTGTCGATATGTCAAGCCTTCTCAACGCTCTTTTTTGTGAGTGCTCACGCCTTCGGCGTTCGCGCCTGTTTCCTGGTTATAGATTATTTCCATTCTTCATACATTTTTGCACAGCAAAAATGTATGAAGAATGGAAATAATCTATAACGAATACAAATACTCCTATAGCAGAGCTTCTATCCATGTAGAGAGGTGGTACAATCTTTATATTACGATCAGGATAAAAGCGTTTACTGTAAGCAGAACGAAAGGAAGAGGATTTACTTATGTCAATAGAGATCAAGTCAGCATTGGACACCGACTACTATCTCATGGATGAGTTATTGACAGACGAAGAACGGGCAGTGCGTGCAAAAGTACGTGCCTTCTGCGACAGCGAGGTTATTCCGATCATCAACGACTACTGGGAGCGTGCTGAGTTCCCGTTTGAGTTGATTCCTAAACTCGCACAGTTGCAGATTGCTGGTGGAAGCATCCACGGTTATGGCTGTCCCGGCCTTAGCGAGGTTGCCGTCGGCCTGATCGCGCTCGAAATAGCGCGTGGTGATGCCAGTGTATGTACTTTTTTTGGTGTCCACTCGGGGCTTGCCATGACATCTCTTGCCCTGCTGGGTTCCGAGGAGCAGAAGCAGCACTGGCTTCCCGCCATGGCACGCATGGAGAAGATAGGAGCCTTTGCGCTCACCGAGCCGACTCATGGCTCCGATGCCGTTGCCTTGGAGACCCACGCACACCGCGATGGCGATTTTTACGTCATCAACGGAGCCAAACGCTGGATCGGCAACGCATCGTTTGCCGATGTCGTAATCGTCTGGGCGCGTGACGACGAGGGCAATGTTGGAGGTTTCCTGGTTGAGAAGGGCACCCCTGGCTTTGAACCGACCGTTATGAAGGGCAAGGTTGCTAAGCGTGCCGTGTGGCAGGCCGACATTAAGCTTACTGATGTACGCATCCCCGCTGGCAACCGCCTGGCCAATGCGAACAGCTTCAAAGACACCTCGCGCGTCCTCACCGCAACCCGTTCAGGCGTTGCCTGGGAGGCCGTTGGACATGCCGTTGCCGCCTACGAAATTGCCCTGCAATATGCCAAAGAGCGCGTACAATTTGGCAAGTCCCTGGTCAACTTCCAGATCATCCAGGACAAACTCGCCAAAATGCTTGCCAATGTCACCAGTATGCAATTGCTCTCCCTGCGCCTGGGCCAGCTACAACAGACGGGCAAGATGACTGCCGCAATGGCCTCTCTGGCCAAGATGAACAATGCCCGCCTGGCCCGCGAAGTCGTCGCCGATGCACGCGAAATGCTTGGGGGCAACGGCATCCTGCTCGAATATCATATCGCCCGTCACCACGCCGATATCGAAGCTGTCTTCACCTACGAAGGCACCGACACCATTCAGTCCTTGATCGTCGGCCGCGATATTACAGGCGTCCAGGCCTTCTCCAGCCGTTAACAAGCCAGAGGGCTATATAATCTGATTATTCGATTCATTTATGTTGCAATTTCACAGCATTTTGTGCGAAGCGCAAATTATTGTGAAATTGCAACATAAATGGAAGAGAGAAAATGTGTTGTATTTCATAGTATATATAACAACTAAGAGCTATACTATATACAACAAGAGTACACATAGATAAATAGCCAATTTTGATATTTTTACAAAGAACTATGTACATTGTTGCGTAGAAACATGTATATTATTTATTGCTTAGTTCTGTTGTTTATAAATTTATTATGGCCGATGGAAAAAGTCTTACATATGCAGGTGAGCACGTTCCAAGCTGTACTTGCACATAAGCTATATTTTTATGTAAGCCCGTTGGTGTATATATAAAGAGGTACTTCTATGAATGTTATGTATTGCCGAAATTGTTCTACAACTATCCAGGGCACAGCCCAATTTTGTAGTACCTGTGGCAATGCTCTTTCCCCACAAAACGATCACCCAACCTTTCTTGTTATCCCCTCTGGCGATAAGGTGTCGCCCCCCGACACAAATGAGCCGCCAAAATCTGAAATGCCAGGCTATAAAATGAGTTTAATGCCTGATGAAAATGTGATAGCTGCGCCTGAGACTCCAAATTATGAAACGGATATACTTTTTGATAAAAATATTAATGCTGTACCCGGTTCGGTGGGCTACAAAACGATAGTAATGCTCGATGAGAATGCAAGGTCATCAACCAGTAGGGTAAAAGATTATGAAACGAGTTTAATGCCTGGTGAGAATATATCAGTAGCATCCAAGACAGCGGACGCTAGGTTGGATACAGTGTTCGATGACGAATGTGACAATAGCATCCGAGATAGCCGAGATAGCTGATGGCAGGCTGGATACAGTGTTCGATGAGAATGCGACAGTAGCGACAGAAACATCTGATATAGAAGAGACCTAAAGAAGAATCTAAAAAGAGTAGAAGCCATGAGGAAGATTTTGTTAATGGCAATAGAGTAGACTCTATAATTGCTTCAGAAGATAAAGAGGGCTCGCTACTTAATGTACATAACCATCAAGATGCTGGAACTGAAGACGAAACTCTCCAGCTGGTGGATGGGGTTCCTAAGAGCAAGGATGGCTCTGATGCTGGCCTGAGTCGGCCGGTAGAGCTTTCTGATGTTACAACCATTCCTACAGTACTTCTACAAGAGAACCAGAAGGGCGAGGAAGATAATACCCTGACTGCACCAGGATTATTGGCTCAATTCAATCTGGCTACCAACGTGTTCCGTGGGGAGCACAGGCAGCCAGAGTTATCGCGTGGAGAGCACAGGCAGGCAGAGTTATCGCGTGGGGAGCACAGGCAGCCAGAGTTATCGCGTGGGGAGCACAGGCAGCCAGCAGGGTATCAATGGGCCTTTTTTATGCATGCCCAGCCTCACCTTCCTGCTGCTATCGTATCCAGATGGCAGAAAAACTTTCTATTTTCCAGGCTCTACTTTCTTATAGGGACAGGTGTTATACTGTTTGTCTGTTTTATTATACTTATCACCTCCTATGCCTATCTACTCAGAGCCAAAGCCGCTCTACCACCAACTCTAGCTGCTAATGTAAGCAACGCCTTTCCCGGTGGTTCTATTACCATAAGTGGAACCAATTTTGTGCCGGGTGGTGTCGTCACTCTTAAAGCAGATGGAGAGTTGCTCGTGCAAAATCCTATGCAATTGCCGTCTGCTTCCTATAGCATGGCTACCCTGGCTAATCTGGCCCTATCCTCGTATAATATGTCTCTGGATGGAAGTCAGAAACTAACCGTGCAGGCGAATGGGACTTTTGAGGCGACTATGACCGTCCCGACCGTCTGGTCTGCTGGCACCCACGGGATTGAAGCCAATGAGCAGATAGATGGAAAGCTCATCAGCGCAAAAACAAGTGTTGCAGTCCATGCCCGCACTAAATCTGAAACCCCTTCTGCTTCTGTGTCAACACCAGCGTCAGTACCGGCATTAACGCTGGCGTCAACACCAACACCAGCATCAGCACCGCCATCGACGTTACCACCGGTACCGACATCAACAACAAAATTAACGCCCGGCCCCATTGCGAAGCCAAATCAGACGCCGACGCCGACGCCAGCACTGACACCGACGCCTACAGTGCAATTACCATGCTTATATGTGAACAATAATACATTGAGCTTCAGTGCTATCGGCGGAGGGAATAGTCCTGCCGCTCAAACGGTTACGCTCAGCAATAAATGTGGTGTTGGAGCCTGGTCTGCTAAATCGGATGCTGCCTGGCTCACGACCAATTCCCCTGCCAATGCTACTATTGCAGCCAACGGGACTGCTAATGTGAGCATAACCGCCTCGATCACAAACCTGGCTGTAAAGTCCTATACAGGCCACATCGTTTTTAGTGCCGGAGCAAGTCAGGTAACCGTCACCGTCAGCCTGACCGTCACCCAGGCAACAACGGCGTGTATCAAGGTAGATTCTAGTACTCTTAACTTTAGTACCTACAGTGCGCAAAATCCAGCAGCCCAATCAATACTGGTCAAGAATTGTGGCAGTGCGGGAACCGTAGCTGTGACTGTATCGCCATCTTATATCAGTCAAGGGTTCTCAAAAGGAGGTCCCAGTCTGGGAGCTCCTACCCCTACTCCGTCGCCACCTATAATTGGTACAAATTGGCTAACAGCCTCCTCGGGAGGCGCGTTAGCTCAAGTTGGCATGCTATCAATTAGTGTCCAGGTGGACCGTGCCGCATCAAACCTTACTCCTGGCATCTACACAAGTACAGTTGTTATTACCGTAGAGACAACTGATGGAAAGATCGATACCCATATAGTGTATATCATCTTTACCGTGCACTATTCCCCTCCGCCAGCATCCAGGGCCCCTACGCCTACTGCGACCCCTGTACCGGTCGCAACTCCTACGCCCGTCGCAACCCCTACGGTTCCCACAAAATAATAGAGAGTATATCTCTTTTATATATTTATAGTGGTTTTCTCTCTCTTTAAATGGAGCGCAAAGAGAGAGAAAACCACTATAAATGTATGCAAAACTAGAAGTGTAGTAGCCTTATGCAGCGGGCGGTGTTGCTACATCGTCTTCTACGTGCGAGAGCGGGCGGGCTATGCTCTCCAACGCTTGCCGCTCGGCTTTAACACCGAAGAAAATGGCGATGATGCCAGCACCAGCCATCAGTGCAGCCCCAACCAGATCGCCAAAGAAAACCTGGATTGGTTGGTGCGATTGAATAAGGATACCAAACAGTAATGGTGCAACGGCGGCTGCGCCCGTACCAATTGAATAGAACAAGGCGATAGCCAGGGCGCGTACTTCGAGCGGGAACACCTCGCTGACCGTCAGGTAGGCTGAACTGGCACCAGCCGAGGCGAAGAAGAAGATAATCGACCAGCAAATGGTCTGCGTTACCGCGTTGAGTACTCCCTGTAGAAAGAGCCAGCCGGTGATAGCAAGCAGCACACCTGAGATGATATAGGTAAAACTGATCATCTTCTTGCGCCCAATAGTGTCAAAGAGACGACCTATCGTTAATGGGCCAATGATATTGCCGATTGCGAATGGAATCAGGTAGAGACCGACACTACTATTAGGAATATGATAGAAAGTTGTGAGCACGAGGCCATAGGTAAAAAAGATAGCATTATAAAGGAATGCTTGCCCAACCATAAGTGAAAATCCGAGCAGAGAGCGAGTTGGATAATCTTTTAACATAGAGCGAGCGATCTGCCTGTAGCTCACCGTACCGACTGGGCGAATAAGCATAGAGTGCTCAGGATCTGGCAGTGTTTTGATTTTATCCTCTTTCATCACCTCGCGCTCAATCATCGTTACCACCTCATCCGCCTCATCGAACCGTCCATGCATCATCAACCAGCGCGGGCTTTCGGGAACATAACGTCGTACAAGCAAGATACCCATGCCGAGGATCGCGCCCAGACCGAAGGCGAGACGCCAGCCCAGATTGACAGGTAGCAGGTGAGGATTGGTCAGCACCGTCGTCAAAGCTGCCCCGAACGCCGTGCCAACCCACCATGTACCGTTAATGGCTAGATCGGTCCAGCCGCGTGAGCGTGCCGGGATAAGCTCGTCAACGGCAGAATTTATGGCTGCGTACTCACCACCTATACCAGCACCTGTAAGGAAGCGACAGGCCGCAAACCAGATGAAGTTAAACGAGAAGGCAGTGGCTATGGTAGCCACGAGGTAGACCGCTAACGTAATCATAAAGAGTTTTTTGCGTCCAAGCTTGTCCGTGAGGCGACCGAAGAACAGAGCACCCAGAACCGAGCCAATCAGGTATGCGGTACCCGCTCCCGAAACCTCTACAGGCGAAAGATTCAATGTCTGCTTATCTTGTAACACACCAACGATAGAACCGATAATGGTAACTTCAAGCCCATCCAAAATCCAGGTAATGCCGAGTGAGACAACCACAAGCCAGTGCCACCCACTCCACGGTAGACGATCCATACGGGCTGGAATGTTCGTCCTGACCGGCTTCACATTTTTTTCCGCTGCATCAATCATATACTTTTCCTGCACTTCCTCTTCGTAGCTACTCCATAAACAACGCCATCGTCGCACCATATCTCTGAACATCTATATTATTAATGGGATAGCGGGTGCAGAATATACATATAATTACAATAAAGATGCTATTATAGCGTATATTCATGCATAAAGAGGTCATATATAGCCAGAATTGTGTACTCCTGATTAACAAGGCTATAGGCTATATACAGGTATCCCAACTTTTAAATTACACGTGGAGGAACTGTGTTTAGTTTCAAGGCTATGGATTTAGAGAAGTTGGAATAAAACTCTACAGTTTTATTTATACAGTTTTCTCTATACAGATGTATCATTATGTAAATGCTGTTATACTATTGACACAGCCGCCCCTGTCGTTTACAGTTAGAGCAGGAAGAAGAACGTGAATAATGAAGGACGGACGTGCAGGCTGCCCATTCAGGTATGGTATAAAAGGAGAGAGAGATGGAAAGCCTTCCCATGAGCGAAGAGGAGGTCAGGCGCTACCTTGCCAACGGATTGCGTGTAGACGAAGCCGTTGGCGCTGGCATTACCTCGCATAAAATAGTGGCCTGCGTCTGGGTAGATATGAGCGAACGACCAGACGTAGCGGATCTGGCGCGTGTGCATCGCATTTATGGCAAAGGTACCGCACGTATTGGTTGGTATTACCTCAATATAGGGCAGCCAACTGAATGGCATATTCTACACGTATCTTATATTGATCCTGTCACCACCACATTTTATATTCCCTTTGCCATACCCAGATGGCTCAGCCTGATAGAAATTCTCAGCCGTAGTAGCGTCGTCAATATAGCCTCCTCTCCGCCGCCAAACTTCGACGCCTGGATCAACAAATACGGTAGAGAAGAAGGTATCAAGCGCATGCTGCGTCAGGAAGCCAAGCGCGGTATGGCCCTGGATATAGATGAAGGCCTACGCCATACAGCTCTCGAAGCCTTCACTCGTTATCGTAGCGCCCATCCCCGACCAATCCATCCCGCATAGAAAATTCCTATTCCTTATTATTACATTATTACACATAATAAGTAATTAGATCTCGCTGCTGGGGTTAATCGTGCGGTCACCTTCTAGAATGAAGACGATGCGCTCACAAACATTGGTACAGTGGTCGCCGACGCGTTCCAGGTTATGTGCGATCCACAGCCAATACGTCATACGCTGCAAGATGCGCTCATCTTGCTGCAATGCGGGTATTGCGTGAATGCCAGTCATCATAGTCATCAAATCGTGTCGCACCATATGATAGCGTACATCGACGATATCATCATCTTGCCAGATATTACGTGCCGCTGGAGCATTCTGGGCGGCAAACGCTCGTACGGTTCCTTGTAAGACCTGACGTGCATCGTGACCGAGGTTGAGAATCTCTGTCACAATAGACGCTTCGCTTAAAGGCTGTGCCGCTTTCTTTTGAACCTGGCCTGCATTAGTAGTCAGGGGAGAGACCTGAGCCTGAACTGCATTGGCAGGGAGAAGGGAGGGATTCACCTGTGATGAACTTAGCCCTTCGGCTCGTAGAGGGGCCATGCGCACCAGGAGTTTCGCTATCCCGACTGCATTATCCCCCGTGCGTGACAGATCTGCTGTAATCGATGGGGCTGAAGCGAGAAAACGCAGGTCACGGCCTGCCAGCGGTTGTTGCAGGGTAAGGGAATCAAAGGCCAACTGCTCGACCGCCGTACGTAGATCGTTAATACTGCTATCAGCAGCGATAACCAGGCCGGCCGTTGCCTGATCGCCAGTCTTTATTGCCTCTAGTGCCTGCCCGAGCGTCTCCTCGACCAGTGTGCCTAGCTCATTAATCTTCTTATTTATTGTCTGTAATTGTAAATCTAATGTTGTTCTTGGCATGTGGTGCCTCCTTGTTCTGAGTAATGCCTATATTGTAACACGTCCTTATTAAGGTTCTGTAATGTCAATCATGGTAAAGCTGGGCCATTTGAGAATTAATATTATATCTTCACATAACTTGCTACACAATAAGAGTACTAGTCAATAAGATTTTACATGAAAGGAACAAGTGGGGAGGAATAAGGAATAAGGCTAGCTCAATTGCTTTTTGTACAGGATCACTTCAAGGCCTTGATAAATATCCCTGCCTACTTCGCGAAAACCGTTTTTCTCGTAAGCTATCTTCGTCTATTTATTGATGAAAAAATAGTATTAGAAGACCGCTATCAAAAATCTGAAGCATACTTTGAAGAAGGGCCATTGATATAGTAAAAAAGGTAGAACAGGGCTTTAATGCTAGCTTTTTGTGCTTATCTATGCTATGTTGATAAAACAATTTGATCAAAGTCAATTGACTGGAATACTTGTATTTATTTGTCTAAATGTCCGTGTTTATTTGTAGGATATATTGTGGCATAAGGATCTTGTACCTGGAAAGCCAGCGTATCGAGGTAAATAGGCAGCCGTACATTTTTATATATGGGAAAAGATGCTGATTATGCACATAATAGAAGGTAACGCGACCATTATACGAAAGGGGGAACTGTACTTTGACAGATGACTCTATTCGTGAGCAGCCCGATACGATGCCTGAGTCTCCTGCATCAAACAACCATAATGAGCAAGATAGGAACGATATTGTAAGGAGAACAAGCCTCCCACTGCTATCTTTAACAGGCCTGGGTCAACCACCTCCGTCTGGGCCGTTGCGAAATACAACAACACCTTTAGCGGATGACCTATCGCGTAGTACAACAGTTCCTCTACCGGAGACCAAAAGGGAAGAAGTTGTCTCGCCCCCGTTGGATGTTCCATTTGTTCCTGCTTCCCGTGCTGTTCGTAACACGAAAACAGAATCGGGCTCGGGTTTGTATGCAGGCCAATTGGTTGGTCCGCAACTTCCCAATAGAAAGGTGAGGAGTCAGAGAATTAGCCAACCGAGTTGGCTCTTCTTTCTGTTGACCCTGGCTTTTTGCTTGCTTCTATCAGGCGTTGGCGCGTATATATATATTTATAACTGGACAACGACACACGGAACAGCGCAATTGCCCAGACCGCTTCCCTCCGATAAGCACGCGCATAACAATGTGGTACTTGCCCCAAGAAACGGCTCCTCATCCGGGGGGAACGATTTTGCATCCAGAGACGGCCAAAGTTTCCAGGTTGGGGGACAGCCAACGCTCGTGCTCAAGGGACAGAATGGGAGTGTGAATGTTGTTGCGGGTAATGCGGGTACGATCATCGTAAAGGCTAGTAGCAAAGACCAGAGTGCGGATACCATTAACCAGAACATCCGTTATGATCGGTCATATGATGGTCAGGGACATGATGTTATCAACCTGGCAACCGAGCCAGGGCATGGGAATATTAACTACGACATGGTCGTGCCCGCGAGCGCTCAAATAAAGATCGAAGTGAGTTCAGGCTCAATTTCTGTTGCAGGCGTAAGCGGTGTGAGCGTGGATACCAATAGTGGCAGCCTGGATATTGAAGATGTGAGCGGCCCTGTGAATGTCTATACCACCAACGGCGATATTACCGCTCGCAATCTAAAAGGGCAGGTGATAATGGAATCCGTGAATGGCTCTGTCAGGGCAAATGCTATTGTGGGGCAGATGAAGGCCGTCACCCAGAATGGAGACGTCGTTGTGCGTGAGGCTACCCTTGATGGACAATCGACCTTAAAGACAAATTATGGTTCAGTACGCTTCAGCGGAACGCTTGACACCCAGGGAACCTATACGTTGAGTACGCATAGCGGAAACGTAAACCTGACACTGCCTGGTAACGCTGCATTTCAATTCCATGCCAGCACCGGTTCAGGTTCAATCTACAACGAGTTTGGCGGTAATATTGTCGGAACTGCTCCTCGGGCTCAGATTGTCGCAACCATTATCGGAGGTGGTTCAATTGCAGTAAACAAAGCTGTATAACTCTCCATCACTTCGATGCGGTCTTCTCCAGTACACGCCTTGCACTGGATCTTGATCGAAGCCCATTTTACACCTCACACAAACAAATATTATAGCTTGCTTGTAATAGTATAAGTCGTTGTGGACCGTGATACAAGCAATGTGGAATATCTTGTAAGATTAATGTGTTGTTAACGCTAGAAAGCAGATGTCAACCTGCAATTTGTGTAGGAAAGAGGTATTTCACGATTATGGCAACAAAAAAGATTAAGGCGATACAGGTCCACAGTCACGGTGGGGCAGAACAGCTCAAGTTTGAAGAGGTTGCACAGCCGGAACCCCAGGAAGGCCAGGTGCTTGTGCGTGTCCATGCGGCGGGGGTCAATCCGGCTGACTGGAAGGTGCGCGAGGGCATGTTTGGCCAAATGACATTTCCTTATGTGCCTGGTGCCGACCTCGCCGGCGTGGTAGAAAAAGTTGGTCCCATTGTTACAACATTTCAGCCCGGCCAGGAGGTTTTTGGGCGCAGCGTTGGGGGTTCATATACTGAGTACGCCCTGGCCCCTGCAAGTGCGCTGGCACTGAAACCGGAGAAATTGAGCTTTGATGAAGCGGCTACTATTCCTGTCGGTGCAACGACCGCGTGGCAGGCTCTATTTGATCATGGGAAACTGCAACCGGGCCAGCGTGTCTTAATTCTGGGCGGAGCAGGTGGCGTTGGCCTTTTTGCCGTCCAGTTTGCACGCTGGAAGGGGGCGCAGGTAATCAGTACGGCCTCTACAAGCAACGTTGACTTTGTACGCTCGCTGGGCGCGGAGACGGTTATCGACTACAAAAAGGCACGTGTTGAAGACGTAGTCCATGATGTGGACCTGGTGTTTGATGCTGTTGGCGGCGAAGCTCTGGCTGCTGTATGGCCCACGCTCAAACGTGGTGGCACGCTCGTCACCATCGCCGGGCAACCGGATCAGACCAGGGCCAAAGAGCTTGGCGTGCGCACCCAGTTCTTTTCGGCCAACGTCAACAGCGACCTCTTGAACACCTTTGCACAGCTTGTTGAAGCTGGTCAACTGAAACCTGTTGTCGGCCATGTGTTCCGGCTCGATGAGGCCCGCAAAGCTCAGGAACTCAGCCAGAGCGGTCACGGTCGCGGACGCATTATCTTACATATTGCATAACAACTGTGTTGTATAAAAAGTATAGAGGGAAGGTCAAATATAAATTTATATCTGGCCTTCCCTCTATACTACTACCAATAGTTATAATGTGGGTGATGATACTGGGAGGAGAAGGGATACTTAATATGTTTGAATAAGAACAGTATTTGAAACATAATAAGATCCACCATCCTGCCCCAGAAGAAAGAACTCATCTCCCTGTGTAAGCCCGCAATATTGGGCCGAGATAGCGATATTGCCGCCGCCTAAAGCGTTAACATGATATAGCTGATGGGCGAGCTGATCATCAGGAAATGGACGTGTGTCGCCAACTTTATACGTAAGAAGCGTAACAACATTGCTTGCCAGGCCGGAAGCGACGAAATGATCACCAATAACTTTGACCGTGGCACACCCATTAAGCAAGCGAACCTTTTGCGAAAGGACTTTAATGTTCGGTGTCGGGTCAACGATGGCCACAGGCATGAAAGTCGCAAGAATACCCGTAGTTGTATCGATGGCGGCAACCGCAAAATCGAGCACCCCTACAAGCCGGTCGCCGCCATTGCGTGAGTAACCAATATAGCAAAAAGTCGCATGGGTCTCAAAATTGCCATCAGAACCAATCAAAACCCTGGATGGCGTTACCGTGAGGTTGTCAAGACTTATCAGCGCAACGGAGCCTGTATGTGTAAAGTTTTTTCCTGCAATTGTGGCTCTGGTACAATCATTGGAATCGAACTCCGTGGCATGCGAAAGGAGCGTGAGGCTGGGCTGAGGTGCCGCATAAACATGTTGAGTTTGCAATAAAGAACAGAGAAAGAGAGAAATAATAAATATGGGCAAAAAATGTAATTTATGCACAATAAAAGAAGTTGTCATGTGTTCTTTCTAATCCTTTCAGAAAGGAGGCTTTATAAGAAAAAGTTTATAGCAGCCGAGTGAGCAGACAAAACACCACTTCCCCTTACCCTCCCCATTCTTCCAATATTCTCAAGTAGAATCAGGAAATCATACTTTTTATAACATAAAGAAAAATAAATGTAAAGATAATGATTTTGAATTTATTAAATGTTTTTTTAATAATTTTGTAATAATATAATGAATAATGTTTTAAGCTGAAGTAAATGTATAAATGGAGTAATTTTAGTGTAAGCGTGGGAAAGCGAAATTGTACGCCGTATTGCTAACTCAAATCTCTTGTATACACGCTCTTTCGGTGCTCACACTTTTTATTTATTTTCCATCTATATTGCGATTCTACAACTATTGTTCAAGTTCAATAGTTGTAGAATCGCAATATAGATGGAAAGGGACTTACATGCTTACCACAGTCATCCATAGTACTACAAGACCGTATGTACTAATTAGCCCTACGCGTATCCAGTGTGTTGTGAGGAGTTGACGATAGAGAGAGCTCAAACTGCCATCGCTACGACGTACCAGCACTGTATGCAGCTTTGCCTGCCAGGGAGCCCACATAATGGCTGTCAAACCCCATATCAGAATCTGAATACCCAGTCCTAACCATACGATTGCAGGTGGGAGAGTAGGGGATTTTATCTAGAGCAGTGCAATTAATTTGTCAACCAAAGATAAACGAAGTCTGGAGTTGGCAGTTGTTTAGAAAGTCTCAGACTCTATCGCATCCGATCTTTTTTTACCTACTTTATTTATTTTTACAACACGTTGCCTTTTGCGGTAGAGCAACATGAAGTGGTGAAGGTATCCTCGTTTGAGCTCATTTTTGCGTAATTACTTGAGCTTCTCCACCGAATAGTGTGGCTGCACCTCTTTTACGTAATATAGCGTAAGATAAGTAAAAGTGGTTACTGTATGATATCTATGCGGTCGATGCTCAAGCGGTAGCCAGAGCTGTTAGGGTTTTTAGTCTCGTTTGAGCGAAACTTGAGTGTATGGGTACCGCTTGCGAGAGCTGGACTTGTCCATAATAGCTGGTTGCCGGCGTCGGTCCAGGCGAAGAGATCCAGCATCGTCTCCGGGCCACCATCAAGCGAGACCGCGCCTATGCCATATTTGTTTCTCTTGACGCCATAGATACTAATGCCTGTCCCATTGAATATCAGCGTGAAATAGTCTTTTGTATCCGTTGTCCAGCTATTGCTCATATCATACATAGCGGGAGTAGTATCGCTACACTGTGTACAATGTCTCCACTGTCCGACATAGTTGAGCTGATTTGCGCCTGTACCCTGTACGCTATCATCGAGAGTTGTGACCTGAGGTGGTGTAGCGAGCAGGCCGTAGATATCGAGGCTTGTCTGGGTCGCCACGAAAACTCTCCCGTTCGCGATGGTTGGCACGCTAAATTTGACGTAGCTATCGACGCGATCACGAGCAGAATTCAACTCAGTATTGTACAATTCATGGCTTAAATTGGTGGCATCGTAGGCATGGAGTGAGCCTGGCCCCAGAGGATCACAACCCGGAAAGTTGCATACGGAAGGTGCATTGACCCACACTATACCTGTGCCCGGCGTTGTTCCATTACTAGAGATCGATGGTGTTGCGCCAGAGAAAGCGAACGTCTCGGGGCTTTGGGAAATCGACTGAGCGGACAAAAGTCCGTTGTTCAAACTGAATGCCCGCAGATGGTCGTTGAAGCCGCCAGCATAGATATACTGTCCGGTGCCGGTTGTGCCGCCCCAGTAGGCCATATTGCCGAAGAGGCCGCCCGTTGTTCCTGGCGGGAGTTCTTGTACGATATGGTCCACATCTGTGCGGTACTCTTCGGGTGTCTCACACTTCAGGTTGGTATCATTCACAAAATGGCCCATATTGTCGCGATCAACAACATAGACACGACCCTCCTTTCCAATATTGAGTAGAAGATGAGTATGGTTGCCAGGTTGGTCCGGTAAGAGCAAAGGACCACTGGAACCCAGATCATTGTCGCGACCATCCAGACAATTTTGATTAAATGGAGTAAAGTAGTCGGTCATATGCAGACCATTCTGGGTGCTAAGTTTCACATAGCTATCGCCTGTATCGGGACCGCCGGAAGTGAGATCGAAGCTACCATTGCCAGTGGCAACATACACGTTGCCACTGTTGTCAGCAGCTAGCCCCGCTCCACTCATCCAGATACCTCCCTCCTGACCATTGGCCGTATCGTTGTAGATGCTGGTACCCAGTTGCTGAAAGCTTGAGCCATTATAAGTATAGCCAATGACCCAGCCATGATAGGGGTCGCTATCTCCGAAGGCGGCCCAACAGATGTAGATATCGCCATGCAGCAAGAGCAGAGCAGAACGCTGATTCTCGGTTTTTGCGTTGAAGCTTATCTGACCTTTGATATTATCATAGCCATTGCCAGACACGCTTGCCTGTATCTGGATGGGACTCCCGGTCTTATCTTTGCCAGTGATGAGGTCGAGGGCGTGAAGACGCTGAACATATGTGCCGTTTTCTTTTGTGGCTGCAACGACATAGAGTGTTCCATTAGCAGGGTCGATGACCGGCGTGGATGTAATCCCTATCACCGGCTGGATATCCTGCCCCACGTATTTATTATACACTTCTGTTGCTGGAACAGTTGTGATGCCTGCAGAGGGATTGATGAAGCTCGTATGCCATAGGGGTGGGGCCGTCATTGACTGATCCGCATCAAAGGCGTAGACGCTATCATTTTCAGTCGCTACATAGACCACGTTATAGATCAAGCCACCGATGGATATGTTTGGCATGAAGAGCGGTTGAGCATAGACCTGCCCATCGACCGGGTATGAGACACGCTTGCCAAACTGGTTTGCATTCACATTGCTTGTATTCAGCTTGATCTCGCTCAAATTTTGCCCACTATGCATGTTGTCATTATGATAGGTTGTCACTTCCGTATTGCCCATATCATGATTGTGTTGGGGCACATACGCGGCCGCAGCAGCGATATTGCCTGATGGAGTATTTGTCAGCAGTATACAAACAATAAAAAGAGTAAGGATACTCCATATCCCTACTCTTTTTATCATCATAAAATCGTTTGATTTCATAAAACCACCTCTCATTTTCCACACCCATAAGATCGAGATACAACTTTAAAATTGAAATATATTGTAATTAATTATGTATTACATCCTTTCTCTTACATGATACTCATCATTGTTAATATAATATGGACATGTTTTGATCTATATACATGAAAATAATTTAAATATCGTTTTGCTGGTTTAAGGTTAAACCTGGAGCGATGTATATATTGAGAAAAGTGGATGTTTTCTTCTGAGTTTATTCTCTTTACACTTTCTGAGTAAGTGTGTATCATAGAAGAGGATGCTCGGCCATGAGTCCTCCCTGGTCCGGTTTGGACTTATGGCCGAGTGATTGACTGCTGTTGATTTGTGAATTGTAGACGCCTCTACGTGCCTCTATGGAGGTGGAAGCGGGTTAATCAGCCTGAGATGATGTCGGAACTCTCTCTTGTGCTTGATCGTCACTCACCGCTTCGCTGGCAGGTGTTTGATGTTTGCCACGCAGTAGAGAAGCAATGGCTGCTACCATGCACATCGCGGTGGAAAGGTAGAAGACGTTGCGTATCCCAAGCAGAAATGGTGGCGAGAGCTAGCGGTGACATCGTCCACTTCCCAGCACACCTCTACATCTCGCTCATCAGCGGGCCTTGCCGAGAATTTGTGCGCCGCTGGCTCAGGCAGGGGCCCCATACCCGCCGAACTGCAAGATGCCCGTGAGCCATTGGCTGAAACTCCCTGGTGTATGCTTGCTCCGTCTTCTTAGTCAATAAAACGTCAATGTTAGCGTTTTTGCTCATCTTCTGCCTCAAGCAGATAGCGTCGGACTTCTTGCTCATTATGTGCATTTACGACTTGAAGAAGGAGATACTGAAGTTGCTCAGGCGTTTTTAGTAGTACAACACGCTCTTGAGCTAACTGGGTAAGAGAAGCAAAACGATTCTGTACTATTGTCACAATATTTTGTTGCATGCCTTGTTGCATGCCTTGTTGCATGCCTTGTTGCACGGCTTGTTGCATGCCTTGTTGTACGCCTTGTTGTATGCCTTCTTGCAGCTTTTGTTCCAGCTCTTTATACAGCCAGGAATCTTTTAGTATGTTTTCCACCAAAGCAAACCTCCTTTGTAACCAGATCAAATCAACACCTTTATTATATGCCAACGAACCAAGGCCGTAGAGCGATACAAGCAAGTCTTTGTATGGTGGTTCTCCCTTCGGCACCAGTTGTGCCATTGCCTGTTCTATTGCCTCGTGTTGTAGGCCTTCACGCGTCAATGGCACAAGCGGTAGCAGTCCTTTGTGACCAGAATATAACAAAGCTTCTGTGGGAATTTCCCACATTTTGACGACTTTAAAGGAGAAATAATGAATCTCTTCCCCAAAAGCAGATAGCCGGATGAGTGGGGACTCTATAAATGTTTTATGTGTACCTTTGTTCAGGTAGACGAGGAACGAGTGAACGGGTACATTGTGCTCTACCGATGCCAGTACGTTATATTCCCACACCCTTTCCGCCATGTTTGCATCTGGGTTCTGCTGAAATTCAATGTGGAGCATATATGGACGATCATTGACGCTTACATGATAGATCATGTCGGCGTCAATATTTCTGTTTTTTAAATGCGATGAAGCCTCCTGGACAAAGAGGGCACCGCTTAATAACCAGCTTACGATATCCTGGGGAATTACCCCAACCATTTTTTTTAGTTCACTATCCCACGGACCAGGCATGTATTTCTTCCCTCCCAACACGTTGACAACATCCTCTTATGTGTGAAGTATAGCAAAGAAAATATGGGTTGTCGATGGGAAATTGGAACAATATTACTAGGATGAAAAACATGTAATATTGTGCTCTATGCATGAAATTTAATTCATGGCAGAAATGTAGAAATGGTAGTTGTATAGAAGTGTTGAAAAATTCATTTTAGTGCATCTTGACAATGGTTTTAGGTTTGTGTTATAAATGTTTTAGTGAGCTAAAATTATTGTTTTGGTTAGTCCGTGTTAGGAGGAGCACGTTCATGTCACCTGAACTGCAAACTTTGCCTGTACGCGCCGTAGATTGTTTGAAGCTGTGCTATAAGTTTCATGAGCGGGGTGGGCGTGTGACGACGAGGATGATACGTGAACGTTTGCAGATGCTGGAGGCGGACGGGCAGCTAAGCGATGCGACTATTACGCAGTTGTTTAAGTGGTTGGCGGAGCGTGGCTATGTGGTGCATACTCCCTATCACGGTGTGGAACTGACGCCGACGGGTGAGGTGCTGGCGGCGCATCTTGTGCGCTTGCATCGGCTACTTGAGCTTTTTTTGGTTCAGATTATGGGTTTTGCGTTGGATGAGGTGGATGCGGAGGCGGAGCGGCTAGAACATTCTATCTCTGAGGCCTTTGAGGAGCGTATGGATGTTATGTTGAACCACCCGACGGAAGATCCGCATGGTGATCCCATTCCCAGTAAGACGGGTATAGTCAAGGCGGTGTCTGCGCAGCCACTCTCGCATCTATTGCCGGGCCAGAAGGCCGTGGTGCAACGTGTTAATGATGATGAGCCGGATTTGTTGCGCTACCTGACTTCGCTTGGGCTTGTACCTGGTACGCTGGTGGTAATGGAATCCATTACTCCATATGGAGATGTTTATACACTCAAAATAGGTGATGTGACACAAACGGTTGGTGGCATGGTAACGCAACATGTCCTGGTCCGTTCGATTATGCATGATGTCGCTGATAAACATGGAGCTGTCGAATGTATGGAGCAATCTGATGAGAACGTATCCAACAACGCCAATAGAGGGCGTGAACATTGATCTTGCTGATAGATCGGGGACCAGGGCGGCGGCACGTGCTGTCCTGGATGGGCGTACACGCGGCTTGCGTGCTGTGTTGCCTTTTATTGGACCTGCTTTTATTGCGAGTGTAGCCTATATTGATCCTGGAAATTATGCGACCAATATTCAGGGTGGTAGTGCTTTTGGTTATAATCTATTATGGGTAATTGCTCTGGCTAATCTGATGGCGATGCTCTTGCAGGCCCTTTCGGCCAAGGTGGGAATTGCAACGGGTAAGAATCTTGCCGAGTTGTGCCATAAATACTTTTCGAGACCGGTCAATTATACTATGTGGGTTGTGGCGGAGGTTGCGGCTATGGCGACGGACCTGGCCGAATTCCTGGGTGCGAGTATTGGTTTGAATCTATTATTCGGTATTCCTCTGGTGTATGCAACGCTGATTACTGGCGTGCTGACCTATATTATTCTGCTGCTGGAGCGCCGTGGTTTTCGTCCGTTGGAAGCTGTGATTACTGCGCTTGTCGGTGTGATTGCTCTCTGTTATGTGCTTGAAACTATCTTCTCGCATCCTGATTGGCATCAGGTCGCTCTACACACGTTTGTTCCCTGGGAGGGTAATGCGAGCAGCGTGCTTTTCTCGGTCGGTATTATCGGGGCGACTGTTATGCCCCATGTCATCTACCTGCATTCCTCGTTGACGCAGGGGCGTATTATTCCACGCAACGAGAAAGAGGCGAAGCGCATCTTTCATCTGAGCATCCCGGATGTGGTGATCGCTATGGGGTTGGCCGGGCTGGTCAATATGGCCATGCTTTATATGGCTGCGGCAACCTTCCATGCACATGGTCGCGTTGATATTGCGGACATTGGGGCAGCCTATCAGACGCTTATTCCGTTGTTGGGTCCAGCGGCGAGTATCATCTTTGCCGTCTCGTTGCTTGCCTCAGGCCTCTCTAGTTCTACGGTGGGGACGCTGGCGGGCCAGGTAGTCATGCAGGGTTTTGTCGGCTTTACTATCCCTATCTGGCTGCGTCGTCTGGTTACTATGGTGCCTGCTATTATTGTTGTGCTTGTTGGTGTCAATCCCACGCAGGCGCTAGTTATCAGCCAGGTTGTGTTGAGTTTTGTGTTGCCAGTGCCAGTAGTGACGCTTATCTTATTCACGAGGCGGCGCGACGTGATGGGGTCGCTGGTCAACAGTCGCTCGACGACGATTCTGGCCGTTTTGTGTGGTGTGGTGATTGTGTTGCTTAACATTGTTCTGCTCTACTTCACCTTTGCGCCATTGCTAGGCTGGTGGGTTCCGGTGTAATGCAGGGTGAGTAGTGCTCCTGCATTTGACGCTTACTTATGGTTGTTGCCCTCGCCCCAGTTGGGCTTGCCCAACCGGGACGAGAGATCAAGACGAACCTCTTTTGATGGAAGATAATTATTTAGCGTTTGGACCATGGGGGGGCCATCTCGCCGCGCATAAATCTGGTCACGAAATCTGTGGCAGGATATGTAACGCGCTGCATTTCTGCGATGACGGCCTGGTGATCGTAGTCGGCATAGTGTAGTTGCAGGCGGTGGCCGGTGGAGCTGGCGTCCAGAATAGCATAGCTAGCTTGCGTGCGGGGACTGAGCGGATTGCTGACGCTGCCCAGGTTGAAGACGCGTACTTGCCCAACAGTACGATCCAGGGGGAAGTGGGTATGGCCGACAATGACTAGATCGGCCTCGGCAGGGGCTAACTGGTTGTGCAGCTCGTCGTCGCTCAAGGCGGGCGTGATGCCTGGCCCGTCGTCCTGAGCGGGAGCGGCGTGCACGCCGAGCATGCGTGTGCCATCGGGTAGGGTCAGCCTTAGCTCAAGGGGGAGCTGCGCAAACCAGTCCCACCAGCCGCTGGCGCGAATGTAGCCCTGTGTCCAGCCCAGGCTGGTCGCCATCATTAGCACTTGTGGTAGTAGTTGTGGATTTTCCTGTACTTTTTCCAGCGTCGGGCCGGGCCGTTCGCTGCTGATCATGTAGCGATCATGATTGCCACGCAAGAAAGAGGCCTTGGGCAATTTTGTTACTCGCTCTACTACGCCCACTGGATCATAGCCCAGGGCCGAGAAATCGCCCAGTATCCAGTACATATCAACGCCACCCAGCGCCTCAATATCTGCGAGAACCGCATCAAGAGCCAGTGTATTTCCGTGAATATCAGATAGGAGAGCAATACGCATATAATTACTCCAGATGTACACTATTTTCTGTGAAGCTTTGCTTCTTCTTTGGCAATATCATAATTTACCATATGCAAAATGTAGAGGGTAAAAAAGTAGAAAGAAATGCCGCATGGGTGCGTGCATGGAGAGAAAGACGAACCTTATCTTGACGCTGTTATTGAGTACATGCTAGACTGAATACAATAGAAATGCATGTTTTTTAGTTTTTGTGCGATTGAAAAGGAGATTTTATAGATGAAAAACTGGCTGGAACGCAATGAAATGGTTGTCAAGGAATTTCGTGCACATGGTGGTAAAGTGGAGGGTTGGGGATCATTGATTCTTTTAACAACTAGAGGAGCCAAAACTGGTCAGGAGCGCATAATTCCACTGATGCATGTTCCTTATGGAGATGCAGTATTAGCGATAGCTTCTAAGGGTGGCGCTGAAAAAAATCCTTTGTGGTACAGCAATGTGCTGGTTCATCCCGATGTTACCGTCGAGGTTGGTGATGAGAAGTTTTCGACCACCGCCAGAGTTCTCACTGGCGAGGAGCGGGAAAAAGCGTTTGCGCGCGCGGTCGAGGTATTCCCTCCCTATGCTGAGTATCAGAAGAAAGCGCCCCGCGAAATTCCTGTTATTGCTCTCGAACGGCCTGTCAAAAAAGTGTAGCGGGTGGTGTTAGCACGCTAACTATTTATGGTGTACCATTCTATGCCCTCCAGGATAGTTCAGGTGTTTTTGCATTATTACAATAATGCAAAAAACATCTGAAACATAAAATTGCTTGGGATTCTCGAATGACTTTCGGTTAGAGCAAGTGCCCGGTGCCCAGGCTGTCAGGATCAATGTACTTATTGCAGGGTGATAGCTCCGGTTGCTGCATTGACATGAAGCGGGACTGATGTCAGTGGTGTGCTGGTCGGTCCGTCAAGGACTGCTGCTGCATGCTTTGGATCAAATGTGGCTCCATGACATGGGCAAATCAGATTCTGGCTCCCCGCATCATAGTCAACCTGGCAGCCGGCGTGGGTGCAGGTTGCATCATAGGCGACGAATTGATCGTTCGATAAATGGATGAGTACGCCGGGATCGCCCGATGATGGAATAGTAAAGGTGACGGCACTATTTTTAGCAACATCGCTCGTCTTTGCAATTACATTGGAGGATGAGGGTGAGCTGGCACCAGGTGTTCCGTTAGAGGATGAGGACGAGCTGCCATTGGCGTTGGATTGGTCGGTGCTGGTTGGTGCCGCCGCCGCTGGAGGGTTTGCGCTATCTTCCCCTGCTTGTCCCAGGCTACGCAACATAAATGCGATAAATGCGATGCCAAGTGCCCCGATTCCTCCGGTGAGTGCTCCTGCAAGGAAACTGCGCCGTGTTTGTTTTTTCTTCTGAATGACGCCTCTGATGTTTCTGCGTGCATTTTGCTGACCGAGCTGGTTGTTGCCTGGAGCATTTATCGAAACTGTTGCCTCTGTTATATATTGTGGTGTCTGATTCTCGCCGAAGAGGACAAAAAGAGAGCGCAATGCGATTCCTGGTTGCCGGTCATCTGGAGCAAGCGAAGAGATAATCCAACCATCTATGCTTGGTAGCCCGGTATAGAGTGGGCCAACGAGGAGCAGTGTGAGCCAGGAGAAGGTAAAGACGATATCCGCACCATAGAAGTATGGATAGACATGGAAGCTAGCACTAAGGAAGAACGTAAGGCTGAGTAACATGCCAAAAAGTGCCGCTGGACGAAAAAACAAGCCAAGAAGTGCTCCCAGGCCAATGGCGATTTCGCCGTAGGCGACAAGCTGGCCGAAGAGCGTTGCATGTGGTAAGGCAACGTTGAGCAGGAAATTATGCAGTGGCGATCCGTGCGCGAATGCCATGATCTGTTTCCCGATGTATCCATTTGCTGACGGACGGAAGAATTGTGGATCGGTCAGTTTCTGAATGCCGGCATACATAAACGTGATTCCCAAAAGAGTCGTAGCGGCGCTAATGTCCATCCTGGGAAGCGTCTTATGATGGGTGAAGCTGGGAAGTTGCCAGCAGTGCTATTCCCATCGAGCGTATTGTTGTGCGTTGATTGCTGTGCTGATTTTCGTTGCGCGGATGGTTTCATTTTGCTCCCTCTATATTCAACCTATCTTCTGACTGTATGAAGTATACAAGGAATTTATGAAACTGTGATGAATATTTCTTCTTCCTGCTGCGAAAGGTAGAGCGCCCTATTTTAGGGGCCGAACTCCTTTTACTTCACGACGAATTTTAAGAGCACCTCTAGGGCTAACACCGCTCCCAATCCGATATACACCATTTTCTGTATAGCTGCGAATTCACCTCGTGTAATAAATTGAGAAGATTGGTCTTTGACGCCTGTGAATTCGCCTCGTGTAACAAATTGAGATGTTTGATCTTTGACGCCTGTGAATTCGCCTCGTGTAACAAATTGAGATGTTTGATCTTTGACACCTGTGAATTTGCTTCGTGTAACAAATTGAGAAGATTGATCTTTTATCGTTGAGAATTCCGATCTCGTGATAAATTGTGCGGCCTGGTCTTTCAATTGTTCGCGAAATTCATTCATGCCCTCCAGTCGCCGTGTCATGCCCTCCTCAGATTTATCGACTGCTAATTGAAAGGCCGCAAAGTTCATATTCACAAGTGTCTGCATATCAGCGAAGCACCTATCTATAAATTCTTTTCTCATCATAATTATTTCAGAGAAGCCTACACCGACTTTATCTACTTTTGCTTGTACATCTAAGAAGCGCGTATCTACGTAGTCTTTTGTCGTCTCCAGTTTCTTGGAGAGCTCGATCTCGGCTTTATCGACTGCTATTTGGACCACGGATGTGCGCAAGTCCACGGCTTTTTGCATATCCTCAAAACGCGTATCTGATGCTGTTTGCATGTCTAAGAAGTGCCTATCTATATACGTCCTTGTATTTTCAATCTCCCTGATTATTTCGATCTGGGCTTTATTCATAGATACTTGAACGTCTGCGATGCGTATATCGAGAGTCGTTTGAATTTCACTGAAACGTGCATTATTGTATTCTCGCCTCTCAATAAAAGTCTTGGACAATGCTTCCTCGGCTTTATCAATAGCTAATTGGGTGATGGAGAGACGTGTATCAACCGATGTTTGAGCGTCTGAGAAGCGCGTATCCATATAATCTTTTGTGTTATCCAACTTTTTGGATAATTCTAGTTCGGCTTTATCGAAAGCTAAGCGGTTAACCACAAAACGTGCATCTATTGCTGTTAAAACATCTGTAAAGCGTATATCTGTATAATCTTTTGCCGTGTCTAGCTTCTTGGAGAGTTCTAGCTCGGCTTTATCTACTGCGATTTGTACAAATGATGTGCGTAATTCCACAGCTTTTTGCATATCCTCAAAACGTGAATTTGTTGTTAATTGAACATCTGCAAGGCGTGTATCTACATATGTCCTTAAGTCCATCGCATCCATTTTTTTCCTCCCCATCTTTCCCCTCATTTACTATAGCTAGAGAAATGTGATTGGCCTCTCTTTGTCCGTTGTTGCGCTTTTTTTGAATGCGAATTGTGGTGCTCTCTTTCCTAAAGTACGCACATAAAAGTTTCTGCTATCGTAAACACACTGTCTATATATATGACGTTTGAATGCAAGGACTATGTAACAATATACTGTAATATGCAATTAATTCGATGAAAAGGATACTTTATCGCCCATCATATCGGTTTGTAAACTATTGCGCTTTGCACAATAATTTGCAAACGTATATGATGGCTAATAAATAATGAGGAGAAGAAATATGACCAACCAGAATACATCCCGCCGTGCCAGGCAACCATTGCTGAAGAGGCCTGAGAAGCGGTCTTTGGCTGCACATATTCTGCGCGAGCCGCTTAACCCATTTCCCTGGTATAAGCTGATGCGGGAGACGTGCCCGGTCTATTATGCGCCGGAGTTTAGCAGTTGGTTTGTGACGCGTTATCAGGATGTGTTGCGCGTGATTGATGATCCGGTTCTCTTCTCTTCGGAGCAGACGATCAGGAGCCGGGTGCGCTCCAACGGGAATGGCCGGTCAGCTCCAACGCTGCTATGGACCGATCCGCCGCGTCATGGGCAGTTGCGTGCGCTGGTCGGGCAGGCGTTTAACCCGCGTACGATAGTGGCATTGACACCGCGTATCAGCCAGATCGTGAATGCTCACCTGGACGCTGTGGCCGCTCAGGGTTGCATGGATGTAGTGTGCGATCTGGCGAATCCGTTGCCCATTATCGTCATAGCCGAACTGCTGGGCATTCCAACGACCGATCAAGGGCAGTTCAAATTGTGGTCTGACATCATCGTCAGTCCGGCGCGTCAGGAGAAGAAGCGGGCGGTCATCGAGATGAATGCCTATTTTCTTGCCATCCTCGCGCAGCGGCGTCAGCAGCCGCAGGACGATCTGGTCAGTGCGCTACTGGCGGCGCAGATTGATGGTATTCATCTTACAGATGCTGAGGTCTTGAGCTTTTGCCGCCTGCTACTGGTTGCGGGCCATGAGACATCCACCAACCTGATCGGGAACGCTTTGCTCACCTTTGACGAGCAGCCAGAGGTGATGGAAGCGTTGCGGGCAGATCCAGCGCTTCTGCCGGTTGCGGTAGAGGCTGTTGTACGCTATCGCACCCCCATCCAGCGCTTACGCCGTGTGGCGACCAGGGATACGCTGCTCGGAGGCTGCGAGATCAAGGCGGGCGAGATCGTATCGCCCATTCTTGGCTCGGCCAACCGCGACGAGGCGCAATTTGAGCAGTCGGAAGTTTTCTCGTTGCAGGCAAACCGTCATATTGGCTTTGGACACGGCATCCACTACTGTCTGGGAGCTGCCCTTGCCCGCCTGGAAACACGGCTCGCGCTTGAAGCCCTGCTGACTCGCTTCACAGATATCAAGCGCGTCAAAGACGTGCCGCTACAGGCCGTTGCCAGCTCTTTTGTCTATGGCGTCAAGAGCTTGCCGATGACCTTCCGCGAAGGGTGATAGAGCTTGAGATGTGCCCTCTTATCTTTTGCAGCGTAATTCGCTGTCAACTATTCCTGGTTACAAGAGAACGCATTTTACGAATATTGATGATTTGATGCTTTTTAATGTCCTATTATCAGGTGTATGAAGGCAGAATACGCTACAGGGGAAATAGAAGATGCTATAGTGTAAACAGAAGGGCTGAAGAAGCCAAGCACGAAAAACATCGAAAGCATCATAAAGTTCTGTTGGATGAACGGCCAGGACAATTTCGACTTCTGATCCAGGATCTCAATCGTCTTTTGGTGTATCAAAATTTAATCCTCTCTTTATCCCTTTGTATCTCACTGAACGTAGCCAAGTATCTAAGTAAGTATATCTACTACAAAAACATATCAATGTGTATATTACGTTCGTATATTGTAATGATATACAATATGGACCTAATTCGATAAAGTATGTATATGCAAATCTTGAATGTGGACGGTTTTGCATAGAAAGCAGCATAGCGTTCTGAGTCTGTATGTGATACAACTATTGGTAGTATTTATTTTTATGCAATAAAACCATCCAGGCTCTACCGATATATCAAGTATTTACATACCACTATGGAGCGTATTATGCAGAGTTTATCTCCTTCGCAAGCGACACCGCTTCCTCCTGGTGGAGAGAAGGCAGAAACACATACTATTCCACTCAAGAAATTATTCGCGCAATTAGAGAGTAGCGAGCAAGGCTTGACGGCTGAAGAGGCGAGCAGGCGATTGGATAAGTACGGCCCGAACGATACAACGGGCTTGAAGCGCACTTCGCCGGTAGTTCAGTTTCTGCGCCTGTTCTTGAATCCGCTCGTCGCTATCTTGCTCCTTGCCAGCATCGTCTCGGCGGTCCTGGGTGATCGTATCAATGCCAGCATTATCGTTGTCATTGTTCTGCTTAGCAATGTGCTTAACTTTGTGCAGACGTATCGTTCCCAGAGTGCGGTCGAGAAGCTGCGTGCCGACGTCTCCCCAACGGCCAGCGTGTTACGTGATGGCAAATGGCTTGAGCTGCCACGCCGTGAACTGGTGCCGGGCGATATTGTCCGTCTCACAGCGGGCGATCTGGTGCCGGGCGATGCACGGCTGGTCACGGCAACCGATCTGCATGTGCAGCAGGCGGCGCTGACCGGCGAGTCGCTGCCGGTGGATAAAGGCGCGGATGATGTAAGCGAGGCTACGGAAAGTTTTGCCGATGCACACAATAGCGTCTTTCTTGGTACCTCGGTCGTAAGTGGCCTGGGGACGGCGCTAATCACCGCAACGGGTCGCAATACAGCCTTCGGCGATATCGCTGTCCGCCTGGCGAGCCGCGCACCTGAGACCGAGTTTGAGCGTGGCATCAAGGGCTTTGGCATGCTGATCATGGAGACGGTCTTTTTCCTGGTCATCTTTATCGTCCTGGTGGGCATCATTGGGAAGCATAATCCATTTGAGACGGTGCTCTTCGCCATCTCGCTGGCCGTGGGCCTTACCCCTGAGTTCTTGCCCATGATTACGACGGTGACGCTGGGGCAGGGCGCTCTGCGCATGGCGAAGAAAAAGGTGATCGTCAAACACCTGGAATCGATTCAGAATTTTGGCAGCATCGACACATTGTGTAGCGATAAGACGGGTACGTTGACCAGCGGCGAGACGAAGCTTGAAGGATATCTCGATCTATCCGCTAAAGAATCCGAGCGTGTGTTGCTGTTCGGGTACTTAAATAGTACGTATCAGACCGGAATTAAAAGTCCACTTGATGAAGCTACGTTGCGTCATGGCAACATCGATGTTAGCGCGTATACTAAAGTTGGCGAGATCCCATTCGATTTTGAACGGCGCTGCCTCTCCGTGGCTGTACGGCACGGGGATGAATGTCTGCTGATCACAAAAGGTGCCCCCGAGAGCATACTGGCCCTCTGCACGACTTATGAAAGCGAGGGTGAATGCAAGCCGTTAGATGGTGTGGATGGCGAGATACGCGCAAAATATGTAAAGCAGTATTGTGATTTGAGCTCGCAGGGATACCGCGTGATCGCTGTCGCCTATCGTAATCTGCCGCAACAAGCAGATTATACGAAAGCGAACGAGCAGTCTCTGGTTCTGCTCGGCTTCCTGAACTTTGCTGATCCTCCCAAGGCCGATGTTGCCCAGATGCTCCTGGCGCTCAAGAGCGATGGTGTGCAGGTCAAGATTCTGACGGGCGATAATGAGCTGGTTACTCGTCATGTCTGCGAACAGGTCGGAATAGAGAGCAAGAGGATCGTTCTCGGCAGCGAACTGGAACACATGACCGATCCTGCATTGGCCCAGGTGGTTGGGGAGGTCAACGTGTTTGCCCGCGTTTCACCAGCGCAGAAGAACCGCATTATCCTGGCGCTCAAGAGCCATAAGCATGTTGTTGGTTATATAGGTGATGGTATCAACGATGCTCCCTCGTTGCATGCTGCCGACGTGGGCATCTCGGTCTCTACCGGCGTCGATGTCGCCAAGGATGCAGCGGATATTATCTTGCTCGAACAGAGTTTGCAGGTCTTGCACGAAGGCATCCTGGAGGGACGCAGAGCCTTCGGCAACGTTATCAAATACCTGTTGATGGGTACCAGCTCAAACTTTGGCAATATGTTCAGTATGGCGGGAGCGTATGTCTTCCTGCCCTTCTTACCGATGCTACCGTCGCAAATTCTCCTCAACAATTTTCTCTATGATCTCTCGCAAGTAACCATTCCGACCGATAACGTAGATGCAAGCTATATCAAGAAGCCGCAGCACTGGGATATCAAGTTGATCCGTAATTTTATGCTCTTCATCGGGCCTGTCAGCTCGATCTTCGACTTCCTGACCTTTTTTATTATGTTACGTGTCTTTCATGCTGGAGCAGGCCTCTTTCATACCGGCTGGTTTGTAGAGTCGCTGGCTACCCAGACACTGGTCCTGTTTGTTATTCGTACCGCTGGCAATCCACTGCGCAGCCGCCCCAGTCTTCCATTGACAGTTACAACGTTATTGATCGTCTTTGTTGGCTTTGTGCTTCCATATACGCCACTCGCCGCGCCACTCGGTTTCACGCCCTTGCCGGCTCTCTACTTTCTCTTCCTGTTAGGCATGATCGTGGTCTACTTGCTTCTCGTTGAACTGGTCAAGCGTCGTTTGATGAGGCGATATGTATAGTGCGTATATTTTTATTACTTGATGATATTTGGGCGATTATATATATCATATGCGAAAACTGTGCTAATATGCAAAGAATCAAAAATGAGAATAGAGAAACATAGAAATTTGCAAAAGATAGAGCCTTATGGGCTTCCCCTGAGTGTATTTCGATCATTGCTCGATATCGCGCAGAAAAGCGATGTACTTATCTTTGGGGAGCTTCATGGCACGCAAGAAGTTCCACGTGTGATGCTCTCTTTGTTGGACGATCTAGCGACCGTAGGCTATCGTGGCCTCGCGCTGGAAGTCCGCGTGATGAGCGTTATGCAATCGAGCGCTGGGCCAAAGGACAGGATACAATATTGCCAGCATTCTTTGCCCGGCCCCTCGCCGATGGGCGGGGAAATTGCGAGGCGTTGACGCTCATTCAGTATGCAGTCCAGAACGATTGGTCGCTGCTGTGTTTTGATCAAGGGCCGGATCAGCCGGCGTTTCGCTGGTCTGATCGCGATGGCTGGATGGCTGAGAATCTCACTGAGCAGTGGCAGTATCTGTGCCCAGGTGCCAAGATCGTAGTGATTTGTGGTAGCAT
>CAWKKX010000017.1:0-38345 GCA_963850365.1 uncultured Chloroflexia bacterium
CCTTCCACTTTACCCTATACTTCTACTAAGTAACTAGTTATTTGGTTGAAGAACCTACAACGAAGAGTGGCACAAAAAGATGATCAAATTCTATCTTGACAACCGTGCGGGTGTCGCCCCCTATTGCAACTGGTGCAACAGGTGAAGCACGCGCTGCGCCTGGGTTTTTTGCAGCCCGGAGACCAGTTGCCAACGGTACGCGAAGTTGTTGCGAACATTGCAATTAATCCTAATACAGTGTTCAAAGCGTATCGCGAACTTGAACGAGAGGGAATGGTCGAGAGTCGTCCAGGTTTGGGTACCTTTGTACAGAAAACGCTGGTGGTGCCCTCGCGTGCCAATCTTGAAACTCTGCGTACAGGCCTTCTTCCATGGCTAAGCTCTGCTTATGACACTGGCCTGGACCCGGAAAGTATTACCGCGCTCTTTATAGATACACTTCAACATTTTTCACCGGAAACGACAACCTTATATGATAATGCCTCATCTAAGAAAAAACGCTAGCAAGAGTTCTTGCTGTTCTATAGGTAAGGAAAAATGTCTTTGAAAAGAGAGAGGAACGTATGATGACATCGGCACTAGAAACACATGCCCTTGGGAAGCGCTATGGGCGTCATTGGGCTTTACGTATTGTAACTTGCAGGTTCCAATTGGTAGTGTGACTGGTCTGGTTGGTCTCAATGGAGCAGGCAAGACCACATTGCTCCACCTTGCCGTGGGCCTGATAGAGCCTGATATTGGTCGCATTCAGGTACTTGGTGAAACGCCATCTCAGGCATCGAGAAGCTTCCTGGCCCACATCGGCTTCGTTCGCAGGAGCGTCCATTGTATCGACGCTTTTCGATCAAAGATATGCTAACCATGGGCAACAAACTGAACCTGCACTGGGACAATGCGCTTGCGCTCTCATCGCTGGAGCGCCTGAAAATTCCGCTTTCTTCCACCATCGGTAAGTTATCGGGTGGCCAGCAAGCTCAGGTCTCGCTGGTGATGGCGCTGGCGAAGCGGCCGCAACTGCTCCTACTGGACGAGCCCTTTGCCAATGTTGATCCAGTTGCCCGGCTCGAATTCTTGAAAATATTGTTGGACGCCGTTGCAACTCATGATATGACAGTCCTACTCTCGTCGCACCAGATTTCTGAACTGGACAAGGGTTGCGATCATCTGGTTGTCCTTTCAGCCATGCAAGTACAGATAGCAGATACTATAGAAGCTTTGTTAGCAGCACATAAGCTACTCATTGGGCCGCGTGCGGACACTGATGCTATCTTTAGAACACAGACAGTGCTGCAAGCCAGCCACTTTGGCCGACAGAGCCATCTGCTCGTGCGCACACGTGGCCCAATCGAGAATCCATCGTGGCAAGTGCAGGATGTCACGCTAGAAGAAATTGTCCTTGCTTACTTAACATTACCTGCTGGCAGCATACAAGTCCAGCAACAAGATAAACAGGAGGTACTACAATGATCTGGCTTACCTGGCGACAATATCGTATCGAAGCTCTGATAGCAGTGCTCGCCCTCGTCCTTCTTGGCATCTTTTATATAAACGATGGTCTCTTTCGGTATGCAACCTACCAACATCTGGAATGGGTTACCTGTGGTGGGACACCATGCAATGTTTCAATTGCCAGTGCATTTAATAGAAGCACAATGGGTACAGCAGGAAATATTGCTTCCTTTTTGTACTCTGTACTCTGCCTACTTATCGGTGTATTTGTTGGGGCACCAATGGTGGCACGTGAACGAGAGCAGAGCACGCAGTACCTGCTCTGGACGCAAGGCATCACACGCAGATATTGGCTTGCCGTCAAACTTAGCCTGGTCACGATTGCAACTTTGCTTATGAGTATGACCATCGCCGTTCTGATGACCTGGTGGAGTGAGCCGTTGAGTAGAGCTTCTGGTCCCTGGGGAGTATACACTGTCCGTGGATTTTTCTTGCCGGCCAGTGCAGTATTTATGCTGTTTCTTGGCGTTGCTGTCGGCACTTTTGTACGCCGAACGGTCCCGGCGATGGCGCTCACTTTCCTCCTTCTTGTGCTGCTTTTAGTGGCTCACAATTCTTTTTATGCACATCTGATACCACCTGTGAGCAGAACGGAGACGCTGACATCCATAGATATGACAGGTTTATGATGGTGATGGAAGCCAGAGGTCTATTCATGGATGCGGGATACATTGATAGTTCGGGACGTGAGTGGAGTACACTTAATCAATATTGTGGTTTATCAGATATTGGGTCACCTGGTAAATTTGACTCTACGGCATATGTAGATAAGGAAAATAAGTGTATCAAGGAGCATCACTTGCGATGGCGAATTATATATCAACCTGTAGAGCACTTTTGGATATTGCAAGGAGTTGAGAGCGCTATCTTGCTGTTACTCTCCGTCGCGCTTGTCCCCTTGATCTTCTGGCGGCTGGAGAAGCGGTGGGACTGATTTAGTATCATAGTTAATTTCCTTGTCTCAGTATACTAAAAGAGGAGTGACCAACAATAGCGTTTCCTAATAGGAAGGAAAACACCTATGCGAAGAAAACTTCTCTTAACCTTTGTATTAAGTACTTTATTCGCGTCATCTGAGCTAGTTTGTTTGCCTGCGATGAGTGTATATGCGTCCGCCCATGCGACAAACTTGACCACGAGTAGCACGTTGGGAGTGCGCCCGGTCCGGCCACCACAGGCCGTAGATATGGATAACGGGATGACACTTTCGTTTGCTCATCCTGTATCACCAATTGCGCCAATTATGCCATTCATGCCATTTTAATAGGTAACGGAGACACTTAAGATCTTCAAATCATGTATTGCATGCTCTCTTTGCCATCTTCAGGTGGCAAAGAGAGCATGCAATACATGATTGAGAGTGATATTATTACACTTTTTATATTTTTGCACAGCAAAAATATAAAAAGTGTAATAATATCACTCATGCGAGAAAAGAGCCCGTGCCCAAGGCATAATTATGCAGGAAAGCCCTGAGACTGGAGCCACTCGCTAAAACGCTCAATCCAGTGATCGGTAGGGGTGTCCCGTTTGTTCATGCCGAAGCCATGGCCGCCTTTGGCATAGATGTGGAGTTCGACCGGGATGCCAGCGCTTTTCCACGCAAAATACAGAGGAATGCTGCCATCCCTGATCACCGGATCGTCGTTGGCGATCAAGAGGAACAGGGGAGGAGCATCGGCAGGCACAACAAGATTCAGCCAGAGGGCCGCATAGATCGGTGCCGAGAAGTTCGGACGGCTCTCAGCATCGTACTGAGTAGTCGCGCCGATTGCCACCGCGCCCCCGGCCGAAAAGCCTAGAATGCCAATCCGTTCCGCATTGATTCCCCATTGAGCCGAGCGTGCTCGTACCAGGCGTATGGCCTGTTGCCCATCCATAACCGCGATAGGGGCATGAGCTCGCATCGGCTGATCGGACTGGAATCCATTGCGTATGTGTGCCACAAAGTCTTCCTCGCGTGCATCCGTGGGCATAAGCCGGTATTTGAGCACAAAGGCCGCCACCCCTCGTGCGTTGAGCCAGCGTGCAACCTCTGTTCCCTCGCTAGTCATAGAGAGGAAATGGAAGCCACCACCTGGACAAATAATCACAGCCGTCCCGTTAGCCACAGCGGGATCGGGAAGATAGGCCGTCAGCGTAGGTTGCGTCACGTTACGAACGATCTGAGGTTGGTTAAACAGAGGAAGGATCATCTCGCTTTCCTGCTGAGACCAGTCTTCAGTTCCAGGTGCTCCATTGGGCCAGAGCGGAATCACCTCTGGCGAAAGAGTAGAATCTACCATAGGAAAATGTTCCTTTCAAATCAAAGATCAAATAGTCTCTTATCTTTAAATGTTAGTTATCGGTAACTATATTTAAGATAACTATATCTTGTGCTAGATAAGCTGTCAAGGTGGTCTATGTACGGGGATAAGTTCAAACTTTGCATAATTTCTACACAGAGTCTAGCGCATTCCTGAACTAGCCCTGTCAATTATAATTATACATTGCACGACCTCTGAAACTTTTTTGCTGCGTTCTACGTGTTAACTCCGATGCTAGGAATAGTTTTTAGCATGTATGAGCAACTCCACCTATGATGAGGAAGAGTGTATTCAGACACATCGCTTATCACTCAACACTCTTAATTGAACGAGAACATCATTTCCTCAAGCGGCTCGTTCATCTTGGATCTGACTTCTTCTCCCTTCAGAGCATATGGCAGGAAGACACAGAGGCCAGGAACACGGCTTGTAAAAGCTATCTATTAACTCATTGTTCTACTACTTGACACATCATTTCTTTCCTATAGTCTAATGAATGTTGTTCTCTTAGCGAAACGGAGAAGGAAATGGTATGTTTTTTGCCTTCTACTTAGATCCTTCTACTTAGATTTTTCGTGACAGAACTAGAAAGAGAAACTCTCATGGCTCAAATCAATCTCAATCCAACCGCAGGTAAAGGGACGATGGCCAGCTTCTTGTCCAGCGAGACAACGGCTGCTTACCTGTGGGCATTGACCAGGCTATGCCTGGGCTGGACTTTTCTGTGGCCTTTTATGGACAAACTGTTCGGACTTGGTCACGAGACCAGCGTTGCCCATGCATGGATAAACGGAGGCTCCCCCAGCAAAGGCTTCCTCAGTGGCTCTGTCGGTCCCTTTGCGAGCATCTACCACGCCCTTGCAGGCGCTGTCTGGGTGGATTGGATGTTCATGATTGGCCTGCTTGGGATCGCTCTGGCGCTACTGCTCGGTATCGGGATGCGCATAGCCGCCGTTGCTGGAGCGATTCTGCTCGTTCTAATGTGGAGCGCGTCGTTGCCCCCCCAGGATGACATCTTCATGGACAATCACATCGTCTATGCAATCGTCCTGCTAGGATTGGCCGTCGTCGGTGCAGGGAACACCCTTGGGTTTGGTCAGTGGTGGGCCCAGACCAGCCTTGTCCGTCGTTTCCCCTGGCTCGCCTAAAGCAGCCACCGGAGGGAGGCGGAGGTACATTAGGCCTTTAGCACAAAGAGTGGATAGAGAACAATTTCAACCTGCTTCGCTCAGCGAAGCAGGTTGAAATTGTTCTCTATCCACTCTTTGTGCTACTTAAATTTTAATCGTTTTTAATTTCTCCGCTGGAGAGCTGGCTCTGGATCAGGCGAGCGTAGAACTTGTTTAGTTGGACGAGTTCGCTATGAGAGCCGTGCTCGACGAGCTTGCCATCGTCGATGACCAGGATGCGGTCGGCATTGCGTACAGTGCTAAGGCGGTGTGCGATGATGATCTGCGTGCAGCCCAGGCTGTTGAAATTTTGCTCGACCGTGCGTTCAGTGATCACATCGAGGGCGCTGGTGGCTTCGTCGAGCAGCATAATAGCGGGCGCATGTGCTAGAGCACGTGCAATAGCGAGACGCTGCCGTTGGCCGCCTGAGAGGACCGTGCCGCCCTCTGAGATAAACGTCTCGTAGCCCATCGGCATCAGCATAATATCGTCGTGTATGGCCGCCATCTCGGCCGCTTTGACGATGCGCTCCATGCCGATATCGGGCACGTTGAAAGCAATATTCTCGCGAATCGAGCCGCTGAATATGGCTGCATTCTGCATCACCACGCCAAATTGTGCACGCACCGCTTGATAATTCAGGAAGCGCAACGGGATATTATCATAGTAAATCTCGCCATCGGTCGGCAAACAGAGTCCCAGGGCCAGGCGACCAAGGGTGCTCTTGCCCGAACCTGTGCGCCCAACGATAGCTATTTTCTGGCCTGGCTCGATGTTAAGCGTAATGTCTTTGAGGACCAGCGGCGAGTTTCCATCATAACGGAAGTTGATATGCTCCAGGCGGATACGACCAGTGAGGCGCGGCGGCTGTTGTACCCGCTGGATATCCTGTTCCGGTTGAGCGTCGAGTACGTCGGCGATACGTTCCAGGTGCGAATTGACAACTTGCAACTGTTGCGCACTACTCACCAGCGAAGCTACAGGCGTCAGGAACGCCGATGCCAGGGCGTTAAGTGCCAGCATCGTACCGACATCCAGTTTCCCGCTAATCACCTGCTCCGTGCCGATCCACAGGAGGAGCAGCGGAGAGAGAGAGCGGAGCGTGCTCATAAATGTACCGATGACCGAGCTCAGATAGTTCTGATTGATCGTCGTGTTAAGTTGATCGAAGAAGAGATTAGTCCAGCGTCCAAGTGCCCGATGTTCAGCGCCCGCCGCCTTGAGTGTATCGATACCCGACAGTACTTCAGCGACATAGCCCTGTGTCTTGCCCGCAGACTCCAACTGGCGGCGCGTCAATGCCCGCATAGAGCCGTTGGTACTGAGCAGCAGGATGACCTGTACCAGACCGATGATAATGACCAGGATACCAAAGGTGGGTGATTGTGTCAGTAAGATGATCAGGTAGAAGATAACGAAGCTACTATCCAGAAAGGCCGAGACCAATTGATTACTGATGATATCGCGCACAACCGAATTGCTTGAGAGCCGTGCCATAATATCGCCGCTCGAACGCTTCTGGAAGAAGCCAGGCGACAATGTCAACATATGCTCGAAGAAGCTGGGCATAATATAGGTATCGATACGTGTCTGTAGATAGACCAGCAGCGCTCCACGTAGGAGCATCGTTACCAACTGCGCGGTCAATATCACAAGCAAGCCAGCACCCAGTAGAGGCAGAATGTCGCTCAATTTAAAGGGAATAACCTCGTCCACGACAATCTTGGTTAGTATAGGTACCGCCAGGCCAAAGAGCTGGAGCAGGAGCGAGGTGCCAATAATTTGTATCAGCACGACCGGTGCGCGTTTAAGATACTGCACGATATAGGTGCCCAGAGTCACCTGAGGAGCAGATGTATGCTTCACAAACTGGATGCCAGGTTCAAGCATCAGCACCACACCTGTAAAGCCCGCGTCGAATTCTTCTGCCGAGAAATGTTTGCGGCCCGATGCTGGATCAACCACATCAACACCTGTGGGCGACCAGCGCTCGACAATCATAAAGTGGTTGAATTGCCAGTGTATGATGGCTGGCAGACTGACATAACGGAAGTCGTTCTCTTTAAGCGAGATTGCTCGTACACGCAGACCATAGCCACGTGCGGTCTTGACGATCCCCAAAGCCGAGAGCCCATCGCGCCCAATGGACGCCCGCTCACTCACCTCAGAGATACTCGTTTTGCGTCCATAGTAGCGCAGGATCATAGCCAGCGAGGCGGCACCACACTCTACCTCGCTCATTTGTAATAAAACTGGTACCCGTTTACGGAAAATAGTACCTGGAAGTCGATCTCGAATAGAAGCCTTGCGAGGTGTACTTGTTTCCCCCTCGCCCTGTTCTGACGCTTTTCCTTTAGACTGTACTTCTTCTTTCAGGCCAGTCGTTTGCTGGCGTACAGTTTGTTCACGATGTGCTATAACGCTTGCTACCAGGGCGGACGGGTTTTGCTTCTCTGCGGCATTAAGCCCTGTCATCAGCGTTGAGCGGCGCTCCTCCTGAAACTCTGGTGGCGAATACTGTGGTGGCGGTAAGACTACTGATCCCTGTCGTCGGTAAGATGGTTGCTGTTGGGCATTGGCCTCTGCTGCTGGCCTGGCGGTGGCTGTCTGTTATTTTGCGGGCCGACGGGAACAGGTTGAGCGGGCCGGTTGTGAGGAGGGTTAGGTTGAGGACCGACGGGAACAGGTTGAGCGGGCCGGTTTGAGGAGGGTTGGTTGCGGGCCGACGGGAACAGGTTGAGGAGGCCGGTTCTGAGGAGGGAGGATTGTTGTTGTTGGGTTGAGAAGGGGCAGGAGGGGGCTGAGGAGGCCGATTCTGGGGAGGAGGATTGTTGCTGTTGGGTTGAGAAGGGGCAGCAGGAGGCTGTGGTGGCCGGTTGTGAGGAGGGACATTATTATTGTTGTTGGGTTGAGAAGGGGCAGGAGGGGGCTGAGGAGGCCGATTCTGGGGAGGAGGATTGTTGTTGTTGGGTTGAGAAGGGGTAGCAGGAGGCTGTGGTGGCCGGTTGTGAGGAGGGACATTATTATTGTTGGGTTGTGGGGGCTGGTTTGGTTGCTGGCGATCCATCTCTTTTCGCTCCAATTTCCACATTGGTATCAATGATTATAAAGAAAACTCTGATATTACCGAGTGCGAACCCGTCTGTACCTGTGCGCTAACTGTCGTGCCCGCAAATGTATGGGCCGGAAAGCTCTTGTCCAGTTCCACAATCGCTACAACGGATGGCTGGGTGATTACTTGAGCCTCGCCGTTATCAAGGGCGAAGCGTTTACGTGCGTCCGCAGGGCTGATTACACCTGGTTCGATGCTTGTAATCTTACTCACTTGTGTTTGCCCATTTGCGCCAACTTGTAGCTGAACAGCCTCGCCCGCTTTCAATTGTGAGGCTTGCGACGACGGGACGAATAATAAAGCTCGCGTTGCATCATTGCTCGGCTGTGTGCCCCCTTGCCCTGTTATTACTCCTGATGCAGTCGTAAAGGTTGGTACCTGTGATGACCAGGCAAGTATGCCTGCGACTATCAGTAGTAAGAGCACCAGCCATGCATAGGTAAAGAATGGCGGCGAGACTGTATGGGGCAGAATATCCTGTTCTCGCTTCTGCAAGTATTGCTTCATCGCGCTTTCGCGGAAGATCGGACGACGAGATTTTGCCATATATATTATCCTCTAGTTTGAGATTAGTATAGCACACGGTGTGTGGAGACATCCCTGGTGGCTGTCATGCACGTTGCTCACTTCTTGTATATCTTCTATCTTCTATTACAAAGTATATCCATTTTTCTCTTTTTATACCAGGGCTTAGATCACAGGCCGAGAAAATACGCAGCCTTTTAAAAGATATAATGTATAATAATACAAATACATGTTGATTGGTAGTCGGGATAGGAGAAATGTCAGTTGAGAGTTTTTCCATTTTTCTCTTTTACATACTTTTTGCGCAGTCGCAAAAAGTATGTAAAAGAGAAAAATGGAAAAACCGGGCTTGACTATTCTTAAGTGTAATGGGAGGATGAAGCGTATGGAGCAAGAACAAGAGTCTAAATATACTATTGAAGAGTACTGGAAACTTATAGAAACGTTTCCCGCCCACAAATACGAGTTTGTGGATGGCTCGATTCGTATGCTGTCTGGTGGAAGTCCCGCTCACGGTCAAATTGCGATGAATGTGGGTACTCTATTGAACAATGCGTTACGTACCTCAGACTGTAACGTATATAGCTCGGATGTCGTTGTACAACTCAGCGGTCGGCGGAGTTACTTACCGGATATTTCTGTGTCGTGTGATCTGGCAGATTGGACGCGGAAGAGAGCCCTGGAAGCGCCGACAGTAGTGGTAGAAGTGCTGTCGCCCTCCACAGAGAAGATAGATCGCAGCGAGAAGCTTGAAGCCTATCAGCGTTATCCGACAATTCAAGAGATCTTGCTTATCGACTCGCGCCGACTCTATGTAGAGCACTATCATCGTGTCAGCGTTCATAAATGGGAAATGTCTCTCTACGAGCACATGGATGATCGTATGGAGCTTACAAGTATAGATGTTTCTCTTACACTACGGGACATCTACCGCAAGGTTTATTTAGAGTTGGCAGAGTCAGAAGAATAGTGTATTAAGTAGAATTTCCTGTATCCACAATTTGTTGCAGATAGCAACAAATTATAGGATGCAAAAATGTAAAATGGAAATAGTCAACTTTCAATGATACATCGCAGCAATAGCCTGAGCGGTGGTAGCAACCGCCTCGCGCACCTGGGGTGGACTAATGACCGTTGCGTCCGCGCCCAGTCCGAGTGCGTAGGAGATGGCAGCGTCTAGCGAGTCAAGATTAACGCGCATAATCGCGCTCCCGTCAAGTTCTTCCTGGATCAGCGTGACATCGCCGGGCATGCCATAGCGTGCGGCGGGCGAGACGTGCAGCGTCAGGATAGTGGGCGGCATCCGTTTCTCTAAATATTTGCGTGCCTCGCGCCAGTAAGCGCGGAGATTAAAATCTGGTCGTGGCGTAATAGAATCCTCGCGCACACAGAGTTGTTCGATATCGCTCACCCGAAAGACATCGAAGGCCTGACACGCCTGGCAATAGGCAACAAGGTACCAGCGCCCCGTTCGCATATGTCGTCGGCTCACACCTTTGAACACGAGTCCATATGGCTCAACGCGCCGCCATAGCACCCCGGCACCTGGATAATCCTTGCAGGTGGTACAGGGATATAAAATGTCTATCTGACGTGATCCGAGCACTGCCGCTCGCATCCTCTCTAGATAGGTCGGAGAGGTTTTACTGCTATTACACCAGGCCGAAGTATCAAAGAAGATATGTTCTCGGGCAGCCGTTACATCGATGCGATACTCTTCTGGCAGGACCGCTTCGAGCTTAATAAGAGCCCGATGCAGATCGAGATCGCCAGCGAACAGGCTGTTATTGTCCGATAGATCCGCGCTCAAGACCAGCGAAATCGCCTCTTCACGAGTGAAAATGGCAGACTCAAAATGAAAGTCATCAGGCAAATAATAGCCCCCACCTGGCCCATATTCCATTGAGACAGGCACATGTGCCAGAGAAAGTGCGATAATATCGCGATAGATTGTACGCGGCGAGACTCCCAGGATGTCGGCAAGGCGGCGGGCGGTCATTTTCCCCCGTGCTTGTAGCAGCAGTGTAATCGCCATCAGGCGTTCCGTCTTCTGCATATCCTATAGTATGTGCTATTTTCCCATACAAGTGCAATGGCTATTTTACATACATTTGTATTTCCATTTTTTTTGCGTCAGCGCAAAAATGTATAAAAAATGGAAATACAAATGTATTGAGTGAATAAGGAGACCTATTTGCAAGCACATTCTCAAAAGAGGTGGAAAGACTGACAAACAGTTGTCAGTCTTTCCCGTATAGACTTTTATTGATGATACCAATCTTATCACCTACAGAGACGTGGGAAGGACTGATTAGTAACGGCGACAGGAAACCAGTTGCAGTTATTATACAAATCGGGAAAGCAGTGCTTAAATCATCTCGCAGGTGAATACAGATGTGGGTCATTTTTGTCTTTGCGGGCATGCCAGAAGTGCCCCGCGATGCGCGTACTACTCATGTATGTGGGTGGCAGTTATTGAGGTTAATGCGCGTCAAGAAAGGATTAATCTGGAATGCAGGTAACAAAAGCTCAACAAAAAACGTCCTCGTACTTCGATTTAACCCAGCTAAAAGAAAATTGGCGCACGTATATGCGCATTATCGCCTTACTTCGTCCTCATTTAGTAGAGTCAATAGGAACCGTTATCTGTGTAACCCTGGCAACCTTTTTCACGCTAATTGTTCCCTGGCTGTTGCAATGGGTAATCGATGTGGGGATTCGTACGGGAAGCCTCTCAGAATTGCTCGTCGTTGCTGCTGCCATTCTGGGAACGAGTATATTGCGCGGCCTGTTTGCTTATGGACAAGGCTATCTTTCGCAATCGATCTCTAACCTGGTGGCGTATGACTTGCGGGCTACGATGTATGATCATTTGCAGCACCTCAGCTTCTCGTTTCATGATGATTCAGAGACCGGGCAACTGATGTCGCGTATGACGGCTGACATCGAGGCCGTGCGCATGTTTTTCCCGATGGGCTTGCTACGCGCTATCGTGGCGCTTATCACCTTCGGCTCAATTACGGTCATCCTGTTTCGGCTGGATGTCAATCTGGCCCTGGTGACGCTGATCTCCGTACCGATTTTGCTCTATCTTGCCTATGAAGTCACGAAGCGCTTACGCCCTCTGTGGCTGAAGGCACAGAGCGGTGTCGGCGATCTCAGCACAGTGATGCAGGAAAGCCTGGCGGGTGTGCGCGTGGTAAAATCGTTTGCACGCGAAGAGTTTGAGATTGGTAAGTATGGCACTAAGAATATGGAGCTACGCGAACTCAATATGAGTGTGATGCGCCTCTCGGCCTGGAATCAGCCACTGATGGTCTTTGCTCTGAACGCAATCACGGTGGTGGTCCTCTGGATTGGTGGTATCGCGGTCATTAATCGTCAACTGAGCCTTGGTACGCTGGCCGCGATTGTGCAGTATGTGTTGTTGCTGGCGGCACCTGTGCGTACGTTTGGGTTTATGATTAACTGGTTTGTGCGTGGCCTCTCAGGTGGCACGCGTGTTTTTACTGTGTTAGATACGGTCTCTGATATTAAAGATGCGCCAGCCGCGAAGGTATTGCAACATGTAGATGGATCTGTGCGCTTCGATCATGTCTCGTTCGCTTACGGCAATGGGGTCGAAGTGCTGCACGATATAACAATTGATGCTGAACCCGGCCAGGTTACCGCTATTCTAGGACCAACCGGCAGTGGTAAGAGCAGCCTGCTCCATTTGTTGCCACGCTTCTACGATGTAAAAGAGGGGCGTGTGCTGGTGGATGGCAACGATGTGCGCTCTGTGACACAAGCTTCGCTGCGCCGTCAGATTGGCCTGGTCTTACAGGATGTGTTTCTCTTTAATGCGACGATTCGCGAAAATATTGCTTATGGTGTAGCTAATGCAAGTGAAGAGGATATTGTGAATGCCGCAAAAGCTGCACGCATCCACGATTTCATTATGAACCTGTCCGATGGCTATGATACCTGGGTTGGCGAACGTGGCGTGACGCTGTCCGGCGGTCAGAAGCAGCGTGTGGCTATTGCGCGTACATTGTTGCTCGATCCGCATATCCTGGTGCTTGATGACTCGACTTCAAGCGTGGATATGGAGACGGAGTACCTGATCCAGCAAGCTCTGGAGGCGGTGATGCGCGGTCGTACGACCTTCGTTGTTGCCTCACGCCTGCGCACAATTAAGAATGCCGATCAGATTATCGTGCTGGAGCGCGGGCGTATAGTAGAACGCGGCAACCATGCTTCGTTACTCAAGCTGAATGGTCCTTATTCTCGCCTCTACGATTTGCAGTTACGTGAGCAGGAGGAGTTCGAGGCGCGTATGCTGGCGCTGTCTGCAACATCGGATAGCACAGAGTCGTCGGATGATGCAGATGATGCAGACGCATCGTATGCTGATGGACAATGGGAGGTGCTGCGATGAGTAAGATAGTGCTTGAGAAGCAAAATAAAACTGCTGAATCATATGCCGATTATAGACGAAAACATCATTGGATTGAGAATAGTTTAGCCCATGCAGACGAAGATGAGACGTTGCATTTCAATTGGAAGCTCGTCAGCATGTTTTTCCCGTATCTTCGTCGCTATAAAACGCCAGCCATCGGGAGCATGGTACTGATGCTGCTCTTTACAGCCTTGAACCTGGCGAATCCATATCTAATCGGCCTGGCAATCGACAATTTTATTACGCGCCATGATCTGTTTGGCCTGGGCGTGATGAGCGTTATCTTCTTGCTTGTCAATATTGCAATGTGGCAGGCACAGTACTGGCAGGTGTGGACCATGTCCTGGGCCGGTCAGCAGATACTGTTTCTGCTGAGCGCCGATATGTTTACCCATTTGCAGCGGCTCTCGCTCAGCTTCTACGACCATACGCAGATCGGACGCGTCATGTCGCGTTTGCAAAGTGACATCGACGTGCTGGAGGCCATGTTGAGCTCTGGTCTGCTCGCAATGCTCAGTTCCGTGGTCGCCCTGGTCGGTATTGTCGGGGCGATGCTGGTCATGAACGCTGGCCTGGCCCTGGTCTCTTTTACCGTCCTGCCGGTAATGTTTGTGATCGCGGCCTACTGGCAACGTTTTGCACAGAATTCTTTCCGTCGCACCCGTGCGTCCATTTCACTGGTCAACTCCACCTTACAGGAGAATATATCGGGCATGCGCGTGATCCAGAGCCTTGTGCGCGAGGACCGCAACCGAGCCGAGTTTGAAGATCTGAATGCGTACAACCGCGATATGAACCAGGAGTCGAGCCGTATCGCGGCCCTGGTGCTGCCACTGGTCGAAGTAGTAGCAGCAGTCGCGACCTGCCTGGTGATCGTCTATGGTGGCCTGCTCGTCGCACATGGTCAATTGCAGGTTGGCGTCCTGGTCGCTTTTACATTGTATATTAACCGTTTCTTTGACCCGATTCGTGATCTCAGCATGCAATACACCCAGTTGCAGCGTTCGGGTGTAGCAGCCGAGCGCATCTACCAGATTCTAAGCATACCCGTGCAGATCCAGGATAAGCCATCAGCAGTCGAGTTGCCGCAGATCCAGGGTGATGTTGAGTTTCGTGATGTCGTCTTTGGCTATAATCCAGAATATCCTGTCTTGTGTGGTATGAACTGGAAGGTCAAGGCCGGGCAGACCGTCGCGATTGTGGGTCCCACGGGTGCAGGGAAAAGCACCATCATCAGCCTTTTGACACGTTTCTATGACATTCAGAGCGGATCAATTCTGATTGATGGGTATGATCTGCGCGACGTGACCCAGAAGTCGCTACGTCGTCAGGTGGGTATTGTGCCGCAGGAACCATTTCTGTTTACAGGCACCATTGCCGAGAATATCCGCTATGGCCGATTGGAGGCCACGGACGAGGAAATAATGGAGGCCGCGCGTGTTGTTGGGGCACATGATCTCATCATCCAACTGCCCCATGGCTATGAAACACTAATTCGGGAGCGTGGGCGCAATCTGAGCATGGGTCAACGCCAGCTGATCTCATTTGCGCGTGCTCTCCTGGCCGATCCGCGTATCCTCATCCTCGACGAAGCCACCGCCAATATCGACACTTTTACCGAAGCAATCGTACAGCAAGGCTTGAAAAGGCTGCTCGTGGGTCGCACCGCCTTCGTCATTGCGCACCGTCTCTCGACGATCAAAGATGCTGACAGCATTGTTGTGCTCGAGGCTGGTCAGATCATCGAGCAAGGTACCCATAGCGAACTGCTGCAAAGTGAGGGTGCCTATGCATCGCTCTATTCTATGGGTTTTCGCCACATAAGCAGCTCGGCTGTATAATAGCGGCAAAGAAAGAAAGGTGAACTATAACAGGCTCACTTTTCTTTCTTTTCTCTCAACTAGTGTTTGTGGCTCCAAATCGTAAACCATTTCCAGGTTGCCATGAAATCGGGTTGCTGTACATCTTTGAGCATCTGTTGATAGGTCTCCTGATAGTCAGCGGGCAAACGTATCCATTTGTTGAAAAAAGGTATAAGCATCTGATATACCATCCTTAGAAATTCATAGAACTGTTGCCCTTCAACCGTGTCCCCCTGGAACTCCATTACAATGATACGCGTCTGTATATCCTGGAATCCGTACTGTTGTAGGAGATGCACAATCGTATTCTCCATTCCAGTATGGTCGGGCGCAACGAAATGTCCAGCTTTGTAGTGTGCCAGAAAGAAGAGGTTTTGAAGGCGTGTCAGGGCGGGACTGGTGCTTTCTATGGGGAGCATATCGGTCAAGCGAACCACCCCACCCGGTCGAATCATGCGATTGAACTCATCAAGCTGTCTGGGCCAATCCCAGAGGCGTAAATAGCTTCCGCCTCCCCGCTGATTAATCAAGTCAAAATACAGAGAGGGAAAATCGAGTTTCCCCAATGCATCCATCTGACGAAATTGAACGCGGTTGCTAACTTGCTGAGCTTCTGCTTGTTTTTGTGCTATATCAACTGACTTGCCTCTTATATCTATCCCTACAAGGAGAGGGATGGTTGGATACATTTTTGCAACATCAATGAGCCAGCCGCCGGTGTCGCAGCCGATATCGAGTATATGTGAAAAAGAAGTTGGGTCGAGTTGTTCAGGTAGTGGCCCCCCCATCTTTTTTGTGAAGGTATGATCTATTTGCATTGTATGAATGATATCCTCTTTGCTGAGACGATGTTGCATGACGTCTGTGTTGGGGGGGAGGTCTCCATGATTCGTAGGGGTGGACATTGCCATGCGCTCCTTGTTTGTTATTATCCTTTAGAGGTAGCTACATCTCTATTTGGGAGATTGCTTGCATTATATCATAGCTCAATTGCAATTGAGAGAATTCAGTACTCTCTCTTATTTATTTATCTTTTTTCCATCGCTTTTTCCCTGGTCGGTGGGCAGAACGCTACGAACGGCCTTCAGAAGCTCATCGACGCTAAATGGTTTATACACAACTGGGATACCCTTATCTTCTAATGTCGTCTCTTGTTCACGGACCTCATTCAGTGCGGCGGTACATAGAATAATAGGAATGTTTTGCGTGGGAGGATACATGCGCAGCTTCTGCATCATGGTCCATCCAGCCTCGTGCATGCCTAATTTAAGATCTAAAATTACCAGATCAGGTCTGATCTGCTCCACATCCTTGATATTTTCAATAATCTCCAATGAAGTATTGACTTCATATCCTTCACTCTCAAGAAGAAGCCGAAACAATTCTAATATAGAATCATCATCGTTAATAACGAGAATGAGTTTAGACATCATAAGTTTTCCTTTCATCTATCGAATATAAAGAATATACCAGATAGAAGTGGTGCAGCAGCTGCGAGTAATAGAGAACTGTTTGGGATTGCGTGTTGCATTATTCTTTTTTATACGGATGAGAGAAAGTAATAGATGAATTATTGTTGAGAATGTGTACCTTTGAGTATTTTAAATCACTTTGATGGTGTGTGTTATCCCACCATCCCACTGTGTTAATTCACATAGCGCTGTCCGTCAAATTATGGCAAACTTCTTGTGTGGATAGGGAAGAGAAGGAAGTCAACGCTGTGGAAATGGATTATCTTCTCTGTCCAACTTCAGTACATAAGAATGAGTGTCCGACTCTTGATAGATAGATAGATAGAGAGAAAGGAATGATATCATGCAGACCATAGAACTTATAGCACAGCCACAAATTCAAATGATCCCTTTTCAAGTGCAGCAGCTTGTCCTGGTCCATCTGCCCGATGTGAATCGTAGCTATACTGCGATCCCTGTCCCAGGTGTTGTGGTAAGGCCGGGCGTGAGCGAGACGATGGTTCGTATTCGCAATCTGGCAGGTGATATTATAACTATTCCTGTTCGCACAGACGAGCTTATTGGACGCTAGTCAGGAACCGCTCAGTGGACATGGATACTAAAGGCGCTCGTAGCTCCAACTTACCATTGCGCCATCGTGGAAGGGCATGATACCGTGGAAGGGGCGTGGATCTTTATCAAAGACCAGCGGCAAAAATTTATGGTCGCTGGGCCAGAGGTTGAGCTGCGCAAGCTGCGCGAGAGGCACCCATTCTAGTGTCCCCTCATCATTGCCCGCATGTGCCTCACCGTGCCAGCCATCGATTAAAAAGACAAAGCCGAACCAGTTCTCATCATGCTTCCCAAAACCAGGCCACGCGATTGTCCCGCGTAACTGCATCGTATCCGCAATCAAGCCCGATTCCTCATAGAGTTCACGCCTCATACATGTGACAATATCTTCATCGGCCCTTATCTTGCCGCCCAGGCCATTGTATTTGCCAAAATGGATATCATCTTGCCGCTTATTGCGGTGAATCATCAAAATCTGTTCGCCATTGGCCGACAAAACATAGCCCAGCGTGGCAACAATAAACGTATGCATCAGAAAAAAGCCTTTCTACATCCTGATGTATTATTATAGCATTAGATCGTTATAACGTAGATTCAATGCACCTTGCCAGAATCTATTGTTGTATTAGCGGCAGTTGTCAGGCCGAAGATCGGTAACAATTCCGCGAACGAGTGAACCGTCGCGTTTGCAACATCCTCAGCGATATCGTCGGGCCATAGGCGAGGGCTGTGGTGGACCCAGATCGTTTTCATGCCTACCGCGTGTGCCCCCCACATATCGAAGCGCGGGTGATCACCGATAAAAAGCACATCTTCCGGTTTCGTCCCCAGGCACTGTGCGGCTGCGCGGAAGATAGATGGATCGGGTTTTGCCACCCCGAACTCCCCCGAAATAAAGATGCACTTTGTGAAGGTATCAAAGCCCAGCCGTGTAATTTTTCGCTTCTGCTGTTTGGCGGTACCATTAGTTACGATGCCAAAGGGAATATGCGCATCTCGCAGGCTGTATAGCAGCGTCTTGATCTCAGGCTCAAGTGTGACGTGTTCTATCACCTCGCGCTGGTATATGGTAGTCAACGCCTCAATTGTGTCTTGCACAAACGGATAGTCGCGTTTGAGTTGGCTAAAGAGAGTTTCTCGTCGTGCATAGCCATGATCATCGAAGCGCACAAGAGATTCTTCGAGCTCCTTACTCAATGTGTGATCAGCCTGGCCGTAGCGCTGTGCGAAGGCCTGCGCCCAATTTCGAAAAGCTCTGCTTCTATGGTGTAGTGTATCGTCAAGGTCAAATAAAACTGCTTTTGTATAATAAAGTAGGTGTGGTTTTTTAATTTCCTGGTCTGGCACGAGTCATTCTCCATGAAGGTCGTTAGAGGCTGCGTCGAGTAAGCCCATGACTATCATAGCACATGGTTTTGCCGACCGTGTCATTTGTTGTGTAGGACTGCATCCTTTGTGTTAAAATGGTTTAATAATTTCCTTTGTTTTAAAATATGGATTGTTGTTGCGTCAAACAATTGATGACATATGATTTTGTATCAGGGGATGGAAAAGCGTGTACATTGTAGGATGAGGCCGAACAATAAATAGACAATAATAGGCCACATTCAATGGGCACTTTCTATAACTGTATATATTGGTAATAAATGCCATAGAAAGTAAAAGGACAGATAACCATGGTTATAAGTGTGAAAGAGACAATGACAAGGAAACCTCAAACACCTATTCGTGCCCAACGAACCCAACAAAACTCGCATCCCCAACGTACCGCGCGTACTCTTCCCCTGACTTTTGCACGCTACAGCGTGCCGCACGAAAAGCATCCTGAGCAAAATGAGGATACCATACTCGTTGATCGGCAGCGTGGCCTGGTTGCAGTCTTCGATGGCGTCGGCTCTGGCCCCGGACGCATCGCCTCACGCCTGGCTGCGCGTGTGATCCGTCGCGGCTGGCAACATGCTCTGCAAGAGCCCAGGCTGATCACCGCTGATGCCGAACTCAATGTAAGCGATCTTTTGCAACAACTTATGCTGGATGCGCATAAACAAATTCGCCTTGTGGGCGAACGTCTTGCGGAGAAGGCGCAGAGAAAAACCATCCATCCAGGTACGACTGCCGTGCTTGCCGCCTTTCACAAGAACGCTCTACACGGTTATACCCTCTCATATGCCCATGTCGGTGATAGCCGCATCTATCTCTGGCGTCCCAACGAGCCACTCATGCGCCTGACTGCCGACGATGGCTACCTCTCGCTCAAGTTGAACGATGGCTCAATTACTGAGAGCGACGCCCTGCGCATCGACCAGGCCACTTCCCCCGACCAGTTGAGCGCCACCGAGCTCGAATATTTCGAGCTGAGAAATGGTATTACACAAGCTCTGGGCAGCGAAAAGCAGCCAACAATCCATGTAAATAGCATCCAGGTTTTTCCCGGTGATCGCGTGTTATTATGCTCTGATGGCATTCACGATAATCTAGTCGATAGTGAGCTGAGCGAACTACTGCAATGGCCGGCCCGGACAATGGTGGCGAAAAAGATTGTGCAGCAAGCTATCGAGTGCTCCCATCAAGACGACGAAGTCTCTATGCGTGCCAAGGTAGATGATATGACCGCAGTTGTCGTCACTTGTAACTTCTAAGCATTCCCACCTCCTGTTGCCAGAGTCAGTGCCTGGACAAGGGCAAGGGAGCGCTATGTGCTGAAAGAAAGGAAAACAAGCATTTGATAACATCACAGGTTTAGTAAGGTGCTTTAGGGCAGAAACGGAATATGCTGCGAAAAAGTCCAATTTATCGGAGTTGACAAAGTTTGTGTATTCGCGTAAGCTGTAACACAAGAACAAGCAAGCAATTTATAGAGGCGCATCATCATTTAGCCAACGAAGGAAAACGATGGAAAAAAAACAAAACGCGTCCCTGGCCCTTACGCTGACTGAAGAAGTCACTGGAGCCGCAATTTCGCGTATTCCAGACGAAAGACAGTCATCACCTCGCCCTACCAGCCAGCCCAAAAAGACCCTGAGACGGGATTTCTGGCGAGCGCGAGAGATCTATTTTCTCATGATACCGGGTGTACTGTATTTCATCTTCTTCTACTACCTTCCCCTGCTGGGCAATGTAGTTGCCTTTCAGAATTACTCACCCTATCTGGGCTTTTTCGGTAGCCCATGGGTAGGGCTAGAAAATTTTACCGATTTATTAACCTCGCAAGACTTTCTCATCGTGGTTCGCAACACATTAGTGATTAGTGCTCTTCAGATCCTCTTTGCGTTTCCACTGGGTATTACCCTGGCCTTGATGCTCAATGCGATCATCAGCGAGCGCTTCAAGAAAGCCATGCAGAGCATCGTCTATCTGCCACACTTTTTAGGTTGGGTAATCATCGTGAGCGTCTGGCGAGAAATCTTTGCGGGTGATGGGCTTGTCAACCACTTTATTAGTGGTGTGGGAGGGAAACCAATTGACATCATCACCAACCCGGCTTTTTTCCAGCCTATGATGGTTATCCAGGTCATCTGGAAAGAGAGCGGCTGGAGCACCGTAATGTTCCTGGCTGCATTGAGCGCAATCGATTTTAGTTTGTACGAGGCAGCGGTGGTCGATGGGGCAAATAACTGGCGCAGGATGTGGCATGTCACCCTGCCTGGTATCAGAAACATCATTGCCATGTTATTGATCTTGCGTCTGGGTAATATACTCAGTACGGGCTTTGAGCAGATCTTCTTACAGCAAGATGGCGTGAGTTCTTCTGTGTCGCAAGTCATTGATACCTTTGTATATTTCCGAGGCATTGTGCAAGGGCAATGGGGACTTGCCGCCTCTGCCGGTCTGCTGAAGGCTGTGGTCGGTGTTGTCCTGATTTACGCATCGAACAAAGTTGTCAAAAAACTAGGAGGGGAGGGTTTATTCTAAAATGAGCACTTGGATGCAAGGACGCACCGTATTTGAACGCTGGTCGTTACGCGTGATCATGATCGTGCTGGCGGCCGTCATGTTACTGCCCTTTGTCTATGTACTGGCAGTAAGTTTTTCCAGCTATCCCGATGTTGTGGGTAACAATCTCATTATTTTCCCGCTGCATCCCACTCTTTCAGCATATAGCTGGGTATTCCAATCCGCGGGCGTTGGTCAGGCGCTATTAATCAGCCTCTTTGTTGCAATCGTAGGAACCGGGTTTAATATGTTTATGACGACAACTCTGGCCTATGGACTTAGTTGTAGGAACGTCCCTGGTAGCAAAGTCGTTCTCTGGATGGTCTTGCTGAGCCTTCTGATTGCCCCCAGTATTATAACAAAATACCTCGTTGTGCGGCAGCTTCATATGATCGATACCCTATGGGCATTAATCATACCAGGGGCAATAGCACCTTTCAACCTTATCGTGCTGCGCCAATTTTTCCTGAACATCCCACAAGAAACTCACCGAAAGCGCCAAATTGGACGGAGCAAGCGACCGACAGATTCTCTGGAACATTGTTTTGCCCCTATCGAAAGCATCGCTGGCAGCAATAGCGCTCTTCTACGCAGTTGCGAACTGGAACAGCTTCTTTGATGCAACGATGTTCATCAACAATCCTCAATACTACCCACTCTCCGTCATACTCAGGTTAATTGTCATCGAGGGAGCCGGGCTTGATAGCACAACGAAATTTGATACCAGCCAGGTCATCCCACCTGATCTGACGATGCAGATGGCGATAGTAGTGATAGCCACCGTGCCAATTCTGTTGGTATATCCATTCTTGCAGAGATACTTTACCAAGGGTGTCTTGACAGGTTCGATCAAAGGTTGAGAGATAGGCAGCATCTCTCAGTAAAAATTTAAGGAGGAATTATGGATGATTCTACCCCTAAAGTGGAGACTGAAAATATGCATAGCCGACGCGATTTCGTGAAAATCGCAGCTGGTGTCACGGCGAGTGCATTGCTTGCGGCCTGCGGAGGCTCACAAGGGTCAGCGCAAGTTACTAAAGCCCCGACATTGAATACGTTACCCTCGGATCAAATTAAGGCGACAATGCAGGCCATGACTGGCAAGACCTATTTTCCTTCGGGGAATCCTAACATCCCGGATGTGTATATGGCACCGCCACCGCCCTTTCAGTCAGTGTTTAATGTACCCGGCCATGGAGACACGGTGAAGGTTTTCACCGTTGGTTATCATCCGCCTGTACCGCCATTAAGTCAGAACAAATACTGGCAAGAACTAAACAAACGGCTCAATGTGAACTGGCAAGTAAGCGTTGCGCAAGATATCGACTATGCCGCAAAGGCCGGGGCACTGCTTGCCAGTGGGGATATGCCGGATATTTTTGTCTATCTAGGAACAACGGCTGAGAATCAAGCCCTGCACCAGGGTGCATTTACTGATCTGACATCCCACCTGAGCGGGAGCGGGTTGAAAGACTACCCTAACCTGGCACGCTTCTCGCCCGATACCTGGAAGAATGTAGCGGTCCAGGGAAAGATCTATGGCGTGCCACGTGTCCGCTCTATTCTCAAGACTGGTCTGCTTGTGCGCCGTGATTGGATGGAGAATGTAGGCATAACCAATCCGCAAAATGCCGATGACTTTCTTAAACTCATGGTTGCTCTGACAAAAGATCATCCGAATAAGAAGCGCAATAATCAGACCTGGGGCATCGGTCAGCTTTATGGATCGAGCAATGGCTACAGCACAAACGGTATGGCTGTTAGTGGCGTGATCAGTTTTATTTTGCAGATGTACCGTGTGCCGAATATGTATCGTATAGAGCCAGATAAGAGCTGGACAATGTGCATTGAGACGCCGGAGTACAAAGAGGCAATTGCCTATTGCGCTAAATTGTGGGCCGCTGGCGCTGTCCACCCCGACGGTTTATCCATATCGACTCCACAGGATAAGTCTAATTTTCTGGCGAGCAAGACGGGATCGATTTTTGACGATATGTTAGGGAGCTCGAACGCTGATCGGAACCAGCTCAGGCTCATCGAGCCGACTGCGGATCTGATGGTGATGGTCCCATTCGGAGCCAATGGGGGAGATGGTGTGTTCTGGGAGGACCCCGGCTTCAATGGCTCTACTGCCATACCCACACAGTCGGACCCGGAACAAGTGAAAGAGATGCTGCGCATTCTTGACTATCTCGCAGCTCCATTGTTCAGTGTTGAAGGGACTCTTCATCCACTATGGCGTAGATGGCTGGGATGCCACACTCCAGCCCAATGGGATCAGAGTCGTAACCGCCGACTGGAGCGAAGGAGATTGGCGATCTGATACCTTATGTCGGTGGCCCATTCCCCGTGACCTATACCAATCTGGACCCACCATACGGGCTGAAGATACAGCAATGGGCAAAGCAGGCATACAAAATCGGTCTCAGCAATCCTGCTTATGGACTGAATGTCCCGACTCCGACCCAGTTAAAGCAGGCGGCGACCCTGCAGCAGATCCTCGATGATCGCGTCTTGCGTATAATCAAAGGGCAGGACCCGGTCAGCGCAATAGACGATATGGTCAAGTTGTGGATGCAGAGTGGCGGAACACAGATCAAGAAGGAACTTGCGGCTCTATCATAAGACACAAAACGGGTGTGAACACAATCGTGTTCACACCCGTTTTGTGTCTTATGACATATATTTTGCATTTTTACAATTTATGCACTTATGCAGAAGTTGTAAAAATGCAAAATATATGTCATAAATAAAGGGATGAAGATGTGTAGCGATGCTACACGAACTTATCTTGCAAAAGGGTAAAGTGATGAAAATCAAATACTTACATTAAGGAGTCGTATCTTGACGCACATGTCCCCCTCCTCTTATCAAGAGTACCTCAGACGCCGCACACAGATGGCATCGGTTCCACTGTCTCTTGAAAGTTATGCCTGGTATCAGCAGATGCAGCAGTCGCAAGCGGTAATTTTCGATGAAGCTCGCGCAGCATGGCTAGTTTTTCGCTATAATGAGGTACAACAGGTCTTGCTTGATCCACAGACATTTTCATCGCAACGCGATTTAGCTCCTGATGGGACGGTCGATGCGATTACAGGTGGCGGGCTGATTGGTATGGACCCGCCACGCCATCGCATACTACGCACATTAGTCTCTCAGGCGTTCACACCACGCGTTATTGCCCGCCTGCAGCCACGCATTACGGCTATTGTGCACGCGCTTTTAGATGAGATGGTGAGCAAGGTAGACATGGATATAGTGGACGACCTTGCCTTTCCCTTGCCCATCACGGTCATCACAGAACTGCTTGGCATCCCCAGTAGCGATCAAGAAAAATTTCGGCAGTGGGCAACTGAGTTTATGGGGGTGGATTATGCGGTGCGGCAGGTGGCGGCGCAAAAAATTGCCGGCTATTTTCAAGATCTGATTGTGCAGCGTAGGGAAGACCTGGGAGAAGATCTGGTTTCGGATCTGCTGAGGGCGGAGGTGGACGGTGAGTGCCTGCCCGATACCGACGTTGTCGGTACGTGTCTCTTACTGTTAAATGCAGGTCATGAGACAACGGTTGGCTTAATTAGCAATGCCGTGGTATGTTTTGATGCACATCCTGACGCTTTACAAGACTTGATTGCGCAACCAGAGCTCTTGCCTTCCGCTATCGAGGAAGTGTTGCGCTATCGTGCTGTTGTGCATACAATTACACGGATCGCGGCGGCTGATACCGTCCTTGCTGGACAGGAGATTAAGGCCGGGGACCAGGTTGTCCCACTTTTTGCGTCCGCAAATTTCGACGAATCTCAATTTCCTAATGCGGGCACCTTCGATATTCGGCGCTACACCCAATCGGCATCTCGGCTTTGGCTACGGCATTCATTTCTGCCTTGGAGCCCCTCTCGCACGCCTGGAAACACGCATTGCGTTGGAGGCGTTACTGACACGTTTTCCAACGATCCGCCTGCAACGCGACATTCCCCTTGAGTTGAAATCAAGCTCTTTCATGTATGGGCTGAAGCATGTCCCTGTCACTATCTGATCAAGGCTAATGATGATTTGGTGCGACCTGGCTGCGCAAAAATTTGTTTTCGCGATAATTTGACTATTTTTGCTTACCAACACGTAGCCTTCTGCAGAATAGGAAGCAAAAACACTCCTGCGCATTATCAAAGAAGTGTTAATTTGTTTGCCACGAGGGCGAGGTCTAGAGGCACGTTGGCGCGAGATGAGAGAGCTGGGTAAGGCGATCAGAAATGGCGACGGACCCACCATGGCTGGTGCACAGGGCGGCCAGCTGGCTATGTATCAACGTGTACCGAGCCGGGCTGGAAGCTGGGTTGCGATAATAGGTTTACCTTCTCCTACAGAGGGCTGATGCGCTGGCCAGGAGATGGGCGAGACCAGATCCAGACTTCCTGTGTGGAAGAAAAATAGGCGACCATATCGATGAATAGGCGAAGTGCGACAATGCCGTTTACCTGATGGGAGAAGATGGATCACGGGATCATTAACTTTTCCAGCAGATGGGGCATAATGGACACTGCCTCTTGACAATAGAACAAAAGTTCCCTATAATGACGCTATGTTAGTGCAAACTCTTCCTGATACTATGACAAAGCTGGCCCAGATGGGTGATGCTACTATATATGAGCCTGCAGGCGATCAGCCGCAGCAGGAGCGTCGTCATGTGGCATATCAGTCGCACAGCCTGAGCGAATGTATCACCAATGTTGTAACGCCCAGGGGCTCACTGCCCATTTTGAAGACCATGATCACAACGGCTTGCGAACGAAATTGCTTCTATTGCCCGTTTCGCGCTGGTCGCAGTAAGATGAAACGCCTGACCTTTACGCCCGATGAGCTGGCAAGTGGCCTGGATACGATGCAGCGAGCAGGGCAGGTGCAAGGGATGTTCTTGTCGTCAGGCATTATCAAGGGCAGTGTGACAACGCAGGATAAGATTATTGATACTGCCGAGATTATGCGCAAACGCCATGGGTATCGTGGCTATCTTCATCTTAAGGTGATGCCTGGCATCGAATATGACCAACTCTTCCGCTTGATGCAACTGGCTGATCGCGTCTCAGTGAATCTGGAGGGGCCGACACAGGAACGTCTGGATGCACTTGCCCCTAAAAAAGATTTTAATGACGAGTTGCTGAAGATGCTGTATTGGGCACAGGCAATTCGTCGTGCGAACCCATATATGAAGCTTGCGCGAACCGTCACGCAATTTGTTGTGGGTGCGGTAGGTGATACCGACCACGAGCTACTCTCGATAAGTGATCAGCTTTATCGAAATGCGGGTTTGACGCGTGCCTATTACTCTGGTTTTCACCCCATTGTACAGACTCCCTTTGAGAATGTTACCCCGATTGATCCACTTCGTGAGCACAGGCTATACCAGGCAAGCTTTTTGTTGCGCGACTATGGCTGGAAGGTGGAGGACTTGCCCTTCTCGACAGATGGCAATATGCAACTGGAGATAGACCCTAAACAGGCATGGGCCGAAAGATTTCTGCGCTCAGCTCCAATTGAGATTATGACTGCTCGCCGTGAACAATTGCTGAGGTTGCCCGGCATTGGTCCGGCTGGCGCAGATGCGATAATACATGCACGCCATCAAGGTCATATAACAGAGCTCAGCCAGTTGCGGAAGCTAAACATCCGCACTCCAGAGCAGGCTGCACCTTATATTTTACTCAATGGGCGCAGACCTGCTATTCAGATGCCCCTTGTTTTCTTTCCGTGAATGCTTGACAATGCGTTTCTAACAATGGTATCTTCAATGATGAGGTAGGCAATCGATTTCCCATTCTAAAAACGATTGCCTGCCAGGCGTCAAAGAAGATGCAATATATAGTTTTTCTATAATTCAAAGCTCAAAAAGTTTCCTAGTTTCAAGGATGAAAGCGAGAAGGAAAAATGTGTAATCGGCTGCTATATCTTTTCCCCTTCAGTCTGCAACGAGCATTTGCCCTGGTGGTAGCAATTCTTTTTGGAGCGGCAACCTATCTAGGCTGCATGGTTGCACCCGTGCTTGCAGCTCCAGCGACCATCATTCCTGGAACGACCTGGAATGATAATAATGGGAAGCAGATACAGGCTCATGGCGGTGGAATGATCCGGGTTGGATCGACCTACTACTGGTTTGGCGAGGACAAGCACGGTGAGAGCGCACCCAATACTTTTTTTCAGAACGTCCCATGTTATTCCTCCACAGATCTGGTTCACTGGACATTCGTAAATAATGTACTGACACGACAGGCCAGCGGCGACCTTGGTCCAAACCGCATCATCGAGCGCCCCAAAGTCATCTATAACAGTACAACGAGCCAGTATGTCATGTATATGCATGTTGATACCCCCGACTATGCTACGGCCAGCGTTGGAGTGGCAACCAGCTCTAGCGTCTGCGGAAATTATAGCTACCGGGGAAGTTTTCAACCTCTAGGTTTTCAAAGTCGCGATCTTGGACTCTTTCAAGATAGCGGCGGGGCAGCATACCTCTTAAGCGAGGATCGAGTAAATGGCTTACGTATCGACAAGCTGTCCGCCAATTATCTGAGCGTCGTGAGTTCAGTCGCCGTATTGGCCGATTATGAAGCACCCGCGCTCTTCAAATATAACGGGCGGTACTACATGCTTGGCTCACACCTCACGGGCTGGGATACCAACGATAACCAATATACCACAGCCACCTCACTCGCGGGACCCTGGTCGGCCTGGACAGACTTTGCCCCCGCCGGGACGCATACCTTTAACTCACAGACAGCCTTTATCCTACCGGTCGCAGGAAGTCAAACAACGACCTTTATCTATATGGGAGACCGTTGGGCATCGGCCAGCCTGGGCACCTCCCCTTACATCTGGCAGCCGCTCCAGTTTAATGGCAGCAGTTTCTCAATTGCCTGGAATGATAGCTGGTCCATCGATACCGCGACCGGAGCATGGCAGAAGCTGGGAACTGTGTATTATAAGCTTGTGAATCTCAATAGCGGGAAAGTGCTCGACGTGGCAAACGCATCGACCGCCAATGGCGCGGGTGTGGTTCAGTGGACCGATAATGGTGGTGCAAATCAACAATGGAGCCTGTCCATAAGCGGAAGCAGCTACCAACTGGTGAATCGCAATAGTGGCCAGCTACTCGATGTCTCAGGAGGCTCGACCACCGCAGGCGCGGGAGTCATCCAGTGGCCCAACAACGGCGGTGACAACCAGAAATGGAGCTTTGTCATGGTCAACGAAGGCCATTATAAGCTAGTCAATGTGCATAGCGGCCTCGTCCTCGATGTCTCAGGAGGCTCGACCACCGCAGGCGCGGGAGTCATCCAATGGACGGATACTGGTGCGACGAATCAACAGTGGAGTCTTGTAGTAGTATAAAATTGTTCAGAGGACCAGTGTTGCGGTTGCGTTGAAAAGACACTGGTCCCTGGAAGCGCGTGGTGTATCTAAAGAGTGCACGCAACCTTTAGGGGAGGGCGGTTGGAAACATGTCTAACACAGAGCTAACATGCTGACCGCCCAACCACCTGGCTATCCAACCTTTTCTGTCAGGCGTACACCCATAGGCCACTTTGTCAAGCCAAACACACAGATGGCAGCAGTTGTGATATGCATCAGCATGTAAGCTCCGACGACGACGGTAGTGAATCCTGACGTGAAGAGCAACAGGTCTGGAATAAAGGAAACCAAGAGAGTGACTCCGGCAATCTTATAATATAGGGCAATTGGCCGCTTTGCACGCCGAGCGACCAGGCCAAAGACCAGAACTGCTCCAAGAGCTCCAATAACAGTGAGCAAGATGATATGATCTGCGGTTATTATCTCTTTTGGGAAGATAGCAAGGACGATATAGGTCACCAGCAGGTTGACCACAACGGAGGCCGCGATCACCAGCGCTCCGACCCACCAGAGGCGGCTCCAGCCAATCTGTTCTTTCTTATTGGGAAGTGCATCTTGTATTGTTTGCATTATATTTCTCCTTTATTTTAGAGTTGCAGCGCCGTGTTATAGCCCTGCTTCCATAGTTTGTTGCTAATTCATTTATAAGGATTATTCCTTAGCACTAGTTCTATAGTAAAGCAAATAGATGGGAATTTTATTGGAAAAATATGAGAAAATTCTCATGTACTCCCAGCATAAAATGTGGTAGTCTCTCTCTGCTTGCACTGAGAGCTTCATCTATATTGACAATCTCCTCGCTAAAATGGTATATACTCTAGTGAACCTACTTTGATGAAATTTTATGAATAGCACCATTTATTTCATCATGGTCGAAGATAATGCATAGTAACGTATATGCATAGTACAAGGAAGTTTATTTTTCAGGTGAAACAACAAGGAGGTTGTATGCAGAAAAAGCAGTTCAGGTCGTTGCTAATGGTCCCCCTCATGCTCTTCATGGCGCTATTCGCGTTCGGGTTTAATGTTCCTCAAGCTAATGCGTCAAATGCCTTAAGCGACTTAAATGCCTTAAACAACGGGCTGGCGGTGACTCCTCCCATGGGATGGAACGACTGGAACAGATACGGATGTGGCATCAGCGATTCGCTTGTCAGAAAGCAAGCGGACGCGATGGTCAGTAGTGGCTTAAAAGCGGTAGGCTATCACTACATTAATATCGATGATTGTTGGGAAGCCTCCAGTCGTGATAGTAGTGGTAACCTGGTTCCTGACCATAACAAATTTCCCAACGGTATAAAAGTGGTCGCTGATTATGTTCATAGTAAGGGATTGAAGCTGGGCATCTACAACGACGCAGGAACGAAGACCTGTGCGGGTTACCCAGGCATGTATGGTCATGAGCAACAGGATGCCAACACTTACGCTTCATGGGGTATCGACTACATTAAGGTCGATTGGTGCAATACCAGTGGCCTTACTGCACAGACGCAGTATACCAAGATCCATAATGCATTGGCGAGTACAGGTCGTGCAATCGTCTTCAGTCTCTGTAGCTGGGGACAGGGTAGCCCCTGGCTCTGGGGTTCATCGGTCGGTAATCTCTGGCGCACAACTGGCGACATTAGTGCTAATTGGACCAGCATGCTGAGTAATTTTGACTCGAACGCCACGCATGCAGCCTATGCCAAACCTGGTGGTTGGAATGATCCAGATATGCTCGAAGTAGGCAATGGCGGGATGAGCACCAGCGAATCGGAGGCACACTTTAGCCTGTGGGCAATTTCGGCGGCTCCTCTGATCCTGGGCAACGATCTAACCACTATGTCTTCTACCACGAAATCCATTTTGACCAACACGGATGTTATCGCAGTGGACCAGGACTCGTTGGGTGTCCAGGGCACCAAAGTGAGCGATAGTAACGGTCTACAGGTCTGGTCGAAGAAGCTTGCGGGCACTAACAAGGTCGCAGTTGTGCTCCTGAATCGCAACAGTACAGCATCGAATATCACGGTGCATTGGAGTAATATCGGTCTTTCGGGCAGCGCAAGTGTACGTAATCTCTGGTCGCATAGCAACGTCGGCTCGTTCAGTGGCAGCTATACAGCGAATGTCGCCGGGCATGGAGTGGTCATGCTCAAGATCACGAAGTAAGTAAGAGACTTTACTCTCGAACAAAGTTTATCCAAACTGTTGGATAGTGCGGCAAGAATCTCATGTTGCCTTGACAGTTTTCGCTTTCTCACTCACCCTTCAGCGTGAGTGAGAAAGCGTTTCCCCGTCAAATTGTTAAGTTCCTTGACAATATAGAGAAAAATAGTGTATGGTTTTTGTAACGAAACGAGCGAATGGAGCGCTGGTTGCATACAAATGCACAGTGAAAAGATAGATCCTTCTTTGGATCTCAATCGTTCGTTTTGCTACGAGGCAGTGGAAGCCTCGTGTGGCATAGTACGCTCTGTGCCGTGTCATTCATTGTGTCAAGGAGGACCATAGCTGATGAATCTTTTAGCCTTTTTTAACCTGACGAGCATCCCTCAATATGGCAGGTACAAAGTATATATTTATATAAAATTCCTCTGTACCGCCTTTCCGCCTCTTTTGTTCCCCACAGCTTTTCCCAGATTGCTATAGATGAGCCATTTTGTTCGCTTGACGGCATATAGTGTATTTTCACTGCTTTAAGACGTGAAGATCCTTTTCCTCGTCCTGTATACCCTCAATTATGAAGTGCAGTAGCTGTATCATTATTTCTGTTTACTGTAGTGCGTGTAATATCGTTAAAGCTCCTCATGCAGAGAGAGAGAAAGCGCTTGATGCATCTCGATGACATTATTGTCGGTTATATCGGGTAGTAACGTCAAATTCATTATCTTCTCCCTCAGAAACGGATGCTGTAGCTGTACAAGTTATAGTTAAAAAGAACCATGGAGTTTGAAAAGATGAGATTATCGTCGGATAAATGGATTGTACATAGTCTGTTAATAGGAGGTTTGGCTCTTACCGTCTTGTTCAGCTTCCTGAGTGCTAATGTGGCGCATGCCGCGGCTGGAGTGGGAACACCAACAGATCCTAATATCAAATATATTGGCCGTTGGGATACCAGCAGCAGCACCGTTGCAGTCAGTTATTGGCCAGGAGCTTATTTCAAAACAGATTTCACGGGTAAAACGGTCAAGATCAAGCTGGGTGGGACTGTACATATCTTTGTAAGTATTGATCATGGTGCGGATGTTGCCTATGCTACCGCGAATGGAACCGTCAATCTTACCCCGACTCCACTCGCAGCCCGGACCCATACTCTGCGCGTCGCAACCTATTCTGAGCACGATGTCATAAAATTTCAAGGGTTGGTGCTCGATGCCGGAGCAAAGACGAGTGCACCAGCGGTCTCTGCGAAACTCATCGAATTTGTGGGAGATTCGATTACCGCTGGGGCAACGACAAGCAAGCATGCGCTCTCCGATTATGCCTGGCTGGTGGGGGAGCAGATGGGTGTAGAGCATACCCAGATCGCGCAGGGCGGTATCTGCCTTACCGATAACGTGCAATGTGGTTCGCCTAATGCCACAGGCATGAGCCGCCAATTTTTCAAACTTCAGACCGTCTACTTTACCAACTCGCCTGACTGGAACTTCTCACGTTATCAGGCTAGCGCAGTAGTGATTAATCTAGGCACCAATGATAATGGCTATCATATCAACAGTACCACGTTTGAGACAACGTATGTCACATTCTTACGGAAGCATACGTGCGCGATATGCACATGCCGTTATTCTTGTAATGAGGCCCTTTAAAGGCGCAAAAGCGGCGCAGGTGCTGGCAGCGGTCCAGACTGTTACTGCCGCTGGCGATACGAAAGTTCATTACGTTGACACAACTGGTTGGTTGACAGCAGACCGATTATACCGATGGCACGCATCCTACCGATGCGGGACATGTAAAGGTCGCGGCGCGTCTTGAGCCTATCGTCTCATCGTATCTCGGCAAATAAGCGCCAGATATACCCTCTGGAAGCGTGTTGTTCGCGAACAACGCTTCCAGAGGGTGTCGCGCTTCATAAAAAGTTATCTGCATTAATTCATGGCTGGATGACCTGATTTGTTAGCTAGCGGTTAATGTTTCGAAGCAGAAACATACAGAAAGAATGGAAGCAAGAAAATGAGCAAGCAAAGAAGCTTTTTAATCCTTTTGTATGGAGGCATACTGTCCATACTCGTGCTGGGATTTCTCCTTATAAGTCCAGCGCGGCAGGCAGGGGCAGTTTCAACGGGAAGCCAGGTGTCAACAGCGAGTCCTGTTTCGCTCAGCGTCTCAGGGATGACCGCGACCATCGCCAATGGTCTTTTCACTATCAAGTTCAACTCGAAGGGGACAGGCTACTCGCTGGTGCGCAATGGGCAGGAGCTCATAGGATCAGCGGCTGGCTTTTACAGCTCGGTCAACGGAGGAACCGCGTTTGCGCCGACCAGATTGTCGGTCGTGACCAATACAGCGACGATGGCCGATATCGCCTATAGCAGTAGCTGGGGAGACCTGCACTATGTCGTACGTAGTGGGGTCAGCGGGCTGTATTCTTACTTCGTTGCAACTGGTCTCGGCAACGTTGGTGAGTTCCGTACTCTTTACCGTATGAATGGGAACCTGTTCCACACGGGCTATAACGGGGTAGAGAGCGCCATCGCCTTTCCGACGTTGAGCCAGATTCAGGCAGCAAAGATACTGCAAGATTCAACCTATCAACTGGCGAACGGGACAATCTACACAAAATATGATGCGTCTAATTATACATTCGAGCAGGACCTGCTGCACGGTGTCTATAACAGCAGCCAGGGCGTCTGGATGATCTCGCCGAGCCATGAGTATAACAATGGCGGACCAATGAAGCAGGATTTGACCGTCCACGTTGAGGGCAACTCAGGGGACGCGGTCGTGCTTAACATGCTGGTGAGCGCCCACTTTGGAACGCCGGCAATAACAGTCCCCAGCGGGAAGATCTATGGTCCCTGGTTAGTCTACTTCAATAACGGCAGCATTGCCGATGCCCAGGCACAGGCGAATAGCGAACGCGCCGCCTGGCCGTACAACTGGCTGTCCAATGCTAATTATCCCCTGGCACGCACTACGGTAACTGGCACGTTGCGTCTGGCGGATGGACGACCGGCAGCCGGAGCCACAGTGACATTAGCGAAACCCGGTGGCGATCTCTATACGCAGGGGACCGACTATATCTTCACGACGCAGGCAGATGCGAACGGCGCGATTCGTCTCGCCAATGTGCGTCCGGGGAGCTATAGTCTCTATGCCTGGGCCAATGGAGGAAGCATTGGTGATGTCACGGACCAATACGAACGTGATAATGTCAGTGTGAGTGGATCATCGGTAAACCTGGGAACACTGACCTGGTCACCTCCGACATATGCCAACGCGCTCTGGCAGATAGGGACCGCAGACCGCAAGGCCGACGAGTTCAAATTGGGGAACCTGCCGCGCCAATATAATCTCTTCCAGCAAGTACCAGCCAACCTGACCTATACAATTGGGCAGAGTACGCCAGCGAACAACTGGTATTATGCACAGACAGCCGCCGGAACCTGGACCGTCAACTTCAACCTAGCGCATACCTATAGTGGTACCGCCCATTTGACCGTCGCTGTTGCCGGGATGACCCGGACCCCGTCCGTCCAGGTCGGGGTGAATGGCACCGCCACAGCAACCTTGCCTCGTTATGCAAATGATTCAGCCATTTACCGCAGTGCTAACCAGAGTGGTTACTATCACCTCGTCCTGATCACCTTCCCTGCCTCGCGCTTGCGGGCTGGCAGCAACACTGTCACATTCCGGGCTAGTGCCGGGGGTGGCGCAGGAGTTCTGTATGACACAATCAAGCTGGAGGTGGGCTAACTACTAGATACGAAAGAGGGATATAAAAGCGCTCATACATCTTGCAGCTCTTAATAAATTGCAAGGAGAGACATACTCGTATGGGTATGTCTCTTATCAAAAAGCTGGACATGTTCTTATATATACAAATATACAAAGAACCGTTTTCTATCAATTCAATGCGAGATGATCTCGGGAGCCTGCAACAAATCGGTGCTTCAGCGAGGAAACGCGAAAAAGGAGACAAGAAGTAAGAAGATGAACAAGCAAAGAAGATTTTTAGTTCTCTTGTGTGGAAGCGTGCTATGCGTTCTCACATTGGGGTTTCTCGTTGTCGGTCCGGCTCAGCAGGCAGGGGCAGTTTCAACGGGAAGCCAGGTGTCAACAGCGAGTTCCTGTCTCGCTCAGCGTCTCGGGGATGACCGCGACCATCGCCAATGGTCTTTTCACCATCAAGTTCAACTCGAAGGGGACAGGCTACTCGCTGGTGCGCAACGGGCAGGAGCTCATAGGATCAGCGGCAGGCTTTTACAGCTCGATCAACGGAGGGACCGCGTTTGCGCCGACCAAATTGTCGGTCGTGACCAATACAGCGACGATGGCCGATATCGCCTACAGCAGTAGCTGGGGAGACTTGCACTATGTCGTACGTAGTGGGGTCAGCGGGCTGTATTCTTACTTCGTCGCAACTGGTCTCGGCAACATTGGTGAGTTCCGTACTCTTTACCGTATGAATGGGAACCTGTTCCACACGGGTTATAACGGGGTGAAGAGCGCCATCGCCTTTCCGACATTGAGCCAGATCCAGGCAGCAAAGATACTGCAAGATTCAACCTATCAACTGGCGAACGGGACAATCTACACAAAATATGATGCGGCTAATTATGCATTCGAGCAGGACCTACTGCACGGTGTCTATAACAGCAGCCAGGGCGTCTGGATGATCTCGCCGAGCCATGAATATAACAATGGGGGGACCGATGAAGCAGGATTTGACCGTCCATACTGAGGCCAACTCAGGGGACGCTGTCGTGCTTAACATGCTGGTGAGCAACCACTTTGGAACGTCAGCGTGTGACAGTTCCCAGCGGGAAGATCTATGGTCCCTGGTTAGTCTACTTCAATAACGGCAGCATTGCCGATGCCCAGGCACAGGCGAATAGCGAACGCGCCGCCTGGCCGTACAACTGGCTGTCGAATCCCCATTATCCCCTGGCACGCACCACGGTGACTGGCACGTTGCGCCTGGCGGATGGACGACCGGCAGCCGGAGCCACAGTGACATTAGCGAAACCCGGTGGCGATCTCTATACGCAGGGGACCGACTATATCTTCACGACGCAGGCAGACGCGAACGGCGCGATTCGTCTCGCCAATGTGCGTCCGGGGAGCTATAGTCTCTATGCCTGGGCCAATGGAGGGAGCATTGGTGATGTCACGGATCAATACGAACGTGATAATGTCAGTGTGAGTGGATCATCGGTAAACCTGGGGACACTGACCTGGTCACCTCCAAAATATGCCAACGCGCTCTGGCAGATAGGGACCGCAGACCGCAAGGCCGACGAGTTCAAATTGGGGAACCTGCCGCGCCAGTATGGCCTCTTCAAGCAAGTACCAGCCAACCTGACCTATACAATTGGGCAGAGTACGCCAGCGAACAACTGGTATTATGCACAGACAGCCGCCGGAACCTGGACCGTCAACTTCAACCTGAGCCATACCTATACTGGTACCGCGCATTTGACCGTCGCTCTCGCTGGCATGAGTAGGACCCCGACCATCGATGTAGGGGTGAATGGCACGGCCACAGCAACCTTGCCCAGCTATGCAAATGATCTGGCCCTTTACCGCAGTGCTAACCAGAGTGGTGCCTATCACCTCGTCCTGATCACATTCCCTGCCTCGCGCTTGCGGGCTGGCAGCAACACTGTCACATTCCGGGGAGCTAGTATCAGCAGTGGCGCAGGAGCCATGTATGACACGATCAAGCTAGAAGTCGGTTAGCGACTAGCCAGGAAGAAGAAGGCAAAGAACTCAAGAATTCTCTACTACTAGATGTGAGGTATGTTATAATGTAGAATATAAGGAACACATTCACCTGAAGCCAATGACGAGAAATTCTGGAAGAAACGTTTGAGGTCGTGTATTCGTATGTGCATGGTATCTACACACCCTCAGCCTTATTCTAAGGATCTTTAAAGGCGTCACCAACTGGCATGGTACCTTTTCTTGGCAAAAAAGAAACGCACGCTCCCTGGTGTATTGGGTCACAAAACCAGCGGGGCGTGCGTCTTCGTGCGAAATGGTTCCTGGCGATTCATAGCAAAATGCTCTTGTCAGTTGGTATAGGGATCAGTGTTTTAGGGAAGAAACACGAAAAATGAAAGGAATCAGGACAATGCATAAGCAAAAAAGATCTTTAGCCCTCTTCTGTATGCTGTTATTATCCGTTTTCACGCTTCTGGTCGCGGGCCTGCCGCCCCAAGAGGCCAGGGCGGCCACGACAGAAAGCAATGGTGCAACAACAAGCCATTTCTCGGTAGAAACACCCGTCTCGCTCACTGTCTCAGGGATGGCAGCAACCATCACCAATGGTCTCTTCACCATCAAGTTCAATGCTGCGGGTATGGGCTATTCGCTTGTGCGCAATGGACAGGAGCTCATTGGAACGGCCAAAGGCTTTTACAGCTCTATCAACGGAGGAACAGCGTTTGTCCCGACCTCATTAACGGTCGTGACCAATACAGCGACGATGGCCGATATCGCCTACAGCAGTAGCTGGGGGGACCTGCACTATGTCGTACGCAGCGGAGTCAGCGGGGTCTACTCTTATTTTGTCGCCACGGGCATCGGCACCGTCGGCGAGTTTCGTACCCTATACCGCTTTGATGGCAACCTATTTCATACCGGCTATAACGGCGTGCAAAACGCAATTGCATTTCCAACGTTGAGTCAGATTTTGGCATCGAAGGTGCTGCAAGACTCAACCTTTCAACTGGCGGATGGGACCGTCTACACAAAATATGATGCCTCCACCTATGTGGACGAAGACAAATTGCATGGTGTCTATAATAGCAGCCAGGGCATCTGGATGATTTCGCCGAGCCATGAGTATGTTAATGGGGGGCCAATGAAGCAAGATTTGACCGTCCATGTTGAGGGCAGCACAGGAGATGCAGTATTGCTCAATATGCTCGTGAGCGGTCACTTCGGGACGCCAGGGGTATCGATTCCGAGCGGGAAGATCTATGGTCCCTGGTTGGTCTATTTCAATAATGGTAGTATTGCCGATGCTCAGTTTCAGGTCTATAAAGAACATGCCGCGTGGCCGTACAACTGGCTCTCGAATCCCAACTATCCTCTCGCTCGTACCAGTGTCTTCGGCAAGCTCCATCTGGCGGATGGGCGGCCAGCGTCAGGGGCCGTCGTGACACTAGCGCAACCGGGCAGCGATATATATACCCAGGGATCGGGTTATATCTACTCGACAAAGGCCGACTTTTTCGGTGATTTCCTGCTGCCCAATGTGCGTCCGGGGAGCTATAGCCTGTATGCCTGGGCGAACGGAGGGCTTATAGGCGATGTGACCGATCAATATGAACACGACAATGTTAACGTGAGTGGCTGGCTGGCGAACCTGGGAACATTGACCTGGTCTCCGCCAGAATATAAAAACTTTTTGTGGCAGATTGGGACCGCCGACCGGAAAGCAGCCGAGTTTAAATTAGGGAACGTGCCGCGCCAGTATGGCCTCTTCAATCAGGTACCAACCAACCTTACCTATACGATTGATCGTAGTGCGCCGTGGAATAACTGGTTTTATTCACATACATCTGACCATAGCACCCCAGGCAATGACTGGTATTATGCACAGACAGCCGTCGGAACCTGGACCGTCAACTTCAATCTAAGTCAGGTGTGTACCGGTACCGCTCACCTGACCGTGGCGCTTGCCGGGATGAGTAGGACACCCACTTTTCAGGTCGGGGTGAATGGCACAACCGTGGCACCTCTGCCAGTTTTCGATAACGATGCAGCCATTTACCGCAGCGCCAACCAGAGTGGTAGCTATCACCTCGTCCCGATCACATTCCCCGCATCCCTCTTAAAGGTCGGAAGCAACAGCATCACGTTCCAGGGCACCGACGTCATTAGTGGTGCAGGAGCCATGTATGA
>CAWKKX010000018.1:0-11388 GCA_963850365.1 uncultured Chloroflexia bacterium
AAAAAATATGATATTGTGCAGGTGAACTTCGTCCCTGAATCTATCACATCTTCCTATAGTCAATGGGAAATTGCCATACAGAACATTCTTTCTCTGCTGAAAGTGGGCGGCACCCTTCTTATGACCACGCTAAAAAACGCCACCTATTATCATTTGCAGCAGAAAAAATTCCCGGCAGTAAATATCGATGAAGATATATTAATACGAACGTTAACAAAATTTGGTTTTAAAGAATCCCAGATGACAATGCAGACTATTGCTGCTAATCCTCCTTATCGGGGATATGGTGGTATGATTTTTATGAAGGCCCAGGCTCCCACTCATATGTACGAAAGAGGCTATATTCACGAAAGCCAAGTCGTCGGTAGATCCTGATGCCTGCTGAAGATGCTGTCAGGATGGCGATGCGGTAGCCGTGGCGGCGAGCCTCTTGTGCGGCCCGCATGGTCATCGCGGCTCCGATGCCCATGCGGCGCACTTTATGGATGGTAACGATGTGATGGATAGCGGCCACGCCCAGTGCGAAAAAGAGTGCGGCCGTAGCGACCGGCTCACCATCAAGCAGGCCGAGATAAAAATGTACAGGGCTGTCCGCAGTCAGATGGAGTCCTTTATAGAGCGTGTACCAATGTTCGCTAACTACGGCAGGCGCGCCACTGCCCCATACGCGTGACCATTGCCGTAGCTGCTCGTCGGTCGTAACTTCCACAATCGTCAGATCAGGCACTGGTGGACTATCCTCATTGAGCGCATGGAGCTCGATAGCCATGCCTGGCTCGTCCTCCTCACTGCGCAGAGCGTGGGCTTGCAGCAAGTGACCAAAATTTTGTGGCTGCGAGGTTGGCCCGATATTCCATTCAAAAGGAATCTGGCGCTGCCGAAAGTGTGCAATTATAGTATTTATCGCCTCTGGGAGAGCATCAGCATCTAATTGTGTACGAAGTACGCCATTAAAGATCCTGAGTGGCACACCCGTCTCGAACCACAACAGCCCAGGATCATCGTGCAGTACCGCGCCAGGAAACGTGCTGCGAAACCGCGCGTACGCTATCTGGCTGCCATCGATAAGCTCCGGTACATCTATCAACGCAATATCTTGTAAAATGTATTTCATATAGCCTTAATGCTTTCTACTCTTAACTAAAGGTCATCTCGAATCTTTCAAATTTCTTAAAATCAAGTTTTGCCTATTGTACTTTCTACCAACGGTAGAAAGTACAATAGGCAAAACTTGATTTAACATATATTTTTGCATTTTCTATCTTTTTGCACTACAAAAAGATAGAAAATGCAAAAATATATGTTAAATCAAAAAGGAGCAAGCGCCGAAGGCACGAGTGGGCAAGTGACCCATAATCGCTGATATTGTCTATTGTATGATGGTTGAGCAATTAGCCTGGATGCGTGCCAGAAAATTCGTGAGCTGCCCTTTCTCACTCTCTGAGAAGCCGGCCAGAACCTGATTTTCGGCTTGCTCGACCACCCCCCATAACTGGGCCAGGGCGCGTTCACCCTCTTCGGTTAACTGGATCGTATTGTTTGTATTAGAAGAGGTGTAGTGAATATATTTTTTATCGAACAATGGCTGGAGCAGATCGGTTAGCTCCTGACCCAACAGACCTGTATCTCTAGCCACCTGTTCCAGCGTCATCACCTCGTCACATTTGAGCATCATCAGCAGAACCACCTGCCAGCCACCGAGGTTGGCAGCTTGCTTTAGCTGCACATCGAAGGCCTGCATAATCATCTTGCCCGTCACATTCACCTCACGACCAACTATCGAACGAATATAGTGTATCAGCATCATCAATACCATCCTGAACTTGAGCTCGTATAAACTAATCCCAGTCGCCACACCCACATTGAGCGATTCCACCGGGCCACCCATAGGAATTTGTACCACCACATCGGCGAGTTGTGTGATCTCATCTGTGATGCCCGTCGTTTCGTTACCGACTACCAGCGCAATCGGCCTGGGCTGGAGCGTTGCCAGAGCCTGGACATCTCTCGCATAGGGGCTTGTGGCTACTATCTGGTAGCCCTTCTGCTTGAGCGCCGTAATTGCAGCCGCACCTGAAGGAAAAGATTGTAGCTGCATATCAAATACCTTGCCCCGTGAAGCCGTAATGATCTTCTTATAGTATATATCTAGAGCACTGGTCGAAACGAGCGACCGTACACCGAATGCGCTCGCCGTACGAATAATCGTGCCAATATTGCCATGATCCACCACATGGTCCAGCACGATCAGCAGGTTGCTTGTCTTCTCCATCCTATACTCGTCGCATGGACGTTCGCCTGGAAGGTTGGCAACGCCGATATATGGCACAAGGTACGAGGTGTCGCTGATCTTCTTCAGGATGCCTTCGCTTACCGCAAAACATCGTATACGTTTTTTGTATAGCCATAAGAGAAAAGGGTCGGACTGGATGGCGTTGTGGTAGAAGATGTGCTCAACTGGTATAGAAGATGCGAGGGCCCACTGGATGCTTTCGATGCCTTCAAGCAAGCATTTGTGTGTGCGTGCTCGACCGGTTGCCGATGTTAACTCACGAGCCTCGCTTATACGTGGATCTTTGATTGATGTAATGGTGTCATTTCTGAGCATTTTTCTCCTCCTGTCAATCTGCTTTTCCGATTATAGCAGTATCTGCTGGTCTCGTCGATCTGTTTCTGCGGCTTTAACAGGCAAAAAACATTCCTGTGAAATACCTTATACCCTTATTGATAGATATAGTTATATTCTTTCCTTGATTTTTACTAAAAAAGAGTTCTTTCTTTCAAGAGATAGCGTATTATGGTACAACCTTTTCTGCCATTAAAGAAGAGCAGGAACTGGAAAATTACCAACGTGAAAAAAAAGATGTGATCAACGTTCTTGTAATTGTATTAGCTTATTATAATGGAAAGAAGTTATACAAGCTAAGGCGCTGCAGAGATAGCACGACGAGTGTTATGCACGAGCAATCCTGTGTCGTGTAGAGGTGTTATCAGCGCCTTGGGTGTGGTTGGATACTACAAGAAAGGTAGGATCAAACATGGTACAACAACATCAAGAGCCTAATCAGTTTGACCTCACGGGTTATGGGGTGCAGATCAGTTATCGGCCTATTCATTTCATTGATGAGCCTGGCTTGCCACAATTTATCTATAAGGATGCAAGTAGCGATCTTATTTTCCATAAGGATGAGATTCGCACAGAACCGAGCGAGCTTGGTACCCTGGTCTCGGTTACGCTGAAGAGAACAATTGATGCTGGAGCTACTGTATTAACATTGCTCTTGCCGAGTATTAACCTGGCTGGCGAGACTGAGCAGAGCTTTGCAACGCTGGCAATTGAGGTAGAGAGCTTCGGTATTCTACCACGCAAGGGTGCACGCCTGGTCTACAGCAAGGTACTGAATCTGCATGGTACCGCACGCTTTTTGCCGTTACTTTAGCAAATGGGCCAATGTCTTTGATCCCGTTTCAACTCGCTGGTCCACTCCGTACTATGTCAAGTCAATGTACTACGTACTCTGGTAGAGAGTATATAAGGATTAGATAAAAAAGGTAGCATGAAAAGCTTATTTTTGCTTTTCATGCTACCTTGTTACGCAGATTGTCAGCTATGCTAGCAAAACAATATGTAACTATTTATTAAGGCACTTTGACTGTGAGTGAAGTGCCGGGTGCACCTGTTTCTACATATGCTGTCTTGTAAATAGATCCTTTACAGCCGCTATATTTGTACTCCTGGATGTTGGTGGGTAGAAAGATACCAAAGGTTGTGCTTGCTTGCGTCTTTCCCTTTGGAACGGTGAGGCAAACCGGGTTTATTCCCCCCTCGATAGAGACGATCAGGACTGATTTGACGGGCGCGGCGAATTTGACGGTGATAGTCGTCGTTGGGGATACGTCCGTGGCATGGGCAAATGCTGTCTCACTAGCCAGGGTAAAAACAAGGGAATAGGCAGCCATTAAAAGTAGTACAATTGTGCCGTTGATCCATTTGAGATGCAGTGTTTTCATCATGCATTCCTTTCTTTATATAAAGTAAAAAAGTATAGAGACAGTGTGCAGAATGCTTGCTTGAAAACACATAATTTCAGGGCTATCCAGAATGCTTTGATGGGCTTCCTGCTATGCCATAAACTGGATAGAAATATATCCCTCACCCTGCCAATAGTCTGTTTGCTGCTGGCTGTTCTGTTTCTGTCTATGTCTTAAACATAACACGAATATAAGCATCATAGCAAGTAAGGATGTGGTAAATTCCTGTTAAACTTATAGTGTAATAGGGAGTATGTATACTGGTTAATACATGCTTTCTAGTAGGTTATATTCTCATATTATAATAATGTGTGTATCTCGCGCCTTCGGAGTTTGTTCCTATTTTAGTATGTTTTGATATGCTTTGCATTTCCTTCTGGCTGGTACAATAAGCGTGTGTAGCGCTCCTGGCGATCTAGCTCCAGGTAACATAATGGTCAGCCAAACGATGTACTCTATAGTGTGATCACGTATGTTTTTTTAAGAGTGAATATGGTTTTGTATAATTCTATGGGCTATAATCCAAATGAGCATAGAAATGTTGCAGCGATATATACTCTTCCCGCGTTTTGAATGGCCATTCTATCGTGAAAGGGTTTTCCAGATGAGAATGCGTAGGCGTACACCTATGCTGAATGTGTCGCGCGCATTTGGCATAGCAGGCGCGGCTGTGGTTGTGGCTCTCCTGTTGAGAAACTGGCGGCAGATTCCAGACCGAATCCGCACTTTTAATAAGCATATACTCAATCCGCTTGTACTCAAGTCTGCGGGCACGGCTTATAGCCCGTTCGCGGTTATCTGTCACGTTGGTCGCCGTAGCGGAAAGGCTTATGAGACTCCGATAATTGTTGTGCCGATTGTCGATGGTTTTGTGATCGAGTTAACCTATGGGCCAGGAGTAGATTGGTATCGTAATGTGCTGGCCGCTGGCCACTGTACTGTGATCTGGCATGATCGGGCGTATGTGTGCGAGGGTGTGGAGGCGTTAGAGACCGAGACTGGTTTGCTTGCGTTTCCGCGACATTTCAGGTTTGTATTGCAACTGATGGATCGGCGGGATTTTGTTAAGATGAAGTGTCGATTAGTTGGGCCCGTCTTGCTGCGTAGCAACAATTCTTAGCGAGTTTGCTTTCCATCGCTTGCCCTCTGTTTCTTATGAGTGCTTACGCCTTCGGCTTTTGCGCTCGCTTCTTCTTTTTTACATTATTTCTATTTTCACAATTTTTGCACGGCGCAAAAATTGTGAAAATAGAAATAATGTAAAAAGGTCTAAGTGCGGCCTCGCCGCGCAAACTCAAGAGGAAAGAAGATGCGTGTGATACATATTATTTGGCCTTGGCGGTGATGGCGGCGATGAGGCCAGCTAGCAATGCGACGCGACCAGGGATCGGGGGGAGTAGCACGAATTCTTCGCTAGTGTGTGCTCCGCCGCCAATAGCGCCCAGGCCGTCAATCGAGGGGCAGCCTGCGGCGGCCGTAGTGCAACAGTCGGAGGCACCTCCTCTGGTCTCAGAATTGAATGGAGTATGGAGAATCTGTTCCGCGATAAGCTGGACCTCATGTGCGAGGGCCAGGCTTTTTTCGGTTGCGGCCATCGGTAGCATACAATCCGGTTCTGGCTGCAAAGTCAATTTGACGCCGGGCACGAGCTGATTTTGTAGGAGTTCGTGCCAGCGGCTCTCGGTGTCCTGGCGATCCTCCGGGCGCAAGAAGCGTAGATCGAAGAGGATCTCGGCATAATCGGACACGATATTTGCCCGCGAGCCGCCTTTGATCGGGCCTGCGTTAATGGTCAAGCCTTCGCGCCATCCCATAAAGCTGTGTGCCTGGACAATTTGGTGTGCCAGCTCCAGCACCGCGTTACGTCCTCTTTCAGGACTACTACCAGCGTGGGCGGCTAATCCTTCGGCCGTGAGCTGATAATGTGCACATCCCTTGCGCCTGGTTACGACCGTGCCAACCGAGCCTGCCCCTTCCAGTCCCAGGACCAGGGGCCGCTCCTGCGCGATCTGCCTGATCAGTTCTACGTGATAGCGCGAAGAAATTTCCTCGTCGGACACGGATAAAAAGATGATCTTGTGAAAGTTTTTGTAGTGTAGCCTATGCAGTATTTTCTAGAGCATAGATGCCCTGGAGCAATCCGGCCTTCATATCGACCGTCCCAGGCGCGTAAAATCGTTCTGCCGTGAGCCGGGTGCGCGACGCCGCCACACCAAGCGGATGAACCGTATCATGATGACCGAGCAGCAGGCAGGTAGGGCCAGCCGCGTCCTGTCCCATTATCGTGCCCACAACCGCGTTCCCGCGCGGATGCTCTACAAGTGTTGTCTGCATCCCCACCTGTTGCAAGAGTGCCGAGAGATGTTCAGCCATCTTATTAAGGCCGGACGGATCGTCCGAAGGCGATTCTGTCAGGCAAAGCATCCGCAAGTCTGCTAAAAAGCGAGGCATTGCCTGTGTCATATAGTCCAGGCTCTCTGTCACGATAGCATGGACAGAGGAACCAGGGGTTGTCTCGCTCTCAAGCTTTACGGTACGAGGATATTGATCTTCTTCTGAGTTGAGCATAATAAAACCTTCTCTTCTCTATGTGGTGGGAGTGCTGGAACGGAACGCCGTCATCCAGGCATGGATGCGTGCCCTTGCTAGATATTATACACCGTCTGGTTGTAAAGATTGAAGCCCGTTCATGTGGCGGCCCCGCGTAGCGGCAATCCCTTGTGGTTGCCGTCGCCAACCCGCCTCTCACCTGGCTGGATGACGACCCCAGAGAGGGGCACACGGTGGCAAGCCGTTGTCGCGACGCGGCCCCTCGCCATATGACCCGCAACAGTCTACTAGTTTGTTGTTCTTACACTTGACAGAGATATCTCAGATATCATAAACTTACGAAAGATATCTCAGATATCCAGGAGAACACATTAACCTGGTAGAAGAAGGAGAAAGAAGCCCATGCCAGATATTCTCATTCGTGATGTCCCCTCTGAGGTAGCTGATGCTCTCACTGAGCGAGCACGAGCGGCTGGGATGGATCGCCAGGAATGGTTACGTTCCCATTTCGAGCAGCTTGTTCAGCTTCCCATTGTCAAAGTGAGTTACACCTTGCGGTTCTTTGACCGCAGGACGAGGTATATGGGTATATCAGGCGGTCCCCTGATGGGAAGATCCGCTTTCAACTTCGCCCGGTCCCGCTTCTGTCACCCGAACAGCGTCTGGCTTTTCGGCAAGCGGGAGAGGCTGTCCGTCGCAATGATCCCGGAGATCGTGAGAAAGCGTTTAAGATCCTCAGTGGAGCCTTTGAGGAAGTCTATGAGATTCCTTACTGAGTGCTGGCACAGATAGGTAAGTTAACTATCTATAGCCTCATAGCTGTGTACATTCAGCGCGCTATTCGTGCCGATTGTGGTATGCTAAGAGCAGCTTGCCAACTTGTAACGTTGGCATATACACATGTTTCACTCCAAAAATAAAAAATGCACGTTGCCGCTTACGAAATAGTTGGAGTCGATATCCCTCGTGGTTGTCGTGGCACAATAGAGAATAAAGCGTTCAAATCGTGTAGAAACGGCTAACGCGATAATTATGAATGATTGCTGCTGTATGCCCACTTTGTGGTCACTATGCGGGAATAAAAAGCAAAGATAAGGAAAATAGATATGAGTCTAGTAGATGATCAAGTGAGGAATAATAAGGTAAAAGTGGGCGATATGGCACCGAATTTTACTTTGCCGTCACAAGCGGGTAACACCGTGAGTTTGCAGGATTTTCTTGGTAAGAAGAGTATTGTGCTGTATTTTTATCCGAAAGACAATACAGCCGGTTGTACGGCTGAGGCGTGTAGCTTCCGCGATAGCTATGAGGTGTTCAAGGATGCAGGCGCGGAAGTTATTGGGGTGAGCTCGGACTCGGTGCAGGCGCATGAGCAGTTTATCTCCCAACATAGGCTACCATTTTTACTCTTGAGCGATAGTGATGGCGCGGTGAGGAAAAGCTATGGGGTGCCCGCGACGTTCGGCCTGCTGCCGGGGCGTGTAACGTATGTGATCGACAAGCAAGGTATTGTGCGACACATTTTTTCTTCGCAGTTCACACCCACAAAGCATATTGAAGAGGCACTTAACGCTTTACAGTCGTTCAGCTAGAAGTATTTATACTTGTAACTTGATGCGTACCTCTATATATATGCAGAATATATGGACGTAGGGAAAATTTATTACTCATCTGTAAAAACGAACATATGATACACACGAATAAAGTTATTTCTTGCATCTTATGAGGAGGATTTCTATGTGGTATGCTCAATTCGCTCGCGTTCGTGCTGGCTTTTCGGGTTCCAGGCGTCTGCGGTATTGCCGGGCGATGATCGTAGTTTTGTCGTGTGTTGTCCTGGCATGTCTGCTGGTGGCCTGTGGGGACTCCCCTGGAGCGACTCAGCCACTGGCATCCTCGTCTACTACACCTCCTCACGTCACCCCGACGCCAACGGTTGCTCCGACACCAACACCAGTGCCAACGCCAACTCCTGTACCAGTCGCAACACCAATGCGGCAAGCACCTGCACCGCAGCCGGCGCAATCGACGCAGCCAGCTCCCATCCTCGACGTAGCGCCCGTATCGATGGGTATTTCCGGGCATGTGGACTGCAAGAGAACTGCAAGCGTGTATATCTGCCAGGCGGCCGTGATCTCCAGGCCGAGTAACCAGGCCACGCTGCATTGGACGGCCTATGCGAATATCGCAGGTGTGGGTTTTAGCCCGGCTCAGGGCAACGTTGCCCCTGGCACCAGAGTGATCTTGACCATTACTATACCTGTGCAGGAGTGTTTGGGTACGTTCTTCTTCCAGGGGCCGATCAATACCCATACAATTGTTTGGCGCTGTTAAGTCAGTAATGTAAAGTATGTATACCAGATTCTGTTGCTGAGCTTTATCTCTCAGGTCTTAAAATGACACGATTGGGTCAACGGTAAGAAAATTTGTCCATCCATCACTGCAAGACCACACAGAGCAGTCTCACAGTGATAGAGAAGGAGATTAAGCCGCCGCTTCGCCAGTGGTGGGATCAAGAATGAGCGTATTGGCGTTCCCGCTACCGGAGAAGTCAAACATGTCGGTTAATGGGCCGGCCTTTTCGTCGAACGAAGAATCGCCGATCCGTCCGAGGTTCCAGTTATCCTCAATGAAGCGCAAGGCGGAAGATTGATCGGTGACGGTGTGATCGACGAAGTTTGTTTTGGCGTAGGGCGAAATGACCATTAGCGGCAAGCGTGGACCATAGCCGCAACGTCCGGTATAGCCTCCCATTGCCTGCCCGCTGCCGCACTGTCCAGCACCATTGAGAGCGTCATTGGCCGAGCTTGATGGGTTCACGAGCGGACCTACCGCATGATCGTACCAGCCATCTGAGTCGTCATAAGAAATTACGACTGCTGTCTGCTTCCATGTTGGCAATTTTTCGAGCTTGTTGATCGTATCGACTATGTAGCTCTGCTCATCGAGAGGACCAGAATAGCCCGCATGTCCGTCCTGGTAGGCGGCTGCTTTGAGGAAGCTGACGGCTGGAAGATTGCCAGCATTTGCGGCCGTCCAGAAGTCGGTCAGGTCGTACTGATGGTTGGCCTGGTCGGTTTTGCCGATCATTGCCGTCGAGGTCGGTGGGAGATGGTGCGGATTGGCGGTGGACTGGTAATACTGGAACGGCTCGTGGTGCGGGATGTAATCGACGACTTTAGCCCCACCGCTATTTTGATGCACTGAGCCACACTTCGCTGTGTTACCTGTCACTGTCGGCGTGAAGCCTCCTTCAAACCAGCCCCATGTCAGATTCTTCTGATTTAGCAGGTCCCCGACGTTCTTGCCCGCAAGCTCGGCCGTCTTCCCAGTTGAGCAGTCATCCATGGCAGGATCAAGGTCGTTCACCACGGTCCCATTGGCGACCATCGGATAGCCTGGCTGCGCGACATCGGTCGGGTTCGCACCATGCGTCTGACCGGAGATCAGGTTTAGCGCTCCAGGTGTCGAGGGGCCAAAGGTAGTGCCAAAGGACTTATCGTTCATCGCAAAGTGTTGCGCGTAGTTCCAGAGGGCCGTGACCGTATTGCCATCGTAGTAGTCCATGACGATGGATTTGTTCTTGCACTTACTCCCATTCAAGGTTTCGACGAACTTGTCCATCTTGCCGTTATCGACGGCTTTCTGTTCATCGGTGTAAGCATGATCCTGGTCGCAGGTTATGCTTTGCGCACGTGAGAGGCGTGCTGGATTGGCCTGATTGGGATTTTTGGTCAGCAGTGCATCCGTCAGTCCATCGACCGCAGGCGTCCCGGCCGCCGCCGTGAACTGAGGCTCGCCAGCCAGGTTGCTCGCTTTAGGATACGTTCCGAAGTAATGATCAAATGATACGTTTTCCTGGAAAAGAATCACGAGATGCGTGATGGGCGTTGTGGTTGTCTTCGCTCCAGGTGCGGTCGGTTGGCTCGTCGTTGGTTGCTGTGTTGGCGAGCCACTACAGGCCGTCGCTAGCAGCATGAGTCCAAGGATAAGAGTAGGAAAAAGGCTTCTCTTCGTCATATATTCCTCCAAAAAAATCTCATCAGGATAGTAGATGAGGGGAAAGAATCTCTATACTCCTCCGATTCTATCATTCATAGGTTAAATACATGTAATCAATATATTTACGTATGCTTAATATATATCCGTGAGAGAAGAAGCATGTGAGGAAGAGAGAGTCAAGTGTGCTAGAGCAATAGTAACTCCAAAAGAGGTGAGGATACCCACTAATTATCACGACCATTCCCTCCTAATAATCAGAAAGGAGCAAGAATTTTTTAGAGAAGAAAAAATGATGTCAAGCAATGATCTCAATTTCTCGATAGGAGCTGATCTTGTATGATCGTTCTGTTTGGCGGACTTATCGGACTGCTCGAAATCATCTGTACGCCAGCCCTTATGTGGCTCTTCTACATGCTCTTCCTCATCGGTCTGACACAACCATCCCTTACCCTTCAGGACCTTGCTTCTCGCTTTTTTAGGGATTGGAGCACTGGGAGTCTTCACGGTGGATCTTAGTGACCTATACAACCCGAGGTATCGTCTTGCTGATAGGAATTGGGGCTTCTATATTCTTTGGATTGCTCGCCCGCCGCATCTTCGATTGGTAAATAGCCTGAAGGTTGGGACGCACGCTCAGGCTCTCAAGCGTGAGCCGAGCCGCCAGAAACCCTTCAGAAGGGTCCGATATGGGGTAAACGAGATTGTTGCGCCGCTTTTTGGGCAATCGCAAGGACCTGCTCAGGCTGGCGCAGACGTTCAGCTCTAATGCCCGCTCACTCAATGAGCCTACAATGAGCCTACAAT
>CAWKKX010000019.1:0-28994 GCA_963850365.1 uncultured Chloroflexia bacterium
TATGCTCATCGCCTCCTGAGAGGGGTGGATTGCTAAAAGCGTCACACGAGCCAAAGGGCGTCAACTTCTCACGCAGAAGCTCTGTTCTCTGTTGAATCGCGGCAGATGGTACATAGCCGATATTTCCCTCAATTTCGAGCGCCCTTTGGATAAACGGTTCCCAGTTGAAAGCTTCGGCCGCACCTCTTTTCCATAAATCTATCTCGTGCATGTTGGCCGCCAGCTTGTCGCAGACGTAGATGGTACACACTTTCGTAGCCGCTGTAATCAGAGAATATAACGTCGGTCCGCTGCCAAATTCGAGCAGCGTCGAGCATGGTTCGATGTCGCTGTAACACGAGGAAAAGAAGCGCAGAAGCTGATCATTTTCAAAATCAATCGTAGAATAATACTCTTCAAGGTAATCTCTAGCGTGAAAAGTTCCAAAGTCGAATTCAATCTCTTCATGCGTTTGCATAATGATATATCGCCTCCAAGCGACGTAACTAAATACGATCCGTGTATCAAGCACAGCAAAGCTAAACCTGGGGAAAAGAGAGCGCAGCAAACAAAGACTACATTTCAGTAGAATATTTTTGCTTCATGGAAACATGGAGATGCTTTTTTATGTATCGTTTCCTCTGCGTTCTTTACCAAACTGGTGGTTATTGACGGGCCGATCCGTTGGAGAAGATGGCGTATGGTCTTTTGAGCGCAAAGGATCCGAGCGAAAGACAGGAGCCTGACGACCCATCAGTGTCAACTCCAGAGCTTGTAAGATGCGGTGTACCTCTGGCAAATTGAGGCAAGAGGCAGGAAGGATAAACTGACCAGTGCTTCGTGCCCGCATCAAAGCTTGACTAAAATCTTCCAGGCCCTGTGTCAACTCGCGTACATACTTCTGACTATTCTCAGTACGCATCATACGGTCCGCCATCAGGTTTAATCCTGTAGCAAGCGGCCATAGTTCACCATCCACAATATAAGCACGCGCACGCACTTCCCCATTAGCCAGACGAGTTTGAACATCTTTGAGATGTGTGACTCCAGCTTCTAAGGTCGTATTGCGCTTCCCAATATTCTGATTGAGTATCTCCAACTTTTGCAGAGTATCCTTCTGATCCCGTAGCAGTTGTACATTATCAAGGATAGTGAGAATCTGACGCGCAATCACTAAAATCACGACAATCATTGTTGCAAACACCAGGACCAGGCGAATATCTTGCTGCATTGCGTCTTTTGAAAGCACATTGAAGATAAGTACACAAAAGAGGATCAGCAGCAGCAGATAGGGCAGTATTTGCGCAGGCTCGAAACGAAATCGATTAACCTGTTGTCTCCCTTGTTGCTCAAGAGTTTCATACGACACAACAGGGAGAAAACGGCGCAAGTATGCAGCTACCCCCAGGGTCATTATGCCCAGCGGCCAACCCAGGTCGATCCAGGTTCCATCTGCATAGATGCCTTGCAGTTGCTGTATATTAAAAACGAAATCGGAGGTTGCAAATATAGCAAGACCCAAACCAGCTATAAGCAGACCAATGCGACGAGCCCTGGCTTGATAGATACTATCGGTCCCGCGCAATATCACAAAGACCATACCACTGAGCAGTGCAGTATCCATCGTAGGATAATAGATACTTAGACTTTTCGTCCACACTGACTCGCTCGGTGTCTGCGCAAGCGGGCCCAGCAACAAGAACCAGGCGATGCTGAGCAAGGCCCCCGTCGAGATCAAGCTATCCAGCAAGAAGAACATGCGCTTCCGATCATGCTTCTGATCACTTTTCGAGGATGGCTGCAAAATCAGTCCTGCAAAGACGAGCGGCGGAAAACTGGCATAACCAATATCAGCTAGAGAAGGGAAGGGTGTTATCCCCTTCGACAGATTGTAGCGCCAGAAACATTCCCCAATCCCCCATGCGAGACATCCACATCCGATCAAAATCCAGGACAATTGCTCCGATTTGAGCCATGGTTCTGCCTCCTCTCCACGACGAAATGGAAAACGCACCGAAATAAGAGTCAGTCCCCCCCCGATTAAGGCTCCAAGCAGCGGAGAAAAAGCCCCAATACGAAGTAGCGGCTGCCCACCAATATGCAACCCTAAAATAGCGATCATCAGTATAGCGATGGTTGCAATTGTTCCTAGAGTTATACGGGAGTATGAGCGCATCACATCTCCTTCCTTTGCACCTGACAAGTGACTCTACTCTATATATTGTATATTGATAGAAGCGCATAAATAATACATGAGTAGATAAATAAAATGACAAATTTTGATTGTCCTATGGCACAATACTTTTTCATGGATTGATTGCCAAAAATACAATATTTTTGACAATCAATCCATACTTATGCATATTCTAAACCCTCATTGAATTGTTGTCAAGTTATAATTCATTACAAACACAGCAACAGGTAAAACAAACGGTAATTTTCGCACCCTATAAGCAGGGATATTGCGGCTATAAATCATATATAGCGCAAAAAATTAATTATGATTCAGCAAGATCTAAATAGCATAAAAAGATAATTTCCATGTAGTAGAACGGTTACTATACTGCTTTTCGATTTTAATGGGAATGAAAGCATGCTATTTTTTCGGGAGAGGGCTTCCACTTTTACGACTTTGCAAAAGAATAGCGGGATATAAAAAAAGTGGGGCGCTCTATAACTATAAGTACTATTGTAGATAAGAAACGGACCTGGGATCTGGATGCAAATACTACACACTCAACAATAAACGAAACCAGCTTACAAAGTTTGCGCAAAATTCCACAAACAAAGAGTGATGCCCAATCTACTTGATGTGCAAGGAGAAGAGAGCAAAAACGAAACGTGTATTAAACGGGCGGCTCCCGCGTAGCGACGACCCTTGTGGTTGCTGTGCCCCTTTGGGGTCGTCGTGGCCCGGCTCCACTGGCGGTTCCACGATGACCCCAAAGAGGCACCAATCCCTTGTGGTTGCCGTGCCCCTTTGGGGTCGCTACGCGACCTCCCGCCACATGAACTGTGCCAGAGCACTGGTAGGCTGTTAATCTTCAATTGACGGCTTGTCGTGCCCCTGTGGTGTCGTCGTGGACCGGCTCTACAGGCGGTTCCACGACGACCCCAAAGGGGCACAGCAACCACAAGGGATTGTCGCTACGCGGGATCGGTCAATTGAAGATCAACAGTCTACTAGGGCCTGGTACCCGCGATGCTGAGGGTCAAGAGTTAACCTTTGATTGCTCTACAATAAAAGCTACTGGCTTTTCTTATTACCTCCGTTAGTATGTTCACAAGGAATCTTTATTGTAATGAATGGTTGATAAATGATAGAGAAACAAAAAAAATGCGGTGAATCTTTACTAGAAGTTTATCTCATACAAATGTTTAAATTTTAGCGAAAATATTACGAAGACGCAAGAGATTTTTATTATCACAGGTAGCGGATAAATAGTAGTAAAACAGAAAAACAACGCTATGGAGCTTTAGTAGAGGCTCATCCTGAACACACGCAAAATAAAAATACATCATGGCTTATCACAAAATAGTTGGAACTGGTACCTCGTGAGATTGTGGCCCTCGCCTGCTGAACACAGGCAAGGGCCACTACGCTGCTAGTCGATAGCTACATGAACCGGCTCGGCACCCAGGATCTGATCAGAAGCCATGACTTCTTGCTCATCTTGCGCCACGGCACGCCTGCGCATAGTGCTAGCGGCATCGCTATCGTGTACAGTCAGCCCGATGAGTGCCGCAATGATTGCAAGGCCAGCAGCCGCAAAGAAGGCTGCATGATAGGCCCCAAGATTAGGAATAACGGTACCCCCACTTACCTGCGTCATACCCACGGCGCTGATAACGCTGCTGAGCAAGGCAACGCCAAGTGAGCCACCAATCTGCCGCTGCGCACTGAAAAGCGCCGAGGCCTGCCCGGTCTCCTCAGACGAGATCGTTGCAAAAGAGGCCGCCTGCACAGACGTAAACGCAAAGGCCATTCCCGCACCCATCAGAAACATCAGCGTACGCATCAGCCAGAGAGTTGTATTTTGCTGCATCAGGGACAAAAGCGACATAAAGATCGCGACACCTACCAGTCCTCCAACCAGCAGACGGCGCGGCCCAACCGTAGGATAGAGGCGCGAGACAATCTGGGTAGCCACGAGTACACCCAATGCCTCTGGAAACGTGGTGAGCCCGGACACCAGGGCCGAAACGCCACGCCCTTCCTGCAAGAACAATGGTGCCACATAGAGCACCCCTAGAAAACCGGCCGTAGAGAAGAGCGAGACCAGATTCGTCGTGCGAAATACGCGATTGCTAAACAGGCGTAAATTCAGCATCGGATGCGTGGATCTCAACTCGACAAAGACAAAGGCCACGATGAGCATAAGGCCTACAATCAGACAACTGAGAATACCAGGCGATGTCCAGCCATAACTTGGTCCCTCGCTCAAGGCATACATCGTGAGGGCAAAACCAATGCCTGCGAGCAAAAAGCCCGGCAGATCGAAGGATTTTGTTGCACCCTCGCGATGCTCTTCCAGATAGAGTAGTCCAAATATACAGGCTGCAATGCCAATTGGTACGTTAACATAGAAGATCCAATGCCATGACAACTGGTCGATAAGCAAACCACCCAGCACGGGACCTACCGCAGGCGCAAAAACAGTTGGCACAACAAGGATACGCGAGACCTGTACTCGTTCTGCTGGCGGAAACGTGCGATACAAAATGGCTGTCCCGACCGGCGTTAACGCACCGCCCGCTGCACCCTGCAAAACGCGAAAGGCAATAAGCATAGGCAGGCTCGTTGATAATCCGCATAAAGCTGATGCAATGGTGAAAAGTGCCAGCGCACTCAAAAACACACGTCGGGTCCCGATGCGATCACCTAGCCAGCCCGAGGCGGGGATAACAATAGCCAGGCTGACAAGATAACCGACCACAACTGCGTCGATTGAAGTACCGATAGCATTAAATTGACGACTCAACGAGGGAAGTGCAACATTCACAATCGTCGTGTCCATGATCGACATAAACATGGAAACAACAAAAATAATGCTCACACTGACTTTCGGATTTATGTAAGGGCGATGCATATAATACGCTCCAATAGGACGCTGCGGAACCGCGCGTGCTGCTAGATGAAGATGAATATTTGTAGAGTACAAGCAATTCTATCTATCAACAAACAAAAGGGCATCTGCGCAAAGCGCTTTTCGGCATTGAAGATAAGCTACTATATGTCTAGAACATAACTTTCTGTTGATTCTATTCCGCAATCTGCAAGAACTTCTTCTTCTATTACAACCTTAGTGGAGCAAACAGGGCCATTAGACGGGGATGAAACAAGCGCGGTCACTCAAGCATGTTGGCCTAGCTTATAAAAAGGGAGGTCGCTTTAAGGAAGCTCGCTGGCGAAATTCAGCATTCCACCCCTTTTTGTACTCGTCCAGGTCGCCAAACTCTCCCCCTTTCTGACATTCCTCAATAAATTTTCTTGCCTCTTGAGACCATGGTTCATTGGCTCGTTGCAGATATGCCAGCGTTACAGGAATACCTGCACCAACCAGGAGTTGAATATCAACTCCACACCAGGTATCAAAACTTGTCTTTTTTGCTCTCCAGAGCAATTGGACATCCTCTACTTCGGCAAGTATGAAGAGTAGAAAACTACAGAGATGCATAGTGTGAGAGAATGCCCATAGCCATCGATGGTAGACGATCTCTTGTTCGAGAAGAAAGCGGATGAAGGCACGATCATCTAAAGAGAATGATTTGTGTAATGCATAGAGCACCGACTGGCGAAAGGCCCAATGGCAATCTATTCTCCATTTATCTCCATTCTCAGTGCTGGCTTCGTAGGCAACCATTTCAAGCAAAAATGGCGGAGGAAGCTTTGGCTGATAGCTTCGCACCTCCTTCAGAAAATCCTCAATAAACTCTTCATCTTGCATCTTGCAGCCTCTTTTTTCGTTAGAACTTTTACAGCATTGTATCATTGGCTCAATGCAATACTCAACGATAAATATGGGTAAACCTCTTGTTTACTCCTCATCACTCATCTATAATTGCAACTATACTTGCGCTTTTTATAAAAACGACTTCAGAAAGAAGATTTACGTAATGTCGGATGAATCAATGCAGGATGCTAACTCAATAGAGAGCCCGGAGCCTCTACAAGAGGAGGACACGCCTTCGGCTCCAGAGCTATCAGCAACATCTAAAGCTTATAAACCATCTCTACCTATCTATGCTGATCCTTCATTCTATACTATGCCGCAAGCAACACCCGCGCCTGAGCCAGTGACCTCTGACTCTGCTCCAGCGCCGCGCCCCTGGTCGCACGGGCGCAAAGAGCAATCTTCCGCCCCACCGCCGCGCCCTCGCTCACCCCGCTCACGCTGGCGCAGGAACCGCGTGATGGAAGCATCGCAATTCTGGCAAATATTACGTCACTTACCCCAACAATACTGGCGCATCCTCACCAGGCCGGGAAGCGCAACTTTTGATCGTGAGTTGTGGAAGGCCAGTTGGGGCGCAGTCTGGATACAGTTACTTGGTCTTGTCTTGCTCAATGCCCTCATCGTCTTCTCCACCCTGGTCTGGTCCAGCCTGAATATGATGCTGTTGAAATTTCCTAATGCAGCGGCCTCTTTTTTCAACTTAGGCTTTCTAATCCCCACTCTCATCTTTGTAGGCTTCATTGCATTTATCACGCTATCCACGCATTTTTTCAATACCTTCATCTTCTGGGCGCTCGCCAGCCTACTAGGTGGTCGTGGAGAGTTTCTAACCCATTGTTATTGTGCCACCCTCATTGCGGTCCCAATCGATATACTCACACTCATGGTCGCGTACATTCCCCATGTTGGCCCGGCGCTTGTGCTTGCGCTACTGATCTACGCGTTCATCTTGCAGGTCTTCATGATAATGTCTGTCCATAATCTCACTGCGCCTGGTGCCATAATCACCGTGCTCATTCCCGCTCTTCTCTTATGGGGCGGAGTATTCGAGCTATTTGGTAGCCAGTTAAGCAGACTCTTCTAATACATGTTTATCTCCTTTTGCGCAAAGTGCAAAAGGAGAGAAATATGTGTCTGAGATTCACGCGCTAAATCTGCGTCAACAAAACCTTGACGGCAAGCTCTGCATAGTACAGAATAGTTACATTACTAAAAAAATTCATCCAGGAATCCACATGGATGAGTTCTACTCGCTCGTATACTCGTTTTTTCTTTCCAGCAAGAAAGGAGGCAATTAAGCAAATTTAAGCAATACTAATGTACTCTTTCTTATTGCCGTCGTACTGATGACATGTTGTGCGTTCATATATTTTGCCTCATCTAGCGGTATTGTCACTATCTCGCATTGTATACTGGGAGGTGTTTCTTGGCCGCATCAAACTCCGCATCTAATCGCACATCGAAAGAAGAGCTGGTCGCTCAAGACATTAAGCGCCTGCATGGCATGGGCTATGCACAAGAACTTTTTCGCACCATGGGTGGCTTCTCCAACTTCGCTATCTCCTTCACGATTATCTCCGTGCTCAGTGGATGTCTAACCCTTTTTTATACCGGCATTACAACATCAGGATTTGCAGCTGAATCGATTGGCTGGCCCCTTGTGACGATTTTCGTGGTGATTGTTGCGCTGGGCATGGCCGAGCTGGCGTCGGCTTACCCAACGGCAGGTGGCCTTTACTACTGGGCCTCGACTCTGGGTGGACCCGGCTGGGGCTGGTTCACAGGCTGGTTTAATCTTATCGGGCAGGTTGCAGTGACGGCAGGCATCGATTACGGCCTGGCAGTCTCCATCGATGTTTTGCTGAACGCCTGGTTCCCAAGTTTCCCGGCCACGCTGGGTAGCGTAACGGCGATTGATCCTGCAACCCAGTGGACAACTCTGGCAATCTATGCCGTTGTCCTCGTCCTGCACGCATTACTCAACATATTTGGCGTGCGTATCGTGGCAACCCTGAACGATATAAGCGTCTGGTGGCATATTGTCGGCGTTCTCCTGATTGCCGGTGGTGTGGTGATCGCCGCTTTAGCTCTACAGCAATTCGGCCCACCAAGCTTCACAACGCATGTTGCAGCGGCCCATATTAATTCAGCGGGCACGCTCTTCAGTGCCGACCCCAAGTATAATGCAACCGGTTTCCCCATCTGGTACGCCTTCCTGCTAGGTCTGTTGCTGGCACAATACACCTATACGGGCTATGACGCTTCCGCACACATGACGGAAGAGACGGTTGACGCAGCAAGACGAGCTCCCTGGGGCGTGGTTATGTCCGTCGTGGTCTCTGCGGTTGCTGGCTATCTCTTACTGATGGGTTTGATCGCTGCGGCCCCTGATCTTGTTAAAGCGGCGGGTTACATCAATCCTGTTCTCTTTATCCTTGAAAGCCGCCTGGGTTTCATTATAGGAACCATCCTCTTTGCCGTTGCGGTCGGGGCACAATTCTTTTGCGGCATGTCCTCGATCACGACCAACTCGCGCATGATCTACGCTTTCTCGCGTGATGGTGCTGTACCCTATTCAAACTTCTGGCATCGGCTGGATAGTGGCCGCACGCCGCGCAACGCGATTGCCCTGGCGGCGGTGGCAGCTTTTGTGCTGGCGATTCCTACCGTGTTTAATTTTGCAGCCTATGTTGCAATTACTTCTATTGCGGTCATCGGACTCTATATCTCTTACGTCTTGCCCATTTTGTTACGCCTGCTGGTCAAAAACTTCCAGCGCGGACCCTGGCACCTGGGTAGTTGGAGCCGGCCAATCGGTATCATCTCGGTCATATGGGTCGTCTTCATCTCTATTCTCTTTATGCTGCCGACGATCACACCCATTACTGCCGTCACTTTCAACTATACGCCCGTGGTGGTGTTAGGAACATTGATTATCCTCACGGTCTGGTGGTTTACGAGTGTGCGTCACTGGTTCAAGGGACCACATGCACAGGGTTCGCTCGCCCAACTCAACGCCATTGAGAAAGAGGTGGGCGAGACTATTCTCGTCGATGCTGAGGGCGCTGTCGAAGCGGACTAGTCCTATACTCCATTGCATTTTTCCCTGTTTTTAGCATTGCACAAAAAACAGGGAAAAATGCAATATAAACAAAAGTGCTATGAGTGCAGAAGGCACGAATGGGAAAGAAAAGCATATGCGATTGGCAAATAAGGTTGCAATTATCACCGGCTCGGCCGGAGGCATGGGGCAAGCGGCGGCAATGCTCTTTGCGCAAGAAGGGGCAAGTATTGTGGTCACGGACGTTGCTACCGATTCAGGTGAGGCAACGGTCAACGAGATTAAGGGGGCAGGCGGCACGGCTATCTTTGTTAAAGCCGATGTCTCTAAAGACCTGGAAGTTAAAGCGCTGGTCGATGCTGCGCTTTCGGCCTTTGGTCATATAGATATTCTGTATAATAACGCCGGTGTTATGCCTGCGACTGATGGTAGTGTGACGGAGATCGACGAAACGCTATGGGATCGAGTTCTAGATATCAACCTGAAAAGTACCTTTCTCTGCACCAAATACACTATTCCACAGATGGTTAAACAGGGGCAGGGATCGATTATTAATATTGCTTCCTTTGTAGCATTTATGGGATGCACGGTGCCGCAGGATGCTTATACCGCTTCGAAAGGCGGGCTAATCGCTTTAACGAAGTCGCTGGCTATACAATATGGTCGCCACGGTGTACGCTGCAACGCCATCTGCCCTGGCCCCATTGAGACGCCGCTCCTGCGCAACCTGTGGGCAAACGAAGATGAACGCAACCTGCGCCTGAACCGCATCCCATTAGGACGCTTTGGTGAAGCCAGGGATATCATTTACCTGGCACTCTACCTCGCCTCCGATGAGTCAGCCTGGACTACAGGTTCCTGGATCGTTGTCGATGGAGGGATTACGTCAAACTATTTTTAAAGGATAGATATATGGACATTGCTGAGATCAGTAAACTCATCGATGAGGGCAAAATCGAGTATGTCAAGATCGGTGCACCGGATATAGAAGGGGTCTTTCGCGGAAAACGTGTCGCAGCTCGCTTCTTCCTTGATGGCCTGACAGATGGCTTTGCCCAGTGTGATGTGCTCTTCGGCTGGGATATTGCAGAAAATGTGTTGCCGAACCTCAAGTTTAGCAACTGGCAACGCGGTTTTTCAGACATCGTGATGAAGCCCGATCTCACGACCTTCACCATGGTGCCGTGGGAAGAGAATGTGGCCTCCTGCATCTGCGATCTATGGACCGAACATGGTACGCAGGTCACAATCGCGCCTCGCTATGTACTCAGTACACTTATAGAACGTGCCCGCTCGCTAGGCTACGAACCGCTGGCAGCCTCAGAGCTAGAGTTTCGTTTCTTCCGCGAGAGTCAGGTATCGCTGCGCGAAAAAGATTTTGGGCCGAACCTCAACCCCTTAAATCCAGGTATGAATTGTTACGCGATCAGCCAGGCCAGCGCCGACGATACATTGCTCTCGCACATCGCTCGTATGATGCGCGATCATGGTGTGGAAATCGAAGGCTACAACCGCGAGCATGGTCCCGGTATGTATGAGATGAACATTCGCTATAGCAATGCCCTCACCGCCGGTGACCGCGCAATGCTGTTTAAAACCGGCGTCAAGGAAATCTGTTATCAGTCGGGATATGCGGCAACCTTCATGGCAAAATGGAACGACCAGGAAGACGGTAGTAGCGGACATGCACATCTCAGCCTCTGGGATCGTAGTCGGGAGCACAATCTCTTCTGGGATGAAAACGCCGACGCACATATGTCCACGACCATGCGCCACTTCCTGGCCGGCGTACTAGAACGCCTACCAGAATTCATGGTCCTCTATGCCCCGCTTATCAACTCGTATAAGCGCTACATCGAGGGCACATGGGCACCGCTTAACACAACATGGGGCATGGATAATCGCACCTGTTCAGTACGCGTCATCAATAATGGACGCCGGGCAATCCGCATTGAGAACCGCGTACCGGGAGCCGACGCCAATTTCTATCTTGTCTTCGCAGGCATGCTCGCAAGCGGTCTCTACGGCATTGAACACAAACTCGAACTGCCTGCACGCCTCGACGGAAACGCCTACGAAGCCGCAACGATTAGCAAGGCGCTTGCAGAAGGGCGCATCAAGTCTCTCGCCCGCAACCTGGATGAGGCAACCAGGTTGTTTGAGAACAGCGAGATTGCCAGGGAGTTCCTGGGCAGCGACTTCGTCGAGCACTACGCCACTACCCGACATTGGGAGGTCAAAGAATACGAAAAGGCCGTCACCAATTGGGATCGCCGCCGCTACTTTGAACTGGTCTGAACACAACAAGATACGTCTGCTCAGGTGGGGTAATTCCCGACCTGAGCAATGGGTTGGAGCACAATCTTCAACTAATCAACAGCGACCAGAAAATTGCGTAGCTCGTAGCCAGCGGTCAGCGGGCTCCAGCTCACGTTTGGCGTGCTGACTATGCGCAAGCTATCGATAGCAAGCAGGCGCTGCAAGAAGATGTCGCTCTCCTGGATAGCGATATAAGAACCGGGACAGCGATGTGCGCCATCGCCGAAGCTCATCAGCGCGGGCGAGATGCGTTCGCCCTTGAACTCGCGCTCTGGCCGGAGTGCAAGCGGTAATTCACCGACGACCTCCTCATCGGCATTAGAACTGTGTATATGCATGTCGATCAATGCACCGGCTGGAATAGTAACTTTTTGATTATTCTGCTCGATCTCGATATCCTGTGTGGCACGACGATAGAGGTGGCCGACGACCGGCTCCAGGCGTAACGTCTCGTGCAGCATCTCGTAGCGTTCGTCCTCTGATGCTGCCAGGTAACGCTGTCGCAGTTCAGGCCGCTCCAGAAAGTGCCAGGCGACGATGCTAATAAACTCGCGCGTCGTCGCCATACCGGCTGCGCCATAAGTGATGCACTCGGTCAAAATCTCGGTATCGCTACACTTCTGCTCTAGCAGGTGCGAGATGACATCGAACTGTGGCTTGCGGCGGTGCGCACGGATAGCAGGCTTGACGTCCAGGAAGAAGAATGCCAGCGTGCGCGTTTGTGCTTTTAGGGTGTGTAGCAGGTTGCGGGGTCGCCAGTTTAATTTTGAAAAGTCGGAGTCAAAGAAAGCTTCCAGCCGCTTAATATGTCCAGGATAGCTATTGGTCAGGCCAATTACTTGACTCGCGACGCGTACGGCCATGACCAGGCTAAGCTGTGTCAGGTCAAGCTGCTTCTGCCGTTTGAGCCGCCTGATAAGCTTATCCGCTAATTTATCCATCATCTGCCGATAATTATCGCTGACAGCTTTAGGTGTAAAGAAACGGGCTGTCTGCTTACGTTGTGTATTGTGCTCTTTTCCCTCTTGATACAAAATAGGTCGTCTCATCGAGGCTGGCGCACTTCTAACCATCTCTGCATTAAAGCCTGCCTGCTTTGTATGAGGGCTGCGCAAGATGGCTCGTGTGGCCTCGAAGCCACGTACATGCCATGTATCGTTCGCATCGCACTCAATGGGTGTACCGATAATAACCTCGGCAGGCCGCGCAGTCTTCTGCCATGACCACGCACTGTGATCAATTGGACACCTGGCAATCTCTTTTTTTTCAGATGGAGAGGTTGCCTGCGATTCCTCGCTCTTCTTCGTCAATATTTCCTCGTTATGCGTAGTCAATCTTCCTGACTCCTTGCTCTAACTACGGGAATTATACATGTTCCTGATACTGGTACTGGTATACATTATGACTTATGATTCAGTATATATCACATCTGCCAGAATTTTACCAGTGATGCCCCATTTTTGACCCAGGTTCGCCTGACTATTAGTCTGTCAAACTTCATTTCACGGCTGGCCACGTAGCGACAACGGCTTGTCCTTGTCGTGGTGGCTCGGCTCTACAGGCGGTTCCACGACGACCCCAAAGGGGCACGACAACCACAAGGGACACTGACTCCAACTTCTTCTTGTTGGGGTTCGAAAAGGCTGCATGAGTGGATTTCAGGGTGAGCAGCGTCGTAGGCGTTGGGTAGGGACGCGATAGGGAAAAACTGGTCCCTACATTCATGCGCGATAAATCGCTCAGAAAGAGAGAGAACAGGCACAAATGAGAAGAGAGACGCAACGATGGACTGGATTTTAAAAAGGAAGATACAGGTTCCTTTTTCTTCTCATGTTCTTTTTCTCATCTTTTCAATCTCATATGCGATATATATTACTTATAGCGGTTTATCTCGTGAAAACGTAGGGGCCAGTTTTTCCCTATCTATCTTTTACTCACATCTTTCTTGCCATACTATTACTAGAGGAAAAAGGTCCCCTAAAAATTCGAGAAGTGTTCAAATTATGCAAAAACAACATTTCGGGTCCAAGCGGTATACATGAATCGTCCCTGGAAGGCTGTTCGTGCACCAAACACCTCTTTATCCTGTAATATCGTTTTTGAAAATCGCCTATAACTAGATATTATATACAAGAAAGTTGTGAGTAAAAGACAGTTTTTCCCTATCGCGTCCCTACCCAAGCAGTATTGCTCGTTTTGCCATGAAATACACGTGCGCGGTCAATTGGCTTCCTGGCGAAACCTCATCACGTGGCATCTTTGAACCTTCCAGACAATGTAGTTGGAGTCAGTGCCACAAGGGATTGCCGTGCCCCTGTGGGGTCGCTACGCGGCCTCCCGTCAAATGAAGATCAACAGACTACTAGTGCTCTGACAAACTTCATTTGACGGCTTGTCGTGCCCCTGTGGGGTCGTCGTGGCCCGGCTCGACAGGCGGTTCCACGACGACAACCACAAGGGATTGTCGCTACGCGACCTCCCGCCATTTGAGAACCACTAATTTTGCTGCGGCGTTGGCTGCGCACGCCGCCTGAACGATGGTGTTGGCTGTACTTGCGGCTGCGGCGTTGGCGCAGGTTGACTGACACCCACAACATTAAACGAAACGCTTACCGCAATATTTTTTGTGTTACCATCGCTGGTTCTGATGGTGATATAGATAGTGCCAGAATGGGGACCAGGCTGTAGCCCCGACCTGGCGCTATTAACACTCACACTTATATATGTGCTACCACCTGCAGCCAACCGACCACCACCAGAGGCAAACAACCAGTTTAAGCTATCATTTGATACCGCGACACTTACTATGCCCGTACTTCCACAGTTAGTAACCGTTATTGCCTGAGCTTGCGAATTTCCACTGCTAAAAGCGAGTGCGGTTTGACTTGCACTAATACATTGCGTCAGGGCTTGTGGGACGGGCGTCGGAATTATCGGCACTGGCGTCGGCTTGACGGGGATTGGCTTGGGCGTCGGCGTCGGGATCACACGCGTTGGCTCAACCGGGACTGGCCTGGGCGTCGGCGTCGGGATCACACGCGTTGGCTCAACCGGGACTGGCCTGGGCGTCGGCGTCGGGATCACACGCGTTGGCTCAACCGGGACTGGCCTGGGCGTCGGCGTCGGGATCACACGCGTTGGCTCAACCGGGACTGGCCTGGGCGTCGGCGTCGGGATCACATGCGTTGGCTCTGTCGTTGGCTTGACTGATACTGACTTCGGCGTCGGTGTCAGGATCACCTGTGTTGGCTCCGTCGTCGGCTCGACAGGGACTCGGCTTGGGCGTCGGTGTCACATGTATTGGCTTGATCGGGATAACTCGTGTTGCCGTTGCCGTTGGTGTCGAGATCACCGGCGTCGGATCTGCTGTTGCCGTCGCCGTCGGTGTTGGGGTCACATGTATTGGCATCGGTGTTATTGGTGTGATGAGCTTCACGAATGCTAGATTTACGATAACGGTGGCCTTATTCGATCCTGACAGAAAAGTTAGATGGCCAGTATAGGTTTTACTGGCGTCGAGCCCTTTGGGGGTTACGTGGACGGTTGCATTGCCAGTACCGCTCGCTTCAATATATCCTGCACCTTTAACCGTCAACCAATTCGCATCTGAAGATACAGTCCAGTTGGCTGGCACACAGTCTTTTCCGGCTATAATTGTAGCGGTCTGATCCGCCGGGTAGCTGAAAGTCGTCTCATTGTCAGACTCGCTAACATTGGAAGTAAAATTAAGCGTATCGGTCCTGGCAACGATCCCTTCACATGAAACCGGAGTTGAGGTTACCGGTGGATTTACCTGCTTAAAGTTCAGGTATACAAGCACCTGCACCGACTTACTACCCGCAGAGCTAAATGTCAGGTGAGCCGGAACCGGTGCTTTCGTCGGATCAAGGCTCGCAAGGTCGATATGGACATTAGAAGTCGCGCTCTCGCCCGGCTTGATATGTCCTCCACCCTTAACAACCAGCCAGTTTGCATCCGAAGACACGGTCCAGTCACCTTCGCCACAATCCTGGTCATTATCGACCGTAATTTGCTGATCGGCTGGCTGAGCAGGGCTATAGCTATTCTGCCCTTCACCATTGAAAGAGCTACTAACCAGAGAAGTAAAGGTAAGCGTGCTTGTCCGAGGAGTAAGACAGACTGGCGATACCACAACCGGCTTGTCAATTCGCACGTAGACGGTTACCGTGGTCTTGCTTGAGCGCGTCTCAAAAGTCAGGTGACCAGTGTAGAGTGTATCCACCTGCAAGCCATCGGTTATAACATGAGCTTTCACATCAACACTTCCGCCCCTATCAATGCTTCCGTTAGCAGGATGGACTTGCAGCCAATTCGCATCTGAAGAGGCTTGCCAGTTACCGGCGCGGCAGTCGTTACCGTTTAAGAGCGTGATAATGCGATCAGGGACCTGTTCGATAGTCCACCCGCCGGCATATGCATCTGCCTTAGGAATAAAGCTGATCCGGTCAAATTTCGTGTCGAGACATGTAGGAAGCAATTGGACGCGTAAAGAGACCGTTATGACCTCGGAACCAGGGTGAAGTTCGATATGTCCTGTATATGACCCAGGCTTAAGGTTATAGATCGAGGCACCGATGCTCATACGCGTATTATCACCGGATGCAAGATGTCCCTTGTCTGCACTGATATTTAACCACGAAGCATCGGTACTGGCAGACCAGTCGCCCGACTCACAAGCAGTATCATTGCGAAGAGAGACTATCTGATTATCCGGGTTATTTCCTTGTATTGTGGCGTCGAAACTCAACGTATTTTCACTCACACTCAGACAGAATGATTTAAGATCTGGCCCTGATGCAGGCGTTGGCTGTTCGTTGGTCACGATAGGTGTCGGCGTTGGATTTTGATTCGCCACAGGCTGCGCGACCGGGTTTTGGTCCGCTACTGACTGCGAGGCCGGATTGGGGTTCGTCGCAGGCGTTGGCACCGGATTGGGGTTTGTCGCAGGTTTTGGCGTTGGCTTTGAGATGGGCTGAGCCAAAACAGTCACATTCATAAAGGCTGTTTTTCCCCCATCCGACTCTGCAGCCTGGATCTTATGTGTGCTCCCAGCCTGCCATGTTTGCGGAATGAGAATAATAACTTCAAATGTGCCGTTAGCCTGGACATTTGTATCCAAGAGAGCCTTTTGCGAGAGTGAATTCATTGTCGTGCTGGCTAAAGACGAGAGCGAAGCTAGCATCTGACCATCATTTTGTGCTAACGGATCTCCATCGGAGGCGAGTGTCACCGTGGCACCAGGCGTAAAACCGGAACCACGCAATGTCACCGAGCCACCTGGGAAGACGCTGCTTGCATTTACGGCGGCAAGCGCAGGCGAACCCAGGACCTTGCTTACCTGAGCTTCTGTCTTAAAGAGAGGAATTGTCAATAAGACCGCAATAGCAACAATTAACACGCCACATGTGCCTAATAAAGAGTAGCGTACACTTTGTTTATGTGTGGCAAAAAATGCCCGTGATGCGATGGGTTGCTTATGCACTGCCCGAATCGTATGGGCTTGTTGATGTTGGGCGCGTTGCATCTGAGGCTGCTGATGTTGAGCACGCTGCATCTGGGCTTGTTGATGTTGGGCGCGTTGCATCTGAGGCTGCTGATGTTGGGCACGCTGCATCTGAGCTTGTTGATGTTGGGCACGATGTAACATCTCGACTTCGAGGAGCAAGGGCAAAGGCGCGACATCATCATCGTCATGCTCATCCTGCTTCAGAATAGTCGTAGGATAGGCCGCAAGCTCTTCCCTGCGGCGTTGCGCTATCGCAGAATCGATATCAGTAAACTCATCATTACCCGTCACAGAGGCCGCATTGCCAGACGACGAGCCATTTAGAGGCATCTCTGGTGCCGCAAATAACGCCGGTGCGGTATTCGGCATTACAGCCTGAAGCTTTCCTGAAGAATCATGCGGAGACACATTGGATGGTCGTTCCCCGGCATGAACGGTGGACAATGCATCGCGCGAAGGGAGCGTAGCATCATCACTATGAAGCTTGTCTGCTGATGCCAGCGCAAACCCCGTATTGAAGCCTTTTATAGTACCAGGAGGAGAAATATCACCATGCGCCGCTGGTTGTGCCGCTTGTGAAGCTCCACACAAATGACAGAAACGTGCATGACCAGGTAACTCTACAAAACATCGCCGACAAAATATTTTATCCATAGCCCCCTCCCAATTACAGCATCGAGATATTATCTGCAATAATACACATACACATGATTATTTTTATCAATTTATATAAGCAAGCACCTCACCCAAACAGTTCCACCACGAGTATAACCTGTCCATAACTTTTTTGCTGTGAGATACCACACATTCCTTTCTAGTCTTTGACTTAAACACTTATCTACTTAAAAGCTCTTCTTGTTTGACGAGGGCAAAGAATTTTCTTGCCATGGCAGGAAAAGGTTGCACCTTGCCACAACAATATTATAACTGATACGATCAGATATTTAAATACTTTAAAACGCATAAATTCAAATATGAGCAAAATTCGTCACCTTTATTTATCAAAGATACGCATTTTTAAGTACCGAATAGGATGTTGCGATCCCTGTTGCTTTGACACAGTTCATGTGGCGGTTCCCGCGTAGCAACCCCACAGGGGCACGGCAACCACAAGGTTGCCGTGCCCCTGTGGGGTTGCCCTCGTCCTTAGCGAAAAATGGTGCAATCAAGTTCAACAAAACACTATGCGGGAAATGTGAGATTCACAGGAATACTTTTTGTCTTGCCGTCATTCGTTGTGACCGTGACATTAACCGTACCTTTATGAGGGGTAGCAGTACCAGTGGTTGGCGTAGCACTCGAACTGGTACAGATATAACTCACTTTAATGTTGATACGCTTATTTGTAGCAACGGAGCCACCTCCCGAAATAGAGAGGCAGTTGCCACCTTTCGTTACTACCGGAACAGCCTCTATGGTAGCTCTACTACCACAATTAGTAATGGTCAGGATTTGTGCGCTTGACTGCGCTGTATCAACAATAACGACGCATCGAGTTATCGGCGCAACTGTTGGCGTTGGCGTAGGCGTTGGAGCTAACCGCGGCGTTGGACCTGGAGCTGGCGTCGATGTTGGAGCTGGCGTTGGCGTTGGCGTAGGCGTAGGCGTCGATGTTGGAGCTGGCGTTGGTGTGTCCGTTGCCGTTGCTGTTGTAGGCGTAGGCGTAACGGTTGTTGTTGGTGTAGGGGTGTCCGTAGGCGTAGGCGGCGTGTCCGTTGCCGTTGCCGTGTCCGTAGGCGTCGGTGTATCGGTAGGCGTAGGCGTATCCGTTGCCGTTGTCGTGTCCGACGAACTAGTTGTATCCGATGAAGCTGATGTCGATGAATCTGATGTCGATGTGTCCGGGGTCGGTGTATCGGTAGGCGTCGGCGTGTCCGTTGCCGTGGTGGGGGTCGTGGGCGTGTCCGTTGCACCTCCTTGTGATGTGGGGGACGCGGCCGATGGCACTACAGCAGAGGGAGCCGACCCTCCTGCGGCCGAGGTCGAGGGATCAGTTGGCGTTGAAGTAGATGTTGGAGTAGACGTATCGGTTGATGTTGCAGTTGGCGTTGCAGCGCTCGCGGGTTGAGCCGCCAGCGATACTTTTATGCTTGCAGTCTGCCCACTACTCGATTCTGTGGCTTTGATTATGTATGTGGAATTAGGCTCCCAATCCTGGGGAATATTGAGCGTTGCATCGAAAGAACCATCCGAGCGTACAACAGTGGCGGCGGCCGCTGTATTTTGGAAAAGCTGATTAGAGAGTAAAGCCACACCCATGCCTATATTTGCATGCATAAAAGCATCGGTCAGTATTTGAGTATTGGTTTGTGCGAGTACAGATCCATTAGCAGTAAAAGTTATGTTTCCACCAGCGGTAAAATGAGTTCCATGGAATACCACAGAGCCACCGGGAAAAGCATTTTTTGTGTCCGCTGCAGCAATAACAGGAACTGGCGATGGAGCTGAATTCGTATATAAAATAGCGATGAATAAGATAATGACTAAAATAAGTGCACCACAGATACCAAGCAAAAGAGATTGTTTGGGCGTCAGAACAGGGCGCTTCTGGTCTTGCAAATCATTTACCATTATATTGGTATCGAGTTGCTCAACGGGATTCACCAATGGTTGCTGCTCTTGCTCGGCATGAAACTGATCGACGACGGCCTCGAATGGATCGACGAATGGCAATGCAGGTTGATTGCTATTATTCTGCCTGGTTCGATAGGATGACCATGCCTCATCCTGGCCATTGAGCACATTGGTGTCGTAGGCGGCCGCCTGGTAGTCTTCCTTAGCTTCCTCATCGCCTAATGAAAGAGACTGAGAGATAAGCGATAATGGAATGGGAGTCATACCACGAGGGATATTAAGAGACTGGGCATACGGGCTGACTTTCACAGCTGGGATTTCTAAGGCTGTGTCTACACTTGCGATATCTAGCGTTGTTTCTGCATTTGCGATATCTATATCAACAACAGGCAGAGGAGTATTTTTCTGCTCTACAGTCTCAGCAACGACTATATTTTCGTCATATTGAGGGATTACTGCCTCATGCGTGAAATCACCATACGCGGGCATCGTAAGCGAATCAGTCGATGTAGAAAAGGGCGATCCGCATATGCTACAACTTTGTGCATACTCACTATTGGGCGCGAAACATTTTCGACAATATACTGCGCTCATGCGATTTAACCTCCCGGTATACAAATAATTCTCCATTGAACAGTATACACTATTTGGCCTTGCCAACAGGCAAAAGTAGCATATTCAGATGAGAAAGAGATATTCAAGCTAATATATATATATGCGAACGGTTGAGAAAATAGCACTTTTAGGATTAGAGAAGAGAGGAAAGTATGATGGTCCACATCCTGGCCATTGGGCAGAAGGAGGGAAGATTTGACTTCACTTCCTAATATATACTACTCCGTCACAGCAGTATATTAGGCTATCTCTTTTCTCTTTCTCGCAAATTCGTCCTTAAAAGTGGGTCAAGATTAAAGTATTTACAGTGAAGGTAAATATATTTCTATAATTATAACAACTTTAGCTTCTTGTGTATAGGGGGGATAGAACTAAAGTTGCGTTTCATTATTTTTATTTTTGACAATTTTTGTGCCGTACGGCATAAAAATTATCAAAAAACCTCGCTAAGCTCAGGTATACCATCTATCTCCCTCGACAACTAGATTGTTGCTATGCTATCCTTTGATTAGAATATGTATATAGATCATACAATACAGGCATATAGATTGACAAGAGGGCTTCATGGAAACAGCATCAACGCAGGCGGCTACTCCCCCACGGCACATTCTTATCTGGCTGGCTTTTTTTGCGTTTGCGCTCGTTGGTATAGGGGGCGGTGCAAATGGGGTACTACTACCCAGTCTGAGCTCGTTTTATCATGTTGACAATTCTGTGCTTGGGCTACTCTTCTTCAGTAGTACAATAGGCTATCTGCTCTCAGCGTTTAGCAGTGGTATTGCGATAGAAATGCTGGGGTACCGCTGGACTCTGATTCTAGGGGCTGCAATCTCACTCATTGGTAGCTTTGCATTCGGTCTGGAACCACCGTTTGCGATCTTGCTGGTGATGCGTCTGCTCATGGGGGTGGGCGCGGGTATACTTGAAACGGCCCTCAATGCATATGTCACGACGCTGCCACGGCGAACATCGATCTTAAACAATTTACATGCATTCTTCGGTGTGGGTGCATTGGTTGGTCCTTTGCTGGCAACGGGTATCCTGGCACTTAGTCTGGGTTGGAACTGGGTGTATTTTGTGCTAACCGTCCTGAGTGGATTACTGCTTGTCGGGCTGGCGCTATTTTTTCCACGCAAAGAACGGCTGACGGTCGCTCAAATACAAGAAAATCATGGGCAGAGCATTGGGAAGATGCTGAGCACTTCATTGAGGATGCGCATCATCTGGATGGCAACGCTCTTTCTGCTTTTTTATGTTGGGGTTGAGACAAATTCGGGCAATTGGAGCTATAGCTTTCTAACGGCATGGCGGCACGAGGGGACGTTATTCGCAGGCTGGGTTGTGAGCGGCTACTGGCTGGGACTGACGCTTGGACGCTTTACGCAACCACGCATTCTCGAACACTTCGGGCTAGGCAATATTGCTTTGCTGCAACTTTGTATGCTGGAGGGGGTCGTGGGTATACTACTCACCTGGCTGGTCCCTTCTGGCATTGTGGCGGCATTAGGATTATTGCTCACCGGCTATGGGCTGGGGCCAATCTACCCGACTATTGTGGCTCTGATGCCCAACCTCGTACCAGCTCGTATGGTATCGAGCGCGATTAGTTTCCTGATCAGTTTGAGTATTCCCGGCATTGCGGTATTTCCGTGGATCGCGGGCATTCTCGCGCAGGATATTGGCCTCTGGACGCTCTGGCCCTTTACACTCTTACTGGTGATCGCGATGCTCGCCTTCTGGCTCCCTCTACGTAACCACGATTATCGGCAAACTGAGGCGGCAACGCTTGATGATGAGCATATCAATGCCAGCGTATAAATAGCTTTATTATATATATATTGTTGCATTTTACTCATGCTATCTACCTGCAAAATTGGCCTTTCTATGAGCCGCTATAGAATTTGAGGCCTTGTATCGTCAGGCCGGCTTGCGCATAACAAATATTATACAGACCTCTTCACCGTTCAGCATCATAGAGGGAAAAAAACAGTAATAATTCAGTTACTCCTCCTATCTAGCACTTACTATGCTGACGTTACTAAATAGTTACCGTTTGCCCTAGTACTTTCTTCTCAATATAGTTGCGTTATTGTATCAGAACCTTTTAATATACAAATAGGTTGTTCGCATATTTAGAAAATAGGCTTAACTACTATTGTACTCTCTATTACTTCTGGTTACGCCTGAAGATCTTGTTGTGTGGGTAGAAGAAGAGGTGTTATGAAACCATCATCGTATCAATCATTGAATTCAGAGATAAAGCAGCCTGAAGAAGATACTATTGTCGTTGAGCAATCAGAGCGCGGTTTCTTTCGCTGGTGGATAAGGCTTACAGGTCCTACGGAGCTTCCACGTAGCGCCCCTTTCAAACAGAGAGAAGCCGTGCGCCGTGGACAACTTGCCAGTACGATTATGTTCTTTCTGATTCTTACTCTCTGCGTCGTTTTGCTGATCGGCATTGTTGGCTCTAACTATCACATTATTTCTGCCGTTTCGATCATGCTTATACTCGTTCTGGCTGCAATTATCAGCAATCGCACTGGTCATATGAATATCGCGGGACTCCTTCTTTCGCTCGGTTATGACGCGGCCGTCTCTTCTGTGATCCTGACATATCCAGGTGGGTTGACACCAGGTATCCTTGGCTTATATGATATGCTGCTCATTTCAGAAATATGCTTTATCACCCTTCTGCCGCTCAACTGGGTCTTTCTCTCTCTTATTCTCAACATTGCGTTTATCGTTGGCGATCTCTTACTTCAGCCAGGGTCGGCGAGCTTTCAAGCAATGATGAGTGTTGATCGCGTTGCAGTCATTGCGCGACCCATTATGCTCCATGTGATCGTTACAGCGGTGCTATATTTCTGGATACTTAACAACCAACGCGAAATGATGCGTGCAGACCTGGCTGAAGATCTGGCGGCACTACAGAAGGAACGTATGCGAGAAAAAGAGCAGCTACAGACTGGCATAGAAAGCATACAAGAACGCACTCGTGCAAGCGGCCAATGGAGGTTTTTCGGTGCAGATCCCATTGTCACAAGAAAATATCCTCTGGCGAGTCGCGAATTCGATCAATACTTTATTAGCACGCATACAAAGGGCACGCAAGGATGAAGAACAGATCAATACGTTTCTTGAGCAGTTGACCGGCGTGTTACAAAAGTCGCTCATCACACGACGCCCACCTATTTTACCATTTCCTCCACAGTCAGGCCCAACAATGAAACTGATCAATGTTTTGCGGGCTCTGATGATGGTGCAGTCAGTAAACCCTCCTGCCTCAAAGCCATCAGCCCCTCCACTTGATTCGCCCCCTTCCAAGCGCCATCAGTAAATGTTTTAAGACAAGAAAAGTAAGGTGCATGCTCATATGGAAACCGAAGCTACTCATGCTTCATTTGAATTTGAGGCTTTACGTGGAACAATTATCTTGCCTGATGACGACAACTACCATGCGGCACGTCGGGTATGGAATGGGATGATCGACAAATACCCTCTCCTCATCGTTCGCTGCTCCTGTATAGCAGACGTACAAGCTACGCTACTCTTTGCACGTCTGCGTCAACTCCCTATTGCTGTACGCAGCGGGGGCCACAGCGCCTCTGGCAGCAGCATATGCGACCAGGGGATCGTGCTCGATCTCTCGCAGATGCAAACGATACACATCGATCCCCTTGCCCACATTGCATACGTGGAGGCGGGCGTGACGATTGGTCGGCTTATCCGTGCAGCTCAAGAACATGGTCTGGGCCTGACGATTGGTACTGTCTCAGGCACGGGCATCGCGGGGCTGACGCTCGGCGGGGGGATCGGATGGCTCATGGGCAAACACGGATTAACGGTGGATCATCTGCTCGCAGCTCAGATTGTCACTGCCGATGGCAGGCTCCTGACGACCAATGCTACTGACAATCCCGATCTCTTCTGGGCCATACGCGGCGGCGGTGGAAATTTCGGGGTTGTGACCTCTTTTACTTTCCAGCTCTTTCCGCTGGGAGAGGTCCTTGCCGGTCTTGTCCTTTATCCTTTGGAGCAGGCAAGCGAGATCTTAGCGCTCTATCGCAAAGTTACGCAGGCGGCACCGGATGAACTGACCGTCTATGTGGCCTTCGTCTGCCATGCTGACGGCTCGCCCGCCGTTGGCATGGCGCTGTGTTATTGCGGAGAGGATCTCAATGCAGGTGCACGCCTGATTCTTCCGCTACGTACATGTGGGCAAGCATTGCTCGACACTATTCGCCCACAACCGTACGTCAATGTCAGTACAATGTTGGATGCCGGTGCGCCGGATGGTTGGCGATACTATCAAAAAGGTGGCAATATTAACCTGTCCGACGATGCAATCGAGGCTATTCTTCAGTATGCCCGCGCTCGCACTTCGCCGTTTACCCAGGTCCTGATTCAACACATTCATGGGGCGGCCAGCCGGGTAAGCCCTACTGCGATGGCGACCTCTGAGCTACGCGGCAACCACTACAATCTGCTCATCGTTGCTACCTGGACTAACGCACACGAGGACGATGTGCATAGAGAATGGGCGCAAACATTCTGGCAACACATGATGCCATTTGCAACGGGCAGCGGCTACGTCAATTTTCTGGGCAACGATGCTCAAGCAAACGTTGCACGCGCCTATGGCGAGAACTATCAACGACTGGTTGCATTGAAAACACGCTATGACCCGACCAATGTGTTTCGCCAAAACTATAATATCGCACCTGCGCCTTTTCTCTCTTCTTAAAACTACCTGGTCTGTTAAGGCTCAATTGACGGGAGGCCGCGTAGCGACGACCCTTGTGGTTGCCGTGCACCCTCTGGGGGTTGCCGTGCACCCGCATGTCGAGCCGAGCCACGACGACAGAGACCCCACAGGGGCACGGCAATCCCTTGTGGTTGCCGTGCCCCTGTGGGGTCGCTACGCGAACGGGGCCACCCCGCGTAGCGGCAATCCCTTGTGGTTGTTGCCCTCGCCCAGCATCACACGACCCGCGAGATGGTTCGAATCAAGTTTGACAAAGCAATAGTGCTCTGACAAACTTCATTGCACGGGTCCCGCGTAGCGACAATCCCTTGTGGTTGTCGTCGTCCAGCCAGCTGAGAGGCGGTTCCACGACGACAAGGACAAGCCGTTGTCGCTACGCGGCCAGCCGTTAAATGAAGTTTGTCAGAGCAATAGTAGACCGTTGCACTTCATTTGACGGATCATTCTATGACCTAGAAGCGCTTGTAAGGCCATGTTATGGACCGTGGCCATCCGTCAAATGAAGATCAACAGTCTAATAGAGCACCACGAAGGATGGCCGCAATACGAGGCACGACCTATCCTTCGTGGTATCGTCAACTTCGTTTTCCTCCTATCCTATTCTGTAATCGAGCTCTGGAGTTGGATACTGCGTGAAGATGATCCAACTTCGATCTGGTAGCTGCCAGAGGTAATGGCCCATTTATGCGTCGTGGTATCCCAGTGCTGGAAGGCGCGTGCATCGAGCGCAATCGAGGCATGGCCCGTTGCTCCTGGCGACAACGCTAATTTCTGGAAACCCTTTAGTACTCTAGATGGCTCACCGGCAGCCGCTGGCATGCTCACATACAACTCAGCGACTTCCGATCCTGCACGACTACCCGTGTTGGTGACATCAAACGTGACCGTAGCCGTATTGCCTGAGCCACTAGTAACCACGAGATTCTTGTAGGCGTAGGTCGTGTAGGAGAGGCCAAAGCCAAATGGGAAGAGCGGCGCGACCTTACGCGCATCATAGGAACGATAGCCCATCTTGAGCCCCTCAGAGTAGTTGACCTGATTATTGATGCCTGGATACTGAGCGGTTGTGTTAGCGGGCAGGTCAGCAACCGCTTTCGGGAACGTAATCGGCAGCTTGCCAGAAGGATTGATGCCGCCAAAGATGATCGATCCAACGACATTGCCATCCTCTTCACCAGGATACCAGGCTTCCAGGATAGACGAGACCTGATTCACCCAGGGCATGAGGACGACGGAGCCACTCTTTACGACAACGATAGTATTCTTGTTGGCCGCTGCAACCGTGGAGACAATCGAGTCTTGACCATCTGTCAATGCGATATCATAGTCCGAGCCCTCTTTGCGAGCGTCTCCGACCATGACAATTGCGACATCAGCGGCTTTGGCGGCGGCGGCTGCGGTGGTAAGGTTGGTGCCATCGTTATAGGTGAAGGTGACATTGGGAGCCTGGTTCTTCAGGCCGGTCAGAGGATCAACGGTATAAAGTGGGTGGACACCTGCGGTACCGCCGCCGCCCGATTTGGCAACACTTGCCCAGGCAGACAAGCCGATCAGCGCGACCGAGTGCACTTTGCTTGCACTTAGTGGCAGGAGATTAGCGCTATTCTTCAGCAATACTGTGCTGGCCTGACCGACCTTACGGGCAGTGATGCCGTCTGCAGTGGTCATCGCGGACGAGATATCTGTCAGGACGGGAGGATTATCCCATAGACCCAACTGCATCATTTCGCGGAAGCGGCGGATGAGTTTATCGTCGATGACCGAGACCGACACAGTGCCAGCCTGGACGGCGGCCTTGAGTGCGGCACCAAAGAAATTCTCCTTGGGCATCTCCAGATCCAGCCCATTCACTGCAGACGCAACCGTACTATGTGAAGCGCCGAAGTCCGTGGTAACAAAGCCCTGGAAGTTCCAATCCCCCTTCAGGACCTGGTGCAGAAGGACCGAATTTTCGCAGCTATACTGTCCATTAACCTTTGGATAAGCACACATGACTGCGCCGACATTTCCTTGTTTGACGGATGTCTCGAAGGGGGCCAGATAGAGTTCACGCAATGTGCGTTCGTCGATAACGCTATTGCTCGTGTTGCGGTTCGTCTCCTGCTCATTACCCGCATAGTGCTTGGCCTCAGCAATTTCGCCCTGGCTCTGAATACCCTGGATCTCGTTTGCCGCGATCTGGCCGGCTAAATATGGATCTTCGCCCAGATTCTCGAACGTACGACCATTTTGTGGGACACGAGCCAGATTCATGTCTGGACCTTCCAGCAGATCGTTGCCGAGCGTTTTGGCTTCGGTACCGATAACATCGCCATAGGATGTCGCCATGCTGGTGTCCCAGCTTGCGGCCAGCGCGAGTGGAGCTGGCAGCGCGGTGGCAAACTTACGCGGCGAGATGGTACCATAAGAGACGCCCGCCGGGCCATTTGTAACCGTAAAACTCGGAATGCCCAGACGTGCCACCCCCGGCACAAAGCGTAAAGTAGGAGATGCGCCTCCGACCCCATGCAATTCTAATATCTTCTCATCCAGGGTCATCTGCGCTACGATTGCTCGCGCCCGCGCATCTGGAGTTTGGGCCAGCGCATTGGTGCTGACCAGGGCTGGTGCCGCCAACCCGAAGAGTGTTATGCTGCTCATCACAATGATGTAGCAGAAACGTAATAAGCTCCGTTGCATTGTTGCTCTCTTTCTCATAAAGCTGACATCTTGATCGGATGAACATATGTTAGCAGTACGACCGACCAGACTGAGATGCTCTACCTGGTTCAGTATATCTAAAAGGGTCAGGCTGTTCTCCACACAACGGCACGACATGAGAATTGTCTACGAGTGGCGTTGATACGTGTAAATATGGAGTAATGTGCTTCTAAATCTAAGTTGAGCACAAACAGGACAGGACAGCTCATGATAGGCCTCCGTGCCAAAACATTATGTCCACACATGATATTGGTTGCCTGGATTGATTTGCTTGCGACAAACTAAACTAGCTTGCACAAAGATAGTGGATACAAAAACAGTATTTGTGGTATTGTGCCGGGGGCGGACTTTCATCCCTGCATTGAGCATCAGTGAAAAACTGGTTGATGCCTGGATAAGCGGCCCTATGGTTCTTCCCTGATGCCATAAGATCCTCCTCAAAAAGATAAACCAGGAAAACGATTTCTCAGTACTTATAAGAGAGAATACCCTGAATAGCTAACTTTGTCAATCGGGCATATTTTCTACATTGAATATACTTAATTACATAATAAATCATATGTGCTCAAGTGGAGGGTGAAGCTGGTAAGGAGAGACAGTGGAGGGAGAGCATATATAACCTATTGGTGATGTATTCATAACAATTTTCTTATAGTATATCATTGATATGTTGGTACAAGACTAGGTACAATGGGGAGGTGTGAATTTGATATATAGTTAGCTATACATTTTATACAGTGGGATCTGGCTCAAGGGAGCGAACCTTCAAAGGAGGAGAGACGTGAACATTATTCTCATTGGCGCACAGGGATCGGGAAAAGGCACGCAGGCAGAGAAGCTTGCCCTGGCTCTAGAAGGATGTCATGTAGCTAGTGGTGACCTGTTCCGTAAGGCCCAAAAGGAACAAACAGCGTTGGGGTTGAAGGTAAAGGCGAGATCCTGGAGAGTGGCGAGCTGGTTCCCGATGAATTGACGGTTGCGATGATATTGGAACGTATAGCGCAGCCAGATTGTATGCATGGCGTGTTACTCAACGGTTTCCCTCGTACTATTGCACAGGCGCGGACATTGGATAGCAACTTGCAACGTTTCAAGCGCAGCATCGACAAAGTTGTGTATCTGGAGGTACCACGCCAGGAACTCCTCAAACGGCTCTCCGGTCGATATATTTGTCAGGCCCACCAGCATGTCTATAACCTCGTCACACGCCCCCCCAGAGTCTCTGGCGTGTGTGATATTGATGGTAGCAAGCTATATCAGCGCTCCGACGATACTGGCGCGGCTGTGCAGAAACGCCTGGAGATCCTCTTTAACGAGACCATTCGCCTGCTCGATGATTACAAAGATCAGCAGAAACTGGTCGTAGTAGACGGCGACCAGGATATTGATCAGGTGCATCGCGACCTCTTGCACGCTGTCAGGAAGGGCGTTGAGGTCGGGAGTATGAAGGGAATTCTCCCTGGGCAGATCCCTCTTTCACCAACCAGTGTGCCAGCA
>CAWKKX010000020.1:0-25718 GCA_963850365.1 uncultured Chloroflexia bacterium
AGGCTTATTGGTTGAAGTTATTCGACAAAATCCAGACCCTTACGGTAAAATTTAACCGGGAAGCTTGCTCAGAGCAAAACGCAGGGAGATCATCAAGAATATCGTTATACTTTTTCGTTCCCTGGTGCAAAACTACTTGACCGGGTAGGCATTGTTTTGTTATCATGTCCCATATCAGGATAGGCACGGGGCTGCTTCAGGTTTTCTTCATTCTTTCGATCCGTCATGGGATACTGCACTAGAATAGTATTCACCCAGGCAAGCGCTTCACAAAAGGCCAGGCTCACTTGAGGATTGAGAGGGAGCAACCCATGTGCTATCGAGAGTAAGTTAAGCACGAGATCTCGGCTATGTATATGGTTCCATAACGTACTGCACAAGAGAAGTACGTATTCATATTGCTTATCCTTTGCTAGATTAGCCGCCATCGCGATTAATAGTTCTATCTTTAAATCTTCACGTTTGATCGAGAGGGCTACCTCTATGGCATCTATCCATAGAAAATTGAATTCATTATCTGTCGCTGGCCGGGGTAGAAATTTCTTCAAAACGCTTATTTTTGTCGGATCATCCTCTATTTTGTATAGAATGGTTCTAACACGTTTCCACTGACGCACCTGGACCAATTTCTCGACAAGCAAGGCCAGCAGTTCATTCCCGAACAAGACACTATCCTTATTTCCGCTCTGCTCATAAAGATATGCAATTGTTTCGGCACGATCCAGCTCTTCAGCTTGAACGAGAACGGAGAACAGGGCTTGTCGCACAGCATTGCGGTCGGCAGCGGATCTCCATCTTTTGGGGGGATTTGGGAAAGGGCTTATACAAAGATACCTCGCTCTCTGGCGGAGTGATTGTCTTAGTCTCCCTTTTTCCCCCCAAAGGATGGAGATCCTCGGCAGCATCTGTAAGAACATGTATAACCGCTTCTGCACGATCCCATTCCCCGGCTTGAGCCAATGTAATACCTATTGCTCGTCGCACCTCATTTCGACCTTGCAGAGTAGTGTTTGAGCGAGCTACCGCCTCGGCACGATCCCATTCGCCTGCATTAGCGAATGCAACGCCCAAAGCTCGCCATACCTTGTCTCGATTCCATATATTTTTAAATGAGTGTATTACCGTTTCCGTACGCTCCCATACTCGCGCATTAGCCAACGCAACACCCAAAATTTGCCGTAATGCATCCTGGCTTTGTCGATCTTCAACGGAGCCTATAACGGTTTCTGCACGATCCCACTCCTGTGCTTGAGCCAATGCGGCAACCAGGGCCTGTTGCACTACATCTCGGTCCCACGGGATTTTAATGGAGCATGCTATCATTTCTGCACGATCCCACTTCCCTGCTCGGACCAGTGCCATACCCAGTGCTCGCAGTGCTCCATTTTGATCTCGCTTATCTGTAAGCGAGTGAACTAGTGTCTCTGCACGCTCCCCTTCTCCCGCTTGCAGCAGAGCGGAGACTAGAGCTTGTCGTATTGTATTGCGGCATTGAAACGTTCCAATAGAGCTTATGATTTTTTCTGCATACTTCCATTTCCCCGTTTGGGCTAGCGCAACGCCCAGGACTTCTAGTGCCTCTTCTCGGTCCCGCTCTTGTGCAAAAGAGTATGACATTCTCTTCGCACGTTCCCATTTCCCTGCCTGGATTAGAGCGGTGATAAGGGCTTGTCGTACTACTTTTCGATTCTGTGAAGTTTCGATGGAGCGTGCTACCACTTCGGCTTTAGCCCACTCCTGTGCCTGGACTAGTACAATACCCAATGCTTGTAACACTGTATCCTTTTGTTCATTTTCAAGAGAGTGCGCGACTCTCTCAGCACGTTCCCATTCCCCCATTTGAGCCAGTGCAACACCCAGGCCTTCCAACACCACGACTTTTTTATTTCCAAGAAAGTGCGTTACCGCTTCGGCATATTCCACTAGCGGTATCTTAGCCAGAGCTAACCCTAGCTTTTGCAAAACTAATCCACTATCTTCGCTACTTTGCATTGGATGTGTTAATGAACGAATTTCTTCCCATACGACTTCTGCACGATCCAATTCCCCTGCCTGAACTAGTGCGAAGATAAGAGCTTGTCGTACTGCATTTTGATCTCCAACATCTGCAAAGAAATTGGCTACCAATTCCGCTCTATCCCACTCCCTTGCTTGTGCTAGTGCAACACTCAGTGCGTTTAACACCACATCCCGCTTCGGCCTATATTCAAGGGAGTGAGCTACCGTTACCGCTCTATCCCACTCCCCTGCCTGGGCTAGTGCAACACCCAGTCCTTCCAACACCGCATCTCGCTCCGGCTCACTCTCAAGAGAGCCTGCTACCGCTACAGCTCTATCCCACTCTCCTGCCTGAGCTAATGCAACACCCAGTGCTTCCAGCATCGCCTCTCGCTCCGGCTCACTCTCAAGAGAGCCTGCTACCGCTACCGCCCTCTCCCACTCCCCTGCCTGAGCCAGGGCCATACCCAGTGCTTCCAGCATCACCTCTCGCTCCGGCTCACTCTCTGCTGCTCTCGCTCTAATCCACTCCTGCGCGGCTACTAGTACAATACCCAGTGCTTCCCAGCCCAACTTATAATACTCAAATAAGTGGGCAAAATCTGTCCTCTCCTGCTCCGCTGCCCATCTTACTGCTTGATTTAGCACGAACGCCAAAATTTGCAATGCCGTATCCTGGTCCAGTTTATGCGCAGGAGAGTAGGCTACTTCAAGAACAGGGATCACAATTCTCTCACGATACCACTCTTGCGCTTGGGTCAGCACAATACCTAAAGTTTGCCGCAACGCATCTTGGTCCAAGTTAGAATCGAATGATCGTATCACAACTATCGCACGGTCCCACTCCTTCGCTTGAACTAATGCAATACCTAGAGCTCGATGCTCAGCATCTCGCTTCTCTCTGCTTTCAATGGAATGTACTATCGCTTCGGCATGATCCCATTCTCCTGCCCGGACCAATGTGGAGGCCAGGGCCTGTCGTACTACATCTCGCTTCTCTCTGCTCTCTATGAAACGTACTACCGTCTCCGCATAATCCCACTCTCCTGCCTGGACTAATGCAATGCCCAGAGTCAGTTGCATCATATTTCTATCCGGCACATCTTCAAGCATTTTCAGCAGCAATTCTAGCCTTTCATATTGTTTTGCTTGAATAAGTGCTATAATAATCTCTTGCCGTGTTTTTATCTTCTTTTTGCCTATCCTAACAGTTGAGGCAAGTATCACTAATTCGTCCCATAGCAACTCTGCTCGCTCGCACTGCTGCATTTGGGTTAGAGTTTTTGCAAGCTCTTGTAACGTTTTTACTTTAATATCATAGTCTTTTAGCTTATAAATCTGTGCTAGCAATTTATCCCATATTGTCGCTGCTCGTATCCATGATCGCGCAGTAACCAATGCCTTTATGAGCTCTTGTAAAATTGCGATCTTAAATGCTCTATTTTCAAGGCTATACGAAACTTTTTCGGCGCGATCCCACTCTCCTGCTTGTACCAGAGCCATACCCAGTTCTTGCTGTATTATCTCCCGATTCTGCGTACTCTCAAGGGAGCAAGCTACTACTTCGGCGCGATCCCATTCCCCAGCTTGTACTAGAGCCATACCCAGCTCTTGCTGTATAGCCTCGCGATCCCACTGATCTTCAAGGGAAGCTGCAAGCGATTCGGCACGATCCCACCTCTCCTGCATGGACGAGTGCAAGACTTAGTGCCTGTTCCACTACCCTCGTTCTTCTTCACGCCCCAAGGAGCGTACAAGCGATTCGGCACGATCCCATTCGTGAGCCTGGATTAACATATTGCATAGACTTGCTAAAGCTTGCAATCTTGCATCGGGTTGCTTGATACTATTTGCGACGGACTCGGCGCGATCCCATTCCTGTATTTGAGCGAGCTCACCGCTTACTGTGCTTATAGCTGTACTTATCTTTGCGATCTTTTCAGGAGATGATATTGCTATATCTTGAGCTCGCATGAACCATTGTAGACCTTCTTGTCGGCGCGACAATTCTTTTTCTAGCCATGTGCCGATCAAGGCGAAGATTTCGGCTTGATAGTCCGGTTGTGTGAGCAATTCGGCTAAACCTATGGCTTCTTGTTCATGCTTTAAGAGCATGAGTATTTCAAATTCTTGTGGGGTATAGGTGTCGGCGCGACTGGTCAGACTAGAGCGTAAGAGGGTGTATTTCCAGAGCCGAGGTAGATGTGCGATGCCGTCGATCAGCTCCCAGCCTTCCCAGCTGGCGACTTGCCTGCCGATATCGAGGTCCTGCACATAGGATCGCATGCTGGGATCATGAGCCATTTTGACGCGCCCATATTGCTCTGTATCGAGTAGCTCGCATAGCTTCTGCCACTCGTGCGCGTAATATAAGTGTGCTACATAGTGGCGGAAGCTGTACTCATGCTGTCTGTATTTCAGTGGATCGAGCTTTGTGTGTTGCGGTACACTTAAGATGTCTGCTTGTTCGCACCAATGAGCTAGCTTCTTTTGCCATTCTATTTCCTCATCGCTGGCAAAGATATACTCTTTTTCAGGATTATGCTCGTCCTGGCGCAGGTAATCTTGCAGTTTTAGGTGAAAGAGGTAGTATCTTTGCTGTCCATCCTGCGTTAATAATCCACCTAGGCGTTCGATACCTGCTCGTAGTGATTCGTCTGGGGCATTGATGATTTGTCTTATATGTTTTGCGGCAAGTGGTTCACGCGCAACGAGTAATACGCCAAGGATGGGTTTGAGTATTTCTCGCCATTGTTGCTCTTTACGCTTCAAGCGCATCATCGATAAGGAGAAAAGATTGTTGGGGTCTTCGGTTATATGTTTAATCATGGTAGCTGGCAGCAGCGTCTCTCTCTGTGCAAGCTCTCGTGCGGCAAGGTCGAGATATAATGCATTCTGCTGCATGGCCCGGTAGAATTCATCGACGAGATGTTTCTCCAGCTGTACATGGCGATGTTTGAGGATCAGGTCAAAATCTTGTCTGCTGAGGTCCGGCAAACGGTATTCTGTGTGCGGTTTGCGCAGATGAAGTGGACGCAAGAGATCGTCGGGGCGCGTTCCAAGGACCAATACGATGCCTGGCGGCAGGTCGTCTGGTAAAAAGCTGAGATCGCGCTCTCCGTCGGCGTCTTCTTTTAATTGGTCAAGGCCATCAATGAAGATGACCTCCTGGCCCTCTTTTGCGACGAGTTCGGTGAGCACTTTTGCAAAGTAGGCGCGTAGGGCCGGACGGCTTTCGCTGGCGACGTAGAGGTCCGATAGGTCGTATTTGAGGATCAAGCGGGCCATTATAGAGCGCAAGAGCTCGACCTGGTGGTCCGGGCCAGGATTAAAAGGTATGAAGTGAAAGGCCCTTTGGTCTCTGCCATATTCTTCGATGAGCCAGGCAACCATGCTGCTCTTGCCCTGGCCTGCCTGACCGGTGATTGTGATATAACCACCTGTCTGGAGTTTCTCGGTGATGCGCTGCCTGATCTCGGCTAGCTCTGACTGCCGCCCTACGAAGCTTGCCAGGCGATCCTGTATGAAGCCGCGGTGATCGGCGATCATCGCACGCAGGCGTTGCTCTCGATCTGCACGCTTATTATCGTGCGCGGTCGGGGCTGGTTGAGGCGCTGGGGGACGCACTACAAGCTCGGGATAACGGACCAATTCAAAGCTATCTTGCTGGACTCCGCTGAGGACGGGACGCTGGCTACGCGGAAGTTGTTCGGCGATGTAGTCAAATAGGCTATTCACGGTTATGCTGCCATCCGCCCGTAACGCTGCGGGGGCCGCTCCGCTGAGCGCCTGGAGTATATGATAGGTGAAACGTCCATGACCAAGCGCGGGATCTTCGACTGCGCTCTGGATGGGCAGGCAGCTTGATAAGGCGACTCTGCCAGTGCTTTTACTGTCGAGCATATGCTTGATATAGCCCTGTACAGGATCATGCTCGTCACGGTAGCGTGGGCCATAAAAATCTCCGCTATAGCAACTGTCGAAGAGGAAGAGACGCTTGCGGGAACCTTCGCTCTCGAAAAAAGTCTGGCGCACCCTTTCCATGCCGAGAGCTTGCTGCAGGCGAAATGAACGGCTACGCAGAATTTTTTGGCTCGCAAAATCGTAGGGCGCTAAAAAGACTTCGCTCTGTAGTTCCACGTCGCCATCGTCTCCTCTGACGGGCAAGAGCACACTGTGGCCCGCGAAGTAGAAGACAACCAGATCGTTCACATTTGCCTTATCCAGGATCATTTCTGATAAAGCTGCATTCACTTCCACAAGGCTGGCAGACTCGCCCAGGAGCAGCCTGCGGTTCTCGTACGCAAAGCCCATCTTCCCAAGCATCTCATCCATGGCTAAAGCGTCGGTCTCGGCAAAGTGGAGCAGGCTTAATGTTGCCCCCGGATCATAGCAATTGATACCAACGCAAACTGAATAGCGGTTCTCAGTGAGCCTGGGCTTCAGCATCACTACAAGACCTTTCTGTTTGCACTATTCGTAGGCAGGATGTGATTTAAACATAAGCATGCTTTCGCATCAATGATAACTTTTCCCTTTGGGGCTAGCTACCAGAAACCACTGAGATTTGCAAAAACAGGTGCGATTATTATACTATAAATCAAATGATGTGTATAGATACATTGATTGATTTCAACAAGCTGCAGATGTAACACTCATAGACAGACCTACTCTACCTCATCGCTAGCAAGTTGTGGAAGTTTGTGGAATTGAGAAACCATTGCACGAAATATACTATAAACATCTTTCTCATTTTCCAAGACACCGGAGCTTGAAAGCTGCTTTAGTAATATCGACGTGGCTAACAACCTGGCATCCGATCCTTTTGCGCTGTGATAGTAGAGGGACACTGCCGTCTCCCACTCTTGCTTCGTGGTCAGGTCCTCACGCTTGAGTAGTGTACTCAACATCGATGTGGCTATCGGCTTATCATCCGATTCTTCCAAAATGCTTATATAGAGGGCCTCTAGACGATAGAAAGATTCGATCATCTCCGCGCCTGCTCCACCGCTAGATCCCTACACATGGGCAATGTCATTAACATCGATGTAGCTAGCTGCTTATCAGCCGATCCTTTTACGCTGTTGTGGTAGAGGAACTCCATTGTCTTCCAGGGCTGCTTCGCTGTTAAATCGCCACGCTTAAGTAATGACCTCAACATCGACGTGGCTAGCTGCTCATCATCCGACCCTTCTGCGCTACTATTATAGAGGGATTCTGCTATCTCCTGTATTTGTTCTACTGTTAGATCCTCACGCTTGAGCAATGTTCTTAACATCGATGTGCCTAGCCACCTATCATCCGACCCTTCTGCGCTACTATCATAGAGGAATTCCGCTATCTCTCGTATCTGCTCTACCGTTAGATCCACACGTTTGAGCAATGTCCTCAACATCGATGTAGCTAGCTGTTCATTTTCTGATCCTTCTGCACTTATTCTATACAGTAACTCCGCCGTCTCACTCACCTGTTCTACCGTTAGATCCCCACGCGTCAGCAACATACTCAACATCGATGCGGCTAATTGCTGGGTTTCCAATTCTTTTCTTTCTACACCGCTACCATAAAGAGACTCCGCCGTCCTCCGCATCTGCTCTACTGCCAGATCCTCACACGTCAGTAACGTCCTCAACGTCGATATAGCTAGTTGCTTATCATCCGATCCTTCTGCACTGTTATGGTAGAGGGACTCCGCCGTCTCCCAGGCTTGCTTCGCCGTTAAATCCTGACGAGTGAGCAACATCCTCAATGTCGATGTAGCTAGTTGTTGAGCTTCCAATCCTTCTGCGCTGCTTCTATAGAGGGTCTCTGCCGTCCGCCGCATCTGCTCTACCGTTGAATTCGTGTGAGTAAGCAACATGCTCAACATCAATGTGGCTAGCTGCTGAGCTTCCGATCCTTTTGCACTTCTCATATCAAGGGAATCGGCCATCCCTCGCATCTGATCTATTGTCAGATCCCCATGCAGCAGCAACGTTGTTAAAACCTGATTTGCCTGCCGTCTCTCTTCAGAAAGTGCAGGGCTAGAGATATATAGAATCTGAGCTGACTCTAATCTTGTCATCTCATCCAATGCAGCATCCATTGCAAACGTGAGCAGTTCTTTGTATCCCTGGCCTATATATTGGCGCGTTTGAGCCAACTTTCCTAGATACTCAAGTGCCTCCCGCCGTTGTGCTGGGAAGGGCGAACTTTTCACTACATCGCTCAAGCGGAGCCTTACCGCATCTATCAGTGTATTCTCGACTTTGATCTCTTCTAGCAGGCAATCGCAGATGAAGAAGAGGTCTTGCTGGATGATCTCGGTGTAGGCGCTACGGTGGCTTTTTATTTTGCCCTGGAGGATCTGGCGTAGTTGGTTGGTAACGGGGGTGGATTTGAGCTTGCTGAGCAAAAGGAAGATTACTTCGCGCCAGTGAGGATCGTGCAGGTTTTCCATGAGAAATTCGCTGATGATAGCTGGATCTTCTTGCTGCTGGTAGCGTTCGTAGATGTCGGCGGCGGCGAAGTATTCCTGGAACGTGCGATGGACAAAGCTATAAAGCGCTTCACCATTCTCGGCGGTGCCGCGCTCGACGATCAAACCCGCCTCTTCCTGTACAAGCTGTATGAAGCGGCTTGCCACCTTGTTGCGCTCGGCCCTTCCGATGATCAGGTCGCGCTCTTTGAGGAAGCTCTCGACGTTGGTGCGCAGGAAGCGTGAGGGAACATCGACTGTCATGCCTGCCGGTTCGTCGTTGTCAGCGAGCACCTCTTCCTGTGAGCGTTTGTGCAGGACGAAGCCCAGGAAGGCAACGCAAACATACTGATCTTCCTTGCTCAGCTTCAAATCCTCCCAACGCATGTCCGTCCCTCTGAGCTTGGCCCAGGTTTCGAGCAACAGGTCTGCGCAGCGGTCGTAGACGAGCACTCTTCTGTCGGGCAGGCGCTCGTAGCGGTGCAGAACGGTAATGACGGTTAGCAATAACGGATTTTCGGCCAGCTTGTGCAGGCGTGGATTCGCTTGTAAGGTTGTAAGTAGCAGGCCCATCTCTTCCTGCTCGCGTTGTGGAATAGGCGAGAGACGCAGGACGGCGGTATACCAGTTCTTTAAGAATTGCTGGATCTGCTCATCGTTGAAGCTCTGTACTTCGGCATCGGCGAAGAGCGGATGCGAGATGCGCGTAAGGTCGTAGCCAACGGGACGCGAGGTTACCAGGACGCGATTGCCAGGATAAGCCAGGGCGAAGTGTTCGATCTCTTCGACCAGCCCACGACGCTCATCCAGGGTCGCAACCTCATCGAGGCCGTCGAAAAGCAGGAGCAGGGCACGACGTGCCAGCAGTTCTTTGAACATGTGCGGATTGATTTCAATGCCGTCGCGCTTGAGCAGGACCTGTACGACAAACGAGAGAAAATCATAGTTGGCGCGTTTCCGCTCTTCGCTGAGACGGCGCAGCTCGATGCGTAGCGGCAAAGGATTGCCGGAGAGTAGCGAGGGATGCGTGAGGGCAAGCAGTTGATTTTCCACGGGATGGGCGGATCGATTTGCGGCTGCATGCGCCCAGGCAAGATACTTTGTGGCCGTGGATTTACCAGAACCAGGACCACCGAGCAGCACAAGGTAAGGATGCTGCTCAAGCATAGCAACAAGGGCATCTGGTTGCTCCTCATCATGGCTTGTTTGCTCATCTGAAGGAACACGTACATGAGTGGTTTGCTTGCTCAGGGCAATACGTAGTGGGACAAAAACACCGCTCAACTCGGGATCGGCATTCTGATCCTTTGGGACAACGCCGACAATTTTGAGGTTGCGCAACGTACGCTCGATATAGGCGGCATAAGCCTCTATATCACACATCAGATCCTGGGCGGTGTAAGTATCGGCCAGCGTCTCGCCGATGCCCTTGAGCACGACGACGATGTCAAACAGAGATTGCTGTGTGCTGGTAGCGGCACGTAGTTGCAGAACATCGCTCAGTTGCATCCTGAAATAGGGATCGGCGTAGAGTTCTGTGAGCAGCGCGGAGAAGAAGCTGCTGAGATAGGGGGCAGCATCAATATCTTGATAGGCAGCGTTATAGAAGCGCTGCCGCTGATTGTATTTGTCGCTCAGGGCGGCAAGAGCGGGTTTGTCTGAGAGCGTGAAGAGTTGCATGATTTCCTGGCGCAGCAACACGCCCTGAGGTCCTGGCTGCGAGAGGGTACGCAGAATATCTTTGTATTGGTCACGCTGTGCTAGAGTATCAAATGCGACCAGACCACGCTCGGTCGCATTCTTGAGTGCCTGCTCAAGGTGACGCAATTGCTCTTTCTCGTCCAAGTGGAGAAGATTGCGCACAAGCTGGCCCCCTCTTTCTTTGCCCTTATTGATAGCAAGCTCACGCCCCTTATCGAGCAGAGTGCCGCGCAAGGATGCAAGCCAGGATGGGGCGTTGCTGGCAACGAAAACGGTGAGGGCAACGGAGATTGGATCTGCCATACGACACTGCCTTCCAAAACATATAAAATATATTGCTTTCTCGTCTTTTTGAACCTTCATTACGAATAGTTGGAGTCAATGTCACGAAGGTTTTGCCTCTTCTAAGACCATACATACATATATATTATAGACGTAAATACAGAAGTAGTATACAATACGTTATCCACAATTTTCACCTGAGATTCGTACCAGAGAGAGCATTTGCTTTCCATCACCACGGTCTACTCCCTTTTCTCGTGAGTGCTCGTGTTCTTTGTTTTACATTATTTATATTTTTCATACATTTTTGCGCAGTGCGCAAAAATGTATGAAAAATATAAATAATGTAAAACATCTATCTTCAACCTGTATTGAGAAGGTTGAACATCCTGGCTTTCTACCAACACTATGGCACTGGCCCGATTAGCCAGCAGTGCCCCGCGTAGGAACAACTCCCACAAGGATCTGGCGAGCTTTCATGCTACCACTTCCCTGAGCTGGACCAGAGTTCACTGTCACAGTCTGGCCGGACTGCAGGTCAGTTGCGACCCCTACCGTTTCCTGAAACAGCGTTGTTGTAGCGCTCAGGTTGGCGGTGACTGTCTGCCCGGCCGTAGTTTGTCCAACAAGCTGATTGTTCTGCACTTTTCCTTTTTGTATGAGGATTCTGTTGTTAGCTGCCGGGCGAGCGGCTGCAGTTGCATTTGGGCGCACTCCGCCACCACGATTAGCATTTGCGTTGGGAGCTAAGGTAGCACCGTCATAGACGACAACTTCCTGGGCTGTGTACGTGTTCGCGCTAGCCAGTGGGCCTACGACAAGTACACTTACCCCATCGCCAGCAACCATTGTATCCAATTGCTGTGCAGTGATCTTCTGGCTTTTTACGATCCTGGTTGTGCCAACGACTGTAAAGGCCTGGGTGGTGCCGCTGGCCTCTTTAACTGTCAGCGCTTTGCTAGCTGCATCATAGCTTGCAATTGTCCCGGAGACTGGCTTGGGAGCCTTGGGGCGCGGGGCTGGCGTGTTCGAGCTACTCGCGCTATTCGATGCTGTTGTTGTATCGCTCCCACCGCCACAAGCTGCCAGAGTCATCATTGCAGCCAAAAGCAACAAAGCTACGCATGTAAATGTTCTGAAGTCTTCTCGCCGTACTATCATTTTCCACCATTTATACTTTCTTTTTTTCTCTTTAGTACAAAAAAATTGATCTTTTCGCTATTCCCGTGTCCAATCCCCAGGGCGTAAGCAGCCCAGCTGAGACGTAATGCCGATCCACTTGAGGATACAGAAAGAAATTACTATTGGCTATACTATACTCTTAATAAAGCGCAGGGAGCTCAAGAAAAGCTTAAATAATTGTCAAGGTTCCTTCAAGAATATAAAATAGTTAGTGGCGAATCTACTTCTATTGAGAGTAGGCTCGCCACTGTAAAGTCCAGCTAACAACCGCTTTCCTCATCCCTCAAACCCCTTTACTCGCTCAGAGAAAACTGCTCAGGAATAATTCCTAAAACACTAATTGCTGCAGTTAAGCATGTGCGCTACGATTGAGGATACCTGACAGAGTGCAGCATGTCAATAATCATGAAAAAACTGTCATATTCTGATAATCTGCCTGGTATTCTACAATAGAACAGGAAGAAATAGCTCTACAAAGTAATCCCACTTCTGGCTACACAGGCCCTATTGGCAAGGATTTAATTGGATAGCAAATCTCTATAAATCTCTCCCATCTTTTGTGTGACTTTTTGGTAGGACCTGACAATAACAGACAAATCTGGCGTGCTATATATAGAACGGGTTTAATGCAGGTTGCACCAGAGTGTTTCATCTTGTTCAAGGAAAGCTCAGGATCACTCAATAAGATTATTGAGGTTATCGCATTCTAACCCTTACTATATTCTCTCTAGTTTCAGTACCTTCAAACAGGTCATGAAAGGCATTAGTTCTGTGACTCCCTTAGGGAAAATAGATATACAAAATCCCAAAGATCAGATAAAAATGCGCTAGAGAGCTCTTATTTGTTGCTAGACACATACGAAAGGTGAAACAGTTGAAAAAATATATTGCGGTCATCCTGACGGCAGTCTTTATTATAGTTACGGCAATTGCGGCGAGCATTCCGGCCTTACAAGCTGAGTTTGCACACGCCAGCCCGGCCATCAGTGCACGACATGGTAAGATGAGAACACCCATCGCTGTCAGTACAGCCACTCCAACGGTCAATACGTCCGCCACAGCTATAAACACACCAACAGCGGCTCCTATGTCATATGCTGCAGCTTGCCCCACGGCTGCACCAGGTTTTGTGCGTTGTCTGGCCATGGTTTCGACGACAACTGTTCAGCCAACGTTCGCCACTCCGGCTGCCCAGCCTAATTTTGCGCCAGCAGGAAACGTGGCAGCGCCGGCAGCTCTTGCGCCAGGCAGCGCGGCTCCATATTCGCCTACCGCTCTGCACAATGCGTATAACCTGCCTACGACAGCAGCAACGGTGCAGACTATCGCGATTGTAGACGCATTCGACGATCCCAATGCTGAGGCTGATCTAACAATGTATCGTTCAATGTTCGGCATCCAGGCTTGTACGACCGCGAATGGCTGTTTCCGCAAGGTAAATCAGGCAGGAGGGACAACCCCTCCTACGGCCAACAGCAGTTGGGGCGTTGAGATCTCGCTCGATGTGGATATGGCGAGTGCCATCTGTCAGAATTGCCATATTCTCCTGGTCGAGGCCAATTCAGCCAGTACAGCCAACCTGGGTGCTGCAGTAAATGAAGCAGCTGCCCTTGGGGCAAACGAAATTAGCAACAGCTACGGCGCGACTGAAGCAGCTGGTGTAGCAGCAATTTGTAGCTCATCCTACAATCATCCAGGCATAGCCGTGACCGCAAGTTCTGGCGACGCTGGCCTTGCAGTCAATTTTCCTGCTGCCTGTCCTAATGTCACCGGGGTAGGTGGCACAACGTTGAATACGAATGGTGGCGAGACAGCCTGGAATACGAGTGCAGCGTCGGGGGCTGGCGGCGGCTGTAGCGCTCAAATCGCCATTCCGACCTGGGAAGTACAAACGGTGACCAATTGTGCCATGCGTGCGGTCTCGGATGTTTCTGCGGTGGCTGACCCCAATACGGGCGTCTTTGTTTTCGATACGTTCAATCAGGGTGGGGGCCTCCAGATCGGTGGCACCAGCGCCTCTGCTCCAATCATCGCGGCAACCTTTGCCCTGGCAGGTGGGACGGCAGGCAATACAAGTTCTGCCATGGTTCCCTGGACGAAGCGAGCCAATGGTTGCCTGAACACGGTAGGCAACACAGCCTATGCCTTCCAAAGTGGGCTTGGTTCGCCCAATGGTGTGGCCTGCTTCTAAGATCAATCCTACTCGACTTCACTACTGTTAGAAGCCCACTGATGACGAGCCTGTCAAGGCTCGTCATCAGTGGGCTTCTAACAATCTTTCCCTCCAAATTTCCTGTTTTGAGCCGCACTTTAGACCATTTCTAGATTATTTTTATTTTACGTATATTTTGCATCTGGAACAAAAATAATATAAAACAAGAAACGAGCAACCACGAGAAACTAGAAATTTTCAGACAACTATTTATGTTAAGCCCCAATTACAGGATTCTTTTTTATTTCTTGTGATATATTCGGGTAAAAATATTGATACCAATAGATATATTAAGCGTCTTATAGATAAGGGGCTAGTGCGTTATCTCAAGGAGTTTTAGCGGTTCATTGGGGAAACAAGCTTCTAAAGAATTCTATAGAGGTTATCGCAGCCTATTCCCTCATGTAGTCTCTCTAGTTTTATGATACTCAGGCGGGTCATAACGAACATTAGCGCCAGCCAGCACTCCAATGGGGGGGAGGGAATTTATCCCGCATTATCCGGCAAAAATGCACTAGAGAACTCATATTTATTATTAGATCCATATGAAAGGTGCCAGCTAGTTGAAAAAGGATTTTCTAACCATTCTAGTAGCCGTCTTTATTACGGCTCTTGCTGTGGGCATTCCAACCTCACAAGTATTTGCAAGCCCAACCATCAGCGCACAGCACAGTACTCAGCACACAGATGTCAATACATCCGTTGCAACAGTCAACACAAGTGCCTCTTCTCTGTCGTACGCTCCAGCTTGCCCGGCGGTGCCAAGGGGTTTTGCACGCTGTCTAGCACTAGTATCAACAACGACAGTCCAGCCAACATTTGCTACTCCTGTTGCACAAGAGCGAGTTGCGACGACGGGGAACACAGCCACATCCCCAAATGCTCTCCCTCCTGGTAGTGCGGCTCCATATTCGCCCACAGCCCTGCACAACGCATATAGCTTGCCGACCAAAGCGGCAACGGTGCAGACCATCGCAATTGTAGACGCATACGATGACCCTAAGGCTGAGGCCGACCTGGCAAAATATCGTTCGATGTTCGGTCTTTCGGCCTGCACGACCGCGAATGGCTGTTTCCGTAAAGTCAATCAAGCGGGAGGGAAGACTCCTCCTGCGTCAGATAGCGGCTGGGGTCTTGAGATCTCGCTCGACGTAGATATGGCGAGCGCCATCTGCCAGAACTGCCATATTCTCCTGGTGGAAGCCAGTTCAGCCAGTCTAGCCGATCTGGGTACAGCTGTGAATGAGGCTGCAGCCCTTGGAGCAAATGAAATTAGCAACAGTTACGGTGGCAATGAAGGGGCAGGTGATGCATCGAGTTGCAATTCATTCTACAATCATCCAGGCATAGCCGTGACCGCAAGTTCTGGCGACTCTGGCCCTGGTGTCGGTAATCCGGCCAACTGCCCGGATGTAGTTGGAGTTGGTGGTACGACCTTAAACTCAAATGGCAGTGAGACGTCCTGGAATACGAGTTCGACAGAAGGGGCCGGTGGTGGCTGTAGCACGCAGATCGCCATTCCGAGTTGGGAAGTGCGAACAGTGACGAAGTGTACGAGGCGTGCAGTCTCGGACGTTTCTGCTGTAGCTGATCCCGCGACGGGCGTCTATGTCTACGACACGTTCAATAAGGGTGGTGGTCTCAGAGTCGGCGGTACCAGTGCATCCGCGCCGATCATTGCGGCAACCTTCGCCCTGGCCGGTGGAACGGCGGGCGACGCAAGTGCTGCCATTGTGCCCTGGACAAACCGCAGCAAAGGCTGCCTGAACACTGTAGGCGGCGTGACCTATGCCTTCCAAACTGGCCTTGGTTCGCCCAAAGGCATCGCCTGCTTCTAAAGAAGATTAATTCTACCGCCTGAATTTGCAAAACGCACAGGGGTGACGGATATTCGAGATCTGTCACCCCTGTGTGCCTCGTAACTATTTCGCCTTCTCAAATTTTTCCTGTGTTGAGAATATCAAAGCGCTACGTTCGAAAAACTTGAGAGACCTTCCAGTTAGTATGTCAAGGTGAGCAAGTGGGCATATCCTAGATAGGTACCAATGCCAACCAGCGTATTTGATGTGCCAAGGCGCTCAGTGCGCAAGAGGTCGAGAGCGGATAGATTTACCTGCGTCCATGCTCGTCCGTCCCAGTGCTCAAAAAGCTCGGTGGTCCCATAGTGCTGCTCAAGCCCGTTGTTTACATATCCCAATGCCCACACGTCATTAGCGGCTGTGGTAAACACTGAAGTGAGCTCGCTGTATTGTGTTCCGCTACTCGGATTAAGGATAGTGGGAATATTTACCACCTGCCATTGCTTTCCATTCCAGTGTTCAGAGAGAGCCTGAAAATTCTCGTCGTGCCCGACTATCCAGAGATTGGATGACGCTGGATCGCCAGATATCGCCACCAACTGAACATTTGGTTTATTTGGAATCTCATGCCAGCGCTTCCCATCGAAATGGAAGGTCCGACCTCCATTAATAGCCCAGATATCATTTGGCGCAAGAACATCGAGATGGTCCAATGCCCCAACCGTCTCCAATCCAGCCTCGATTGCTTGCCAGTGTTGACCATTGAAATAATCTATAAATTTTCCCTCAACAGGTTGTTTTTTTACATAATAGGTGTAATTACCAGTGAGCCAGACGCCAGTTTTTTTCGCAACCACATCATTTAAAGTAATATAGGAGCCGGCAGAGAAAGAAGAATGAGGGTAATTCATTATTGTCCATACGGTCCCATCCCAATGTTCAAGAAAAGCGCTACTTGAGTAGCCATCACGCACATCGCCGTTGACCCAGATATCATTTGCAGAGACGGCTGCTAAATGCAGGAATTCTCCTACCCGGCCAAGATCGGGAGTTTTCACCTCGCTCCACTGTATGCCATCAAAATGCCTCATAACGGGAATCGGGTAGCCGTCAGTATCGGGAGCAGAACCAGCCGACCAGATATCGGTCCGTGAGAGTGCCGCAATATCAGACACATAAGCAGGCAAAGAGGGCGCTGGCCCGATCACTGCAACACTCGCATTTGTTGACAGATGAGCGGTTGTCAGGTCCTTTGAAGCCGCATAAGAAGGTTGTATTATTTGCGTTCCCACCGCAATGCAAGCAACAACTAAAAACGGGACAGTTCTTTTTAGAAAAGAAGAAATTTTTCTGTGCATAGTGTATCCCTTTCTACATTTTCCACATCGTAACGCCTTATACATTATAAACTTTTCTATGCAGTATTTGAATATCAAATATATAGATGTAGAGATATTAAACTCATCTTTAAGTGGGTGCCAGGCTCCCATCATGCTCACGGTTGAAAGCAAAGCATCGATAAAAGCTACTATTTTCTGGCTTTCGCTCCGATACTTTGTAGAAGGGACGCCAGGTGCGTTGGTTGCTGCAACTTGCTGTATGTGTGCGGGTGTATATGTAATGGGAGCCTGATCCCCTTAAAATCATGCCTGAAGGTAATTAATAGCATTCTGTATCCATTCTTCAGGAAGCCACGATTCAATCATTAGGATGTGGAGGTACATTGTATCAGCGAAATAGTCCACGAAATCGTCGTCGCGAGCGACTTCTCGCTTCATCATCTGTTGTAGAATTGGTATTAGCTGGGGATCATTAAAGGATTGCAAACTGGTGACAGCGACAACGCGCACAATGGGTGCTTCATCCGCAAGTGCGTTCAGCAAGGCGGTGAATACCGCTGGCTGTTGTGATCCAGCAAGAACATGTGCAGCCTGAGCACGGACAACACGGGAAGAATCGCGGGCGAGAATGGCGATGAGCGGTTCGATAGCTTGCTCATTATCGAGTACGTGCAGTGCATGGGCGGCTACACAGCGTACTGATGGGTCTTCTTGCGTATCGTTGAGAAGTGTCAGCAACGGCGTAAAAGCGTGGAGATCGCCTAATATACCAAGGATCATGGCCGTCTCGTTGCGCTTTTCGAGCGGTTCGGCATGGCACAATCTACTAAAGAGTTCCTGGGGGGCTGGCTGTTGCAGTTGCCTGAGCGCCTGAGCAACGCTACGACGCAGATATTCAGGATACTTCTGCACATCTAGCAGAACACTGTAGAGCCCCTCAATGGCTTGCAAGCCGCCAAGCGATCCTAGCGCTTCAGCAACATCAGTATCATGCTTTCCAAATAAACGCTTAAGGAGCGGCGCTACAGCACGCTGATCACCCAATTCTGCTAATCCTCTTATGGCACTACTGCAAACATAAGAGCTAGCATCATCCAGGGCAGTGATCAGCATGTCGATGGCCCCAGGATCACCAATTTTACATAGAGCATGAATAATACGCTCTCGCAACTCGTCATTGGCATCGGGGAAACCAGCATCAACTGTACCTTCACGATCACCTTTTTGGGATGCAACAGAAGCAGCAAAAGCAGCAATGAGTGCTTCAACAGCTTTCGAATCACCCAATTCTCCCAGCCAGTATGCAGCGGCAACACGTATCCCAATATCAGGATCAGTCAGGGCAATAATGAGTGGATCGACGGCGTGATGGTTGCCGAAGCGGTACAATGCGGCAATCGCACTGAAACGTATCTTTGCATCTGGATCATGTAAGGCTATTATAATGAGCGGTTCGACAGCGCGAATATCCCCATATAATCCTTCTATAGCTTTTGCTCGTATATCAGCATCAGGGTGTTGTAAGGTGGCGATATGCATTTCAAAGAGTTCTGGGCCGTCCAAACTTTTCAAAGCTATTATCACTTCTATTCGCACATTATCATCTGTATCGTTCACCATTTCCACGAGTGCAGGAAGAGCCTGCTGAGCGTTCAATAGGCGCAAAGCATTCACAGCCTGGCTACGTACCCCTGCATCGGTATCATGGAGAGCAACAGTCAGTGCATCAATGACTTCCGGGGAACCTGCTTCGCCAAGGAGCTCGACGGCGATTCTACGGACTTCAACATCTTGCTCGGCCAATAGGGGCAGGACAGAGGAGGCTACCGCTGGTCCGATGCCTCTGAGAAAGTTGACGGCAACATGTCGCTGTACGGGATTCTGTATGAGAGGGGGAAGAAGCAGATTGAGGTGCTGGGGGGTTGCAAGGGCAAAAAGAGCGGAACAGTCATAGCGATCAGGGAAAGGATCATTCATGAGCATCCGAAATATAGCTGGAAAGATTCCAGGATCACCCAATTTGCTCAGCACATAGACAGCAGCGTTTCTGACCAGGAATGCTGAATCATCCAAGGCTGCAAGCAATGATGGGAACGCAGCTCTCCCACGCCAGAGAAGCACATGCTTCAAAAAATATTCATCAACAAAGATACCTCTATCTTCGCTATTAGATGGGTCATCCTGATAAGTATCATTGATTGCACGCAGAAGCGCAAACAGTCGCTCTTCGACTGCGGGGGTATCCATGTGCAGGAGTCGTCTGAGCGCTGGACCACGCTGGCGGACATCTCGATGGATGAGAAGAAAAATGAGGCGGTCGATTTCGTTGGATGAGTCAGCGATAGTGCTAAGAAATGTCCTTAAATTCACTTGATTCTCCATATAGCAATGTACAAATATAACTTGAAGTAAAAAACAAGATGATGCTATTCTGTTCCCCACTCTCCTGACTGTTATTCCGTCTATACCATTTTCTATATCATTTTGCCACACTATTGTGCTAAGCGCAATAGTGTGGCAAAATGGTATAGAGGGAATAACAGTTTTTACAGCGCTACGATGCGGGCGATGGCCTGGCTGTTATCATACGCAACCTGTGAGCGCTCATGAGGAGTCACACACACATAATCGCCGCCGAAAGCTTCGCGCCAGACATAGCCAGAGATGCAGGATTGAGGACCATAGGCCCCGTAAGGATTGATACGATATACGGCCTGACTATTATCAAAGGCAGCCTGTGAACGCTGGGATGGAATGACACACACATGATCAAACGGCGTGGCCTCGCGCCAGACATAGCCATTCAGGCAATACTGATTTGCAGCGGTTGTCAGGTGCAGATTGGGCGACCACGCGCTACAAAATGTGAACCACCTCCACCACAAGCGACGTGAACAGGATTGCACCTGGAACGTATATTGCTGATCCGCCTGTAGGTAGAGCTCTATCTGCATATGGTCGCCAAAGTTAAACACGACATTGGAATGAGGGGTCGTCTGAGTTGTTACCCCATCCACGGTGGTCCGCAGATTGTACCAGCCAGCACCTACATTGCCAACACTCAGGCCAGTCAGGCCCCCACCCATACACGCCCACGCACCTATCGCGGGCGCATTTGATCTTGCAAAACTAAACATTCCCATCGGTTTTGGAGTCACCGGGTTATCAGTCTTACTGGTGGTATAGGCATTAGCATCATACGAAATTCCAGTATTCTGAGGCAGGCTAGGATCACAGGGACTGCCAGACAGCTGCTTGTCAGGAATAAGCGCAGCCGCGTAACTCTTCGGCGTTGTGCCCGGTATGAGCAAGAGAGCAGCCAGGCAGAATAAACATAACAACATGCATTTCAACATCTTTTTCATCATTTTCTCATCCTTGTTAGTGAATACACTACAAAACTTTTCACCTGGCTTTTTGAGTAATTTGAGTATAACATCCTATGTAATCTATCCACTGTTAAAAATCGCACATTATCTAGATGAACTATTTTACAAGTGAAATGAACTTTTTCTATATTCTAAACAAGCAGGAAGTTTGGCGGGGAAACATAGTGCACCCCAATACTTCCCTCTGTTGTCGGAAAAATGGAGCCCTGTGTTATGTTTGCGTTCTTCATACGAATATATATACAAAATCTCGAAAAGCATGAGGATAACACATGCCACCACAACCATTTATGGTGTATGCCCAGGCAGCGGATGCCGAGCTTTATCGGCGCTATGCTCCAGCTATTTTCGCTTATCTCTTACGCAACGTCGTATCGCGCGAGGATGCGGAAGATTTGCTCCTGGATGTATTCCTGGCAATTCTGGAAAAAAGGTTGTCCGTAGATGTAGACGAGCAGCGATTGGGCACCTGGATCTGGGTAGTTGCCCGCAACAAAGTTGTAGACTATCATCGGCGTAACAAGCACCGCATGCATAAAGAGTTGCATACGGTGAAGGATACTCTTTACGAGAATCATGAGCAGGCACCCGAAGAGATCGCGCTTAAAAATGAGGAATATCAAAATTTATATACAACATTACAAGAACTACCAGAGGTGCAGCGAGAAATTGTTTTGTTGCGCTTTGGACATGGCCTCACATGTGGCGAGATAGCCACGGTTATCAAGAAGAGCGAGGGAGCCGTGCGTATGACACTTCATCGCACGCTCAAACTACTGCGTACACTCTATACCAGAAACGAGAAAGGAGGCGGCATCCTATGAATAGCGACGAAACAACCTTTACACCTGAACACCTGGATGAGCAGATCGCCCATCCTGCCGACTGGCTTGCACTCGACGATCAACGCCTACTACAAGATCTGCAAGGCACCTGCCAACCGTACGAGCACCAAAACGCTCAATCTTTGCACGCGGTCTGGAACCGCCTGGCGCAAGAGCGACAAAAACAATTCGCGCAAGATACAACCACAACCCAAACCGTACCCCTCTCTTCGTTGAAAAGCAAGCGTACAATAAAGGGCAGATTGTCTTTAGCGAACCCGTCAAGTAGCGGCTTTAAGCGCACACTCAGTCTGCTCGTGGCTGTGATTATGGTTACAGTACTGGTGGGGAGCGCAGTCATTCTCTTCAACATACTGGGCAAGAGACATGCCCAGAGCAACACTGCGTTTGACAACCTGCGTCCAACGAGCGTAGCAGTCACTGATGCATCAGGCATATATATCACCTATCAGACTGATTTATCTCCTCATCCTGTAGTAAGCAAGCTGGATATACAGACGCATAAAGCTGTGTGGGTATACCAAAATAGTCTATCCGATGTGGGAACGCTGCTTGCCTACGGCGATGCAATCTATCTCAATGCAACAGATATAAAGGGTGGACAGGCACGCCTCATTGCGCTGAACATAAAAACTGGCAAAGAACTCTGGAATGTGTCCGTCAAAGCAAATGTCATAAGGGATGAAAGCGGAAATAGTCCTTATATTATGAGTGTTCTTACCTCACCTGTTGTTTCTGATGGACATGTGTTTGTGATGAATCGCGCGGGCACTGTGTTCTCATTCGAAGCGAAAACGGGCAAAGAGAACTGGACGTATGAGACTGGCACATCTGCCCTATTCAGGCAGTATTATACAAATACAACAACTGGTCAGAAAAAGCTTTCCTTTTCAGGGATTTACGATGGAGGCACACCCGTCATAAGCAATGGTGTGCTCTATGGCACGCTCAAAAACGTCTACTTTGCAGTAAACGCAAATACAGGTAAGCAGATCTGGTCATCCAGGTTAGCAGAGCAAAATCATATATTCACCGACATACAAGTTGTTGATAACGTCATATACGCTGCTTCATTTATTGCCACTCATGGCTACAATCCAGATACTCCACAGCAAAACTACGTCTACGCCTTCAACGCCAGGGATGGAAGCCAGATTTGGAAGTATTCTGCGAAAGATTGGGTTACCAGTGCGCCTGAAGTGAATAATGGATATGTATACTTCATCGAAGGTATTCCTTCTGAGGTGACGGTTTCTGGCAACAGTCACTCGACCCTACATGTACTTAACGCTCAGGGCCATGAGGTCTGGCACAAAGACTATAACGTTGATGTAAGCGGCCTGACTGTTGGCGAAGGATATGTTTGTGTGCAAGCGAATGTCTATGATCACACTAGCGGCAAGCTCCTCACCTCTACCCTGTACGTTTATGATGCTACGAGTGGCAATGGCCGGGCAAAAAAGGTGACAGGTGATCCCAGCACGATCCAGAATGGGGTGCTCTATATGCAATCAGGTAGCAAGATCATTGCCTATGACATTAAGAGCCTGCAGGTGCTATGGCACGATCAGTATGGGCTCGTAGATAAGGCAAGCAATCATAGCGCGGAACTTTACCAGGTAGTTGTCGTGCCATAGCGCATTTTCGATACAGCTACGGCTGAGCATCTTTCATTTTTGCATCGAGGTACGCGAGGATTGAGGGCCACGCTTTTTCATGCGCATCACTGGATTCCGGGTCTACAAAGCCTGCATGGGTGAGTCGTAAGCGTGTTCCGGTGCCCTCTGGCGCAAGCTCGACCGTCACAACGGTTTCGGCTCCCTTTGTTCCCATCGGCCCGGAGAGCCAGGTCAGTTCGACGAGCTGACCTGGCTCCAGCCTGAGAAAGCGACCATAGTGCGGAAAACGCTGCCCCTCATGCTGCACCTCCCAGAAGAGGACGACGTTAACTTCTGCCTTCATCAACAGGGTTCCGGGCGCTGCAAACCAGTGATCGAACTGGTCAGTCCATGCCCGATAAAGAACATCTGGCCCTGCATCCATGACGCGCTCGACGGTGAAGCGAAAAGGGCTTGCCGAAAGATCCGGCAGACAAATAGGTTGAACCTTTTCCATAACATTCTCCTAGTTCTGTAACAGTACTGGCGAAGCTGATTAGCTTAAATAGTCGAGGTCATCGACCATCTCCGCTTCAACTGCATTATCGGTAAAACTCCCACAGGACTGTTCTGGTCGATAGCTAGCAAAGCGGTAATAGCATTTTCGCGTCGCGACCCCTAAAAGGGGACATACTCCTAACGGGACACACAGCGGCAAATCCCTTGTGACCAAAGCGTTTCAAAGAAGAAGATTTGGAGATTGACATGCTTTTTTAGTATCGGATCGATATCATGAAAGATCTTTCCTTTAAAAGAGGTTGCTTGTGCATACTGTAACCCCAAGCGTATATATATGTAGAGCTACATAAAAATAGCTGTTTATACTTTCTGGTTCTCTCTTGAGCCATGCTATATATCTCAAAGAGACGATGAAGAGACAGAAGCAGCGTTAGTAAGAAAAGGAGATATGACGAAAAATCCAAGCATGTGGGCATGCATCTCAGGGATGTTTCTATAAACACGCTATTTTAAGCGTGTTATTTGTGTATTACAGAAAGGATTCTGATTTCATGATAGATAAAACCTGTACAATGTCGCGCAGATACGCCTCTATTCTCCTGACAAGGATGGTCTGTGCAGCCATAGTTGCACTTTTTGTCGCAGGCATAGCCGTGGGTGGCAACGTGGCTCACGCACTTCTCGGCACCTGCAATGTGAAAAGTTTTGGTGCCATAGGCAACGGAATACATAAGGATACTGTAGCGATTCAAAAGGCGCTGGATTCTTGTAATACTCCAGGTTCAGTTGTAGAATTACCAACAGGAACTTATTTAAGCGCTCCACTATTTCTGAGGAACAATACCAGGCTACAGATTGATCCAGGAGCAACACTTGACGCTTCACGAACGCTGAGTGATTACATCGTCCCCCACGGAGTCACATTACACACCAAAGTGCTCGCGTTTCTCAATGGATACAAGCTCACCAATGTGACAATTGACGGGGGTGGCGTGATCAATGGGGAAGGTGACGTCTGGTGGGCCACTGGGAAGGCGGCTGATGAGCGCCCACGACTGATCGAACTGGACTATATCACTCACGCAGCAATCGGGTCCATTCATCTTGAGAATGCAGGAAGCACACACGTGTACTCCTTCGCATCCAACCACATCAATATCGGTCCTGTGACCATCACAGCACCCCCGAACTTGCCAGATACGGATGGCATCGACTACAGTAATTCACAAGGCGTGATTACCGAGTGCAACATTGATACTGGTGGTGACAACATTGCAATCGTCTCAGGGATTGGAGAGAGCAGTGCTCCACAACTTGGCTCCTCCAATATCCAGGTCCTGGGCTGTCAGTTTAAGCATGGGCAAGGGGTGTCGATTGGCAACGGAACAACAGGCAGCGTAAAAGGTATTAGTGTGTCTAATTCTACGTTCGACGGCACCACCAACGGCATTCGTATTCAATCGAATCGGACCGTTGGCGGCGAGGTTGCAAATGTCATCTATAGCAACCTGACGATGACCAACGTCAGCCACCCGATCCTCTTCAGCGGTTACTCTTCCACTATCCCATCGTCGGATTCACCACATCCCATCACCACGACGACCCCATACTATCACGATATCACTGTTCAAAACCTGGTAGCGACCGGAGCCAGTGACGCAGGCACCATTGTGGGGGTTCCTGAAAAACCGCTCACTGCTATCACCCTCAGAGCGGTGACAATCACAGCACAGACGGGATTAGTGGTCAGAAACGCCACGGTGACGGTTACTCCTGGTGGGACCAAAATAACGGTTTCTCGCGGCAATGCGTACATTATTGAGTCGAAAGGCAAGGTAATCACCGTGGGTAACTACGAAGCGGAGTCCCCGACGAACGCCCTCCTTGGAGGTGCCGTGGTCGCTGCCTGCAGCGGCTGTTCCGGTGGTCTGAAAGTAAGCCACATTAAGAGCAAGATCGAAGAAGTTTTTCCGCCTTCCTATGTTATAATTCCTCCAGGAACTTATTTTCTATTCTTTTCTTTGTGGCTTGCGTGCATAATAAACAGAGAGGACGCTTATGCCTACTGCCATTGTGATCCTACCGCCAATGTTGCGTGAGAAAACCGATCAGCAGGCTCGTTTGAACGCCGAAGGGGCGACGATCCGCGACATCATCGAGGATTTGGAGCACCGCTTTCCCGGCATACGCTTCCATCTCTGCTACGAAAACAGGCGAGCTACGCCCATATGTCAACATCTTTATCGAACAGACAAACATCCGCTACCTGCAAGGGTTGGACACACTCGTTACTACCGGAGCACGCATCCGCGTCCTTCCCTCGGTTGCCGGTGGCTGATGAATGCTTACTCTTTCCCATTAAGGAGATACGAGGTATGACACGACGGAAACGGTAT
>CAWKKX010000021.1:0-40045 GCA_963850365.1 uncultured Chloroflexia bacterium
TGGCTGGCGGGATAGAGGCAGGTCGGCTGGATGCTCTGGCCTGTGAGATCTGGCAGGTGAGCGGAGGAAGGCGTGCAAGCCAACGCACGGACAGCAGTTGGGACACAACTTGGCGACCGACATGGCCAGTCGCCCCAGTCACCAGAATTACGCGTTGCATGTTCGTCCTCCTAAGGTTCCGAGGGGAAAGTATACTATGGTTAATAAGAGCAAGAAACTAGAAAAGAAAAAGATACAGAAGCCGAATTTACTCTTGCCGCAACTCAAACGGGGGCTGCCCGCTGGCTCGCTCCAGAATAGAGAATATTATGCTCAACTTCTGCTTGCGCATGATGATTTTAGTGGGCAGGAGGCGAGCCGCATTTCTTTTGATCAGGTGCTGTTTGAGCAGGTGCGTATGAACAATACTCAGTTCAAGGGCGTGCAGCTTATGGATACGCGCATTACAGGGGGCGATCTGGCGAATGCTCGCTGGACTGAGGCGAATTTTCACCGGGTTGAGGTTATCAGTTGCCATCTGACGGGCTTCCAGGCAAACGAGGCGCACCTGCAGGATGTTCTTTTTAAAGAGTGTGCGGGACACTTTGCTCAATTGGCCTTTGCGATATTTGATACTGTACGCTTTGAAGACTGTGATTTGAGCGAGGCGAATTTTTATCAGGCAAATCTTACTGGTACGGTATTTGCGAACTGCAATTTGAGCAATGCCGATTTCTCAGGGGCGAAGCTGGCCGGGGCGGACTTGCGTGGCTGTAAGATTGATGGTATCCGCGTGGGTCCACGCGAATTGCAGGGCGCGACCATCGATTCTGCTCAGGCACTGGCACTTGTGCAGGCGATGGGTATCAATATCAAATCGCTCGAAGAGAGTCTCTAATCTATGTTGCGCATTTTCATATTTTTGCTGGGAAAATATGAAAATGTGCATATGTATGAAAGAGAGGGAATGTTAAATGGAAGCATCATCCAAGGTACTAAAAATATGTCTTAGTATACTTTGTTAGTGTATAATCGACATAAATCAACATATATAAAGCCTTATCGATGGTAGTTGACTTTCGTCGAGTTATCGGGTACAACTAATAGAGGAAGAGAGATGGTTTACTGCACCGATGCACGAAAGAGGAAAAGATGCACATAATTCCTGAGCCAGCGCAGCCGGAGTACTTTCTTACAAGCTTTCCACGCGATGCTTTCCCCACTTATGACTGGACGGAGCGGCCTGCTACCTTGCCCGCAGATGTCTGGACCACCGAAACAACTCATCGTGATGGTCAGCAGGGAGGGTTGCCGCTCTCAACGGAACAAAGCCTGAAGATCTATGATATCCTCTGTCGCTTCACCGCTGATTCGGGAGCGATCAGGCAGGCTGAGTTTTTTGTCTATCGGGCTTCGGATCGGGCCGCTTTAGAAGGTGCTCTGGACCGTTATCATGCAGGTGCTCCAATAGAGCCGACGACCTGGATACGCGCAACCGCTAGAGATGTTGTCCTGATTGGGAGCCTTGGTGTGCGCGAGACTGGCATGCTTGCTTCTGCCTCTGATTATCATACCTTTCATAAGTTCAAGCCCGGAGGCAGGAATCAGGCGGCGAAGACGTATCTGGAGGCGGTAAAGATGACGCTAGATGCTGGTATTCGTCCACGACTCCATCTTGAGGATGCGACACGAGCATCTATGGATTTCCTGCATCCATTTATCGAAAATGTACAGGAGATCAGCGCTACTTATGGTCCCGAACTGCGCCCAAAATTTCGTGTTTGCGATACCATGGGGCTTGGCCTGCCGTTTGAGGATGTTGCGTTGCCGCGCAGCATTCCACGTATCTTCCAGGAGATGCACAAAGCCGGGCTACAACCAGGCGATCTAGAGTTTCATCCACACAATGATACCTGGCTTGTCGTCGCCAATTGCCTGGCCGCCGTCCGTGCTGGCTGTGGCGTCATCAACGGCACGTCGCTTGGCAAAGGCGAGCGAACCGGCAATGCACCGTTGGAAGCTGTCTTGCTGCATCTGATTGGCATGGGTTACTTCCATGATAAGCAGCCGCAGTTTCCAGCGCTCAACGAGCTTGTGGAGCTATATGCCGCGATGAATGAGCCAGTGCCGCCAAAGTATCCTCTCTACGGCCGCGATGCGCATCGTACCAGAGCGGGCGTGCATGCTGATGGCCTCAATAAATTCTGGTGGATGTATGCTCCCTTCAACGTCCCGGCTCTGCTGGAGAGGCCGCTGGAAGTCTCGCTCACCAAAGAGAGCGGGCTTGCTGGCCTGATCTTCCTTGTTCGTCAGCACACTGGCCGCGATCTGCCCAAGGATGATCCTGGCCTGCAGAGAGCCTATAGCTGGCTGCTACAAGAATTCGATAATGGCCGTCAGACCAGCGTCGAGTGGGAAGAGATTGCGCTTATACTTGACCTTAATCTAAAGTCTTGAAAATCCAGGAGATTTTCAAGACTTTAGATTAAGGTCAAGTATGAGTTATACTACTAAAATCAGCGTGCTAGTAGATAAAGTCGATCCACCTCATCCCAATTGACCACATTCCACCAGGCATTGAGGTATTCGGGGCGACGATTCTGGTACTTCAAGTAATAAGCGTGCTCCCAGACATCGATGCCGAGCAATGGATAGACGGCATCGCTAATCGGGCTATCCTGATTGGCGCTCGAAGTAACCTGTAGCTTGCCATCTTTATCGATCACGAGCCACGCCCAGCCGGAGCCGAAACGCTTACTGGCCGCATCATTAAACGTAGTCTTGAAGTTATCGAACGAGCCGAAGGTAGTATCGATCATATGGGCGAGTTCACCTTTCGGGGCACCGCCGCCCTGCGGTTTCATAAGTTTCCAAAACATACTGTGATTTGCATGGCCGCCGCCATTGTTACGCACGGTTGTACGAATCTCCTGTGGCACATCCTGTAAACTGACCAACAGTTGCTCGATTGAAAGTGCAGCCAGGTGTGGTTGATCTTCAAGCGCTTTATTTAGCGCAGTAATATAAGCATTATGATGTTTGTCGTGATGAAGCTGCATGGTTTGCGTATCTATATATGGTTCTAGTGCATCATAGCCATAAGGTAATGGCGGCAATTCAAACGCCATCGTGTAATACCTCCTTGAATGTTTCTAACAGAATATCTCTAACAGGAAGATTCAAAGTTCCTTACTACTTCTACGAGTGAAGGGGTCAGTGGAATTCAAGTCCTTTCTATATGAAAAGGACGAATAATCTGACAAACTATAAACTTTTTTCCGACCAATAACGTACTAAATACAGCGATACGTTTGACCTGGTGAGCGCTTCTATAGAATATATTATATTGTGTACATATCCTGGAAGATATGTTTTTTCGCGGAAAGAAAGCGGTGCAATGGGAATGCAAAATCCAATAAACACGGTGGTTGATGATGCAAAAGAAGAGGTAGCTATTGCTCGTCGTTCTCCCTATCATTTAGGTAGGATTGGGCGTGTATTGCTGGCTATATATACGATTCAACTTGCCCTCTTCGCCGCGCTTGCTGGATGGGTATATGTAAATCCAGTCACCCCAATAGATGTTATGATCACAAGAGAGTTTCAAGAGAATCTTGCCCCCTGGCTCCAGACTACCATGTTTATCATAAGTTATCCAGGAAGTTCTTTTGTGCTCCCTGCATTGGTCGTGTTGACGGCTGTCATCTTCTGGTTCTTGGGTTTGCGGCTAGAGGCGGCTGTAACTCTGGTGTTATCGACTGTGAGTTTACTTTTAAATGGCTTACTCAAAATCATTGTGCATCGTCCCCGTCCGACTGCACAACTGGTTGATATATTGCAGCAAGCGGGGGGTAATAGTTTTCCTAGCGGGCATGTGATGGCCTATCTGGCATTCTGGGGTTTGCTCTTTTCTTTTGCCATCATTCTCTTCGAGGGTTGGCATTGGTGGCGTGTGGCGCTGTTAGTCATCTCCGGTTTCTTTGTCGCGTTGGTTGGTCCATCGCGCATCTATCTGGGTGCACATTGGGCCAGTGACGTTCTGGGCTCCTATCTTATAGGAGGAGTTTTGTTGGGGGTAACACTCTGGATCTACCTGAAACTGAAAGAGCGCGGCGTGTTAGAAACCGAGCATTCCAGACGCAGAACAAAAAAATCCCCTGTGCTACGTTCATTCTCGCACCATTCAGTGCTTCCGGGCCAGGATAAAAGCTCGAAGAGTGTTTGATGCCTATCCTTTTCTTTACTATGTATTTTCACACCTTTTCTCGCCCAGCGAGAAAAGGTGTGAAAATACATAGTAAAGAAAGGCAGGAATTACAGACTGGCGACGCCTTGTTTGAGGCCACTGCCTAAATGCAAGGCTGCTTCCAAGGCAGGGTTAATCCCGCTTGCCGTATTTGCGACATAGATATTTTCAGTCAGATGATAGATAACGCTCTCCTCCTGTTGATGGCGGGAACCGAGAGCAGTTTCCTCTCTGTTGAGAACGGTATTAAGTTGGCGAAGTCGTTTAATCACCTGGTCCTCAGAATCGGTATCAAGGAGGAGCAAAGCGACATCAGCAGGGAATTCTTTGGCTCGTTGCACGAAATGAATCATCTGCTCCAAAGGGATAGCCAGATTGGTTTTGCACTCTACAATCATAATCAAGCCATCTTCAGTGAAAGCCAGCACGTCGAGATCGTTCAATTGAGTATCCTGCCACTCTTTAAAGCTGACGCAGCGTCTTGCGAGTGCATTATGATTTGTTTGCAGGCGAGCTTGCACGCACCATGCGAATGTTGGAGCAATCGTGGCAACCTGTTCAAGGAAGGAGCCGCTAACCCATTCATCGGGTCCGTGGGCGGCAATATAGCCCTGAATCTCCAGAAAGTGCAGAGCTTGCGTCAGGTGGCGCTGTTTTGTGCCTGGCTCCATCTTTTTGAGCAGCGCCTCTTCTTTCCAACTGCGCTGCCAATTGTGTTCAGGGACGCCAGCGCCGGGGGAATCGGACTCCTCGACCGGCAACTGGAGGTCTTCCGTCATCGGTTCATGCTGAAGGAAGCAGCGTAATAGCAAGCGATTATTGCGTACATCGAGGAAATTCAAAAAGCCAGGCTCGTCGCACCAGCGTTCGCCGGAGATCTGCCAACGGAGACGAATTACACCGGGGGCTCCTGCATGGACAAAGCTTCTGCCAATCGTGCTCCAGTGGCCGGGAATAGTCTGCAAGCGTTCATCAAAAGCACGGAGCTGTTGCATATTTATTTGTGGACGATAAGCAATACGTTCGTGACGTTCCATTTGATTCTACTCCTACTTCGTGTCTCCAATGCAATGGGACAAGCGTTGCTTCCATTTGAAAGGGGAAGGTAAACATTTAGCGTACACTTTTTCCAATTGTGACGAGTTCAATATAAGCATCCTCATCCACGTAAGCTGAAAAGAGTTTCGTTTCATTCGTGCCATCCATAAGCACATACACCACACCTCCATCGGCTGCATTGACGCAGCCTATTTCTCCCGTGCGTTTCACCCGCACATGATCACCTTCCTGGAAGTAGGTGCCGTCCGCATTTGTCTCCATATAACGTGTATACCTTTCTTAAAGTGAGTGTGCTACCCACTGGTTTTGACAGCTTTTGCTCTCATAATATAAATTTTGTTTATAACACGCCTTGCCGCTGGGAATAGAGAAAGCGTATTAAATACTCTGGAGTTACGCTAGATAAAGGGGAAAAATAAAGAAAAGAACGGTCACAGAAGAGAGGAAGTTCCGCACACTTGCTATCCGCTGTCACCTCATTATATCACATAGAGAAGGGAGATTGATGGGTGGTCCTGCAACCAATTTATAACTTCTCGTATTCTTATCAATGAGAGCACAAAATTGAACAGCTTAGGTCCAGAGAGTCGGAACGAAAAAAGACTTGCTCAGGTCCTTGGGAGAAAGGAAAAGATGGAGCCAGGTAGTGAACGGTTACTGGACATGTCTGATTTATTGGAACTGCTGGCAACTGATCTAGATCGCTACTTTCCACAACTTATGCTGAATTCGCAGCATCGGCTCTATGCTTTTGCATTGCGCCAGACGAATTGTCCTCAAGATGCGGAAGATATTGTTCAAGAGGCATACATTCGTGCATATCATGCGTTGGCAGACTATCCAGCCGAACGTATACGGATGATGAAGCTACACTCATGGCTCTACAAAATTACTCTGAACATATTTTATCGGCATGCGAGTAATATGCGGCTTACGCGCCTACCACTTGATCTCTCGGAAGATAGTACGCACCTTGCTATAGAGGATGATGGACGCGAACAGCCTGAGAGGGTGTTGGAGGATAAAGAGGGTCTGCGTGAGCTGGAGGCGATGGTTTCGCAACTGCCGACTCAGTATCGAGTAGCGGTCAACTGTTATTATTTTGAAGAATTGAGCTATCGTGAAATAGGGGAACTGCTCAACCAACCGATTGGTACAGTCAAGTCGAATGTACACCGTGGCACGCAATTGTTACGCAAAACGATGCTGGCACAGCAAAGAGGAGGTAGGTAGCGTGGCCGAAGTAACCTATGAAGGCGAGGAGAGGGATTCAGACGGTTTAGGGCCTATTGGGCAGCGTATTCAGGCACCGCCAACCCTTTTGCCGAGAGTATTAGATCAGCTTGGCCTCACGCTTGAAGCGCATGCGGTCGAAGTACCTTCTGAGATCGTCGTTGACGATCTCATTGAAGATTTGCAGAACGATAACTGGCAGATGCGTATTGCGGCGGTACGGCGTTTAGGGAAGCTAGGGGAGCGTGCTCCTGTCTCATTACTTGAAGCTGCTCTGGATGATGAGGATAGCTCTGTCCGTGCTGCGGTAGTGCAGGTGTTAGGATGTATGGGGAAGCGAGCACCATTACCACGTCTGGTGGCAGCGTTGCATGATGCAGATTGGCATGTGCGCGAAGTGGCAGTATGCGTACTTGGTAGCTGGAAGCAAGATATACCAGGCACGGAGCTGACCAGCGCTCTTTACGATGTTGATGCGTCAGTACGTCAGGCAGCCAGATTAGTTTTGCACGATGATATAAGTTCCGTTAAGTATGGACGGCTATGGGAGCAGAATAGTATGCAACAAAGACAAGAGCCTTCATTACAAAATGAAGGAGAGCATAATGATCCTTTCACTTTGAATCAGAATGGCGCGGGGACTGGTGCCGGACAATCCGAATATGCCTATGTGTTGCACGAGCAAAGTCAAGCATATGATCCGTCGGGTCCGTCGTCTTATGAACACACGACACCAGTATCTGAACGTTGGGAGAAGGTCACGGACCTGCCGCCGCGCAGGTCACAAAAAGGTTGGTGGGGTATTGTCGCTGTAACGGCGGTGATGTTTTTCTTGTTGGGAGGTGGGGTGACGAGCGTGATGATGCCCAGGATGTCCGCAATCCCCGGTATGATGAAAGGAGGATCAATTGGGCCATACAATCCAAATAGGAACGTAGGCAATTTCTCTCTAATCATACAAAAAGAGGTTAGTGGGGCGCTGAATATGACCCCTGATTCTATTCGTGGCCAGCTAAGAGAAGGGAAGCATCTAAGCGATATTGCAACTGCACAAGGAATTTCTGAAGACCAATTGCAGAAGGTTGAGGCGCAAGCTCTGGCCGATGCCACCAACTCAATGTTGCCGCCAGACAATGGGCACGTGGTGGTGGTTGGTCCGAACGGTGCTGCTGACCCGGCATCTGGCAGTCAAGCCCCAAGGGGAAATTTAAGTTTCAATGGGAATCCGCAAATGATGGATAGATTAGTTACCCAGGCGTTTCTTACGACAAAGTAGATTTTAAGCCAGTAGACACATTTTTTGCACGTTTACAATTTGTAAACGTGCAAAAAATGTGTCTACTGGCTTAAAATCTAGATGTGCGGAGAAGCAGTGTTTGTGAGCTGTTCTTGCTGAGCGTGTTCTGCTGCGGCTTGCTCTGCTTGCTGGCGTGGTCGCCATGAGCGTGTGTATTCAGCCCAGAGGTAAGAGCCAATGACCAGGAGTGCGGCAAGTGTCTGGGCTACAAGAGACTCGATGTTGGGGAAGACGGCGAACCAGACGCCCATCCAGGCGGGGATAGGGAGATTTACAGCTGTCGTTGTAATCCAGTGGGCTTGTTGCATTTCTTGTATGCTCTCGCCAACCATCACGACAAGGACCGCGCCAAGCATCACACCAGTGAGCACCAGCATCTTTTTGTAGGGCAACTTGTGGTGTGCCATAAAGGTAAGCAGGCCAACAATAGCGGTAAAGAATAAGCCGATAGCAACGCCTTCCAGGACTACCGTAGAGCCAACTTGCAGGCGTAAGCTTTGCAGAAATAGTACAACCTCAAAACCCTCCCGATACATCGCGGAAAAGCCAAGCATTGCCAGGCCAAACATTGTACTGGAATGATTATCCTCGGCGTGTTCCATCAACTCGCGACGGCGCTTGTTGTGCAGCGATATCCAGCCGGTCCAGTAGATCTTGTGGAAGAACCAGTTCATGATAATCAGAAGTACGATGATGGCCAGCAGGCCCGTGGCCGCCTGGATGTCTAAGGCGGGGGCGCTGACCGCATTGAGAATGGCAATAGCGATGAACCAGGTGGCAACTGTGGCTAGAAACCCAAGACTGGAGCCGACGACGATAGGTTTACGATAGGATTGCTTCGCTTTTACCAGGCTAGCTGTGATCGCAGATAAGACCAGAATAGCCTCAAGGCCTTCACGAAAAACCAGAATGCCCGTATTCAGGATGATCGCGTTATGATCAAGGTGTGGGGCTATTGGATTAGGAGAGCCTGATGCGGTAATGCCTTGCCATACCAGGGCGCTGCCTACAATGAGTCCGGCGACGAGAAGCGCTGTACGAAAACTCAAGCGCCAGAGTTTAGGGACGTTGTTCAGGGGTGTGCTTGACATATCTATTTTTCTCCAACACAGTAAAGTGTATGGTACATTATTTCACACTATCCACAACAATACAAAAAATAGTAATGGGGAGGGCCGATTGTACTATGTGGGTCCTTGCGTAAATAATGCAGAGCATCGGTTCCTTCAAATTACGCTAATATTGCTCTGTCAAACTTCATTTAACGACTTGCCGCGTAGCGACGACCCTGGTGGTTGTCGCCGTGTGTCCCTTTTGGTTCGTTGTGGAACCGCCTGTAGAGCCGGGCCACAACGACAGGGACCCCATAGGGGCACGGCAAGTCGCAGTCGCTACGCGGCCTGCCGCCAGTTGAACTGGGTCAAAGCGATATCAGACTTGCTTAGTATGATATTAGCACACCCTAATACTCAGAGTCAAGATCAAGCGGTAAGAATCTGGTCAAGTTTCTCTCAAGAGCTTGCATGGCTTTGCCGCGAGCACGCGTTAGAAAAACATATTTATGAAGAAATGGCCTGGGTGCGTTTAGTGCCCCAGGCACAGAGGAAGTGCCAGCTAGCGCGAAAATCGGGTTGTTGTATTTCGCTGAGCGCCTGCTTATAGATTGCATCATACTCTTCGGAGGCGCAGCCCCATTTGTGGATAAATGGTCGCAGTATTTGAAACAGGTGTGTAAAATTTTCATAATACATTTCTCCTGCCTCTGTACCTGCCTCATATATTAGTTCATAGTCTTTAGTCTGTACATTGCGGCAATCGTGCTGTGTGAGCAGGCGTGGCAGTTGTTCGATAAGTCCAGTACTTTTCTGTTCGAAGAGGTGGCCAGATTGAAAGAGTGCACAGACGAACATGTTGTGCAAATGAAGATGTGCGCCCCTTTTATTATCGCTAATAACGCCTGATTCCATAATGCGTATAGTGCCGCCAGGGCGTGTAACACGGAGCATCTCAAGGAGCACATGAGGCCAATCCCAGGTGCGTATAAAGCTGCTACCAAGCCGTATATTGACCAGATCAAAGGAATCGACGGGAAATGCAAGTGTCTGTAAGGCGTCCATGATCTGAAACTTGACGCGCTCACTAATGCTCTGGGTGCTAGCAATCTTTTGTGCATACTCGACCATGCGCGGGCTAATATCTATGCCGACCAGAGACATAGTAGGAAACGTCTGGGCAGCCTCAATAATCCAGCTTCCTGCGCCACACCCAATATCGAGTACATGCTGAATGGGGGTTGAATTATCTAGCTCGGAGAAGGTCCCGCCCATAGCTTGTGTGATCATTTGATCCTGAATTGCTAGACGAAATAGTTCATTTTTATTTTGTCTATCTTGTACAAAATAGGTTGTGGGTCGTGCGTTTTTCCGTGGCGGCATCGTGTCTCATGCTCCTTTGTACTAACTATTGCTTTATCTGGAATATACTGCTCTGCCATATCGTATTATAAGTGTAGGGAGTATCAAATTACAATGACTCTTAAAAAAGTGTATAAACAGAAAGGGGGATAACAATGTTTCAGGGTTTGAGAACGGTGATTTATGGTACAAACAATATCGAGAGTGCAAAGGCCTGGTACAGCGCGTTTCTTGATATCAAGCCTTATTTTGATCAAGCCTTTTACGTTGGCTTTGATGTTGGTGGGTTTGAGCTTGGTTTAGATCCTGCTGCTACTGTAGGCGCGACTGGACCCATTGCCTACTGGGGTGTCCCTGATGCAGATGAGGCGATGAAGCGCTTGCTAGCATCAGGTGCAAGCGAACATAGTCCTGTTCGTGACGTTGGTGATGGCATTCGTATTGGCTCAGTCATTGATCCGTTTGGTAATGTAGTCGGGATCATCAAAAATCCAAATTTCTTTTTCAAGGAATAGTAGAACATTCTGAAGCGCGATGAAGCCGCATGAACGTATCCGGTGGGGCGGGGGGAATATAAAATGGGGCGGAAGAGCAATCTTCCGTCCCATTTTAGTGTTTGGCAAATGAAATAGTAAGCTTACTATTAGCAGGTTTCAAGTAGTCTTCAACTACCTGGACGCCATCTGCCAGTCAGTAGATATAACTTTCGCTGACTCTCATCACTATGGAAACGAGGTTATGGCGTAGTAAAACCACCAAAAAAGCTAAAGGGATTGGTAGCAGCCGTAGGAGTGGGTGTGGGAGTGGGCGTAGGAGTAGGTGTGGGTGTGGGTGTAGGAGTAGCTGTAGGCTTAGGCGTGGGAGTAGCCGTAGGCATGGGTGTGGGGGTAGCCGTAGGCTTAGGCGTAGGAGTAGCCGTAGGTTTAGGCGTGGGAGTAGCCGTAGGCATGGGTGTGGGGGTAGCCGTAGGAGTAGACGTCGGGAAGAGACTATCTAACCAACTTGAAATGTTTGAAAGATCGGGAAAGCCTGGAAGGCCCGGAAAACCTGAGGTTTGCTCAACCTTCGCTACTGACGCGGGGGCGGCCTGTGCTATCTGAGGTAAAAAAGCTGAAGTTGCCAGGGCTGCACAAGTAGCAGCTGCAACCGTTGCAGATGATAGATACATTCTTAATTTAAACATGAGTTGTTCTCCTTTAAGTTAATATACAAACAACACGAATTTTATACACAAAATAGCTTTACGTAAATAGAATATATAATCATATGCTAATGCAGTATATATGATTGATTTATGCTTATATTTATATAAATGAAGTAAAACATGCTTGAAAAAGCGTGTGATCCTGCTCTTTGAGCTTTTTTTGAGTGCAAGTTAGGAGGATTAAATTCGTCATTGCTGATGCAAATGTGAAAAAATACCATTGTTTCAGGCTAAAAATTTAGCGGATATAGTATAGCGCAAGGTTTCAGATATAAGATGCAAATATTTTGAGTAAAGAAGTATGTTTAGATTAGAAGAGGTTAGAGCCAGCCTTTTTGTTGGGCGAGGTGGGCGGCTTCGATGCGGTTGCGTGCGCCTAGCTTTTGGATGGCAACGGAGAGGTAGTTGCGGACGGTGCCTTCGGAGAGGGAGAGCGAGGTGGCGATTTCGTGAATGCTGGCTCCACGGGTGGCTGCCGCCAGGACTGCACGTTCTCGCTCGGTGAGGGGGTTGTTGCCTTCGCTGAGTGCGGCTAATGCCAGGGTGGGGTCGATGACGCGCTCACCGGCCACGGCTCGCCGGATGGCGGTGGCGAGTTGCGAAGATGGGGCGTCCTTCAAGAGGAAGCCGACGACGCCGCTCTCCATTGCTTGCCGTAGGTAGCCGGGGCGACCAAAGGTTGTCAGGATGAATACAAGGCATGAGGGTACTTGCTCGTGGAGCTGGGCGGCGGCGGAGAGGCCGTCGCAGCCAGGCATCTCAATGTCCAGCAGGGCGACGTCGGGATGGATTGCGCGGGCCACTACGGCTACCTCGTCGCCGCGTCCCACTTCTGCGACGATCTCGATATCTCCTTCCAGTGTAAGTAATGCCGCGATTGCGCCACGTACCATTGCTTGATCTTCTGCTAGTAATACACGAATCATTTCTATTCACTCCTCTTTTGATCATGGTTAGAAGCCTGCGAAAGGATGGGGGTGCCGGAGATGTATGGTGAAGTTTTGTCTGCTTGCTCGGCTTTTTGTGTTAGAGGTAAAGAGACACTGAGGCAGAAACCTCCGATAGAGGGAGGCCCGGCTGCGAATTGTCCATTAAGTGTGTGCACGCGTTCGGCGAGTCCGCGCAAGCCTGAGCCGCGATTGCTCGTGCTGGACGTGCTTATGGCCTGCTCAACGATGGTCTGGTTGGTCCCATCGTCTATGATTTCGAGCTGAACCTCGCGTTTGTTATATGTTGTGCGAATCAAGCACTGATGGGCACGGCTGTGGCGGATAATATTTGTTACACCTTCGCGTACAGTCCAGGCGAGAACCGCTTCGATGGCGATTGGGAGCTTATATCTATCGGGCTCGTCGCCCTCGTATTGGTAGGCGATGCCGGCCGCCGCTAGAATTTCCTGCGCACTTTGTAATTCGTTGGGCAGCGTGGGCTGACGATAGCTGGCAACGGCGTCACGCACTTCTTGCAGCGTCGTACGTGCGACCTGCTCGACGTCGCTGATCTCGACGATTGCTCGTTCTGGTGCCACGCTGATCAGGCGTCTGGCCAGTTCACTTTTGAGCGCGATAAGTGAGAGGTTATGACCTAACAGATCGTGCAGATCGCGTGCAATACGTAAGCGTTCGGTTGTCACGGCCAGACGCGCAATCTCTTCCTGGGCCGCGTGTAATTCCCATCTTGTCGTTACCGAGCGTATAATGCTGAATCCGATAGTACCAATCACGCAGACCATGAGAATCGTCTGCCCGATGGCAAACCGATCTATATGGAGAAGAAATCCAAGGGCCACAATAAGCGATATGAGCGCTCCACCTGCCAGGAGTACATGAATAGTTGAGAGGCGACCTCCCATATAGCCACTTATAAAATAGAATAGGATGAGCCAGGCATTCCCGTTGATGAGTATAAGTATGACACTCAAAGTAACTAGCAGGAGAAACGGTAGCCACGTTTCTATATCGCTCGCTGGCGGCAATCTGGCGGCGAGTTGTTGTGCACGCCGCCATGATATCCACAGGTAGATACTGAAGAAGAGTAGAATTCCAATAAGAGAAACGATAAGACCCGGTAATGAAGCATGAGGTCGGAAGAGGTTTAGGATAACAGGAATAGCAAGTGGCAACCAGACGATCCATGGAAGCCACAACAGATAAGGAGAGCGGCCCCTGGCGTGCTCATCGGCAAGATTGCTTATCGGCATATTTTTCATTTCTGGCTGCTCTCCTTGTCTGTCGTTATGCGAGGCCATCCACCTTCCATCCCATCATCATCGTATCACATCTCTTATGGGTACTGATAAAACGTGCCTGAGCGATCAGGCTGCAAGCGTCTTGGTGAAGAAGTTGGCGATCATATGTATAACCGTGTTGGGCGCAGGTTGCTCGACCTGCCCTGCTGTAGGAGCTACCAGACCATGACCATCATGCTGTATCATCACAAGTGTTTCAGGGACGCCGGCAGCGTGCAACTGCTTCGCTATGTTCTGGGAGTGATGGGGGGCGATGAACCAATCGTCGGCCCCTTGAATGATCAGGAAGGGTGGATCGCCGGCCGCAACGTAGCCCACCGGACTAATGGCCCTCAATTTAGCAGGTGAGGACTTGCCGCCACTGCTCAGGCCTTGTCCCAGGTCGTGAACCCAGCTGGGTGAGCCGCTCCAGTCGTTCAAGTCGGTAGGACCCCACATATCGACCACTGCTTGCACGCGGCTCGATTGGTCTTGATATTGTCCAACGTCGAAGCCTGCCTGTGGTCCGGCTGTACCCAACATGGCGGATAAGTACCCACCCATGCTAACACCATAGACGCCGATGCGCTGCGGGTCGATGCCCAGCTCGCTTGCATGAGCACGCAGGAAGCGGACGGCACATTTGGACTGCTCAACTTCGTCTACCAGATTGCCAAATGGGACGAGGCTGTAGTCAATTGAGCCAACGACGAAGCCGCGATTGACCAATGTATCACGAAGTTGGGTGAAGTAAATGCCATCCGGTCCATCCAGTTGGCGGTTACCCTGCAGTCCTTCTCCACCATGAATGTAGAAAACCACGGGCGCGGGACGAGCCGCCTGAGCCGATGGCTCGTCAAGATCCATTGCGAGCGGATTGCCGCCGGCACTACAATATGCTAACGTCGTCTGACCTGCCGGGGCATGAATGGTCCCTGAAGACGGAAACCATGCAACGTTAATTGCATTCATACTACCAGACCAGGTCAGGATGCTAACTAGCAGCAGTGCAGGCAACAGGGTCAATGTTGTTCGTCCGGCCTTCGGTGCCATTGTGCGCAGCCGTGGAATGAAGAAGTGCAGTAACAGAACGAGCACGAGCAGCCCTACAGGTGGCACAAAGAGGTCCAGTAAACTATCGGGTAATCCCGCTGACAAAGCGAAGACTACAAGGAACAGTTCGCTCCGTTTGAAGTTTAGTGCAGCCCATAGCAGCAGGCCAACGATGAGAATAGTTGGCAGCGCTGCCAGCACAATGCGCCACGCTTTGGGTGCTGTGCCCCAGGTACGTCCAGCCAGGCAGAGAAAAAAGAAAGCCGAGAGCCCTTCCATCAGCGGAATATAGAGATCGAGTGTACTAAACGTCTCCGCCCTCCATATAGCGGTTCCGATTGGGAATCCAGCGAAGTGGGCGATGAGCCAGAACAGCGTTGCGACTCCTTCAATAATGGTTGCAATAATAAGGGAGCGACGTGCCGGAATTGCGACGACTAAAACTGCAATTATGGCCTGAACTAAGGTTCCTACAAGCAAGAGTGCAACCAGGAGACCAGACTGAGGCGCTTGCTTTAATAATCCTATGAAGTGAATCACGGCTGCGCTCATCGTGAAGAGAGCCGACCAATAGAGTAGCGCCCCACGTTTGAGGCTATCGGCACCAAGCCATGCAGAGAGAGAGCGTGCTTGACGAGAATGCCGAGGTGTTTGGACCGTTTCTGCGCTCATTGGTAAATCCTTTTCTTGAAATGCCTGTTTATCATAATGTTTTTACTGCTTTATAATGAATAATATGTATTTTATGCTGGTACATCAAAGAAATGTTTTGTTGTGTAACGTATGATAGCTATTGCTTTATCAAACTTGATTGCATCCTTTTTGTTAATGGCGAGGGCAACAAGACACGGCCCGCGACCAGGTTCGAATGAAGTTTGACGAAGCACTATCTGCAAGCGTGAATCGAGCAAAAATTGTATTTTTATGGCCTCACACGCTCTTACCAGACAATTCAAGTATAGATAAGTAGGATTGTTTTCGGTAGTGAAGGTTATCATGAATGGGGTATGACATTTGTAATATCGTGGAGTGCTTCTTTTGTCTATTATTCTTCAAGAACCCTTGACTTAGAGTTAGCTCTAAGGTGTATGCTCCTTGTAGGTTCTAACGACAAGGAGCATACACATGACAATTCAAGAAATTGCTGAACAGACAGGAATTTCCGCCTATACAATCCGTTTTTATGAGAAGATCGGGGTGCTGCCACGCATCAAACGTCTGCCAAATGGTATCCGGCAGTTCACTGAGGCTGATGTTACCTTTCTGCGCTTTCTAATGCAGCTCAAGCAGACTGGCATGTCACTAGAGGACATCATGGAATTTACCGAGGATGGCTGCATGCTTGAGCGCTTACAGCGAGGCGAGGTCATCCCTCAATTTGTGGCGCAGAAACGGATGGCACTCCTGCGGCGGCACCAGCAGCAACTCTACGAACAGCGGCATAATCTTGATGCGTTGCTCATTGCGGTGGAGCAGAAGCTCGCTTTCTATGAGCAGTACCAGAACGATACGCTGATACAGAAGCAGGAATGCGAATAACGTTAGCAATTAACAAGAAATACTTTGCAGGCATTCTTTTGCTAACTATTGATGGTATGTCCCGGTAGGCCAGGTATATTAGTCATATGTATGTCCGCTTGTCAGCTAGACCAATAACGTTTGTGAAACGAGAAGGTCTGTTTTGTTTTATACGTTCAGCTATAATTGCGAAAGGAATCTACCTATGCGTGCAATTGTCGTCCCATCATTTGGAGAACCAGAAGTACTTACTATGCGTGAGCTGCCAGATCCTCATCCTGGGCCGCAGCAAGTCAGTATTCGTGTGGCCTATGTGGGCGTGAACTATGCTGATATTCTGGCTCGTCGCAATCGCTATCATGACGTTGAGCTGCCATTTGTCCCAGGGATGGAGGTTTCCGGCTATATCCACGAGATTGGCGAGGGCGTTGCGGGATTGCACGCAGGCCAGCCTGTAACCGCCTTCACCATGAGAGGGGGTTATGCAGAACTGGTGATCGCGCAAGCAAATCTCACATTTCCACTGGATGGCACACATGGGGTGCTCGATCTGGCTACTGCGGCCGCGTTCCCGGCGGTAGTGCCAACGGCCTATGATATGCTTGTATACTCGGCCCGCTTGCAAGCTGGAGAAACGGTGCTCATTCACTCGGCGGCCGGTGGCGTGGGCAGCGTTGCGGGACAGCTTGCACGCTATCTACGAGCGGGCCTCGTGCTGGGAACCGTTGGGAGTGAGCAGAAGGTCGCCTACGCCTTGTCCTCTGGCTATGACCATGTCTTCCTGCGCGATAGTTTTGTCGAAGCTGTACGGACAGTTACTGCGGGGCGAGGCGTTGATGTGGTGCTTGATCCATCGGGCGAGCCGACGCGCAGTCAGAGCTTGAGTCTGCTGGCCCCATTCGGACGTCTGGTCGTTTTTGGCTACGCTAGCGGCAATCCCGATGTGCCGCTAGAGCCACGTATGCTTATGGCTGGCAACAAGGCTGTTGTGGGTTACAGCATATCTGCATTGAATAAAACGAATCCAGAGCATACGGCAGCAACTATACGTAGAGCTATTGATCTTCTTGTCGAGGGGCATATACATATTGATATCACGGATGTGTTGCCGTTAGAGCAAGCAGCCATTGCCCATCATCGCATGGAGAGCAATACAACCACTGGAAAGCTGTTGTTACGCGTCGAATAGTGTGAAATGCACTTAAGCATCCATGTAGCGATCACACTTTGCCGTGCTCGATGGACGCTTTGTAGTCATCCAGCCAGTTCTCGAACTTCAAATGTAGTGAGTGCAACCAGGCTGGCTCTCCTGCGTGAGGGGCGAGATAGTAAGAAGAAACCCTCTTAACTTGTGCGGCGTACAAGTTAAGAGGGTTTCTTCTTAGCATTGAGGCATGAGTAAAAAGAGTTTAAGTAGTTGCAGTGAAATGAGTGAAACCAGATAAACCTGTGGAATGATCCTCGATGGATATCATATAGACACGTCCAACGACTACATTTGACGGAACAGTAATTTGCGTCTCGAACGTGCCATCAGAAGCAATTATCACTGTTGCCAGAGAAGTAGTTTTGTGCGCGATAGGATCAACCCAATGTACGTAGGCTTTGTTGTCTGGCGTATACTCTGATGAGCTGAGACTGACAGAAGTGCCACCAGGGCCATGGTTGGGAGAAATATTTATCTTGTGAGTAATACTGAAGCTTTGCGGTTGAAGATCAACTCCACTGGTCACGCCTGTGGCTCTCAGCCCATTATGAAGAACCGCGCTATCTGGAATAACAAATGTATCGTTAAGTCCTCCTCGCGCGTCAGAAGTTGTCGTCGTTGCAAGTGTGTTTGCATCCCCCATTGTGGTGAAGAAGATGTTGACTGTTTCGTTACTGCCATACCCGCCACCATTTAAGGTAACTGTGTCGCCAGCGCTTCCATATGTAGGATTCGCTATCAAATCTGGAGTTTCAACAACCAGGAACGAAGCCTGGAGACCTTGAGGATCGGTTGCAACCAGGGTCCCTTGCGATTGTTGTGCTTGCGTCGAATAAGGCAAACTTGGCATATTCGCAATCTTGAATGTAAAGCCCCCATTTGCATCGGTCGTGGCCGTCCCGGCAGGCACATCACCAGCAACGTCAAGCCGCCATATTAATGTAACAGTAGTGTTGGGCGAAAAGTTCACGCCGACAAAGCTCGTCCTTTGATTGTAATAGTTGTACTGGTAGTAATCTGACCCATACAGGTCGGGTGCATCCTGGGTATGAGCGGAAGCATGCTGAGAAAATAAAAGCGACGAGGTGCTCAGCAGCAGGGTGAAGGCGCTCAAGAGCATGATCCGGCGAAAGAGTGCGCTCTGCCAATAAGAGGTATAACGCATAAAAGAACCTTCCATAATGATATAAAGCAAAATAAAGAATAAAAAGTACGATAAGAGTATAGGGAATAGTAAAGCAGGAAAATATGTTAGATACGAAATATATAGATGCTACCTGCATGTAAAAATATAAACGGTTATATCTATCTCGTCAAATACATTAAACTTTTGGATAGTACTTTGCAAATTTCCTATCTAAGCGGTAAACATCCACATTTCATAGTTTTCCAGCATTTTATGTGAAAGCGCTACTATGATATAAAAATCCGTTGCCTTGAATTATCATTGTAACTGATTGTTGTAGCAAGCGTCCGGTTGATAGCATGTTATACGATAAATTCTGTTGTGGCTTTTGTGTGCTCAAAACAGAGGTTGACGGTGCGTTGCAACGAGCGTGTGCGATGAATGACGCCTGCAGGAATGGTAAATATGTCGTTAGGGTGCAGGGTCACGGACTCGCGATCTTTGAGGTCAATGATGAGCTCACCTTCCAGCACCAAAAATAGCTCGTCGGCGTCAGGATGGCGGTGCCAGGGGTACTCTCCTGTAAAGACTGCGAGGCGAAGGCAGCTCTCGTTGACCTCGTTTACCACGAAGTTCTGATGACGTTCCGTTACCTGCTGAGAAAGTTCTTTGAGATTGATACGTTGCAAGGGTTGTGGTACTTCCATGAATTCATCCTTGAAAAAAGTCTGTTTATTTAAAAGAAAAGTACAACAAGCCTTTTCGTCTTTCCTACTTGCTTTGATTGCTTCGTAGTGAAGTAGGGAAGCAAGCGAAATATATTGCTCTGCTAAATCTAACGCCGAAAGGGACAAAAACATCTCTCTAATATGAGCTTTGGATTATTTTGGCTGTATCTTTCAGTTCAAGTGTGGCCAAAAGTTCAGCGGGCGACGAAATTTATCCTCAAAGGAGTCAGGCGAAAAGAAGAGGTGAGGAGAGGGCATGTTCGGGTGACTACAACTCAACGATGCGCTATTTGAGCCGGGCCACGACGATACTGCTCTGGGCCAGTGCAATAGCTATGAGGGATTGTTGCTACATGAGCGATGTTTGAACGATCTTTGGCATTAACTCTATTGCGTGCGATTAGTTTCTCTTTCCTACTTGCTCATTGATATGTGTATATGCATAACCGCGAATTTTTCAAATTTTTTTGTCTATATTGTTAACATTTTTCGATCTTTTACAGCGTAAAAGATCGAAAAATGTTAACAATATAGACTTGTACTTGTGAAGGGAAACATTCAGAAATTCATAGAAAAAGGAGTAATATGGCACAAGAAGATATTTTAGAGTATAAAATGAGTGAGGGAATATTCCCGGATCGTTCTGTTGTAGCTCCTGTAAAAACATTGGCGTCTCGATGGTATAGGCGAGCCCTTTGTATGGTGTTGTTGCTCGCTCTGTTCCTCGATTTCTTTCGTCTCGGCCTGCGTGGTTATAGCAACCTCTATTACGCGGCGGCGGTAAGAAGTATGCTAATCAACTGGCATAATTTTTTCTTTGTCTCCTTCGATCCGGGTGGCTTTGTGGCGATAGATAAGCCGCCTGTGGGCTTTTGGTTGCAGGTATTGGCTGCAAAGATCTTTACATTCAACACGTGGAGCATCCAGTTTCCCCAGGCGCTTGCGGGCGTCTACTCAGTTGCGCTGCTTGCTCATCTGGTGCGCCGTGTTTCCGGGCCGTTCGCGGGTCTGGTGGCTGGCTTGACGCTTGCTCTTATGCCGATCAGCGTGGTTACTAATCGGACGAATAATGTCGATAGTCTGCTTGTCCTGACGGTATTATGTGCGGCCTGGGCGGTTATCGTGGCGACTGAGCGGGGACGTTTACGGCTGCTATTGCTTGGTGCCGCTATTATCGGGCTGGGTTTCAATATCAAGATGCTGGAGGCGTACCTGGTGGTGCCTGCCCTTGCGCTCGTCTATCTTTTTGGGGCACCACTACGGCTACGCACAAAAATATTGCATCTTGCCCTTGCGTCTATCGTCTTGCTCGTCGTCTCGCTCTGCTGGCTCCTGGCCGTCGATCTGACGCCTGTTGCGCAGCGTCCCTATGTTGGATCAAGCGGCTATAATTCAGAGATGAGTCTGGCCTTTGGGTACAATGGTCTGACGCGCATCTTAGGTTTCAGCGGCCTGCAATCGACATTTTCGCTCGCACCCGCTGAGCAGACAAGCACAGTTGTTACTAGCAGTAGCCTCGGCGATCCTGGTCCGCTACGCCTACTCAATCAGCAACTTGGTGCTCAGGCGAGCTGGCTTTTACCTTTGGTGCTTGCTGGCATGCTTGCCGTTGTGTGGCAGAGACGTCCGCGCCTGGAAAGTGATCGTGAGCAGCAGAGCATTCTGTTATGGGGGGTCTGGTTTCTAACGTCAGCTGTCTTCTTCAGCGTGTCGGCCTTTTTTCACCCGTACTATATGGTGATGATGGCACCAGCCCTTTGTGCATTGGTTGGCATCGGCCTGGCTACGATGTGGCGCGACTTTGCTCGTCTAAACTGGCGTGGCTGGCTGCTTCCTGTTGCGTATATTGCAACACTGGTGGTGCAGATAGATGTGCTGCTCCCGTTTCCTGTATGGAATCGTGTCCTGATTCCGCTTGTTGGGTCTCTAGTTGTGGTAGTCGTTGTGCTGCTCATCATCGCGTGTTTTCTATTTCGCACGCAGATACAGCGCGTTGGGCGTCCTCTGGTCGCTGTGGGGCTGAGTGCGCTGCTGATCGCGCCTACGATATGGGCGACCCTGCCAGTGCTGAATGCATACAATCAGGCATTCCCTATCGCCAGCCCTCCTGTGCCATCCACTGCTCTTTCGCGCTTGCTGAGCCAATACTCGCGTGCATTGGAATATCCAGATCCAGCGCTGTTACGTTACCTGATTGATCACCAGGGGAAGGCTGACGATATCGTTGCGACGACGAGCTCAAATGTCTCTTCTTCTATTATCGTGGAGACGGGCAAGCCTGTTATGGCGTTTGGTGGTTATGGGGGGCTCGATCATATCCTGACGCGCGATCAGGTGATTACGCTAGTGCATCAGGATAAATTACGCTTTTTCCTGTATGTGGACTTCAAGGCATTTTCACGTCTCCCTTTTGCGCTACAGGTGTATCTCAGAGAGTTGAGTGCGAAGACGGATTTGCCGGCGTCCGCTGGTCAGGGATACATAACGCAGTGGGTGCAGGCAAATTGTACTCCTGTGACGCCCGCTACATGGGGAGCGCAAGTTTATGGTCCAGGTGGTACGCTGACTTCGAATAGTGTGCTCTCCCTCTACGATTGTGCAAGTCCATTTTGATGGCGGGAAGGGAAGAATCTTGTTTGCGTGTGTGCTCGCCTGCTGAGGTTTGCAAGTTGCTGCTGTGGGAGCAAAAAAAATCCAACCGGCAACGCTGCTTTTACCACTATAGTAGTGAGAGCAAGAAATGGAGGTTTTAGCGGTAAGATATATGCAACAAGATTCTGATCCCTGGCTTCTGGCGTTGGCGTGTAGCGGCAATAAAGAGGCCTTCAATCAACTGATGACACGTTATCAGCCAATGGCGTTTCATCTGGCCGTGCGCCTGGTGGGGAACCGCGAGAGCGCGTACGAACTGGTGCAGGAGGCTATGTTGCAGGCGTATCTCTCGCTTGAACATCTCCGTGATACGCTCCGCTTTAAAAGCTGGTTTTATGGGATTGTGCTCAATGTTTGTCGTGGTTTTCTGCGTGCTCAGAAATACTCGATATGTTCGCTCGATGAGCTGCTGATCATTATACCAGAGGAAGAGCTGGTCGGGTTGCAGCTTGATCCTTATGAGGAGGTAGAGGAGCGCGAGCTGCATGCGCTGATGCAACGAGCAATCGAGCAGCTTTCGACGCGTAACCAGCGTGTGATCCGGCTCTACTACTATGGTCAATTGAGTGTGCGCGAGATCGCAGGGCAGTTAGACATTTCGGTTGTTGCGGTCAAGAGCCGTTTGCAGCAGGCACGCAAAGAGTTACGTGGATATCTGTTCCGGCATGATTCAGAACTGGCTATCAATCGGGTAATAGCACAAAGGAGAAGCACTTCTATGCATCTTGTCACTATAGTGGATGTTGTTCAGCAAGACTATTATAGCATGGTAATTTTAATGGATCAGGCGGAACGGCGTGCCCTGCCTTTGCGCATCAATTATAGCGAGGGGCAGGCGATCCTCTCGGTATTACAAAATGTCAGCACGTCAGCACCGTTGACATTCAAATTTATGGCTAACCTGCTCCAGGCTATGGGTAGTGAGTCGTTGAGGTGCGCCTTGAGCAGCTAAGGGAAGATACCATGTATGCAGTACCGAGACCTGCGGGTGCTTTATCAAGCCTCGTGACGATGGACCTGGTCGTGGGACTTTGTTTTCAGTTATGCAATGGGGTTCTTGTGATGAATGGATCAGATGAAACTGCTCACCTCTGCCCCTAATTCGACAGCAGGATAGAATTTTCCGTCCAGCCCCTCGACCTGGCACATTCCTGGCTTGAACCAGTAAAATAGGAGATCTAACACGCTGACAACCCCGAATTCTTTCCAGTCGTCACCGTTTTCAAAAGGGGGCAGTTGAATCTTAAAGCCTCGATCACTCAAGAATTGGTTGATCTCGTAGTTTGTGAAGGAGGCGATGGACTCGATTTCAGTGATCGAGAGGCTTTCCCCACGGTAGGGTGCAAAGAACCGGTTGAGAAAGAGGGCTTGTGTCTGGTTGACGGTTTGCCAGGGTCTCTCTGGTCCTATGATCTCTTCAGCCTTGACCAGGGCGGCGATAGTAGGATAGATTACAGTTGTACTACTCATGTCTCTAATACCTCATTATCTTCTTGAGATTATTTTGTCCAGTAAAACATAGAATAATGGAGCGGTCAAGGCCTGGGATGTGATCTTTTGAGAACAAAGGATCACATGCCTGATGAAGACCCATTGCTATCACATTTTGTCAGTAGGTCCAAACTTTTGCCGTAGCTTACCAACCAGACCAGCGATTTGAGATGGCAGCTACTATACATTTTGAATTTCATATGCTACAATTAACTTTAAGATGGATTTATCTCGAAGCAGCGAATAAAATCTTTTATATCCAAAATATCTCAAAAAGAGACAGATATTGAAGAAGATGGATTATCACATCATATAAAGATGAAAGAGAAAAATATGCCGATGGAGACGCCAGGCCAGCTCGCACTAGTGTTCGCCGCTCAGGCAGGAGATCGGGCGGCATTTGATACGCTGGTGACACCATATCGGCGCGAACTCCTCGTGCATTGTTATCGGATGCTGGGCTCGGTCCATGATGCTGAAGATATTGTGCAAGAGACACTGATGCGGGCATGGGAGAAACGTGCGACATTTACGAATCCTGAATCATATCGTGCCTGGTTGTATCGTATTGCCACGAATCTGTGTCTGAATATGCTCACACGTGTCCCCAGGCGGTCTTTGCCGTCAAGCACGCAACCGCAGAGCGATCCTATGCGCCCCTTTCCGCAGCGGCAACGAGAGCCTATCTGGCTTGAACCTTTCCCCGATGATCTGCTCGCCGATCAGCGGATCGAGCCTGAATACCGCACGCTGCAGCGCGAACAGATCACCCTGGCCTTTCTGGTCGCGCTACAGCAATTAACGCCAGCGCAGCGGGCCATCCTGCTCTTGCGCGAGGTGCTGGACTGGCCGGCGAGAGATGTAGCCGAATGGTTACACCTCTCCGTGCCTGCAGTCAATAGCGCCCTACAACGTGCTCGACGCGCTTTGCAGCAGCACGATGAGTTAAGAGAGACCCCAATCGTCCTTCCTGATCCCCAATTGCAAACTCTTCTTGACCGTTACGTTGCCCTCTGGGAGCAACCTGACATTCCAGGACTTGTCGCATTACTCCAGGAGGATGCGTGGTTTACGATGCCGCCGATTCCCGCCTGGTTCCAGGGACGAGCAGAGATCGCCACGGTGTTTCAGACGCGCATCTTCACCATGCCCCAGGCAGTGGCGCTTATATCCAACGCATGCCAATGCCAGCCCGGCCTTTGCGATGTACCAATGGCACGCCGAGACTGGCATGTACGAGCTTTTTGGCTTGTTAGTCCTGGATATAATAGGCGAGCAGATTGCCAGCATCGTCGCGTTCCTGGATTTGCCCTGCCTCTCTTACTTTGAGCTTCCAGCGCACCTTGCTCTCTGATCGCGTTCTACTAAGCCATCGACTTTGAGATGTAATTCCTACTTAATGTTGTGAGTTCACAAGCTCTATCGCCTCTCTCGCAAGATGCAGCTCATCTTCTTCATTCGTGGATTCTATGCTGTGCTGTCCTTTTTGCGTCCAACGGATTGCGGCCTCGCTTACGCGCCGGCCCAGGGCGCGGCCAGCGGAGAGATCCGCCTCGTTAGGAAACATAGCAGGCGATTCCCATGGATGTGCCGTTGCCATCACACCCATCCAGCCACCGAGGCGATTGATGTTTGTGGGTTGATAGATCCCGGACTGTACTTCCTCGAAGCTGGCTTCATTATGGCCGAGCCAGAGCATGCCGTGCTGCATCGCAAAGGTGACGAATGTTTGTAACGTGTGTAATTTGTCGCCGCTTGGATAGAACGAACAGGTGAAGCCTGCTGCAAGCTTATTGGCCCAGGCGCGAGAATAAAAGTGTTGGCTTGTCGCGTCGAAAAAACATTTCATCTGGCCTGCAACATCGCCCATGCTTGTGGGCGAACCGAAGATAATGGCATCGCTAGCATCTAATTGAGCCATGATACCAGGGTTATCCCAGCGTCCCTTCGTAATATCATCGCCGGTAATAGCGATCCGGTGCACTTTGCACCCATGGATGGAGGCTGCGCCGTGCTCAACGGCCTCGGCAAGTCTGGCGGTATGGCCCGACATAGAGTGGTAAACAATAGTGATTGTTGGCATCTGATATCCCTCTTTTTGGCAAAAGATACAGTACGTACATGAAGAAAACTCCAATGAGTTTTCAACAGGATGATGCATACACCCTTCGCAAGTGGTTTGCGAAGGGTGGCATCGATCATATTCCACTCATAGAACACCAATTTGGTTCCAAACTCATCGCGGATTGATACCAATTATTCCAGGATAGCTTGAGGTGATAGAGAATGTACAATATCATTATGCTGGAAATTTCGTTTTCATCTCTTCTTTAGAAAGAGCATAGAAATTGCCCTTTTACACTATTTTGCGTAATACGCAAAATAGTGTAAAAGGACAATTTCTATGCAATACAGGATAAGTCCAGCGGCTTCGTCGCGCTGTAATAATCAAGTCGGCCTCTGACAATGCGCTACGGCCAGGGTAAGAGGTAGCTGAAACCATACTTCTGTACGGCTGGGATAATAAGGGCGAAGGCATACTCGATATGCCAGAGTGTTAGGCCAACGGTAACTACTGCAAGTATAATATGAAAGATGCGCCAGAAGCGAATAACGCCACGCAAGAACGTTTCTTGCTTGAACGTCTCTTGCACCTGCTCTATCGCTTCTATATGTGCCTGGGCACCTTGATAAAGCATATCGGGACTTGCCATAACGTCACGATACGAGCGGTTATTGCGCCTCGATTGCTGGGGGGCTTCGGAGATATAGGCCATGTCCCATACATCCTGTCCTACCTGTCCTCCTGATTTGTTAGGAATACCAGACCAGGAGAGTGGATTGAGTATACCACCCCATGATCGCTGAGGGCCGCGTGAGCCCTGTCTATTGCCTTGCGCGACCGATATTAATTGACGCGAAATAGACTCGGCGCGATCCTCGCCCTCGGCTGTCAGCGCCTGACTTACCTTTTGAGCAATTATGCGCGGCATCATGCGATCCAGTATGCGTCCAATGATACCACTGATCACCAATGCAATCATGCCATAAAGAGCATAGGTACCAGTACGTGGATTATAGTTGCCGAATGCATGGAAAAAAACGAGTATCAGCGAGAGCGTTGCAAAGCAGACATGCCAGTTTAAGACTGCGTTGAGCTCTCCAACGGCACGTTTGCGGGCACGTCGTCGTAGGCTGAACCCAACGGCAGCCATGAACATAAAGACAGTGGCCGCGACAGCGAAGACCAGGCCAGCAAAGCTATCGCCCCCTCTATCGTTACTCACATGAATGCTCCACAGAAAGAAAATAATACTGACGGCGAGAATACCTAGCGAAACCGCTGCACTGACCATCCACTGACGGCCGGGATGAAAAAAGAATAAAGGATAGCCTTTTTCTCCCTTTTGAGAATATTGCACGGGCTATATTCCTTTCAATTATTCAAATAAGCAAGTATACACATACAACCCATTATGTGGTGTCAGGCTGTGTCATCTTGCGCCACATAATGGTATCACGGTGTGGATAGGTTGCATTTTGCAAGCTTAGTACTATCTGGCAGGGAACGCCGGTAAAGAAGAAGATGCTCTCCACGCCAACAATGCAAGAGAATGATGAAGTATAGCGGAAAAATAAGGATCTTGCGTTAGAACATCAATCGTAGTGGATCGGGTTCGAAGTATGATATTTTTCAGTCCGCATCAACTGCCAGGAATGTGTGGTTTGGTCCTGGTATGTAATAGACATCGGTATTCGCCTTTTCTTTCAAATGGCGTACGAGATGTCTCTGAGAAGCTCGGCAGCTTGTGCCGCATACAAAAGACATTTTAGTACCCGTCGATGTCTCAAACGTAAAATCTTTGCCGGGCCCCACATTGGTAACTAAGCCACCTACATGCAGTACGTTCGTGCCGTGTGCGCTCATCGGCCCCAAAAAGGCAGCCGCTGTTACTCCGGCTAACCCCAAAACACCGAGTAGTAGGACTACAAAAATGACGGCACCTGTGCGTGCAAGAATCATGTGATCACCCTCTCAAAAATTGATATTAATCTATAGCATAGGTAAGTGTGAATTTTCACCTATCTCACCACTTAGCGTAGATCGGCATGGTGTATTTGGATCTATGCCTGTCATGTGTATTATTGTATATCAGTCCGTTTGTTTTGAGGCTCATTCCAGCCGAGAAGTAGCCATAATACCTTATGGATCTGTTAAGCAAAAGAAGAAAAGGTGCAGAGAAGGATATTCATAGGAATTTAGTCATAGGAATTTGTGTATTTATGAGCATCAGGTTATTGTATCCATAGCGATTTAGTTACCCCATGTAGTAAGGATGATATCAATGGGACACAATATTACTCAAACCAAACTTATTATGACCGGTATTTTGCTTTTTGCGGTCGTGCTTATCACTGCTTATGTGCAGCCATTGCTTCATTTGAATACATTTTTAGCGCTTACAATCTGTCTGGCCGATACGATTGTATGTGCAATGATTATCTTCGGCTAATAGCTGGCGCAATACTATATGTTGACCATGCGGAAAATCCCATCCATACCAGTGTGAGGAAGAAGATAAGGGCCGTGATATTGCTGAAAAATGGCGGGATAGCGGTGAGAAATTGGCAGAGCAAGTTCAGGAGCGCGAAGAGGATCAGGAGCACGGCCGGCAAGGTAATTGTACCCTCTTTGCGTGGTAATGTCAGGCCCAGGATCAAGCTACCGAGCGTGAGCGTGCCGCCTGAGAGGCTGAAGCGGCCCCACCATGTAAGCCTATCAATCGTCGGGACGTTCAGTTGAACCAGGACTGAGTTGACGAGCGCTTTCCCGTCTGCGGTAGGAATATGGACGGCCGAGATGTGTGGTGTAGAACCTGGAAATAGCTTTTGTAGTGTTGATCCTTCCAAACCATTGAGGGTAGCAATAATGTTATTAAGCTCGTTTTGCGCGGTGGCTGCCGGTTGATTGATCGTTGCCGCGATTGTATTTGCCAGTTCGGTCAGGAACGGTAAAATTATCCAATCAAGCGCCATCGTGCCAATAATCAGCAGCAGCCCACCCAGGATGAGCAGCGTGCTACCAACAAAGCCCAGCCCACTGATCTGGTTTGATACCGCCCCAAAGGTCGCGAGTCCAATAAGCAAAATGAATGTGCCAAGGACAATCAAGTCCAGCGAGAGCCGCCAGGATGAACTTAAAACGTTCATATTGAGTGCATTAACGATCTCTCCCACGGCAGCCAGGAGTCCTCCAAAGATCATAAGCCCAGCCCCAAAGCGCAATTTCTGCTGCATAAAGACACTTTCCCCCTTTTTAGCCTGCTTCTGAAAAGATATGCTACAATAAAGATGTGGGTTTGACTTGTATCGTCCAAGAGCACTATTAATGTAATAAACCTCGTCCCAAGCCGGATTGGGAGAGGTGTTGCGCCAGGATCTACAATTTCTGCATTTATCTGCTAAAAAACATCTTATTCATAGTTTACCTTAAACTACCATATAATGGCTATCTTTAATTGGTACGAAAAGTGAAAAGAAAAGGTGTACATGATTTATGAAGGGAATGTAAGAGGAGCGTTCTTCGGAATAATCTGATAATGTACCCACTTTTAGGAAGGGATACATTATCAATAATCTTTTCTTTTCTTACATATGGGGAGGGAGCCCAGGAGTGCCTTTCCCCGTCTCCAGGTATGATTTCAGGCTGTCCAGGAAGTATTCCCAGTTGCCGCGTGTCAATTCATATACCGTCTCAGCCTCGGCGAACCCATCATGAGTGAATAACAGCGTGGTCCCGTTGTGATCGGGTGTGAGTTGCCAGGTGACGCTAGTCCCCGTCCACTGTGGAGGGCCTTGCCTGGAAAGCCAGTGAACTTTCTTATCGGCATCCAGCTCGGCAATCTCAAATCGAAGAACACCTCCTCCCCACCTGGTAAAGCGAAATTCAGCAATAAAGCCCACCTCTGGTTTGGCGGTCAGATCGTCGGTCCACCAACGAGCGATTCCGTCTTGCTGAGTCAGGGCGTTGAAGACGTTCTCCGGCGTTGCTGCAATGGTAATTTCTTTGACAATAGCTGCCATTGTTGTTCCTTAGAGGGTTGTCAAAGGTTCGCTGCTCACATCGAAGAGAACAGCTTACTAGCTGGCATCTGATAGCACGATCATTTGGGTTCTATACTGCTTCTTTATCGCGCACATGTGTCAGCTGACTCTTACGCAACCTCATTGATGGACAGATTGAAATATCAAGAGCGAACTGGACGACAGCAAGAAAATGTCCTGGTGCTGACAATACTCTTTACTTGCTCTCCAACTTTGCAATGCGCTCCTGAGCCTTCCTCAGTTCCTCCTCCACTTGTGTAAGTTGCTCTTTGAGCATTGTCACTTTATTTGTTAATGAAAACACCTCTTGGGCTTCAAGATATCCTCCCGCTTGTTTGCGCTCTGCTTTTTGCAACTTGGGAGATGATAAAAAAACATTATCTTCCTGTTCTGGACGTACCCCTTTTTGCTCTAATAGCTGCTCTGTGACAAAAACAGGTGCCTTTGTGCGTAATGCAAGCGCGAGAGCATCGCTAGCACGTGCGTCAATCGTCTTTTCCTTGCTGGCTACATCCAAAACAATCTGAGCGGAGAATATGTCATTGGTAAACTCAGAAATCACCACACGTATAACATTGGTACCCATTCCCTCAACGAGGTTTTTCATCAGATCATGGGCGAGCGGAGGATGCGAGCTCCTTCCTTGCAATTGTATAGCGATAGCATAGGCTTCAGGATGTGTTAGCGCTAGAAACAGGTAGCGGTCTTGATCGCGGGCCTTGAGAATGACCATCTTCTGTTCCGTCACCGGGTTAACGACTACTTTTTCAGTTGACAATTCAATCATAAACACGTTTCCTCCATTCGTTGAGTTTTCAACACTCTCCTGGTATAGGATACAGTTTATCTATCAATATAGTTCTTCTCCTGCCTATGTCCTTATGGATGAGAAAAATCGCGTCTTGTTGGGCCAATTTGGGTGTTTATGAATATATGCCCCGTATCTGTGAAACATCTTTATGAAAACGTGATGTGGAACGCTCTTGAGTTATGTCCGTTGTGGATGACTGCCATTAACACGATCCGCCTCACCCTCTCTCAAGCAAGTATACCCAACTTCTGCGAAAGATGCCAGTCTCTGCCGCATTAATTACGTCAAATCACAATAAGCTGGCTTTAAGTGAAGAAGGACCATCCAATTCGCTTATACATGCATAGCGAACCTAAGATTCAGCTTTTTCGATACTGGCCTTCAATCGTTCCGCTAAAGTCTGGATATGATCGGTTCGACAGGTCTCGTGCGTGCCCGGAATAACGACAACCTCGATGTTCTTCTCGTGCAACGCCTGCCGTTTCCATACCCTATCAAAAGGCTCCTCGCGGCATCGGAACAGCGTGACTTTGCCGCGATACGTCCTATAGTCATAATTGGCGATGGTCCATTCGAATATGGGGATGCCTTCCTGGCGCAGGACTTCTATGCTGGGGGTGAGCGTGTGGATGCTGGGGTCCAGCACGTTGAGTCCCTTGAAGTCCTGTGGCCTCCTCTGGTTGCGTATGTACTTATAGGTATGGCGTAGGCGGAGAAACCAGGCTAGCTGTTTTGCCGGGCTGATACCTATGAGTTTGCCGAGGCGATTGAGGAAGTTCCGCGTCAATTTGTGTAGCAAGGGGGGATACCCTGAGTCTATTAAGATCAGGAAATTCACCTGCTCGCCCTGTAACCGTAGTTGTCGTGCAACCTCGTAGGCGGTCAAGCCTCCATCGCAGAAGCCGCCAAGCTGATAGGGACCCTCCGGCTGTACGCTGCGTATGAGCTTGATCTGGGCGTTGACGATAGTTCTAAATGAAGGTGCCGCCTCTTCTTTACTAAAATCATAGGGCTCCAGCGCGTAGAATGGTTGCTCTGACCCCAGGTATTGTGCCAGGGGATAGCAATAGAAGGCCCCATTTTGATAGTCTCCGTGCAGGAAGAAGAAGGGCGTCCGGCTTCCCTGCATCTGGATGGGCGTGATGGGCGATCTGGGACCTGTGTCCTCTTGCCGTTCGAGCACCTGCGCCAGACGTGCGATAGTTGGGCCTTTAAACAGGTCTGAGAGCGTAACTTTCTTGTTGAATGTCAGCTCAATTTTGCTGATCAGGCGTGTGGCCAGGAGCGAGTGACCACCCAATAAGAAGAAGTTGTCTTCGATTCCGATTGGTCGTGTCTCCAGCAACGTTTCCCATATGATCAGGAGTTGATAGTGGAGCAGGGTCTTTGGGGCGACAAAGGTATTGGCCTGCACGCTTCTGATCATGTCGGGCGCTGGTAGGGCGCGACGATCAATCTTGCCGTTGGGTGTCAGTGGCAGCTCGGCGAGGAATACATAGGCCGCTGGCTGCATATAGTCTGGCACATGCTTTTGTAGCATTTCGCGCAGCTCGCTCTGCATGGGAACATCCTGGCCCTGCACCGTAGTAATATAAGCAACCAGACGCTTATTGCCCGGACTATCCTCGCGGGCAACCACAACCGCCTGGTGGATGGCTGGAAGCTGCTTGAGCACAGCTTCGATCTCGCCCAACTCGATGCGAAAGCCACGGATCTTTACCTGATGGTCGAGCCGTCCTTGAAACTCGATCTTGCCGTCGGGCAGGTAGCGTACAAGGTCGCCCGTGCGGTAGAGCCTGGTTCCCGGCTCGAATGGATTGTCTACAAACTTTTCGGCCGTCATGTCGGGCTGGTTGAGGTAGCCACGAGCCAGGCCCGCCCCGCCAATATAGAGCTCGCCTGGTATCCCAATCGGCACCGGTTGCATGTGTGGATCGAGCACGTAGACCTGCGTATTCGCAATTGGCCGCCCGATAGAGATCGTGCTTTGCAAGGGGGCAAGCTGACACATGGTTGACCAGATCGTCGTTTCCGTTGGGCCATAGAGATTCCATAACGCCGCAGGCTCTTTGGAGATTAACTGCTCATAGAGATCAAGTGGCAGAGCTTCACCTCCACATAAGACTTGCAGATGGTGTAGATCTGGTACATCTGTAATACCTGTATTACTAGAATCCAGTAGCATACGCCAGGTCGCAGGCGTTGCTTGCATGATCGTTGGCTGCATCGTCATCACTTGTTCAGCCAGACGCGTACCATCAGATGTCACCTCGCGCCTCTCTAATAGCAGCTGAGCACCAGAAATCAACGGCAGAAAGAGTTCCAGCCCGGCAATATCAAAGGAAAGGGTCGTCACCGCTAGCAGCGTATCTTGCTCGGTCACGTGCAGGTCGTGCTTCATTGAGAGCAGAAAGTTTGTCACGGCGCGATGCAGTATTTGTACGCCTTTGGGATGGCCAGTAGAACCAGAAGTATAGATCACATACATCCTATTTTCAGCGTTCACTTTACTCTTAACATTGTCAGTCTGCTCCTGGCTAATGCTGCCCCAATCTGTATCTATGCATAGTGTAGCCGGCCGTTCCTGTGGCAACTGTTCAAGCAGGTCGTGCTGAGTGAGCAGGAGCTCTATCTGGCTCTCATGCAGCATATAAACCAGGCGCTCAGGCGGATAGCCAGGATCAATAGGGACATACGCTCCCCCGGCCTTGAGGACGCCGAGTAGTGCAATCATCATCTCCAGAGAACGACCCACGCAGAGTCCGACGAGTACCTCAGGTCCGACTCCACGCCGTTGCAGGTAGCGTGCTAGCTGGTTTGCCCTGTTATTAAGCTCTCGATAGGTCAGTGCACCCTCTGCACAGATTACCGCTATCGCGTGTGGAGTGCGCTCAACCTGTGCTTCAAAGAGTTGGTGCATACACTGTTCAATCGGGTCGGACGTCTGTGTAGCATTCCACTCGACCAGAAGTTGCTGCCGCTCGTCGGCCGTCAAGAGTTGTAGATCGGAAAGACATTGGGCAGGATTGCCGACAATACTCATCAAAAGCGTTTGCCAATGTTCTATCATACGTCTAATTGTAGGTGCATCATAGATATCGGTATTGTACTCGATCCATGCGGCAAAACCGTCCGGGCGATCATCGAGATTGAAGTAAAGATCGAACTTAGAGGTATGGACCTCCACATCGGACAGCGTGATGGTCCAGCCGGAGGGCAGGACGGGCAAGCGGGGGTTCAAGCGAGAAAAGTACCTGCACAAGCGGATTGCGTGCAAGATCGCGTGTGACCTGAGTCTCCTTCACCACAAATTCGAAAGGCACATGTCGATTGGCGTGTGCCTCCAGCGTCACGTCCCGCACACGTTCTAAGAGCTCATGGAACGTAGGGTTACCGGAGAGATTAATACGCAGCACAAGCGTATTAAGGAAAAGGCCCATCAAAGCCTGCGTCTCGCTGCGATCACGTCCCGCTGTAGTCGTCGCCACCAGGATATCGTCTTGTCCTGTATAGCGGTGGAGTAGTACATTGAATGAGGCCATCAACAGCATATAGAAACTTACACCTTCACTGTTGCTTAAATGTTTGAGATCTCTGATTAAATCGCGGACAAATCAAATACCTCTTTTGATCCCTGGCCGCTCTGTACTGGTGGGTGCGGACGATCCGTCGGCAACGCTAATGCGTCCGGTGCATGAGCAAGCTGCTGTTTCCAGTAAGCGATCTGCTCTGAGAACATCTGCCCATCCGCTTGTTCGCGTTGCCAGCAAGCATAGTCGCTATACTCAATAGGTAGCGGCGGCAGTGCTGAAGGGCTATTGTGCAGGCAAGCCTCATAGAGAATGCGCAGTTCGGGCAGAAAGATCTCGTATATATAGCCATCAAAGATAATGTGGTGCAAGATCAGGAACAAACGGTGGTCCTTCATCGGCCAGTTGTATGAGTATTGCACGTAACAGTGGAAGTTCGGTCATATCGAACAGCGGCGTAGCCTGGGCCGTTGCCAATCTTATCGCCTCGGCTTCCCGCTCAGATGCGGGTAGATGACGCAGATCGACAACCGGTATCTCCAGCTCAAAATTGGTATGAACCTTTTGCACGGGTTGTCCGTTGACCAATGGAAAGCTCGTGCGCCAGGCCGCGTGCCGACGAATGAACGCGTTCAAAGCTTGTTTGAGCGCGTTCGCATCCAACTCGCCCGGCATACGCACCGTTATTGGTTCATTATATAAAGGAACGTCAGGCATAAACTGTGAATGCAGCCATATTTGTTGTTGTGCAAACGAGAGTGGAAAAGGACCTTCACCTTCGCGCCGGACAATAGCGGCTATAGATGCAACTGCCTGGGAATGCTCGCCCCGGAGATACTTTTCGAGGAGAGCCTGTTTAGACTCTGAAAGTTGTCTGGTGTCCAACATTTTCGACTTCCTTCTCTGTTTTTAGATATGGGACAAGCATTGAACCTGCGCTGCACATCATATCAGGTAAAAAGCATATGAGGCTGAATGCTAATCTATTCCTACAGGAACATCATCATGGACACGACGAGCGTCAAAGGTCACTGGTAGCCTGGTTAAGCCGCGCAAGCCTAGATTTTCGCGCCAGGTGATGGGGCCGGGTTCAAGCGCCAGATCGGGCATGCGGCGTGCCAGCGTTTCGAAGACAACCTGCCCTTCTAAACGCGCTAATGGAGCTCCAAAGCAGAAGTGGCCGGCCCAGGCGAAGGCTACGTGGCGGTTGTCCTGACGACCGATATCAAGGTAGTCAGGACGAGTGAAGCGCTCAGGATCGCGATTGGCGGCTCCCATGACCGCGATGACGGCCTCGCGCTTGCGAATGATTTTTTCACCCAGTTGGGTATCTACAAAGGCCAGGCGGGCCGTATGCTGGCTGGGGCTTTCATAGCGCAAAAGTTCCTCAATTGTCGAAGGGATCAGTGAAAGGTCGGCTTTGAGTCGCTCAAACTGATCGCGGTGGCGCAATAACGTAAGGATGCCATTACCGATCAGGTTCGTCGTTGTCTCCTGCCCTCCAACCATCGTCACGATTGTATTAGCAATTACTTCCTCCTCGCTGAGGCGGTCGCCGTCTTGTTCGGCATTGAGCAGGGCGCTAATCAGATCATTGCGTGGATGTGCGCGATGATCCTGGATGGCGGCGCGAAAATATGCCACCGTCTCTTCCAAACTGCGTATCACGCGGGCCGCATGTTCCGGGTTATGTTGGAAGTTGCCAAGCACCTGAGCGAAATCGGTGGACCAGATCGTCAATTGTTGCCAATCCGAGGACGGCACGCCCAGCATCTCTGCGGTCACAATCGCGGGTAGAGGGATGGCGAGGTCTGCCATCGCATCCATGCGCCCGGCAGCTTGCACTGCATCCAGGAGGTGATTTGTGATGTCCTGAATATGTGAGCGCAAAACCTCTACGCGGCGCGGTGTGAACGCTTTGGCGGCCAGTCCACGCACACGGCCATGCGCGGGCGGATCTAAAAATAGCATCTGATGCATCATAACCTGGGCCAGTGGCGTCAAATCCGTCAGGCCCAGCTTGATGAGTTGCTCTGGCGTCGGTGTGCGGTTGGCCGAGAAATTTTGGAAAACTGTCAGGACATCTGCATGTCGTGTAATCACCCAGGCGTGCAAGAAAGGGTCCCAATGAACCGGATCTTCGCTGCGTAGTCGTTGATATAAAGGATATGGATTGGCGAGTACCTCCGGGTCCAGTAAATGATAAAGGCTCAAGCTTGCATCTTGCGAAGACGATGTTTTCGTGGGTGTAGCCATGCTTTTTGCTCCTTCCATCAAATAGTCATCTGGCAGTTCGATAGTTACTTGATAACTATATGATAACTGGAGGATAACTATTTGATGAGTATTGTATAATTGATCTTATGATTATTATACAACTTATTAGCAAGCATTGGATACTTACCTTTGATGTGCCAGGGAGATCTGAGCTTCGTCTTCGCTCATAGCCATAATTTTCGCGAGGATGTTTTTTTCAATGGCGGTCGAGAGCTGGCGCACGGTAGGGGCCTCAAACAAAGTACGCAACGTGAGATGGACGCCGAAGGTTTCGGCGATGTAGGTGATGATCTGTGTTCCCAGCAACGAATGTCCACCAAGCATGAAGAAGTTGTCGTCGATTTCTACTTGTTCCAGGTTGAGCAGGTTTGCCATAATGCTAGCTAATTTCTCTTCAAATGGTGTCATGGATGTCGGTGTGGGGTAGGTGTTGTGGGTGTAGCAATAGTTGTATTTCGCATTCTATTCTCCTCGTTTGGTAATGGTAAGGCTTTACTGTCCACTTTGCCGTTAGGCGTGAGTGGTAGGGCGGCGAGCGCGACGAACGTTGTTGGAATCATATAGTCAGGTAGATGTGAGCGCAATAAGTGTTGTATGTCGGTCATGGATCTCTGCTCTGTTACTATGTAGGCAACCAGGCGTTTGTCGCCGGGAGTATCCTCGCGTGCAATGACGGCTGCCTGTTGCACGGCCGGGTGACGATTGAGCGCGGCCTCAATTTCTCCCGGTTCAATGCGGAAGCCTCGGATCTTGACCTGGTTATCGCTGCGTCCAATAAAGGCAATCTGACCGTCTGGCAAGAAATGGGCGAGGTCGCCGGTTTTATAGAGGCGTATAGCTGCTTGATCAGGGAATGTATGGACAATAAATCTTTCGGCCGTAAGCTCTGGACGATTAAGGTAACCGCGTGCAAGATTTGTGCCACCGATATAAAGCTCACCAGCTTTGCCAGGGGAGACTTGCTGCAAGTGCTCATCTAGAATATAAATCTGTACATTGGCAATCGGGCGACCAATGGTGGGTGCTCGGTCTGTCTGTGGGGCGACTGGTACGCGTCCAGAAGTTACCAGCACGGTCGCCTCGCTTGGACCATAATTGTTGATCAATGCAAATGGGAGTCTCGCATCTGGATAATGTTGTAGCCGATCTGCTCCGGTTAACATGATGCGTAGAGGCGTGGTCGTCGGCCATTGCAGGGTGATAAGACTTTCGGCCAACACTGTCGGCAGGAACGTAATGGTGATGTGAGAGCTGAGTAGCCAGTCGCGCAACCGTGCTGGTGAGAAGCGCAGCTCCTCTTCTGCCAGGTGGATGCTTGCCCCGATGGTGAGGTAGGGCCAGAGTTCCCAGCCAGTTGCATCAAAGGCGGGGCTTGCAAGCTGCGTTGCACGGTCGGCACCTGTCACGGCAAACGCATCCTGATGCCAGAACACAAGGTTGAGCATGTTCTCCTGCGTAATCTGTACGCCCTTCGGCTTACCCGTAGAGCCCGATGTATAAATCACGTACATGAGATTTTTAGCGCTAACTCCACTTTCCACATTAGATATATCCTCCTGGGCGATGCTGCTCCAGTCTGTGTCCAGGCATATAACTGTGCTTGCATGCGAAAATTGTGCGGCAAATTCGTGCTGAGTGATGAGTAGCGATGCCTGACTATCTTCGAGCATATAAGTGAGCCGTTCAGCAGGGTAGGCAGGATCAAAGGGGATGTAGGCTCCCCCGGCTTTGAGAATACCAAGCAAGCCAACGATCAGATCTAACGAGCGGTTTAAGCAGAGTCCAACCATTACTTCAGGACCCACTCCACGCCGCCGTAGATAGTGTGCCAGTTGGTTTGCCTTCTGATTCAACTCGTGATAGGTCAGTGTGCCCTCGTGCGAGCTGATGGCCAGGGCATCTGGAGTGCGTGTGGCCTGATCTTCGAAGAGCTGATGTACACAGCGCTGTGTAGGATAAGCAACCTGAGTCTTATTCCACTCTACTAAGAGTTGCTGTTCATCTTGTGCTGACAGTATCTGCTGGTCGATTAATGGTTGTATCTCGTCTTGTCGTATCATCGTATTTCCCTGTGCTCTTTTATCAGCTAATAGTCAAGCTTATATGCTAGTAATAGTGGAGGTTGTTTCGTCGATCCAGAACCATTCCTGCATGTGAGAAGTATAGCTCTTAATAACCTATCGCACATCGGAGAAACTTCTCATATTTTTGCGTCTTTTTTTGCAGCGTGAATAGATAATTTGGCAGGAGGATAGGTACTTGTGATTGAGACAAGCTCGACTTAAAGTGTTAAGGAAGGGCGATACGATGGTACGCTCAGACATTTTGAAGCTGATGTGTGGGTATGGGAAGAAATACCTATATTTCAGCCGGGAAGAAATACCCATATCCAATGAGCCAGTGAGCCGAATCATATGGTTCCATTGCTATCAACGTATGAATTGATGAGCATATTGAGCGTGAAAAAGCAAGCACGCTTATTGTCTGCCGAATTGAAACTAATGCTGCAAAGACCTTCACATATAGCGCTACATCACCAATACTCCTCTGACACAGTTCACAGCCATAGGAGAGCAAGATTGGAAAAAAAGATATTGAAAGAACTAGTAGAATTACTGCAGGCCAATCGTCACCTGGACGAAAGTAAAGCCATTGCTACTGTTACGCTGGCAGACGGCCATACAACTATAGATATCGCGCATGCAGAATTTTCCGGTACAGAGGATAGCGTAGTAGCACTATCGCTGCGCGACTGTGGATTGGGCGTACTACCTGAAGCGTTGGGCGAGTTGAGCAAGTTGCAAGTATTAGATGTAACGGGCAATCGATTGACGGCTCTACCTGACTCGCTAGCAAATCTACTTGAGCTAAAAAAAATATATTTAGACGACAACCAGTTCACCATCTTTCCTGAAGTGCTAACAGGCCTGACCGGGCTTGAAGAGCTTCACCTGGACAAGAATCAGCTTGCCACGCTACCTGCTAGCTTGCCGACGCAGCTCAAAGTATTGAATCTCTATAACAACAAGCTCGCAGCCCTACCTGAAAACATCAACTCATTAAGCAATTTACGGGTATTTAGCGTCGGAAAAAATCAACTGACCTCTCTGCCTGAGTCGCTGTGGCAATTAACGGACCTGGAAGTCTTGAATGTGGCGGAAAACCAGTTGACCTCGATCTCAGAGCAGCTTGGAAACTTGACGCGGCTGCACATGCTAGATCTGGCTCATAACCGACTGACCGCCCTTCCTACCTCGCTCGGCAATCTCACAAACCTCACCCATTACCTCTATTTAAGCAACAATCTTTTGACCTTGTTACCAGGCTCGCTGACAAACCTTACCCGGCTCTTGTACCTCAACGTTACCGATAATCAATTGACGGCCCTACCCGAAAATATCGGGCATATGACTGGCCTGCTAGAATTTCGCCTGTACAATAATCGCTTGACCGCTCTCCCCACGAGCATCGGTAACATGGAAAACCTCATCGAATTGCACGCGCAAAATAATAGGCTAACAACATTGCCTGCCTCGATGAGTAAGCTAGCAAAGCTCAAAAAGTTAGACCTGTCCGGCAACCAGTTAACATCTCTTCCTGAACGCATCGGCGCACGGCTCGCCTATCTGGATCTGCGCAACAACAAGCTATCCTCGCTGACCGAACATATCGGCAACCTGGCAGATCTGACCTACCTGGACTTGAGGGCGAACAGGCTTACAACGTTGCCTGCTGCTATAGGTGAGTTGACAAGGCTCGAAAAATTAGATTTACGCTGGAATAAGTTATTTTCCGTTCCAGGATGCTTGCAACAAATTGAGCAACAAGGCTGTGTTGTTTTCAAGTAGCCGATGAGTTTGTACCATTTTTGCTGTGTATAAGTTTCCT
>CAWKKX010000022.1:0-779531 GCA_963850365.1 uncultured Chloroflexia bacterium
TAGGAGATAAATATGTTTTCAATTTTCAAAAAAGCATCCGTTGCTCAAGATGTCGTCCTACGCGATTTGTCTGAGGATCAGTTGAATCAGGTCTCTGGTGGCAATTGCAGCTCTTCTAATGACTCCGACAGCACTAGTAGCTACACTACCCATAAAAAGCACAAACACCACCATCATCACAAAAAACACATGTCCTGGTGCAAAAGCTATTGTGGTGGTAGCTGCAGTTGTGGTTGCAGTAGTGAGAGCAGCAGTAGCAGCAAATGGTAGCCTGATAGGTGAAGCTGCTCACACGAGCCCCATAAGGTAGAGTTTATAAGCTACCACTCATGCCACTCATCGCCGCTGTATGTAGATCATTGCTATGGTCACTATAGTGGCGGTGGCATTTTTGGGGCCTTCTACATATCTATCTATTGAATAATGGAGACTTAAATTTGCCTGATTTATAGATTCCAATAGTCCTCGTTAAAACAAAACGATAATAAGATGGTATAATAAAGTAATACACTATATTTAAACGACACGAAATGTATAGAAAAGTCAGAATGCCAAGATACTAGAATAGAAGGAGTGAAAGTAGGCGTCAACCCATTTTAACGCCTATACATAGCAATGCCAGAACTACCTGAGGTTGAATATACAGCACGCCAATTGCGTGCATCAATTGTCGGTGCGACAATTGCTGAAAGTTATGTCTTCTGGGAACGTACGATTGGTCATCCTGGCCTACCCGATTTTCTCGCAGAGATAACAGGACGCCGTATAGAAGCGATTAGAAGGCGCGGCAAATTTCTTCTGCTCGATGTAAGTGGAAATCTCTTCCTTTCAATTCATCGTCGTATGTCTGGTAACTTCTTGCTCCTACCGCCTGGTTGGGAGATCGATACAAGCATGCGTGAGATTGATCAGGTTATCTGGAACACAAAAGGTCCTACCTTCCAATTTTCTGAGGGAGCTGAGAGTTCTTATAGCCATGAATCGAGACATTGTCGTGCCTGCTTCGTTTTTGCTGATGGTCGTTGTCTGCTCTTCACCGACCCACGCAAATTCGGGCGTATTGAGCTCTGGTCACGCAATCAGGAACAGGAAGCCCTCCGTGGCCTTGGACCGGAGCCGCTGAACGACGAATTTACGCTTGCATGTTTTACTACCGCGTTGGCGGGTCGGCGTACCGGCATCAAGCAGGTCTTATTGGATCAAACCGTTGTTGCTGGGATTGGAAATATCTACGCGGATGAAGCATTGTTTTATGCCTCTATTCATCCTTTGCGTCGTGCAGACAGCCTTACGGCTCTTGAGATCCAAAGCCTTCACAAAGGTATTGTAGCAGTACTTACATTAGGCATTGAGCATGGAGGAACATCGTTCAGTGCTTATCGTGATCTCTGGGGCCAGGCTGGCGATAACTATAATCATGTGTCTGTCTATCAGCAAGAAGGCAAGCCATGTGTTCGCTGTGGGACGATGATCGAGCGTATGGTTATTGCCCAACGCAGTGCGCATTTTTGTCCACGCTGCCAAAACTGCCAGCAGACATCCTTGCATAAGACCGCTATTACTGCGGTGTAAAGAAAGCTTGCGAGCAATGCACTGTTTGCCCATTCACTGCAAAATTGATATCTATCGTCGCCGCTGATAATCTCGGTTGACGGCCTTGCAGTAGAAGCGTGAAGCTAACATATCCGCCAGCATCGCTTACGGGATGAGTATCCAGGGTCACATCTGCATTCTGAAAATGTACTATTGCTTGTGCCGTCATACCGGCTACCCCTGCCACATCCTTCGTAAGTTTAGCATAGATTGCGATACTACTATAGGGGTTAGGAGCGCTTGTCGATGTCCACGCTCCGCAACGATATTCAGGCACCGCTGGCATAGACGTTAAACCTTTTTGAAAAGATTTGTCTATACTTACAGGCTCCTGTGGCTTAATCTGATTCACCGTCGGACCGCATGCGCATAACAAGAACAAGGAGAGAGAGAGCAGCAATAAAAATACAAAAGGTTTTTTCATAGTGTTTATACGAGCGCTATAAGCTCTTTTTGGGTTTTCTTTTAAAAAGAAGAGCATCGAATAACTATCCCCTTGAATACTAGATAAGAGACATTGTATATAGGTAACATAGGAGCATCCAGCAAAAATCTGCTTGCAGTATATCATAGCCAGGATAGCTATATTGGATCATAGGATGAATAGGCCAGAAAGATGATGCCACTAGAGAGTATTAAATAGAGGACCGCATTACTTCTAATGTAGGAAAACTAATGAATCACTAGTTATGCGTAAGAAATTGCTGTTCCTGGCTTGCTGAATACGTTTGGCTGTGTTACACTGTGACTGATTGTAGGATGCAGATGAACAATCAATATGTAGAGATCTACTAGAGGTGTTATTTTTGTGAATCATGATATCGATGAACAATTCGAACTCTTAGACCATTTGCTCGGTGAAAGATCACCCGAGCAAAATATGACACATGTGGGACAAGCGAAGGAAAGTCATGAGTCAGCAAGTTCTCTTAATGAGATAGTGCAAAAATCACCGAGCAACGTTCATTTTGAGCGTTCATCTGTTATCGAGACTCGCCCAGATACAGGACGCGAACGGAGGAAAGGTACTCCAGAAGTCATCTTTGGTGAGACGAAAGAGACTGCTCAGATTTTATCAATGGCGCAAAAACTTCTTGCTAGCACCGGGCGTGCAATCATTAGTCGTTTGCGTACAGAGTCAGTTATGCCTCTCCAGGAAGCATTTCAAGGATACACTATTCGTTTTTATGAAGCGTCTCGCGCCATGGTTATTTATAGCCCTGATTATGTACGGAAAAGTGCTGGTGGGCATGTAGGTGTGATTAGTGCTGGTACTTCTGACATTCCCGTTGCGGAAGAAGCGGCACTTATTGCGGAAGAGATGGGTTGTCGAATCACATATATCTATGATGTAGGGGTTGCAGGACTGCACCGTTTGGTTGGGCCCTTGCGCGAACTTCTTATAAATGAGGTAGATGTGATTATTGTTGCCGCTGGTATGGATGGAGCTTTACCTTCGGTTGTTACGGGGTTGGTGCCAGTTCCTGTTATCGGGTTACCAACCTCGATAGGTTACGGTCTAGGCGGCAAGGGTGTTGCCGCCTTGCTTTCGATGTTGCAAACGTGTGCGCCAGGTCTCTCTGTTGTGAACATCGATAATGGTGTTGGCGCAGGAATTACGGCGGCTCTGATTGCCAACCGTGTGGCGCAGGCGCGCGAACATCAGTCGCAGTAGGGAAGCAGCGAGATGTTCTGAATATAGGATGTCTCACCGCAAAAATGTTGGGTAAATGTGGGTACGAAGTTTAAGAGAGGCGGGACTTTCTATGGCAAATAATAAACGTGGACCTGAACCAGGGTCTCAAAAAGCGAAACATGGTGGTCAGGCTGTACGCGAGAAATATGGCCCGGAGTTCTATTCGAAGATCGGGAAGAAGGGTGGCGAGACAGTGAAAGAGAAGCGTGGGCCACAGTTTTACGCTGAAATTGGGAAGAAAGGTGGGGAATCTACGAAGCGCCAGCAAGGGTCTGAATTCTATTCCCGGATAGGAAAGAAAGGTGGTGAGCGCGGTCGTACTGCTTCTGATACGCAGGAGTAAAGATTCTGGTGGCGGGCATTACTCTCATTTCAATTAATAGAAGGCTTTGTATGTGCCTTTTCTGGTATGGGTGTATAGTAACTACGAAGCCTTCTATCTTAGAAAGATCTTTCTTTACCTGACTGGTATTGTTGCAAAGCCTGATACTTACCGTTTCAGAAATGGTGGTGGTTCAATGGGTCCATCATCATCATGTGTTGGTTGATATCTACGCGGAGGTTCTTGACGACGCCCCATACTTCGTATTCCTCTCAGATCATTTAGACTGCGTTGCTGCCGTCCTGGTGGTGTATTGGCCGGACGTATTGACGGCGGCATTTGTGTTGGTGGAGGTGGTGTCGTTGGTTGTATTGGTGGTGCCGGTGTTCTGGGTGTGAGCGGTGGCAAAGACGGCTTTGTACTCTGTGCTCTACCTGGAGAAGAAGCACCGTGTTGCTGAACTTTATTTGGGCGTATAGCCTCCATGCGTACAGTGTGTTGCTCTTCCATGCCAGCTGCAATGAGCGTGACATGAATAGTATCGTTGAGATGTGGATCAACAACTGCACCAAAGATAATTTCGGCAGTATCATCGATTGCTAACCCGATGCGCTCGGCCACTTCGTTGACCTCAAAGAGCGTCATATCTTCGCCACCACTGATATTGAAAAGAACACGCTTGGCCCCGCGAATAGTGACGTTGAGAAAACCACCTGCAACCGCCTCTTCGGCTGCAATTTGTGCCCGATTGCGCCCTTTTCCTTGACCAATGCTCATAAGTGCGCTTCCCGCTTCACGTAGCACGCTGCGTACATCTGCGAAATCTACGTTGACCATGCCAGGCACATTAATGACTTCGGCAATGCCTTGCACGCCTTTTCTCAGGACATCATCAGCAATTTTGAACGCATCTGCCAGGCTTTGTTCACGCGCAACGGTATTTAACAGGCGATCATTGGGTACAGTGATCAGGGCATCAATCTCTGATGAGAGTTCAGCGAGCCCTTGTTCTGCGATACGGCGGCGGCGCGAGCCCTCAAAAGAAAAGGGAAGTGTCACGATACCTACTGTTAATGCACCTAGTTTCTTGGCAATAGATGCAACAACGGGTGCAGCCCCTGTACCTGTACCACCACCCATCCCTGCTGCAATAAAGACAAGGTCCGCATCTCCCAACGCAGCCCGAATTTCGGCTGCGCTTTCTGTTGCGGCCCGCATGCCGATGGCCGCGTTGCCGCCAGCTCCCAGCCCTTTTGTATGGTGTTGACCCAGGCAAATACGATCAGATGCCTGCGATAATGCCAGCACCTGTGCATCAGTGTTCATAGCAATGAAGCGTACCCCACGTACATCTTCATGGATCATACGATTAATCGCGTTCATACCTCCGCCACCCACACCAACTACCACAATATCGACGTAATGGGGTTCTGGTTCATTCGTTTCAAAATGGAGAGAGGGCCGGGCAGAGATAGCATCACCATCTGTAAAGCGTTGGTTCCAGCCGGACGGTCCCTGTTCTGCTTTCCTATCATCTTGTACAATTTCATGTCGCAGTACCGCCCACTGGTCCTCTTGCTCTTCATATACGTCTGGTTTATTCCTGGCCTTCTCAATCCACTGTTCTGAGGCCATGTTGCGTTTGTATGCATCATTTGATATTGGTTGCATGCACACCCCCATTTCCTCTCATCAAACCTCCGCTTCTATATACCCCTGGTTTTAGCCATAGGGAGGAAAGAAGCGTTCCTTTGAATGAAGGTGCTCCTCTCAAAGGAATAATAGATAAAGGCTGTATTCCTGAACATCTAAAAATTGTGTCTGTAAACGTATAATACAGGGCCCATTCTTTCGTGTGGGGTACCTGACGTAATAAAAGCATTCCATCCGCATTGTAACAAGAGTGTCAAGTAACTGAGTATAGTTATTTTTATCTGGCTGTAAGATTGGTAAGATACCTTATCTAAAAGTACGTTTGAAAGAGGGAAAAAGATTTGTATGTGTTACGGAACAGGCTGAGGATAGGCGAGGAGGGACTAGTAGTAACTCTGGTGGGTGGACGCATCTGATGAGCCATCGTCCAAGTGGTTGATGGATACCAATATGAATTGTACTCCACCAGAGCTATAGACGAGAATTTACTCTTTCTTTAAAACAATCCCTCCAGCACCAGTCTTGGCAGCTTTCTTCTCTCTCTGAGCCTCTTTTTTCTGCTTATTCGATTTGGGCGTCGCTTTTTGTACTTTTTTCTGTTCTTTATTGGCCACGATTCGTACCTCCTGATCTGTTTGCTACGGGCAAGATGCTCCGTACCTCTCAATGTATTGTATCAAAAACTTGAGATGTCGTATAGCTATTGCTCCTCCATCGTAAGGCCCTTCGAAAGTCGATTTGGAGCGAGGAGAGGATGCGAGATCGAGAACGACAATCCCATGGCAAGGGATTGGCCGCGCAACGGACGGACGCGAACCTCGCGATATGATTTTCGAAAAGCTTTCCCCTCCCTATGGATAATTGTATTGTTCTTGTAACCGTTTCTCTTCAAAACTTGCCAGGGCGTGTGTGATCATACGGATGACGCTTCCGATGTCCATTGGTTTGCGTATTTGATAAATACCGCGTTGCTCCAGTTCTTTAACGGGCAAGGTTGCACTCATCATGATCGCGGGTACTCCTCGCGTCTCTTCGACCTGTTGGAGGCGGTCGTACAATTCCAGACCATTGACTCTGGGTAGTCGATAGTCGAGTAACATAAGACAAGGCCGAATAATTGGGGCCTGATCTAATGCTGTTTGCCCATTGTCGATGACCGTCGTATGATAGGGTGTCTCTTCTTCAATAAGTTGTTGCAGAAATTGAGCGATGTCTGCATCATCTTCGACAATTAAAATTGTGGTGTTCCGTGGGCTTTGGGCCGCTGGTGGAATAACCTCTCCTCGTGGCATGATGAACTCCTTTTCCGCATGCGATAACTCAAAATGAGTTCGTAATGCTATACTTTAATGTAACGGTTAGCAGGTAGCATTGGTGACGTGTGCAAGATGTATTTGTACAAGATGTATTCCATCCATTTTTCGATGTCCCTCTGGTTTATCTTTCAGGTGGGAGTTCGATCCACTTTGCTTCTTGTGGAGGTGGCGTGCGGGTATTGATGGTATCTAATAATGCTATCGGTGTTTTTTCTGCAAGCAACAGTTGAGTATGGAATGGAAGAATGAAGCCTTCGGTCGAAGCATGATCCACCAGGGCTAATAAAGGGGTGAAATAGTCTGCGATGTTAAGCAAGCCAATGGGTTTGCTATGTATACCAATTTGTGCCCAGGTGATGATCTCAAAGAGCTCGTCAAATGTGCCGAATCCCCCTGGTAGGGCAATAAAACTGTTGGCAAGATCGGCCATGAGCGCTTTCCGTTCATGCATGCTATTGACGGTGTAGAGTTTGGTAAGATGAGAGTGCGCTACTTCTTGCTTGAAAAGTCCGCTGGGCAGGACACCGATGACATCTCCTCCTGCTTCCAGCACGGCGTCCGCGATGGTACCCATGAGCCCGACGCTTGCACCTCCGTAGACAATACCCTGGCCTCGTGCGGCTAGCTCCTGACCTAGCTCACGTGCCGCTTGCTCATATTCGGGTCGAGTACCTGGGTTTGAGCCTGCGAAAATACAGATGAGGCGCATTCATTGATCCTTTCATTTCTTTTCAATTAATATATGGGTACAGGCCAATAAAGTTTTGTCTTATAATGTAGAGTTGTATGTAACACATACTAACATACATTAAGAGAATAGTGTACCTTATATGGTCTCGATAATCCAGTGCATAGGATCAGGATCGAGCTACTCGATCCTGGATTTCTGGGCTTGACAACGAGGGCGCGTTCTGTCACAATAGGGGCGTTGCACCTGTAGCTCAGTGGATCAGAGCATCGGTCTTCGGAACCGAGTGTCGGGGGTTCGAATCCCTCCAGGTGCGCTTTACGAACCCGCTTCTCAAGCGGGTTTAGCGCTTTATCCCCTTCTGCTTTTGCTTTCTTCTCCCCGGTGACAGCAGTGCTGACAGCAACGGGGTTTTCCTCTGCTGTAAGGAGTGCGTTCATGTGACTTACAGCTTCTCAATCAGCTCTTCCGTAATCTCTCGCAATCGCTGGTGAATAGCCGCAACACGTGTACGCACATACTTGTTATGCGACATGGGCTTCTGTTCACCCACCTCCGCTTGTGTTACAAGCGTCTCCAGCAACGCCTCCCTCAACTGCTTAGCACCTCTCATAGCATCAGTCGCGGCAAACCAGCGTCGCTCACGCTGGACAAACCCCCCGCCACTCAGAATCGAGCGGACAGTTCCACGTGTCACCTCGTGGCTCTGCCGCTGGCTAATAGCAACGACAATCTCCTTGAATGTAAGCCCGTCCGGCGCATCCATCAAGAGCGCTTGAATAGCTTGCCGATAGCTCTCCCCAGGCCCACCACGCAGCCTTTTCAGCTCCTCCAGATCCACCAGGCGCGTTTCCTCTCGCTGCACATCCTGATCCAGCCCGGCTTCGCGCATGACGACTTGATCCGCATTCCACTCGATTCGCAGCTTGAGACCCGCAGCTAGAAAGCCGATTTTGTCGAGCAGGTCCGGTCCGTACAAACGATGATGCACGCGATCCAGCCAGATCCAGAGATCAGTAGCATCGTCATGCCACAGGCCCTTGAGTACACTGATGCCCTCTTCGCCCGGTGAAATCGGTGGATAGATGCCACGTACAGATTTAGGAACGGGAATAAAGCCTTCTATCAAGTGGATGCTAAGCAACGTGGTTGTCCACGCGACCTGCGTTTTGGTGGCGGTTCCCCTAAATGTAATCTGTTCCTCTTGCCGCTTTCTGTCTTGCCCTTCGCTTGTTGCTGGATTCTCTTCCTCTGCAATACTCTCGCCTGTTGCTAATGCCGACATTCTGACCGGGAGTACTTGCAGGCGCGTGCGTTGTACCTCTGGCGGTAGTTGTTCGGTTAGCATCCAGTAGTCGGGGCCGACGCGGCGAAATTGTGGGTTGGTGAGTAGCCAGGCTCGTATGCAGCGATGGACGCTGGTAATAGTATCATGCGTCCAGCCCAACTCTTCCAGGATCGCAAGTATCTGCCCCACGGTTAAGGGGGCGTGCAGTGCTGACCAGTGGGCGTGTAGAGATTCTTTGAAGGTGTTTAGCTCTTCTTCAAGGCTTAAGGGGAGGGTGATCTGGCGCTCACCGGTGGCTTCCCATGCTCCCTGTCTGTTTTGAAACATGCGTGGATCGTGTGGGTAAAAGGTGTAGTGTTGCTGATCCTCCTGATCGAGTTGTAGGAGTTTCTCGTCCAGATTCTGCCCATTCCAGGTGCCTGCTTTGAGTTCGTTGAGCAGGCGTGTGTTGGCTACTACTTGCTCGGTCAGCCGCCAGTGGGGGAGAATGGTGCCTTGTCGGGGTTCAGCGCGGGCGAAGCGCTCATCGAAGCTGAGTTTTAGCTCATACCCTTCTCGTAGCGCTGGCTGGAGGGCCTCTTTCTCGGTAAAAGTTCGGCGCGTGCTTTTGAGGCGCTCAAAGGCTTGGTCTAGAAACGCCTTTTCAGTGGGCGATAATTCGGTCATACCTTTGCCTCTTTTGTGTTTGGAAGGTCAGTACCGCTGGCCAGGGCGTCTCTACCCCTTTGGGTGATGGATAGGGCTTGATAGACGTTGTTGCTCTCGTCTTTGCCGCGCCAGCTTTTCTCGACTAATTGCAGATATCCCCCTTCGACTAAGGCATCTATGGTGCGTTGCAGGTGATCTTTGCTGATCTTGCGGTCTTTGAGTTCCTCGAAGTGATCTGAGCTACGGACGGAGGCTGAGATGGGTTTCATTTGTCCGTTGATGCGCATAAATTCTGGCCCCAGGAGCATTCTTTCGATGGTGCCACGGGCATAGACTCCATTATGTTCACGGATCGTGCCAAGTACTGCCATGCGCACATCGACCTCTATGTGCTCTCCATAGAGCCGTACGCCGGGATTCCAGGGCAGTTGGGCGTTGGTGGGGCTGCATAGGTCGCATTTGCCGCAGGCCGGTGTGTTGTCTTCACCGGTGAGATAGTTGATGAGTTCGGCGCTGCGACAACGGTTTTGCTCCCTCTTGAGCTTTGTGAAATCGATCATGCGGTTCAGGCGCTCTTCAAAACGTTTATAGCGACTGCTGAATCTGGCTTCGATGGCGTTGATCATCGTATGGATACGCTGGTTGAACTTAAATGTGATGCCACGACTGTATGCTCGGTAGAGCAATAGTTCCTGGGCGGCTAGTTTGACGAGTAGTGGATCAATAAGCCGGGGATCAATGCCGGTCTGTGCGTAGACTTCGGTGGCGCGGTAGGTTACCTGGTGCTCAGGTTCGGCTTTGAGGGCGCTAAATAGGCTGCGGGCCATTTCTCGCTCTGCGCTCTCTGTGATCTGGGTCAGGATCGTTTCCAGGGGCTGCGTGAGCAGGATGGTGGCTTCGATGGTGCAATCTATGTCGCGCTGGATCATGCCTTCGGCTTCAAATGCGTAGAGGAGCATGCGGGCCTGCGTCAGTTCGATATCGGCGAGGTCGGCTAGTATATCTGGATTGCACAACAGGGCTCCATCGGCGAGGCGCACGACTGATGATCCTTCTTCGTTAAAGGTGAGCAGAGCGTTGCGATAGCTCCTGATGGCTTTCTGGGTTGGAACACCCAGACGAGCGATGAAGCGTTCGGTCTCGCTGGGACTGTCGATGGAAGATCATGATTGCGTAGGCTTCTTTCCCATCGCGTCCTGCCCTGCCTGCCTCCTGAGCATAGGATTCCAGGCTGGCTGGATGGTCGTAGTGGAGCACAAATCTGATCTCGGCTTTGTCTACTCCCATGCCGAAGGCGGCGGTGGCGACGACGACATCCAGCTCGCCTTGCATAAAGCGTTCTTGTATCTGGTGCCGTTCGGCTGTCTCCAGTCCCCCATGATAGGCTTGCGCGGCGATGTTATGGTCGCGCAACAGACGTGCTATTTGAGTGGCGCTTTTGCGCGTGGCGGTATAGACGATGCCAGCGCCGCCGCGCTCCTTGTCGTTTACCAACTGATGCACGATGCCCAGGGTGAGCATGTCGCGCTCCTCTTTTTTATCGACGTTATAGAAACGGAAGATGAGATTCTCGCGCACAAAGTTGCCGGTGTGGGTGATGAGTTCGTGGCCCATAGCGCCCATCTGTAGACCTGCGATGATTTCTTCTTGTACTTGCTTTGTGGCTGTGGCGGTCAGAGCGTGTACGGCGAAGCCTGTGCCCACGTTGCGTTGCGGCAGGTGGTTGGTGATGCCGAGAAAGTCGGGCCGAAAATCGTGTCCCCAGGTGGCGATACAATGTGCTTCGTCTACGACTAGCTGGATGAGCTTGAACTGCGGCAAATATGCGCGGAAGCGTGGATCGCGCAGGCGTTCAGGGGAGACGTATAAAAGCTTGATCTTGCCATCAGCCGCTGAACGCAGGACCTCTTCCTGGCTTGCGGCGTCCATGCCGGAGACGAGGGAGGCGACGCAGGTGATGCCGGGCACCTCGCGCAGCTTCTCAACCTGGTCTCTGATCAGGGCGATGAGTGGGGAGATAACCAGCGTTAAGCCGGGACGGATCAGCGCTGGCAATTGATAGGTACGGCTCTTCCCGGCTCCGGTTGGTAGGAGGGTGAGTACATCTTTTCCTGCCAGTACGTCGCGTATGATCTCTTCTTGCCCTTCGCGGAACGTGTCTTGATTCCAGATGGCTTTCTGTACAGCTAGCAGGCGTGGGCGAGCGAGCGTTTCGTACTCCTCTGGCGCGACATAGACTGTGGTCAGTTCTTGTTCGTTGAGCACGCGTTGCACGTCTGGTACAGTTGGCGCGGGCAAGTCGTCTGGATTAATAGAGAAGGGCATCCAATCAGCGATCTTGCGGAACATATCGACGTCGGATGCATTGCTGAGCGTTGGATTGGGCAGCGAGGAGAGTACTTCGTTGCGATAGAGCGAGCTGCGTAGCCGTTTGTCCAGCAGGATTACCGCGCCTCGATCTGTGCTGGAACGAATTAAGCGGCCAAAGCCTTGCTTGAGAATAATAACCATTTTGGGCAAGAGATAATCGTAGAACGAGTTGCCGTCCGCGTTCTCCACGGCTCCCATACGTGCAGCTTCCACGGGATCGCCCAGGCTGGGATAGGGCAGCTTTTCGAGGAAGACGTATGAAAGCGAGTAGCCAGGCACGTCTACACCCTCCCAGAGCGAGCGCGTGCCGAGGAGCGAGGTGCCAAAGTCGTCACGGAAATCGTCGATCAGTCGGCGTAGGCTGCCCTGGCCCTGACGCAATAAGGGATAGCCTTGCTCGGCCAATTCGTCTACAATCTGCTCATAGACATAATCGCGGCGCGAGTTGGCGGTGAATAAACCTAGCGTCCTCCCCTGGAAGGTCGGGATGAAGCGGCGTAACAGGTCGGCTACGGCGGCCTGAAAGTTTCGTTTAAGCTCGCTATCGCGTGGCGCAGGCAGGTTGTTGGGCAACATCAGCAGGGCATTGTTGTGATAATCAAAGGCGTGGGGCAGCTCACGCGTGATAAGCTGCTTGGCTGGCGCATCCTGCTCAACGCGTTCTCGTTCCAGGCCGACGCGCCGTAAGAAGAAGTCGAAGCCCTGGCTATAGACGGTGAGCGTGGCTGAGGTGCAGATGGCGGCATCCAGGCGCGACCAGAGCTGCTCCCAGAGTTGTGGCCCGACGTTGATCGGGACGGCGCTCAGCACGATTGTGGCCCGGCTGGCGTTGCCATGCCGCGTAGCGGCAATCCCTTGTGGTTGCCGTGCCCCCTCTGAGGGTCGTCCTTCGATACCAGGCCGTGTATCGGCATCGGCCAGCCTCTCCAACTCGATCACATAGACATAGTTGCTGCTCTGCTCAAACTTCCAGAACCATTGATAGTTCTCGACGATGTTGCGCAGGTCGCGTTGCAGTGAACGGGCGACACGCACGATGCGCCGACGACGTTTCGCATCGGGTTGTGCATTACCCTGGGTTGTCTGGGCTGCCTCGCCTGACATTGTATTGATCTGCTCTACTAATTGTGCCAGGGCTGCACGTAACTCCTGCAAAGACTCGGCGGTGGTCTGATATGCCGTCTTCAATGCTCCCCCGCCCGGCATGCTCAACGAGCTGCGGTCGATGCGCACGCGTACCCCATAGCGCTCGCGTTCCGCACGAGCGCTAACGGTCTGCCGATTGACAAAGTTATTTAGTTGCTCGCCCAGGCTGTCGAGCGAGGCTTGCGTTTTATCAACCGCCTGCACAAGCAGGCGCAAGGTTTCATCGTTCTGCGGAATCCTCAAGCGGCGCAGACAATCACTGACCAGGCCGCCGCGCTGGGCATTATAGATTGCGCGTAAGATGCGGCGCAGTACGCGCTCTTCGACGCGCCTCTCAAGGGCTTTAGTTGCGGCATCCTCCAGCGTATGTGCCTCATCGCAGACAACGGCCCCGGCAAAGGGCACTTCATCCTCACCCTCAGCATTATTACTGTTATCCTGGCTCTTCAGGCTGTTTTTGAGCAGTAGCGCGTGGTTGACGACGACGAGGTTGGCGCGCTCGGCGTTCTCGCGTGCCCGGCGATAGAAGTCTACGGGGACGGACTGATTAGGACGATCATCCTGGCTGGCACGCACGCTGGCAAGGATCTGGTGTACTGCGCCCTCGCTGTGCAGAAAGCTATCCAGCGACTGTGGAATGACGCCCAACTCCTCCAGATTGCCGTGAGCGCTGCTGGCGGCGAAGCGTACCAGTGTGGCAAGCATCCAGGCACGATGCGGGGGGATGTATTCTTCGGCCAGAGCATCCTCAACCTCTTCGGCCAGGCGGCCCAATGAGAGGTAGTTGGCGCGTCCCTGTAGCTGAGCATAGCTGATCTGCGGGATGAGCTGTTGAATAAAGGGGAGCTCGCGAGTGACGAGCTGTTCCTGGAGGATGCGCGTGAAGGTCGAGATGGCAACGGGACGCCCTGTGGCACGGGCATAGAGCGCGGCGGGGATGAGATAGCCTTGACTCTTGCCCGTCCCGGTTCCGGCTTCGATGATAGCATAGCCCCCTGTGCGCAGGGTATCAGCGGCTATGTGAGACATCGTGACCTGGGCCTCGCGCCGCGCTCTTTTCAGCGACTCTGCCCTTGTAAAGATCTCCTCGACGGCTGCACTATCGACGCTATCGACACTGCTACCGCTTGCCGTGCCCGGCTCGGCTAGAAAGGGGGTGATCTGTGCGCCAAAGGTTGCGATGATCTCAGGCGTTGTGATGCTGGCGGGTGGGGTGAGCAGTTGTGCCCACGGATCGCCTGCCCGGCGTAAGAGCTCGTAGACGGCTCGGCCACTGCTCTCTGTATGCATCATCTGTTCCAGGCTGCGCACAATCCCACTGAGCATCGCAACATCGGCATCGGCGCGATGGGCATCTTTGGTATCATAGCCAAAGCGTGCGGCCAGCGTCCCGACGCGATGGGCCTCTTCCGTTGGCAGCAAAGCGCGTGCCAGTGGCAGCGTGTCCAGCACGAGAAATGTTTCAGGCAACGCGATATTCAGGCGTTGACAGGTTGCCTGGATCAGCGGCCCATCATAGCTCGCTCCATTGTGGGCGATGAGTGGAAGGCTACCAACGAAGTCCAGGAATTTTGGCAGAGCATCCTGTATTGGAGGCGCAGGCTCTAGCTCTTCAGCCGTAATCTTGGTGAGCTGGTGAATGCGCTCCAGCACCTTTCTTTCCGGGCGCACAAAGCTCGCCCAACGCTCCTGACATGCCCCATCAATCCAGCGTTCAGCCGCGATCTGAATGATCTCAGTGTAGGGCGAGAGGACATCCTGGCGCGTCGCCTCCAGGTCAAAGACGACGTAGCAGCCACGTCTCAGAGCGCTTGTGGTGCTAGCTGTAGAGCTTGCCGCTGTGGTGACCGAGTCAGAGGCGGCATCGTCCAGCCGCAACATATCCTGCTGTGGACGCAATTGCCAGCGCCCACCGCCATCCACGATGAACAGCTGCGGCTTCGACTGCAACAACTTCATTAACTGAGCGGGTAGTACCGGGCGACCAAACTTCTTGCCCACCTCATGTGCCAGCGCCTCCCCCGTCTGCGCCTCCTGCTTCTCGCGCAGTATGGCCGTAGCGATTGACAGAATCTGCTCTTGTGGCCCCATCATCCATATCCCTTCTGCTGCGATAAATGCTGATCAACGCTAGCTGTGCGCTTTCCTACTCTTTATGCTCTACATTCATGAGCAGACGTAGCGCGGCAAAGAATTCGCTGCTCGCCGCCTCTATCTCTGCCAGCGGAAACGTTTGCGTTACATCTTCTTCGCCTGCCTGCTGATCTGCTCGTCCCTCCAACGCGAATGCAAACAGTTGCTCCCCCAGCTCTATAAGCTCTGTTGCCAGTGCACGTTGGTCTTGTTCTGCCATAATTAAAGCTCTCCCTTGAAGGCTTTGTCAAGGATAGAGGGAAGCAGGGCGTCGAGTTCTGCTGTAGTTTCGGACTGTTTTCGCTTTACTTCTGACATCTTCCAGTCCAATTGATTTAATTGTTCAGTTACCTGTTTTTGTTCGTATAGAGGAAAATTTAAAGGAAATGGTATATTCATAACTGTTTCTTGAGAAATTTTCTTCATACTCTGGCTTGTTCCCTTGGCCATTTTTTTTATATAGTCACGAACAGTGTTACTTCTTAGCCAGTTATGTACGAACTGTTTTTCTGCAAGATCTTCATTTATTTCTAATCGCATTATGAGATCTGGATAAATGCAAGGACTTGGGTTTCCATTATAAATAGCAGCATGACCTACTAAATCAGGGGTATTGCTTCTAGTTATTAGCAAATCTCCTGGTTTAAGCCAGTAATGTGCGTCATCAAGTGTAATTTCTGATGTTCTTTTATATTCGGTGTCTTTATAACGAAATCCTGTAATAGCTCCTAATGATAAAACTGGTATTCCTGTCTCCAAGTTATCACACCTAGCGGACCAACCATTTTGCGGTTTTGTGATTAAAATATTTTTTAACTGCCCTACTATCGGCATTTTATTAAAGATACTTGAAAGTAATGATGAGTGCAATGCCTCTGTTTCTTGCATTGCATTTTGCCGCACCCCTCGTGCCTCCTCAATCTTAGCAGCAAGCTCTTCGATTCGTGCTACGATGCGGTGCTGTTCTTCGAGGGGAGGGAGAGAAATTTTTGTAGCTAAGAAACGATCAATTTTCAATCTTACTCTATTGGTGGTTCCTTCGCTAGCAGCGACACAAAGTTGTATAAAATCGGATGTCTTACTAAGCCATTTTAAATATTCAGGAATGATTTTTGATGTGTTTAGAGTAAATACTGGAAAGTCAGCGCTTACAACTGCCTCGTCGAGACCAGAAGGGATGAGACCAAATGCACCATTTCTGGCATCGATTTTGGAAAGGATAAATTGATTTTCTCTTACTACAAATAATTTTGAGCCTGCAACGCTTGCTCCATCAACATCGTTTCTAAGCTCTACACCTTTTCCCCAAAGCTTTACTGTAACAAGTTGATAACTCTTATCTGGATCAATTTCTGCATGTATATTCGATTGTATTAGAAGATCGGTCAAGGAGATCATGTCAAAATTAACCGTCATTCCGCCTCCTCCCCCAACATCTGCTTAATCTCCCCCATAATCGACACAATGCGCAACTCTTTCTCCAAAATGCTCTCCACCAATTGCTCTGGCGGCAGGTGCGCAAAATCATCCTGGGCATTAGGATTTTTGCGATCCAGGTTGCAATCATGAGCCAGCAACTCCTCGACGGGCACCTTCCATGCGTGCTCATCCTCGACGCGGCTATCCCACCACTCGATGCAGTCCTGGAAATCTTCGAATTGCATTGGTTTGGTTTTGCTATAGCTCTTGCGACCCTCTGGCAAAGGAATCTCATAATACCAAACTTCGCTGGTGCAAGGCTTTACCTCGAAATCAGTAGAGGTGGCACAAGCTTCAAAGAATAGGAGGTTGGTAGGAATACTGGTATAGGGCGCGAAAGTGCCTACAGGGAGGCGCACAATAGTATGCAAGTTAAATTCGGTCAAGAGTTTCTTCTTCACAATAGCCGCAATGCCGTTACCAAAGAGGAAGCCGTTGGGGAGGACCACGCCGCAGCGACCGTTGGGACGTTTGAGGTGCTCCATAATGTATTGGAAGAAGAGCAGAGCAGTCTCCGCCGTGCGCATCCCATCGGGGAAGTTTTTGATGATGCCGCGCTCCTCCTCGCCGCCGAAGGGGGGGTTGGTAGCGATAATGTCCACGCGCTCTTTGTCCGGCACGTTGCGCAGGTTCACCGAGGCCAGGGTGTTGCGCTCCTGGATATTGGGCGCTTCAATGCCGTGGAGCAGCATATTCATGATCGCGAGCAGGTAGGACATCGCCTTCTTCTCGATGCCGCGCAGGTTGTCCTGGAGTTGTGTGCGCTGGTCGGGGGTCTCGACCTGGCTTTCCAGGCGGGTATAGGCTTCAACCAGGAAGCCAGCGGTCCCGCAGGCGGGATCGAGGATGCGCTCGCCCAGTTGCGGCTTCAGGCGGTCGATGATGAAGCGCACGACGGGACGCGGCGTGTAGAACTCGCCAGCATCGCCAGCGGAATCGCGCATCTCTTTGAGCATCGTTTCGTAGAAGAGCGAGATCGCGTGGATGTCGTCGGATGAGTTGAAGTTGATCGTGTTGATCTTGTCCGCGACCTCGCGCAGGATGTAGCCGGAGCGGATGCGGTTGTAGGTGCCACGGAAGACGGTGCCGATGATCGTGCGGATGTCGCGATTGTCTGCGCCTGCCAACTTTCCCAGGTATGGGAAGAGATCGTCATTGATGAATTTCAGCAGCTCGTTGCCTTTGCGCTGATGTGTCAGGCTCTCGGCCACCACCCAGTCACGCCAGCGATAGTTTTTTTCGATGATCGGAACGTAGTCGTCGCCCAGCAATTCTTCTTGAGCCTCTTCAAAGTCGTCGAGGTTTTTGAGGAAGAGCAGCCAGACCAGTTGGGGCAAGCGGTCCGTATCGCCGGAGAGTCCAGCATCCTTGCGCAGCAGATCGCGCACACTCTTGATGGTGGACGAGATTTGTTGTTTATTACTCAAGGGTAACTTCGCTTTCTTTGTGCGCTTCCCACCCTGGGCGAGCTCTGGGGCATCCTGTGATGTGGGTGGTTCATCGCTAAATAATGATTGTTGCTGAGTGACGACCATGTGATTTATGATTCTTTCTTACCTACTAAAAACGCTTGATGTATAAAATAAAGTATATTGTTTCGTTATCAAATCCCACGGCAGGATCGTCATGGGGCGGGCGGGCGGTATTAGATTTTCTTCCATGCCTCGATCTATCGTGGGATACTGCAATATAATAGAACATTTGGTGCAAAGGTACAAGCCATTGGCACCAATTGCCATCAATCTAAGAATAGATGAGCTTATTTTGGATGGGAAATGTGACGCAAGCATCGTTTTTACGCGTAAAACATCTGTAACATATAGGTGCCAATTCATTGTGCACCGTCAGTGCCATCAACTTAAGAATAGATGAGCTTATTCTGGATGAGAAAAGTGACGCAGACATCGCTTTTGCTCATGAAACATCTGGAATATATAGGTGCCAATTCATTGTGCACATCCCGGCTTCAGCCGGAGGGTTCCACGGAACTTCCTAATACACGAAACGTTCACTTTGCCTTTCCAAGCTGAATAATTCACATGTGTTCTATATTTTTAGCATCAAAAGGGGCGATGTCTGTAATTTGAGCAAAAGAGATAGGTGAACATTTGTGTATAGAAGCACGTTTTGTGGAACCCTCCGGCTGAAGCCGGGATGTGCACAATAAATTGGCACCTATAGGTTTCGGTAGTGTTTTGCATGAAAAATCGATAACTGTACCTTGCTTTTTCTCGCTCAATAAACTCATCCATGCTTACGTTGATGGCACTGACGGTGCACGATAAATCGGCATCTATATGTTCCGTTGTATTTTGCACGAAAAATACAATACCCATGCCTTCCCTTTTTAACTCAGAATAAGCTCATCAATTCTTAGGTTGATGGCTATTAGGTACAAGCCATTGGCACCAATTGCTATCAATGTGAGAGTGGATGATTGCTTTGCAATTAAAATACCAAAAAGAGAGAATTGCCGATTTACCGTGAGAGGACCGGATTTAGACGGAAAATATCATACAAATAGATAATGTATATAAATGTCTATTGTGAGTTTAAAATCTGAAAAAGAGCGTCTGCATACTAGAATGTTGTGGGTCAATTGACGGGAGGCCGCGTAGCGACAATCCCTTGTGGTTGTCGTCGTGGAACCGCCTGTCGAGCCGGTCCACGACGACAACCACAAGGGATTGTCGCTACGCGACAATCCGCCACATGAACTGGGCCACAACCACAAGGGATTGCCGTGGAACCGCCTGTCGAGCCGAGCCACGACGACAGGGACAAGCCGCTGTCGCTACGAGGCAAGCCATCAAATGAAGTGTAACGGTCTGCATACTAACTTTTTGCCAGTAAAGAGATATCTTCTCAATAATGCGGGGAGAAAAAATTTGTCATTTGACAGAAGCGCCTTCATTATTCGCCGCAACTATGGACTCACGAAGGGAAAGTGTGTTACTCTGGATGGAGATGTCCCATCCAATGTATGATGGTGAACATCAGGAAACCCGTGAAATCCGCTCTGGGAAAAGAGACATCCATTCACAAAGGATGACAGTAGAAAGCGCAACTGAATGTCAGATGGACACATCCGTCAACATATACGTTCGGGCATCACCGTGTCAATCGTCCTCAAGCAAGACCAGCGAACAGGAAAACTGACCCGAGGAATCGTCAAGGACATTTTGACGAACTCCGCTTCTCACCCACATGGGATCAAGGTACGGCTGGTCGATGGACAGGTTGGGCGCGTACAGAAAATCGAGGAGTAGTATGCCACACAAGGCTGACCGCGCTCCATTTCTCATAATGGAATGTTCGTTTGAACTGGTTGCAAACGAACATTCCATCATGACACGTGATAGAGTGCTCTCACGTCTCCCCGATACGACAACTCTTTCTCAGATAGAGCCCCTCTCTCATATACCTCCGGCCATCATATCGCAAGAATCGCATTTATATCTCGCCGAGAAATCCACTCACGATGGATAAGTTCCTCTTAGCGCCGAAAATAGGCGTCCTTATACTCTCTTGCCTCATCGCTATAGCTACCAACGAAGATCAGGCCAAAAACCATTGCACGCTCCAGGGGCCACATGACGTTGGCTGGACAGAGGTGCCAGAGGTCGCGACAGATGAGATCAAGCTCGATGTTGATACGCTTATCCTGGCGTGCTAGCACCGCCATCGCTATGAGCGCAGCTGCACCTGACCAATCCATTGGGCCATAGATCAACGAGGTTAAGGCAGCCTTCCGGCGTGAGCCTTCCCAACCAGTATCGATAGCGGTGAGCGTGAGGGCGCTGGCAAGCTGGATCGCGTTTATCCAATCCCATTCCTCCCAACCCACAGGCGTGGCAGGTGGATGGACCATCACCCCCAACAGATCCATGAGCGCATCGACTCCCAGGCGTTGACCAAGCGCGCTGGCTGTGGGATACCAACGATCAAGGGCATAGGGTAGCTGTGCGAGCGACGCGATACTCTCCGCAACAGAGGCGGAAGGCGCTGGCACGGCTGCTATCGGGTCCATATCTTCGTAGCGCCAGATCTGATACTCAACGGGACGCAACGGTTGCCGTGGGTCGGGAGAAAACACATCCGCGACGCCAATGGCGCACGAGTATCCCATTGCATGCACTGTGCGTTCAGCCGCTAAACGTGCGCTGGGCGATTCGAGTGGACTCACGCCAATCTTGATCGTTGAGCCACCGTCCGCTAGTGTGATCCCTCCGTTAGCGTTCGCGGCCTGTATTTTGCGCATGATATTGATCGTCGCTTCGGCTGCAAAGGGTAATCTTCCAGTATAGGGAGCTTCTAAGAAATAGAGCAGCCTGTTCGCCATACTCTGCTTTTGCGCCAGGTTTTTTAGCTTTTCAAGCCAGATTTCAGCTGAGGGCTTTTGTAAATAGTTCAGGTAAGCGATATAGGCGGAGGCTTGCTGATAAGGATCGCTGGGGTCGAGCTGGATGCTTTCTTCGAAGCAAGTCAGTGCCCTGGCGTGGTTGCCCTGAACAAGGAACAACTTCCCAATATCGTTACGCACCGCCACGTCATTTGGCTCAAAGGTCAATGCCTGCTGATAGGCGGCAATGCTGGCATCAAGGTTTCCCACTGCCTCTTCTGCCATAGCAAGCGCGACCTGCGTACGATAGGATACAGGGGGGATGGCTCTGGCAATGTGTACAGCTTCTTCAAAAGCACCGCTCTTGCGCAGTAGCGTTGCATAGATAAATGCCATCATCAGGAAATCTTCGCTTGTTTGCTTGTCTGAGAGAGCCATATAGGCTGCATGGAACAAAGGGAGATAGCGCTTTATCTCTGCCTGTCCCTGCACCGAAAACGTGTAGGTACCAGGATATTTCTGTATAAGATTCGACCCGCTAACAGCTAGCGCTTGAGGGTCGAGGGCGTCCGCAAAGCCTGGTTGATCTTGCCAGCGTGGGAGCCAGAGCACATAAGGGATCTCTGGTTTGGCTTGCGACAATTGAAAGATCAGACCAATAGCTTCTTTTGTGCGACCCTGAGATGCCAGGATGTAGGCATGGACTGCAACTCTCGCATGATAGTTTTTGCCGACCAGAGGCGTTACTTCCATGCGATGAGTCGGGGTTGATCTATTCATGACAGATTTGGCGGCCTCTATCGTGACAAAATATGCGTTGTCGTCAAGCGGGACAAGATCAAGCCCGGATGGGCCGATAGCGGCAATCCATTGATCGAGCAGCGCCAGCCACTCAACGCGTAGAGGATCGCTGGCCAATGCCAGCCCAAGGTGATAGATTGAGCGCTTGAAATCTTCTGTCTGCAACGCCTGGCGGGCGATCTCCGCATGCTCTCCCTGGTCTCCACCATACGCTTGTTCAGCCAGATCCTCTGGTAGTTCCTGGTTTCCTGCACGCAACACCATGCGATGTACATCATCGTCATCATTCTTTTGCCCTGCCTGCAAAAGCTCTTTTGCCTGCTCCACCTGCTTTGGGGTCGGTTTGTCCAGTGGTGAAGCCTCCTGTGTGTGTTCAGGCTCTTGTGATTCAGGCTTTTGTCCATCCTGCTTGTCGCGCTGGAAAAAACGGCGAAACATAGGTTCCTTTCTTCTTAATCGTTCAGCATTGGAAGTTAAATACAAATATGTTTATATGGTATCCCTATTATGTAAATGTGACTTGACTCATAATCATCGCTTCATAATGGGCGAGTGTATCAAATGCTATAAAGTAGCTCTTGTAGTTCTTTGAGAACGGCACTGAGAGTAGTTTTTGTAGGCCCCTGGTTAAAAGCCTGCGACCATTCCCTTGTTGTGCGTTCATTGAGAGGCTGAACGCTTAACCAACCAAGGTCATTTACATCACGCATATCATTCAGATTGCGCGAGTTCCCATGGCTGTATTTGTCTAGAATAACATCAAGAAGCTCTTTTGCCGAGCGATTGTTCTCAAAACGTTGGAAGAATGTGCTATGCTGTACGCGCAGACGTTGCACGCGTTCAGTGCGTGTGATCATTGACTGCTGAAATAATACGTAGAGTAAGAGGTCGAAGTAGTCAATATCGGTTGGCACGTTTAATGCCTGAGCTAAGGCATCAAGTGCCACGACCTCTTTCGCCAGCTGATCGAGCAATAGTTCTCGTATCGACTTATCGCTCCAATATTTGCGTAGATCATCTGGCGTGCTGATCATATCTTTGAGCGCTCGTCGGGTAAAATCGCTGCACGTTCCCTCGTGCAATGTAACACCACTTGCGTCGAGTTCATAGAAGTACTCCCCAATGATCACGAAGCGGTATCCATTCTCTTTTGGGATGATCACTGGTGGAGGCTCTGTTGGTGTCAGTTGCTCCTTTGTCTGTTTTGTTTGCCTGGCATTCTTCTTGGGGCTGGGGATTGTACTTTTGATTGCTTTGTCTGATGCGATTGGCGCAGCTGTCGTCGTGGCAATGCTTTGAGTTGCCTCTATTAGAGGCAGCGTGTGTTCTTGTTCTGTTGCGTCGTTCGCTGCCTCTATTGTGCTCGCTTCAGTCTCTAATGTTGCGCTATCTCCTGTGGGTATATCGTTTGTGATCTCTGCTGCTCCGGTTGCATCTTGTTGTGTGCTTTGATAAGCTTCCCCGGAGGTTATCAGCAGGTTTGGCTCTTGTGTGGGTTGATAGTCTGCTCCTCCCTTGCTTCCAGCCTCATTGGTAGCTATCTCAGGCGTTGCAATTGTCTCAGAGGACGCGTTTGGTCCCGTATCCTGTTCGGTCATTGTGCGCTCTTGAAGATCGTTGTTAGGTGTTGTCGGCTTCTGGGCTTCGTCATCGGTTGCAGGTGTGATTGTAGCGGGAATCAGGGATTCGACCTGGATAGATGTTGGGTCGCCATCGAATGCAGGATCAAAGAAGTGCTTGATTGCTCCTGCATAGTCGAGGATGGTAAACGAGATCTTATCAGGTTCGGAGATGCGGGTGCCACGCCCAATAATCTGCTTAAATTCCACAATCGAGCCTACTCCACGGGCCAGGACAATGTTTTTGCAGGTGGGTGCATCAATGCCAGTGGTGAGCAAGCGTGCTGTGGTCACAATCACTGGCTGGCGTTCCCTGATTGTGCAGAATAAGTTGAGGGCTCTTTTCCCCTCCGCTTTATCGTCATCGACGATGCGCACGATATCGCCTGGCCTGGACCAATCCGCGCACGCCTCTTCCAAAGCGATACGCATTTTGTCGGCGTGATCGTTATCGACGCAGAACACAATTGTTTTTTGGGCGCGTGGCTCGTGCCGTTCACGGAGATACTGTGCCAGGTGATCGGCAATTGTCTGTGTATATTGGCGCATCGTGCGCCCCGTCTGCATCACGATCTGCTGATCCAGCGTCTGTTTTGGGGCACCGGTTGGCATCTCCGTTGCTTGCTGTGAGCCGATCTGAATACGTCGCACGCTATACGGTGCTAAGTAACCGTCATTGATGCCTTGACTAAGGCTATAGGTATAGACTGAGGGGCCAAAGTACTTTTGAGTTTTTACATCTTCGGTATTCAGCGGCGTTGCCGTTAGACCAATCTGTACAGCCGGAGAGAAGTGTTCTAATACTCTGCGCCAGTTCGAGTTATCATCCGCGCTGCCACGATGGCACTCGTCAATCACGATAATGTCGAAGTAGTCGGCAGGATAGGTCATGTAGCGCTCAACCCCATCCTGCATATTTGTGAGCCATTGATAGGTACCGAACAATATATCGTGTGCGGTATCGCCCACGCCCATGCCGCGTGTGATGGCATCGCGAAAGGGGCCAAAGGTGTTTGTTTGTGCCTGATCGAGCAGGTAGCCACGATCCGCCAGGAACAACACATTTCTCATCTGAAAGGTCTTCTTTAGCTTCCAGAGAATCTGAAAGGCGATCTGTGTCTTCCCGGTCCCCGTTGCCAGGGTCAACAAAATACGCCGATCTCGCAGACCGCGACGAGCCAGTAGGGTAGCAATTACCGCCTGGTTGATAGCAGCCTCTTGATAGTAGCGTGGCTGTATATCGGGCTGATAGGGATAGGCAAGGGCATCTTTTGCCCGCTGATCGCTTAACTGTAGGGCTGAAAGCCAGCGCGTTTGCAGCTCCTGGCGTGTGGGCAGGATAGCATGTACGCGTGGATCTGAAAGGCTCCCGCTAAGCCAATTCAGCTCAATAAAGTCCTTCTGTCGGGTGTAGACGTAGGCGAAAGGCAGCCTGAGCTGTAGTGCCGCGTTGCGTACACGCCGTATCGCCTCCTCCGGGCTTTCAGTTGGGCGCTGCACATGCACAACACCGGCGGGCAAGGACGCCTCTACGCGCAATAAAGCATCGATTGAGATACGCTTGCCACGTTGGGTAGAGTTGGGTATCACGCGCCCCTGAGTATAGCGATAAGGTGTTTTGACATACTGGTTCACCCAACCCTGTCTGCGTAGCATGGGGGCCAGATCTTGCATTGCCAGACCTTGTTCTGCCTGGCTCTCCTCTGGCAGCTCAATCAGCTTTGTCAGTTTAGGGAAGCTTTCGAGTACCTTTCGATCCAGATAATTGCGATTGCCAGAGATATCCAGGTAGCGGAGTTCGGCGAGTCGATCTGTATGCGTCTGCCCTTCGTCCGGGTCAAGGTCCAAATTACGATCTGCCAGGCGTTGCTGGTGATTGATGAGTAAATGACCGACCGCGTGTGCGAAGAGCGCGACCTGATCCTTTACACTCAGCTCTTCGTCATAGGCAAATAAGAAGCCTGCCGCCCCACTCTCGCGGAGAACGGGTACGAGCGCTGATTCGAAGCGTCCAACCGTATCGATGCCATAATCCAGCGTAAAGCGATACTGCCTGAGCGCCTTCTCAAGGCTAGTGCTATCCAGCTCTCTTACCGGAACAATCTTTAGTGGTAGCAACTGTTTATCCTGCCCCACCGCATCAACGCAATCTTGATAGAGCCTTGCGAGCTGGCGTCCCTCCTGAGCGCCTTTCCACTCGGAGATAACCATTTGTAGGCGATCCGTCACATCTATATCTGGTGGAAGGGGAGCATTGAGCATAATTGTAGGTGAATCCTTTCTTGGTACTCCTTGAAGTATACCTCGCTTGACCTCGCACTCCAGCTTAAGTTGTGCAATAGGCAAGCCCCACCCATTAAGAAGCGCAATTTTGATGTATCCCGCAGCGACCTCTCGTTAGATGCTGTGAGTAGATATTCTGCGGCCCCATATGTGCCTCCAAAACGATGCAGCACAATGCCCGGTTCATGTGGTCCCAAGGCTTCATGAGTGAAGAATGGTGCAGTTTCAAGCAAGAAGGAGATCTCAAACTCTTCCTCTTGATAAGGCCAGGGACTATCAGTTGCCAGCTGAACATCGATGGTTAGCAAATATGTCTCGCCAATTTCAGCGACGCGTGGATAGCTGATAATTGGCTTGAGTTGAATCGCTGGCTGTTCCTGTGATGCTTGCATCTGATATTCTTTCATTCTTCAGAAGACTCCTTCCGGCGATGAAGCTGTAGGCGTGCTAATGGATTCCCATAATACACATACATGAAGGTATGCATGAAGTCGTCAAAAGGTTTTTCAGCGTCATCCGCAAGCAGGTAAGCATTTTTGACCTTCTCGGCCGCCTCTGCGCGTAGCATGCGTAAGACTTCCGCAACGTTAGCCCCGCCGGGCTCGGCAGCCGCTGCAATAATGCGTTTGGCAATGGAAGATGCGATCTTGCTATCTACCTTTGCCAGCGTCCCAATATAATTTTCTGCACAGTGGGCAAGGAACTCCTCAACAAAATTACTGTTATCAGTCGGCGTATTTTTGATGATACGTGCCGACTCACAGGCGTTAATAAAAACTGTCAGCCGAGGTAGCTGGCTCTTATAGAGATTTTCCAGGTTGATGGATAAAAGTTCCGGGTTGCGGCGAGATGAATAGCTTTCCAGATGTCTATCTAAGAGGTCCGGGTTATGTTGTTGGAGACGTTGACCCGCAGTGCCATGAGAGCCGATATAGATCATGCCAATCTTGTCGAGTGACCAGCGCATTCTTTTTTCTAATGCATTAATTGTCTGATAGGGTTCATTAACTACTTGTTGTAACACCATCACTTCATCTTGCGTATCACCATCACCTAAGCCAGGTGTATCCAGATAAGAGACGACTGAACCTATATGTTGATTAGGTTCAATCGAGAATTTTGTCGTTTCTGTAAAATATTGCGCCTTGAGCCAGCGTGCGACATTAAGGCACGCACCAATGTATTGACGTGGCTGAAATTCTAGCATTTCCCATGGAATCTCAGATTGTGTTAAATCGACGATGATAAGGTTGAGATCATGTTGGTGTATTGTATACAGGTTATTGAACCAACGGAGCATTTTGGGGGGGCTGGTACGAGAAAAACGTTTGAAGCGATTAAGTATGCTACTGCTGTCTGGAGCCGCCCTTCTACTTCTCTCCCTGAAATGTTGCAACATTTCTTCCAGGCTGATAATGTTTTCCCCCATGTGCATAGAGATATCAAGTTCTAATCCCTGTCTGGTCCAACCCCTCAGAAGGAGTTTTTGATTCTCTGTCTCTCCATCTTTCACCAGTAAGAGGGCTGTCTTCTCTGGTAAATGCTCATTAATGCGTCTGACGGAAAAGACTTCTTGTTCTGGAGAAGGTGCTTGTCCTTGCACTGGAACAATATATTCGCTTTCCAGCACAGGATACAGAGAGCCTTGCTTCTTCACTTGCAATTTCATTTTTAATTTGCATGAAGGGAAATCATCTGGCAGAGTGAAGGTGCATGATTTTTCTTCCGCAAACGGGTACTCATAATCGAATTTTGCGCGGGCTGGATGAATGGAACAGGTTGTGCCTATATTATTCTCATAGTAGAGAAAAAGCGTAAAAGCATCCATTGTTGGCACATTTAGAGAATGCTTATTTTCTGCAAAATATTGTTCCTGATAAGTGAGCACGACTGTATATGTTTTTCCCGCTTCTAATGTTTCTACAATACGGGGCCAGTCAGTTTCGCTCATATCGACGACTTGAACTTTAAGATAAGCTAGCCTGGCTTCTTTTGCGTGGCTCCGCACCGGTTCTGGTTTAGTACGTAGTTGTGTATTATGTGTTGCCACAGCTTTTTGTACGGCTGGTGATCGTTTTGTTGTACCCACTATTGCTTGTCCTCCTCGTCATCAAGGCAGACAAGCTGGGCATGAAGAGCTGTCGCCAATCGTTGTGGCAACACTTGATAATATCTCAATCTGGGCGAGAGGACAACGCTGGAGACGTGCTTAATTTTTCCTACCTCTTGCGCTTTTGCCAGGGCATCGTCAACCCCTTCACGTGCTATCGGTGGTGTAATTGTGTTGCGATGACTTGCTTGTAGCGGTACATTACCTCGCCCATCGCTTACCACAACAAAGGTGATGTGCTGTACCGAGCTACGTCCATGCTGGAGGGCTCGCTGTATGACCTGTAATGCCAGCTCTAAGCCGTGGGCTAACGGCGTTGCATTGCCTGCCGGCGCGTCAATTGCTTCGCTGATCGCTGGCACCAGGATGCTGCGGGCGCTTACCATCTCCGCTCGCAGAGGATGCTTTGTTCCACTTGCAGATGCCCCTACTTTAACGATAGTAACGCTCGCTCGATCAATATACGCTTGCGCGATGTATGGCACAAGTGCTTTTTGCCTTTGGGCCAGTGGCAAGCTCGTATAATCCAGGAGCAACAATAAGAGCTGCTCAGGCTCGGCGGCGCGGCGATATTTCCGCAGATCGGTCCAATCCAGCACGATTTCATCGTGTTTAGCACGAAAAGCTTGAAAGAGTAAGGCCCTCATCAACGTGCTCACAAGAGACAAGTCACGCAACGTTGTACTCGGCTCTACGCCAATGATTGGGCCACGGTCTGGTCGTGTCCCCTTGAAGTGTTGTTGCGGAATTTGCAGCGATGCGGCCTCACGTAAAATTGGTTCTATATCTTCTGGATAGGGATTGGCGGTGGCCATTATATAGTCAATCGCTTCTTGCTCGCTTCGCTCCGGCATTTGGACTTCGATATTTTTTGCAAAAGCAGCTGGTTGCGCCTTAGAGCTTGTTTGTCCTGCTGATTCTGGCGTAAGTGGTCCAGGTCCCTCAATTGATGGAGTTGGTAGTTCTGGCTCTTCTATGTCTGGCGGGGAATCAGTATCATCATGTATTGCCTGTTGCTGTAAACCCATTATCTTGGCAGCTTGCTCAACATGAGACGCTAACAATTGAGCGTCGCCTGAGAATTGAGCCAGTGCCAGTGCACAGCGGGCGAGGGCCAATTCGCGGCGTTGATGAAATATTTCGCCCTCTTGATAGGCCATGATAAGCTCGCAAGCTTCTGAAGTAATTTCGATAAGGGGAGGATGCTGTGCAGCCAATTTGAGATGTTGCAAGCTTGTTGGGTTGAGTGGTAGTAACGGTGTGAAGGGTTCCTGCTGCATGTTTCTTTGTAATGCTCTGACGCGGTCCTGATGAGAAAGCTGCTCTACAAATTTCCACGCGAGCCGAAGCGCGAAACGGTCAAGCAGGTGCGGTGAGACACTCCCGATTGCATCTTGTCGGCAACTAGCCAGCCAATAATAACGGGGCGACCATACTCCTTGTTGCCCATAGCGTTCCAGGTGCGCTACATCTGCCCCTACAAGCATAATGCTCGTTCGCGCCACTGCTAAACTCAGCATACTAAGATCGGGAATGATAAGCAGCAAGGTTTCGTCAGAGTCTTTTGGAGGGAGAAAGATTTGAGCATGTGCTTCCATTTTGCCATGGTTGCCCGGCAAAATACGCTCGCCCCAGAGATCATCATCGTATTCTGTTGAACCCACTATTATGGGTCTGAGTTTCTGCCCCACTTGAGCGGCTATCTCTATCGTTTGTTGTGCGGCCTGTTGCAGGCCCGCGAATGGCACATCAAATAGTAAGAGGCTACGCAAGGCAGGTTGAAGCACTTCACAGGCTATACATGTGCTCAGTGGATTCATTGGCTGCTCACCAGGCATATTCTACTATCTCGTCCAGGCGTTGTTCATGTTCGTTGCCCCACTCCACCATAGATAATTTGCTCTCCTCAGTCAAGCGATGGCGGAGGGCAAGATCTGCTATTGCACGTAGCCCCTTCAGCGTCGTACTTGCCTCATTGTAGCGTGCCGCGTAAGCCGAGGCAGCCAATGCAAGGATGTAGTCAGCTCGATGTCCCTCGACCTGGAAGCTCTCAGCAATCCGCACACATGCATCCGTTACCTCTGGATCTTGTTCTACCTGTATGTATCTGGAGCGAGCTGCCTCCAATTCATCGTGGATCTGCTGGGCTTGCCTGTGTCCAGCCTCGATAAATGCAGAATGTTGTCCCCGCTCTTCCTGTTGCAGGGCCTGATCGAACTGTAAAACGGTCTTGAGAATCTCACGTCGAGTGGCCTGCTCTGGTACAGTCGTCACGTCCACCATCAGACCGAAGCGATCCAACAATTGAGGCCGCAGCCCTCCCTCTTCGGGATTCATCGTGCCAACCAGGGTCACGCGCACGTTTCGTTGCTCGTTCAGCCCATCACGCTGAATTACCAGCTTCCCTGTGGAGGTCACATCAAGGATAATGTTGACGATATGATCATCTAATAAATTGACTTCATCTATGTAGAGGAGTTTATTATGTGCCTCTTCGATCAGCCCTGGTAGTTTCTCCGTTTTCCCCTCGATCAGTTTCTGAACCTGCCAGCCGCCAATCACACGATCCTCCGTAGCATTAATAGGAATTGTTACAGGCAAGTGTTGATACACCATACTTGCGAATGCACGCACAGTCGTAGATTTAGCCGTACCGCGTTGACCACTGATCAAAACGCCGCCGATACGAGGTGCGATATAAGCCAACTCCAGAGCGAGCTTCAGTTTTTCCTGCCCAACGATATAGGGATAAGGGAGAACAGTGCGCAAATCGTCATCCGTACTCATTTTTGTTTGATCCTTAAGCAATATTTCAGGTATGCATAACGACCGTACCAGTATGATACTGAGCAGTGTCCCAATCGAGAACATTCTGATGTGGATGAGCGGAACGCAACGTTTCTTCGATCTCTCCAGCAATGCATGTGGTGCTCTCATCTTTGTTCTCGGAGTTCCTCTGGACCATCTTCAAGCTCTACTGAACTGTGATGGTTTGCGAATGCTCTATTGCCATATGCCTCTCGTCCCTTTCCTGGTATTGCATGATTCGCTCATCTGGATACCTTTAGATCGCCATTATTATATCATATTCGTCTGGTCCCTTCTGAAGCATGCTGACGGCTTTTCAGGTGAGCACCTGGGCGGCAGATTCTCTTGAATGGACTTTGATTGTGGCTCTCTCTAGAAAAGGACAGTGAGCCAAATGTTCTGATGATAGAAATTCATAGGAGAGGGAATCCTGAAACCGCGCTTCACAGCCCAGGTCCATCATAGCCACACATACCCACACGCGGTGAATTTATAATTGGTAACAACATCTCCTCACCACATGCGTGCTCTTTGCCGCAACTGTCACAGAGCCACCCACCTTCCTCATAGATACACTGTGAGCATGTCTGGGTTGCTGGCTTGCCGCAGGCATCACAAGGAATTTCAGGAAGGACATTGTGTGCCAGCAGTTCAACGGACTTCTTTTGTTGCGAGCCCTCTCGTTCAGCCAGAACTTTTAAGCGAAGCTCCGTCGTCGTGCCAAAATCATATTCATGCACAAACTGCTCTCCGACTGCCAGAACCTTCCCGATCTGCACACGCATACTTTTATCACCAAACTCAGGATCGACGTAGGAGGAATAAGAGGCTCCATGAATCTCAAAGCGGCTCAGATGACCACAACATTCCAGCCAACTCCTGCGGAGAAAGTCGTCGAGTGTTTGCAGTGAGGCATCTGCCGGAATTTCGAAATGCATCCAATAGTCTGGTGCACGCAGCCCCTCTGCACGTAGGTGGAGGAGTCGGACCGGCTTTGCTGAGCGCTTCCCCTGCTCTGTGGTAAGAATGGTTGTTCGCTGAGGACAGTTTGCAAGATGTCGGGTCATCGCTCCTTTGCCAAAACCTGCTGGCAGAAATGGCAGGTGCCTTTTGTGGTTGTTCTTGCCATGGTTTTACACTTCCTTCTCTCGAATAAAAAAGAACATATCTGGCGGTCAAGAAGACTTTTTGGTGGCGCAGTACTCCCCTGAAAATAAGGGGAGTATCAAATTGGGGGCGATGAGCCAGAGCCACGCAATTCCAGATCTACACATAATTATATTACGCGTTACGCGTGTTCCTCAATCTCAAAGCCGAGATCTTTAATCATTTGCCAGGTTTCCTGATACTCCTGACCAGGCTCGGTCAAGTACCCTGAAATAAATACGGAGTTAGCAGCGTAGAGCGACATTGCTTGTAGTGAACGCATATGTGCTTCACGCCCGGCTGCAATTCGAATTTCCTGTTTGGGATTCAGCAGGCGTGTCAGACAGAGAATACGTAGGCAGTCATAGGGCTGTATATACTGGTGATGAGAGGAAGGCGTTCCCTCGATTGGCAGCAGAAAATTGATCGGTATCGACTGGGGGTCCAGTTCGCGCAGGGCAAGAAGCACATCAATAATATCATCTTCGCTCTCGCCCTGGCCAAAGAGCGCACCTGAGCAGAGCTTCAGACCAACCTTGCGTGCTGTCTGGAGCGTATCCAGACGATCCTGGTACGTATGGGTGGTGCAGATCTGAGGATAATAGTGCTCACTAGTGTTCAGATTGTGGTTGAGTTGCTCTACGCCAGCATCGTAGAGCGCCTGCGCCTTCTCTTCAGTGAGCAGGCCAAGACTACAACAGATCGCAATATCGACCTCCTCTTTGATGCGACGCACAGCCCTGGTTAGGAAGTCGATCTCGCGCTTATTGGCTCCACGTGTACTGATCACGATACAATAACGACGACTACAAGCCTCTTTTGCCTTTTTAGCTCCTTCAAGAAGCTTTTGCATACTGATAAGTGGGTAACGCTCAATGTTCGCCGTGGAGATGCTTGATTGCGAGCAGTAATGGCAATCTTCGGGACAAATCCCGCTTTTCGCGTTAATGAGCATATGCAGGTGGACCCGTTTCCCACAGAATTGCTCGCGTACTCGATATGTTGCGCTCAGCAGGTCCAAAATCCGACTATCGGGAGTATGGAGAATTGCTAAAGACTCTTCCTGTGAGAGGACATCCCCAGCTATGGCTTTCTCTGCAAGGTCTTGAAAATTCATGCTTCTACCTCCTTGTTTGCTGAAAAAGAGAGTTGAATCAGGATAGTGGCAAGATCAATGTGCACGCTTTGTGCCAGTAAGCTCTCTGGCGTACGCTCCGGGCTATACGGTAGTATACCAAGCAGAGGGGCACGTCCCCAGAGTTGTAAAGACTCAACGTTGTTCGCTTGCGATTCGTCCTTGAACTCTGGTGAGACGGTGTTAAGTACTATACCAAGCACCTGGCAACTCTGTGAGGCAACGATAACTGTAAGAGCGGTATGGTTAATGGTTCCCAGGATATTACGCGCGACCACGAGTAATGGCAAGTCCAGACGAATCGCGAGGTCAAGAAAGCTCTCCCGTCGCGTCAAAGGGACGAGCAGCCCACCCGATCCCTCAACGAGAACGATATCGTGCTCATTTGCCAATGTTTCATAGCAGCGCACGATATGAGCCAGATCAATCTCTTGCCCCTCATGCTGAGCCGCGACAGCCGGAGCTAGCGGTTCGAGGAAGGTATAAGGTGTGACCAGCTCCTGTGGTGCCTTGCAGCCGGAGACCTGGCGCAGGAAGATTGAGTCCTGTGGCATCAGGCGGCCCTGCTCCTCTCGACAGCCTGTCTCGGCCGGCTTCATCACTCCAACTCGTAGGCCACGTGACCGTAAGGCCACGGCTAGCGCCGCTGTCACCTGCGTTTTCCCTACGCCTGTATCGGTTCCTGTGATAAAAAGACCCTTGGCCTTACTCATCTTCCACTTCCTCCGCAACAGCGAGAATTGCTTCCTCAGTTCCATTCAGTAGTTCAGCAAGTTCGTCCTCAGCAATGGCCAACGGAGGCATGAGCACAATAACATCGGAGAGAGGGCGCAGAAGCACGCCGCGTTTGCGTGCCTCTTTGATGACGCGCACGCCTATCTTCTGCTCTGCAGGGAAAGGCATGTGAAGGTTCTTTTGCCGGGACAGCTCGATCCCGGCAACAAAGCCGCATTGGCGCGTATCCGCGACCATGGGCAGGGCGCGGAGCCGCTCCAAACCCTGGCGTAGCTGTTCGATGCGCGGTTGCAGTTTCTCCAGTGTGTGCTCTTGCTCAAAGATCTCCAGGTTAGCCAGGGCGGCGGCGCAAGCCAGAGGGTTGCCCGTATAGGTATGGCCATGATAGAAGGTGCGTCCAGGACCCAGAAAAGCTTGATAGATCTCTTGCGTGACCAGGGTCGCAGCCAGGGGCAAGTAACCAGCGCTGATACCCTTGGCAAGACCCATAATATCTGGCTCAATGCCTTCGTGCTCACAGGCAAACAGCTTGCCTGTACGCCCAAAACCGGTGGCAACTTCATCCACGATAAAAAGTACCTTATGACGCTTCGCTATTTTCCAAACAGCTTGGGTATAGCCTTCAGGATAGACACGAATGCCACCAGCCCCCTGAAAAAGCGGCTCGATGATTACCGCCGCCAGTTCATGCGCATGCTGTGCGATGGTACGCTCCACTTCATCCAGGCAGGGCATGTTGTGGGAGGTACAGTCTTTGCTGCAAGTGCAGGGGACGCTGGAGTCAACCGCAATAGTTGGAAAGAAGAGCGGAGTGTAGGTGTGACGATAGATATCCATGCCACCCACGCTCATCGCGCCAACGGTATCGCCATGATAGGAGTTGGTGATTGAGAGAAAAGAGGCCTTATGCGGCTGTGGTGGATCGGCCTGCTGCCAATATTGGAAGGCGATTTTCAGGGCTATCTCCATGGCAGCCGCACCGGTGTCCGAGTAAAACACGCGACTCAGCTGTCCAGGAGCAAGCTCCACTAAGCGTTTTCCTAATTGGATAGCCGTAGGGTGCATCAGGCCAAGCATGGTACTATGCGCCATCCGTTCGAGCTGCTGCCTGATAGCGCCATTAATCTTGGGATGCTGATGACCATGAAGATTGACCCAAAGCGATGAAACTCCATCCAGGTAACGTCGGCCCTCGCTATCAATCAGATAGCAGCCTTCCGCTTCTGTAATTAGTAATTGTGGCTCTGCCTCCCAATCCTGCTGTTGCGTGAATGGGTGCCAGAGATAGCGTTTATCGTCACGCTCTAAAGCATCGTGATCTAACAACATATGCGTTCTAAACTCCTTACAAACAAATTTACTTAATGATTCCCATGGCTCGTCCCACCTTCTCAACCACGTCCAATGCAAAGGAAAGATCTTCTAGAGTATGCGAAGCCATTACGCTGAAGCGAATACGTGCAGCACCTGACGGCACCGTCGGCGGTCGTATAGCAACAGCATAGAGACCATGCTCTCGCAGGACTGTAGCCATGTGCATAGCACGCGTCTCATCCCCAATAAGCAAAGGGATGATTTGCGTCTCAGAGGCTAAGGTTGAGAAGCCCAGTTTTTGTAAGCCATTACGGAAATAGGTAGCCTGGCGTTGTAGGCGCACTGGCAACTCTGGATCACTCTCCAATATGTCCAGCGCAGCTATACATGCCATGATATCCCCAGGCGGTAAGGCTGTGGTAAAGATGAAGGGTCGCGCTACATTGATAAGAAAATCTTTCAACAAGCCATTACCGCTGGCAAAAGCACCAATGACTCCAAACGCTTTACTTAGCGTGTTAACAGATATTATATACTTTGCATCTATTGCAGATTTGGCAACAAGACCACGACCCATTGGTCCGATACAGCCGGTCGCATGAGCCTCATCAACCATGAGTATTGCATTGTACTTCTCACATAGTGCAGCGATTTCAACGAGCGGCGCAAGATCCCCATCCATACTGAAGACGCTGTCGGTGACCACTAGACGGGTGCCGGCATGTCCAGCGTGCTCCAAATCCTCGAGTTGCTGAGCCAGGGCAGCAGTATCGCAATGGGGATAAATTTTCCGTTGAGCACGACTCAGTCGGCAAGCATCGACAATACTTGCGTGGTTTAATGCATCACTCAGCACGACATCGTCTGCTTCAAGGAGAGAGGTAATCACACCCATATTTGCGAGATACCCACTTCCAAATAACAAAGCCTGCTCACTCCCTTTAAAAGTTGCCAAACGTTGTTCCAGTTGCTCATGCAAAGGCGTATTACCTGTTATCAGGCGCGAAGCACCAGCTCCACAGCCGTAGACACGAATAGCGGCAATTGCGGCCTCTTTGACTTTAGGATGATCGGCCAGGCCAAGATAGTTGTTGCTACTCAAATTAAGCAAGGGATGCCCCTCAAAGGTTAGCCAGGGGGCGGTGCTATGAGCGAGAGGAGTGAGTTGACGAAAAAGATGACGGCGCTGGATGTCTTCCAAACGTCTTTGCATCAACATATATGCATTCGAGTTCATAATGGCACTCTTTCTTCCTCACAAAGATTTTCCTCTGGACGGATTTATCTGATGATCCTAATAAGCTTTGTTATAAAAAGATAAGCTTATCACAAAGATGTAAACTTGAGAATATTTGTGTCAGACAAGATAGAAATGCGCACTTTTCAATGAGTAAATCTCGTTTTTCTGGAATAACATCTTCCTCTGGTACCGGTGAAGGGCTCGAAAAAATAGCGAAAAGTGAGCTTAGAAGATTGACTTTCTATTATCACTGTATTATTATGATAAGGCTTGCAAAAGTCAAGAAAATTTATCTGTGCATTATTTACTTTTTAAGCAAGCAGAAAAACTATTTCTGGTAGATGTGATATGTACACAGAGTAATATGGATATATCATCTTTCTATAAAGGGGTAAGAAAAAGCAATAAATACTCCTAATGTAGCTAGCAGAATAGCGTAGTGATAAATAGCTCTAGAGACCTGCTTCATACTTGTCATCTCGCTTTTACGAATCTTAAGATGAGTCCTTATTTGATGTACGCACCACTCTTAGTTCTAAAGCAGCAAAGTGATTGATGTAAACGTATGAACAGATGAGATTCTGCACATAGATGTGCCATCAGGATTTGAGAGCCTGCAGAAAACTTGTTATGATAGTACAACATTATGTACAGCTGTTAGTATGAGTAGCTGATGTCTTGCAAAGGAAGAGGCTATCCATAGGAGGCTTTGCTGGACGTTTACCCCTCTGCAACACACTGTCGCGCAAGAGAGGAAGGTTTTTTACGTCAATAGAAAGGCACCACTTCCCACTTCTCACTGTCATCTGCCTGAAATAAGGGTAGATGGGTATCTTCTCGTATCTATTAGGAACAGTCTTTACTCGCGGATGAAACGAAGGCTGTACTGTTAGATGTATTTGCACATTTTATTAGATATTATATTGAGAAAGAGAGAACAATGATGCAGCGATCCATTCGACAACCATTGTCATATCTTGCATATTTGTTGCTGGTTGGCCTGAGCATAGTAAGTTGTAGTAACGGTTCTGGAACTCCTTCCACATCGAGTCCCACCAATGTTATGACATTGAAAGTGGCACAAAATACAAATGCGTCCTGCTTTTTTCCTCTTTATGTAGCTGAACAGGAAAACTTTTTCAAAGCTCAGGGTTTGACGCTTGATCCCTCTATCCCTCCCCCATTGGGCAATGGTACGAAAGTGACTGCGGCAATTGAAGCTGGTAGTATCGAATTGGCAGGAGGAGGGGTCATCACTGATGTCTTTACACTGGCAAAGGTTAATCCGTCTGTCAGACTTGTTGGGGCACTTTCGACAGGCTATATCGTAGATATTATTGGGAGCAAGAAATTTGAACAGCAGGCGCATCTAACAGCGACAAGTTCGCTGGCCGATAAAGTAAAAGCGTTAGTGGGGAAGAAGATCGGGACGTCAGGACCGGGAACAGGGACAGAAGCTCTGGCGATCTACCTGTTCAAAATTTTTGGGCATGATGCCAAACGTGATGCGACACTGGTAAATGTGGGTGGCACCAACACAGCGCCGCTGGCAGCCCTGAGTGCTGGTCGAGTCGATGCTGTCTCCTTCTTCTCGCCAGTGGGGCAGGAAGCCGAAGCACAAGGTCTTGGCGATGTTCTCATTAGCCCTGATCGTGGTGATATTCCAGCTATGCGCGGACAAGTCCACTGTGTATTTTACACCACACAAAAAATCATTGATGCCAAACCAAAGGCGGTACAAGCTTTTATTCGTGGGATAGCTCAGGCCGAAGCCTTCATTCATAAAAATCAGGCCCAGGCAACAGTTCTCATGCAAAAGGACCTTAAGCTTGACCAGAAAACCACCAGCGCTGTTTTTGCGGCCATGTTGCCAGTGACTTCAGAAAACCCTCAGATCAGCCAGCAGGGATATGACACGGCAACGCAATTTCACTTGCAAGGAGGTCTTATCAAGCGAGCTCCAGCCTATAGCGATCTGGTAGCAACGAGTACCATTAATAGTGCTCTAAGTGGATTGTCTGGCTCATCGTAACTGTATGAAAATGAGAGTAAGAGCAGGAATGTAGAGAACGCGGTTGATAAACTTCGGGTTGTATATATAGTCTTTTATCTGGGTGGTTATCAATCGCGTCTTATGTTGTTTGATTCTACTCTATGGACTCAAACTAGTTCTCTTAAATTTTATATATTGTTTTGTTAAGTTTATATATTTTGGGAAGAGAGGTAGATAATGCGGTTTTCGATATGGCAATCGTCGTTTGTATATTTGCTTCTGGCTGGCCTGATCCTGGTGAGTTGTAGTAGTTTTGAGAAGACGACTCCCACCGATAGCATGACGCTGAAAGTAGCACAAAATAGCAATGCAGGCTGTTTTTTTCCTCTTTATGTAGCCCAACAAGAAAACTTTTTTAGAGCTCAGGGATTGACGCTCAATCCCCCTATTCCTCCCGTAATGGGAAATGGTACGAAAGTGACTGCGGCGGTTGAATCTCGCACTATTGAAGTAGCAGGGGGCAGTGTCATAACTGACGCTTTTACGCTTTCAAGAGTCGATTGGCGTGTCAGGCTTCTTGGAGTACTTTCGGCGGGCTATATCGTAGATATTATTGTGAGCAAGAAATTTGAGCAACAGGCGCATCTGACGGTGACAAGTTCGCTGTCTGATAAGGTAAAAGCGTTAGTGGGGAAGAAGATCGGGACGTCAGGACCGGGAACGGCGACGGAAGCTCTGGCGATCTACTTGTTCAGAATAATGGGGCATGATGCCAAACGTGATGCAACACTGGTAAATGTGGGTGGCACCAACGCAGCACCTCTGGCCGCTTTGCGCTCTGGTCGAGTCGATGCTGTCTCCTTCTTCTCACCAGCAGGGCAACAATCCGAAGCACAAGGTATTGGCACTATTCTTATTAGCCCTGATCGTGGCGATATTCCGGCCATGCGCGGACAGATCCACTGTGTATTCTATACTATGCAAGATGTCATTGATGCCAAACCAAGAGCAGTGCAGGCCTTTATTCGTGCGATGGCTCAATCTGAAGCCTTTATCCATAAGGATCAAGCCAATGCGATAGTTCTCATGCAAAAATATCTCAAGCTTGATAAGAAAACCACCAAAACTGTTTTTGCGGCCCTGCTGCCAGTTATTCCAGAGAGTCCTCAGGTTGACCGGCAGGGATATGACGCGGCTAATCAATTCCATGTAAAAGCTGGTCTCATCGCTATTGCTCTTCCTTATAAAGATCTGGTGGCAACGAGCACTATTAATAGGGCTCTAAGTGGAACAAATAGTTCATCATAACAGGTAAGAGTAGCTTACCTGGTGACAAAAGATTTCACGAACAGAAAGGATCATCATATGACTACTCATGCCTCCACTCCGCGGCGACTCTACTTGATGCAGGTTGCAGCCCGATTTGTGCCTGAGGCTACGTGGCCCACCCCTTACCCTTGCTATCTGGTACAAATGGGCGACGGTAAAAATATTCTGATTGATACTGGTTTTCCCCAGGACCTTGCGCCAAGGCCAGGACTGCAGCATGGTAAAAATGTTGTTGAACAACTTGCTTTACTGGATTTGCAGCCCGGTGATATTAATACACTCATTTGTACGCATTTCGATCCTGATCATTGTGGTCATCACGAAGATTTTTCCAACGCCGAACTGGTGGTGCAGCGTGAGCACTATGACGTGGCTCGTGGGGGTCACCAGCGTTTCTCAGCCTCACGTTCTCACTGGGATTTTCCACTAGCGCGCTACCATTTTGTTGATGGTGATACTACACTGCTGCCAGGCCTTGAGCTGATCGAGACTGGCGGCCATGTGCCTGGTCATCAGTCGATCCTTGTGCGTTTGCCCGAAATAGGTCCGGTGCTCCTCACAATTGACGCAGTTACGAGGCAAGACAATTTCAAGCCAGATCGTCAGGCCGGGCCACTGGATCTCGATGGGGAGATGGCTATCGCGAGCACGCGCAAGTTGTTGGATCTGGCACAGCGTGAGCAAGTAGCTCTGACAATCTTCGGACATGATGGTGCACAATGGGAAACACTTAAGAAGCTACCTCAATATTATCAGTAAGAGGTATTTTCATTATTATTGTATTTTATTATGAGAAGCGCAATAAAATATAATAATAAAAAAATGCGTTAATGGATATGTTAAATAGAAAAGACGCGTCTAGCATCTTGGAGGTGCGCACGACTCGCGGAGAACAAGATGGGTTGGCAGCAGTGTGCGACAGTGAGCAACAGGTGCCCCGGCGATCAGCGCCGTGAGATTTTTCACTGCATGCACGGCCATTTCTTGTAGTGGATGATGGATGGTTGTTAAACCACCAGCAATAAGATTGGCACTGGCAATATCGTCGAAGCCGATCAGCGAAATATCAGTAGGAATACGGATCTGAAGTGATTGAAAGGTTGTGGCCACTTCACCAGCGGTGATGTCATTTGGCGTAAATGCAGCCGTAATTGGTTCTGGCAAGCGAAGTAGTGGAGCGAGCTGTTCAGCTTTAGCCCCAATCACATGCCACTCTGGTTGTGGAGTGATTTGTGCATCTCTGAGTGCTTGTAGATATCCTTCGTGACGAGCGATAAAATGAGGGTGAGCAAATACTGGCTCTGGCTCGATATATGCAATGCGTTGGTGCCCCAGTGTGATAAGATAGTGAACCGCTTGATATGCGCCTGCCCGGTGATCAATATCGATGTAGCCAATAGTCTCAGGCACGTTCTGGGACCAGATAGCAACCACTGGCAATGATGAATGAGCAAGAAGGGAAAGCAATTGTTCTTCTTGGTGAGGAGTGGAGGCACGAACGAGCAATCCGTCGATACGACCATCCAGATAACGAGATATGTCTGAGATAGTACTGTTCTGCTCTCGTGGATAGATGACAACGCCTGGTAGATGACTTGAGCCAACGATATTGATCAGGCTAAGCAGGAAAGCGCCATCCAATGTGAGAGAGGCGGCATCAGGATACGTCTCCATACCCAGCACAATCCCGATCTCATGCGTGCGCTGCACACGCAGATTGCGTGCAACTGCATTAGGAATATAGCCAAGGTGTAGGGCTGCCTGGTGAATACGCTCAATTGTCTGAGGGGGAAAGCGGCTGGCCGTAGCCTTTCCACTCAAGACTTTTGAGACTGTAGATACACTCACACCAGCATGAGAAGCTACATCGCGCATCTTCACCGCTGCCATTGGAACCTCCTGGAAGAAGACAATCTTAGTTAGAATAGGGAAATCGATTGACCGCTTCATCTTGATTGAAGATACCATCGTCAGAAACTCTTGTCAAGCCTTTTTATTTAAATGAGGAGGTACTCTGCTGTGAAATGATCGGTTATAAGCACATTGATGAGCCGACCTTGCAAGGCTCCACGGATCGCACCCAGCTTCTGCTTTCCACCGGCAATCCCCACAACTCTTTTTACATGCCGCAATTGGTCCAGATTCATGCCAATTACTCTATCAGTGAGGGGCGTGGCTACTGGAGTGCCAGAGGCGTCAAAGAAGCGCAAGCAGATATCACCGACCGCTCCAGATGCACGCAGTATGTTCAGTTCTTCGGGCGAGAAAATATTGCCGCTACTAGCGAGTAGGCCCGATGGTTCTAGAGTACCAATCCCAACCAGCGCAATAGTGACCTGATTGAACAGAGACAGCGCATCGCGCACATAGCGATCTTCCTGCAATATCGGCACTATTTCCGGTGAACCGACGATGCCAGGTGCGGGCAAAAATATCGCTTCACCTCGTACCAGATCTGCCATGCGACCCACGAGCCGACTTGCATACACCTCGGCTGAGGGACTGCCCAGGCCACCCAGTATTTGCAATACGCGTATTTGTAATGGGCGTATTGGTGGTTGCAACGCATCGACCATTGCTAGAAGTGTTGCGCTCCAGGAGGAGACGCCAATGATATCGCCGGTGCGTAGTGTCGTCTCCAGGTAGTAGGCAGCTGCCGCTCCTATGTCGCGTAGTATCTGGTCGCTGTGCTCAACGCTATCCACCACGACGGCCTCTTTCAGCCCATATGTTTTTTGCAAGCGTTCTTCTAGCTCAGAATAAATGCCATAAGGTATATTGATGGTCACACGTATGATCTGTTCCTGCCTGGCACGTTTTAACAAGCGCGAGACTGTAGCCTGTGAGAGATCAAGCTGGGCGGCGATCTCAGGTTGAGTCATATCCTGGTCATAGTAAAGGTGAGCTACTTTTGTCATAATACGTAGTTCGTCTATCCGTGCCATTGTGCATTGTACCTTTCGTGTGAGACTCCTATATAAAAGTGGGCCTCAGCGAATCTGTGTGCTATCGAGTATGGTGCGAGCGACCGCGCTGTGCCAACCGGCATAAAGCGCAGCACGGTCCAGGTCAGACATTTTTGGCTCAAAGCGGGATTGTGGTCTGGGTAATTGCACAATCTCATCGAATGTCTGCCACCACCCGATAGCAAGTCCGGCCAGATAGACAGCTCCAAGAGCGGAAGCGTGAGCAGAGGCGTTTTGTAAAAGTGGCCGTCCGATGATGTCAGCCTGGAATTGCATCAACATATTATTGCGGCTGGCCCCACCATCTGCGAGCAATACTTTGAGATCTGCCTCTGCTTCACTTTGCATAACGTCAAAGACATCGCGAACCTGATATGCAATTGCTTCGATTGTTGCTCGAGCCAGGTGTGCGGTTGTCGCGTTGCGCGTAATCCCACTGATCAAACCCCGTGCAGAATCGTTCCAGTAGGGTGCACCCAGACCTACAAACGCAGGCACGAGGTAGAGACCCAGGGTATTCTCAACGCGCTCGGCCAGTCTGACAACATCTTCAGTAGGATTTTCCAGGCCAAGGAACTCGCCCAGCCACTGTACTGCAGCACCAGTTACAGAGATATTTCCTTCCAACGCATAGGTTACATGCTCTCGATCAAGTGCCCAGGCTATTGTAGTAGAAAGGCCGTGTTTTGACAATACCGCAGTTGTCGTTGGGGTCATCAACGATGTGCCTGTGCCATAGGTAGCTTTCACCGAACCATGAAGAAAGCCTGCCTGACCAAATAATGCCGCATGTGAATCGCCAATGAGGGCGACAATTGGTACTCCGGCTGGTAGATGGCCTATTGCTATGCTGCTCCCGAAGTCAGCGCTTGAGGGTCGCGCTTCAGGCAGGGCGACGCGCGGAATACCAAACAGGGTAAGCAGTTCTTCGTCCCAATCTAACTGGTGAATATTGAGCAACTGGGTGCGTGATGCGTTTGTGAGGTCACAGGCATGGACCTTTCCGCCAGTTAAGTTCCAGAGCACCCAGCTATCCATGGTTCCTAAACAGAACTCGCCCCGCTCGGCCCGCATCTGGCCGTGTGCTATATGATTGAGCATCCAGTTCATCTTGCTTGCTGAGAAGAGAGGGTCTATCGTGAGCCCGGTGCGCTGTGCCAGCAATGATTCCAGGCCGCGTGCTCGTAGCTGAGCGCAGAAATCGGCGGTCCGGTGGCATTGCCATCCAATGACAGGGCTGATCGGCTGACCGCTCTCGCGCTCCCATAGCAGTACCGATTCACGTTGATTAGTGATAGTGATAGCTACCAATGGCGGATCATCGGCGCTAGCCATGCATTCGTCGATTGCCTCACGCACACTCTGCCAGATGGCATTTGCATCCTGCTCGACCCAGGTTGGTTGAGGATAGCTTTGTTTCACAGATCGCGCGGCTTGAGCAATAATCTCCCCCTTTGAGTTAACAAGGAGCACCTTGGTGTTTGTTGTGCCCTGGTCTATAGCCAGTATATTGCCGATCTTGTGTGTCATCTTTTCTAGCCCTCTACTCCAATCAAATCCACGGCCGCGTCGAAGATTCCCTGTGCGGTTAGCCCGAAGTATTGTAGTAGCCATGAAGCTGAGCCGGTCGGGGCAAAAACGCCGGGGACCCCCAGGATGCGCATGGGGATGGGACGGTTGGTAACAACTACTTCTGCAACCGCACCGCCTAATCCACCGAATATTGTATGTTCTTCTACCGTAACGATACCTTTTGTTTCGGCGGCAGCAGCTAGCACTGCATCTTTATCTAATGGACGAATTGTGGACATGTTGAGGACACGAGCCTGAATGTCCCTGGTTGCGAGCATCGCAGCAGCTTCTAACGCTTGCGAGACCAGTACGCCGTTAGTGATCAGGGTAATATCGTTTCCATTGCGTAAGAGTGCGGCCTTGCCAATCTCAAAGTGATAGCTGGTCTCGTGCACGATGGGTACTGGTAGGCGGCTAATGCGCAGAAACATTGGCCCGCTAGTATGTGCAGCCGTCTGCACAGCTTGCATCGTCTCGATGGGGTCAGCAGGCACGATAATCGTCATATTGGCGATAGCGCGTAGCCAGGCAATGTCTTCGATAGAATGATGTGTTGGGCCTAGTTCGCCGTAGGCCATTCCGCTACTCATACCGCAGAGCTTTACATTTGTATTCGAATAGGCGACATCGGCCTTAATCTGCTCAAGAGCTCGACCGGTCAGGAAGGGAGCTGCACCGCAGACAAAAGGGATAAAGCCTCCGTTTGCCAGCCCTGCCCCCACGCCAACCATGTTTTGCTCGGCGATGCCCACGTTAATAAGACGATGTGGGTATTCTTTGCCGAATTGAGTTAGCTTGCTCGAACCAACGGAATCGTTGACGACTGCCACGATGAGTGGGTTCTGGTCAGCCAACTCGCGCAGTGTATCTTCAAAAGCGTCTCGACAATCATAAAGCCGGGTCATAGAGCCACCTCTTCCAATTCTTCCAGAGCGGCCGTAAGTTCTTCGGCGGTTGGTACCCGGTGGTGCCAGCCTGGCTGGTCCTGCATGAAGGAGACACCTTTCCCTTTATGGGTGTTGGCGATGACGCAATTCGGTTTGCCTGGCTCAAAAGGCGTGCGAGAAAAGGTATCCAGCAGCTGGGCATAGTTGTGCCCATCCACCTCCTGCACAGACCAACCGAAAGCACGCCATTTGTCCGCGAGCGGATCGAGATGCATTGTCCGCTCGGTCCAGTCGCCTTGTTGTAGACGGTTGCGATCAACAATCACCGTCAGGTTATCGAGCTTAAAGTGTGCGCCAGACATAGCCGCTTCCCAGTTGCTACCCTCTTGCAATTCACCATCGCCGGTCAACACAAACACGCGCCAGCCGACATTGCTCATTTTGGATGCGAGTGCCGTTCCCACCGCGACAGGTAGGCCATGACCAAGGGGGCCCGTGTTTGTTTCAACCCCAGGCACTTTATTGCGATCAGGATGTCCATTCAGGCGCGAAAGAGGTTGCATAAAAGTGTTCAGTTCTTCAAGGGGAAAAAAGCCAGCATGAGCAAGCGTGATATACAATGCACCTGCGCCATGTCCCTTACTCAGGATGAAGCGATCACGTTCAGGTGCATCAGGTGCGTGAGGGTCAACGTGGAGAATGCCGAAATACAAGGTCACCAGGATATCGATGGCCGAAAGGTCGCCGCCGATATGTCCAAGTCTGGCTCCATAGACCATCTGCAAGTCTCTGCGGCGAATGGCAGTAGCCAGCCTGGACAGCTTATCAACGTTGTTCTGTGTATCTACCATTACTAGTCCTTTGTAACGCTCATACCAAGGAGCATATCAAGCACAATGCGTTGCGCCTCAAGGGCATCCTGCCGATCCTGAGCAGCTGCAAGAGCGTTCAGGTCAAGGCGATCAAGCAGGCTGTTGAGTGCATGGATAGTCCTGATACTGGCCTCGGCGGCCTGAACCGCATCTTCACGAAATGGGAATTGATCGAGCAACAAGGGGCCTTGCCAATTGATCTGACGAAGTGCATAGAGAAATTCAAGCGTCTCGATAAGATGTATTGAGCCAACTGCCATATCATCGTCCCACTCGCGCCAGTTATCATTTAACTCAACGCTCACAAGCTTCCCACGCCTTGACACCAGCTGCAATACTTCTGCTGGAGTCTCTTTCGCAAAGAACGAGTGTCCCAGGTCAAGCACGATGCCCACGTTCTCCACTCCCATATCCTCAATAGCAAGCAAGGTACGGGCTGCCGAGCTGAAAAACATATGACTGCGAGGTTCCTTCGCTTTGTATTCGATGGCGAACTGCATACCAGGATCGCTCTGAGCAACGGCTCGAATGCCCTCAACCGAGTGGTCCCAGAGCCGCTTGTAGTCGGTCTGGAAGGGATAGTCAAATCCATCCTGTCCGGGCCAGAATTTGACATATTGGGCGTCGAGTTGATGTGCCACTTCGATAGCTTGCTTGCTCAAATCTATCGCTTTCCTTCGTAATGCTGGATCAGGATTGGTAAAGCTTCCCATCTGGAACTCGCGCATATAGAGATGTGGAGTGATAGCCTGCGTACGTAATCCTGTCCGGTGGAGCGTTTCTTTGACCTGCTCGACCGTCACATCTGCGCCGGCGAACGGATAATTAATATCCAGGACCTTCATGCCGCTAACCCTGGCAGCCTGCTCAATGGCTTCAAGTGTGCTTACCGGGGGTCCATAGGCATCCGTCGCATAGCGATCAACGAACTGCTGAAACATCCAGATTCCTGCCCCAAATTCATAGTTGACCATTGCATCCTCCTGAATAGATATTCGTGTCTAAATATATATTCTACCTTGCCTCCTTATTTTACAATCCCTCCTGAGTGATGTCAAGGGTCATTCCTGAGTGATATTGAGGGTCATTAAGGATAAAATATCGCCATATTTTTTAGGGTTGACAGAGAATTAGCCTATAAGTATACTATTCTTAGCTAAGATGGTGAATATAATTTTGAATATGAATAATTATTCAGTATAAATGCAGCGTTGCATCTCGTAGAGAAGAGGTCTCGTGAATGAATAAGGACATTCTCAGTTATTACCGTTTCATCGTACTTGCAGCATCATTGTTGTTTGTGCCGGTAATGTCTGGCTGTAGCCTCTATACTGTTAGACCCATGCAAGCGGCGTCCGCAAACCAGTCAAATCAGTTTGACCAGCGATTTGATCCAGTCACCTACACAAACTCTATTTGGCGGACAAAAGTGGTGCCGGTGGTGCTTAACAAAGCCGTTGATGCTCATACTGTACTGGTAGCATTAAAAAGCAATGCGACGTTGGCAGAAAAACAGTATGGTACTCTTTCCTCCGATGGTTTTTACAATTTCATAGTGAAAGGGCAAGGCAACATAACGGCAGTTGATACAAGTTCGCGTAATGGAACGTTAAATTTGCAATTGCCAGCATTCGCGGGGCAGCCAGCAATTATTATGCAGATTGGGCCAGTTATTTTCGGCACGGCAATCCGCGATAGTGTAGGCTTTATCAATTTCAGCCAGTTTCCCAATCAGGTGCAGTATGCCCAGGTTGCGGACGCCTTAAACGCGCACGCAGTACGAGATCTGCAGGGCGTCAACTTTGCCGCATTAAAGGGGAAGAAGATCACTTTTTATGGTGTGTTTACCTTTATTGGTATCCAGCAGATCAACGTAGTGCCTCTAAAGATCATATCTGAAGGAGCCAGTGCCTGATGCAAATATCATCAACCTCAGATAGTCAGGCCCCGGCCAGCGATGACATCATTCTACGGGCAGAGCAGATTACCAAAGTATATGATGGTACTGTTGCCCTCAATAACGTTGACTTTCGTGTCTATAAAGGCCGTGTCAATGTCCTGGTCGGCGAGAATGGGGCGGGTAAATCAACCTTAATGAAAATTCTTGCTGGAGCGGAACAGCCCACCTCCGGGCGACTCTTACTCGATGGAAACCCTGTAGCGTTCAAATCTCCAGCGGCCGCAGCAGCCCATCATATTGGTATTATTTATCAAGAACTGAGCCTCTTCCCCAATCTCAGTGTTGCCGAAAATATTTTCGCAAACCGTGAGCGAACAAGATATGGCATTGTGGTGGATCGCAAAACGCAATTTACAGAAACAAAAAAGCTGATGGAACGTCTGGAGCAATCCATTAATCCATCGGCGCTCGTCGGCAACCTGCGTCTGGGGCAGCAACAAATTGTCGAAATTGCCCGTATCCTGATTCAGGATGTACGTGTCTTGATCATGGATGAACCAACTTCTGCACTGACTGGCGTGGAGGCAAAGGTTTTATTCAAACTCATACAGGACCTTAAAGCGCAAGGTGTCTCTATCGTCTATATTTCGCATAAGATGGATGAGCTTCAACAGATAGGTGATTATATCACTGTTTTGCGCGATAGCCATTTTATAGCCGAAGCACCAATGCATACAATTACCATCGACTGGATTGTAGAACGTATGATTGGCCGTGATCTTCAAGAGACGTATATCCATCAAAAGCGTGTCTTTGGCAAAGAGCGGCTCCGTGTAGAGAATGTAACATTGCCTCGTCCCGGCGGTGGTTTTATCCTGGATCAAGTTTCATTCTCTTTACGCAGTGGCGAAATTCTCGGCCTGTATGGCTTAATGGGTGCTGGACGTACCGAACTGCTTGAATGCTTGATGGCCCTGCATCCAGAATCGTCAGGGGCTATCTGGATCGATGGGCAACAGCTTGATCATACGCAGACAATTACTGAGCGTCTTCAGCAAGGGCTTGCACTCGTTCCAGAGGATAGGCAGCGCGAAGGATTGGTCCAGACGCTTTCTGTTTTAAACAATATGGTGCTTTCCAGCTTGCCGAAATACATGCGAGGCTTCTATTTATCTGCACAAAAAGAGAGTGTAGCGGTGATACAACTGATAGAAAAGCTTGCGATCAAGACAGCAGGACCACAAGTGCCGATTACCTCGTTGAGTGGTGGCAATCAGCAGAAAGTCGTAGTAGCCAGGAATTTGCTTATCGCCCCGAAAGTATTACTTATGGATGAGCCTACACGAGGTATAGATATTGGCGCGAAGGCTGACATGTTCAAGCTCATGAGCCAACTGGCTGCCGAAGGGTTAGGAATTGTGTTTGTTTCATCGGAGCTACGAGAAGTACTCTCAGTTGCCGACCGAGTGCTTGTGCTTGCTAAGGGACGTTTAACAGGTGAATTTATGCATGAAGACGTAACAGAACAGGCATTGGTCGCAGCATCGGCGGCTGGATATGCTGTCCAGGTGTAGCGAGAGGAGAGTTTGATAATGAAGAACATGTCATCAACTGTCAAGCCAGAAGTGGACAAAGAGTCTGCCCATCAAGTGGAGCGAAGAGATAGAGTTGCAGCCTGGTTTCAACCGGGGCAACCGGGCTCACTGCTCTTGTATCTACGTGCGTTTATTGCCCTGGCATTGATTATCATAATTTTTGCATTCCTCTCGCCCAATTTTTTGACGCTTAGTGATGTAATCATTATGGCAGATCACGCCTCTATTTATGCAATCCTGGCAACGGGTATGGCATTTACCGTTCTCACGGGAGGTATTGACCTTTCAGTAGGCTCTATTGTGGGGCTTATCGGTATGATTGCGGGGAGCCTGATAGCACAGGGCCTGATTTTGCCGCTTTTTGGTATCATTGTCTATTTTAATATATGGATCGTCATTCTTCTCTCTTTGATCATTGGTGTGGTGATAGGTCTGGTCAATGGGTGGGTTATTACACGCTTTAACGTCGTCCCATTTGTGGCAACTCTTGGCATGTTATATGTTGCTCGTGGACTTGCCCTGCTGACCTCTAACGGAGCAACCTTCCCCAATCTTGTTGGTGATCCGGCCCTGGGTAATACAGGGTTTCCATTTCTTGGTTCTGGTCAGATCCTGGGTCTGCCTATGCCTATCTGGCTGATGGTTGTTCTTGGTCTGGTCGCAGCTTTTGTCGCCACGAGAACACCTTTTGGTCGTCGGGTCTACGCAGTTGGTGGCAATCCTAAGGCGGCAGAGCTCTCGGGGATACGCGTCAATCGCGTGAAACTGCTTGTCTACGCCATTTCTGGTTTTTGTGCCGCATTGGGCGGACTTATCATCGCCTCGCAACTCCAGGCTTCTCAACCGGAAGCCGGTAATACATATGAGTTGACAGCAATCGCAGCCGTCGTCCTGGGAGGAACATCTCTCTTTGGTGGTAGGGGCTCTATCGGTGGCAGTATTATCGGGGCATTTGTGATCAGCGTATTGGGCGACGGTCTGGTGCTTGTGGGGGTCTCAGAATTCTGGCAAATGGTTGTCAAAGGTGTTGTTATCGTTCTGGCTGTTATTATTGACCAGTTGCAAGTTCGCTTACAAAGGCGTGCTTCGCTGGCGAGAGCGTGACACCGTCCTGTAACAGGAGTGATCTTCAAAAAGCTTCTAAAACATCAGGAGCTAAAAAGGAGGTAAAAGAGCAGAAGACATCTAATTGAGGCTGTTGACGAGTTGACAGGTAGACTACTTTTTAGCATAGCTTTTCGATGAAGAAAGAAGGAGCAAGCACTATGACTGGCCGACGATTATTCCACCTTTTCGGATTTTTTATTCTTGCAACGTTTGTATTTGCAAGTTGTGGACAAGCATCAACGCCCCCCTCTTCCGGGTCTACAAGTACGTCCAGTGGCGGTACGTCCAGTAGCGGAAAAAAACTTATTGCTATTATTACACCATCACATTCCAATGTATTTTTTAAAGCTGAAGCGGATGCGGCAGCGGCAGAGGTACAGGCTTTGGGGTACACCTCATTGGTGCTTTCACATGACGATGATGTCAATAAGCAAAACCAGGAGGTTGATACAGCCATAGCAAGCCATGCAGCGGCAATTATTCTGGATAACGCAGGTGCCGATGCATCGATTGCGACCGTACAGAAAGCAAAGAATGCAGGTATTCCCTCTTTCCTCATTGACCGCGAAATAAATGCTAATGGGGTAGCGGCGGCCCAGATTGTCTCTAATAACTCTCAGGGAGCTCAGGTAGGTGGGCAGGCATTCGTTCAGCTCATGGGTGAAAGCGGGAACTATGTTGAATTACAGGGACTGGCATCAGATACCAATGCGGCGGTTCGTTCGCAAGGGTTTCATAGTATTATTAATCAGTATCCTAAGATGCATATGGTTGCTCAGCAAAGTGCCAACTGGGATCAAACAAAAGCATTTCAGGTGATGCAAACGATTCTTCAGGCACATCATGATATCCAGGGGGTTGTCTCTGGCAACGATACTATGGCATTGGGAGCCTGGGCAGCACTTCAGGAAGCGCATATGAACAAAGTCATACTGGTAGGATTTGATGGAAGCCCGGATGTTATCAGCTCAATCAAGCAAGGAGGCATTAAGGCGACGGTATTACAGCCAGCCACCCAAATTGCGAAATTGGCAGTTGATGAATCTAGCCAGTATATCAAGACCGGTTCTACTGGAAAGTCGGAAAAGCAATTAATCAACTGCGTCCTGGTTAACGCGCAAAATGCGGATCAATTTGGCCTTTTCGGACCCAAATAACAGAGACCCATGTGACCACATTAAGAAACATTATGTGCCGCAGGTATATCACGTTTCTTAATGTGGTCATAGTTCCTGGAGATCAACCCGCTGGAGGTTAGAAAGAAAGGGGAGCCGGGCGACCCTATCCACTGTAGTGAGCAACAGATCTGGCAGAAGACGAGCGATCTCCTCCTCAACTAACAGAACGGGAAGCCCTGCTCCTTTTGATCTGGCAGGGCTAAATATGCATTCGTTCTTAGGATCACCACAATAGATAAGTGTGCGACTATGCCCTTGCTTATCAGTCTCGATAACACTGTCTCTGCCGGCGTTGATAGCAGAGCCGCACCAGGGGCAATGGGTGAGCAGGCCGGGTTTTCCGTAACCAGTTGTGTTATTGTTTTGTGTATTATATACCTGATGAATGACTTCCGTCGCTTCAGTGGTTGGTCTGGGCATTGATTGTTGTTCGGCCCAGAGACCGAGACGGAAGGGTGTTGTACCCCATGTTGAGCTATCGGTATTTCTGATAATTTCGCATGCACAGATCAAGGCTGCTGCACGTTGGAATCGCTGTTGGGTTAACGGTCGTGTGGTAGAGTGCATAATAACCACCATACCTTGCTCACCTGAACATACCTCGATATTACTTCGCAGACGATGAATACCCAGTCTATAGGAGGTCAGCCCCAGGTAAAGCCTCAGTCTTACCACTACCTGGGGGGAACCAGAGCAGATCGGTGGGCGTATTCTGTATTGTGTTGCGCTGATGATGGTTTAGACCTGGCGGGGCGGAGATATTCGCAAGGATGAAGGCTAGTTGGAAGGGACGCCAGCTGCGATTAGCCGGTTGATTGATGTCATGGATGGCATATATACCCTTTTTTCGTTTTTCTTCCGCCCCCAGGGTATGAATGCGCTGCAGCCACATTGCCCGATTCATAAAAGCAAAGGCCTGGGCGGCATCCTTCTGTGTACTGATCAAATGAATGCCATCTTGTATGCGATGTAGCATTGTGCTGTGATACTTGATACTTTTCTGAGCCGCTGTTTGATGATGCAGCGAATTTTCATGTGGATTGAGCAGGTGCTGTGACTCTTTTTCAATCCAGTGGGCATATGCAACAACAAGTGGCTGCAACAGGTCAGGAAGTTGAGTCATCTTTGCCTGTGAGAGCTCAAACATATCCAGGCAGAGATCGGCGAGTGCGGTAATATCTGTCTCACTCTCGTTTTCGTATGGCAACTGCCTGGTGATCACAGTTAGCTTCTGGCGTATAATGGTGCATTCCGCCTCGTTTTCAGATGGATAAGTTGTAGGAGGGGTCCAGATCTCTGGCGGTGGGAGCGCCTGTGATTTTGTGCGTATAGGTCGTGAGATTGTGGCGTCCACGTCGTTCTCCGCGCGATAAAAGGCTTCAGAGATAAGGTGGCTCAGAGTCTCTGAGATCGTGTTTTCACCTATGCATTCGATGTGAACGGACAAGATCAGTCCGTGCAGGAGTGTGTCCAATTGCTGAGGGGTGACCAGGTCAGCCTGAACGTCACTCCAGTCGAGGCAGATGGCGTTAGCGCGTAAGAGTCTATTTAAGTCCTGTAGTCTAGACTGTGGCGGGAGCTGAACGGGTAGGCGTATGGTTTTCACTGTTTCATCCTTCTTTTTAGCTAGTTTAATATGTGAAAATTAGTATGTGAGCAATGAATGTGGTAGATAAGATAAACAATATTTTGAATAGAGAATAGTGGATGTATGACAAATACGATGTATATGACTGTTCAAGCGAGCAGATTTGAATACAGAAAGTTTTTGCGTCTATATTATAAGGTATATATGATGAGGTTGGGACTATGTTTGATTTTGGCAGTGGGGGAGCCAGCACGTTTGTGACAATATTGAGCGTGTTCATCTCAGTTCTCCATTTGTGTTGGGCCGGATAGATGCATCAATTGTAACATATTTTTAAAGGCGGATAGGGATGCTGTCTGAGAATAGCTAACCAGGCCTGTTTTTAAGCATAAGAAAGTTGAATATATATAAATTGTACAGTTGTATTTTAATTAGTATTATGCTATATTATAGACTATAACGAAATAAATAGTAATTCGTACTTTAAGGTCACTCATTTATAAATAGCAGAAGAGATACTTTTTTGCGAGAAAGGCCTTTGTTGTAAGAAAGAATTCAATCTGCTAGAGTTTGTAGAAAAGAGCCAGCAAGAACATTTATAGTGTTTATTCTGAAGGAGAATCATGGCTGCGTCTACTTGTCCAGTGTGTCATTCAGCTGTCAATCCGGCTGATGATGTTTGTGAAAATTGTGGCGCTGTACTTTCTACGGTCTCTTTGCCGCTGATTCGCACTGCGGCACCTGTACCTTTGTTTGTGCCATCACGTCCTGTAACCTCTGGCGCTCCTGTACGATCTGGCGGAGTGTGCCCAAATTGTAAGGAACCAGTTGTGCCAGGGGATGATATTTGTGAGCATTGTGGTGCTGTATTCAGTACTATTACTATGCCTCCTATTCGAACTGTAACGCCCGCTATCGTGACCCGACCTGCGGCTATAACGCAGGCACCTGCCCAGGATGAGTGTCCACGCTGTCATGCTCGCCGCACGGTTGGAAAATCTTTCTGCGGAAAATGCGGTTTTAAATACGCCATAGCTCCCTCTGCTAATAATGCGACCACAAATTTGCCTGTGGTGGAGCAACAGGCTCCGATTGTGCAGCTTGCTATGGGTAGCATCATTCACGATAAATATAAAATTGAGAAGGCCATCGGTGCAGGTGGTATGGGTTCGGTCTACCTCGCCACCGATATCGTGCTCAAGCGCCAGGTGGTGATCAAGACATTGATTAGCGATGCCACCGCCGATATGGTGGAACAAAGTGTCAAAGAGCGCGAGTTCCTGGCATCGATCAAGCATGCAAATATCGTATCGATCTACGACTTTATCACGATTGGCAAACAGGGCTATATTGTGATGGAATATGTGCATGGTAAGACGCTTGACGAGGTTATGGAGGAGCAGGGCAAGCCGTTTGACGTTGCTGATGCGATCCACTATATCCTGGGTATTCTGCCCGCCTTTTCTTACCTGGCGAAGCTCGGTCTGGTGTACTGCGATTTCAAGCCTCAGAATGTAATGATTGAAGTGCTCAAAGATAATAGTCGGATCGTTAAGCTGATCGACCTGGGGACTGTGATCAAGCATACGCCTCATCCTGACGATGTCTACGGCACGCATGGTTTCTATGCACCCGAAGCCGTCAAAAGCCCCTCGCCTGAGACTGATCTCTATTCGATATGTCGCACTCTTGCTTATATGGTCACGCTGATGGATCTCGCTCAACCCGTTTTTGGGATGCCCTCTTCAGAGTATTACAAAGCTTTTCGTGATTATCCCGCATTCTATCGCTTGCTCTACAAGGGGACAAATCCTAATCCAACACAGCGCTTTCATAGTGCCGAAGAGCTCTCCGATCAGTTGAATGGGGTATTGCGGCTTATAGTTGGTGGCACATCAGGGGTACCCATCAATTCACGCTTGTTTGTATCCAGTGTGATGACTACGACTGGTAAGCTAGGTCTGCGCGGCGAGGTGGCCCTGGATGAGAAAGATAAGGCCATCGGTGTGCTGCGTTATGGTGACCAATCTTTGCGTAGTGGTAACTTCAACAATGCACTTACATACTATCGGCAGGCGCTCCGCGTCAATCCGCTGAGCGTCGATGCTCATTTGCGCCTTGTCGAAGTCTTAATCGAGATGGGTGAATTTTCGCAGGCTCTTGCGGAGATAACCAAAGTTCAGCGCATGGCACCAGGTAACTGGAAGATTGCCTGGTATACCGGACGTTTGCTAGAAGCGCAGGAGAAGTTCACGGCGGCTGCCGATCAATATCGCGAATTGCTGGCCGACCTACCAGGCGAAATTCCTCCACAGGTCGCGCTGGCTCGTGTAACCGCATGCCAGGGCGACGACGAGGCCGCCGTCGAGCTCTATACAAGTGTGCTTAAAGCCGATCCCGGCAATACCGATGCTATTCTGGGCGTGACAAACTCTTATCTCAACTTGCAGCGTTGGAATGAAGCTGCTCAAGTTTTGAGTGGCGTCAGCGAGGCGGCGGCAAAGTATGTAGATGCGCAACTCTTGCTCTGCGAACTATATATCCACCGTATGACGCCGCTGACTATCCAGAATGTTGAGCGTGCCTCGCAAGCTGTACAGACGCTCGGTGAGCGTACCGAGAATGCTCGCTATTACCTGATTCGTGGCGACATTTATCGTGCGGCCTGGCAGTTGTCCCGCAGTCGGAAGTTCCAATCAAACGTCAATATTGCAGGCGTGGCCGATACGCTTCCGCGTACACTGGGTGTGGCCGCAGAAGAAAGTTACGCCCAGTATTTACGTCGTACAAACCATGCTACTGATCGTGAAGCCGTCGTGCGCCGCAAACTCGAAGTTGCTCCCTGGCGTCTATTTTAAGTTATACAAGCGAGATTTATAAGCTTGCTCATGTGTTAAACAAGTATGAGCATGATTTTTAAACCGCCGATGGAGCGGAACAGAAAGAGGAAATGCTTACCATGTTCAGCATTGTTGCCTATAACAATCCATACTTGCGCCTGGATCAGAATAATATGCAGGCTGTGCTCTCAATCAATGTAGACGCAGCTGTGAATGTTGCCCCCGCGCCTCTGGCGCTGGGTATCGCACTTGACCGCTCAGGCTCAATGGAAGGCCCCAAGATGAAGGCGGCCCGCAATGGCGCGATCAATGTTGTGCAGGCGCTTGATGAGACGATGACCTTTCTTGTTGTAACCTTTAACGAGAATGCACGCGTCGTTTTTGGGCCTGCACCAGGTACTCCTGAGAATAAGCAGCGAGCGATCCAGGCTTTGCAGACAGTCTACGCCAACGGAAGTACGCGTATGAGCACCGCTCTCAATGCCATTGTTGATAGTTTGGGACAGGATCGAGGCCGCGCCACAAAAATTCTATTTCTCACCGATGGCAAAAATGAGGGTGAGCGTCGTCCAGCATTAGATAAGGCTGTAGACCGTTGTACCGCTGCAAATATCAGCGTTAGCGCCTGGGGCATTGGCACCGATTGGGATGCAAACGAATTGCGTCACATCGCCGACGCGACTCATGGTAGCGCCGATATTATTCCCACACCAAAGCAGATCGAAGCTGCCTTCAGTGTTTCGTTTAGCGAGATGCGTAAGATTGCTCTGACCAATGCCCGCTTGCTGCTCTGGACGCCGAATGGTGTAAAGATCAACGCGATCCAGCAAGTCTATCCTACTATTGCACCGCTGGGATTAGAGCCCGATCCGACCAACCCGCGCCAGCAACTCGTTGGCCTCGGCTCTTTTGCCGCCGCCGAACAGCATGAATATCTGCTGGATATCGAGATGACAGTCTATCCTCCCGGCCAACAATTTTTAATGATACGACCCGGCATAAAATATTTTGTCGGCGGGAGAGATGAGCGAGAAGAGAAAAGCACGCGCGAAGGTTGGGTCTTTGTGCAATGGACGGAAGATGCCGCTCTGGCGAGTCAGATTGAGATGCATATTGCGCACTATACGAATCAGGAAGAATTGGCGCAGAACATCCGAGATGGCCAGGCCGCACTTGCCGCTGGCGATAGCGCAAAGGCCACGCGCCTGTTAGGGAAAGCCCTGGAGATGAGCGAGCGTACAGGAAATGCCCAGATTACAAAACTGCTCAACAACATCGTGGAGCGTGATGCTAGAGGCACTATCCGTCTGAATCAGCAGGCCGATGCTGTCGCACGGAAGACGCTTGCCATCAATGTTGGGCGCACCAGCAAGCTAAAATAGTCATTGGAATGAGAGATAAAAGTCGTGCTTACACAAAAAAAACTATCGACTGTTCAAGCTTCATCAGCGCCAACGGCGGCGTATACTGCAGGTGTCTTGAGTGTACAGGTGCTACGCATGCTCATAAATGCCTGGCAGCAGATCAGAAGGACGCTTCGGGGCCGTTTTATACTCTTCGCCATCTGTCTTATTCTTTTATCGCTGGCTCTGGCATTTTTCTTTGCTAGTTCATTTCAGCAAGCCAGTAGTGATCTTGATACTATTAACAATGGAAGTATCCCCAGCATTGATGCCTCACAATCCATCACCCAATATATCGAAGATATCGACGCGAAATCTGCTGATTACCTGGCAACTGCCGCGCTCACCACTACTGAACCATGTCAGATCGTTGGCCCATATGTGAAGCTTGGTCCACTTACCGTGCATGACTGCGATGATCGTAACATCGATGCCGAGATCATCGCAGCGAATCATCAGGTATTTTTAGCCGCCCATAATGTCACTTATCCTGGCGAGCGTACCGCCGTGGAGCGCACTATTGCCGGCTTCCAGGACTATATCGCGCAGATCGGCATTATGCGCTATGAGTACGGGCTTGCCGCATCGAAAGCGGATGTTCACGATCCCCACCTACAAAATGCTCGCCGGGCGTATAGCGCTGCTAATACTATCTTGACGACACGTATTATCAGCCGATCTGTTACTGATGCGACGCGTGAGACCGGGTTGCCCAATTGTGCTATCGCAGGTCATATTGTAGCACCGGATAGCTGGGTACCTGGTGGCATTCGCACTAACGTTGACTGCTTGAGCAGTATTAACTACTCACACCTCACTTCTGCTTATAATGACGTTTCGTCGTCCCTGAGTAGTATTGTCATACGAAGCATCTTGCTTTGTTTTATACTTTGCTTGTTTGTTGCTGGTACTACATGGTACATGACTTCCCTGACACATCGTATTATTAATATCGGCCTGACTCTTGCATTGCTTGTAAGTATCATTTTTAGTATTGCAGCAGTTGCACGGTTGGTGCAAGCATCAGGGCAACATGGCGATTTTGGCCAGATGGTGCAGGACGATTATAAAAGCATCTACGATGCTGCCCTGCTCAAACGATACGGTACCGATGCTAACGCGGACGAATCGCGCTGGCTCATCGCGCTTGAATTTGGCGATAAGGCAGAAGCGGCCCACTGGCAACAGGATTGGCAGGCTAATACCACACAGGTGAAGCAATTGATGAGCAATGCTAAAGCGAATCGCACCTGGATAGAGGAAGATCAGCCGTTAACAGATATTCAAAGCAACTGGGATACATACTTCCAGATTGATGGGAATATTCGCTCAAGCGCCAATGCCGGTCAAATTCTTGCCGCCGAGCGCCTGAGCACTGGCAATTCCAATGTCGCTTTTAGCAAATTTTCCGATGCTGTTGATCGTCTCAGCCAGGCCAACCGCGATCACTATAACTCAACTCTCAACGATACTCAGGGTGCGCTTACCCTGTACATATACCTGAGTGCAATACTATTCCCTTTGATTGGCCTGTCAGCGGCCTGGGGTATATCACAGCGCCTCAAAGATTTTTAGCTGGTTGCCATGGAATGAAAAGTCTATGTATACGGGAATATGTAGAGCCCCAACCACTTACAAGATGGCCGGGGCTTTGTGCTATCTTAGGCTCTATGACTGTTAGAGTAGGCGTTAGATAGGGCGGCTGAAGTTCCAGAGTTCGGTCTCGAAGCCGCGTAAGAGAGAGGTGTTCATGCCATGAGGTATGACGACGAGCAGGGCATGCATAGCGCGAGTCATGCCGACGAACATAGTACGGCGTTCACGGGCGAGGAATTCATCGAGCTCTTCAGCAATGGCACCGTTGGGGATATTGGGGTAGCTGGGGGTAAAGCCAGCGAGGGCAACGATGGGGAATTCCAGGCCTTTGGATGATTTAAGTGTCATGATTTTGATGCCGGGCAGTGTAAGGTTGAGATCGCGACCCGTCATAAATGTGGCGTCCATGCCTTGCTGACGCAGCGCCGTTTCCAACAAGCGACCGGCATTTTCGCTGGGACAAAGGACGGCACAGGAACTGAGTGTGTGACGCAAGCTGCGGCTGGCTTTTTTAAAGTAACTGATGAGCAATTGTACCTCGTGTTGAGAGTTGCGGACGATACGTGCATCGGGTAAAGGACCGTTATTGACATATCGACGCTCGCCCTCTTCAGTCTCCAGGGCACCTTTCATGAGGTAAGAGCGGGTAGCCTCGCCGATTTCAAATGTTGAACGATAATTAGCACGGAGTACATTGGTACGCCCCTGGAACTTCAAGTGTGTATGGACGTCGGACCAGGCGAAAGTGCCACCGTAAATCGATTGATTGGCGTCCGCTGTGATGAAGAGGCGATTGGGTGCTTTGCAGAGCGTAACCAGCATGCGGAGGGCACTGGGATCAAGATCCTGGGCTTCATCGATGATTACAGCATCGAAGGAGCTTGCGAGAGAAGTGGATGTGGCCATGACAGAGGCACGCACACGGCGTTGCTGCCATGTCTCTTTCCCCTGTTCCTGCAAGAGCTGACGCCAGCGCTCATAGGTCTGCCAGACCGCCGTGCGCTGGGTCGCATTCAAACTCATCTTGCGACCTGTACGCGGTGTTTGCTGATAGGCTGCAAGTGTTGTGAGCTGACGGGCAGCAATAACCGAAGTCAGTTCCTGCTCCAGGTAATCCAGGCTCATACGTCGCAGCGTATGTTTCTGCGCTTGTTGCTGAAGGTGATTACCTGTGAATTGTGCCTCCGCAATTGCAGTAGATGTAAGCTTATGGAGTTCTTCGGGGCTGATGATCTCGAATGCCTGGGCCTGACCACGCTCTTGCAAGATCGTGTGAGCAATACTATCGGCAGTCTCCACCTGCACATAAGAAACATCGTCACCAAGCAGCTGCTGCAAGAGCTGCCGGGAAGACTTGACCAACGCATTTGTATAGGTCGTAAAAAGTATCCGGGGCGTTTGTCCGGTTTGCAAGAGTTGTGTCAGCAAAGAACGGATACGATAGAGCGCTACCGTACTCTTGCCCGTACCTGGACAACCTTTTACCAGCGTAGGACCTTTCACGTTTAGCGACCAGAGAGCATATTTCTCCTGCTCAGGAGAGAGTCTGAGCAGAAAGTTCAGCAGTTCACCATCTTTAAAGCGCAGCAAGTCATCCACATCATTGAGCACCAGATCGGGTTCCTGCATCACCTGAATCAGCGGGCGCTCAAACATATAGTCATAGATCTGCAACAGAAACTCTTCAGCGACGCCAGGGCAGCCTAATAGTTCGTCCTCATCCTGAACACGGAGCAGGCGAGTATGATAGGACACGGGAACGCTCAATTGGTGCAAGATCTCCATCGTAATGGGTTCAGGCAATTTGCGGCACTTCGATTCACTAAAGGTTCGTTCCCAATCTGGCTGTGTCGAGACTCTTGTGGGCTGATCATTGGCAGGGACATCTAAATTTGCTAATGCGCTGGATGAAAGAGGAGCATCGGGAGCCATTGAATCGCTATAGGTATCATCGCTACGTTCGTCTATTTTATAGATAGAGACCAGTTCCTGATTAAATGTATAGAAGATACGATACTTACCTGAGCGGATGCGGTAGGGGCGACCAGGCATATGTATAAGCTGTTTCTTCACCTTGCCATCAGGGCGAGGATCGTATGTCAACATGGTAATCTTCTCCATTACCTGGTGTACCTCTCTTGCAGGCAACTTTAGTACATTACTCAGGAATGCAGGTTTCATCACCGTTTGCCATTGTGTATGTGTACTCATAAGCACAAGTATCCTTTCCTTATTTGAATATCTTAAATTGCCCTCATTCTAAAAACGTGTGATTACTTTAGAGAATCTAAAGTGAGGACAGAAGAAGAGAAAAAGGGGAGGTCGAAAATGGGAGAGCACATTGAATGATATTCGTGATCACACAATGGTGTTGCCAGACATCAATCAGCCATCCAGATTCGGGAAGAGAGATGATAAAGCGATTCACAGAACCAACTCCTCACTAACACATCAACTTAAAGAAAACATAGATATGTATATCTGCATCAGATAAGTATAGAAGAGAATGAGGATAGTTTCAAGCTAGAAGCTAAAGAAAGAGAAAGAGAGTAGGGCAACTTCATATATTTTAGTAGCAAGCCTCATCCTCTAAAGACTGTAAAATTTGGTTTGTTGCATCAACAAGATCTTCACAAGCCTTCAGTGCTCTTTCAACAAACAGCTCTTGTTCGACGGGGGTAAGTTGTGTTTGCCGTGTTTTGAGGAGGTCGAGGTAACAATATACAGCCGTCAATGGTGTGCGTAATTCGTGATTTACTTGTAAGAGAAATCGGCCTTTGAGGGCAGCCATCTGCTTTTGTTCATCCTCTTCATGCCTGGATGTGCATTCTCCCTGCTGTTTGGCTTGTTGTGGTCGGGATGGAGTTGTGTCTGTTTTCATAGTCGTCTTTTGTAAAGAGATGGAGAAAGCTTCAAGAGTACATCCTGTAAAAGATAACTGAGAAGGGCGAGGTCTGAAGAGAATCCTGAAAATGCTCAGGCAAGCCAAAAAGAAGCATAGGATAACACAAAGCTGTGTTTTCAGAAATTGCATAGGTCTTTTCCCTTCCCTCTCTCAATCCACATTACACACTTTTGGACCGGAGATCTTTTTCCTTCATTTTTATGTATTGAATGGAGGTCCTGGTCGTCTCATAGTAATTTTAGGTGGTTGGGGGACATAGACAAAGCCAAGTTGACGGAGCATCCTGGCGGTATCGACCTCGATCCATTCTTCCATAATAGTGTTATATTCGAGGCGGAGAATTGATATTCCAGTTATACAAACCGCCTTTCCTGTTGGCAGATGGTTGTCATATCCACCTAGATCGGTCCCTTGCATCATCCAGCGCACGACTACTTTCTCCCCTTCCACCAAAAGATCTGTGATAGTCAGATGTATATCAGGAAAAGTTTTACGAACAGTTGTCCGTAGTTGTGTGAGAGGTGCGCAGAGGCGCTCATCTCCCAGATAAACACTGATTGTATCTGCACAAGATGCATATATGTTCTGCTGGCTATCATCCTGCCCATGTTGAGAATCATAGTTGCTCTCATCGGTTTTCTGATGATTCCATGTTGTTTCAAGGTAGTGACGGACAAGCGCTTTACGCTGATCTGGTGACAGTGACGGCAACATAGAGTAGATCCCCACCTTCCTTCTGGCATGCACACTTTTCGAAGAGCGAAAGAAGTCATCATGTAGTGGCTAAAAAATTGCTGCAGTCCTTCTTCCTCTCAAAATAAAGGCAAGCGGTGTTGTTTTGCCGCCGAACCAGAGAGCCATGTACTGAAAAAGGCATAAACTATGTCTTTCTATGCCCTTATTATGTCCCTATAGATAGTATAGCTATTGGTATTCATACTTACATCACGCAAATTACGTAATATGACTACGTAGAGCCTTTAAATAAGGCCTTGTTCGAGCGCAATGCGTGTGGCGGCACTACGCGAGTTGACGTTAAGCTTTGTATATATTGACTGGAGGTGTTTGCGGACAGTGTGAGGACTGAGCTGTAAATTCTGTGCTACTTGAGCATTGGTAAGACCGGTTGCAACGAGGGCGAGAGTTTCACGCTCTCGTTGGCTCAATGTGGCAAGTATATGTGGAGAAGAGGGAGAGGTCGATGAATCTGACGAGGGAAGGGCGGGGGTTACTTGTAACACGCTTTCCGCTTCAGCCAGGATCTGCTCAAGGGAACAGGCCTGGCCGGCAGAATAGTGGAAGAGGAACTGCTCTTTGCCGAGAGCGACACGGACTGGAAAGATCATGCGCTCTTGCAGTGTGCGCCCAGACGGTGGCATGGGAGTTTGCATGCGCTCTTGCAATGCTTGTGATGCTCCAAAGAGTCGGGCAGCTTGTATTGGTTGTCCCTGAAGTCCAGCAATACCTCCAATAAGTCCAAGACTGGAGGCTTGCCCAAAGGACTGGTTCAGCTTCTGGGAAAGGTGTAGTGCTTCCTGACAGGCTACACGGGCCTGTTCTAGCTTGCCTTGAAAGATAGTAGCTTGTGCTAGCGTAAACAAAGCATAAAGGAGGTAGGAATAGTCTCCTGCTTTACGCAGTAACTGGCAGACCTCTTCGCTTAACGTGATGGCATGCAGGTATTTTCCCTGACCAAGAGTGATAAATGCAAGTGCAATGAGAGCCTGTACTATTCCGCTTGTCTGTTTTTTCGCGCGGTAGAAGGCCAGACATGTCTGACAAAGTTGATAGGCCTGCTCATACTCTCCTCGTAACGATAAGCTGATGCCAAGGTAGGTCTGTGCTTCTACGAGGCGAAGTGGGTCATCGAGCGTTTGTAGCAATGCAATCAGCTCTTCAAGTAAGATACAAGCACGTTCATTTGCTCCCTGATAGCGTGCAAACTCGGCTGCGCCAAAGAGGACACAGGCCTGTAGCGTGGGAGAAAGCTGATTATCATTATGTGATGCAGTGAGAAGTGTCTCAAACCAGTGACGCCCTTCACTAAAATAATTACGCGTGATCCAGAAGCGGCGTACCGCTTCTGCAAGTTGTATCGCCGTATCGACGCGTCGTGATGCCAATGCACGAGTCAGTGCAACACGAATATTAGGTATTTCTGCTTCTAGATAGGAGAGCCACAAAAACTGGTCAGCACCATGCAGATGTTTATTCGCTTCTTCTGCCAGCTGCAGGTACCAGGCTTGATGCCTCTCACACATCTGTTGCCAATCTGTTGACTGCATAAGCTTTACTGTAACATACTGTTGTATTGTATTGAGCAGGCGATAGCGAATTTCTGCAATCCCTTCTTGCAGTCCCTTTTGTTCTTCAGCTATGACCAGAGATTTGTTCACGAGATGGGAAAGGACATCAGAGAGGGCATATGGCATCGTAGTGGCCGGGCCTGCAATCTGCTCAAGAGCATCCAGATTCCAGTTGCCAACAAAGATAGCAAGCCGTTGGAACAAGGCTTGTTCAGCAGGAGTGAGTAGCTCATAACTCCAGTCAAGTGTTGCATGCAAGGTCTGCTGACGCGAAGTAGCTGTTCGTTGACCATGTGTTGATAGCACAAAGCGTTCGTCGAGACGAGCCGCGAGTTGATCAATGGAGAGCACAGAGAGGCGAGCGGCGACCAGTTCCAGTGCGAGAGGAAGACCATCGAGTCGATGGCAGATACGCACAATGGCAGAAGCATTCTGCTCGGTGAGGCGAAAGTGTGGATTGCTTTCCGCTGCACGTTCGCAAAAGAGTTGTATGGCTTCGAAGTGAACAAACTGTTCAAGAGGTGGAATCTGCTCAGGCTGGGGACACGCTAATGCAGCGACGCGCCAGACCGTTTCTTCTGTAATATGAAAGGCTTCCCGGCTGGTTGCAAGGATATGAAGGCGAGGACAGGCATGAAGCAATGCTTCTGTAAGGGATATGCATGCATCAAGCATATGTTCACAATTATCAAAGAGCAAGAGGCAGTGACGATTTTGTAGAGCGGCTATGAGTAGTGAGAGAAGAGAGCTATTTTTGTTAGTTCGAATGTTGAGGGCAGAAGCCGCGGCCTGGGAAACCAGCGCCGGCTCAGTCAGGGAGCCCAGTTCAATCAAGTACACTCCATCTGGGAAAGACGCGATCATCGTTGTTGCAAGCTGGAGGGCCAGGCGTGTTTTGCCCATTCCTCCTGTACCGGTCAGGGTGAGCAGACGCTTCTGCGCAAGAAGTTCGATTAAAGTAGCCTGTTCTTGTTCGCGTCCGACAAAGGTCGTCAGGTACATAGGAAGGGATGAGGGAAGAGGGGCGTGCTTGAGTGGCTGCTGTGCTGAGCTCATATTGCTGCTCCTTACATACTATATATCTTTTTTGTTGAATGAGATTCTAACTGAGAAAAGACGAAAAACATCTCTCACACAAATTCTACCATTAGATTGACACGAAAATATATATCAGTATACTAGGAAAGGACGTATGCGGCAAAAAACTATCGGATATGGATGCATGATAGGTGCATTATTCAGGATAGCGGAAAGGATGAGTGCGATTGAGCGTACTCTTCATTCTATACAGCCTGGCATGACAAAAGGAGCTTGCTCGTGGCTACTTTCCTACCATTCCACTTAACTGATTTTGTGGGGCGAGAAGATGATATTGTGATGCTCAAAGAGATGATCACAACGCGCCGACTCGTGACGCTCATCGGCACAGGCGGAATCGGGAAGACGCGGCTTGCTTTGCAAGTGGCTGCTGAGGTGAAGGCTCAGTTTGCAGATGGCGTTTATGTAATTGAGTTTTCCTCGTTATCTGACCCTGTGCAGGCCATCTCCCTGGTTGCCTCCAGTTTGGGTATCCACGAACAAGTGGGGCATTCATTGCTTCAGATCCTGATCGAGGCGCTTCAGTCCAGGCAAATCTTGTTTGTATTCGACAACTGTGAGCATGTTATTACTGCTTGCGCGGATCTCGCGCTTGCTCTTTTGCAGCATTGTCTTCAATTGCATGTGCTTGCGACTAGCCGCGAAGGATTTCGCTTGACGGGGGAGATCCTCTGGCGCGTCACTTCATTGTCATATCCTCCTTCTCCTCTCCTACCTCCTCTTCTTTCTGTTGAGCAGCTCATGCAGTACGAGGCCGTTCGACTCTTTTGCAATTGTGCAACCGTTGTCGTATCTCACTTTTGCCTTACCACTCAGAATATGCATGCCGTAGCCCATATTTGTCATTGCCTGGATGGGATTCCTCTGGCTCTGGAGCTGGCGGCAGCGCGAATGCATATGTTCTCCGTTGATCAGCTTGCGGCTCGCCTCGACGAACGCTTTCGTTTCCTCACCGATGGCAACAGAGCTGCGGCCGCTCGTCATCAGACGTTGCAGGCAACCTTCGATTGGAGCTATGCCTTGCTTTCTGAGACTGAGCAAAAAGTGCTGCAGCGCTTATCTGTGTTTGGTGGAAGTTGGACGCTAGAAGCAGTGGAAGGGATCTGTACCGATGAAAATACTGGCTGTTTTGAGATGCTCGATCTTCTAACGCAGTTGGTACATAAATCATGGGTCATTGCGGAGGAAAACCAGGAAGAGAGAGCTGTGCGCTACCGTTTGCTTGAAACGATACAACAGTATGCCTATCAATATCTGCAAACAACAAAAGACTTCGAGCATCTTTATATACGGCACTGGCAATGGTATTTGCAATTTATCGAGGAGGCGACACTTCAATTGCATAGTGCCGAACAAGCGAAGTGGTTTCAGTTGATAGCATGTGAGATTGATAATCTTCGTCTGGCATTGGAGCGATCTCTTGCTGCGAAACAGATTGAAATTACTGCACGGATCGCTGCAGCGCTGGGTCCTTTCTGGGTAACACGCAGCCGCTTGAGCGAAGGCCGCTATTGGTATGAGCTTATTCTAGCCCTGCCAGATTTAGCCGTTGCTTTACAAGTCATCGTCATGCAAAAAATGGTCGAGATCCTGCGTTTTCAGGGTGAGTATAGTCGTATGCGTGCACTGCTGGAAGAGCGTCTGGTTCTACTGCGAGCCCTTGATACTCCGGTTACCCTGGCTGAGTCGTGTTGTTCATTAGGATGGACCGCTTTGTACCAGGGAGAATGTGAGGAGGCGATCAAATATTGTACTGAGGGTTTGGACTTATTTCGGGGTGTGGGCGATCAACAAGGTATAGCCAGGTGCCTGTCTGGACTTGCGTTAGTGGCAATGCTCCAGGAAGAGTATCCACGGGCTAGAGCCCTGTTGCAGGAGGTGGTCTTAATACGGCGCATATTGCATGACCACGCCGAACTTGCCTATGCACTGAACGCACAGGCAAAAGTTGCTGTGTTCCAGGGTGAGACGACATTGGCATGTGAGGCATGTCAGGAGGCTCTGGTCCTTGTCTCTACGTTGAAGCAGCCATTTGGAACTGCTTATAGCCTTGAATCAATAGCGGCATTAGCAAGAACGTGCGGTGATGCTATCTCTGCTGTCCAGCTTTTTGGCGCTGCCTATGCTCTGCGGACAGAGGTTGGTATACCCATTCCGCCATCTCTCCGAGCTCTACACGAGCGTGAAATGCTGCTCTTACGCGTCCAACTCGGTGAGAGCTCTTTTGAGGAACAGTGGACGCATGGGCAATCATTCTCTCTAGATCAAGTGTATACTGAGGCTGCAAGTGTCATCGCTCGCTCTCATGCCGTTTCTGTTGCGACCCCAGGGCTCCTGGCTGGACTAAGCCAGCGTGAAACGGATGTGCTCCGCCTGGTAGGAACAGGACTTACTGATGCCCAGGTGGCGGAAGAACTTGTATTAAGCACGAGAACGGTCAGTACGCATCTGCAGTCAATCTATCGTAAGTTAGGGGTTACCTCGCGTAGTGCGGCCGTACGATTTGCTATCGAGCAGCATCTTCTCTAGTGAGATCTCTGCACCTAAATGTAAGTTTTTGCGCAGCAAAAACTTACGAAAAATAGCGTGGAGGACGCCCAGGGCGTGAGCACTCTAAACAAAAACAATCAAGCTTTCTTTTGTTGTAGGCCAAGAGTACGCCGGATCTCTAATGAGCGGAGAATTGCGTCTCGTGTTAGCACACCGACCAGCTTCTCGTCTTGCACTACAGGTAACTGATTTACGTCTCTTTCGTTTATTATTGGTAGAACCTCTTTCAAGCTCTGTTGAGGCATAACCGTGTGCAGGCGTTCTATAGGGATCATTGACATGCCTACAGTTGTGTGTGCCCACTGCTCCCTTGGCACATGGCGAATATCGCTGAGCGTGATGAGGCCCGCTAGCCGATCACCTTGTATTACAAATGCCGAACGTAAGCCTTGTGGAAGGAAGTACTCGTCTACAAGCTTTTGCAGCGAAATATTTGCAGGTGTTGTCACCATATTTGTTGTCATTACCTGGCTTACAAGGACGCCTTCAAACGTTGTGTCAAGCGTTGACTGAGTCCGAGCCGTCTGAGCGGCGTTCAGTAGGAACCAACCTGTGAAGGCGATGAGGAGGCCATTCAGCCCATACCCCGTAAAAAAGAGGAAGATGCCGTAAAAGATGAACAAGTAAGCGAAGATCTGGCCCACAATGGTGGCAATATTTGTTGCCCTTTGCACGTTGCCAGTGATCTTCCAGATGATGGAGTGCAGTACACGCCCACCGTCAAGCGGGTAGCCTGGAATAAGATTGAAGATTCCGAGCAGTATATTTGTGAATGCGAGATACGAGAGGATGGGAACAACGAATGAATGGTTGCCTTGTATCAGGAACAGAACTCCATAACACAACGCGCCGATGAGCAAACTCACGAGTGGCCCAACGAACGCCATTAAGAATTCGACGCCAGCTTCCTGAGGCTCCTTCTCAATATTTGAGACGCCGCCAAATATAAATAAGACAATGGTATGTACAGGCAGTCCACGTGCACGAGCGACAAAAGAATGAGCTAATTCGTGTAGGAGCACAGAGACGAATAAGAGAATAGTCGAGACAAATCCTAATATGAAATATATTGTGTATATTTGTCCAGGATAGCTTGCGGGAAAGTATCCATTAGCAAGTGAAAATGTAAGCAGTACAAGAATAATGAGCCAGCTTATATGAATATTAATATCAATCCCGGCAATACGACCAATGCGAAATGATCCTGGCATGTCTGTATCCTCTCATCAAAATCGCGTAGTGGCATTTTTTCGCTGGACATTAGCATAGCGCGTCAGACAACTCTGATGCGTCACACTAGTAACACGAAAAAATGGATGGAAGGGTTTCACAGCAGGTTTTTATTTTTAAGGTGCGGTTTCTCCGTAGGCGCGAGTAAATAGGAAAAAAGTGAGAAGGTGATGGCGATGGAGTAAGACCAATTTCACCTGAAACTTTGTTTTGACACTGTGCGTGCTAAATTCGAAGTCTATAAAATACACTAGTTGTAATGTCATGTCTATTATTTGTTCTACAAGAGCTTGACTTTGTTTCCTATAGCAGGGAGGACATTCACCATGCAAAGACGGATTGGAAATGTGCGCTGGGGTGTGGCCGGTCTTTTAGGGACGGGCATCGTAATTAACTATTTAGATCGTGTCAATATCTCTGTTGCCACAAAACCCTTTGAACACGAGTTTCATTTATCGTCCATTGAAATGGGTGTCATTCTCTCTGCATATTTGTGGTCCTATGTTTTGCTTCAGCTCCCCGTTGGCACGCTGCTTGATCGGTTTGGACTTAAGTGGCCGATACGTATCGGGACGTTTGTATGGGGCCTGGCAACCTATATGACGGCAATCGTCAGTGGGTTAGGCCTTGTGATTTTGTCAAGAGTTCTGCTCGGCGCTGCGGAAGCGCCGATCTTTCCAGGTGCAGCCAAGGCTACTGGTTACTGGTTTCCCCTCAAAGAGCGCTCACTGGCAACGTCAGCCTTTGATGCAGCCGCCAAGTTTTCGAACGTCATTGGTATTCCACTCGTCGCAGTAGCCGTCACGTTCTGGGGATGGCGAGCGGGCTTTTATGTGACCGGGACACTTAGTTTGCTCTATTGTGCCCTTTTCTGGATCGCGTATCACGATCCGAGCACATCCAAGCAATTAGCGCCCGAGGAACGCAGCTATATTGTCGAGGGTGGAGCTCAACAGGAGGGTGTGAGCTCCGGCAATGCTCTGACAAATTTGAGCTTTCTGCTGCGACAGCCGAAGATATGGGGCTTGACGTTAGGGTTTACAGCTTATGGGTACTCGTTCTACCTGTTCTTATCGTGGATACCGGGATATCTGCAGACGGGGTTGCATATGACCGTTCTGGGTAGTGGTTTTTATACCATCATTCCCTGGGTTGTAGCGACAATAACAGATATCGTGATTGGTGGTTGGCTCGTCGATGCTTTAATCAAGAGAGGCCATGACGCTACAAAGGTACGCAAGACGCTCTTTACCGTTGGTCTGGTATTGGGGCTGGCCGTAATTGGTGCAGCATTTACTACCAATGCAAATATCGCCATCGCCTGGATATCTATTGCGCTCGGAGGTCTGGCATTTGCAGCCCCGATTGGCTGGAGTATTCCAGGACTGATCGCCCCAAAAGGCACTGTGGGGACGGTTGGCAGTATCATGAACTTTTTCAATAATCTGGCAGGGATTGTTGCACCAATTGTAGCTGGCTTTATCTTCGACTCTACTGGCTCATTTGCGGCCAATTTCCTGGTAGCTGGCGTCCTTCTCGTGCTCGGTATCATTTGCTTCCTGGTCTTGCTGGGGAAAATCGAACAGATTCAAGCGCCTGAACTCAGCCTTGAGCAGCCACAGTTGACCACCCTTTAACGAGAAAGCACGTGAGTTATGAGTTCGCATTTATGCGTTGTATAACGCATAAATGCGAACTACCAATAAATAAATGATAAAAGAGAGAAGATGTGCAAAGCGATATTCAATAGTGTTGAAGATCAAATACTTCTAGGAGATCACACCAGCCAGGTTAATGAGCAAAAGAGCCATAGCTGCCAGTGGCACCTTGTAGTCCACTACACCGTTTTCTAAAGCGCTTTGGGGCATAGAAGGAAAGGCGGCTTCTATTGGGTCCTGGACGATGGTAATCCCACCATGCTGCTTTATGATGCTGAGTCCGGCGGAGCCATCGTGATCCATCCCTGAGAGGACGATCCCCACAACCCGGGACCCATATGCCAGAGCTGCTGAGCGGAAGAGCACATCCACTGCTGGCCGGACGTGCCGTTCTTTGGGCCCTGTACCTAAGTGAATGCATCCATTTTCAAGTAGTAGATGGTAGTCGGGTGGAGCGACGTAGATCTTTCCCTGCTCAATTGGCATATTATCTTCTGCGTGTAATGCCGGTAATGTCCTTGCATAATTAAGGATCTTGGGGAGCGAACTTGGCAAAAGTGGAGGAACATGCATCACGATAAATAATGAGGCAGCCAGATTTTTAGGGAGCCCTGTAACCAGAGTTTTCAGTGCTTTGACTCCCCCTGCTGATGCTCCGATTACGATAATATCGTGTTGTGGCACAAGTTTCCTCCTATAATACTTATTGTAAGCATAGCTGATCTTAGCTAAAAAAGCAATTGTAGAGCTATAGAGCTTTATTCTGAATACATACAAGTTTTTCCTCATGGTATACTGATAGTAGTACGTATCGTTGCCCGTCAATGATGATAGAGCACTCCTTTCAGCTGTCCAGCCTGCAAGCGCTCGTGCGAGCGCAACCCGCAAGAATATCTTGTCTCAAGCTGAACAATGGCTTTAGAGAGGACGTTTAAAGGCAAAACAGGGAGTAGCCATTATGCAGAATGCGTTGGAGCGTTGGCGTGAGTTGCTTGATGCTCGCGCCCAACAAATGGATACGGCCTATGAGCGGCTAGGGCGCACAAGTGCCGATCTCTGGAATCGTCGTGCGCGTAATTTTCATCGTGCAACAAAAGAGACAGTCGGAGACGATCCGCTCTTTCTTAGACTGTGTCAGATAGTGACGCCGCAGACGACTGTGCTTGATGTGGGTGCAGGGACGGGACGTTTTGCCCTCGCTCTTGCGCCGCTTGTCCAGCACATTACGGCTGTAGAGCCAAATTCGACCATGCTCAGTTATCTACGCCAGGATGCAGCGGACCAGCAGATCTCCAATATTTCTTATGTGCCAACCTCCTGGCAAGATGCTCCTGACGACCTTACTGCCGATATCGTCATCTGTAGTCATGTGCTCTATCCTATACGCGACATAGATATATTTCTGACGAAGCTACATAAAGCTACGAATCAAACGTGTTATATCTATATGCGTGCAAAGCACTTTGACGAGATCAGCAGCCCCCTCTGGCAGCACTTTCATCATACTGAGCGTCTACTCATGCCATCCTACATTCATGCGCTTGATGTCATGTATGACATGGGTATCTATGCTGACGTAGAGATCGTGATTCAGCCTCCCGGTATGCGTTTCCCCTCGCTCGCTATTGCCGTGGAAGAGATGAAAGAGCTGCTCATCCTGCCTGATGATGAAGCGACACAGGATGAGCTACGCACACTTCTGGCTGCATGGCTTGTTCAGCGAGGCGATATACTCTTTATGCCAGTCGATAATTTGTTGTGTGCAATTATAAAAATCACACAAAGCACGCGTTTTGCTGGTAGCTGAGCATACCATTTTGCATCTTATTTACTGTCGTCGGCCTAAAAAGTGCACGCCAATCATCGTCATCACGAGCTCGTCGCGCTGATTGATTGCTTCACATTTTGAACGCACAACGCCCATTTCAGGCCGACTTTTAGATGGAGTGCATTCAAGGACAATAAAGCGTCCTCGTAGCACATCGCCTGGCCGTACCGGTTTGAGCCAGCGTACCTCATCAACGCCAGGGGAGGCCAGGCTTACAGTTTTATTGAGCATCTCATCGACAAACATCCGCATGAATATGCCTATTGTATGCCAGCCGCTTGCGATAATACCGCCGAAGGGCGAATTTTTCGCCTCATCTGGAGAGACATGAAAGGGCTGTGGATCAAATTGCCGTGCAAAGCTAATAATTTCCTCTTCTGTCACAGACTTGCTGCCCAGCTCAAAGCTATCCCCCACCTGAAAATCTTCAAAGTAGCGCATGGATGGTGGAACTCCTTTGTCTTATCTTTTATAGACTCTTCTGTCGTAGCTTCCTTTCCTGGCAACCTCATTCTGGTGCCTGGCCCCAGTGCTCTGGCGAGCGCCAGAGGCTAGAGAGAATCAACTCGCGAATGAAGATCAATTCTTTTGGCAAGCGGTCGTATAGCTTCATAAAGAGTTCTTCGTGCGAGAGCAGTTCGCGTTGCCATGCATCGCGGTCAACGGACATCAGCTCATTGAACTGCTCGCGTGTAAAGTCTTCTTGTCCGCGCCAATCCAGATCTTCATAGCGTGGCATCCAGCCGATGGGGCTCTCAATGCTGATCGCGCGACCATGAGAACGCTCAACGATCCACTTCAAGATGCGCATATTGTCCCCGAAGCCTGGCCAGAGGAAATTGCCAGCAGCATCGCGCCGAAACCAATTCACATTAAAGATGCGTGGTGGCATTGGCAACTGTCGTCCGAAATTCAGCCAGTGGTTGAAATAGTCAGCCATATGGTAGCCGGCGAAGGGCAGCATCGCGAATGGATCGCGGCGTACCTGGCCCAGATTACCCGCCGCAGCCGCAGTCGTCTCCGATCCCATCGTAGCGGCAGCGTACACGCCATAGATCCAGTTAAAGGCCTGGTAGACCAGCGGCACCCCGTCCGAGCGCCTTCCACCGAAAATAAACGCAGCAATTGGGACGCCTTGCGGATCATCGGCGGCTGAGTCAATAACCGGGCACTGGCTGATTGGTGCAGTGAAGCGAGCGTTGGGGTGTGCAGCCTTCGTGCCAGAGGCGGGTGTCCAATCATGACCAGTCCAATCGATCAGGTGTGCAGGAGGCGTCTTCGTCATACCCTCCCACCACACATCGCCATCGTCAGTAAGCGCAACATTCGTAAAGATAGCGTTGGAGCGTATCGACGCCATTGCATTAGGATTAGACTGTATGCTTGTGCCTGGTGCCACCCCGAAAAAGCCAGCTTCGGGATTAATCGCATTGAGCCTGCCATCCGGTCCAACTTTAATCCAGGCGATATCATCCCCAACGGTCGTCACCTTCCAGCCCTCTTCCAGGAAGGGAGCGGGCGGAATGAGCATCGCGAAGTTCGTCTTGCCGCAGGCGCTGGGGAAGGCAGCAGCGACATATGTCTTCTCACCCTGTGGGTCCTCGACACCAAGGATGAGCATATGCTCGGCCAACCAGCCTTCATCGCGTGCAAGCACCGAAGCGATGCGGAGTGCCAGGCACTTCTTGCCGAGTAGTGCGTTGCCACCATATCCTGAGCCATAGGACCAGATCGCGCGTTCCTCTGGGAAATGCACAATATATTTCGTTTCATTGCATGGCCATGGGATATCTGGCTGGCCTGGTTTGAGTGGCATGCCGACTGAGTGCATGCATGGGATAAAGTCACCATTCTTCTTCAGCACATCGTATACCACGCGTCCCATGCGAGTCATAATGCGCATACTTGCAGCAACATATGGTGAATCGGTTAATTCGACCCCAATATGTGCGATTGGCGAGTTAAGTGGTCCCATACTGAAAGGGATGACATACATCGTGCGTCCTTGCATGCAACCATGGAACAGACCATTGAGTTTCTCCTTCATTTCTTTTGGATGAACCCAGTTATTGGTTGGTCCAGCATCATTCTTGCTGAGGGAGCAGATGAAGGTTCGATCCTCCACGCGGGCGACATCGCTCGGGTCGGAGCGGGCCAGGAAACTATTGGGGCGTATCTCCGGGTTGAGCCGGATGAAGGTACCCAACTCTACCATCTGCTCACACAGGTGATCGTATTCTTCCTGTGAGCCATCGCACCAGTGGACCTGGTCAGGCTTACATAACGCAACTATCTTTTCAACCCAAACACGCAGTTTTGTATTGGTAACATAGTCTGGTATCTGCATTAGTACCTGCCTTTCCTGAAGACGTATGAACAAGAGCATAACAAGGGGTTTTCCCAACAGCGCTTAAATTACTGCCTGCTTAGCTTATCACATACTCAGTACTTCATGGATAGAATCTTCGGGAAAAACCTCAAGGGCAAAAAAGGTATTACTTTCTTCCTACATAGTATACGGCTGTATGCGAATTCTTAGAATATTTTCAAGGCATCAGCGATCTCACATTCAACATTATTGTTACATTGGTTAAGGTCATTACAGTAATTTTAATACTTTCTATATCTTAAATGCTCGACTTGATATGAATTTCCGCAGAAAACCTTGTGTAAAATTACAGTAACATATTTTTAAGTTTCTCAAGTTCTATTTGTTAACCTATCTATTTGTTAAAACTACTCTATTTTATCAACACAAGCAAGCAACTACTGTAACTATTCTCTTTACATTGTTCAATGTAAAAGTACTCAATAAAATTGACTGCTTGAAAAAATTGTAAAAGTGGGCTTGACATACTAAGATACTCTGAGTATAATAAAAGCGGTTGATATTGAATAGCATTTTTACATCAAGCCATAACGAAATAGTTTAGAATATATTTAGGGGTCTTTGAGGCATCTTGTATAATTTTTATACGCTTGTAATGGAAAATCGTAAAATACACTTTCTGTTACACAAAGTGCAGTTTGATGCGTCGAAGAGAAGGATGATGTTTTGCAAGTAGAGGGGGAGTTTTAGCTTAGGGTATATTTGTATGTTTAACTGGACTTGTATACCGAGTTGAGCTGTTTGCACATCATGAAAAATGTAATCTTGTTGTGCAAAACTTTTTTGAGAGACATTATTTTCATTGCAGAAAATAAAATAATACCGCAACTAGTTTTCCTTTGTAAATCAAGAGTAATATCGTTCCATTGTCGTTGTGTTGCTAATCCTTATTAGCTATGTTGTAGTGCCGGGGAACATACCACTTACAGCACACCTCATTGTAGAGGTAACTACTCAGATAGGCTTCACAGCGAAAACCTTTTACCATTGCCTAAAGTCAAGCAATTTAGAGGTCCCGGCAGAAGATATCTGGGTAGTTATTCATTTAGAGCACGTTTTGATATTCCCAGGGTGCGAGTCTGCTTGTAAAGGTAGGCTTCATCAAGGTGTCCGCGTAGGAGTGAAAGGTTTATTGATGCATCTGACAATCAAACAACTTTTCAAATTAGCATCGTTGTTGATAGGAGTGACAATAGTGGTAGGGATGCTTATATTCTTCAGCGTAAATAGCGCATTTGTTTATAATGAGCTTGTTACTCTTGATTTACTCCCCAAACCTGAAAAATTGACTGAGCTCTACTTCAACAATAATGCGCCAGGTTCTGCAACAGGTAATCAGAAAATAAGTTTTGCATTCGTTATTCATAACCTCGAGACAACTGATTGTCAGTATGTCTACGATGTATCGGTGAATGCAAAAGGCACGAGGCATGTCGTCGATAGTGGGCGTGTATTGGTTAAAAATAACCAGTACTATATCAAAAACGAGAAGTTCAATCTCATGAGTTCGCTTGGAAGGCAGAGTAGTCATTGTTGAATTAACTAATAAACAACAGTCAATACATTTCTGGATAGGAGAATAATGCTATGAAAACAGTAACAGTTGTTATACCTGCTCTAAACGAAGAAGAGGGAATTGGTCTTGTTCTCAAAGGAATACCGGTTAGTACACTTAGAGATATGGGGTATGAAACCGAAATCATGGTTGTTGATAATGGATCAAAAGATAAAACAAGCTATATTGCAAAACAACATGGTGCCACTGTTATCGTACAGCCTGTTAGAGGGTATGGTAATGCATATAAAGCAGGGTTTGCTAATGCATCAGGAGACATTATCGCCACCGGTGATGCAGATTTTACCTATCCATTTGAGGATTTACCTGCTATCATCAAAAAAATGGAGGAGGAAGATCTGGATTTTATCAATACCAACAGATTGAGGGATGTTAATCAAGAGGTGATGACGCCTAGTCATATCTTCGGCAATATGGTACTTACAACTATGACCAAAATGCTCTTTAATTTGCCCTTTGTTGATTCTCAGTCTGGCATGTGGGTTTTCCGAAGAGAAATTTGGAGTAAACTGGATGTAAGGTCATCTGGAATGCCTTTTTCCCAAGAACTGAAGATTGAAGCGTATATCCGAGGATTCAAATGTGCAGAGGTTCCAATCGAATACCGAATTCGTTGTGGAGATACAAAGCTTGATACTCTCAGAGATGGTTCAAAAGTAATGTTCCAAATTTTCCATAAAAAACTTTCTACTATCTTTTACACTAAACAAGTAGCAATGGGTGGTAGGTCAGATGCTATAGGAGAAAAACAGACAGTCATTGGATAGTTAAAAGATGCCATTTCATTTGTTGTAGAATGAAATGTAGGAAAATGCAATAAATTCGGATGTAAAATATATTTCGGTATTTTCTGTAAATTGCCGCTATACGACATCTGATATGGCATCAACGTAATACAACGAAATATGCTTAATATTATAAAATTAGTGAACTGAAGTACAGTCAGGGTATGGATAAAGGTCAAGAAATCAAAGGATTGAAGGGAGCGCTCACAACGATCCCTCAGTTGAAACACCAAATGCAAGAATTGGAAGCGCGTCTCTTCAAATATAGCTGTAATAGTCATCTGCCTCCGTCCTCTGATCACTTTGCTCGTCAGCCAAGGGCTTGCGCAAAAAAAGCAGGTAACCTGAAAGGAGGATAAACATTGCTCTTTCTTGCGAATGATAAAAGTTATTATCTTATCGAAATTGCTGATATTTATCTTGCACCAGAAGTACAAACAGACATCGTAAGGGAAAATATAGAAGTGTTAAGACAGACTGTTAACTGGGTACAAAGTTTTCTTTGTAATCCACATCCTCAATTAGGAAGAGCAGGAGCGGTTTGCCCTTACACTGAATACTCTATGAAAAATAGCCACCTCTGGTTAACAATCTGTCGGGGAAAAGACTTATCGATCAATGAAGTGTGTAAAAGTGTTGTGAGATATAGGGATTGGTTGCTAAAAATTGGACTTCAAAGTAATAAAAAGGCTTATTTTAAGACTATGCTTATTCTCTTCCCCGATATTCAGGTGGAGGATGCATCAAAAATTGTTGACGTAGTACAACAACAGCTGAAGCCTGAGTTCGTTGCAAAAGGATTAATGATAGGTCAATTTCACCCTTCTTGCCCTGAACCTGGCCTCTGGAACCAAGATTTTCGTCCCTTACAATCTCCCATCCCAATGTTGGCAATTCGCTCTATGGTTCTAAGTGATTTTCCTTTCCTAAGGCAGGATGAAAAGTTTATCTCTTCTTATATCAAGATGTTTGGCGATGCCATTCCCCAAAGAGTACAGGAGATGATCAAAGAATCGAGGTTACAGACCCGTATACAGGATCAAATATAAATATAAACAGAAGTGAATTACCGTGACTGTGGTTCGGGAACAAAAATGTCATTATATTTGAACACTAAAAGGAACCTTTAATGGGAAAAATCAAGCTGGCCTTTGTATACGACGCAATATATCCGTTTGTAAAAGGAGGGGCTGAAAAAAGAAACTATGAATTAAGCAAGAGATTCGCAAAACTAGGGTATGAAGTACACATCTACGGAATGAAATGGTGGGAAGGGGAAGATATTATAAAAAAAGAAAATGTCTATCTTCACGGTATTTGCGAATCAAAACCTCTTTATACAAAAGAAGGAAGAAGATCTATATGGCAAGCTATCTATTTTGGTGTTCACTGTTTTAAGTTAGTAAAAGAAGATTTTACTATCCTTGAATGCTGTGGCTTTCCATATTTTTCTTTATTTGCCTGTAAAATCGTCTCTATTATTAAAGGGAAAAAGTTATTTTCTACCTGGCATGAAGTATGGGGAGGGAATTATTGGAAAGAATATTTGGGAAAACTCAGTATTTTCGGGATCATTATTGAAAAACTCAGTATTCTTATGCCTGATGCAATTATTACTGTTTCCGACACTACAGCAAGAAAGATACTAAAGGAATTAAGATTTGGAAAGCCTCTCTTCACTATTCCTAATGGGATAGATTATGAAGAAATTAAAAACCTTTCTCCGAGCTGTGCTGAGTCGGATATCATCTATGCAGGCAGACTTCTTGACTTCAAACATGTAGATGTTTTAATAAGGGCGGTTTCCCTCATTAAAGAAAATTTCCCCGCAGTCAAGTGTACGATTGTGGGTGATGGGCCGCAGCGGAACTTCCTGGAAGAACTTGCCGAGAAGCTCAATTTGCAAGATAACGTAACTTTCCTGGGATTCCAGGAAACTCACCAGGATGTCTTAGCTCTTATGAAATCATCAAAAGTATTCGTTCTTCCATCTACCAGAGAAGGCTTCGGAATAGTCATTCTGGAAGCCAATGCTAGCGGCCTACCAGTAGTAACAATAAAAGATAGAAATAACGCAGCAGGAGACTTGATAGAAAACGGGAAAAATGGGATGATCTGCTCTTTGAACGAAGTGGATATAGCCGAGAAAGTCAATGAAATATTGACAGTTAAAAAGATACTAAGTAAAGACTGCATCGATTTTGCCAGGCAGTATGATTGGGATAAAAATCTGGATATGGTCAAAGGGGTATACGGAATATGATAATTGTTACATCATTGCAAATTGCTCTCGTCGCGAAGACAAACCATTTTAAAGATAAAGACATCATTAAGTTACAAAGGAGAAAAATATTTAATACGGATAGTTTCAGATATAGTGCCTTTTTACAGGCAGATTTATAACTAGGCTGATTTCTGTTCACCTTGGCAAGCCCCCGATCTAACCGAATCATTGCGTTGTTTACTATTGGTTTAGAAGGAGTATCCAGAAGGCTCATGAAAAGAATACATGAGAATGACATATCTAATTTTCCAACGACAAAATATCCATCTGTGGTAGCAAAAGATCATATAGATAATAAACGAAGATTTGTATATCTTGCAGGGAAAGGTCTCTTTCTGGCAGTTTTCGTTGGATTAGTATTTTATAGTATATTTTATATTTTGTCCGCGTCTATCTCGACTAGTAATGTCCAATCAGAGGCATTCACTGAATTGTATTTTGAAAATTATCTTCATCTTCCCTCCGAAGCTCTTCCTAATCATCCATATATATTTCAATTTACTCTCCATAATCTTGAGGACAAAGATATGGAATACCCCTATGAGGTGTATTTCGAGGTTGGGCAAGATAAGGTTATCCTTGATAAAGCTACAATTTTTGTGAAGGAGGGTAACTACAAGACAATCCAAGAAAGATTTGCTTCTGCAAGTGTTTTGCCAAAGGGTAAAGTTGTTGTGGATCTCATAAACAAAAATCAACATATTGATTTCTTAATAGAAGGAAAGAAGGGGTAAGAATGAAAATTACAAACCTGCAAATATTGTTCTTTGGTGTTATCGCAACATTGCTATTTAATATAGTTGTTCTAATTGATTCTAACCTATTTTTTGTTGGCTCGACATATTCCTTTCTCTATTTAATTATCGTTCCTGGATTTTTTATTTATAGATTGTTCAGAATGCAAGGTATTTCATTTTTTGAATCAATTACATTTATTGTTGGTTTAAGCATTTCATATTTATTTCTCGTAGGAATTAGTACAAACTCACTGGTGTTCATACCATACATGTTTCAACCATTAAATAAATTAAATAGCCTGATTGTTCTTGATGTATATACAGTAATTCTTCTTTTCATTAATTACTTGAAAGAAAATAAATCTTTACTGTATATCATTATGCCGAAAGTAAGTTTTGTGCACCTTCCATTTTATATTATATCTTTTTTCTTTCCCGTTTTGAGCATAGGAGGAGTACTATTATTAGATAGAAACGGAGTGAATACACTTACTATGATACTCTTGTTTTCTATTGCTTTTTATGTGCTTCTCGTTACAATTTTCACAAAGAAGTTAGAACAATTTCATTTTGAAATACCTCTTTATTTGATTGCGATTTCAGTACTCTTCATGTTTAGTCTCAGAAGTTCATATATTATTGGATGGGATATTTACACAGAGTATAAAGTGTTTTTGATAACAGAGACACATCAACTGTGGAGCATGGCAAATTATCCAGATGCTTATAACGCATGTTTGAGTATAACAATTTTGCCAACGCTATTCCACTACTTTACAAAAGTTGAAAATGCATTTGTATTCAAGATTTTATTTCAATGTATGTTTGCATTTACATCTATAATTATTTATTCTCTCGCAAAAAAATTCGCAAATTGTTTGACTGCTTTCTTGTCCACATTTTTCTTTATGTCCACATTAGACTTTTTCCGTGAATTGCCTGCTCTCGTTAGACAGGAAACCGCCTACATTTTTTTCGGATTAATTTTGTTAACACTATTTAGTAAGCAAATAGTACCCTTACAAAAGAAAATACTTTTTGTTATTTTTAGTTTCTCGATTGTGTTATCACATTACTCTACTGCATATATTCTCATCGCGCTATTTGGATTTGCATGCATATGTCTAACGATACATAAAAAAGTTTGTAAGCAATTTTTTCACGTTCTGACAGAAGATTTTACCCTTAAACCATTGCCTGTCATCCTTTTTATAACGTTCGCTTATATATGGCTTGGGATTATTACAAATACATCTGGTAATGCCATCAATGCTTTTATTCAGACTGGTACTAATATTACACATTCCGAGCAACGTACACTCAATACATCTATATTTGATCAGCTTTTTTCTCCGTCTGAGGAGAACCCGCAAGTTTTGCTCGCCCAAGAAATCAATGATGCATCGACTAAATATAAGAAGAATAATCTGATATATTATCCAAAATCAGCTTATAAGGGCTACACTCCTACTATCATAAAGAATGACATTCTGCCCTTACATGTTTCTGTTTTAACAAATAACATAATTAATTTTGTCGGATCTTCCGCTGTAAGAATAATGAAATTATTTATTATTCTTGGATTTATAGCAATAATCATATTATTTCGCAAAAGGTTTTTCTCTGCTGAATATACCATACTTTCTATAGGATTTGCTATTGCTCTTATTCTTATCACTTCTGTACCCGTAATATCTTTATTTTATCCTCTTGGAAGACTGGACCAGCAAGCATTTTTTTTGGTTGCTGCTCCATCTATTTTAGCTGTTTCCTGGTTGTTAAGGTTTATTCCATATAGAATTAAAATGATTCTTATCGCGGTGCTCTTTATTACCTACTCTCTTTTTACTAATACCTTTATTTCTCAGTTAACAGGAGGTCAAGATCCAGAAGTCTTTTTAAATAATTCTGGTCGGTATTATAATGAAGTATATCTTCATTCAAGCGAAGTCGCCTCCATCCAATGGTTGTCTACAAACAATAAAGAAAATTTGTCAGTTTTTGCAGATGTCGGATCAACTGAAAAAATGACAGGTTATGATGGTCAGAAAAGTACAACCACCATAATAGATGTATTCCCTTCACTCATTGATAAAAATGGATTGGTTTATTCTAATTATGCAAATACGTTACATGGGATAGGTATAACCAGTCTTAAAGACACGCGTATGGAGTTCAATTTCCCAAATGAATTTTTAAATAATAATAAAAATTTGATTTATAGTAACTACGACACACAAATATATAAGTAAAGACCTTTAAAGGTTGTTTACAAGTAATACTGTGATAAAGATGAAAAATACGAAAATGCACGTTTGAATTTCGATCTAGCTAAATTTCGAGCAGAAAATCAGTTTCATCAGCAACATTAAATTTGGGGAGTTACCGAGGCAATGGTAAGGAAATGGACCAGATGGATGAATGTTCTGTTAAATTGAACCAGAGCTCTTGCTTTAACATATAAAGTCGATATTTCGTGCTTACAGTTCTTTCGTGTCGTTTAAAAATAACTGAACAATGTGTGGAGCGAAGGAGGATTTTATAAAATATATGGATACTACTCAAAAATTCAGTTGCTTTCTCATTGGAGAAGGATCTTTGCTTATTCAATGTGCGGAGATTTTGGTTAACCATGGACACACCATCTATGGTTTAATTTCCTCTGACCAAAAAGTTCATAAATGGGCGAAGGAGTACAAAATATCTTCCATCGATCCGAAGACCGCAGATATCGTTACTTTTATAAGCCAACAGCCTTTCGACTACTTATTTAGCATCGTTAACCCATTCATCTTATCTAAACAGGTTCTGGAACTCCCACGCTTTGGTGCTATCAACTATCATGATGCACCACTTCCAAAGTATGCCGGGAACTATGCAACATCCTGGGCTATCATGCAAGGCGAAAGAAAACATGGTATCACATGGCATGAAATGATAGATCCTGCCTATGCAGGCAGGATCTTCAAGCTGCACTTCTTTGAAATTGATGAGAATGAAACGGTCTTCAGCCTCAATACGAAATGCTATGATGCCGCGATCAGTTCTTTTTCTGAGCTTATCGATGATATAGCCTGGGGAAATGTATCTGTAAAGCAGCAGAATCTCAACGAGCGAACCTTTTATCCTCTGTACAAAAGGCCGTCTTCGGCGTGTATGCTCCGGTGGAGCCGTACTACTCTTGAAATATGTAATTTCGTTCGAGCTTTGAACTTTGGTCCTTATGACAATCCTTTAGGCCTGCCAAAGCTTGCTGTAGGGGTGGACTTTGTCATTGTCCCAGAAATTGAAGGAACAGATTTGTTGTCAGCCGATCCACCGGGAACAATTACACGCATTGACTCCAGTTTCGTGAGAGTTGCTACTGGGGATGGTGAGGTTATGCTCAGCAAACTACTAACTATTGATGGTCAGCCTCTACCTCTTTCTGACTTTGTCGAGACGTTTGGTTTGTGTGAAGGCTATCGCTTTAAGGAGCTTGATCAGGAGGCAGCAGATCGCATAACAACGTATAATGTCTTAGCCTGTCAACATGAAGCATACTGGACAAAGTATTTAGAAACATTAGAGAAAGTCACGCTTCCATATGCCCAAAGGAATGTACTCAGTATACATGCTGAGCAGTATGTACATGTTTCGATGTCTATCTCGCAAGAAGTGATACATTATCTAAAAGAATATCACGAGACATGGCTTGTGGAGGATTATCTGCTGACGGCTTTCGTGATCTATCTGGCCCGTCTTGGAGACGTTTGGAGCTTCGATCTCGGGTATAGAGATGCAGAACTCAAGCTTGAGTTGGTAGGCCTGGAGGGCATGTTTTGGGCATATGCGTTTTTACACGTGAATATGGAGTCTAATCAAAACTTTGAGGAGATTTTTCATATTGTAAGTGAGCAGGTGAAGTTAACAAAAAAGAGAAAGACATATGCACGCGACATTGTGGCTCGTTTTCCAAGTTTAAGTTGGGAAGCAAAATTGCAAGGAGCATATCAACCGTCGATCCTTGTGGAACGCGTAGAAACGTTGGACCACTACCAGGTACCACAAGGCATCGAACTTGCTCTGATTATTCTTGAAGGTGCCCAGGAATGCTTTTGGGTCTACAATACTGAGGTTCTTAGTGTGGTAAGTATTGAGAAGATGCAGCGTGAATTTACTACTTTTCTACAAAATAGTGTTGCTCATCTTCATAAGCCGGTTTCTCATCTACCACTTTTAACCGAGAGGGAACGTCACCAACTTCTGGTAGAGTGGAATGCCACGCAAGCCGACTATCCGCAGGAGCAGTGTGTACATCAGCTCTTTGAAGCGCAGGTCGAGCGTACTCCGCATGAAACAGCGGTGGTCTGCGCAGAAGGAACGCTGACCTATCAAGATCTCAACCAGAAGGCCAACCAGGTGGCACGCTACCTGCAACGGCATGGAGTGGGACCCGAAGTGCTCGTGGGGCTCTGCGTAGATCGTTCGCTGGATATGATGATCGCGCTGCTCGGCACGCTCAAAGCCGGGGGCGCGTATGTGCCCCTTGATCCAGCTTATCCGTCCGACCGTCTTGCCTATATGCTCCATGAGAGCCGGGCTACCCTGTTGCTCGCTCAGCACGACCTGCTTGAGCAACTTCCGCAAGAACGACCAGAGGTAGTCTGTATAGATACCGATTGGAGCTGTATAAGCCAGGAAGAGACAAGCAACGTCGAGAGTGAGGTGAACGCCAGGAATTGTATGTATGTGATCTATACTTCTGGCTCTACCGGGCATCCTAAAGGTGTCCAAATAGAGCATCGAGCGGCGGTTAATCTCTTGCTTGCCATGCAGCGAGAATTGCAAGTGGTCAACCAGGATACCCTACTGGCAATAACGACTCTCTCCTTTGACATCGCTATGGCAGAACTCTTCCTACCGCTCATCAGTGGAGGCAAAGTTTTGCTAGCAAGACGCGAAGTAACAGTTAATGGCCTACAGTTAGTAGAGCAAGTCATCGCTACCAGACCGACGATACTGCAAGCGACACCCGCCACCTGGAGCATGTTGCTGGATGCAGGTCTGGTCACTCTTCGCTGGCAACGTATAGTATGTACTGGTGAGGCGTTGACCCAAGGACTTCGTGAGCGTCTGCTGGCCAAGGAACCTGAAGCCTTCTGGAACCTCTACGGCCCAACAGAAACGACTGTCTGGTCAACTGCTTGTAAAGTTACTAGAGAAACCGATACAAGCTTGATCGGTCGCCCCATTGCCAATACACAGGTTTACATCCTCGATGCGCAAATGCAGCCTGTGCCGATCGGCATACCGGGTGAGCTCTATATCGGTGGGGCGGGTCTGGCCCGTGGTTATCTCAACCAGCCAAATATGACGGAAGAGAAGTTTGTGTACAATCCATTCAGCCATGAGTCTGAGGCTCGTCTCTACCGAACAGGAGATATAGCATGTTATCGAGAAGATGGCAACATTGAGTTTATGGGTCGTGTCGATGATCAGGTGAAGATACGTGGGTACCGTATTGAGCTAGGTGAGATAGAAGCAGCACTAAGTGGGCATCCAGCGGTACGGCAGTCGGTAGTAGTGACAAGAGAGGCCATCCCAGGAGACAAATATCTGGTAGCTTATATTATAGCTACTTCAGAATCTCAGTCTCTACCCAGGGTCAGCGAACTGCGACACTTTCTAGCGAAGCAACTGCCTGAATACATGGTGCCCTCTACTTTCGTGTTCCTAGAAGCTTTTCCGCTAACTTCTAGTGGTAAGGTAGATCGTCGTGTACTTATAGCACTCGAGCTAGAACGACCCGAGCATAATGATGAGAACTATGTAGCACCTGAGACGCCAACAGAGAAGATATTGGCCGAGGTTTGGATGCAAATACTTGGCATCAAAAAGGTCAGTATCTATGATAATTTTTTCGATTTAGGAGGACATTCTCTACTGGCCACTCGGATTATCACGCGACTATATAGTATATTCCAGTTAGAACTTTCTCTATCTGTCCTTTTTGCATCACCGACCATAATAGAGCTGGCACTGGTGATTGAGAAAAAGCTCATAGATGAAATAGAAGCCTTAGATGAAGAAGAAATAGAAAGATTAACAAAAAGGTAGCAGGGATAATTGAAAGAAGGAGTGCAAATATATGTTACAACAAGACAAACTAGATTTTTCTACGAGACGAGCTCACCTTTCAACGTCGAAAAGAATGCTTCTTGAGAAGAGGCTGCGTGGTGATTCTGCGCGTGTTTCGGGAGTACTCTCTATTCCCAGACTGTCACAGCAAGGACCTGTACCCCTCTCTTTAACACAGCAAGGATTATGGATTTTAGATCAGTTGATGATTGACAGCCCTCTCTACAATATCCATATTGCTCTACGTTTTACGGGTTCGTTAAATATATCTGTACTAGAGCGAAGCCTTAACACTATTGTGCAACGCCACGAAACTCTGCGCACTACTTTCAAGGTGATCGCAGGGCAACCAATGCAGGTAATCGCTAGTAGTTTAAGCATTCCACTGTCGATTGTCGATCTGCGGGAGCGTTCTCAGGCAGGGCAGGAGGTAGATGCACTACAATTAGCATCAGAGGAAGTGCGACGGCCTTTTACTCTTACTCAGGGACCGCTATTGCGAGCCACACTTATATGTATGCATGCAGATACCTCTTTGTTGCTACTGACAATGCACCATATCATTTCTGATGGATGGTCTTTGGGAGTACTCGCACAAGAACTGACTGCTCTGTATGAAGCCTTCTCAAATAATCTAACATCTCCCTTACCCACTTTACCCATTCAATATGCGGACTTTGCGACCTGGCAGCGTGAGACACTTCAAGGAGAACTTCTCACAGAACATCTGGCTTACTGGAAGCAACAACTGGCGGGAAGCCCAGATATACTGTTGTTGCCCACCGACCGAACGCCTTTACAGATGCTCACAGCTCAGGGAGCTTCATATCAAATGGTGTTACCTGAAGAACTTACCTCTGCCCTCAAGGCGCTGAGTCAGCAGGAAGGTGTAACGCTATACATGACGTTGGTTGCGGCTTTTCAGACCTTGTTGTGCCGCTATAGTGGTCAGGAAGATATCGTAATTGGAACGGTGAGCGCTGGCCGCACACGAGAAGACATAGAGCCTTTAATTGGCTTTTTTGTCAACACACTAGTGTTACGGACCAACCTGGCTGGCAATCCGACCTTCAAGGAGTTGTTGCAGCGAGTCCGGGTGGTGATACTTGAGGCTCATCAGCATCAGATGGTTCCCTTTGAATTCTTGGTCAAAGAATTGCAACCTGAGCGTCATCGAGGGCAAAACCCGATTTTTCAGGTGATGCTAACGTTGGACCCTTCGTTGCCAAAGTTGTCCGAGGGATGGATGCTAGCACCGATGAAGGTGGAAAGCGGGCTAGCAACGTTTGACTTGACACTGGTGCTAGAGGATCTGTCGAACGGTCTGGTCGCGAACTTTGAATATCGTACCGACTTATTCGACGAGACAACGATTGTACGTATGGCAGGTCACTGGCAAACACTCTTAGAGGGTATCATTGCTGAACCGATGCAGCAAGTGACCAGGTTGCCGCTATTGACAGTAGCAGAGAAACGCTGCCTGCTAGAGGAGTGGAATGCCACACAAGGCGACTATCCTCATGAGCAGTGTGTGCATGAGCTTTTCGAGGCGCAGGTACAACGGACTCCCAATGCAGTAGCCGTTGTCTTTGAGGGAACACAACTTACCTATCAAGAACTGAACCAGAAAGCCAACCAACTTGCACATCACTTGCGATCCCAGGGAGTGGGACCGGAGGTATTGGTGGGTCTGTGTATGCAACGCTCTTTGGAGATGATCGTGGGGATGCTGGGAGTCCTCAAAGCGGGAGGCGCATACGTGCCACTGGACCCCAGCTATCCGCCAGAGCGCCTTGCCTTCGTCCTGCAAGATAGCCAGATGGCTGTCTTGCTCACACAGAGGTCTCTCCTGGATCGGCTATCCAAGGTTCATTCTCAAGTGATCTGTTTAGATACAGACTGGCAAGCCATAAGTCAGCAAAGCGGTGGGAACCCGAAGCGTTGGGGAACGAGTCGGCATTTGGCATATGTGATCTACACTTCTGGGTCAACCGGGCAACCCAAAGGCGTTCTCATCGAGCATTTCTCCCTCACTGCTCATTGTTGGTCTTTCATACAAAAGTTTAAGTTATCTACTGCCGATAGCGTCCTGCAATTTTTTGCCTTTACCTTCGATGCTTCTGTAGAACAAATCTTCCCAACGCTCATAGCAGGAGCAAAGCTGGTGCTGCGTGGAGAAGAGGTGTGGTCGCCTAGCGAGCTGCTCAGAAAGACCAAAGAGCAACAACTAACGGTTTTAGAATTGCCAATCGCGTATTGGCACCAGGTACTGCAAGAGTGGGTGCGTATTCCCCAGCAACTTCTGGGTTTGTGCCTCAGACTCGCGTTAGCAGGAGGGGAGCAGTTCCCACCTGAAGTGATGCAACTCTGGGGACAGACGCCGCTGCATTCGGTATGCTTGCTCAATGCGTATGGGCCGACGGAAGCGACCATTGCGACTACCATGTACGATGTAGTGCACGACCGGGATCAAGAACAGGCATTGGAGCGTGTTCCCATTGGCCGTCCTTTAGCCAACCGAACAATCTACATTCTGGACAGAGCGGGTAGCCCGGTTCCGATAGGAGTAGCGGGAGAACTCTATATTGGCGGAGTTGGGGTTGCCCGAGGGTACCTCAACCGTCCTGCCCTTACTGCTGAACGGTTCATACCCGATCCTTTTAGTAAAGAGCCTGAGGCTCGTCTCTACCGAACGGGAGATATAGCTCGCTATCGAGAGGATAGCAACATTGAGTTTCTCGGTCGTATCGATGATCAGGTGAAGATCCGTGGGTATCGTATTGAGTTAGGTGAGATCGAAGCAGCGCTCAGTGGGCATTCAGCAGTACGTCAGTCGGTCGTGGTGATAAGAGAGGACATCCCTGGCGACAAATATCTTGTAGCTTATTTTGTGCTCCACCCGGAAGAGAGTGTCAAGCTCGATGATTTGAAAAGATATATGGCAAAACTTGTACCGAGCTATATGATACCTTCAGCTTTTGTACTATTAGAAACGCTGCCGTTGACAAACCACGGCAAGGTGGATCGTCGTGCATTACCAGTACCAGATTTCAGTAGCCACACTGACAAAGAAACTTTTGTTGCCCCAAAGCATATGCTGCACTTTCAGTTAATTGCTATCTGGGAAGATATCCTGAATGTACATCCTATCGGTATAGAAAATAACTTCCTTGACCTGGGGGGACATTCACTTCTAGCCATTCGTCTATTAGAGCGTATTGAGCAGGTTTTCCATCAAAAGCTTCAATTGAATACGCTCTTCGCTAACCCTACCATCGAAGGATTAGCTGAGATATTGCAGACAAAAGTGGGCAATGATTTACAGTTACCTATTATAGCGATTCAGAGTGGAAAAGCAAAACGACCTTTCTTCTTCTTACATGGACAGTGGCGTGGCGATGCGTTTTATTGTTATCCTTTAGCTAAAGCACTGGGGAAAGAGCAACCTTTTTATGCGATCCCTCCGTATCAGCTGAGCAAAGTATCGGTTGTGCCTACAATAGAAGAAATAGCTGCTTCTCACGTTAAGGCACTGCAATCTGTGCAACCGGATGGCCCCTATATGTTAAGTGGATGGTGCAATGGAGCTTTAATAGCTTATGAGATGGCTCGACAACTGGATGCACAGGGACAGGCTATTGCTTCACTCATCTTGATGAGCCCTTCAGAACTTACTCCTTCTTGGCGTCTAAGGAGTGCATGTAAGATTATTAGCCATATTGGAAGAGTATTCCATCTGAGTGCGCAGAAGCAACTGAATTGCTTTCTGAGGCTTAACCACTTAAGTTGTTATGTGCTCTATCCAGATTATCAGGAATGGGCAGAGTTTGAGCAGTTGAAATCTGCTATACAGACCAGGTGGGCAAAATGGGGGAAAAGAAGTGCTGCCTTACTTTCGTTCCTGCAATTACTTTTCCCACCCTTAGAATATATTCGTACGTATCCGTCAATTTTTGCCTGGATTGCAGCGAATTATGCACCTCCCAGTCACTATCCTGGTAAGATCACCTTTTTTTGGCATCGCGATGAGCTTTTAGAACGAGCAGCATGGCAGCAAGTCATTGAAGCAACTGAAGTTGAGCAATATTTCCTTCCTGGCAAACACACGACTCTTTTAACTGATCATCTTTCTGATGTGTCCAAGCAACTACAGTTCTGTTTGGATGAGGCAAACGATTTGGACAAGGAGAATGTCAGAAACGAGGCTATGGTGCAAAAAAGTATAAGAGATTCAGAAATTCGGACAGGAAAAGGCCAATAGAGGAGAAGAATTATATTATGAAAATACTTCATATTACAAAAAAATATCCGCCTCTTATCGGTGGTGACGCAATAGTAGTTCAAAGTTTAGAGACAGAACAGAAGAAACTGGGTCACGACGTTTTCATTCTTACAAGTAAAACAGTCAAAACTGAAGAATGGACAAATGTCTATGACTTTGGAATAGTAGAAGAGATATATAATCTCGACAAAATTACTGCTAAACGTATGTTTTCTCTTATATTACTTTTCTTTCAATCTTTTTTCTTCTTGAAAGAATTAAAACCGGCAATTATTCACACCCATTCACCAGACTTAGGCTTTGTTTGTTCTTTTGCCGCACGGTTGTATAGGATTCCTATTATTAATACATGTCATGGAGTTACCTTTGCTGATGAGCGCTATTCCAGTGTAAAACGAATGATAGAGAAGTTTTTTCTTAAATATGCATTTTTTTCGGCTATTATAACTGTGGATAAAACAACGTTGCCAGTATTAAATAATGCACATATTAGAAATGTAATGTATATTCCTAATGGAGTTGATACAAATTTTTTCAGGCCCAATCCTGAGAATCATAAAGAGGAAATACTTACTTTTCTGTTTGTTGGTCGATTAGAAAATCAAAAGGGAATAAATTATCTTATTGAGGCCGTAAAATTACTTGTATCTTCTCAAAAAAACTTTAAAGTACTTATCGTAGGAGAGGGAAGTTTAAGCAATACATTGCAAATGCAAGTAAGAAAATACCAATTAGAGAACTTTATCTTTTTTGTTGGGAAAAAGGATAAAGCTCAACTACGAGAATATTATCAACAGGCTGATGTTTTTGTCCTACCTTCTCTGTGGGAGGGGTTTCCATTAACTATTCTTGAAGCATGGGCATCAGGAGTTGCCGTAATTGCCACAAAAGTAAATGGTATTCCAGTAATCTGTACTGATAAAAAAAATGCCTTGTTGATTTCTAAAGAAGATACCCAGGAACTATCTATTGCAATGAAAACGTTACTTAATGATAGAAAACTTGCAGAATCATTAGGACAACAAGGTAGAGAGCTTGTGAGCAAGTGTTTTTCTTGGCAAAAGATTACAGATGAGACTTTGAAGGTATATAACAGTCTCAGAACCCCCCTGCTGCGCTGAAGGGTAGTGTCAACTTGGTGAGAAAAATGAAGTAAATTGCTGAGTTCTAATGAGGAAAGAGGATGGAAGTTCAGGAGAGACTGGTGGATAGTTGTGGTTATGCCGTCTGTCTCATCCTGACTAGCTTGTCCCGTACAAGGAAAAGTGACGACAATCCAATTAATGGAGCTATTGCGTTTCCGACAAGGGCGAGATCCCAGTTTCGTGTCTTCTGGGTGAGGCGAGAGGGGATCAAAGACATCGAGCGTGCTCCGCGTGCGAGTTGGGTACTATGGAGATATTTCAGTAAAGTTTGAAGAAAAATCTGAAGCTGCCTTTTGTATTGAGGTGAACGATGGCTTTTGTGTGTAGTCAGCATTCAATACACCAAAGTTATCCTGATCATTTGTCGTATTTGTGCTATCATCTTTAAAATCATAAACACAAGCAATGGAAACATATTGGTAATCCTGATGCATAATTTTGGCGTAAACACGTGAGATATATGCAGCCTGACTTGCCCGTGTGACTCCTCCTCCGCTGAAGTCTGAGGTAGTTGGCCAACCAAATTCAGTTATTATAATTTGTTTATTTTTATCTCCTTCTTGTTCCATTAGTGTTTTTATCGTTGAAAGAACGTTAAAAGTTGTTGAATTTTGACTGAGAACATCTGGACTCTTTGGTTGTGAGTATGGATGAAAAGCAAAATAATCAAAATATCCCTTTGCTCCATTTGCATACATTTGTTGGATGAAAGAAATTGTTGCAGATTGACTATTGCTTGTAGTTGATTCGTTTGATAATCCCCCAGAAAGAACCTTGGCATTTGGATTTCCTGCTTTCACCCCGTTATACCCTGCTTTGAGAAGAGCAGTATAGGCAGCAGCATTCCATTGTGGATGCCAGGAGCCTGTCTCGTTAGGCTCATTTCCCATTTCGAATAGAGAAATCTTACCGGAATAATGGGCAGCAATTGCTTGTGCATAACTTTGATAAATTGCAGGAGGAGGAGGGACCATATTATCTAAAGTATTATTTGCCCAATTGGGAGTAAAGTATTGATCAACAAGTGCAATGATATTTACTCCGTATAAAGCTGCTGTGTTAACAATATTGTCATAGGATGTCCAATTGAAATTATCCTGTGATGGTTCTATAACATCCATAGTAAAGTCAAACCGTGTCCATTTAATACCTGCTTTTTTCATTAAATTTAATTGAGTATTCAAGTCGCTATTTGAAAGTCCATTGAGGTGTGATGAGACACACATGGGGTTTATCCTGTATGTTTTCGTTGTTACTGTTGTAGTATGTCCATGAGACAAGGAGGAAAAGAGAATAAATGTTTCTATAATTACAATGACCAGTAGTACAACTAATATTATTTTCCTCGTTTTAGAGGGATTGGATGACATACCAGCTCCTTCTTTCCAAGAGGTGAAAGGAATTTCTCACAACAAAAGCTCACATCAAGAGGAACTGATATTTGCCATGAGAGCGCAGACAGAATTGTTTTCTTCTCGTACAGCTATTTTATCTTATCCTCCTGTCCAATTTCCAGATATTATAGATCGTCCTTGGACGTTCTTAAATTCAGTTCCTAGAGGAAACGTTTAAGTTAGAAGATTATGGAGTTTATACTTATCCAATACCTCTTCATAAATCTTTACTGTATTCTCGGAATATTTTTCAATGCCAAACTCTTCGGCTTTTTTTCGGGCATTTTTTCCAAATTCTTTTAATAAATTTTCTTCTGAAAAAAGTTTTATTACTTTTTCAGCTATTTGTTCCGGACTTTGAGGTTCGACAAGATAACCATTTACTCCATCGTCAATGATTTCTGGAATGCCTCCAACATTTGTTCCAATCACAGGCCTTCCCGCACTCATGGCTTCATTACAAACAGTAGGAAAATTTTCCGGCCAAACAGAGGGAATAACGACAATACTCGCTTTCTCATAATATATATCGAGGTCTTTATTCTTCACCCAACCTGCAAAATGTATATAATTCTCAAGTTGTAAACTTTTTGTCAAACTTAATAAGTTTTCCTTATTAAGGCCATCACCGATAATAGTTAGCGTGGTTTGAGGAAATACTTTGATGATTAAAGAGATTGCTTTTATTAAGAATTCGATCCCTTTAACCTTCTCCATACGTCCAACAAAAAGTAAATTGTAATTATTCTTTAATTCATGAAATTCCCTTAACTCAACGAAATTAGGTAAATGAGTAATTGGAGACACATCACTTTTTGCCGCATTTTGAATATATTTACTTGGTGCAATAAATAAGTCAATATTTTTGAGCCCTAACTTATAGATACTTTTTTGAACATGATTAAAATATAAACTTAACTTACCCATTACATTTAAATTTTGTTTTTCATAAAAATAATTTAAATATGAGGGCTTCATACACCAAAATAATAATTTACTTAGAAAAGATTCAGGTCCATGTAAAGTCATGACTGTAGGATACTTTTTCAGCAAAAAGAGCACTGAGGGAGTAACTTGGTGTACAGTATGAAGATGTATTATATCCGGTTCATATTCTTTTAAAACTTTTCTCAAGACAATAAATGAATAGGGATTAAAAAGAAAAAGCAATAGTGTTAATGGGTTAGCAGAATTGATGCTCTTAAAGACATAGTCATTGAAATGTTCTTTATCGGCTCCTAAATCGCTTGCAAGAATTTTAACACTATGACCTTTAGCTAATAAGTAGTTAGTTATTTTTACAACGACATTCTCCGCACCACCTGCCACGTATCCTGTACTAATTATTTGAAGTATTTTCATTTTTGACCTTTCTTTAATTATTTACGGTTTGCTAATTTTAGGGCAATATATCAACAATCTACTGCCAAATTTATTAGTTTGTTAACAGAATTGAGGTTATGTAAAGCTCAATAAACGAGTTCGAAACTCAACCAACCGAAGGTTATAGACAACGTTCCGATTCCATTTCTATGAACATAAATATGACACATGAAGGTGTTAACTATCAATACAAATAAGACTGTTTGCCTATTTGTGTTTGTTATAGTTGGTTTCATGTTATTGGACATTAATTGTCAATTTATAGGCAGGAGTTGTGCAAGCACTTGATATGCAGTTGTCATCAGGGGTGATAGTGAGTTGTACACTTCCCTGATTTGTAGCCTGATACAAGGCATAATATGAATCCGCTAGAGGATCATAATAGAACGCTTGTACGCGACGTAATATTCCATCTGCATTTAGAGAAAGTGAGTAATTTTTGCTGTTATCTAATTGAAGTTTAAGACCAATCCGATCAGATATATGCAGGTTTTTTAGCGTATAATTACTATCATTTTTTACTAGATAGCTTTGTGAAGTATCAACTGTTGTGGCCTGGAGAGCAGGATTATTTTTCCCCAAAGCATATTTTTGGAGAATATAAGCTGCCGGGAAGAGATAATTGCCGTTATTTTTAACAATAGCCCAGGCATCGGCACGTTGATTACGGCTATAGAAATCAAAGGCAACTGATCCAATTATCTGATCGCTATGCATTTCTTTTAAGGCTTGATACACACCTTGATACACATTTGCTTGTAATTCTGGGTTGCCAATTGTATCCTGGTCACTTACTGCATCACCATTGGCTTCCCCAAATTCCTCAATCAGTATTGGCTTTTTGTCTGTAAGCCATTCTGGACTTGGGATATAAACACTTTTGTTTTCAGATTGGGATTCAACGTACCGCCAAAATTATTGGTAGCAAGTCCATACATATGAATAGAATAAAAATCAACAATATTAGCTATTTTTTGACCTGCGGAGAAATCGGACCAATTGTAATTATTCGGATTATAAGGGTCTCTGGGCGATATAGGAGTTGCCCACCATCCTACTGTTTGTTTAAGGTGAGGGTACTTTGCTTTGATCATAGCATGAGCAGCCTGAAGCATACTCACATTAGCGTCTGTTAGAACCGGTTCATTCTTAATGTCTACAGCGTAGACATCCGGGTCAGAAAAAACTCCACTATCAATATATTCCTGTACCAAATGCAAATATGCTGGTCGTATATCAGGAGTATAAGTAATCGCTGTTGTTACTAGCAGTTTCTATAAGGATAAGTGCTTTTATCCCTTTGCTTTGCATCTTGTTGAGTACTTGATGCCACTGCTCTGCCGTATAAACCGAATCCGCATTGTTATTAAAGCTTCGCGTCACATTTGTTATACGGATGAAGTTAATTCCGAGGTCTGCCGCTATATCAATGAGATCCTCGCCTTTACTATTGACAACATAGTGCTGGGAAGTCGGTAGGATTTGACTCATATCAATATTTTCACCATAGAATGTTTGTGTCTTGGTAGCAGCGGAAGAGGAGGGAAGCATATTCAGAAGCAAGTTGATCCCTAGATAGGGGTAGAGAGCATGTATGATAAGACAAGTCAATGCGAAGAAACTCGCTGTTGAGACTAGAAATACAGCTCTTTTAGGGGAGGTATTTAACTTTTTTACCATGTTGAATCTCGCCTTGCTTTACTCATCAAGAATATCCCTTCTTCCTGCTTACACTATCTTCTAGTTGTCCCATCGGATATGATGGGACAGAACACTACCATCATTGTTTATTAGACAATTGCTTTGTCTAAGTTTTTGAAGAACGCGCCCAATGAAGTTTTCGTAATCCCTTCACCAATAGGATTATTAGCTATTGAAATAGGACCATCGAGGTTTGCGCTTGCCTTATATGAAAGCAAAGCTCCATCGATTTCGTCAGTAATATCAATTTGGCTTACTGCGTCAATAGAACCTCCTGTGCCTGCGGTTTGTGTACGTAGCACAATATGATTTGGTTCTTGTCGTTGCTCGATATCAATCACAACACCGTACGGTCCCTTTAATCCAGGAAAAGGTGTTGTTAGGTCAGCTCTAATTTGATCGGAGGCAAGATATACAACGGAGTTACAACCAGGAATGCAAGTCTGTAATATCTGGGGATCTAAAATAGCACTAAAAACTTGATTGCTAGACACTTTAAACTTATGAGTGCCGTTGAGTTTCATAAAAATCTCCTTGTTATGGTGAATGGATCAGATTGATCATTCATACATCTAGAAAAATGATAATACACGACTAGTACTGAGAGAAGTAAATACATCCAGAGTTGAGAATCTCCTATGTTAGAATTGCTACATAAATTTCATTTCTATATACTATATTCTCTTTCATCCTATCATGTAGCAATATCTCATATGAAGAGCTACTATAAATTGTAGTTACTATAAATTGTAGTATAGAGTAATTGCTAATATATTTATATCCTTTAGGACTTTTTGGTCCGTGGAGACACTATTGTGAAGAAGGGGGATTACCGAACCGTTCAAAAATCCCCAGTTCATTCTGCAAGCGCATGGCTAAATGCTGCAAATAGTGGTAAATGGTCACTTGCTTGACATGCGTAGATACCTTCACCCTCTATAATCACGTCTGCAGTGTTTAGTGTCTTCTCTAATTCTGGACTAGCGAAGATAAAATCAATGCGCCCCGACGGGATCGGTGCAGGCCATGTAAAACCAGGTTTGTCTGGATGCAGGTAGCGGAAGCAATCAATGTATCCTGCCTGTATGAGCAGATCGATGCCTCCACGGGGTGCATAGAAAGCATCAACACTATCTAAGAGCGCGGAAAGAAGTTTGCTTTTGGGCACTACTGCAAGGAAGGGCTTTACAAAGCAAAGGGCAGAGGGTATCACAAAATCGAGATCAGGTGCTTGAATGGATATGTCTGGCTGAAGCTGGTAATAGAGATCCAAATTGGTAATATAACTCAAAAAAGAGCTGCCTTGCAAGCGATCTCCTGGTGCAAGGCAGTTGAAATCACCCATGAGTATATGCTTCGTGCCGCGATGAAATGCCATAATACGGAGTACTTCTTGTATTTCGCGTCGTCGTACCTGATTAGCTATCCATCCACTACTAAAGTCTGCCGTTAAGTGTGTTACAAAGACGGTTAGTTGTTGCCCATCAATCTCTTCAACGCACACTTCCAAAAGAGGCTGCTTTGTGATAATAGCGTTGGTATGTATCTTTACGTCAATAATTGGAAAGTGACTAAGCACGGCCCCTTGCCCTCCGCTTTTGTCTCTGGTATGTCCGCTCAAGCAATATTGCATGCCAAGCTGCGTTGCCAGATCCTTGATCACCTGCTCGTCTATAGCTTCGACAAGCCCAACCACATCGGCCCCAACTGAGCGGATAATTTTCATTAAGTATTCAACACGATTTGTTCCACCTATTAATATGTTGTAAGAGAGTATACATGTCATATACAATTGTTCTTTCTCTACATTGGCAATGCCACAGGCTCAAATGCCGTCGATAAGCTCACATGGTTTGATTAAGCATAAGATACTATAATCAGTAACGAGTGGTTCTCATTATCACATCAATAGGTTTACAGGGTTTGATTAAGTATGAGATTCTCCTGAACTCAGGTATCGTATTTGTTTACGTACTCTTAAATAGTAGGGGACAATTATAAGAAGTATTGATATTACCCCTGAAATTGCTTGTCCAAGTATCCAGCCCCAGCCTATGCCAACCAATTTACTAGAGATAAGGGCATAAGATAACCATAGTGTAATCACAGCAGCTATTACGTTTGAGATAATTAAAGTCTTTATATTATGCTTTATGTTCATAATAGCATTAGTAATTAAAATTATTGCTTCAAATATTGTAGACATACTAAACAGTTGTAAGAATTGAAAAGCCTCGCTTGCATAACTTTTGCCAAAGAACTGTAATAATACATTACCCCAGCAAACGATGATAATTGTTGCAGGGAGAAGAATTACTAAAATTGTTATAATAGCTTTCTTTACATGCTTTTGCAGATCGGCTTCGTTATATGCACCTTCGGTAAGCAATGCCTGGGCAGCGGCTAAGGGAATAACTAGTAACATATTTTGAATCATGAAAGCAATATAGTAATAAGCGACGTATTTTGCCGATAATACATTTAATATGATAACTGGTAACACAAGTGATGGTATACCAAGCATAAAACTACTAATGTAGTTTGCAAATGAGTATGCAGAAGTTTCTCGTATTAACGAAACATTAATAGAAATTGAGGGCCTAACTTTAAATTTGAAAATAAGTATCGCAAGGCTTACAAGTACACCAAGAATAAAAGCTGAAGCAGTAGATGCATAAATACCATAGGCTCCAAGCATGATAAATGCAAAGGGAAGCACAAGTTTCGATGTGCTAATGATAGTATTTTTTAGAAGTATGTTACCCGCTGCCCTAAAAGCCATAAATACACTTTCGACAAGCATATTCCAAGAATTAAAAATTATAAAGATAGTGAACGAGGCGATATAAAAGAAGTTTGCTCGTAAGAATAATAATTGCGGTGAAAATATTGGTAATCCCAGTAAGAATATAGCAGAAGCTAAAAGCGTTACAAGCGTCACAATGACAAATGAGGAATTAATTAATTCATTCTTATTAGCAGATTTGGGGAGATATTTCATTAAACTTGAATTCAACCCCATAAGGGTAAAGCTGCTTAATAATGTCATGATAGAGATGAGGGTAGTAGCGATACCGACATATTCCGTTTTATACAATCGTGCTATAAGTATCCAAAGAAAAACCCTAATCCGCCCAACATGAATGTGCTTGCCATAAGAAATAGAGAATTCCTATAAAGAGGATCAGTCATAATATGGTTATAGATGTTTTTAAGATTTAGCAGGTTGTGTATTCCTGGTCTGGATGCTTCGGCCTGGAGTTTGGCGGTTATTGCGGTTTCAAATGACTCGCCGAGGGGGCTGAGCTCCACTGTATCTGCACGAAGTATCCACTCAAACTCACTCCATTCGATGCTATTATCATGGCTATTATCGTGGATCTCCTCTGTCTGGGTCTCGATTTGTCCCAGGTACTCGATCTCTCCAGAGGGGTAATACGACCAAGATCTCCTGTACGGTAGAGACGAGGCACTATTTCCCGATCGCGCAAGACTGGATTGGGTATAAAGTGTTCTCTCGTGAGCTCTGGGTGATTGCGATAACCGATGACGACGCCGGGACCGCCAATACAAATCTCCCCGCTCTTACCTTCCTCGACGAGATGGAGTTGGTCATCTAGAATAGAGACATGATATGTTGGGAGCGGAGTGCCGAGGGTAATAGGCCGATTGGGGAACATCTCACACCAGGTAGCTGTGACCGTCGTCTCAATAGGACCATATGTATGAAGCAAGCGCCGCCCTGGATGCGACCAGAGGTCAACGAGCTCTGTCGGACATGTCGTTCCGCTTACGAGAAGCGTGTGTAGAGAGGGCACATTGCACTCGATTGTGGCGAGCTGCCCAGACATGCAGCGGAGCACAGTGATCTTGTACTCGTTCAGGAACTCTGTGAGTTCGTGACCGATGCGTTGGGAATCAGAAGGATCTGCAATGAGTGTTGCTCCAGCGATCCAGGTCGGCCAGATCTCTTCGAAGGAGAGGTCGCTGGCAGGTGACATGCCCTGGTAGACTCGGTCGTGACGCTTTATGTTGTAGATCGGCGTGACCACGCGGAGGAAATTGACGATATTGGAGTGCGAGACTATAACTCCTCTCGATTGGTTAGTAGTGCCCAATGTATAGATGATATAGCATGGAGATTCAGGATCAACGCGGATCTGGGGGCGCTTCTCACTCTGGACGGAGATCGCTTCATTTGCCTGGTCGAGCTCAAGTATCGGGCAGCATAAGGCACTCGTTTTCTCGCGAAATGAGCAGGTTGTTACAACGTCCCGCAGTCCGGCGTCCTGTTCAATAAATGCAATCTGGTCAGGAGGAAACGACGGGTCGATAGGGACAAATGCTGCCCCCGCTTTGAGTACACCAAGCAGTGCAATGTAGCTATCGAGTGAGCGCTCTAAGAGAATTCCAACCAGATCGCCTTCTTCAATGCCACGGGAGATAAGAAAATGTGCGAGCCGATTGGCTCGATGATCGAGCTCCTGATAGGTGAGTTGAGATGACCCATAAATAACCGCTGTCTCGTTCTGTCGTCGATCACACGTCTGCTCAAAGTATTCAGGTAACCGCTCCACACGCACCTTTCTGATTACCTTCATCATTGCAGAGGTTATTTCTTTGTGTGGTAGCTGCCTCAGGCGCATCTTTTTCGGTGTTCGTGCTACCACGGGAATTTCGGTTGGTGGTATCTTGCTAACTCGTGGAGGTATAAGTGTGTTTTTTTGTGAAAGAGGAAAATTAATGTATTTGTCTATACTCATTCAAGAATCCTTAATTCGTAATTATTCAGGTACTCTGAATCAATCTCACCTCATCAGAAATGGATTGAGACTAAGTAGGCATCCTGTATACACTGATACCGTAGAAAAGTTGGAGCTCTTCGTAGCCTGACTTCATCGGGATACCTGAATAGTTACTTTCACACGAAGGGGCCTTTGTTGCATTATCCCTTTCTATAATTAAGAAAGTTATCGAATGCCGAAAGTGTGAAAAACAGTTGGAAGCATCACTGCTCCGTCTATCCCCTCACCTAATTTAGAGCACATCTGATGAATTATATCAACATGAATACTACTCAAAAGTAGAGTATTGCCTCAAAAATAGTATCTTTAGAGGCTGAGTATTTTCTACTAACGCACCACTAACGGTGTGCAGCCGAGAGAATATAGTGATATCTACAGATCACCGCTCCTGGTTATCTGTTACAGTAAATATTTCAATATTCCATAATTTTTTAGACTCAGGCAGGAACCTACCTATGTTGTAGAATTATAAATGAGCTATAATTGGAGATGCACTTTACTCGTGAGTTTGCGAGAAATACAAACGCAAATTGCAAAATGTGAAGTAGGCTACTAACTTACCTGGTCACGAAATTAAGTATACTGGAATGTATTCAAGAATGTCAAGTGCTTCTTATGTAACAATTGTCTCTATTCTTCATATATTAAAGATTTGTAATTCTCTTTAATATAACCACTCTCTTTATTAACATATTCATTTTCCTTGGTTTTTTGGAATATTTAGATCGTTTGCTTATAAGTATGGTTTGTGTATTCGCCATTGCATGAAATAAGCAGTATCCGTCTATCTTTTTATCGTGCCCAGGGAGTGAGCCATTGAATAGTGCATTTTCTTCCTGATATCATCCTGATAGTGTGGCTTGTTCCTGATCACGAAGGTTGGCTTGAGCCCCATTACGATTTTTCCTACGCTTCCCAGGTAAAATCGATCACACTATATGAGCCATTGTTTTTGCCGCAGCCAGTATAATTGTCTATGTGTTATTCGTGCAGCTATAAAGATGAAGCGTTATAATATCAGCGGGAATAGCTTTTATCTCAGTATGTGTAGATGATAATAGTGGTGATGAATAATACTAGCTTCTTTAAGGAGGAACGCGATGACGATTCAAGAAACGCAGGAGGGACAGCGCCTGACGGCAGTGCTGCAGAGCAATACGCCATGGCGGAAGTGGGGTCCCTATCTAAGCGAGCGACAGTGGGGTACCGTGCGCGAGGATTATAGTGCGGAAGGTGATGCATGGAACTTTACGACTCATGATCAGGCTCGCTCACGGGCTTATCGCTGGGGCGAGGATGGTATTGCAGGCATCTCCGACGTTGATCAGCGCCTGTGTTTTGCGCTCGCGTTCTGGAATGGCGAGGACTCTATTTTGAAGGAGCGCCTGTTTGGCCTTACCAACACTCAAGGCAATCACGGCGAAGATGTAAAAGAATACTATTTCTACCTTGATAACACTCCAACCCATTCTTACATGAAATGTCTCTATAAATATACTCAGCATGCTTTCCCTTATGAGGACCTGGTTGACGAGAATGGGCGCAGGAAGGCCGATCCAGCAAGCTTTGAGTATGAATTACTGGACACCGGTAGCTTTGCGGATAATGCTTATTTTGATATTTTTGTAGAATATGCCAAAAATACGCCCGATGATCTACTGATCCAGGTTAGTATAACGAATCGCGGGCACGAGCGAAAAACGCTGCATCTATTGCCCACGCTCTGGTTTCGCAATACCTGGTCATGGTTCCCACCAGCCCCCAGACCGCAACTACAAGCGGCAGCATCCACTTCCCCAGCTTATCAGATCATTGACGCATCCAGCCCACAAAGTGATTTTGGTCATTACCATCTCTATTGTGAACATCCACAGGAAATACTCTTCACCGAGAATAACACAAATAATGTCAGGCTTGGTTGGGGAGTGAATGAATCCCCTTATGTGAAAGATGCATTTAATCGGTATATTATTCAAGGCCGAAAAGAGGTTGTTAATCCTAAATTGGTTGGTACAAAGGCGGCTGCTCACTATGTGCTTGATATTGCAGCTGGCGAAACGCAGGTTGTGCGGTTGCGCCTGAGTCAAGATGGTAGCATTGATCCTTTCAACGCAGATTTTGCGAACATCTTTGCCGCACGCAGCCGCGAGGCCGATGAGTTTTATCAGGCTGTGACCCCATTTCCGCTTCCTGATGATATGCGTAACATTCAGCGCCAGGCCTTCGCAGGTATGTTATGGAGTAAGCAATTTTATTATTATAATGTAAAAGAATGGCTCGATGGCGATCCGATTGGGCCACCACCGCCGGCATCACGCAAGAACGGTAGAAATCACTTATGGACACACCTTACCGCACGCGAGATCCTCTCTATGCCCGATACCTGGGAATATCCCTGGTTTGCAGCCTGGGACCTGGCATTTCATACTATTCCATTGGCACTGATCGACCCAACCTTTGCCAAGCGGCAATTGTTGCTCCTCACACGCGAATGGTATATGCATCCTCAAGGGCAGCTGCCTGCCTACGAGTGGTCCTTTGAAGATGCTAACCCACCAATTCAAGCCTGGGCGGCGTGGCGCGTCTATAAGATCGAGGAAAAAATGTATGGTCAGGCGGATCGCGAATTTCTGGAGCGCATCTTCCAGCAATTATTGTTTTACTTTACCTGGTGGCTGAACCGCAAAGATCTGGAAGGGAACAATCTTTTCCAGGGTGGCTTTCTGGGCCTGGATAATATCGGACCCTTCAACCGTAGTCGGTTGCCAGCGAGCATCGGTGGATATCTGGATCAGTCGGATGGCACGAGCTGGATGGGTATGTATTGCCTGAATATGTTCAAGATTGCTGTAGAGCTGGCAACGAAAGACGATACCTATGAGCAGATGGCCAGTAAGTTTTTTCTGTATTTCCTTTCAATCGCGGACGCAATGAACAATGTCGGCGGCAACGGTGAGAGCCTTTGGGATGACACCGATGGTTTTTTCTATGATGTTCTACACCTGAGCCAGGGCAACCAGATCGATGGTCAAGAATTTTTGTCGCTGAAGGCACGTTCTGTCGCGGGCCTGGTGCCTCTCTTTGCCATAGAAGCTATCGATGAGAAACTCTTGCAGGCTGGCGCAGATGAACTGGCGATGCTGAAAAGGCGCGTTGATTGGGCCAGGCAAGAGCGTCCTGACCTGGTGCATAACTACTATATTGCTGTACTACCAACCAATACGCAGTTTATGAATGGTATGCTACTCTCGCTTGTGAAGCCTGATCGCCTGAAACGCATCTTGCAAAAGATGCTTGACGAAAACGAATTACTAAGCCCTCACGGCATTCGCTCAGTCTCAAAATATCACGAGCAGCATCCCTTTATCGTGCCAGGTTTTACCGATGAGAATGGGCAACAGTACCGCGTTGACTATGAGCCAGCGGAATCCAGAATCCATGATTTTGGCGGCAACTCGAACTGGCGCGGCCCCGTCTGGTTCCCTATAAACTACCTGCTGGTTGAGTCTCTACAGAAGTTTCACCGCTATCTGGGCGATGATTTTAAGGTCGAGTGTCCAACAGGTTCCGGGCACATGATGACATTGTGGGAAGTTGCAGCCGAACTCTCACAGCGCCTGATTAGTATCTTCGCCCGCGATAGTACTGGTAAAAGGCCTGTCTATGGTGGTATCGAAACGTTCCAGCAAGATCCACAGTGGCGCGACCTGATTCTCTTCTATGAATACTTTAATGGCGAGAATGGTGCGGGCCTGGGAGCCAACCATCAGACCGGTTGGACCGGTGTGGTGGCAAAGCTAATACAACAGTGGGGCGAGTACTCCGGTCAGGGCCGCAGCCCGGCGGATCTTGCCGATCTTATGCGTACAGATGCATAAGCTAACAAATGAATTGCCTGTGTGTAACGTTCCCGCCCTTGCTCATACTATAGAGTAGAGAAGCAATTCTTTGTGCTGCGTTTCTCTGATAAATAAGAACATGACAAATATGTTGGAGATCGGGCGGTCTCTCTATGTGCAAAAAATGAAGGTGCGAAAATTAGTTATTGCTCCCTGGAGTGAAAAGATAGGATTCTATATTGATTGTGCAAGAAAATAGCCTTTTGAAAAATAAAGAAGCTACAATCTTTTCCAGACATCCCTGGTATCGTATAGCTCTATTAAGTGTAGTGTTTGTGATAACTCTCATCATGTTAAAGATGGCGGATGCATTGCCTGTTCGTAACCATGCACCAATCGTATCTATCTGGCTGGGCAGTTTTATTCCCTATATAGTTGGTTGCATTTTGATCTTATTTACCAGACCACAGCAGGGACGCTGGCAATGGATAGAAATCGGCATCATTCTGGTTGGCGCGGTTGTCCTGCGTGCATCCCTGATAGGAACAGCACCAGACTTCTCTGGTGATGCATGGCGCTATTTATGGGATGCACGCATCACGTTACATGGTTATAGTCCATATGTCTATATACCGGATGCCAGGCCGCTTGTGCCACTGCATGATAGCCTCGTCTATGGGCAAATGGGGTATCATGACGTACCCACCCTTTATCCGCCGGCGGCACAAGCCATTTATCTCATTAGTTATCTACTTGCGCCCAGCAATATATTTGTGCTGAAAACAATTTTCATGTGCTTTGACCTCACAACATGTGTTGTAATCGTGCTCTTGCTCAAGCGCAAAGGACTTGATCCAGCACGCTGTATTATTTATGCCTGGTGTCCTCTGCCCATCGTCGAGTTTGCAGTACAGGGGCATATTGATGTCGTGATGTTAACATTTGTTATGCTCATGATTTTGTCAGCGCAGGGCACAGGACGCGCTGCACGCAGCATAACAGGTTTTTTACTGGGGCTGGCGACCCTCACAAAGCTCTATCCGCTGATCTTATTGTGCGTAGTTTTGCGCCGTCGCGACTACATACTGTTATTAGTCTGCATTTTGACGATTATGATCGGCTATATCCCATTTATTATTTTGGGGCATGGGCAGGTTTTCGGCTTCTTTTCCACTTACCTCAATCAGCATGGTGGCAATGGTGGTGTTGTACTTGTCGCGATCCAACTGGTGGGAGAATCTCTGGGGATTGGTCAGAGCATGATTGTACTTATAGAGCATGGGGTGGCAGGAGTATTGATACTAGCTGTTGCGCTTACCGTGTTTGGCTTACGCTTGCGCGAACGTATCGGTATGGAGGCGGCAACCCTGGCTCTCATTGCAACCATCTTCTCAATATCCTCATTTGTCTATCCCTGGTATGTTACAGCGTTAATACCCTGGGTAGCGCTCTTAATAGGCCCATTATGGATACCACTTAGTGGCAAAGGATTGCTTGCCAGGCTCAGCGAGAAGAACCTGGCCGTACTCGCAACCTGGTATTTTATCTGTACTGTAGACGCTGCGTATCTCTTTCTTGGCAAGTTCAATTGGAGTCTTTACTATATAGTGGTTTATGGCGTTGTTTGTGCTCTGCTATTTATTGCAGCCATCGTAGGTCTTTCGCATCTAAAAGAACAGTATCGCTCATCTTGAAATTGATAAATTGCACAGAACGTATATATTGTTTTTGTGCAAAAATAATACCCTGTTGTAAGTGTAAGTTTATTGTCATATCTGTAATTGGTTTGGAGATATCAATATCATTGAGGTAGAGATATGCAAGATACAGAACAATCTTCTGAAAGCGGACCAACGGCTCAACAAACGATGAGCTATCCTGTTGGGCGCACGCTACTCTTATCGGTGTGTTTTGCGCTGGGTGCGGGCCTGCTAGCGAGCCTGCTAGCAATCGTCGTAATGATATTATTACGTTTATTCGCGGGCATCCCTACGCCAGTAGAGTTGTTCGGCGACTTTTACCTGAAGCATATCAATGTACACGTCTTTATCGCCTTATTGAACCAGTTCTCACCCAATGCCAAGACCGCCCCACTTGGGCTGGCATTGTTAGGTATGCTCGGCATTGGAACAGTCCTTGGTCTGGTGTATGCCGCCATTCTACGCATGAAATTACCTGTTGCCGACAATCGGCCGAGCAGGCGTGAATGGCTGGTGGCAGCAGGATTCGCCGGTGCAATGAGCTTGTTCGGTGTCGTTTTATTCTGGGATGAAATCAGACAGAATTTGTTTGGCTTCTCCATTGCATGGTCAACCGTGATCACGATCATTGGCCTGCTCGTCGAGTTCAGCGTCTATGGAGCAACGCTGTGTCTGGCATACCGTGCATTATTGCCAAAACAGCCAGTGCCAGATCTTGCACCTGCGGTTCAGGAGAGGCGTCAGTTGCTCTCGCGGGCAGGCGTAGCCGCTCTCACTGTAGGAGCAGGAGCAGGAACGTTAGGCCTGGTGCGTGCATACCTGAATACATATACTGCCTATGATGGCATGGAGACGCCCAATCATCAATCCGTCACATCTCCCATCACGCCAAACGATGAGTATTATGTCGTGACCCAGAATACGCTCGACCCAAAGCCAGATCCCAATCTCTGGCAGCTAGAAATAGCAGGATTGGTAAATAAGCCAGGCACATATAACTACACCGAATTACAAAATCTGCCCTCGATATCGCGTGCCATCACCATGGAATGTATATCCAATGGCATCGGTGGACATTTGATGAGCACTGCCGTCTGGCAGGGCGTAACCCTGAACTCATTACTAGAGAAACATGGTGGTGCACAATCGACCGCACGCTATATCGCGTTCTACAGTGTCGATGACTATACTACAAGCTTGCCGCTAAAAGAGGTCATGGAGGCTGATCCGATCCTGGCATGGAGTATGAACGGCATTGTATTACCACAACGACATGGATTTCCATTACGTGTTGTGATGCCTGGGCGCTATGGCGAAGAAAGCCCAAAATGGTTGACACGCATCGAGCTTACTGACCAATTTGTCAGCGGCCTTTATGCAAATCAGGGTTGGTATAACGGCGAGTTGCGTATGACCAGCCGGATTGATCGTCCCAATGGACGCATCTCTGCCGGGCGACCCATTGAAGTAGGTGGAATTGCCTTTGCCGGCTTTCGTGGTATTCAAAAAGTTGAAGTCAGTACTGATAATGGCGGAACGTGGCAGCAGGCGGATTTGCAACCAGCACTTTCCAAAGATAGCTGGGTGCTCTGGACCTGGCAATGGAAACCGACCACCCCTGGAAGATACAACCTGGTCGTGCGTGCAACCGATGGCAGGGGTCAGCTACAAACAAGCACCTTCCAGAGAACCGTTCCTAATGGTGGATCTGGCTATCACCATGTCGTGGTCGAGGTAGTATAATGATAAAAAGTCAAATCTGGAGTCTAAGTAAGCTGTTACTCATTTAAAGAGCAGGGAAGACAAAGTGTTTAAAAATATAGGGCGTACCTTTCTTATAGCCGGAATGGTAGGTATCATCATCATCGCGTACTTCATCTTTGGCAGTCCAGCAAAGCCAGCAGAAGATACTGCTACGATTGCCGTGATTGCGACGACCCTATGTGTAGTTCTGGGTCAAAGTATCATCCAGAAAGCACAAAGCTCGTCGCAGCAAGAGCAAGAGCCGCTAGTAACCGAAATTTTTAGGCAAAATAAAGGGAAAAATGCCCTATAAAAGCTTTGTATAAACAACGAGGCGCTGGTCTGTCTGGTGCAATGTTGATTGCGGGGTTTCGACACATGTAATTAGATTCAGAAAAGCGCCTCCATGTTGCCCAAAGATTCTCTGTTTGGGTGCTTGTGTGAGTGTGTATATCTTGAGATCAAGCACGACGAAACCCATTGTTCTCCCAGATTTTTCCTTAATGATCACGATGTCGCCGCGATGCAGAAGCCGTAATCTCCAAAATACTGCTGATGAGCCGTCAGGATGGTCCAGGTGGCCCGCGAGCACTGCGCTCCCGTTTTCACCTGGATATGGTCCATAGGCATACCAGCCCACGCCATTCCAGGGATGTTGTACAGGTAGCGCCATAGAGCCGTCAGCGGTTATTCCCACGGCTTCTAAAGGAGCGTCCACACCAATAAGCGGGATGATAAGCTGTGCCCCTATATGGCTTTTGATTTTGTTTGCACGAGTGCTATAAGTGATGGCGTGTGATAATGGTAATAGAGACAATAGTGGTGGCAGTAGCGATGGTTTCTGCAAGTTCTTATTGGCGTGTATTGTTGGCTGCGGTGATACGGAGCCAGAGTCGTAGAGATGAGAAAATAGGAGCCAGCTCCAACCCCCAAGAGAGCTGCCAAGCAGGATGAAGAGTAACGTAAAGAGATACCAGAGGCGTCGAAGAGTATGTAGCATATATAATCGTTGTCCTTTCCTCCACACAACCATTTCCACACAACTATTATATGCAAAAAACGCTGAGATGCATAGCATTTGCAAAAAGTAGAGTTAGATAAACAATAAGTCCCGCTTATGCATAAATTAGCCCATATATGTATTGATGGGGTATAATAGAAATGCATGGAGCGGACTTGAACGCGTTTTGATAGCTGCATGGAGGGATGCGTCTTTTGCCTTGGAAACCATAACGTCAGATTTTATCATTGCTGTAAATATTGCCCATATTCGTCGGGAGCCCGATGCAAGTTCAGAGCTAGTCACGCAGGCGCTTATGAATACAGCGGCCCATGCTGACGATATATCTGGAGAGTGGACACATGTTATCCTCTCTGATTATGCTGGTTGGGTGCGTACGGATGAGCTAGAAGTTCCTATTGTACGGGGATATTGTGAAGGTGAAGGTACCTGTGGTGTGCCTTTGCCATATTCTATCGTCGTCACGGAACCATATGCGCCGCTCTACATGCATGAAGATGGTGAAGATACAATTGGTGAGCTCTATCTTTCAACTGTATTGCCATATATTGATCTTGCCCATCCTCAACGGCTAAGAGTTGCGCTACCCGGTGATAAAGAAGGATGGCTAGCACGTGCATCTGCAACGCTGCGTAGCAACACAGAATTGTACGTGCGACAAGATATACAAGTTGTTACCTCCTATGCAAAAGCTTTCCTGGGTGTGCCATATCTCTGGGGTGGTACAAGTTGGCGTGGTATCGATTGTAGTGCTTTGGTTCAACTCTGCTATCGTATGGGTGGTGATATACTGCCACGCGATGCGGACCAACAACACGATTTTCTGACCCATAGTGTCGGGCGTGATGAAATGCAAGCCGGTGACCTTATTTTCTTTGGTCGTACATATATCACACATGTTGCTATGGCTTTGAACCGCTATGAGTATATTCATGCTGAAGGGCAGCACTATAATCAGGTGATTATCCATAGTTTTGATCAGCGCAATCCAGCCTATAACCAGAATCTGGCTGAAATTGTCCGGGCTATCAAACGCATACGGATGTAAATAATGTGAAGTACTTCGCTTACCTTATACTCAATATCTCATATGCATAGTATGGCGGCATATGAGATATTGAGATATGAAGTGTAACCGCGAGTGTAAACATGAGGTGTACTATGACTATACAACATACAGCACAAGGGAGACTTTCCCAAACATCTTCACGTAAAAAGACAAAAGTGCGGCGTATATATCATATAAATGTGTTGCATCGAACGATACGACATCTCAATGAGTATACGTTCTCTATTGTCCCAACACAAGACCAGAAGAATCTGGTCTTGACCGGTCTGACCCTTGGTCTTTTAAGCATCATTGCAGCCTTCTTTCCCCTCTGTGGTCTCCCGGCAGCAATTACTGGTCTTATATTGGGCCTGTATGGTTTCTATGCCACCTCTTTGCGCAGAATGGCTTTCTGGGACATTGTACTTTCCCTTGTCGGGTTGTTACTGGCATGCATTAACACTATTATGCTTGTAAATGCATATCTAGGAACGTATCTGCTGCAATAATGCATATAGTACCTTTTTTTTAATAAATAGATGAACGTCTTGTCAGGCGACTGAGTGCTCCCACTGATGAGCGAAGCGTGCTAGCCGAAAGCGTTCGACAGGGATGACAGGTTCTGTCTCGCAAACCATGCTGCTCACAATGTCACCCAGTAAAAGGCCAAACTTGAATGCATGACCGGTCAAACCGGTAGCAAAAGTTACACGCCGATCACCTGGCAGGTGGTCTAGAATAAAGTTTTCGTCCCGGCTAACATCATAAATATACGATTCTGTCTGTATCAATTCAGCTTGTCGCAAAGCGGGCAGCAAATTACACAAGCGCTCAGTTATTTGCTCAATAACTCTCTTATTTATCGGGGGAGGCACTTCAGTGGGATCAGCGGGAGCGCCAAAATTGTGAGAGGCAGCTTTAAGCCAGTGTGGTCCATAACCCCCTGTACATGTACTATGAATCGGGAAGCCATAGAGATCATCTGCGATAAAGGCAGGGAAAGTGTATAAGCCAAAGAGAGAAGCTGGCAAATTAGCAAAATAAAGGAGATACTGTTGGGTTAAACGGACAGGCAAGTGAAGTTCTTCCAGGAGTCGGTGTACCCAGGGACCGGCCGCAACCACGACACGATCTGCCGTCATTTCATCACCAGCTGCGAGCTGGAGGCGGATAGGCTGTTGTGTGTTCTCATTACAAATACGGGTCACGCGCTGATGCTCTAGTATCGTGCCTCCAAGATCCAAAACACATTTTTGCAATGTTTTCAGTATATGAGAGGCGTGGAGTATGCCAGCATTTTTGTTATAGATAAATATATCGTGGTCTGTCGTATCGAATTGTGGAAAGCACTGTGTACAGGATGTACGTGTGAGGCGCTCAGGCGAATGTCCTAAATTACGGAGGGTATAGTAACTATGTTTGCTAAAATTATCGTGCTCATTTCCTAGCATTAAAATACCTGTTTGCGTATAGAGTTTTTCACCGCTGACTTGTTCCAGGTTTTTCCATCGCCACTGACTTAAACGAACCATTTCTGAATAAAATGCATCATCTCCATATTCAAAGCGTAACAGCCTTGATAGGCCATGAGATGCCGCTCTTTCATGATCAACATTGGCTTGTTCCAGTATCGTCACGTTCTTTATGTCTTGCTTGAGTAGGCTATATGCTGTCGCTAGCCCGATAATGCCCGCTCCTACAATGACAATTTTTTGTTGTTGCACAGTAAAGTATTGCCTCCTATCTGTCTGGTGTTTAGACTAAGTTTTTAAAAGCTCGTCTGAAAGAGGCATCAAATCTATTCACCGTTGTATAGCCAGGTTGCACTCTAAAAGGAGCATGGTACGAAATGAGTCTAAATATCAATGTTCGTATCTTTGAATATATCAATTATATCAGGTTGTGTAGTGAAATACAACAAAAAGCAAAATTTCGTATGAAATAGTCTATACATCAAATACTTTACAATGTATTTTATAAATGTAATGAACATGTAGTATATTGTGAATATGTTTATAATAATATGTATATGAAAGTTGTATTGTTACAATAAACAATGGAGTACATGCTTCGTGTGTTGTTGACATGGCATTGATATGCGGTTTGACACTCAACTTTTTTGAGAAGTGGTTTATAGAAGTGTTAATCGAAAGGGCCGTAACCAAAGGGTTCGCGTTCTATGGTTGAGTTTAGTATAATGGAGCTCCTTGTGAAGGCGCTGAGCCTTTTGCTTATAGGATGTGTTATTATAGGAGTGAGCATGTACATATTTATATAGTATAACAAAGAGAGGCTATAGTGCAAAAAATAGTTATTTCTCCTTCGGTGCTGCGACCGGGGCAGCCTGATGTACCTTCGTCAAAATACTATACATTGCGTTCTGTTCTGGCGGCGGTCCTGGCGGAGGGCGAAAGTCGTGTGGTATTCCCTGCACAGAGCGATGATAGTGATGCGCTCTTTGGAGGTTGTCTTGCTCTGGGGGCCCGTCTTTCCTGGGATGATGAACAGAAGCACGTTTTGCATGTCTATGGAGTTGGTCGTCCGCACGCTGCTGCTGCGCAAACTATTCATGTGGGCAATGCAGGTGCGGTGTTGCGTTTACTTCTGGGTGTAGGTGCACTCTTGCCTGATGTCACTTTTGTGACGGATCATCCTCAATCCTTGGGGAGGCGACCGAATCGTGAGTTAATAGAGGCTCTTATGGCCCTGGGGGTTAGCTGCGAGGCGAGCGGACCAGAAGCTTGTTTACCGATCAGGTTGCATGGTGGTAACATCCGTGGTGGCCGGGTCACAATTTCCGGTGCACGCAGCTCGCAATATCTCAGTTCTTTGCTCTTCCTGGCTCCTTTTGCTGACGCTGCCCTGGAGATTGTCGTTGTTGATGGGCTGAAATCACAGCCGCTTGTGCGAGCTAGCCTGGAGGTATTGCAAGAGGCTGGCGTGGTTATTGAGCATGATAAGGCTCTGCGCCACTTTTTTGTGGCTGCTGGACAGCGCTATCTGCCGCGCGAATATGTAGTTCCTGGCGATTATCCTTCGGCGGCCGCACTATTAGCTGCTTATGCCGCATCTAATGACCCGACCAGTGAAATACGCCTGACGCGTTTGCGAGCCGGCGATGAAGTTGGTGATGCATTGTTAGGTGCCTTTCGCAAGATGGGTGCGGATCTGCGGGTCGAAAATGATACTGTAACTTTGCGTGGAGGGCGTGTTTTGCATGGGGTAGAGCTAGATGGTGATCCGATGATCGACTGTATTCCTGTACTTGTGGCAGCTGCCTGCTTCGCTGATGGTGAGAGTGTGTTCTCTAATATTGAGAGTTTGCACTATAAAGAATCTGATCGCATTAATGATCTTTGCGCTGAGTTGAGCCGTGCTGGCTGTGATGTCGAGCCACGACAGGATGCAATTATTGTGCATGGGCGGCCACAGGGTATCGTAGGTGGTACGGTCGTCGATGGTCATAGCGATCACCGCGTCCTGATGGCACTGGCTATCGCAGGGTTACGCAGCCGTGATGGTTTGACTCTTACTGGTGTTGAGCATATTGCCAAGAGTTATCCACATTTTTTCACGGAATTACAACATTTAGGGGCGGATATTCATACCATATCGTAAGATACATTTTCTGTAAAATATATTTTTTGTATGACTTTGCAAGCAGTGTGCTTTTATAAAGCTCGCCTTTATTTATAGATGAGTTGCTGCTTGCATTGTGCCAATTGCCTTAAAATCTTTCTCACAGGTAGCAAATTTTGTAAGAGAATGATACAATATCTTTCGTCTCTTGAGGAAGGTTATATTTCAATATTTTGAGATAGCGGCAATGGTGGCGAGGCTGATTCCTATGTTGACTCGAAAGGATAAAATAGGTGTATAGGTTTAAAGGCTTTGATAGTGCTCTCTGTGGAGATAATATGGCGATGCTGGAGGCGGTGGTTAATGCCTGGATGGAAGAGGAGCATCCACGCATCCGGCATATGAGTCAGAGTATACGTGGGGAGCATATTCTTTTGAGTTTTGTGTATGAGGATACACACGAATTAGAGCAACGGGTCGCGACACATGTACAGACAGGTGTGACGGGTGCATTTCCTCGTATCTTTGATGATGATATTCCAGAAGATATGCCGACAAGTCCCCGTATTCCTGCAACGCCACCTCCTATGCATTGATCATGTGCAAATAAATCTCTATAAGGTAATTTGCATAGACGACACTTATAAATAGACCAGATATACACAAGGATGAACATGCCAACTCCATATCTATTGTATGCAACCCCTGATGGGGAGATTCGAGAGGAGCCACGTTTAGAAGCGCTCTCGTTCGGTGATCGACCACTGCAAGCGGCCGATCTGATACCACTGCCTACAGGCGTGACACTTTCGATGATGCCTGATCGCCTGGCGGTGGGACGCAAGCGCTCCGGGGTTCGGCATGTCCTGCCCTCGTCGCGCGGTTGGGCCGTTGCGGCCCTGTTACCTATCGGTTATACCCGTACGCTCTTGCCCGCATATGAAAAAGTGCCCGACACCGAGCCTTTGCCTTTTTTTGGCTATAGTGCCGTGGCAGGTATGAATGGTCGCCTTTATGTTGCCGCTATCAAGACAGATGAGCCACACAAATGGCATCCACGCTCTTTTAATAGACAAAAGCTGGAGCGCCTGGTACAAGAGAAGCAAGCGGCCTATCCGGCTAATCGTATTGTGGGTCAGCATGCGCACTGTGCTCTGGATTATTCATGTCCGACAGCAAGTAACTTGTTTTTTGGTCGTTGGGAGATGGCCATTGCGATCTCGCCTGGCTGTAATGCACGCTGTATCGGTTGTATTTCGAAGCAGGAGGAAGAGGATTTAATTTCACCGCAGGACCGCCTCTCATTTATTCCCTCTGTGGAGGAGATCGTGGAGGTGGCGCAACCTCACCTGGAGCACGCTGAAGATGCCATAGTGAGCTTTGGTCAGGGTTGCGAGGGTGAGCCTCTCTTGCAGTGGCCTCGTATCGAGAAGGCGATAACAGCCATTCGTGCTCATACTAATAAGGGCGTCATCAACATTAATACGAATGCTAGCAATCCTCGCTGGTTGCAGCGTCTCTATGATGCTGGCCTGGATACCATTCGTGCCAGTACGATCTCTGGTCATCCCGATACATACAATGCATATTATCGTCCACTTGGCTATACGTTTGAGGATGTCAAAGAATCGCTACGCAGGGCACACGATGCGGGGCTTTATAGCTCGATCAACCTGCTCTGCTTTCCAGGCATGATCGACCGTGAGCGTGAGGTTGAGGCTCTGCTCTCGTTTGTACATGAGACAGGGTTGCACCTCATTCAGTTACGCAATCTCAATATCGATCCTGAAGTACTTTTACCACGTATACCGGCATTGGATTCACTTGGTAAAGCTCTAGGTATACGTGCAATGATCGATATTTTGCGCCGTGAAGCGCCCAATGTAGAGATCGGCAATTTTTCGCGGCCCATTAAGCGTGTGCATGTAGCTGATACTGCCTCTTCTACTATAGAGGCATAGCTAGTGTTTATAGAGGGATAGACTAGCGTTTTTTTGGGGCTTTCGTTTTTTGGGCTAGCTGAGTTATCTGCTCTTGTTGTTGTAGTAGAAACGAGGCATACTCAGCACGAGCCTCACCATTGTTTTCTAGTCCGCGCTCCTGGCAGAAGTTTTCCAATGCATCTATTTGGATAGCGACCCCGATGCATTGATAACCCATTGCCGTGAAGTTTATACGTGCGCCTTCCACACTATTGAGCCACTCTTCCCATGTTTTGTCTAAGTTGCTGGCATCCACTGCCCTTGCCAGCAACTTCTTATATTCAGGTGGTGTGTATATTGCCAGTGCTATTTTTATATTCTTGCCTCTGGTGTCCATTGCGAAATTCTCCTCTCAACAATTTACGTGCAGCCGTCGCTACTGGATCTATGCCAAGCATTGCAAGGCAGTCCCGTGTAGCGCAGCCTTCGGGCGTACCTAGCAGGTGATCGCGATAAAAACAGGGCATACAGGGTAGATTGAGTCGCACCACTGTTGCTCGTTTGTGCTCTGTCTCGCCTGTATAAGGCCCCCAGGCTTTATGGTTAGAGAGCCCGAAAATTGCCACTGTTGGTGTTTTTACCGCTGCTGCTATATGCACAAGTCCGGCGTCATTGCCGATAAAAAGGTCAGCCTGTTCTAGTATAGCGGCGGCAATCTTAATGTTACCTTTGCCTGCCAGGCTACGTACTGGTATGTTGGAGCGCAGCATGCTGATGATAGATTGGTGGAGTTCAAACTCTTCAGGGCCGCCCATGAGTAAGAGTTGTCCACCCACTTCCTGAAAGAGTGTATCGGCCAGTTGCGCGAAGCGTTCAGGGGCCCAACGCCGAGCTGTGCTATAACCACCACTACCTGGATGCATAGCGATGATGGGACGAGGTATATTTTCTGCTGGCATATTCCCATGCACAATTTTATCAGCCTCTAAGCGTTCTTGCGTCTGCAGGGGCAGCTCTAATTGTTTGTTGCTAATGGTTGCACCAGTGGCGCTAGCAACGGCCATATTGTACTCGGCTTCATGTAACGCACCGAAACCATTATCTTTAACGCGAACATTGAGAAACCAGCCGTGTCCATTGTCCAGTCCAATACGCCATCGCGCTCCAGTAGCACGCATAAGCAACTGGTGTTTAAGACGACCAAAGGGCAATGTAAGATGGTGTAGTAATAAGACAGCATCGTACTGTCCGCCGCGTAGCGTTTGCCATAGAGTTTTTAAACGCAAGAGCGTCTGCGGATTTCTAAGTATAGATTTTGGATCATCAAAGAGATATTTGTCCAGAACGATTGTATTATTAATAACTTCCCAGCCATTGAGCAGTCCTGCTGAATCTGGTGTGACGAGCAGGTCAATTGTGGCCTGGGGATATGTCTCGTGCAAAGCGCGTAAGGCGGGTGTTGCTAGCAGGAGATCGCCTATGCCTGCTAGTTTGACAACCAGGATATGTGCATTTGCTGGTAGTGTTATCTGTGTTTTATACATAATTGTTTAATTCTCGTGTGCGACTGATAATCTATAATGATGAAGTTCGCAATAGTCGCGAAAACCGATACGGCGATAGATAGCCTCACTCATATCTGTAGGTGAGAGTGTCACTATCCGATAATTGAGTTTTTTTGCTTCTTGTACAACATGACGTGTTAGTGTTTCGCCTATACCCTGACAACGTGCTTCTTCAATAGTTGTAACACCGTAAATGCCAGCAACTCCTTTGTGGAGCAATAAAGCTGCAACGGCTACAGGTTTATGGTCAAGCCAACCAATGTAATGATGCCAGGAGGTGCCTGGCCCGAAGCCGCTGTTTGTATACGATAGATAATATTGCTGTGCCATCTCATCTGTCGAACTGAAGCCAAGTTTTTCGACCTCGCACTTAATTTTTAGCGTCTTCATATCTGCAACTTCCTTGATCACCAGTTCAGCAGGCTTTGGAGCCTTCGGGCTTATAGTTGCTGTTTCAAGCACCATACAAGTCATGGTTGCCCTGTGAATCAGACCATGTGCTCGTAGATAGGTGGCAAGATCAGGTGGATATGCGGTTGGCCCGACGCGCCAGCCAACCTCTTGTACTTGTTGTGCTTTGAATAAGTTCAGCGTGTCTACGATCCTGGTGTTAATATATGCTTCATCAGTCGTAGTAAATGTGGTCAGTAGCACACCATTGGGACCCGTTGGCCCGGTGAGGAACCATGCAAGATCCTCATCCTGGTGAAATTTTGCCCCTGGTAAACCACGTCCAAAGCATGCCATCTCTTCGGCAAAGTTAGCTTCTACGGCCGTTTGCAAATCGGTGATCTGATTCATGCGTCGTCGGTCCTTTGTAGCGCGGTTGGCTGAAATCCTTTGTTCAGCCTTTGTAGTTTCTCGTGTACGGTTCGCAGTACCTGATCTGGCATAATATTTTTCATACATTGTGTTGTATGGAAACGGCAATCGGCTGGTAATCCTTTGGCTTGATAACATGGGCTACACCAGATGGTATCGCGTAGAATCGTTGCATGTGGACTGACGGGACCGCTAAGCGCCGGATCAGTGGGGCCATGAATGGCAATCAGGGCGGTTCCTACAGCAGCGGCGATGTGCATCGGACCGCTATCCCCCGTGATAAGCAAATCAGCCGCTTGTAGCACAGCAGCTAGCTGACTCAGATTTGTCTTGCCAGCCAGGTTGTATGGCTGCTCTTGCATGCGTTGTGTGATAGCTGCAATCAGCGCGAGGTCGTCTGGAGCACCTGTAAAGATGATATTACAATTGTCTTCCTGTATGAGGCGGTCAGCAAGCTTTGCCCAGTAAGAAAGAGGCCAGCGTTTGGATTGTCCATTATTTGAACTGACATGGCAGGCAATAAGTGTTTTATTTTGTTCTATACCTGCTTGTTGTAATAGCTCCCTTGCATCTTTTTGCGCATCGATGCTTACATATAAAGTGGGAATACGGTCGTCTGGGCCAACAATAGCCCCGGCGGCTTGAGCCAATCTTAAACAATAATCGACCTCATGTAAATGATCGCCTGTGGCCCAATGTTGACCTGGGACATTATCAGTCAAAAGGCCTGCATAGCTCTCTTTTTCAAAGCCAAGTACTCTTTTAGCTCCGCTCGCCAGAGCGATAAGCGCGGCCCATGGTCCAAAGACGCTTATGGCGAGGTCGTACTTACGTGTTTGCAAGCGGTTGCGCAATGCTCTTGCCTCTCGCCAGTTCTGCCCTTGTAGGAGCGCTTTTGGCCTGCGCCAGATATTAGGATCGTAGCTGATAATTTCAGTGAGATCGGGATCGCCCATGACCACTTTTCCACTTGTGGGTAGGGCTAGAAGGTCTATCTCAGCATTTGGATATGTCTTTTTGAGTAGTCGTACTACGACGAGCGATAAGACCAGATCGCCAATCAGGTCGAGGCGTAGCACGAGGATACGCCTGGGATGAAATGTTTGAGGGTGAAGTGGTCGATAACGCTTGCCCAGTCTTTTAAAGTGCAAGTAAGTACCAGGTAGGCTCATACATAAAGAGATACTGGTGAGTAAGATTTTTTTGCTTGTGCGAACGATACTATCGCGCAACCTACGTCCTGTGTCTGGTTGCGTCGGATAGCCGTAATCGTCTCTCTTTTCAAATGCCATTTTTTGTTCCTAAAGCTGGCTGGTGTCTATAAATCATAATATATTTCTTCCCTTTCACAAAGCTGAAAAAGGCAAGCGATCAGTGGTCTTTTTCAGAACGATTGTGATAGCTTGTACTACCTGCTGTTCGGTAATGTCGCGTACACAAGGATGTGCTGGAATCTCCTCTGGCCGAAAATCAAGACGCCCACATGGAATTGCCGGGCAAGTTGCACAGCGTTGTGTTGCCGCGATGACCTTATGGCGTTCTTGCTCTCCCCATGGCCCAAAGATGTGTGGATCTGTTGGCCCAAAGATGCGGAGGGAAGGCGTATTCTGGGCAACTGCCATATGTAGTGGACCATTGTCAACGCCAAGTACCAATCGTGCACGTGCCAGTAGAGCAGCCAGTTGACCCACGGTCGTGTTTGTCATTAATAGTGGCTGGCTGCTCATATCCCGTGCGATCTCTTCTAACATAGATCGTTCATTATTGCTGCCTGTCAGCACGATGTGTGCTGGCTGTGGAAGGATTTCAGTGGTAGCAAGCTTATCCGCGACATATGCCCATGCCTCAGTTCTCCAGAGTTTGACCGCTCCACCAGTTCCTGGGTGAATAACGACAATGGGTTCCTCATGACCAATACCCGCTTTCTGGAGTTGTTCATCTACCCACATCTGTTCGGTTGCAGTCGGTTTGAAATAAAGTGGATAAAGCGCTGGCGTATAGGGTTTTTCTAGTGTAGGGTGGCCGAGCGTTTGTAGGGCTGCACTGACGAGGCGCAGATTAGAAACCGTTGCATGCTCAACTGCTGTGAACGATAGGGGATGAGTAAGGAATGGTGTGCCCGGTTGAATGGCGTAACCAAAACTTAGTGGTATGCCGGTTAGATAGAGTAGAGCTGCGCCCCACCAGAAGTCTGGTCGTAGATTGATTGCCAGGTCATAATGCTCTCGTCGCAATTGTCGAGCCGTACGAAATAACAGAACATATGGGGCGAGTGCATTTTGTGGGGCACGCTGAAAGCCTGGAAAAGGGCAGGTAATAAGTCGATCCAGTGCTGGGTGACGTGCAACGACTTCGCTTGACCATGGGCCAGTCATCATGGTGATGTGTGAGTCTGGAATATGTGACTTGAGTGCCTGTAATATTGGGGTGGTCAAAATCAAGTCACCAAGGTGATCTGGGCGTATGAGCAAGATACGGAGTGTCTTTCCCCGCCGGACGCTTGTTGATGCTTTTTTTGTTTGTAGAGCGCCTACAATGCGTATGATTGTAAGGAGTGTTGTACGCAGCAGGCTTTTCATTTTCGCACCTCTTCGTTTTGGGTTTGTCCGATGAGGCGATCTACTGCACTCCAGACCTCGTCAACTGTTATCGCTTGCATACAGGTGCAGTTGGCACAGGGCTGTACCTTGCCCAGAAAGAAGCAAGGTTGCCCGGTTGGATGTCGCCAGAGGGCGATATGCTTTGGGTCATCCAACGGATAAGGTCCATATTCCTCTGGACTTGTTGGCCCAAAGATAGCAATAACTGGTGTACCAACGGCAGCGGCCAGGTGCATTGGACTGCTGTCATTGCCAATAAACAGTGCACATGCCTCAATCTGGGCTGCGCTCTGTCCAAAACTTGTCTTCCCGGCTAGATTGATAACGGTTTCTGTGGGGATATCAAGCCCATCTAACAGAGTCTGATTGAGTTTTACGTCGTCGGGACCACCGATCAGTAGTACCTGTACATGCAATTCGTGGACGAGTTTACGCACGAGTTCGCGATAGCGTTCTAAAGGCCAGCGTTTCGCCGTGAGTTCCATACCGGGATTGCTGCCACCGCCTGGGAATACAGCCACCTGCTTACGATCAGAGTGTAGAACGGCCTCACGCTCTTTTTCAGTAGGCACGAAGCGCATATGGGGATGGTCCATTTTAAGCCTAAGTGCGCGTGCCAGGTCGAGATAGATGTCTGCTTCGTGCTCCAGGTGTGTGCGGGATGTCGAGAGTGGGACGCGATCCGTGAGTGAGAAGCCACGTCCCAGGCTATCCGGTCCAACACGGCGTGTAACCCCTGCTAACCAGGGTAAGAGCGTGAGCATTGGTGAGCGGTCGAGCACAAAGGCAAGATCGAAGTGCCGACGACGCAAGCGTTGTGCCAGTCTGAGATAGTCAGCAAGACGATAGCGCCCAGGAATACCAACGGTTCCGCAATCTATCACAGCATCGACCGTTGGATGATGTTCAGCGATAGTCTTTGACCATGTACCTGTTACGTATGTGATGTGCGTGTCTGGATAATTGTCCTTGATAACTTGAAGCAACGGAGTTGTCATGATCAGGTCACCAATGCAACACGGTTTAATCACTACAATTGTACGCGGATGTTGCCAGGCTCTATGTGTAAAGGGCCTCCATAGGCTGTCGAGCAGCGCGAATGGGAGGCGTAGTAAAGTACAGAGAGTCGTAATAATATGTTGACGCAGGTTATTGTCCTCCATCTTTTTCTTCTGGGGATATGTTTGGTGGCGGAGGAGGTACGCTATATACAGTCGCAGCCCCTTTATCTTCAGGCGGCGGTGAATCGGTATGCAGCGGCTCATTGCTTTCTGGTGTTGGAGACAAAAAAGCGGTCTCCTGAATTGTGTAATAAGATGGTGATGATCCGCTGGCCCTTGCTGTTGGTTGATAGCTGTTCTCTTGCGGTAGAAGAGCCGTACCACAATTCTGACAGAAAGAATGGCCGGGCAAGGTTTCTATATTACATTTAGGACAGCATTGTTTGAGTATCCATTCATTTTGCTGTGCCTCGGTTGCTGGTATGATAATTTCTGCCTGGGCGTGTTGTAGGGCTGTTCCTTCCTGCATATGTATAGTTTCTTGTGCACTGACAGTGAGAGCATCTGCAGTGGGAGATGCTGATTGTATAGTTTCTTGCGAATGAAGTGTCTGTAAATTCACGGATGGCGGTGGTGGTGGTGGTGGGGTAGCTGGTATGGTTGCCTCGAAGGGCTGATATGGGATAACAGGGGATGAGGGTATATAGTTAGTAGGGGCAATATCTCCTACCATTGTCGTTGGTATAGGCGGTGTATTCATCTCCTGTTGGCCCTGGGCTGGTCCTATCTGTGGTGGAAGAGGACCCTGGCTTTGTAACATTTGCAACTCACTTTGTGCTTGAGATAATTGTTGCTGCAAGTTTATTAATTCACGACAAAGAGGAAGCAACTCGGTTTGTGTCATTTTGCCAGACATAAAAAGATTCATGACCTGGTGTAATAGTGTGCCTTCTTGCGCGTTAATTTGATGTGTGACCTTATCTATTTGAGAACGTAGGCGTTGTGCCCTGGCAATACGCCCTGCTTCTTTTGATGCTTTGTCCAGACTTCGGTGTACTGAATCCCAGATGTTCATCGCGGCCCCCTAATGCTAGTGTTCAGGAACTTATGAATCGCGTTAAGAACGTCTCTTAATTCTTAAGAACTTCCCTCATTATAGCAAAGCTCAAAAGGGAAGTCGAGGTTAAATAGTATTCATTAGCGTAAAAATTTTCAGAATGATATAGTGACCCTCTAATACGAGGTAGAAAGATCAAAAAAAGCGTAGCTCGTTGCCACCTGGATTGATCGCCCGCGTTAAATAGACCTCGTAGCCCTGTGTCAGCAATCTCTGTTGCACGCTGGTTGCTGCTGCGAGTGAGGAGAAGGTTGTGAAGAGTGTAGGACCACTGCCAGAGAGACGCACATACTGGGCACCAGCCTCAAGCATTGCTGTGCGTGCCTGCGCAACTTCTGTATAATGTTCTACGACGCCACGTTCCAGGCTGTTGTGAAGATCAGTTGGTAGCAAAGCACCTTTGGTCTGCAGAGCAGTTTGCACGCTTTTGCTCCATGATCCGTTGCTATAGTCGCTTGCTGATAAGTTGCGAAAGACGGTTGCCGTCGATACCGCAATTGCCGGTTTGACCAGAAGAAGCCAGCGCATTGTAACGGGCCAGTGTGGTGGTAGGGGGGTGATCTTCTCTCCTCGCCCTTCACAGAGTGCGAGCCCGCCTGTCAGGAAGAACGGGACGTCCGAGCCCAGCCCTGCTGCAATTGACCACAGCTCGTCGGCGGTGAGCGGCAATTGCCACCAGCGTTGTAAGGCGAGCAAGATAGCTGCGGCATTACCACTTCCTCCGCCCAATCCTGCGGCAACAGGGATGCGTTTGTGCAGCTCGATCATAACTCCCCGTGTCAAGCCCAGCTTTTGACGGATCTGCTGTGCTGCACGCACAACCAGATTTTCACTGTTGCTCAGCTCTGGTCGATTACAGGTTATGCTTACCCGATCCTCGTCTGTTGCTAGCAAGCAAATTGTGTCGTAGAGGTCGATGGTTTGCATAACTGTTGCCAGTTCATGATACCCATCGGCTCGTTTGCCTAAGACGTCTAGTGTTAGGTTGATTTTTGCATACGATTGCACAAAATAGATATCGTCGGCCATATATGTGTTGTTTTGGGGGTGAGATGTGATGTAATGCGAATGACTCATGTGTGCATTGTGCCTGGAAATGCAGAATTTGTCAAGTACGACCGAACTGTGCAATCGCTTCAAACTCTTTCATCCTGAACGCTGCTTTCCAGTTCGTGAGAGGCCTCAGGGAAAATAGTGTGGCTGCTCTATAACTTATCATATAATAGTCTGTAGCTAAAAAATACTTGTTTTAGGATGTTTGCAAATCCCATGCTATACTGTAGGGCATAGTAGGTACGCACATTTTCATGAACCTCTCGTATATTTTCCTTTGCTCAACGATCTGGTAGGTGACATGGATATAACGATTGCATATTTTCACACTTTTTTCCATCCTGAAACAATGAAACGAGACTTTGAGCAGATACGTGCTGCTGGCGCAACAAGTATTGTGTATGCGATTCATGAGCAGGAGGAGCCGCGCTGGCCTCGTGATTTTGAGCGTGGCCTGCGTATTGCTCAGGATGCTGGTTTGAAGGTGCATCTCAGCCTGGGCCGTTTTGGCAATTTGTTTGCCGGGCCTGCGCTTATGCCAAGCTGGTATACTTTTCAGCATCCAGAATCATTAGTGAAGGATCGCCATGGACGGACTCATGATATGTCATGCTTTAATCACGAGTCGTTTCGTTCCTGGCTCTTTAAAGAGATCGAGTATTATTTATCGACGTACTCTCTCAGTGGTATTCTGTTGGATGAGCCAAGGTTACCCGATATTATCTGTTTCTGTTCCGTCTGTCGTGCACTGTGCCCTGATATTACAGACCTTGAGCATTTTCGTAAGCGTTCAATGATTGATTTTTTGAATGGGCTTTTCTCCTGTGCTAAACGCGCCAAGGTAGATACAAGAACGTCGATAGTGCTCCTTCCGCAAGATCTGGGTCTGATTGAAGACCTGGGGACGATACCAGCATTAGATACGATTGGTTGCCATCTTTTCTGGCAGTTACTGGATGTTGATGTGTCGATGGTAGAAACGTGGGGTCGTACAGTTGTTGAGACAGTACGACGTTGTGGCAAACATAGCCAGCTCTGGCTGCAGAACTTTAATCTGGATGAAGAGGGAGAGGATATGCTGGAGTTAGCTTGTGCTGGTTTGTTGCGTGCGGAGCCCGATGAAATTGCTTGTTATTACTACTGGCGTAATAATGTGAACCCGGAACAGGTCTGGCAAAAAACGCACAGTTTGTTGCGGCGTATTCCCCGCCGCCAACTCTACTGGCAACCAACTCTTACACGGGTGCCAGTGCCTCAGTTGCTTAAAAATAAAAGTGAGAATCCTCCAGATTAGCGCCGATCTCTAATCTGTTGATACATTTATTTTGCATTTTTATATATTGTTCCGCAGTGTGCGGAACAATATATAAAAATGCAAAATAAATGTATCAACAGATAAACGCACTTATGCTAAAGAGTGTTTATTTGCTGCGCCCAGGGCCTACCGAGGGGGAATCCTGGTCTTTCTCTTCCTCATGCACTTTTTCTAGCAGTGCACGTAGGTCCTTAATTTGCTGGCGTGTGGCTTCTCCTGTGTCTTGTGCAGTGAGGATAACAGCTTGCACGCCAAGGGTGCTGATTGTGTAGGCATCTGCCTCGGTCAGATTACTCTTGACATGGAGGAATGCAGGGAAGCGTACTGCTTCACGTATGGCGCGATAATCTAATACCTCTTCGATAGTCATTGAACCGATCTTTTCGCTCAGCCCAAAGTCGAGCAATACAGCTGCGATACCATCAAATGCAGTCAAATTGTGGATATAGAGAGGATAAATCTCTCCTTTGCGTTTCGGAACAACAACGACTTTTTCTAGCTCTTTCATCTCCAGTGCAAGCAAACGTGCTGGAGCATGGAAGGGTAGGATGATGTATTGAACTCCTTGCTCTTTGATCTGTTTCAGACTCTCCTGATCCAACGTGTCCAGGCCGCCGGTAATGTTGAGGCCGACCACTGTGTTTGCATTGCTGGCTTTGGCTGCATCAATCTCTTGTTTGAGCGTTTCAAATGTGCTTGTATCTTTGCCATCCCAGGGGAAAAGCAGCCCGTCGGCTCCTGCTTTTAGCGCAGCCTCGGCACTGCCTCCTATGATGCTGGTAAATTCGGCAACCAGTGCGGCGCTACGGGCTTTGGATTCGGATTTGCTTTTGCCAAGAAATCCCATTCCGCCGCTACTTTGTGCCCGGCGTGCCTGCGTAAACATATCTTGTAGTTTAGTCATCCCGACTATTTCTCCTTAATGACGATATGAGTTGTCTATTGTTAACTGGCATATACATATGAATATGCTTTTGGCGAAAAGAAGCAACTCATGAATGAGAGTAATAACTCTACATAAGCACTGCAATACCCTGGTGCTGAAATTGTCAGGGTTATGTGCTTAAAGCACGAATGTTGGGTTCATTATAGCACTTTCTATGAAAAAAGGCGGAATTCTCTGCGCCCCCATTTGTGTCAAGTGCCATTGTGCGCTCTATATGTTATTCTTTCTTTAGTAAAGATTTATTTAGCTAAGAGAGGATGCGTAAATGAGCTATGAGAAAGCGCTTGAGGCGGTACGTGTTGTGCAGAGACATACGGATCTGAAACCGGTAGTGGGTCTAATTCTTGGTTCTGGCCTGGGTGATCTTGCGGCAGAGATACAGAACGCTGTTGCAATCTCCTATACGGAGATCCCGCACTTTGCCCGCTCTACCGTTGCTGGTCATGCCGGGCGTTTGCTGATCGGTATGCTGGAAGGTGTGCCTGTTGTGGCTATGCAGGGGCGTTTTCATATGTACGAGGGCTATGATCCGCAAACGATCACGCTACCTGTGCGTGTTATGCAGCAGTTGGGTGTACAGACGCTTATTGTGAGTAATGCGGCAGGTGGTGTCAATCCTGCCTTTCGTCCAGGCCATTTTATGCTGTTGCGCGATCATATTTTTCTGCCAGGTATGGCTGGTTTTAGTCCGCTGGTAGGTCTTCATGATGAGCGTCTTGGTGCGCGTTTCCCGGCGGTTTCTAAGGCATACGATCTTGCTTTGCGCTCACTGGCCCATTCGGTTGCCCAGCGGTATCCTGAGCTTACATTGCATGAGGGTGTCTATACGATGGTGGCTGGCCCTAACTTTGAGACTGCCGCTGAATTGATCTTTTTGCGTATGATTGGGACTGATGCTGTTGGAATGTCAACTGTTCCTGAAGTAATTGTTGCGCGTCAGGCAGGTATGCGCGTGCTCGGCGTGAGCCTGATTACCAATACTGCGACCGGCCAGGAGACTGAAGAGGTTAACCATACGGAGGTGCTGGCAACGGCAGATGCTGCTCGTAGTAAATTTGCCGCTCTGATACGCGGTGTTGTGCGTGGTGTTATACCTATTGCTTAGTAACGGTAAGCGGAACCCAGGTCCAATTGGAATAAGTCTCCGTGCGAGTTGGCTAATATGGCTATATAATATGTTCCAGGGTCAAGGTCTGGCGATAGTTTGTAATGCCAGGTTGTCGGACCGCCGGTAGGATTACAGGTTGTAGCTGCGGTGCTGCCCGTATCCATTTGAAGCGCCTTTGTATCTTCCTTGGGGAACGGCATCTGGAGGTTCCATACTGCCTCCCTCTCGTCGGCTGGCAGTTTGTTGATTCTATCGGCCAATTTTCTGACGTCATCTTGCTCTTTCACCAGCCACATTTTACAACTGAGGTCAGGCAATGCCAGTGGGTTGCCTTTTCCGCAGGGTGGTGTGGGATCGATTGAGCGATCTACGATCTGTGCTGAAAATGTATAGTCGGTTGTTCCGTCTGAAATCTGGGTCTGCTGGTAATTGCCGGGGATAGGGCAACCGATTTTCACCTGTGCTATATTTACTGTTGGAGCTTTGGTTGCTGTTGGCGACTTGCTTACTGTTAGTGCAGGAATTGTTGTGCCTTTATGCGTCTGTTGAACTGGCCGAGGATGTGTGAATGCCCCGACTGTAAAACCTACCATTAAACCAGAAAGTGCAAATAACGTGATCGCAGTTATGATCATGTATTGAACTTGTGAGGTTCCATGTGGTTGCGTTTGTGGTTTTACCGTCTGTTGCATGCCGTATTAGCTCTCTTTTTCTCAATAATTGCTGCTCAGTGCCTATGTTTATCATACCACGAGGTGTATATAGCTCTTACATAAGTAAACGCGAAGTAGCCTAAATTGGTGGGTAATTAAGAATCGGATGGCGTATTCTGCATATGGTACAATGTGTATGATACTGTTGGCGACGACTGATATCGCAGTACTATTTTTCCTGGAAGGAGTCATATATGCATATTTTCGATGTCCTTATTATTGCCGGGGTGGTGCTCGCTTTATTTGGTCCGAAGATGCTACAATCAATTGCTCGTGATGCTGGTAAGACTGTGGCAAAGGCGAAGGATGTAAAAGATTCGCTTATGTCGGATCTGCCTATGGAAGATATTAATAGGATGACGAAAAGCATTCCCCAGGTCCCACTCAATTCTCGCCAGGCTTTTGGCATGCTCATGGCATCAGACGAAGAGAAAGTTGAAGTGCCTCCTGCAAAAGCGGAACCTGTGAAAGAAGTTCAGGAGGATCGCAAGCAAGGAAAGGTAGGATAAGAGATGGCAGAAGAACCTGTTCAGAAAGTGACAGAGGCCGAACTGGCTGAATATATGCGTCAGATTCCCACCTGGGTTGTTCTGGAGAGTGCAGGCGAGAAGCGCCTTGAGCATGTCTATAAGTTTAAAGACTTCGCAACTGCGTTGGCCTTTACAAATAAAGTTGGCGAAATTGCCGAGGCCGAGGGTCACCATCCTGCCATTCTGACCGAATGGGGCTCCGTAGGGGTTGCTTGGTGGACGCACTCAATCGGCGGTCTCCAACGCACTGATTTTATGATGGCCGCCAAAACGGATGAGGTCTACAAGACTTTTGAAGGGAAGTAACTTTATTACCTGTTTTAATTATTTTACCATCATTGTGCAATGATGATAAATTAATTAAAACAGGTAATAAATAAGATATGAGGACTATAGACGTGATGGATCAGGCCCATCATATAATAGTTGAGCATCTTTCGCTTTTCCTGCAACTGAGAAGGCGTCAATGGAAAGAGCTTGACACCTTCCTTCAAGAGAGTAGTCTGACGCGTCCTGCCTTCTTTCTGTTACGTGCGTTAGAAGGTGAAACCGTAAGTGCCGAAACAATGACCTTGCAACAAATGCGGGAACACCTCTTCAATCCTTATGCGACGCAGTTTCCGGCTTTTGAACAGCTTCCTCTGCTTGTCGAGCAAGGTTATCTGCAACAACAGGGTGAAGGATATCTTGTCACTGAAACAGGACGTAGACTCACCGACCAGATCGAGATTGCCGCACGCGCCTATATAGGTGGGTTGCAAGTTCCTCAATCGATAGCTTTGCCAGCATTAGCAGAGGTCCTCGTAAGGCAAGTACATTGTGCATGGCAAGCGCCAGAACCTTTGATCAAAGCTCATCAAGCAAGAACGCAACGACGTTTACCAGTAGAAAGGGCACCTGCACTCGTTCAGGTCGAGTGGGCTATTCTGGGTTTGTGGGAGGCACGGGATGATGCGCATATTGCTGCATGGCGAGCCTATACATTCTCTGGACCAGTCTTTGACATCTTGAGCCAGATATGGAGCAAAGAAGCACGAACGCTTCCCCAATTAATTACTGCGCTCAAAGAATCGCAATTGCCTACTGACATAGAGCAAGGAATTTTAGAACTTACCAGCTCAGGATATATTGTCTTTGTAGATGATCACTTTGAACTCACCATGCAAGGGCAGAAAATGCGAGATGATATAGAAGTGGAAACGAACCGAATATTTTTCGCTTCATGGGACCAGATGACTTCTGATGAAGTCATCTGGCTTGGTAAGCAACTAAGCGATTTGTGTTCTTTTTTTATATCGCTATCAATTGCCACTGCTGATTAGTGCCCCCGTTTGAGGGCCACTGAACCACTGTGGCACCCCTGGTTGTAGAGCTTTGTGTCACGTCTGCATATTGACCATCGCGAACGTTGACCAGGTAGTAGTACCCACTACCAGTACTTACCAGATTCCACCACTGATTGGAGCTGGTTGTGTCCTGCCACTGGTCCAGTTGTGTACCCTGGGTTGTTGAACTGTTGGGATCATCAAGAATCTTTCCACTATTGCGGTTTATCAGTTTATAGGAACCATCACTATTTACTGTTGCCTGCCATTGTTGATTAGTTCCACCGCTGTAGGGCCACTGGATCGCCAGCCCTCCATTACTGGTTGACGCTCCCGATATATCCAGTGCCATGCCACTATTGCGATTGATAATTTTATAGTAGGTAGTACTGGCTAGCGGGAACGACTTTTAGCAATCGTGAGGCATGTGCATTGAGGGTGGCGCTGAAGCTATTCGCCGAGGTCCCCAGGTTCGTATGACTCCATAGATCACGAACGGTTGCCATACCCTGAAAGCCCAGACTATTCCAGTTCGCCGTTACGTTGGCGGAGGAACCTCCTAGATTGAAGAGGGCTACAGTATAGGAACCATCGCCATTATTGGAGAACCAGACCTGCTGGTTGCTGGATTGCGAGACCGGGTGTGCCGGGTGTCCAGCCTGATCTACTGCGATCACTTCATCATTAGTCAACAGCGAGAGGCCATAACTATCCAGTGATGTGAGATCATCGCCTGTATAAAGGGGTGCAGCCGAAATTGACCAGAGAGTCATATAAGTCTGGCGTTCGTCATTAGTAATCCCATCCAGACTTCCATTGCCCACATCTAACGAGTCGAGATCGTTCCATCCTCCCGGTCCTGCATAGCTGGCCCATTTGGGCACATCATTGATACGTGATGAGACCGTCCCCCAGTTCACCAGCGTTGAGCAATAACATTCGACATCGTTATCAATACGCCACCCATTCGCGTTTTGTTGCCAGGTGCTTATGTTGTTGATATCCATATTATTCGACAGGTGGAAATAGATGTTTCGCCCGGACTGTTTTAAAGCCGTTGACCAGGCTTGAATATCACCGACGTCGCCGTCACCGACACCATCTATTTTCAAGAAATCGACGCCCCATGCAGCCAACTGATTGGCCCAGGAATTCACAAAAGCTTGTGCACCTGGTTTGGTGTAGTCGATGTAGTACATTGCGCCGCTATGATAATTGTAGTTTGCCTCGTAGCCGCTGGTGTTGGCAATATCCTTCGCGTGGTAGCTGGTCCCTTCAATTGGCGTATTTTGATTGACGGCCGCAACCGGAATGCCTGGTGTTAAATAAATGCCAAACTTGAGGCCCAGGCTGTGAATATAGGTCGCGACTGCCGCAATACCATTGGGGAATTTACTGGAGTCTGGTACCCATCGTCCATACTGATCAACCGTTGTGGATGGATTGAGATACCAGAAATCATCCATATCAATGTAGCTGTAGCCATGTGACTTGAGCTTTGTGGACATTGCCTGGGCCTGGGCCTCAATATTAGCTTCGGTGGGGTTGGTGCGAATAGTGCTCCAGCTACTCCAGCCTAACAAAGGCGTCTGAGCCACCCCATTGTTCTCTTGAACAAGTGTTGGGCTTGCTTGTACCCTGTTAGCAGAGAGCACATCAGAGAATACTAGCAGCGACAAAAGAACTGACATAAGGGAGACTAGTCTCAACCTATGATACCATGGGGTCTGTGTAGTTAATTTCTTACGGAATTGCTATCTTCATTAGATGTCCACTTCCTTGTGTCTCTCACTGCGCTCAATGAGGGCTGTGACCCACTATTGGGGATGATGCTGAGTCCTTCCGCTTCATCTCACCAGGCGCAGCCGTGTCTCCTAGTTATGCTTGTTTGTTATTGGCAGGAGACTAGCTTTTTGTTTATAAATAAAAATGTATAGGGTAGAAAGCAAGATTGGGAAAACGATTTCCCACATATGTGAAATAATACCCAACAATTGATGGACTGTCAAGGTGCATATGTGGCCGTTTTTTGAGCTAATACATGAATTAGCATGAGGAAAAATTGTCTTATCAGGTATAAAACATCTCTTACTTTATTATGTTGGGTAAAATGCTCTATTCGCTGAGAAGACATTTATTGTCGCAATGGCTAGCGTTCAATCAGCGCAACCGCGTAGCAAGCGATGCCCTCGCGCCTGCCCGCAAAGCCTAACCCATCGGTAGTCGTCGCTTTAACGCTGACCTGGCCAATGTCCAGATGTAAGTGTGCAGCCAGATGTGCTCGCATGAGCTCAATGTGCGGCGCTAGCTTTGGACGCTCAGCCACAATCGTTGCATCCACATTTCCTATAGTCAAATTGTGCTGTTGGAGGAGGTCGCAGGTATAGGTGAGAAAGACCGTGCTGGGCTGATTCTTCCAGCGCTCATCGGTGGACGGAAAATGCATGCCAATATCACCGAGTGCGGCTGCACCCAATAGCGCATCGACAATTGCGTGAATGACCGTATCGGCGTCAGAGTGGCCGGAGAGGCCATATGCGTAAGGGATAGTGATACCGCCTAAGACGAGTGGGCGACCTTCGACAAATGCATGCACATCATATCCAAAACCAACGCGTGTTACCATCTAGCTTTGTCCCCTTAATAATGCTTCTGCGAAGAGCAAGTCTTCCTGTGTCGTGATTTTTATATTTGTATAAGAGCCTGGGAAAATGTGTACTTGATATCCTAGCCGCTCCAGCAGGAGGGCATCATCGGTTGCGTCCTCATCGGCCAGGGGGGAATGATGAGCCTGACTGAATAAGCTCGAACGAGAAGACCTGTGGCGTCTGTACCGCCCACAGCTGTTCCCGGTTGGGTGTTGCCAATATTTTCCCCTCGTGAACCTGCTTGATCGTATCTTTGACAGGAACGCCTGCGATGGCGGCGTTATGCGTCTGAGCTGCGGCTAATCCTGCCTCAAGTATAGCGGAGGTTACAAATGGTCGTGCGCCATCATGAATCATAACCCAGCGTGGCTGGTGAGCCACAAGTGCATCGAGGCCAATGCGCACAGAATCCTGTCTTCTGGCCCCGCCTGGCACGATTGCCACGACTTTATTCCATTGCTCATGCTGGCTGAGTTCTTTTGTCTCGGCAAGTCGTTCTGCGCTGATGACAAGCACGATGGTATCAATGAGTGCTGCTTTTTGAAACACATCGATGGTGCGTGCGAGTGTCGTGCGCCCAGCCAGCGGGAGCCAGAGTTTATCACGTCCCATACGCCGACTTGCCCCGGCCGCCACAATGATGGCGGCTGATCTATCTTGCATCGTATAGCTATCCTAGCAATTGTTTACCGGGCTTAAATGTAGAATATAATATATCAAAAAAATATGAGCACCCAGAGGGGTGCTCATATTTCGTTTCAATCAGGCCTGTTTCTGCTTTACCGGCACCTGAGGTGCAGGTGTTATGTGTGTCTGGGCCAATGTTTGCTTTGGATGCGCAAAAATCATCCTCCCCGCAACCGTCTGTAGTACACGTGTCACTGTAACTTCCAGAGTCATATTCATGTATTGCCGTCCGTTTTCAACCACAATCATCGTACCATCATCCAGGTAGCCGACACCCTGCCCAAGCTCTTTACCATCTTGCATAATCTTGATATGAATATCCTCTCCCGGTAAAAGGACAGGTTTAATGGCGTTGGCCAGTTCGTTGATGTTTAGTACTTTGACGCCTTGTAGTTCGGCGACACGATTGAGATTGAAATCATTAGTAATAATCGGGCAGTGTTGGTCGCGAGCAACCTTCACAAGTTTGCCATCGACATCTGCAATGCCTTCTGCATCGGTATCAACGATTTCAATAGGAACAGTAGCGTCTTTCTGTAGGCGATTGAGAATCTCTAAGCCACGGCGACCTCGATTGCGCCGCATCGTATCTGCGGAGTCTGCGATGCGCTGTAGTTCATTTAAGACAAAGCGCGGCACCACTATCGTCCCTGTGATAAAGCCCGTCTGACTGATATCCGCGATACGCCCATCGATGATAGTACTTGTATCTAACAGGATTGGTTGTGTAGGGAAGGCAGGCACAATAACAGCATCCTTTTCCGGCTCCCGCTTCTTGCCTCGTTCCCGTTCAGGGCGCTCGGCGCGTTCGTCATCGCGCTCGCGCCGACGAAGCGTTGCGTTCTGGAAAAGGTGTGCGATATCGCTTTTACGTAGTACCGCTCCCGTCAGGCCGAGGTAGCCGAAAATCACAGCTCCCAGGAATGGCGTGAGGTGACCGAGGTACCAGGGTAAGTATTGCAGCGGAATAGCCAGTAAAGCTGCAATGATAAGACCGATTGTTAGCCCTATGACCGCCGCTACCAGGTCGCCCGCCGATGCAACGCGAATTTTGTTGCGTATCCATTGGTAAGGGACAACCGTAATATAAGGGGTGATAACAAAGGCGACAATAGTAATAATGATAGCAATAGTGATGAGTATTGGAAGTGGCAATGAGATAGTAGAGATGTTAAGAAGTGTAATCCCAACAACTGAACCAATAGCTACCAGAGCTCCCACTATGCGTGCAACAGTATTTACAGACATTCCTGCATCCTCCGAAGCAGCGCACGTAAACGTGCTCTATCTCAAGGGGCTACGTGACTTGCTTGCTCGGCTGACAGGTTAGTAATGATAATAAAAATGATAATAGCAAGAATGATAGTTCCTCGTCTGCAATCAGAACAGACCACGTGCCCACTGAGTAACCGAATCTAAAAGTTAATAAATACACGACTTTAAGAGAAACGTAGAGCCCAAATGGATTCTGATACGCTACGAAGATTATTAGCGCGAGCATATTTTCTTGAGTGTTGTGCTCGTACTTTAAAAAATCTCCGTCGTGTTAAAGTAGTGTGTTGAGTATGAAGTATACACCGTTTCTAGATAGGAAGCAATAGGTATATACGTATTTTACCCCTGTTTCCCTTGCTGCCTATTTTTATGGAGGCGCTCAGGTTTTCTCAGCCTTTCTCTCCTTTTTCTGCTAGTGCAACGCAATCTCCAGAGCAACGGCAAGTGAACTTGCAGTAATAACTTTGAAGTCGGCTGGTAGACCAGCATCTTCTAGTTCTGTGCGTACACGATCACCTTTGCCTGCGCTTGGGACGATGCAGCGCTTGAAGCCGAGTTTGGCGGCTTCTCGTACGCGAAGAGCCAGGCGGCTTACTGCTCGCATCTCGCCTGAGAGTCCCACCTCTCCAATTAAAGCCATATCAGGAGGGATAATCCGTTCCCGATAGCTAGATGCTATTGCAGCTGCAACCCCCAGATCGATAGATGGCTCTTCCAATGTGAAGCCACCGATAACATTTGCATAAACGTCGTGGCTACCCACTGCTAATCCTACACGTTTGGTAAGTACCGCTATTAACATCAATAGCCTGTTATGGTCAATTCCGTTGGTTGTGCAGCGTGGATTACCAAAATTGCTGGGTGTGACCAGGGCTTGAACCTCGACAAGCAATGGTCGCGTGCCCTCCATGCTCACAACGACTGCGGAGCCACTGGCCCCGGTGGCACGATCTGAGAGGAAGACGGCAGATGGGTTAGTAACTTCTATAAGCCCTTCGCCATGCATCTCGAATACACCGACTTCGTGGGTCGCGCCAAAGCGATTTTTCACGCCACGCAGCAAGCGATACGAATGGTAGCGTTCTCCTTCCAGGTAGAGTACTGCATCTGCAATATGTTCTAGTGCCTTAGGACCTGCAACGGTGCCTTCTTTTGTAACGTGTCCAATGATGAATATGGGTACATGGGAGTGCTTGGCTAGCTGCATAAGTTGCAGAGTGCACTCGCGTACCTGACTGATACTGCCTGGTGCAGCGGTGAGATGGCTGGCGATAACCGTCTGGATAGAATCCACGATGACGAGCGAGGGTTTGAAACGATTGACCGCCTCTGCAATAATGTCAAGTTCGATGGCCGCCAGGAGGTAGAGCCGTTCGCCGGTAATGTCCAGGCGTTCAGCCCGCATTTTTACTTGTTCGATTGATTCTTCGCCTGAGACATAAAGTACGGGGCCAACGTTTTGTGCTATTGCACCCGAGACCTGGAGGAGAAGAGTGGATTTACCAATGCCTGGTTCGCCCCCAATCAAGATGAGTGAGCCGGGCACGAGGCCACCGCCAAGCACGCGATCCATTTCTGCGTAACCCACTGAGACTCGTGTCTGGACCAGTGGTTTGATGTGCGGTAGAGCCACAGGTGTCTGTGTGCCCTGGGCTAGTTGTGTTGTACCCAGCAATTGTTGACGGCGTTGTTGTGTGGGGCTTTGCGGGATATCCTGTGTTTCTTCAAGCGTATTCCATGAGCCACAATCGGGACATTTCCCCATCCACTTACTATGTTCCGCCCCACATTGCTGGCAGATATATTTCGTCCGTATTTTTGCCATATATCGTTCGTCGTTTGTCTCTTCCCGCAGAACTGTGTTTTGCTTGTTCCCTGATTGTCGTATACCAGCGGATTGTCAGTACCGTTCTGCAACTGGCGTACCGCATCCTCTTGGTAGTATACATGAGAAAAGCGAGAAGCTCTAGTAAATTTGTATTAAGAATGAATAAATAAAACGGGGCGTAACTGTTCGTCACGCCCCGTAGACTATTAAATTTCGTTATTGGCGCTGCCTTCGCCTCCGGCCGAGAGCGCCGCTTCTGGGGCCGCAGGAGTCGGAGGTGGTAGTTGCTCGATCCTGTTGCGTACTTGCAGGACAAGATCGTTATCGACCACACTCGTTTCGACCAGATCGCCTGGATGGAACTTCCCTTGCAGCAAGCCCTCTGCCAGCGGATCTTCAACCATGCGCTGAATTGTCCGTCGTAGGGGACGGGCACCATACTCAGGGTCAAAGCCTTTATCGATCAAGAAGTCTTTTGCCGTTTGTGGTACGACCATTTCGATTTGTTGCTCCGTCAATTGTACACGGACACGATTGAGCAACAGATCAACGATAGAGTACATCTCTTCCATACGTAGAGAGTGGAAGACAATAACTTCATCAATACGGTTCAGAAACTCTGGCTTAAAAGTGTTCTTCAATTCGCCGAGCACTTTGTCCTTCATCGTATCATAGTCAGCCTGGTTCGCCTTAGCCTTATCCTTTGACTGTTTGAAGCCCATGGAAGCCGCTTTATTAAGGAGAGCCGCACCAACGTTTGAAGTCATAATGATGATAGTATTGCGGAAGTCCACGGTGCGTCCCTTCGCATCCGTCAATTTCCCATCTTCCAGAATCTGGAGCAACATATTGAAGACATCAGGGTGAGCCTTTTCGATTTCGTCGAGCAGGATCACGCTATACGATTTACGACGGACAGCCTCAGTAAGCTGGCCTCCTTCTTCATAGCCAACGTATCCTGGAGGGGCACCGACCAGACGGGCGGCCGAGTGGCGTTCCATGAACTCTGACATGTCGATTTTAATCAGCGCCTCTTCGCTACCGAACATAAATTCGGCCAGTGCTTTGGCGAGCTCTGTCTTACCAACACCAGTGGGACCCATAAAGATGAAGGAGCCAATAGGGCGCTTCGGATCTTTCAGGCCCGCACGTGCGCGGCGTACAGCGCGTGCGATCTTCTCGATTGCCTCATTCTGCCCAATGACGCGTGAGTGCAATGCCTCTTCCATCTGGAGCAGACGCTGCGACTCTTCCTGGGCAATACGCATAACCGGGATACCCGTCCACATAGAGACGATCTGCGCGATCTCCTCTTCGCCAACGGTTGGTTTCTCGTTGCCCCGCTCTTTATGCCAGCCAGATTCTAGTTTCGCTATACGATCACGTAGTTTCACTTCACGATCACGCAGTTCGGCTGCGAGTTCATACTCTTGCTGCTGGATAGCAGCCTCTTTTTCGCGCAGCACCGACTCCAGGCCCTTCATAGCCTCTTTCAGGTTGAGAGGTGCGAGCGAATTCTGCATGCGCACACGGCTGGCTGCTTCATCGATCAGGTCAATGGCTTTGTCCGGCATGAAGCGGTCGGTAATATAGCGACTCGCCATATCGGTTGCAGCCTTGAGAGCCTCATCGGTAATAATCAAGCGATGGTGCTGCTCGTAGCGTTCGCGGATACCCTTGAGAATTTCAATGGTTTCCTCGACCGTAGGCTCGCGAACAATAACTTCCTGGAAGCGGCGTTGCAGAGCTGCGTCACGCTCGATATACTTGCGATATTCGTCGAGAGTAGTAGCCCCAATACACTGGAGTTCTCCGCGTGCGAGGGCGGGTTTCAGGATATTGGCGGCGTCAACAGCACCTTCAGCGGCACCAGCACCAACCAGAGTATGCACCTCATCAATAAAGATGATGCAATCGCGGCTATTGCGGATCTCTTCTATAATTTTTTTCAGGCGCTCTTCAAACTCGCCACGATATTTTGTACCTGCCACCAGGGAGCCAACATCGAGGGTAAGCAAGCGTTTGCCAGCCAAAGACTCAGGCACCTCACCCGAAACGAGACGTTGGGCAAGACCTTCAACGATAGCAGTTTTACCAACACCGGGTTCGCCGATGAGAGCCGGGTTATTCTTATTACGGCGCGAAAGTATTTGGATAACGCGTTCAATTTCTTGAAAGCGACCGACAACGGGATCAAGAGTACCAGCGCGTGCGGCGGCGGTCAGATCAATACCCATTTGATCGATAGTAGGGGTTTTAGAATGTTTGGCATCGCGCTCATGAGGCGTGCCAGACTGACTGAGCACTTGAATTGTTTGTGTACGAACCTTTTCGAGGTTAACACCCAGGCTTTCAAGGACACCAGCCGCAATACCTTCACCCTCGCGTACCAGACCAAGTAAGAGATGTTCCGTCCCAATATAATGGTGATTCAGGCGTCGAGCTTCATCAACGGCAAGCTCAATTACCTTTTTCGCACGCGGGGTCAGACCGATCTCGCCGAGAACAATGCGATCCCCACGTCCAATAATAAATTCGACGGCACTACGAACTTTGTTGAGTTCGACACCAAGATTTGCAAGTACTTTTGCGGCAACACCTTCGCCTTCACGTACGAGACCTAGTAGGAGGTGTTCTGTGCCTATATAATTGTGTTGGAAGCGCTGGGCTTCTTCTTGAGCAAGGCTCAGTACTTTTCTCGCCCGCTCAGTGAATTTATCGAACCTATCTCTATCGTTCACCTGTTTGTCACCCCCCTTTCATTGGCAGAGGGTGGAACCGCGCCCTCTGTGTCGCTCAGGTAAACTATTCGGTTTATCATACAACACCTATTTTGCAGCGTCAAGGATAACAACCGTAGCCTCCCGTCTGTCAATATACGCTCTTCTTATCGAGAAACACCGACCTCTACACTGCTTATACAGAGATAGTTGCAGCGGAGAGGTCGCGAAATCGTCTGTTCATGTACAATGTGTATGTTTTGAATGGTAGGGACTCTTATTATTCAGATGCCTCCGTATCTTCTTTGATTCGTTGACAAACGAGTAGCTGCACATTTTGTTTAGCCATCATCGTTGTCCCTCCTTCTCTACTACTGGCAGATACTTTTTATGATTATTCTCTATTGTACAACAAATTTGCGCAGATATCATAACATGTGTTTTTGCGAACGGCCCCTACTTTAAATTGAGCCTAGCTAGCTATTTTGCGTAAGTTTGATGTTGAGAACATCCCTTAGTGTATGGCCAAACTGCATGTTTCATCATACTACAACTTTTTTTGAAACGTCAAGAATAATATAGCTATCTTTGAAAATGCGGATCTTTCTTTGTGCAGTGTATACTAGTTCAGGTTTATCACTTGCAAGATAGAAACCACCCGTTGACCTCCTGATCAGGAGGTCAACGGGTGGTTTCTATCGTCTTTTGAGTGACAATCAAACAGCACGAATGCTGTTTTACGCTTCTGAAGAATCGTTTTCTTCTTTAGAAGAGCGCTGGCGTGCTGCAGCACGGAACGCTTCTGCCATAGCAGTCAGTTCACCTTCTTCGCTTGCGATGCCGCCCAGAAGACCATTTTCGGCCGGGCGATCCTGGCGATCACGGTTTCTGTTATCACGCTTCGACTGGTTGGGCTCCGGGTGAGTCTGGAGTGATTCGAGCGATGGCGTGACTGGTACTGCTTCTGCTACTGGTGCTGGTGCAGCGTTTTGTGCAGGCGTACTATTGGTATCGGTGACCTCTTCGTATTGCTCTTCTGTCTCGACTGGCGTCTCTTTTGCATCCAGTTCATCAGCCTGGCGCAGGCTCAGACCGAGGCGACGACGTTCCGCATCAATACGTAGGATACGCAACTGCAGTTGAGCCCCTTCGTGCAAGATAGATTTGGGGTCTGTTCCTGGGGTTAATTCAGAAAGATGGATCAGGCCTTCAATACCGTCTTCGATACGTGCGAACGCTCCAAAAGGAGCAATCTTTGTTACAACGCCTGTAACAACCTGCCCTGGTGTGTAGCGCTGTTCCACGGTTGTCCAGGGATCAACTTCGGCACGTTTGATCGAGAGTGCGATTTTTTTCTTGTCCTTATCGACACTCAAGACCTGTACCTCGACCTCTTGTCCAACATGTAACACCTCACTAGGGTGATTCACGCGGCTCCAGGCCAATTGACTGATGTGTACGAGTCCGTCAGCTCCACCCAGATCGACAAAGGCACCAAAGTTCGCGAGGTTGCTCACCACACCTTTGCGGACTTCACCTGGCTTCAGCTCATCGAGCAGCTCCTCGCGACGGCGTTGACGCCATTCCTGGACAGCCAGGCGCTCGGAGAGAATCAAGCGGTTGCGCGCTCGATTGATCTCGATAATCTTGAGCTGTAAGCTCTTTGTCTTTCATGCTCTGGAGTTTGGCGGCGGTTTCCTGATTCTCGCCGCCGGCAGCAACCTCTTCGCGCTTGAGGTTCAAAATTTGAGAAATTGGTACAAAGCCACGAATTCCTGCAACATCAACAATTAACCCACCCTTGTTGTAGTCGATGACTTTTGCCTTCAGGAGTTCATTGTTCTTGTACTGCTCTTCTGCTATGCGCCACTGACGCTCTGTGTTCGCTCTCTTCAATGAGAGAACTGCATGCCCCTCTGAGGTCTCTGGTTGGATCACGTAAACCAGAACTTTGTCATTGAGGTGAAGTTCGCTGAATGAGCCATAACCATTGGATGGCAACTCTTTTGTTGAGAGGACGCCCTCGGATTTGAGGCCAATATCGACCAGGATTTCGTCCTGGTCGATACGCACGATTACGCCCTCGACCACATCGCCTCTTTTAACATTGATGGGATTGGCGAGTGCCAGCAACGCTTCCATATCGCTCTGATTCAGTTCTTCCATCTCTTCGGGGTTGCTGCTAATTTGCCCTTGTGTGTCATTTCCTTCGATCATCGTCTGTACCCGCCCGCTGTTTTGAATTTCCGCTGGCATTGTCGAAAGGTCGCCGTGCTTTTGTGCTTGCATGGGTTGTTGAACCCCCTTCGATCCACGGTTTTTGCCTCATCTGCGACGTTACACATACCCTTCCAACCTCTTGACTCGATGCCGTCTCTTTCGGCCCGAAATGGCCGAAAAGTTCCAAATAGTTAAGAACAGTAAAATAGACTGCACTGCGTTGGGGCCATGGGGAGTGTACCATCGGACTTGGGCTTAATCGGAGGAGGTGCTTTGCGGCAATCGTTTCGGTTTCAGTATCTTGTTTGATCAAGAGTATCCAATACGACCTTATTGTTTGCTCTACAGGACGGTGATACGAAACGTTACTCGCAGGCTGTACGCCCCCTCGTAAAGACAATAAACGCCCGTACGTAAGCATACCCCCACTCGATAATCCAATTATACCAAATGCCGTCCTCGATTGCAAGTCAATTTGCGACTTTTTGACAATTCTCTCCGATGTTTTACTGTCTCATATTGTATCACAATAATGCAAGTCCCCACTACATGTGTTACAATAGGAAGTATGAATGGGCTCAATACTATACATACCGTTGCTGCTTTACGTGCTTTACGTGAGCATCTTACGCCTGTTGAGCAGGTTGCTTCTCTGCTTGATGCGCTGGATGGCGATTATCCCGATGCTCGACAGGCGGCTGTCCTCCTCCCACTTTTTATACAGCAGGGAAATTTGCATCTGGCGTTCATTCGTCGTGCAAGTACTCTGCGCTCTCATAGTGGTGAGATTGCTTTTCCTGGTGGGAGGGCCGAACCTGGCGATCTTTCTCCTGTGATGACTGCGTTGCGCGAAGCTGAAGAAGAGATTGGCCTCGATTCTGCTGGTGTAGAGGTGCTTGGTCTACTGCCGCTTGTCTTTATTGGTATCTCGAATCATGTGATTACTCCAGTCGTGGCTTTTCTTCCAGCTGGTCTGGGTACGTTGCGACTTCAGGAGGCTGAGGTAGAGGAGTTGATGGTGGCTCCTGTTCATGAATTGCTCAATCCTGCTATCTTTCATACGGAACAGTGGAAACGGGGCGGGAAAACTCGTATTGTCCACTTTTATGACTATCAATCTGATGATCATACGTACCGTATCTGGGGGGCGACCGGGCGTATGCTCTCTTCACTCCTGGAGATTTTAAGGGAGAAATAAGTTTTAATGGCAATGTTCTCTGGTGGATGGCTTTTGCCCGGTGCTGAACTCTCGATAAAGAGAGCCTTGTTTACTTGAACTCTGGTTTTCCCCCCCAATAGTCATAGATGACTTGCGAAACTTCTGTATTTGACTACAATTAGTAATAGTTAGTAAATATTCTGTAGTGCGTATGTTGTAAGCGTTCCTTAACGACGCGGTTATTTTGTAACTGTTCCTGGTGGAGGAAAGCTGTGACGCTACCCAGTTCTGATGCGCAACCCTCAAAATTTCAGCCTCATCAGCCGCAAATTATCTCTCCTAACCACTCGATGCCCGTAAAATCATCTATACCCACTCATGCCGTAGGGAGAGCGGCATCTTCCCCACTTGCATCAGAGCCTGATAATTCATTGGAGCACGAACACGCACTCGACTTCGCTACCCATTCATGGGACCTGGCTACAGGTGGACTGAAAACATTGACCGCAAAACGTGAGCTGCCTATACGGCCAGAGCGACGTATATCCGATGTTGTGCCAGATATCCTGGCCACCTCTCGAAGTTATATGTTCGCCCTGGTGATAATCGTATGTGTGCTACTCATGCTGGTCGGTGGGGGCATTGTGTTACTTGTAATGCTGCAACCCTGACATAACAGAATGGAGCTTTCTCACAACCCGCTGTTATTTTTCTTCCAATTTATGATCATTGGCTGCTGCTGGTATGCCGTGTAAATCGCTTGCTGCAAGAATTGCCTTGATGATGGCACGTGCGAGTGTGTTTGCCGCTGCTGCGCCTATGGTACTGACTCTTTGTGCCGCTGCTGCATGTTCTTGTTGCGTTTGCGGTCCGGTTTCTTGCGCGAGTGCAAAGACTGTATCGCCATCGAACATGGTGTGTGCAGGTCGTATGACCTGTGCTATACCGTCGTGTGCCATTTGAGCAACTTTGTTTACATGTGCTTTACTCAGTGTTGCATTTGTGGCGACGACTGCGATGGTGGTATTGCCGATGGGATTTTGTTGGAGTGGCCTGTTGCTGCAGGGGATGACGTGCTCCTGCTAGCGTCTTTTGCGTCTGGGGATCGAGAATATCTCCTAGCGCGTTGACGATGACGAGTGCACCAACAACAATGCCGCCTGGCAGCTCTATGCTGGCCGAACCAAGTCCGCCTTTCATGGCGAGCTGCGGACCAAATAATTTGCCGACGGTGGCTCCTGTTCCGCCTCCTACATTGCCTTGAGCAATGGGGCCTGTACTTGCTTGCTCACAGGCGCGATAGCCGGAGGCCGCATCGGGACGTATGAGCGCGGAACCGAGCGGAAGGTCAAAAATAGCCGCTGCGGGCACAATTGGCATACGGACAATTCCTGTGTCATAGCCGATGTTGCGCTCTTCGAGGTAGCGTACGATGCCGCTGGCCGCATCCAGTCCAAAGGCACTGCCGCCAGTGAGCAAGATTGCGTGCACTTCATTGACGAGGCAGAGCGGACTGAGCAGGTCGGTCTCGCGCGTAGCCGGTGCCCCGCCACGTACATCGACGCCTCCTACTACTGGAGTGTCGCAAAGGATGACAGTGCAGCCTGTTCCGGCTGCCAGGTTTGTGTCGTTCCCGATACGAATGCCGGGTACGTCGGTGATGTCATCATGCATTGTTTGTTTCTGGTCCTTTCGTACTTGAGATAAACTGGGTAGCATCTAAGTTCTAAAACTTCTATATATCAATAATTGTATATCTATCGGACTATTATTTTGGTATTTGGTGCAAACTTAGCGGTTTTCTTCCTCATAAGGGTATAATGGTACTAATGACTGTATCCGATCTAAAGCTATATTTGTGTTAAATATATAATGTATTATTGTATATGGCATGCAGTAAAAAATTTTATGCTATTTAGAAAAACATAGGTAAAGACGATTACTTTTATGGATAAAGAAAACCAGCAAGCGGATAAAGCAAATCGGCAAAATGAAGAATGGAATCAGCAAGCTCCGTTCGATGATGGTAGCTCACGATATACGCAAGGGCTGGAGTTTCAGTATTTGCAGCCGTCACAGTCTTTTCGTGTGGAGGATCTCCATCGGGAACGATTGCGTCAACTTCAAGCGCAACGTCTTGGTACACCTCTTCCACTTGAAAACATTTCTTCTGCTGCAAAATCTCCTGATAAGCCGACACGTGTAATTTTAAAAGGTACCAGTGTAAGTCAGGCTGCATTGATACTTACTGGTGCCTCTTTTTTGTCGCGCTTCCTGGGTCTGTTGCGTACCTCGCTGTTCTCTCATATTGGAACGAATCAGTTTACCGATGCATACAACCTGGCCTTCAATCTCCCGGATCTCATTTTCAACATTATGGCTGGTGGAGCCTTATTGTCTGCATTTATTCCTGTCTTTAACCTGTATATGATCAGCAAAAAGGACGAGAAGACTGCGTGGCATGTTGCCAGTTCAGCTCTGAATATCTCTACTGCTCTATTGCTCATGATTGCACTTTTGGGAATGCTGTTTACTCCACAAATTATTCACATCTATTATTTCAACGCGCCGCAAAATGAACAAGCTATCGTTGCCTCATTGATGAGAGTAATGTTTCTCCAATCGGTAATTATGGGAGCGGGTGTGATAATTAGCTCGGTTTTAAATGCGCGGCAAAGCTTCTTTTTGCCAGCTCTTGGCAGCGTTCTCTATCCTATTGGTATGATCATTGGCTTGATTCCCAGTTTTGTGCTTCCCCATCAGGCGGGCACATCAAGCGACTTGCTAACAGTGTATTATGCTTCCTGGGGTGTTGTTTTAGGGGCGGCTTTGATGGTAGGGGTGCAGATTCCAGGTTTATGGAAAGTTGGCATGCGCTATCGTGTTACTTTTGATTGGCGGCATCCTGGCATGTGGCACATTGCGCGGCAGATGGTGCCTCGTATGGCGAACTCGCTCATGGTGACTATGACACAGTATATTGATATCCTCATGATAGGATGGCTTGCGGCCTATATTGGGGCGGAAGCTGGTCTACAGACACAGTATCGCATTGCTCTGACGATTATCACTATTCCTCTTGGTGTTATTACACCATTGGCCACAGCTTCATTTCCACGTATGGCCGAATATGTGGCGGAAGGTCGTATGGATGATTTACGCAACCTTGTGGTAGAATCGTTACAGAGTGTGCTCTTTATCTCTTTGCCAGCATGTGTAGGTTTGATCATTCTCAGTCTGTCAGTAGTACAAGTCTTGTTTGAGCATGGTTCTTTTACATTAAGTGAGGCACAATCGACAGCTATTCCGCTGATCTGTTACGCTCTTGGTCTACCTGGTCTGGCACTTGTTGAAATCCTAACGCGACCTTTCTATGCTTTGCGCCAGAGTAAGTTGCCGGTATATATCAGCCTGATGCAGCTTAGCTTGAAAATAGCGTTGAGTCTGGTCCTATTGGATCTTGCTGTCTGGTGCGTTCAGATTGGGTTGGGGGTGCTGACTCCTACGACGTTAGGTCCCTTGCAGCTATCTGGTCCATGGGGGATGGGTGCGTTGGCGCTAGCGACAACCATTTCAAGCCTCCTCGAAGCATTGGCATTGCTCTGGATTTTACATCGTCAACTAGATGGGCTGTATTTACGTATGCTCGTCACTTTTACATGGCGCATTCTGATTGCCGTTGCTGCACTTTCAATTGTTGTTTTTCTTTCGCATCAGGCCCTTGATAGATTGATACAGACATCGAGTGTAGATGGCAAGGCTTCTATGAGCTTGCTGAGTTCAGTGTTGGTTGGGGTCAAATTAGCGATCTCCATTGTTTTGGGAGGTGGGGTGTACCTGCGCACTGCTCGCTTCCTCCATCTCCTGGGTGGTGACGAATTGCACTCGGTAAATCGTCTTCTTGTACGTATGCGGCTCTCATGGATTTAGGAGAGTTGGTTTCCTATGACCTTTGCCTCTTAGACCTTTATTGCAGAGATCCTGTGCTTCTACACCACTTCACCTTCAGAACGAAATGATGTAGAAGTGCAGGTTGCCTGCAAATAAATAATAAAGGTGGTAAGAACGCACACGAAAAAGGAATGCAGCAAATAATGAGCTTGTTTGGCGTTTCCGTTCATTATTGTGCACGAATGATGCCATTGAGCTTTTTGACGGCCTCTTCAACGCTCTCTTTATTATTATAGATCGACGACCCTGCAACCAGCAGATTTGCTCCGGCTTTGACGACCTGAGGGATCGTCTCTGCGTTGATGCCGCCATCGACCTCGATGTCGCATGTGAGCTCACGCTGTACTAAGATTTGTTTTAGTTGAGCGATCTTTGGCAGCGTTTCGGGGATGAATTCTTGTCCGCCGAAGCCGGGATTGACGGTCATGATCAGGACCATGTCACACAGTGACAGTATATTTTGTAGCATAAAGATGGGCGTTGAAGGGGTGAGGGCGATGCCTGCCTGCTTGCCCAGCGCCTGGATCTGCTTGATAAGTTTGTGCAGGTGCGGCGAGGCTTCCTGGTGCACGATGATGACATCTGCCCCCGCTTTCGCAAAGATTTCGATGTAGTCCTGTGGATTGCTGATCATCAAATGGGCTTCGAGCGTCATTTGAGTGCAATTGCGGACCGCTTGCACGATGCCTGGGCCCATGGTGATATTCGGTACGAAATGTCCATCCATAATGTCGATCTGAATGCGCTTTATCCCAGCATCTTCTACCTCGCGTACCTGTTCGCCCAGGCGGCTGAAATCGGCGGACAGGATGGATGGAACTAGTTGTGTTGCGCTTGCCATTATATCTCCTGGTACTTCCGGCTCAATTTTGCAGCCGCCGCTGCGTCGAGCATCCATGTAACATCACCATTATGGGGCTGCACAATCTGGGCAGGATATTCTTCTGGTCGCTGTTCCCCTTCCAGGACGGCCTGTACTGCCTCTGCTTTCTCTGCCCCAGTAACCAGGAACAAGACGTGGTGTGCTGCGTTGAGTAGCACTGGGGTAAAGGTCAGGCGTGGCGGTGGTGGTTTGGGTACAGATACAGACATGACAAGCCTTTGTTGTTCCTGTAGTGATGCCTGATGGGGAAACAGCGAGGCGGTATGTGCCTCTGGCCCCATGCCAAGTTGAATCAGATCAAAGGAAGGAGTGCCGTCAGTACCAAAGACCTGGCGCATTTCTTGTGTATATGCGTGTGCGGCTGCGTTGCGGTCCGCTTCGTCTGCTGGCATACGGTGAATCTGCTTAGCCGCAATTGGTAGCTTGCAGAGCATAACTTCCTGTGCCAGACGATAGTTGCTCTCAGGATCATCTGCCGGTACGCAACGCTCGTCTGACCAGAAAATCTCAACGCGTGTCCAGTCGATCTGACTGCGATACGGCTCGCTTGCCAGCAGGGTATACAGCTTTTTCGGAGTGGAGCCGCCCGAAAGTGCTAGCGTAAAGTTTCCATGTGCTGCAATAGAATCGCCTGCAATCTGTACAACATATGCGGCAGCCGCGTGGCTAAGCTTATCTCCATCAGAAAAGATTACAACATTCATAAAAAGAAGCTCCTAAAGCTATGTCAATCGGTTAGCTAAGCTGTGCTGATTGTATGGAAGCCGTTAGCCCAACTGATTTTCAAGACGTATTTGTTACGCAAGTAAAGCAAACACCTCGTGCAGTGTTTCCTCATAGAGATGATCGCGCCCCATAATTTCAAGTTCGTGGTGTAGCAGGTTGCTCTCTTTATAGGTTGCAGCAATATTCACAGTGCGCTGCAAGCGAGTTTCGCCTGCGATCTCGACCGCGGTCGAGACATGATCATTATCAGCGCCGCGCTTCACAATGAATGTCGCGCGTTCGCCATTGATCTCACCTGTAATACGAATCATGCAGAGGGTTCCGGGACGAGATTCAGCCAGCACTTGCGGCCGAATCGAAATGTGAATGCTTCCTTGCGTAGCACTTTCTTGTATATTTAAGAGCAATGGTTGGGATAATAGCCGTGTAATATCGCGTGTATGCATCTCCCAGGTATAACTGCCAGACTCAGCATCATGATATTTCTCATCCCCACTATCCGAAAGTTGCCAACCCAGCCGCGTTTTCAGCCAGGCTCCAATAAGCAATGCCCCAATAGGGTTTTTTGCAGCCGATGGAGCTGGTGTAGCCTCGGAAGAAGGCAGAACTGCGTACTCTATTTCGATATGATCAGCGTTAAGCAGGTAAGGGCGGTAGTCAGCGATATCAAAAAACTGTGCGATCAATTCGCGCCAGGAGGTAACATATTCCCAGTTAAGGTCGCTCAATGCACAATCAGGAGATTCCTGCAACAACTCGGAGAGCATGCGAATTTGTTCTTCGGGTTGTGAGAAGTCACGCGAATCCACGACGACCCGGCTACTGATCTGTGTCAGGCGTTGTAAAATACTTTCGTCTGCTGGTGGACTTTTTAACCACCACAAATAAACTGGGAGATCTGGTTTTAGCAAGCCTTGCACAATATTCGCCGTATAGTGAACAGCCGTCCCCGATATAGCAACTGTGATCTGTTCAAAATGATGACGCATAATGTCTGAAATGATGGGGAAGGAGCGTAGCGTGACCCATGTCGTCGTATTTGAGGGCACATTGCTGCGTATATCAAGGATTAAAAGGGTAACTCGCGCGATAAGAGTACTGGACAAATCACGTAAAAGCATACTAGCTTTGTATGCTGACTCCGCATCAAGTGCACAGATTACCAAATTAAGTACGCTGGTACGCACATTCATATTCTGGCTAATACGCATATTGTCAGCAGCCCGATGCCAGAAAGAAGTTAGTTCATTCTCAACTTCCTCCTGACGTACTTTTTTCCCCGCCCAGGGTAAATTCAATTCTGGATTTGCAGAGTTATCCATTGCCATTTCTACATCCTTCATCATTTGAACTTCGTTGTTCACAAGGACAACATCGTGTTATTGTGTATATTGCTAGCCGTTTGTACCCTGACTAAGGGCGACGCCAACGGCGACCATCGCGCCAGATGAATTCATCCGATGTCTGAGGCCCCCAGGAGCCAGATTCGTACGTAGAGATAGTGTCACGTGGAGCCGTCTTCCACTCGTCAAGGATACCCTGAACGAATGTCCATGCGGCCTCTACCTCGTCACGCCTTGTAAAGAGCGTTGAGTCACCATGCATTGCGTCTAGCAAGAGACGCTCGTATGCCTCTGGCTGCTCACGCACAAAGGACGAACCATAGAAAAAGTCCATATTCACAGAGCGAATCTGCATATCAGTGCCGGGCACTTTTGCACCGAACTTAAGTGAGATGCCTTCGTCCGGTTGGATACGCAATGTCAGGACATTTGGTTCGACCTGGCCCTGTGCTTCGCTATTCTTAAAGAGAATCAATGGTGGTTGCTTGAACTGAATAGCAAGTTCTGTTACGCGTTTGGGCAAATGTTTGCCTGTGCGTAAGTAGAATGGTACGCCAGCCCAACGCCAATTGTCAACAAAGGTTTTTAACGCGACATATGTTTCAGTAGATGATGTAGGTGCAACGCCTTTTTCCTGGACGTAGCCGGGAACTTGATGCCCGCTTACCCAACCAGGCCCATACTGAGCTCGTACAGTGTTCGTGAGAACATCGCGACCTGTTAAAGGCTGGAGGGCATGCAACACTTTTACCTTTTCGTCGCGCACCGAATTGGCATCGAAGGCGATTGGCGGTTCCATGGCAACCAGGGTGAGTAGTTGCAACATATGATTTTGAATCATGTCCCGGATGGCACCAGATTCTTCGTAGTAGCCCCCTCGGCCTTCTAATCCCAGATTCTCGGCGACGGTGATCTGGACATGATCGACATAGCGACGGTTCCAGACGGGCTCGAAAATGCCATTTGCCAGGCGGAAGACCAGGATATTCTGGACGGTCTCTTTTCCAAGATAGTGGTCAATGCGATAGATCTGATCTTCTTTAAAGACCTTCCCGACCTGCCGATTGAGTTCACGGGCTGTTGCCAGGTCGTGTCCAAAGGGCTTTTCAATGATGATACGCGTCCAGCCTTTGCGGTTTCTGTTGAGACCGGCAGCACCGAGATGTTGAATGATTTCTGGGTACTGGCTGGGTGGGGTTGAGAGGTAGAAGAGACGATTTCCACCGGTGCCACGCTCTTGATCGAGTTTGTTCAATAAGGTGTTGAGCTTCTCATAGCCCTCTGCATCATGAAAATCGGACTGCAAATAGTGTAAACCGGCGGCGAAACTCTCCCATACCTGTGGGTTAACGGGCTTTTGGCGGGAATACTGGTTGATGGATTCGAGGGCTTGCTGGCGAAATGTTTCGTCAGTATAAGGTCGTCGTGCGAATGCAACAACTGAAAAACCGGCCGGAAGTGGATGCTCCAGGGCCAGATTATAAAGCGCAGGGAGCAGTTTCCGGTGCGTGAGGTCGCCAGTTGCACCGAAGATGACCATTACACATGGCTCTAAGCTCTCTTTGATGCGTAGCCCCTCGCGAAAGGGGTTTGGCGCCTCGACGACGCTACGCTGAGGCATATTATATCTCCTAGTGTGTATTTTGTTACTACTCGCGTTTTGTTATAGCTATGTGAACGATACAATATGAAAAAAGAAGGGATAGGTAAAGCTAGAAGGCTTTGATACAGTACTTCCGGGTAGATGCCGATTAAGCATCTATCCGGTCAGTATCTTGTCTGCGTCAGGTGTAGAGAAAAGATCTTTTCTCACCTGACTCGACACTGCTAGCGTGTAACTTTTCCCTCTGCAATGGCATTTTTCTTGCCTTCAATGCCAGCAAACAACTGGTGGAAGGAATCCGCAAATTTTTGTACACCTTCATCCAGTAGCTGCTGGGTGACCTGTTCGTAAAGAATGCCCTGGTCTTCAAGGTCGGCTAATGCCGCCTTTGCCTCTGCTATGTTATCTTCAATACTATAACGCACTACACCATGATCGCGGAAGTTTCTAACGGTTTCTAATGGCATGGTATCGACAGTGTCAGGACCAATGAGCTCTTCTACATACATCACGTCGCGATAGGCGGGATTTTTCGTGCTTGTGCTTGCCCAGAGTGGACGCTGCACATGAGCGCCGGCATGCTTGAGCGACTCGAAGGCGGGTGTGCCGAAAAGTTGTTTGAAGTCCTGGTAAACCAGCCGTGCATTGGCGATAGCGGCTTTGCCTTCCAGTGCTTTTAGCTTCTTTTGTTGTGCAGAGTCAGTGGTGCCCTTGACCATATCTTCGAGGCGTTTATCGACGAGTGTGTCAACGCGGCTGATGAAGAAACTGGCAACCGAGGCGATTTTGCTGAGGTCTTCACCTCGACTGTGCAGGTCTTCTAAGGCACGCTGATAAGAATCTACAACATTGCGGTAGGCCTGGATAGAGAAGATCAACGTGACGTTGACGTTGATGCCACTGCGTAACACTTCATAGATGGCCGGAATGCCAGCGGGTGTGGCCGGAATTTTAATCATGAGGTTGGGACGCTCAACCATCTGCCAGAAGCGTTTGGCTTCGGAAATCGTGGCATCTGTATCATTGGCCAGGTCTGGTGAGACCTCAAGGCTGACATAGCCATCCTGTCCATTTGTTCGATCATATATTGGGCGCAGCAAGTCTGCAACCGTTCTGATGTCGCTGATAACAACAGCTTCGTAAATCTCGCTGGTGCTCTTCTTAGCTTTGATCAAATCTGCAATCTGCTCATCATAGGCGTGACCAGCGCTGATTGACTTCTCAAAGATAGTAGGATTTGCGGTAACGCCAAGGATACCATCTTCTTTAATCATACGCTGAAACTTGCCCGAATTGAGCTGAGTACGGTCGATGTTATCGTACCAGGGACTCTGACCTTGCTCGTGCAGTTGTATTAGTGGATTAGTCATATGACTTCTGCCTTCTTTCTTTTGTTGCTCCAACATATGTGCTGTCGCTGTAAGCAATCTGCAGTATCAGGCGATGGCACATATCTTCTGTGAATACATAGGTTTAGATGATTATTTGCTCTCTAGCAGTGCTTTTGCTTTTGCTACAACATTTTCCACAGAGAAGCCAAATTGCTGGAAGAGAGTTTTTGCAGGGGCCGAAGCTCCGAAGTGATTCATGCCGATGATTTCACCCTGTGTTCCAACATAGCGTTCCCAGCCCATGGGTAAGGCTGCTTCAATGGCTATACGTGCTGTAACATTTTTTGGTAACACGCTTTCTTTGTATTCTGCACTCTGCTCTTCAAAGAGTTCCCAACTAGGTACACTTACTACACGAACGTTAAGGCCTTCTTGATGTAACTGGTTTGCTGCGTCAACGGCAAGTGCAACTTCTGAGCCGCTTGCCATGAGGATAAGCTGTAGAGCTTCCGAGCTATTTGTATTTTGACTATCAAAGAGAACATATGCCCCTTTGGCCACGTTGGCCGCGCTGCTATACACTGTGCGGTCCAGCGTTGGCAAGTTTTGTCGCGTGAGGGCCAACGCAACCGGGCCTTTGTGTGTGATAGCTACGCGCCAGGCTTCTGCCGTTTCGTTCGCATCGCCAGGGCGTATCACCGTCAGACCTGGGATAGAACGTAGAGCTGCGACTTGCTCAATTGGCTGGTGGGTGGGTCCATCTTCGCCAACGCCAATGCTATCATGGGTGAAGACATAGATCGTTTTGATTTTCATCAATGCGGCAAGGCGGATTGGCGGGCGCATGTAGTCCGAGAAGATCAAGAATGTGGCACCAAAGGGGATCAGGCCTCCGTAGAGTGCCATGCCATTGAGGATACTGCCCATCGCATGCTCGCGAATACCGAAGTGCATGTTGCGGCCATTCTCTTGCGGGCCAAAGTCGCCCAGGTCTTTCATATATGTATTGGTCGAAGGTGCAAGGTCTGCGGAACCACCAATGAAGTTCGGGAGCTTTGGCGCGATGGCGTTGATGGCTTTGCTTGATGCTATTCGTGTTGCCAGAGCCTCACCAGCTTTAAAGACTGGCAGATCACTATCCCAACCAGCAGGCAATGCGCCACTCAACTCTTGTTGCCATTGCGTGGCCAATTCAGGGAATGCATCTTTGTATGCATCATACTGCTTTTGCCATGCATGCTCTTGCGCTGCACCACGCTCAATTGCCTGCCTGTAGAAGTTCAATGCCTCAGTAGGCACAAAAAAAGGCTCCTCAGAGGGCCAGCCAAGATTGCGTTTTGTTAAGATAACTTCATCGGCTCCCAGAGGTGAGCCATGTGCTCCGGCGCTTCCTTGTTTGTGAGGACTGCCATAGCCAATCTTTGATTTGACAATAACCAATGAAGGACGATCAGTGACAGCTTTTGCGGCGTTGATGGCTTGATCAAGAGTGTCAAGATCATTGATATCGGCAACATGTTGAACGTGCCAGCCGTAGCTCTCGAAGCGTTGACCAACGTTTTCGTTGAAGGCCAGGCTGGTGCTGCCCTCGATAGTAATGTTATTGTCATCATAGAAATAGATCAGTTGACCCAATTTGAGGAAGCCGGCCACCGAGGCAGCTTCTGAGGAAACGCCTTCCATCAAGTCACCATCGCTCACAATCGCGTAGATGTGGTGATCGAGGATGGGATGATCGGGGCGATTGTAGCGGCTGGCCTGGAAGCGTTGGGCAATAGCCATCCCCACGCCATTTGCCATTCCCTGACCCAGCGGTCCCGTGGTCGTCTCGATGCCTGCTGTATGCCCATATTCAGGATGTCCCGGCGTCTGGCTTTGCCATTGGCGGAAATTTTTCAGCTCTTCTAATGGTAGATCATAGCCAGTCAAGTACAGCATAGTGTACAGTAGCATGGATGCGTGACCGGCTGAGAGGATGAAACGGTCGCGGTTCAGCCATGTGGGATTTTGCGGATTGTAATGCATGTGGCGCGTATACAGTAAATATGCTAATGGGGCCAGAGCCATAGGGGTACCTGGGTGCCCAGAGTTTGCCTGTTGGACGCCGTCCATAGCTAGTGTGCGAATGGTGTTGATGCAGAGCTTTTCAAGTGTCTGCTGATCAATATGAGATTGCTCTTGTGTCGTCATTGATCCTCCATGTATGTTTATTTGTTATTGTAAACGATACACTAACCACTTATATGATATCACATTGCCTGTCTGAGCGTGTTGTTGAGTTATTCGTAATGTACTAGAAAACACAAATGCATTTTTAATCTAAGATTCATGTTTAGCCTTTTGTTGCAGTTCATAAAGCTTACTAATCGCTTCTATGGGCGTCAATTCATCGATAGCAAGGTTCTTGATCTCTTCGAGCAATGGATTAGATTCTGCGGCGAGCAATGTCATTTGCCAGGCGACGGGCATTGTCATGTCGCGCATGGCTTTGCGGCGTGCTTTTGCATCGCCTTTACGTTCGAGTTCCTCGAGAATCTCTTGTGCACGATGGATAACTGGTCGTGGAATACCGGCGAGTTGCGCTACATGGATACCATAACTTCTATCGGCACCACCGGGTACAATCTTGCGCAGGAAGACGATTTGCCCGGCTTCTTCGGTCACAGCCACATTCATACAGCGAATGCGTGGCAGGAGTTGCGCAACCTCAACCAGTTCATGATAGTGTGTTGCGAAGAGGGTGCGTGCTCCACTGCGTTTGTTATTGTGTAAATATTCGACGACTGCGCGTGCAATGGCCAGCCCATCGTATGTACTTGTGCCGCGTCCAATCTCATCTAGAATGATCAGGCTACGTGGTGTGGCATGGTGTAGGATATTGGCTGTTTCTACCATCTCCACCATAAATGTACTCTGCCCTGTTGCCAGGTCATCTTGTGCGCCAATACGTGTGAAAATGCGATCTGTGATGCCGATGGTTGCCGCTTCTGCCGGGACATAACTGCCGATCTGAGCCATGAGGGTGATAAGCGCAACCTGGCGTAGATAGGTCGATTTGCCCGCCATATTGGGGCCGGTGATAATACAAATCTGGGCGTCACGGTTGGATAGGTTTGTATCATTAGGAATAAAGGCTGTCTCGGACTGCGATTGCTCAACCACTGGATGGCGACCCGCGACAATGTGAATTGTATCGCTTTCGTCAAGTTGTGGCCGACAATAGTTTTGCCTGGCCGCAACCTCTGCCAGGCTCAGATAGACATCAATTTCGGCAAGCGCATGGGCCGTCTCCAGGATACGCTCAGAGGCATGAACCGCGATGTCAGCGCGTAGCTGCGTAAAAAACTCATTCTCCATCTTATTAATGCGTTCTTGCGCATTGAGGATGAGCGTCTCGTATTCTTTAAGATCCGGTGTAATATAGCGCTCGGAATTGGTCAATGTCTGCCTGCGCATATAGTCTGGTGGCACACGGTTTAAATTGGATGTTGTTATCTCAATAAAGTAGCCGGTGGCCTTATTGAATCCTACTTTGAGGTTGTTGATGCCACTTCGTTTGCGTTCGCGCTGTTCCAGATCTGCGATCCACTTTCGTCCATTTTGCGAAGCATCTCTTAACTGGTCGAGTTCAGTGCTAAAGCCTGGCCGGATAATACCGCCCTCCGAAATACTGAGAGGAGGTTCATCGACGATAGCTCCCTCGATAAGGGAGATAATATCAGCGTTATCGGCTAGTTTCTCTATTATGCGTGTCAGAGTAGGCTTGTTGTTCGCCTCTTCTTCTGAGAGGCTGCTGCGCACTTCTGCGGCTGCGTGTAGTCCATTTGCGAGTGCAACCAGATCACGTGGTGAAGCGATACGTTGTCGTACACGATTTGCCAGCCGCTCAACATCACCCGCCTTTTTGAGGTTGTCCGCCAGTCTCGCTTGCAGAATAGTATCGCCAAGGAGTTCGCCTAGCGCATTCAGGCGTTGCTGGAGTATTGCTATTGAGAGCAGAGGTTGCCCGATCCAGCGCCGCAGCAAGCGACCTCCCATCGGACTGCGTGTTTTATCAAGCACCCATAGTAATGATCCTTTGACTGAGGCTCCACGCCCGGTTTCGAAGAGCTCAAGGTTGCGGCGCGTATATGGATCAAGGGTCATAAACCCGTTTGTAAAGTAAGTTTCCAGCGCCGTAAGTTGCTGTAAGAGGCCTTTTTGTGTATCCTGTACATAGGCCAGAACTGCACCCGCCGCCCGGATGGCAAGCGGGAGATGAGCACACCCAAAGCCTTCGAGCGAGGCAGTATTAAACTGTCTGAGCAAGCGATGTCGTGCATCGTCCTCGTTGAAATAACGCGTGTCATAAGGTGTGACATGTCCTGCCACGCCATCGAGCAGCTTAGCGAGCGGTGCTATATCGTCTTCTTCATCCTCTTCCAGTGCGGGAATCTCCGCATTTGGATTGCCATTGCTGCCAAGCTTCGTCACTTGCTTCTCGTTCATTACAGCCGCCAACCAGCGGCGTTTGCGACTTCCCTGGCGGCTATAGTGAGCTTCTACAAGTACTTCGGCTGGTCCAACGCGTGCAATCTCTTGCTGTGCCGCCACTTCTGGCTCAGTCGAGCTAAATTGCGTAACAGCAAACTCGCCAGTTGTAATATCAATATAAGCGATACCAACAGCATCGCGGCTGACTAACACTGCGGCTAAGAAGTTGTTGCGTTTCGCGGCAAGCATCGCCGGGTCAATAATAGTGCCTGGCGTGACAATACGGATAACTTCACGATCCACAAGGCCCTTGGAGAGGGCTGGATCGCTAGTCTGCTCACAGATGGCGACTCGGTAGCCTTTGCCTACAAGGCGTGCAATATAGCCGTCTGCGGCGTGATGGGGGATGCCGGCCATCGGCGATTTTTCGCCGCGCCCGAAGTCTCTGCGTGTAAGTGCAATCTCTAGTTCGCGGGCAACAATCTCCGCGTCGTCATCAAACATTTCATAGAAATCGCCCATCCGAAAAAAAAGAATTGCGTCAGGATTCTGACTCTTGATTTGTAAATATTGCGTGCGCACTGGACTGTGAACAGGATTTTCTTTGTCGTAATCTTTAAATAACACGTTCTGCCTCCTCATGGTCCACCCAAGTATAAGCCTATTGCCAGGGCATCGTCAATTTTCTTATTAGCATAGAGTTATTTCTTTTTGCTCATTATGTACGAATGATAGCATCTTAAAATTCTAGCCTGCATGCTGTCTTCTCTGTTGTTGCATAGTGTCTCTATGTCCTTTTATCTCCGCATAATTTTTGCGAACAGCCAATGGAAGAAGCCTCGTCTCTTCTTATGCGCAAGCTTCTTTTGTTGTTGCAAATTTTTCGGTTGGACATCTTCTTGTGCTTCTTTCTCATCAGGCATATTTATTGTAGTATTCAAGCTTTTAGCTTGTTCAATCTGTTCTATTGTTGTTCCTTCATGTGCTGAATATATAGCGTCATCACTGTTATTAGAAGGAAGAGGAGCTATTTCATCTACGCTTTCGCTAGTAGCGTGAGTGCTAACTTCGTTTTCACCATTGATGAGCGGGTTTATTATAGCAATTGTGTCCAGATTATGGGAGATTGTATCGTGTTCTTGATCTGTTTCTGTCACTGTAGCCGTTGGAGAAGAACTTTCTATTTGCTCATCAGCTGTTATAAGTATTTCTGTAGGATCAGTATGTTGTGCAGGTTCTAGGGTAGTGGACTGTTTTGCATTGTATTCTATAAAACTATGCTTATCAGTTGATACAAGAGGTTGAGTGATATGAGGCTGTTTTAGAGATGTTACGGCAGCTCTTTTCGTCGTAGTATCGTGTTCTAGGGAAGTGTAGGCGTGTGTTCATCAGTTGGTACAAGAGGTTGAGTGATGCGAGGTTGTTTTAGAGGTTGGACGGCAGTTCTTTTCGTTGTAGTATCGTCATGTATATCTTCGTGTGCATCTGCTATTGTGAGAGGTTGGGTGATACGGGGTGTTCGCGGTAGGGTAGCAGCCTGCCCTGTCTCTTCAAGTTCTTCATCTGCATCCATCAACTTTCGCAGCAGTTGAGCTTCTGTGACCTTATTCTCATCTTCCATCGTGCTATCTTGCCCTGTAGTGGTGGAATTGGCACTCTGAATTTCTACCTCATTTATGTTGGGGTCTGAAATCGAATTCATCCATTCATAGGCACCTTCCATGGCATGTTCGCACCATTGAGTATAGTTGCCGCCTATAAGATCAAGTTCCTCACAGCGTTCCAGGAGTTGTAGACTATTATCAAGCCACTCATCGCCGCGTTCAAGCATCCTATCGAGGAGATCAAGGTCTTCTACGCCGCAAGCTTGTAGTTGTACGAGTGCTGCAAGTGCAATTGGTGAGGGTTGGATTTCCTCCATTTGTGCTGCATTTTCACTAATTTTGTGTTCGAGGGCAAGCATTTGGAGTTGCAGGTGTTTTATTTGTTGTTGCTGAGACCAGAGTTGATAGGCCATATAAAATTGTTCGATATCCTCTGGCTTAAGCCTGCTAAAAAGCTGATTTCTTGTCTCCTCGCTTAGTTGTTCTATAGCTGGTGCATGATCAATCTTCAGGCTCATTCTATCTGGTCCTCCTGTGGTCTTTTCGCATCCATGCTTCGTTTTCCCCAGCGCTCAAACCAACGTTGGACCACATAATCGATGTGTGCGCTTTGTGGGTCGATTTGATGCGTCTCTAGTAGTTTCTTGCTGGATGAATCAATGTTATGTAGCCACCAGGGGATCTTAACCTGTTCATTGGGTGGGTTATGAGCGTCTGTAGAAGTGTTTGTTTCTGTTGGTAAGGGATGTGGTTTGTCAGATTGTAGCGGAAGAGAGTCATGTTCGGGGGTTGAGGCACGAACTTCATGTGTTTGTACCACTTGTGTATCAAAATTAGGTAGCTGACCCCATGCTAGCAATGCAGGTGAAACTATGTATGCAGTCTCTTCTATGGGCTGAGCAGGCGAAATCGAACTTTCCAGTTCTTTAGAAAGGGCATACTTGTGCACTATTGCTGGCTCCAAGCGTGTGGGTTGCTCTTGATGGGTTCCAATAAGTGCCTGAAAAATTGCATTTTCCGTAGAGAAAACCTGTTTTCTCAGCATTTCTACCTGTTCCTGTAGTTGTTTCATCTCATGCTCGGAAACCGCTAGCTGAGAGCGTAGCAGTTGGTCAATCTCACGATAGTGTAGCCATTGTCTATAGTGACCCATCTATAATCTCCACATACGGGTCTGCACAACAATATTTCAATGGCAGTATAGCATGTGCCTGCACAAGACACAAGCAACAACATTATGTTTCTATTGTCGTTGTTGCTTGTCCTTTTGTGAAAGTAGGTAGTTTTAAAATGAGCCTTCGCGTTCTTCAGCCGTATTGTGTGAGATGCGTAGAAGAATGCCCACAATGATAAAGTTTGCTAGAATAGAATTACCGCCATTACTAAGAAACGGTAATGGGATTCCGGTTAAAGGAAAGATTTTGAGATTACCCGCGCTGATAACCAACGTTTGAATTGCGAAGACAGAAGTGAGACCAGCGGCAAGCAGCTTGTTAAATGGGTCGGTTGCTTCGGCCGCGATACGAAAGCCTCGGTGAATGAGGAGCATGTAGATGCCGATAATGGCGAACAGCCCTACCAGCCCGATCTCTTCACCAAAGGATGTAAAGACCATGTCTGCATCTGCTACTGGCACGAACGAGGCAGAACTACCTAGTCCAAGTCCCGTGCCAATAAGGCCGCCGCTGGAGAGCGCTATGAGCCCTTGAATGACTTGAAGGCTCCGTTTAAACCCTGTATAGGCGGTTTCGCTGGCCTTGCCGTCCAGTTTACCACGTCAACGCACAACAGTTACGACTGCGAAGCGACTTGACATAGTTGAGCAGGCTATATCCAATAAAGGCAAGAATGGCAAAGATTCCCAGACTGATAAGTACATATGTCATTTTGCCTGTAGCGAGGTAGGTCATACAAAGGAACAAGCCATAGATGAGCATTGCAAGCCCTAGCTCACGTACAACCAGGAAGATCATAAGCGCAACGCCAAGCATGAGGACCAGAGGCCCAAGTTGTTTGAGTGGTGGTAGCCTTAGTCCCCATAAACGGAAGTGCCCCTGGGCGAGCATATCGCGGTTATCATTGAGGTAGCCTGCGAAGAAGATGACAAGCCCTATTTTTAGAAACTCGGATGGTTGCAGGCTGAGTGGCCCCAGATTTAAGATGTCTCGTGTTGGTGTTGAGCTAGCACTCTTGAATGTAAGTATACCCTTGATCAGGCTTGGGAGGAGCACTGCAAAGCAGAAGAGTATCCAGGTATATTTGTAGCGTGACAGCCAGACTGTATTGCGCAATAAGTACATCATGCCAATACAGAGGGCCAGACCGATAAGTACCCAGATAAGTTGGCGGGAGCCCATGTTGAGAATTGGACCTGTAGGTGGTGGGATATCCGGTCCCAGGCGCGTCATCATCAGCACGCCCAACCCGCTTAGTAAGCCAACCAATGGTAACAGGACTTGATCAGCTTTGCGGAAAGAGATGCTGAGCACGATATTGGTCGCGATAAGTGCCGCAATCAAACCAAAGATGGGTGTTAACCCATCTAGCAGTGGTAGGCTTCTTAAATTGAGTGATGAATTTGGGTCCCGGTTGGCAAGAAGTAATTGTGTCATCTCTAGCAGGAGAATCAGAAAGGGTATGATTAACAGGCTTAACTCCTGCCAACGATAACCGCGTATGAAGGATAGGGATTGGGGACGACTTGCTATCTGTGCCATGTAGCAAAACCTCTTCTAAATCTTTCCATTCAGATCAGATGAGTGCGAAGCATAAGCAACAAGAGTTGCGTTTCTGAATGCTTATGCACTATTATTGTGTGAGTTTGAATTGAATATAGCCGACTTGTATAATATCACCGAGATTAGCAGGTATCGCCTCACGAGCTGGCTGATTGTTTACAAATGTGCCATTGACGCTACCAGCATCCTGCACATACCAGATGCCTTTGCGGAACGAGAGGCGCGTGTGTTCCGAAGAAATGAAATTATCAGCAATTTGTATTGTATTGGTGGGGCCACGACCAATATTTGTCTGTGCAGCCAGATCAAAGCGTGTCCCTGGTTGGACGACGATGCTTGGACCACTATCAACGACCACGAGATGGCCGAGAACAGTATTGATCCTATTAGGTGTATCTTCAGTCTTAGCGGTTTTTTTGAGATCACGAGTAATGGCAATTACAACTTGCATAAGAAAAAGGTAGAGTAAAACAATGAATAATAGCCGTAATATAAGTAAAAAGACTGGTAGTTGCATAGAGCAGAGGTCTCACCTTCTCTCGAAGTAAAAATCATAACTGCCTATGATGAAATGGTCACCATTGTGCAGCGTATGTTGGCGCATATGGGGTGTATTATTAATTGTAATCCCATTTGTGCTGCCAAGATCAAAGATGACGAATTGACCGTCAGGCTGATATTTAATTTGTGCATGATAACGAGAGACGCGTTTATCTTCAACGATAATGTCATTGCTGAGTTGGCGACCGATATTGACGATAGGTTTATCGATACGAAAATTCTGTTGTCCGGCCTGAGGCAAGCGAATAGTAAGAGCAGCTGCGGGCATTGCGGCTGGTGCCAGTGGTGGTGTGATGCCAGGCAGGTTTGGGTTGCTGGTTCTGGATGGAGAGCCTGTGTGTGCGGCCGCATGATTGGGTGCTGAACTACCTTGGATGCCTGGCAATGGTTGGCCTGCAGGTAATTGTGCACGTATTTGTGCCAATTGTTCTGCACTGAGTGCCTGTGTTGCCATAATGCCACCTTCGTTGCTCCCACTACGTGGGTCGGCGAATTCTGTCTCGATGCGCATACCTGAACTTAGTGATGTATCGGAATGGAGGCGGATAATAGGCATCGTTTTGAGTGTATAGTGCCGTTGACGGGCAAACTCTACAAGATGATTTTGCCAATCACCGATAAAAGAAGATTGACCGGGAGCCAACTGCTGGTGATCCTTTATGCTCAAGTAAATGTCGTAGACATTTGGAGCTAGCCGGCGTCCCTCACTTTGCAGCATTGTATTATCCTCCATAGCACGCTCTAGTTTACGTGCCACTTCGACCGGCTCTAGTCGTGACGGAAAAAGCCAGGCGAACGGACCTTCAATGATGCTTTGCATAAACTCTTCTAGTCTTTTAAGTGGATTCTGGCGAGTGTTCAATGGTTCACTCTCCTGGTCGCTAAAATTTGCTGCGCCTTCTGGGCATCGAGCGCAATCTGCGCTTTTAATGCTTCAATATCTGGGAAACGCTGTTCTCCGCGCAAGTGTTCTATAATATCTACATTTAAGTATTTGTCATAAAGATTAAGATTGGTATTAAGCAAATGCACTTCTACCAGGCGCTCCTTTCTATTAAACGTTGGGCGCACCCCAATATTGGCTACACCATTATAGACGGTGGAAGATTCATCCAGGTCACTCGGTCTCCCATCATGGATTGTTGCACGTACCACATAGACGCCATTTGCTGGTAATAGCTTATATGGGTCGGGTCGCAGATTTGCGGTTGGGAAGCCTAGCAATCTGCCTCGTTCCTCTCCATGCTCAACATTGCCTCCTAGAATCATTGGATGGCCCAGCAATATATTTGCTTCTGCAATATTTCCTGCGCTGACAAGTGTACGAATGCGTGTACTACTGATACGTATCTGGTTGGATTCTTCTAATGATATCGCCTCTACTCGTATCTGGTGCTTTTTCCCATAATCGGCCAGAAATTCCGTGTTCCCCATACGATTATGGCCCAGACTAAAATCGGAGCCAACTACTAAACCTTTAATTGTGAAATGTGAGCAGAGATTGTCCATGAAATCTTCTGCCGAAAGGGCGGCAATTTCGGGTGTGAAGTTTACAACGATACTATCTGCAATTTGCCCATATTGCCTGGCAAGTGCTAGCTTCTCATCCAGAGTTGTTAGATATGAGATATCCAACTGTGGGCGTACAACTAAGAGAGTATGTGGCGTAAAGGTTACTATTACAGGTGTGCACCTCAGTTCCTGTGCCATTGTGCGCACTTTGTGTAGCAGACGTTGATGTCCTAAATGAATACCGTCAAAGTTACCGATAGTAATAGTGATAGGTGTACTTGTTGTCAGCGTTGTTTGATATTTCATCACTAGAGGCCTTCCTCCACAAGATCTTTTGGAGGTACCCAATCCTTGTTATTTACACGTGTATAGTACCACAGCCGATGCATGCTAGCAATAAGTGCAATTATGTTCATCTAGTTCCTCTAAGCCAGCACTTTTTTGGGTTGCCATTGCCGTAGTTCCGCATCCCAACTTACGATAGCGATAAATTGTCCATCGGGCGCATAGACACGTGCTAGCGGTACTGTATTTTGTGCTGGTGTGCTTTCATGAGAAAACGCATTTCCATGGAGGACGCGTTGAGCTGTTGCTGTGTCCAGGTGTAAGGCTGGATAGCTTTGCAGGGCGCTGTCTGCCGGGAAAAGATACTGCGCCACTTCCTCTTGTTCAAAAGAGGTGGCCAGTTGCTCTAATGTAATACTATCGGCAAGGAGGAATGGACCGCTGCGTGTACGTACAAGTGCTGTTAGATATGCCCCATATCCAGACTTCTCGCCCAGATCGTAGGCTAAAGAGCGAATATATGTTCCCTTAGTGCATTCAATGCTCAACGTGAGCCGAGGGCAATGCCAGGTAAGGATTTTCAATTGCAAGATCTCGATGGGACGCGCGGCAAGTACAACTTCTTCGCCGGCCCTTGCCAGCTGATATGCTGGCTGTCCCTGTATCTTGATGGCAGAATAGCGAGGTGGCTGTTGCATCTGTGGGCCGAGAAACGCGGGTAATATCTCTTCTATCCGGGTTTGTGTAAGGGTCGAGGTATCTGTTGTCTGTAGGACATTACCTTCAGTGTCATAGGTATCGGTCGTCACACCAAAGGTGATCTCAGCTTGATATGCTTTTCCACTCTCGCTGAGATATTCCGCTACACGTGTAGCCTGACCGATGCAGATAGGTAGCACGCCACTTGCCATCGGATCTAGCGTCCCTGTATGCCCTACGCGCTTCTGCCTTAGCACTTTGCGCACCCTGGCCACGACATCATGCGAAGTCATACCCAGGGCTTTATTAATGTTAAGAATTCCATCCACTACTTTTAATTTCTTTCCCGCCTCTATTCAAGCGTTGTTTGCGCTTTGAATGCGTCCGTCGGTTTCACGCACCTCTTGCTCTATCTCCGCTAAGACCAGCGGTATTGCTTCTGCAATAGGGTTGTGAATTGTAGCCCCGGCTGCGCGAGCATGTCCACCGCCACCTAGCCGCATACACACTGCGGCAACATCATAGGGCGTGTTGCTACGCAGGCTAATGCGAGTCACGGCCGGATCGTCATAGCTTTTAAAGAATGCAGCCACCTGCACCCCGGCAATATCGCGTAGCATACCTGCAATATTATCGTCCAGATCTGGTGTAGCACCTACAGCGGCCAACGTTTCCTTGTTGGCATAGGACCACATGATGCGCCCATCCTCCGACATTTGTATATTGTTAATGGCTGCGGCATTGAAACGTATCTGGGCCAGTGGCCGGGTGCGAAAGATCGGTTTCACAATTGTTTCTGGGGCCGCACCTGCATTGAGTAAGACGGCTCCGACTTCCATAGTGCGCGAAGTCGTGCTAGAATATTGAAATGAACCAGTGTCGGTTATCAAACCCGTGAGTAAACAAATGGCGGCATCCTTGTTCAACGGGAGTTGGGCTTGTTGCTGAAATAAGACGATCAGTTCAGTTGTGGACGCGGCACCTGGTTCGATGATATTAACCTGCCCACAGCCTGAACTGCTGATGTGGTGATCAATGTTGAGAATAGTGGCCTGGTCAAGAAAGCTACGATGTTGCTCATAGAGTGAGCCATAGCGTGTCAATTCACCTGCATCAAGGGCAATGACCAGGTCAAATTTCTCATCACCAAGCGTTGTCTGCAGTGTTTCTTGCCCGGGTAGAAATGAGAATGCCTGTGGAACGGGATCGGCGCATGCTGGTACGCAAGTTTTTCCAAGCTGGCGTAGAATCTGAGCGAAGCCGAGCGCGGCACCCAGGCAATCTCCATCTGGATGTTCATGAGCCAGCAGAGCAATACGTTGAGCTGGCTCTATCAATGCCATCGCCTGTTGTACTTGTACCGGGTTTAGTTGTGTAGCCAGTGGTGTGATCGTGAGGTGTGATGGCTCGTTCATTCGACCTCTTCCGGCTGTTGTTGTTTATTCAACTCTTCCTGCTTGACCTGATAAATCAAATTGAGGATATGAGATCCCTCTTCAATCGATGTGTCAAGCTTAAATGCAAGTTCAGGCATATAGCGCAGGGTCAGACGTCCGGCCAATTCATGGCGCAAAAAGCCATTCGCATTTTTGAGCCCTTTCATCGTTTCCGCCTGTTCCTGAGCGTTTCCCATGACGCTAACAAACACTTTTGCGTGCCGTAGATCCCCGCTTACCTCGACATGTGTGATACTGGCGAAACCTACACGTGGATCTTTCAGTCGCGTACGCAGCAATTCGCTCAATTCTGCAGTTATAAGCTCACCCAGTTTTTCTTGTCTATGTACGTTTGGCATACTCTCTTCCCCCTCAAAAAACTGCGCAGTGATCAGCGAGCCAGGGCCCGCTGATCACTCGATACAGTTTATTTACGCACTTGCTCCTGGTGCCACCCGCTCTTGCGAGTATACTTCGATGATATCACCGATTTCATAATCGCTAAAGTCTTCGAGAACAATACCACATTCATAGCCTGTAAGCACTTCGCGTACATCGTCTTTACCACGTCGTAGCGAAGCGACCTTACCGTCGTAGATTTTTTCGCTCTTCCGTAGCAGGCGTGCCTGTGATGATCGCGTGAGTTTGCCGTCAGTAATACGGCTACCTGCGATGACAGTGGTCTTACCCGCTTTAAAGATCTGGATAACTTCGGCATGCCCATCGATGACTTCGCGATAGGTAGGCTCTAGCATTCCAACCAGGGCGGCCTGGATGTCTTCGATCAGTTTATAGATGATTTCGTAGTAGCGGATATCAACGTGTTCACGTTGAGCTTCGCGTTGTGCGGCTCCATCTGCCTTTACATTGAAGGCAACAATGATAGCGCCTGATGCACCAGCCAGGTGGACATCGGTCTCGCTGACATTGCCAATGCCTTCATGGATCAGGCGAACTTTCATGTTCTCTTCACCCAACTTGGAGAGTGCTCCTTTGATGGCTTCAGCTGAACCTTGCACGTCGCTCTTTAGCACCACATCCAGTTCTTTGACTGTACCTTCTTGCATTTGCATGTAGAGGGTATCCAGGCTGACGAATGGAGCAGTCTCTTCGCGCCTCTTCTCTAATTCGCGTTGTGCTAGAAGCTTCGCAGTACGCTCATCTTCGGTTGCCTCCAGGTGATCGCCAGCCTGAGGTACTTCAGACAACCCCAGAACGCTGACTGGCATGCTCGGTGGGGCTTTCTGGATGCGCTTGCCACGGTCGTTAAACATGGCACGCACTTTACCTGCCATGGAGCCGACGACGATATTATCGCCCATTTTGAGCGTGCCTTGCTGAACCAGAACGGTAGCCGTGGCACCACTGTTTTTCTCCAATCTGGCCTCAATAATGACACCTGTTGCCAGGCGATTGGGGTTGGCTTTGATATCCTGTACTTCGGCAACGAGCAGGATATAGTCCAGCAGTTCATCGATGCCCTCGCCTCTCCGTGCCGAGACTGGGACGCAGACAGTATCTCCACCATATTCTTCGATGACGATACCGATTTCAGCTAGCTGCTGTTTGACACGGTCGGGGTTTGCATTGGCTTTATCAATTTTGTTCAGCGCGATAATGATCGGCACTTTTGCCGCTTTGGCGTGGTCGATGGCCTCTTTGGTCTGTGGCATGACTCCGTCATCAGCTGCGACCACAATGATCGCGATATGTGTGACTTGCGCCCCACGTGCTCTCATAGCAGTAAATGCTTCGTGACCTGGAGTATCCAGGAAAGTGATTTTCTTCCCGTTTACCTCAACCTGGTAGGCTCCTATGTGTTGAGTAATACCACCTGCCTCGCCGGCTGCTACCTTAGTCTTCCGAATCATATCAAGCAGGGATGTTTTGCCATGATCGACGTGTCCCATAATCGTGACGACTGGTGGGATGATGACCATATTTTCGTCATTACGCGTTGCCATCATAACTTCATTTGCGGAAAGTTGATGGGCTACGCGTGTTTCGGTCGTGGCTGCAGGTGAAGGCTCAAAGCCCAGGTCCTTAGCGGCCAATGCGGCCTTTTCATAATCAACGACCTCGTTGATGCTGGCAAAAATGGAATGCTTATTGATGAGATCACGAATAACTTCAATTGGTGTTACGGACAGCATGTCTGCTAGATCTTTTACAATGATCTGTGGTGGCAGAGAAATGGGTCCCGTTGGTTTCTCTTTGACGACAGGTGTGCGGCGTTCCTGCGTTCTTGGTCCATTATTAGGCGTATTGCCATTATTATTTGGCCTTGCACCGGGACGATTGCCGCCCTGGTTGTTCTGGCCGCCGGAGCGCTGACCACCGCCACCTGGACGTTGTGACTGGTTGTGTGTGCCCTGTCCCTGCCCTGGTGTACGATCTGGTGTACTAAACGTTCGCTGCGGCGCTGGCCCGTTGCCCTGGCGTTGTTGCGTATTTGGTGCACTGCCGCGATATGGTGTTGAGGGACGTGGCCCACTTCCATTATTGGGAGCGTTTACCCCAGGTCCATTTGGACGCCCGTTATTATTATAGGGGCGTTGTCCTGGCGCTGAACCTGTGTTGCGATAACCCTGATTTGGTCCAGTACGAGGAGCGCCGCTGCCCTGTTGTGTAAAGGGTGGTCCATTGCGAGGAGCGTTGCTGCCCTGTTGCATAGGAGCTGATCCAGTACGAGGAGCGCCGCTGCCCTGTTGTGTAAAGGGTGGTCCATTGCGAGGAGCGTTACTGCCCTGTTGCATAGGAGCTGATCCAGTACGAGGAGCATTATTTCCCTGCACACCAGGAGGTGGTCCGCTGGGGCGAGTGGTTGCCGGAGCAGGATTGTTCTGCGGTGCTGGTGTCGCTGGTGCTACTGGTGTGGTTGGTGCTGCGGTTGCGGTGGTTGGTGCGGGACGCACGGCCTGCTCGTTTCCACTTTGACCTTGTACTGCCGGGCTACTGCTATTTGTCACAGGTGTTGTTCGACGCCGAGGTGCGTTCTTAGTCTCTTGTTCCTGGCTGCCTGGTGTTTGATTCTCTGTGCGTGGACGGGCCACTCTGGGTTTTGCGCTAGCTGGTTTGGCCTGCTCAGGTCCACCTGGAATTTCTGATATATCTCTCATGAAGAAGACTCCCTTCTATCATTATGATTCGCCAATGTTGGCGGCGGAATCTCTCTTCACAGCCATAAAAAAGGTCTGTCTCCCCAAAAAAGAAGTTGGGGGGACAGACCCTCGTTGGTGCAGTGCCAGGCGTAATCTAGTCTGCGCTCTCTGGCGTAGAGGCTATGGTTATATAATCATAGCTGATCGCTCCGCAAACATTCGCTTACAACTGCCCTGTATACGAGGGGCTGTGTCTCTATCAAGAGTAGAGAAAAAACGAAACATTGTTCAATCCTCATCTAACCCATGGATCAGATGCCAGTATTGAATAGTCTATCCCAACAATATGGGATAGGGACAATAACATACTTCTTCAGTATAGCTTACTCTCTGGTTCCTTGCAATATTGTACTGCTTGCTTCAAAGGTGATATTACCCGTTTTTACAGCCTTGTTACGGTTTCTCGGCTGTAGCATTTTTTCGAAGCGCGTATGTGCCTGTGCTGGTATAATATCGTCTTGAGGCAACGTTGCAATATACTCAAGAAGACCTTTACGGTCTTCTGCGCTTATTTCTATTTCAAATTGTTGTTCGAGTCGCTTCTCTTTCAGCGCTTTTTGCCAGCAAGACAATTTAGCGCAGAGATAAGCACCTCGACCAGACTTTTTCCCGGTAGCATCAATAAGCACATGCTCATCAGGTGTACGGACAACTCGCAAAAATTCACGTTTTGTTTTTGTGTCACGACACGCGATGCAGGTGCGCAATGGTTGATGTTTGGGCCGTTTCGGTTGTTGTTTGTTTGCTGTTTTCACCATCTCGCTCTCTTCCCGATCTCTGTAGCTTGCATGGGTTTGCAAAACCTATGCAAGCGGGAACCTGTTATCTGCGATTGCCTCGTCGTGAGCTACTCTCCCGGTCGGTACGCCCGGATGAACGATCTCGCCGTGAGTATGCAGGGCCAGATGTTGTGGGAACCACATCCACTGGCTCTTCAAACACTTCTCCCTCTGCCGGCTTTGTTACATCGACACGCCAGCCAGTCATTTTTGCTGCCAGGCGAGCGTTCTGTCCATCTTTCCCTATAGCGAGAGACAATTGTTTCTCTGCAACTGTGACGATGGCTGTGTGATCCTCTTCGCGCAAATCTACTTTGAGTGGCTTGACCGGGCTGAGTGCGTTGGCTACGAACGTCGCGGGGTCGCCGCTCCACTGGATGATATCGATTTTTTCTTCGTTCAACTCATGGACAATATTATTGATGCGTGAGCCGCGCACACCAACGCACGATCCAATGGGATCGAGGCCTTCTTGTCGGGTAACGACTGCAACCTTCGAGCGGCTTCCAGGTTCGCGTGCAATGGCTTTGATCTCGACGGTGCCTTCATAGATCTCAGGCACTTCAGACTCAAAGAGGCGTCGTACCAGATCTCTATGGGTGCGGGAAACAAGAATTTGTAGCATGCGACCCTGGACACGTCGTACATCATAGACCAGGACACGTAGTCGTTGCCCCGCCCGATATCGTTCGGTTGCAACTTCTTCGCTTGGGAGCATGATGCCTTCTACTTTGTCTACTTTATCGAGGTCAAAATCAAGTAACCAGCCGCGCACGGGGTCTTTGCGAGTAAGTGTTCCCAGGCGAATTTCACCAACCCAGTTTTTGATCTGGTCATAGAGGTGCTCATGTTCTGCTTCGCGTATTCTCTGCAAAATGACTTGCTTGGCCGTTTGCGTGGGGATGCGCTCGAAGATAGACGATGAATCGACATCAATAAATTGTCCCAGGGCTGCATTGGAGATGAGACGCTGTGCCTCTGCCAGAGAGATCTCTTCATTAGAGATTCTAACCTGGGCTACTACACGTTTCGACGCCCATATATGCACTTCCCCGTTTTTATCAACATCGATGCGCACGTTTTCGCCGCCTCCGAAGCTTTTACGGTAAGCTGCTAACAGGGCCGTGGCTACAGTTTCCATTACCACTTCGCGGGGTAGTCCCTTTTCGGCAATTAATTGTGCGATAGCCGCTTGAAATTCGCTCCTCATATGCCATGCTCCTCCCGCTGGCGCCCGGTAATAACTACATCATTTTTTCGAGTGCAAAGAAAAAAAGTCTCTGGCATGCAGAGAAGTGGGTCGATACCCACTTCTCTCATAAAGTTTCCTCAATTTCTTCACGTATTATATCACGGAATGTGCCACTTGTAAATGTGCTTGTATATTCGATGTCTCTGGGGATAGCAGCATAAATCTATTGCTCTTTTCTCATAAATACTTACGCCTTCAGCGTTGCGCCTGTTTTTGTTTTTTGAAGCGCAAAGAAGTTTGCTTGCTATTATTAGTTAGACATATGGCAAATACAACGAGCATAATGATATACTGCTACACATGAAAGAATCCCATGTCTTCTAACTTGTGCTAATGAGGAGTGAATTATGCCATCCTTATCCTTTGATCCCGCCGCACGTTTTTATGATGCAACTCGTGGTTATCCAGATGATGTTGCGCTCAAGATTGCACAGGCTATCGATGTGGCGGCACAGGGCACTCCGCAAACAGCATATTTAGAGGTAGGTGTTGGTACTGGTCGTATTGCAGTGCCGCTGGCCTCGCTTGGTCGCGGCTATACAGGTGTTGATATTTCGGAGAAAATGCTTGCGCAGCTTGAGACAAAATTGCTGGCCGCTGGCTGGCTGGAACAGACGCGTATAGCATATCCGTGGGGCAGCTTGCCCGATGAGCAATCTGCCTCTGGTCTTGCATCGGATGTTGCAGTACAACGCTTTCAAAAAACGCAAACGCAAACGCAAACGCAAACGCAGTTGCCGTCAACTATGCGCCTGGTTGTCTCCGATATAAAACAGCTTCCTTTCCATGATCATTCGTTTGATGCTGTGGTTGCTGTACATATATTTCACCTGGTTGATGTCTGGGAACAAGCATTGCAAGAAGTTGTGCGTGTGATGCGTCCCGGTGGAAGATTATTGCAGTGTTGGGATACGTATGAATCAACGAGTATAGCAGAGATAATTAATGCGCGATGGCGTGGTTTTGTACAAGAGTTAGGGGGCGATACCAGGCGTCCCGGTATATCTACTCGCGCAATCAAGCACTGGCTGCTGGAGCGAGGTTTCCAGACTGAGGATGAACTTGTACTGGGTTGGCCGCAACAGGTTGTACCGCGCGAGGCGATTAACTTTATTGCCAGGCGTTACTGGTCCAGCTCGTGGCAAATCCCCGATGACATTTTTGTGGCGTCCATTGAGCGCTTGCGATCCTGGGCCTATGAATATTTCGGCCCAGAAATCGATGTTGCGCAAACGCAGGAGCGCCGTTTCTTTATTAGCACAACGTCCTTCTGATTTTTGTATAGCCATGCATGGGCGATACATCAAAGAGAGGGTGCATGAATATTATTCTTTTGTGCCACTCTGATGCTTTTCTGCATGCCGAATGAGTACCTTGTCGATACGCCGCCCATCCATATCGACGATTTCGAAGATGAAATTGCCGATTGTGACCTTGTCACCGACTTTGGGGATGCGACCCATGTGATCTAGTATCATGCCGGCTAGCGTGTGATAATCATCACGCTCGTTCTCCGTGTGGGTGGACATGCCAATTGTTGTGCGCACCAGTTCGTGGTCGGTCATGGCATCGACAAGCCAGCTGCCATCTTCGCGTTTGACAATGGCCTTATCTGCCGGTTCATCGTACTCATCCTGGATTTCGCCAACCAACTCTTCCAGCACATCTTCTAGTGTGACCAGACCAACGACCTGGCTATACTCATCTATGACGATGGCCATGTGAATTCCCTTACGCCGAAAGGTGGCGAGCAGATCATCCACATGTTGGTATTCGGTAATAAAAAATGGCGGTCGCGCTATCGAGCGCAAATCAATATTTTCATCCTTTGCCTGGGGATCTCGTGAGCGCAGCAGGTCTTTGGCATACAGGACACCTACAATGTTGTCAAGCGAGTCCTCATAGAGCGGGAGGCGCGTGTAGCCGGAACTCAAGAAGGTGTCAATAACCTCAGAAAGTGGCGTGCCCACTTCTACCGCCCCAATTTCTGTGCGTGGCTTCATGATGCTGCCAATATTGCGATCACTAAAACGAAAGACACGATTGATGAATTCTTCCTCTTCTGTCTCCACTGTGCCGCTGACTATGCCCTCGCGTGCAAGATAGACGATATCCTCAGCCGTTACGCCATCTTTGGTGGCTTTATCCTGTCTCAGCAGGCGTAAGATGATATTGGCCGAAAAAGTGAGCAGGATGACAACTGGGCGTGCAAATGCTGAGAGGCTGACCATAAGTGGTGCTACACGTACTGCTATCCTCTCCGCTGACTGTAAGGCCAGACGTTTGGGCGTGAGTTCTCCTATCACGAGGGAGAAATAGGTAATGAGTATAACCACGGTTGCAAGGGCAATCGTTTCTGCATAAGGCCTGAGTAGAGGGAAAGTGCTGATCCACTGGGCGAGGGTGCCGCTCAGGTTCGCACCACCAAATACAGACGCCAGTGTGCTGATCAGGGTAATACCAACCTGGACGGTTGCCAGGAAGCGATCAGGGTTTTCGGCCAGATCAAGTGCCTGTTGTGCGCCCTTTTTGCCTGCATTCGCTTGCTGTTGCAGGCGGCTGCGTCGTGCCGAGACAATGGCTATCTCCGACGCTGCAAAAAAGCTGTTGGCCAGAATCAAGGCAAAAATAATAATAATTTCTGTAGTAGGAAAGCCGCTCATTTTGAATCACCTTCGCCTCTTGTGTTATACATGATGCTATTCAATAGCAGACGTTATTCTTGCGAAAAGAAAATATTGCTTATTATTAACACGCATAATTGTAACATAAGAGATAACTACTTAGATCAGAGCATTTCATTGAGTCAATTTGAACACCGTGAGCTATTATCGTTCTAAAGATAAGAGAAGCATAATAGTAAAGATTAAAAACTCGAAGAAAGGGCACTGCGATAATGAAAAAAGTTACAATTGCACTGATTGGGGCGGGGCAAAGAGGTATGGACTGTTATGGAGAATATGCTTTGAGATATCCCTATGAAGTCCAGTTTGTTGCTGTCGCAGAGCCAAAGCGCGAGAGAAGAGAGGGCTTTAAACAAGCGCATCATCTCCCTGAAGAGAGCTGTTTTGCCGATTGGCGAGACTTGCTTGCACAACCAAAACTAGCTGATGCAGTCATGATTTGCACATTGGATAAAATGCACTTTGAGCCTGTGATGGCCGCGCTCCAGGCAGGGTATCATATTCTCGTTGAAAAACCTCTGTCACCTGATCCTGATGAATGTCTGCAAATGGGTATAGCTGCAGAAAAGGCCAACAGCATATTTCTGGTTGGTCATGTTCTTCGCTACACTAATTTTTTTGCCACAATTAAACAAATGCTAGATGGGGGTGATATTGGTCGTCTTATCTCTATTCAACATAACGAAAACGTTGCTTTTTGGCACTATGCTCATAGTTATGTCAGAGGGAATTGGAGGAATTCAGCTGAATCCAGTCCCATGATTTTAGCAAAATCTTGCCACGATATGGATATTCTTTTGTGGCTGGCCGGAGCAGATTGTAACTATATCTCTTCTTTCGGTGCTCTTACGCATTTTACTCTCGAAAATGCGCCAGCAGGGGCTCCAGAGAGATGTCTGGATGGCTGTCCAGTTGCACAAACTTGCCCTTATTACGCACCAAAAATTTACATGACGGGGAAAGGTGGCTGGCCTGTATCTGTGATTAGTGATGATCTTAGTATGGAAGCAGTGCAGAAAGCTTTACAGCAAGGGCAGTATGGGAGATGCGTCTATCATTGTGATAACAACGTCGTTGATCATCAGGTAGTGAGTATGGAGTTTGCTAATAGCGTCACTGCCGCTTTTACCATGTGTGCTTTTACGGATGACGTCCGTCGAACCATTAAATTGATGGGAACAAAGGGGGAGATTCGTGGTGTCATTGATCAAAACAGGAATGAGGTTGAAGTCTTCGAATTTTCTAGCAGGACACATAAAGTGATTGAGTTACAGAATGAAGGAGGGACTGAAGGGCATGGAGGGGGAGATTTTGGTTTGATGAGGCATTTTGTTCATCTTGTGCGAAGTGGTCGAAGTGATGGTCGGCAAACGGAGCTAACATCGGCAGCAATTTCCGTGCAAAGTCACTTGATGGCTTTTGCGGCTGAAAAGTCCCGGTTAGAGAGAAGAGTAATTAACTTGCAAGAATTCTATAGCTGAAAAAATGTTAATACCGGCGGCACGAAGTTGATGGCGTTTTCAATATCATTCAGGAAGAAGGATATGGTTATGTCAATTACTCAGGAAGAGAAGAATCCTGCCCGATCAGTAGAACTCATCGTTGCAGAATATGCATCTTTGAGAGAAGAGATTCTAAAACTCACTGATATCCAATCGCAAATTGTAGTCATTGCACTACTCTCCTTTGGGACCATTTTGACAGTTGGCACACAGATTAAGAATGCGCCAATTATGTTCACGTATCCTATTCTTGTCCTGTTTCTTGCAATAATTTGGGCGAACAACGCCCATGGTATTGATATGTTGGGAATGTATATTCAGAACCAGATTGAATGCAAAGTGGGTATAGAGAATATAGGCTGGGAGAATTTTTCAAGGAAAGACAGAGCTCCACATTCCCTTATAGCTTTTTGGGGATCGAGAGCCATTTTCCCTATAACGCAGATCCTGGCACTTTTTGCAGGCTTTTCATTAGTGGATTTCAACGTATTGACTATTATACTGCTTGTGCCAGCTTTTTTTAGTACTGTACTATGCATAATCTTATTCGGAAAGATGGCATGGACTCAGGCACAAGGGAAGCGTTTAATAATTTAAACGAGAGTGAATAGAAGAATACAAAGTGGTTGAAAGAAGCAATAGGAGAAGAACTGTATGTGCTAAGGAGCCAACAAAAGATGGGCGATCATAGCACTTGTCTATGATCGCCTGATTTAAGCTAGAGGCTATTTTGTCTTTATTGCGCGGGCAACAATTTCGGAGATATCTTCTATTTTCATTTTGTTTTCGGCTTCGACACCCTTCACGCCATCTTCGAACATAGTAATACAAAACGGGCATGCAGCGGCAAGGACATCGGCCTCTGTTTCGAGAGCTTCATTGATGCGTGCCTGGTTGATGCGTGTGCCTATCTTCTCCTCCATCCACACGCGACCGCCCCCGCCGCCGCAGCAAAAGCTCTTGTTGCGATTGCGCCTCATCTCCGTGACGCCATCACTGTTGAGGACGGTGAGCACGCGGCGTGGTTCATCGTAGGTATCGTTGTAGCGACCAATGTAGCAGGGATCGTGATATGTGAGCTTCCGTTTATCGAAGTCTGTGGACAGATTGAGCTTGTCGTCGGCCAGTAGTTTGTCTATAAAGACGGTGTGATGGACCACTTCATAGTTGCCGCCCAGTTGCGGGTATTCGTTTTTGATGGTGTTAAAACAGTGTGGGCAGGCTGTAATGACGGTGCGCTGTTGTGGCTCGGTTATTGTGCTATGCCCATTGTGACTGTCTTTTATATCTGCTGTATTAAATCCATAGCCATTGAGCGTTTCTATGTTTTGTTGTGCCTGCATCTGCCACAGATATTCGTTCCCGATGCGGCGTGCAGGGTCACCTGTGCACGTCTCTTCTGGACCCAGGATAGCAAAATTGACGTTGGCTGCTTTTAATATCGTAGCAACGGATGTGGCAACCTGCTGATTGCGTTGATCAAATGACCCCATACAGCCGACCCAATAGAGGACATCAGCGCCGGGATTGTCTGCCAATAAGGGAATGTCCAGATTGGCGGCCCAGGCTGCGCGTGTGTCGTTGTTGATCTCCCAGGGATTGCCGTTGCGCTCGATGTTGTTGAAAAGCGAAGTGACTTCGGGTGGGAAGTCGCTCTCCTCCATGACCAGCGAACGGCGCATATCGACGATCTTAGGGACATGTTCGATGGCGACGGGACAGATCTCCATGCATGCCATACAGGTTGTGCATGACCATAGGGCCTCTTTGCTGATGATACCGCCGATCATTGGCTCGTGATGCGCCTCTTCCTCTGCTTCTGTCTTGTCGGCGGACACTCCCGCTATGCCCAACTTATTATACAAAGAATTTTCGCCCAGGATTTTGCCGCTGTCCACAAAAAGCGCTTCTTTGACGCCCAGGATAATCTCTTTGGGGAAGAGTGGTTTGCCAGTGTTTGTGGCCGGACAAACTGTATTGCAGCGCCCACATTCCGTGCAGGCATAGCCATCAAGCAGTTGTTTCCAGGTGAATTGCTCAACCTTTGAAACACCGTAGTCCTCGCGCTCCTCAAGGTTCTCCAGCAGTGGTAGTGCCCCTTTAGGTTGATAGCTGCGGAAGAAGACGTTGAATGGTGTTGCAAGGAGATGCAGGTGTTTGGAGCGTGGCAGATAGATCAGGAAGCCCAGTACGGTAAATATATGCAACCACCAGAACAGACGATAAGCCAGGACATCTGATGTGTTACTGGATTGACCAAACCAGGGATATAAAAATGCTCCAATTGGTGTCCATGCGGCCCCGTTGGTTGCGGCATATTCGAAGCCCTCAACCAGCGCCAGCGTGAGAATCACCAGAAAGATCAGACCGAGAATAATAAAGCCATCCCATGGGCCGTGCAGAAAACTGCTCAATTGCTTAGGGCGTACAATGCCGCGCCGCACTGCAAAAACGACCAGCGATACCAGGACCAGAACGACAAATACATCCAGCACAATGGCGAATACACGGTTGTCGCCGATGAGTGGAAGCGAGCCATTGAATGCGCCCAGTATCAGGTTGAGGAGGCCGAATTGGATGATGATAAAGCCCCAGAATGTGAAGAAGTGCGCGATGCCGGGGATGGGATCGCGTAGTACCCCACTCTGACCAAGCACGATCTGGAAGAATTCACCAATCCTATCGTCGATATGATCGGTGCGTTTCTCAGGACGAGCCCTTGCCAGCAGCGTAACTAGCTCGCCTGCACGAATACCGAAAAGGACAAGCGCTGCTAGGAATATGACTACAAAAAGTATGCTACCGAACCATCCCCCGGTCGGTGAGATTGCTGGGGGAGTCATATATTAACCTCCGTATTTCAGAACCTTCAAGCGCATTTGAAAAGGCACCAGTTCCCGTCCCTGGGGAGAAAGTGTACATGCGAAACTCCCTTATACCTTACGTCGTTTCACTTCTTGCGTGACCTGTGGCAGAATGCTTACAGCGTCCCCAATGATGCCCAGGTCCGCCACTGAGAAGATGGGTGCATGCTCATCTTTATTGATAGCCACAATATATTTCGAGCCCTTCATGCCTGCCAGGTGCTGGATGGCTCCACTGATACCGGCTGCGATATATAATGTCGGTTTCACCGTCTTGCCCGTCTGACCAACCTGATAGCTATAAGGCAACCAGCCAGCATCTACAATCGCACGTGTTGCGCCCGGTGCACCACCCAACGCCCCCGCCAACTCTTCTACCAGATGGAAATTTTCGGCTTTGCCCAGGCCGCGTCCACCGCTGACTACAACGGTTGCTTCCTCCAGATCTGGACCTTCGCTCTTTACCTCAACCGTCTCAATTATTTTGATCACCTGCGCGGCGCTGCTGATAGACGCTTGAATATGTTCCACTTCAGCCGTGCGTCCCTCATAGTGTTCCAGTGCAAAGGCTTTGGGGCGTGTGAGAACGATACCGGTTCCCTGGTAGGGATGTGTTGCGGTAACGACATTTTCGCCGCCCCAGGGTACGCTGACTTTGAGGCCATCGTCCCCAAATGCCAGATCGGTTGCATCGGTAATCAGACCAACGTTGCTGCGCACGCTCAGGCGTGCCGCGATATCGCGCAGATCATAAGTGGTTGCGAGCAATAAAGCCGCTGGTTTGTGTTGTGTGAGCAATGCGCTCAGTGTTTCCACGGCTGGCAGCGTCAGGTATTGATCATAGACCGCATCGGCGTGTGCATAAACTTTCTCTGCTCCATAGACGCCCAACGTTGCTGCAACATCGGCTGCGGCAGCCCCTAACACGACTGCTTCTGCACGTCCTAACTTCGCAGCCTTACCGAGCACTTCCAACGATGAACGTACGGGTGTGCCATTGTCGAGTTCGATAAGAACCCAGATCGTATTTGCCATCTGTATATCTCCTGGCTAGAGCAACTGGTAGCGCTGCAAGAAGTCAGCTATCTGTTGCGCGGCGTTGCCATCATCTTTGATAATTCGTCCGGCGGCGCGTGCCTCGGCTGTGCCTATATTTAGGACGCGTTCGCGTGCCCCGGCCTCACCGACAAGTGCGGCATCGATGCCCACGTTGGCCAGGCTCATCTGGCTAAATGGTTTCTTTTTGGCACCCATGATGCCTTTCATGGTGGGATAAATTGCGTCGAATGAGCCGCTTGCTACGGTAACCACGGCGGGCAGCGTACTTTCGACGGTCTGATATCCTTTGGGGATGACGCGTTTAATAAAGGCTTTGCTCCCTTCGATTCTGATTTCACGCGCGAAGGTAAGCTGGGGAATACCAAGAAATTCGGCAATGCCGCCGGGTACCATACCTGTATAGCCATCGGTACTCTCGGTTGAGCAGAATATCAGGTCGGCCCCCTCTTTTTTCAACACTGCTGCCAGGACGCGTGCGGTGCTCACTGCATCTGAGCCGGCCAGGGCCGGGTCAGTAACCAGGATTGCACGGTCTACACCCATCGCGAGCGCTCGTCTCATCGCTTCCTGGGCGCTGGCTGGTCCCATACTTACTGCAACCAGTTCGCTATTGGCTATTGTATTTTTCAGCTTGATAGCAGCGGAAATAGTGCTCTCGTCTCCTGGATCAAGCACCAGCGAAACGCCGGTACGCACAAGGCGTTTCGTAGCTGGATCAAGCTTGTTCCCGGCTGTATTTGGGTCTGGCACCTGTTTTATACAAACAAAAATCTTCATAGGGGTTGCACCTCGTCTTCTGATGTAGTGGACGTAGGATAGAAGGGAAACGACATTGTTTCTTGAGCTATCATATTGTACCTGTCAAAAAAATAGCGTGTCAACGTTGCTAGCTAACGTATTGACCTTATCTTGTTAGCCGCTTGTGTTTTTGCTCTTTGCTCTATTTTTGCGGTATTATGAAAGAGCCTGATTCTTATAGCTAACGAAGGGCAATTTTTTCCGTGTGCATTTGTGTCTTAGGTGCTTATACCTCTTTTTGCGGATTAGAAGCACAGCGAAGCCACGCTCAAGACCTATATTAACCATTTGTATTTTCATCTGTATTGATGCATTCGCGCGGTATAGGTGAAGATATAAATTATATGTTGTTTTGATATATACAGGAGGATACATGCAAAAGCGACGACTAGGCAATACTGATATGGACATTACGACAGTGGGTTTTGGTACGTTTGCCCTGGGTGGTGAAGGCTGGCCTGTTGCCTGGGGGCCGCAGGATGATAACGATTCCCTCGCTAGCATTCGGCGTGCTTTAGATCTAGGGGTTAACTGGATTGATACGGCCGCAGTTTATGGCTTCGGGCATGCGGAAGAGGTTGTTGGCCGTGCTATAAAAGATCATGGTACGCGACCATTTATTTTCACTAAGGCCTCGCGCAGGCCAACGGCCGATGGCAAGATCGAAGGTATACTCAAGGCGGCTTCTATTCGTGAGGAGGTCGAAGATAGCTTGCGCCGCCTGCAAGTCGATGTCATCGATCTCTATCAGGTGCATTGGCCCTTCCCCGAAGCGGATATCGAAGAGGGCTGGACGACTATGGCTGAGCTCAAGGCTCAGGGCAAAGTGCGCTTTATCGGCGTCTCTAATTTCAATGTGAGCCAGATGCGCCGCGCTCAAAGTATTGCCCCTATCAGCTCATCACAGCCTCCCTATTCGCTGCTAAAGCGCGACATTGAAAATGAGGAGTTAGATTTCTGTAAAGAGCATAATATCGGTGTGCTCGTCTATTCTCCTATGGCGTCGGGTCTGTTGACGGGCAAATGGTCAGTTGAGCGTGTACAAAACTTGCCAGAGACAGATTGGCGTCGTAAAAGTCCTCTGTTTCAAGAACCTCGCCTGACACACAACCTCGCGCTAGCAAAGTTGTTAGGGGAGATTGGCTCGCGCTCCGGTCATTCTGCTGGCGAGGTAGCAATCGCCTGGACGCTTCGCCATCCAGCTGTGACGGCTGCAATCGTGGGTGGTCGCAATCCTAAGCAGGTTGAGGAGGTCGTTGGTGCGAGCGACCTGCAATTAAGCGAGCAAGATGTCGCCACAATTGAGCAATTTGTGCAAACTCAGTTATAACAGTCATTAAAACCTTTTTACCTATTTTACAACTCGTTGCACAGCAATAAGTTGTAAAATAGGTAAAAAGGTTTAATGGAATCTAGCTCTCTATGAATGTTGTTGTCGCCTGACAAGTATTGCTACAAAGACGGCGAGAAAGCCTGCAATGAAAAGTGGTGTCCCTGTTGGAGCGCTCCGTGTGACTATCCAGAGAATAACCCCAATGATTTCGAGTATAATGCCCCCTACAAAGAGCAATAGAACCGCCAGGGTCGAATTGTCGAATGTCCTTTTTATATCCTGGCGATCATAGGTTGTGTTGCTAGATTGTGCTAGCTCTACCTTATTTGCTGCCTCATCGTTGTGCGCTTCGCTTGCCTGTTGATCTACAATTGTGGTGTCCGTCGTAGTGCGTAATGCGGCATAGAGCTCTTCGCTCTTCTGGCGTGCTGTGCGCACATACACTTTACGTTTGCCGTCGCTGAGCAAAATTTCGCGAAAAACTGGCTCGTAGCTTTTCTCGCGCCAGGTGACATTGTTGAGTTCTGCCAGTTTGAGCGAGTCAATAAAAACGCGTTCTCTTGGGAAACTTCGATAGTAAAAGCCGATGACGCGCCGGTTCGTCACGATAATATCGCATGCTGTACTATGGGAGCTCTCCCCGTTGTCCCATATACCAGGCAACGCTAACACAGGCTCCTCACCCTCTTCCAGATAACCACGTAGCCCCTTTATACGCGCCAGTATTCTCTCCCCTGTAGCTGTCCTCTGAAGCATACTCTCGTGTGACCTTTCTATTGATCTGCAAAGATTATAGCATAGAGAGTGTCCGCGAAGAAAATAGTGCAGGCAGGATCTTTATTTACCCTCTGAGCATAGCGAAAAGCGGCTATAATAGATAAGGTAACTCTATATACATAGAGCTTTGTATAGTTAGGATTATTCTCTATGGATACGAGGTTGCGATGCTATTTTCCTGGGTTTGTGATATACAAGGACTTTGAACATGGCTCGACAAGAAGAGGTTTTGAATCGTGATGGGACTGAAAAACAGCCCTCGCAGCAGAGACGTACAAGTAAGAAAGTAAGCGATCATCTTGCCAATGAACGCACGTTTCTAGCATGGATACGCACTGGAGTGGCTATTATGGGATTTGGCTTTGTGGTTGCTCGCTTCGGTTTAGCCCTTCGCGAACTGGCCCTTAGAAGCTCTGCTTTTATAATCCTTTCATTGCCTTTCTCCTCATTTATTGGTGTTCTCCTCGTCATTCTTGGCACAGCCATTACGATTGCCGCGCTTGTAACTTTTATACAGGTCCGTAATGCAATTGATCGCGAAGAATTTCATCCTCAACTGAGCTTCTCAGTGCTCTTAACGGTGTTATCAAGTCTGGTTGGCATTATTGTGGCTATCTACCTTGTACTTACACCATAGCAGCTAGATGTGTAGTAAATTCGCGCTAAGGAAGCCCTATAGTGATAAGAACCTGCCATTCCTTATGAGCATACATGGCCAAATTTGGCCATGTAGCAAGGGGCATTAACTAGTGAGAAGGTCTGAGCAGTTTGTGGAACAGGCCGAAAAGCAAGAATGTAGGAGGCCATTGGCCTACGAAAATACTCCAGTCGCGTCTGTTCACAACGAACAATATAGCGGAAGCGAGAACGGAGCCTAATGCCGCCCAATACCAGACTTCCTCAGGTACCTGATCTGTAACGCGGAAGTATTGTTGCTGGACATCTTGCGCATTGCTCGTGATATCGGCTGTTTTTGCCATGTTTTGCCATCCTTTCAAATTCCGAGATTTTATACTATGAGAATAAACATAGCTTGGAAAATGTCATAGGAATTACTGTATTACTCAATACAGGTCTGACTCTTCCTATAACATTATTTTAGCGTTTTGTTTACAAACTATATACGCCTGACCATGCTTTCTAGATCCACTATGTAACCAGGAGAAAATGTGGGTCTGATAATTATTATCGACAGATTGTTCGTACTCTTTGACATTTTTGTGTGCACATCTGACTCTTTCTAGAGAAGGCTAAAATGAGCTATACTCTATTGAGACATATATATAATTAAGAGAGAAAATTTGATGAAAGATGCCCAAACTCTGCCTACGCGCCCGGTCGGGCTTGCAGCCTGGAAAATCTGGGTGAAGACGAGTCGTCCTTTTACATTAACTGCTGCGATCAGCCCGGTCTTAGTCGGAAGCGCACTTGCTGGCTACGAAGGTACATTTAATCTGCTGACCTTTCTCGCCACGCTTTTCTCCTGCTTATTCTTGCAAATAGGCACTAATTTCTTTAATGAATATTTCGATCATCGCTATGGCCTGGATCATGCAGGTTCGTTGGGAGCTTCAACAGTTATCTTCCGCAACGAGATGAGTGCCAATCAAGTGCTAGCTGGTGGTATTATCAGTTTTGCTATTGCTGTCTTGCTTGGTGTTGCGCTCATTTTCCTGGTTAGTCCAGTGATTATCCTCTTTGGCGTAGCAGGAATGTTAATTGCATATTTTTATAGCGCTAAACCATTCAAATTTTCCAGTCGAGGCCTGGGTGATATTCTGGTTTATATCGCGATGGGGTTTTTGATGACCTGGGGTTCATACTATGTCCAGATCCACCAGTGGTCCTGGAATGCCTTTGCAGCCAGCGTCCCGGTTGGTTTTCTCGTAACTGCAATCCTTAATATGAACAATGTGCGTGACTATCAGGATGATCTGGTTGTCAACAAGAAGACCTTACCAGTTCGCTTCGGTCTGAAATTTGGTCAGCGTTTTCATGCCTTTTTACTCATGGGTAGCTATGTAGCCACTACTCTGTTTGTCATTGTTGGCTTGTTACCGTTGACTGGCATACTCGTCTGGCTCTCATTCCCACTCGCCTTCAAAAATGTCCGTTCCATCCTGAGGGCCACGGATCGTAAGGTCTATATGGTGGGTATTAAGCGCACTTCGCTTTTACATCTGGTTTTTGGTTTATTGCTAACTGTAGCTTTCATCATAGCTGCGATCCTTCATGTCTAAGTCTTATCTCAATTTGACTGCCCGCGTATGTCGTGGGGTGAGGGTCTGCTTAAGCGACTAAATAGGCTGTAAGGAGGATGAGCAAACCAAAGATACGCATAATATCTCCTGTTGTCGTTAACAGGTCCTGATGCGCGGTTAGATATTTGGGGAAGAGGAAAAACAACTAAATACCAGCTTCAAAATCTCTGATCTTTTTGATAGAAATGATGTACAATGGGTGAAGACAAAGCTGGCCACACACAACTTTCCTGAACTAATTGCAAACAAGTAGATACTACTGTTGCTATGACTCTGGAGAGGATAGCGTCAAAATATGAAGAACGAGCTTTTATCACACTATATTGCTGGAGAATGGTTGCAGCCCAAGGATGAGCAGTGGAGTGATGATCTCAATCCATCGGACACCAGGCAGGTGCTCGCCAGGGTGCCGCAAGGCCAGGTGCAAATAATAGATCGTGCCGTCACAGCCGCTCAGGAAGCCTTCAAGCCCTGGAAGGCTAAAACAGGTCCCGAACGAGCAGAGATACTTTATCGTGCCGCTAACATTCTGGCCGAACGCAGGCAAGCCATAGGTACTTTACTGGCCCAGGAAGTTGGTAAGCCGCTGGGTGAGGCCATACCAGAGGTGGATCGCGGCGTGATGATCCTGCGCTATTTTGCTTCTGAAGCTGTTCATCCTCAAGGTCAGGTTATCCCGGCACAAAAAGCTGGTAGCCTGCAGTTTACGCTGCGCCAGCCTGTTGGTCCCATCGCTGTAATCTCGCCCTGGAATTTTCCTGTAGCCATTCCGCTCTGGAAAATTGCGCCTGCGCTGGCTTATGGGAATACGGTGGTATGGAAGCCAGCTGAAGTTGCATCCTTCACAGCCGTTCGCGTTGCCGAAGTTTTCGCAAGTGCAGGTTTGCCGGCAGGTGTATTAAATTTGATTTTGGGCAAAGGTTCGCACGTTGGTACACCGCTTATTGAGCAGGCAGGTATTCACGCTGTTACTTTTACTGGCTCTAATGATGTGGGAGCGGGTATTGCACAGATCGCTGCCCGGCGCAATATCAAGTATCAGCTTGAGATGGGTGGAAAAAATCCTGCGCTTGTGCTTGGTGATGCTGATCTAGAGCAAGCTGCTAAGCTGATTGCTGCTGGTGCTATGCGTTATGCTGGACAAAAATGTACTGCAACCAGTCGCGTTATCGTAACAACCGATGTTGCCGATCAATTTATTCAGCGCCTGAAGGCCGAGATACAGGCCCTGCCCCTTGCTCCAGCAACCGATCCTAAGAGTGCCGTTGGCCCCCTGATAACAAAAGATTCGCTGCAAAAAGTGGCATCCTATGCCGCAAGCGGCGCAAAATCCGGCCAGACCGTACTTGGTGGTGACTATGCTACTGCTGACGAGCTCAAAAACGGCTACTTCTTCCAGCCTACGCTGATCATGGATGTGCCGCCAGACTCGCCCATCGCGCAAGAGGAAGTCTTTGGACCGTTGCTAGTGGTGGAATTAGCACGGAATATTGATGATGCAATTGCTATCGCTAACAATACGCGTTACGGTTTGAGTGTGGCACTATTTACGCGCAGCATCAATGCCGCTTTAGAATATATCCATGCAATTGATAGCGGTATGGTGCGCGTCAACGGCGATACAACTGGTGTTGATCCCCATGCTCCTTTTGGTGGTATGAGTGGTTCAAGCTCTCATTCGCGCGAACAAGGTCCAGCTGCAATTGAGTTTTTTACCGATATTAAGACGGTGCAAATCAACACATCTGGTGTGTAGCAAGCAAGCATTTGTGCTTAGAAATGGTTACAACATTTGTATGCGAGCTCTCTGTATCACTGAACCGGGCCAGGCTGATGTGACTGAACTTCCTGTGCCCAACGTTGGCCCTGACGAAGTTCTCGTTCGTTCGCGCGTTGTTAGTCTTTGTGCTAATGATGTGGAATTATTTCATGGAAAACGTGCGCATGGCTTTGCTTGCTATCCGATTGTGCCTGGACACGAGTGGTCGGGCGAGGTGGCGGCTGTGGGCGAATTGGTACGTAATATTGTACCGGGCCAGAAGGTCGTTGTCGAAAGCTTTTTAGCTTGCGGTCTGTGTCGTAATTGTCATGCTGGTCTGACCAACCTTTGCGAGACAGGCTATGATGAGATTGGTTTTACACGGGCAGGTGGCCTTGCAGAGTACGTCGTTGTACCTGCTCGTCAAGTGCATAGCTTACCCGCTCATACCTCGTTTGAGGAGGCGGCCTTACTGGAGCCTGCAGCTGTTGTTGCTCATGCTTTTCTACGTGCGCAACCGCGTCCTGGTGATGTTGTTGCTATTGTAGGTGATGATCCATCTTGCTTGCTCGCCGTCCAATTTGCCCGGCTTTTTAGCCCGTTGGCTATTGTGTTACTGGGATTTCGCGAGGAGCGCCTGGAGCTTGCGCGTCTACTTGGTGCTACGCATACTATGAATATGAGCCGTGAGGAGCCACAGGAGCTTATCAAGGAGCTTACTCATGGTCGGGGAGCTGATCTCGTCTTTGAAGGTACAGGCCATGTGCAGGCTGTTGAGGAGGCGTTGCACCAGGCAAAACGTGGCGGCACTGTGTTGCTAGAGGGTATTACTAATTCTGTTGCGCCTTTTAGTATAGAGAGCGATCTTTTTGTACGCAAGCAGCTTACCGTCTTCGGGGTCTTTGGCGCGAATTCAGCTGCATGGAGCTACGCGATTGACCTCTATCGTGCGGGTCTGCTCAAGCTGTCTCCACTTATCTCCCATCGTTTCTCTTTGGATGAGTATCAAACTGCTCTGGATACATTGATGCTCCGACTCAGTAAGGCCTTAAAAGTCTTAGTACTGCACGAATAGGCAAGCATGATATGCATACTAGCTATCACCCGACTTCAGGAGACTGCCAGAAGCGTTGTTTTGCCAGGTAGGGACGTTGACGGAGCAAGGCACTATGGAGGGTTGCGGCGGCAAGGGAGTGAGAGCAAATCAGGTTGCGCTCATACATCAGGCACTCACACACTAATTGTTGGGTATTGTTTGCCTCCTGACTGGTTACATTGTAGTAGTTGCCCTGGATACCCTGAACCTGATAGGCACCGAAGCTAACAACTCGTGCATGTGGCATTACCTTGCGATGGGCGGACATAGCTTCGCTGAGTGCCAGTTCCAAGTCGCTCTTTCTTTGTTCCAACTCAGTCAAATGAGCTGCGACCTGCGCTTCGGCATTCACTAGTGCTTTGAGGGAGTTGTTCAACCGGTTGATGGCTGGTTGGAAGATGAAGTATCCTTCCAGCAATAATGTCAGTAATGTCAGGCCCAGCAGGCTCACTTCGATCAGTTTCAATGTTGTGACGCGCTCTTCGGCCTCTTTTTGATACTGGGAGACTATCGTATTCATCCCGATTAGAAATGTTGGTTCTTGATTGAGTAGTATCTGTACTGATGGTAGGATATCGGTGTGCAGAACTGTATTTGATACTCCTTGTTGCTGATCTTGATGGGCCTTTGCCAGTAGCCGCTGTGTTGTGTTGCTCATCATCTGGAAATTTGGCTCAATAGACGCGAAGAGCTGTGTGACAGCCTTACTGTTGTTGCCGGGCAGGCCGAGCTGAGCATTACCGTGCTGTAGACCGGTATGGGATTGTTGCCAGAGTGATAATGTCGTTTGCAGTTCGTTCAGGTAATTGTTCTGGGTAGCGGGGTCAGAGATGACGAAAAGGGCAAGCGCAGCCTTGGTTAACTTCTGGCTAAGCATACGCTGACGACCCGCGATATTGATGATATTAGCATCACTGGATTGTTGTATTAACGCGAATTGAATAAAGAGTTGACCGAAAATAGCAAGAAGAGCGACAGTAGTGAGTGCGCCAATATAAAGTTTTGTGAGGCCCTTTGTAGCAAACTGCTGATCTCGAAGCGTCAATTTCATGATGCACCTTCCTAAATCCCCTAAATAAGTTCAAATAGGAGTACTAAGGGAGAGTAGATTAGACAAATGTTGATTTTGCTCCAGCACAATGAATTCTTGCAATATTGTGCATAGAGAACATCAAAAACCGGTTGAACAGCTTCTTACTGAATTTGCTCTTCTTCGAGGGGTGGGTAGGGCGCGGTATACTTACGAAGACAACATTGATAAATAGCGGCCATTCATTGCAGCTTCCATTGGATGAGTAAACTAAATAAGAGCCAGATGGCTCTTTTCTTGCAACAGAGAGGACGACACTTGTCTTACCCTGGCGCTTCTCCAACGATTGTATATGGCTCAGTCCGTACCTTGAGCTACTACGCTCATACTTGACTGACTTGCTTCTATTTATTAATACATGTGTTTAGTATAACAGACTCGACAGGAAAAAGATGGCTTGAATAGCTTATTAGTACTTGTTAGCTATGCTTATAACGAACGGGCTTTTCTGCCCATCTTCTTTCTTTTCTCTCTGCTTTTTGTAACACTCCCACCAATATCTTCTTTGGATCAAGTCTGAACCAAATCTTTCTTATGAATGCATTGACATTGTTGAAATAGTATGTTACTTTTTCATTGAAATAGTGTGATTATTCAAAGATATTCATGCGGACATCGTGCCAGTAATCACATGATTTTAGCAATGCTGTATTTTATAAGTTGAATGAGAGACCATCAGTTTAAGGCTAATACTACCTTGTTGGTTCTAGCATAACTGTGTGGGCATTAAAATAGTAGAATTGCTACTAGAAGGATGACAGAGTTGGCAGGATCGGTGACTGTAAAGGATGTGGCGCGAGAGGCAGGAGTTTCGATTGGCACCGTCTCACGTGTGTTAAATAATCACACAAATGTGACTGACGATGTGCGGCAGCGTGTTGTGCAAGCGGCTGCACAGCTAGGGTATTTTCGAGCAGCGGGACAAGAGCCGCGTATGTATGAGAATAGTCGTACGGTAAAGGAAGTTGGATTTCTCTTTTGCTCTGCTATTGCGCCATATAGCGCCATTGGCGCGAATCCATTCTGGTCATATACCCTGCATGGGGTAGAAAGCGAAGCGAGCAAGTACAACATTAAAGTGACCTATCGCTCTATCCGTGAAATCCAGTCTTCTTCCGACCTGCTTCTTACCACTATCTATGACATGAAACTTGGGGCAATTTTGTTGGTTGGGCCTGCTGATGTTGAGACTGTACGCTTGATTCAAAGTACACAGGTTCCGCTTGTGCTGGTTGATAACTATGTACCGCATGTTGATGCAGTGTTGGGCAGAAATTTTGAAGGGGCGAAGACGGCGGTCGAATATCTCATTCATATGGGTCATAGTCGGATTGCTCTTATTGACGGTCCTGTTTATGAAGAACGACCATTGGTGAACAGGGTATACACAATTGAGGAAAGGGCCAAAGGATACCGCGCAGCATTATTGGAAGCCCGATTGCCAATCTCTTATGAACTGCGCGAGGCGGGTAATCTCTCTATTGAAGGTGGCTATCAGGCTTGTACACGCCTGTTGCAACGTGATGTTACTTTCAGCGCTATCTTTTGTGTCAATGATGAGACTGCGATTGGTGCGATGAAGGCACTACGCGAGGCCGGACGGCGTATACCTGAGGATGTTTCACTGGTTGGCTTCGATGATATAGATATGGTTGAGCATTTGACCCCGGCTTTGACAACCGTACGGGTAAATAAAGAGGCGTTGGGCGTTATTGCTTTTAAGCGCTTGCTTGCCATTGCGAACAATCCTGATCCTGTTAGTCTATTGAGCATGTTAGAAGTTGAGCTCATACTACGAGACACTGTAAGTATATCTCCCTCTCTCATTTCTTAGGTCCATCTCAACTGTTCCTGGTAATTTGTTGGATTGTTGTCTCATCGGTAAATCGTTCGTTGTTGTATTCTATCCAATGCAGGAGGTTTACATGTATTTTGAGCATCATTTACCCACATCTGGTCTCCGCAAACATCGTGGTCGCTTGTTGCGAGGGAGCCCGCTCTGCACAATTTTGCTGGTCGTCGTTCTTTTTGCTGCCTGTGGAGGAGCACCAGCAAAAAGTGGTACAGGGGCCAAAAGTGGTGGAGTGGTTACCGTCTTGAATGGTAGTGCGCAGCTTTTCACTGATAATTTTAACCCCTGGCTCTATACCCATAATACAGGTACTCAGGGCCTCATCTACGAAACTATGTTCCATTGGAATCGCCTGGATGGCAAGATTACCCAGATGCTGGCAACAAATCAGGTCTTTACTGATAATAACACGGGTATTACTATCACTGCTCGTCAAGGAGTGAAGTGGTCAGATGGTCAACCGTTCAGCGCCGATGATATATTCTTTACTTTGAATATGTCAAAGACTTTCCATAGTATTGATGCTACAGGTCTCGGTCAAGAAATGAAGTCTATTACCGAGCCTGATGCAAACACGGTTCATATCACGCTTGTTAAACCGTCAAGTACAGTATTGTGGGACCTGCAAGGAATGTTCATTGTGCCCAAACATATCTGGCAGAATGTGAAGCAGAACCCGGAGAAAGAGCTCAACAAGAATCCTATTGGCACGGGCCCGTTTGTCGTAAAGTCTTTCGCGCCCGAAAAGGTTGTTTATGGCCGCAATCCTAACTACTGGCAGCCAGGAAAACCCTCCGTTGATGCGATCCAGTTCCCAGCATACGTTGGCAATGATGCTTCTAGTCTCGCGCTTACGCAAGGGATTGCTGATTGGTCGGGTCTGTTTATTCCCGATATTGAGCATACGTATGTAGCTCGTGATCCTCAGCACAATCACTATTGGTTTTCACCTGCAAATACCGTTATGTTGTATCTGAATTTGACCAAGTGGCCTTTCAACCAGCTCCCAGTACGTCAGGCCATCAGTGCAGCAGTGGATCGCGATCAGCTGGTGAAGACAGCGGAGCAGGGCTATGATCCGGTTGCGAGCCCCACTGGTGTATTGCCGCAACAGCAGAAAGATTGGCTCGATCCACAGTATAACAACCTGAAATTTGGTGGTCCTGATCCAAAGAAAGCCAGTTCGATTCTGGAAAGTGCGGGTTTTAAGAAGGGCGGCGATGGTATCTATGTTGGCTCGAATGGGCAGCGCCTGTCTTTTGACTTGAGTGCTATTAATGGTTGGACTGACTTTATTCTCGCTATTCAGATCATGTCTACGAATCTGAAAGCTGCTGGCATCGAGGCGAAGGTTAATGTCATTCAAGGATCGACTTTCCAGGACTATTTAAGTCGTGGCAAGTTTGATGCGGCTATCTATAACCAGGGTGGTGGCCCAACCCCTTTCTGGTACTATCAAGCCGCACTTGATAGCAGCCTGAGTGCCGCTGTTGGAGATCTCACTGTCAACAATACCGATCAGGTGCGTTGGAATGATCCTCAGACGCAACAGTTTCTTCAACAGTATAAATTGAATATCGATCCAGCGGTAGAGAAGCAGGCGCTCTATGGATTGGAGAAGATCATGGTTGATAAACTGCCCTTGATCCCTCTCTTCTATGGTACTGAAGGGTACGAGTATAACACGAAGCGCTTTACCGGCTGGCCTGATGCCCAACACCCATATGCTGAACCGGCTCCCTGGGAAACTGGTCCAGATATGGAATCAGTCGCGCTCAACCTCCGCCCGGTCTAATGAGCCTTACAAAGGTACGTTACGATCAGTAAGATGTGTAGGGGTATACATATTTGATATGTACACCCCTGCACTACCCGTTACTTAGAAAGGAGGTTGCAGATGCGCTATTTCTTGCGCCGTCTCGGTTTTTACCTCTTCACACTCTGGGGAGCAACGACGATCAATTTTCTCCTGCCGCGCTTGATACCAGGCAACCCGGTCGAAGCTTTTTGGTGCGTATGCAAGGACAGGTACAGGATCAACGTGTCATGGCGGCGTTGATGATCGATTTTGGTGTGAATGGTGATCCGCTCTGGAAGCAGTACCTGGAATATATGAACAATCTTCTTCATGGGAATCTTGGTCTCTCGATTAGCCATTATCCCACACCGGTTTCGGAGGTGATTGCCCAATCTTTGCCCTGGACGATTGGACTTGTGGGGATGAGTACGATTATCAGTTTTGTGCTGGGTACAGGGCTGGGCATTCTTTTTGCCTGGAAGCGTGGCTCGTGGTTGGATCAAGGCTTGATGCCTGTGTTGCTCTTCTTTGCTGCCCTGCCTTCTTTTGGGTTGCGCTGGTGATTCTGTATGTCCTGGCTTTTCAGACGGGTTGGTTCCCTTTGCAGGGTGGTTATGATACCAGTCTGGACCCCGGCCTCTCCTGGGATTTTCTAGTGAGTTCTGCCTATTACGCATTCCTTCCAGCTTTAGCCATTGTCTCCTTCTCATATGCGGGTTGGGTGCTTGGGATGCGTAATTTGATGATCTTAAATCTAAAAGAGGACTATATCGTGATGGCAGAGGCGAAAGGGTTGCCTCAGAGGCAGGTAATGTTGTCCTATGCGGCTCGTAATGCAATGCTTCCCACGGCCACTGGCCTTGCTCTGGCGCTCGGCAGTGTGATTGGGGGATCGGTACTTGTGGAGAATATCTTTTCCTATCCGGGGATGGGAGCGGAGTTTGTGAAGGCCGTTGGCAATCTTGATTATGCGTCGATACAAAGCTTCTCTTTATTCATTATTTTAGCGACGCTCATTGCCAATTTTATTGTAGATCTTCTCTATATAGTACTTGATCCACGTGTTCGGCGTACATAAAAGGAGCTAGCGGATGTCTTTGCAAGAAGAACACAAAACGTCGCAAAATAGTGCTCCGCCTGCTCAGGAGCAAAATATTGAGGTGCCGCTGACTGGCTCGACCCTTGTGCCAGTTGGGGATGTTACTGCTACAGCGCAGATGACGCAGGGGGATGATACAGGGACGCGACGAAGTCGATGGGGTCAGTTGAAGAGCATGTGGGGGCAGCTGACGTCGAATAAGTTGGCAGTCATAGGTTTATGTATTGTTGGGTTTTTTATAGTGATAGCGATTATTGGCCCATTTCTGTGTCCTTATGATCCCGCTGCGTTTTCTGCTGATCAGTTACAAGCGCCATCCTTGCGTCACTGGTTTGGCACGACCAAAGTGGGACAGGACCTTCTTTCGCAAATTATTGCTGGTACGAGAATCTCGCTGATAGTCGGGTTTGGGACTGCTTTTGCGACGACGCTCATTTCGATCATAGTTGGTGTCTCGGCTGGTTATTTTGGAGGTCTCTGGGATGATATTGCTTCGTTAATCACTAATCTCTTTCTCGTTATTCCTTCGCTTGTGCTGACGGTGCTGATTGCGAGTTATCTGCCGTTCAAAGGTCTTCTTCCTATTGGGTTGGCGATAACCCTCACAAGCTGGGCGGGAGGGGCACGAGGGTTGCGTGCACAAACCATGTCGATGCGTGAGCGCGAGTTTATTCAGGCCGCACGGGATACAGGGGAGGGGCCGCTCCGCCTGATATTTTTTGAGATTTTACCGAACGAAATACCCCTTGTCATTCCTAGTTTTATAGGTACTGTGGTTGGCGCAATCCTTACGGAATCTGCTCTGGAGTTCCTGGGCCTGGGTGATCCTAGCGTAGTGAGTTGGGGCAGTATTCTCTTTTGGGCGCAGGTGAGTCAGGTGTTGCTGGTTGGTGCCTGGTGGTGGATAGTTGCGCCTGGGGTCTGTCTGGCGATGTTGGGTGCCGGTTTTGCCTTTATTAACTTTGGTATGGACGTAATTTCCAATCCACGTCTGCAAGTCATACGCTTGCCTGAGATAAAGAAAGCGGCAAAGCAGGAAAAGGAGACTGCGATAATATAATGGGAACAGAAACATCTCCGGCAAAAATATTGCTAGAAGTTAAAAATCTCAGTGTAGAGTATCTGACGGCGGCCGGTGCAGTGCATGCAGTAAACGATATTAGTTTTACGTTGGAGCGCGGTCAGATCCTTGGCGTCGTCGGCGAGAGTGGTAGCGGGAAGTCTACGATGGCCTATGCGATTGCTCGTTTGCACCAACCGCCTGCCATGATAACTGCTGGCGAGATTTTGTATTATGGTCGCCCGGAGAAGCAGGAAGGAAACGAGCTGCTTAAAGGCGATATACAGGGAAATAATGGCCCGATTGATGTGCTCAAACTTACATCTGGGCAACTGAGGGCATTTCGTTGGAGTGATCTGGCCGTAGTTTTTCAGAGTGCAATGAATGCACTCAATCCTGTCATGACTATCGAGAAGCAGATTACCGATGTGATAAAAGTACACCGACCTGCATCCAGTAAAAATGAGCTGCGTAAGCAGGCTGTCGCGCTGTTACGTCTGGTGGGGATTGGTGAGGAGCGATTGCGCAGTTATCCTCATGAATTGAGTGGTGGGATGCGACAGCGCACGACAATTGCTATCGCGCTGGCACTCAGTCCCGATCTTATTATCATGGATGAGCCAACAACCGCTCTCGATGTCGTTGTGCAACGTGCTATTCTGAAACAGATCATGGCTTTGCGTAAAGAGCTTGGCTTTTCGGTAATCTTCATTACGCATGATCTTTCGCTTTTGTTGGAGATGGCCGATAGTCTCATTGTGATGTATGCCGGGCGGATTGTGGAGATGGCAAGCCGCAGAGATCTTTACTCTTACCCAATGCACCCGTATACATATGGTTTGCTCAACTCTTTCCCTTCGTTGCATGGACCCCAACGTACGATGAGAGGCATCCCTGGCTCTCCGCCCGATCTACGCCATATTCCTTCCGGCTGTGCTTTTCGAACACGTTGCACTTTTGCTTTCAATGCTTGTGCACAGCATGTACCTTCTTTTTATATGCCCCGTGATGATCATCATGATCATCGTGTTGCTTGCCTGCTCTATGATCAGCAGCTTCATCCAGATGGGCCGCCAACGCGTTTTGAGAAGCAAGAGGGAGGCAAGGAAAGTGAGCAGCCAGATATGGTCACTGGACAGAATGGTTCTGAAGCGTTGAAGGGAGGTATACAGTCATGAGCGATTTGCCACAAGGTGAAACTCAGGTGCCAGTATTAGAGGCGGTTCATGTGCGCAAATTTTTCCCCGTGCGCTCAACGCGCTTTTTAAGGCCTCCCCGCGCGATTCAGGCTGTGGATGATTTCTCGCTGGCACTTTACCCTGGGCGGGCAACTGCACTTGTGGGAGAGAGCGGTAGTGGTAAAACGACGGTGGCACGGCTCTTTTCTGGTATGTATAGACCTACCAGTGGTGCGATTCGTTTCAAGGGAGAGGTGATGACTGGTAAGGGGTCCGCGTTGCGTGCATATCGTCGCTCTGTACAGTTGATTTTTCAAGATCCGTTTGCTTCCCTCAACCCGGTGCACGATATCTATTATCATCTCAGTCGCCCGCTTCTCATCCATAAACATGCTCACAGCGAGGACGAGGTGAACCGGCAAGTGAGAGATCTGCTGGAACGTGTGAGTCTTATACCTGCAGAGCAGTATATGTATAAATATCCCCATCAACTGAGTGGGGGGCAGCGTCAGCGTGTCGCTATTGCGCGGGCATTGGCGATTCAGCCTTCAGTATTGCTGGCTGATGAGCCAGTATCTATGCTGGATGTTTCGATTCGTCTGGATATCCTCAATTTGTTGCGCCGCCTTAAAGATGAAGAACATCTGGCATTACTCTTTATTACTCATGATATTGCGAGTGCACGCTACTTTGCGGAGGATACGCTGGTTATGTATGCGGGGCAGATGGTTGAGGGTGGTGCGAGCGATGAGGTTATTCAGCAACCTAAACACCCCTACACTCAATTATTGCTTTCGGCTGCACCCGACCCTGATCGCATGCAGGCTCTGGTTGGGCAAGAACAAGGGGCAGATAGCAGCTGGGATGCGGACTTACTGGAAGTGCAGGGAGAGCCACCGAGTTTGATCGATCCGCCTCGTGGCTGCCGTTTTCATCCGCGTTGTCCATATGTGATGCCCATTTGCAAAGAACTATTCCCGGCGCGTACCGCTATAGGCGAGAATCATTGGACCTATTGCCATCTGTATGGCAACCAGGCAGCGGTCAAGAGCGATCAAGTTGTATCTGTAGCTCAAGCCCAATCGAAAAAGCCAACTTCATGATAGATGGGGATAAAGCGAAGGATAAATTTGCTTTACCCCCATCTATACCTGCCTGCTTATATGCCTGGTATGGTCTGGTCAATTTATTTGATGATAATTCTGAAGATAACTTCTCTTTTACTCATCAACTGCTAGAGCTCATCTTCTAGCGCTTTTTGTCGATAGTTTTGTCGCCATTCTGTGTGGAGCCTGGTGATTTCCTCCGTTGGGAGTATGACTGGATTGCCGAGTTGTTTGGCAATCACATAGATGTGTGCTGTATCCTCCAGAGCGTGTGCAATGGAGAACGCCTGCGCCAGGGTTGCCCCAACGACCATGGCCCCGTGGTTGCCCCAGATAACTGCAGAGCCATTACCTAGAATAGTCGCAACCTGTTCCGCGAACTCAATCGTACCCGATGTTCTATAGGGGGCGATGGGTACCTCGCCTCCCAGGCACGATGCCGACTCGCCCAGAATCATCGGAATTGGTTGGTAGACAACCCCAAATGCCGAGGCATAGGGCGAATGTGTATGCATTACACAATGAATGTCTGAACGTTGGCGCAGAACATGAGTATGCAATGGCGTCTCCACTGATGGCTGCCATTTTGCCTCCACAATCTTCCCCTGCGCATCGACAACCGCAATATCCTCATCGGTCAGTGTTTGATAATCAGCGCCACTGGGTGTGATGCATATCAGCCCGCTTTTGGGATCGCGTGCGCTTAGATTGCCCTGTGTAGCACGCACAAGTCCGCTCTCATACATCTTTCTCGCATACGAGCCAATTGACCGCGTAATTCTGTTAACAACATAAAGTCCCTCTCAGCAAAATCAGTCTATGTGCGACATTTTTTGTATTGGATCGAAAGACATCCTTTATTTCTTCTCCTGTGCTCGTTGGCGTTTTGCCTCCACCAGGCGGGATGCAACTGAACTTGGAGCCTCGCGTTTTGGTTTTATCTCTTGTGCTTTCGTTTTCTCTTGTCCCGGTGTTGTCATCTTTGTCTTGCCATTGCGTTCCATTGGAGTTAAGGGAGGAAGAGGAGGCAGAGGAGGCATATCAGCCTTAATCGCTTTATTGCGTATGCGCTCCCGCCTTGCACGGATCTCGCGTAACGATGCTATGCTTGGATTCTCTGTGCTGGTCTCTGTTGTCTCATCGGTTGCTGTCTTCATGCCTAGCTTTGTCAATAGCCAGCTATAGCCCTCGGCAACAAACTCCAGGCTGGCGAGGCGGCGTGCGGCAATATCCACTGGCAAGAGTAATGCGGCTAGAATGAGTAGCCAGAACGTAATCGGGATGGATGCTGTGGCTGGTTTCAAGGGGGCTGAGAAGACGGACCCGGCATCTCCCGCGCTCAGTAGCGTGCCACCGCCTGCCCGTGCAAGCAGTGTAAGAAAGCGCATATCCGTTCCCTGTGCGCGGTACTCTGGCGAGTACGGCACCACCAGTCCTGTTGTACTTGTCAGGGTTGCCTCTTTCTGACCACCACCACGCCACGTCACCTGAAGCAGGTACGCACCAACCTGTTCCGCTGGAAAATTGCCCTCCCAGCGCTCTGGTGCCGTTGGCTGCAGATTTACAGTTTGTTGTGAAAGATCGGGTCCGATAATATGCACCTGTACCTGTTGTTGTCCTCCGCTCCCCGTTGTCGTAAAAGGCAGATCGACCGTCAGTTGTCCCACCCCATTTGCCACCTGCCCATTAATATTTATGCTACTTGTATTGGATGCCGGCAATGTCCAGGTGACCAGATTCGCCCACCAGCGAGGAGCATCATTCCAGGTCAGCCAGTTTTTCGTCCACAGTCCAAGTGAATCGCTTGTCCAGGCTGCCACGCGACCAAGGCCATATTGCCAGACCGCAAGCACTGGATCATCGAGATGGCTCACTAACACCATCTGTGCTGCCGGTTTTGGTGATGTTGCCACATACCCATCAAGCGTCGGAAAGCTATTTAAACCTGTAAGGATAGGATTGTTCCCTACTACAACCGGATGAAACGTCTCGTTGATTAGCGAACGCCGGGCAGCCCGCTCAGTCTCTTTGAGCAAGATTTGTGGAATCGCCGAGGGATCGTCGGCGCGATAAAAGCGTCCTTTGCCCCATTGTGCAATCTGCTGCATCGTAGCCAGATCCTCCGGCCCCATTGCGTTTGTTTCCACCGTCGAGACCGTAATGTTTTCGTTTGCTAGCTTCGTAACTTGTGCTGCATACGAGTCATATGCATCCCCATCGCCCAGAAGAATGATATGCTTGATTTTTGCGTTTGTATGCAGTAGTTCCTGTTCCGCATTCGCAAAATCTGGATTATAGCTTGGTGGATCGACCGGGTTTATCGCATCGATCTGCTTATCGATCCCTTTTTTATCCGTTACAGATTGCATCTTAATACTCAATGTCCCATACCCTGCCGAGATACCCACCTGGTCGCGTGCCGTCAGTAGCCCGATAACCCCCTTTGCCGCCTCTTTTGAGATATTGATCTGGACTTGTTCTTCCAGGCTCTCAACGATTAGCACCACTGCAATCGTCGGGGTCTCCTTATGTTGGGGTATATCCATGCGTAGTGGCAATGTCTGCTCAAGTGGTGTATCTGTGTAGCCACCGACCCCGTAGCTATTCTGACCCCCACTCACAACCAATCCATGCCCCAGATCACGCACGAATGATTGCAGAATCTGCATGCGTGTATTTCCTAGCTCGACTGCAGGCACATCGGCAAGCACAACACTGCTATATTGTGCCAGAGCATCCAGTGTTGTCGGCACATCGCTTGGTGCCCCAGTTGTCACATTAATGTGTGTTGCCCGCAACGAAGCGACAATATTCTGTCCACTTCCTGGCTGTCCCTCGATCACAAGCACACGTGGTGCACCCTGCACATTCACAAATGCCGAGGCCTCTTTATTCTGTGCAATGGCCGATTGCGAGGCCTCAAGCGTTGCTCGATAGGTATGGAAGCCCACCGGGGGAGCCTGCATATCAAAGCTCAGTTCCTGTTGCCCCACAGAGAGCGTAATCTTTTGCTGCGCAATAATCTTTGCATCAAGATAGAGCCGCAATATTGCTGTCTGCACAACACTGCTGGAGATCTTAAGATGCAGGGTAAAATGCTCATTTGTACGCAAACTGGCTGGAGCTGTAAAATCGTCAATGCGAGCGTCGGCTGCGGTAGTGTTGGGGAGCGGAACAATATCGAGCCTGATGCCCTGCTGCTGTAGCAACTGCACCTCTGGCAGTGCATCCTCCAGATTCTGCTGCCCATCTGTTAACAGAACAATATGTTGCTGGCTATTCGCGGGCAAGATTGCAGCGGCAAGGCGCAGGCCGGCGGCCAGATCGGTATAGTTTGTATCGGGCGTCGATTCGAAGTGTGAGAAATCGATCTGTGTCGAGACCGATTGCTCAACGAGCGCATTGCGGCCCGTTGCCACAATCCCCACCTGATCATCTGCACGTTTGTTTTTGAGCGCAGTCGTAATCCATTGTTCAATAAAAGCACGCTGCGGCCCTGTGCTTGCCGAGATATCTCCCACAAAGACCGTTGCCTGTCGTGACACGGGTTGCGCCAACGCCGGCCCGGCCAGCGCCAGAATAATGCATGCGAAAAGGACGAGTCGGCACGCCAGAATGAGCCAGCGCTGTTGTACCGGATAAGGGAGAGACATGCGCCTCCAGGTAACATAGACCAGGAGTCCAACCGGTAGCAAGAGCAGAAGCAACAGTGGTTGCTCAAATGTTAGCATGTCTCTCTCCCTTCGGTAATCGTCTTCGTTTTCCGCGTAGACGTTTTTGTATCTTTAGCGCACGCTTTCTTGCCACCGCAAAGCCCTCATCTATGCGATCCTGTAGTGCAGTGAGAAACGTATTTCTGGATGTGGCACCTCGTCGTGTTGTGCCAGCCCTGAACTGTCCTGGTTTACCTGAGTGTTGTTGATCGGGTGCAGCCTGTGCTTTGTACGAGAGGCTGAAGAGCCACCATTCGATACACAGTACAAGGAGAAAAAAGGCTGCAATCCAGGGCCAGATCTCGTGCAGTTGGTGCGATAGAGTCGTATCATTGCCTGTAATCGTCTTGCTATTCACAATAGGTAACGCCCTGGCCGGTGCCAGGCGTGATTGTATTGGATCAAAGAGATTGACCGTAAAAGCGCCATTTAATAGATGCCCATGGACGCGTTGTGTCACGTGATAGAGCCCGGCGCTATTCGTCTGAGCATAGGGCGTCACCGGAAATGGTGGTCCCACAATCGTTGTCTGTTGATCTGGTCCCGTGATTGTCACCTGATCGCTACCCGGCCAGGTATCGATCTTCACCGCAACGCCCGCCTTCACCTGTCCATCGCCGGCCACTGGGGATGGTAGAAACCAGTTCATCATATTCTGCATCAGAATCGGGAAAGAAGATTCCAGGGGCAGATTCGTTTCATGCAGATCAAAGCCAAGCGCCGCAACGCGCTGATTATTATTCTCGCCCGCGATCAAAAGTGGAGTCTCTGGTGCCGTAATAATTGCCTGTTCCCAGAGCGTTGGCTTGAGTTGGTGGCTTGCACGTAGCGTATGAATGCTGCTTAGATCCACATCTTTGAGCAGGTTCAGCGTATCGTTGCCTGCGTTAATATGGCTGATTGCCGTTAGAGCGCCCGACGTGCCAAATGAATACGTCTTGTTCGGTGGATTTACCAGGAGCAGATTGCTCGTTGGCAGGATTGGTGGAGCATAGCCATCAAGCACCGTCAAATCGAACGTATTGCCAGTATTTGAATACTTATCGGGTGTTGTCTCAAAAAGATCCACATTGGATTGCAGGCGCAGAGCGGTCTCCAGATATGTGTTCCCCTTCGTCACTAGCAGTACGCGCCCATGTAGAGAACTGCCCACAATAGCCCACGCCTCGTGATCAATGCTCATTGCATCCTGAGCAATAATGCGTGCATGCAGCGTAGCCGTTGTAGGTGCAAGTGGGCTCCACTGCACCGCCCCACTGGCCCCGGCGGCAAGTGTCACTGTTTTCACCCCGAAGAGCCGATTATCCGTGTACAACTCAACCGGAACTGCACGCGTCTCATGGCTATAGTTTGTAACCTGTGCAAACGCGATAAGTTGTCCCTGGATGTTACGAGACGAAAGAGCCATCAGAGCCACGTTGGGCGCATCCGTTCCCACCGCCATATAGCGAACGGGATACTGTGTTGCAACAGGCTGGCTTGTATTCATCACATGCCCGTCGCCAATCACCACAATCTGTGCATTTGCCTGACTCTGTGCCAGCGAATCTGCCAGCGAGAGAGCCTGCTCCAGATCGGCATCTTGATTTGTCACTTTCGCCCGTTGTAACGCATTCTGCAATTGTCCCTTATTTTGTGAAGCCACAATTAACACCTGTGGTGTACGCGCCATCGTAATGAGCGAGAGATGATCTTCAGGGCCCAGAGCATCGATAAAGTCTGTAATCGTGTTTTTCGCATTTTCAAATCGATTGGGACTTACATCTGTCGCCTGCATACTTGCCGAGGCTTGCAGGACAATAATCGTATTCCCGCTCACCGGACTGCTCATAAAGAGAGCCGGCCTCGTCAGCACCAGCACAATGATAAGCGCTGCCAGCAGTTGCAAGAGGAGCAGCGGCGTAATACGTAGGCGTTGCCAGGGGCGGCTTGCTTGCAGATCTTGCATTGCTTGTTGCCACAACAACGTACTACCAACCACCTGCTCCTGCCGCCTTGGTCGCATAAAGTACAGGCAAAGAATGATCGGTATAATGACGCTAAAAGCAAGCGCCGCTGGCACAAGTATACTCATCTATGTAGTCCTTGTCATCTGGGTTATCTGGATCATCGTACCAATTCTACCTGTCGTAGCATCCGCTGTACGACATCTATAATATCTGTATCGCTCGAGATCAGCGTATAGGACCCCGAATGTGCATGTGCGAAAGAAGCCAGCCCCTCAGTAAACTCAGCCAGGCGTTCGCGATAGGCATGTAAAACGTGAGCGGAAGAACTCACATCAACCGTGTTCGTCCCCTCGCTATCGCGCAGCCGCCAATCGCCCTGAATCTGTGGGTCCAGTTCATCGGGCGAAAGAATTTGCAGCAGCGCCACCTCCTGGCGCAACTGCCTCACTGCCCGCACCCCCGTCTGATAGCCACCTGGAGCAAGAAAATCGGACAGAATAATCGTCAAGCCAGGCGACGTCACCACCTTCCCAACATCATAAAGCGCACGATTGAGATCAGTCGTCCCTGAACGAGGCAAATGAGCCAGAAACTCGCCCAGCGACCAGATCGCATTCGTCCCACTATTCGCCCTGCGAAACGTCACCAGGCGATCAGTCAGAGCGCCAAGAATCACGCTATCCTCACATTTTAGCGCAATATATCCCAGTGCAGCCGCCGTCGCAATCGCCAGCTCCGCCTTCACCGGATCGCCATAATACATCGAATCAGAGCAATCGATCAGAATCGTCACCGTGATATTTTCCTCAGCCTCGAACACGCGCAAAAAGAGTCGCTCCAGGCGAGCGAATGCACGCCAATCGATGCGGCGAAAATCATCGCCGGGAGCATAGCGGCGAAAATCAGCAAACTCCATCGAAGAGCCTGCCAGCGGCGAACGACGACGCCCTGGCCGCCCTGTTGCCATTGGCCGTCGTGTCAGTAGCGCAATATTATTCAACCGTTGTAAGACATCCGCGCCCAACGGGAAGCGCACCTTCCCCGTCTCCTCCATATTGACCTCCCTATGCCGTTTCTACCTCATCGATGATCGCCTGGATCAATTTTTCCGTTGTAATGTTATCGGCCAGCCCATCGAAATTGAGCACCATCCGGTGTCGTAGTGCCGGAAAGGCCACCGCCTTGATATCGTCCGTAGACACATTGTAGCGACCTTCTAGCAGGGCACGTACTTTGCCCGTCGTAATTAGCGTCTGCAGGCCGCGTGGGCTTCCCCCGTAGCGTACATATTGACGAACCTTCTCTGGTGCATCCTCTTGATCGGGATGTGTTGCCAGCAATATGCGAACCGCATACTCTTTTACATGTGTCGCAACCGGCACCGCACGCGCAACCTCAATCAAATGTGCCAGCTGGTCTCCTGTCGCCACCGATTTTGCATGTAGCGATTGTGTTCCCACCGTCGTATCAATAATGCGTAACAGATCCGCCGCCTTCGGAAAATTGACCATAATCTTGAACAGAAAGCGGTCAAGCTGAGCCTCTGGCAAAGGATATGTCCCCTCCATCTCCAGAGGATTCTGGGTTGCCAGCACAAAGAACGGCTTCGGTAAAGGACGTGTCCTATCGCCCACGCTCACCGTCCGCTCCTGCATCCCCTCCAGCAGAGCCGATTGTGTTTTCGGAGTCGCGCGATTAATCTCATCGGCGAGCACAATATTCGCAAAGATCGGGCCGGGCTGGAAGCTAAACGCGCGTTTCCCACCCGATGACGCTGCATCGCCCTGCTCCGTTACAATCGTCGTCCCCACAATATCGGCAGGCATCAGATCAGGTGTAAACTGAATTCGCGCAAATTTAAGCGATAGCGCATCTGAGAGCGTGCGCACCAGCAAGGTCTTCCCCAGCCCAGGCACTCCCTCAAGAAGCACATGCCCGCCCGCAAACAAAGCCAGTATCAACTCGCGCACCACTCGTTCTTGTCCCACCACAATAGAACAAAGTTCCTTCTCCAACCGTTGCGCCGTATCCACAAACGTCGCAATATCGTCCTCGCTCGGTTCACTCATCACGACCGTTTTCTCCACCAGGCTCATCCCTGCCTCACCACCCACAATCGGTGTAACCGGCAGCGCTCTCTCGGATAAGACACTGCCATCGTCATAGGGATTGATATCGAAAGAGCTATGTTGTTCGCTTCCATTTGCCATCTTTTTTTATTGCCCTTCTAGTGATTTAAAATAGTCATGAACCAGATCCTTTTCGTTTGGCGACACATTGCTATTATCGATTGCGTCATGAGCCATCTGATTGTACTGTTCGATAACCTGCGAGTAAGGAACCGTACTTCCAGGCTGAACGACGCCATTTGTATTATCATTGCTCTGAATGCTTGTTCCCTGTCCGGTTTGCCCCTGTACATACACTTGTTCGTTTTTACCTTGTTTGCTATTGCCTCCGCCACCACCGCCATTCCCACCTTGCCCCTGGCCCTGGCCTTGCCCCTGACCTTTCCCTTGACCTTGCCCCTGACCCTGTCCTTGCCCCTGACCTTGAGACTGGCCTTGACCTTGCCCCTGACCTTGCCCTTGATTCTGGCCCTGGCCTTGATTCTGTGGCTGTCCCTGGCCCTGGCCTTGCCCTTTTTGCTGATTATTTGAGCCATCAGTTGCAGCGGCGAGATTATTGGCAGCATTCTGTACACCTTGAGATGCCTGATTAACCCCCTTCGCCGCATTCTGGTCGGCAGCTGTTTGGCTGGCCGCCGAACTCACCGCATTCGCCGCGTCGGAAATCTCGCTTGAGCTGCCATCGGCAAGTGATTTCGCTGTTTGATGCAGTGCGGAACTGAGGTTCTGGTTCTGACTTGCCTGATTCGCAGCCTTCTCAAGATCTTGAGCCAGCTGTTTGCGCTGTGCGTCCGACAACGTACTGGCTTGTGCTGCCAAATTTTGGAGTGCTTGTGCCAGACTTTGGCTATCATTATTGCTCAACGCTTGTCCAGCGGCTTGCAAATTCGCATTCGAGCTGCTTTGTAAAGCGTCGCCGGCAGAAGCCTGAGCCTGAATGCGACTGGCTGCCTGTGGATCTTGCAATTGATCTAACTTCGCTTGTGCGTCTGATAACGCCTGCTGCGCCTCCGCTGGACTCTTCGTATTGCGTAATTTAGCCTCAAGGTCGCGAAGAATTTGATCAATCTGTTTCTTTTCGGCCGCTGGTAGCGTTGCCTGTTGAGCTGTCTGCTGGCGTACCCTTTCAATGCCACTAATTTGTTTCGCAAGTTGATTTTGCAGGTCCGCTTGTTGTTTCAGCAGTGTATTCATCGGATTGGGCAGCAGAGCGAGGAGGAGTAGCGCAATGATCACAACTGCCAGCATCACCATTTTCGAGCGGTGTATATGCAAAGGCGTACTGGTGGCAGGTGTGTACGAGCTTAATTGTTTGAGTGCGTCGCGACGTTGTAGTCCCGCTAACGTTGATGATTGAGCACGCAATTCCCACGCCGTGCCCAGACGATCATGCAGGCCCAGACGTGTATCAAATGTCTCAGCCGTATGTGCCAGGGACGGTCGATACCAGATCGCGGCCAGCAGAGCGAACAGCGGACAGAACACACCAAGGCCTATCGCCCAGTAACCTGCGCTTGACCAGGGAAAGAGGCGAGACGCAATAAGCGTAAGGCAAGCAAGAATCAGACCCGTCATCAAACCATTCACCAGCCAATAGATCACCTGCTGAAGCGAGAGACGCCTTTGCCAGGGACGTAACGCAGCCTCCAGGCTCTCGTTTGCGCGAGGCCCGTGGGTGATGGTCGTCATGCGCGATGGTATCAATGTCGCCATGATACGCAACCCCTTTCTTTGGCGACAACCACCCCCAAAGGGGGCATACTCCTAACGGGGCACACGGCGGCGAGGGAGTGTTGTCGTTTCTTTATTCTATCATCAAGTTGTGGCTCTTGCCTCTGCTTTTTGTTTTGACATGATACGCTGTTTTAGCGTACGAAATCGTTCCCAGAGCAGCGGATGTGGTTTGACAAACCATATGCTGCACAGAAAGAATACCACAGTTGCAACAGTATTCAAGAATATATATCCCTGCCACGCCGCAAATCTCAGTGGGCCTATAACATACATCCCTCTTGGAAAAGAGAAGAAGTAAGAGTAAGGTGCATTAAAAGTTGTCATCAGTGCAACAACGGGATTCCACATCAGGAAAGATTGTGGTGCAGGCTCTTGTATTGTTGGTGTCGTAATAAAGGGCATGGTTGGTTGCGCGGGCGAGAGAGATGCAATGATCAGGGGTGAAATCAACCACAGGAAAACAACCGTGTACGTGATAGCCGTTGAGACCGCTGGCCGCTGAAAGATTGCAGAGCAAAAGATCCCAAGTGTCGCAGCCACTAATGCCGTCGAGACCGACACCGCTAGAGCTTGCACCGCTTGTATGGGTGATACGCCACCGAAGAAAAAGACAAGACTAAAGAGCGGAAACCCCGCCGCGATCAGCAGGAGTGCATTCATCAGACCTGCCAACAGCTTCCCGGAAATGAGCGAGAACGTAGAGAGTTTTGAGCACAGTAATAAATCGAAGGTCTGCCGCTCTTTCTCCCCATTAATCGAAGTAGAAGTAAAGGCAGGCGTCAGAAAGAGGATAAGAAAGACCTGGATCAGTAACAGCAGCATATACAGAAGGTAGCCAATCGAACTCCAGCTATTAATGCCATTGTTTGTCGAGCGGTTACTGTTCGTAATCACCAACCATCCAAACATGCCCATAAGGAAGATATAGACAACGATAACCCATATTGTGCGCTCACGACGCATGCGCATGCGCATCTCTTTCGTAAGTAGCGCGAGAAAGGTCATGATTGGCTATTCCTTTCCGTAATATGCATAAAGACCTCTTCAAGGCGACCGCCCCCTGAGCGTGGGGCAAACGAAACAATGCCAATCCCCCTTGTAACCAGCTCGACCAAAACGCCGTGCAAAGCCTCATCATCGCCCGCAAAGTCAGCCTGGATCATCGTATCCTCGCCGCTGGTCACGTTACTTATAGCGGCACTATTTTTAAGAATCTCAACCGCCTCGCTCACATACTTCTGTTCTAGCACACGAATCTCCAGTTGACGCCCACCTCCAAGCTCATGAGTTACTTTCTCAACATCTCCAGCGATAATCAACTGTCCACCCTGGAGAATAGCAATATCTGTGCACATCTCCGCCAATTCTAGCAAGATATGGGAACTAATAATAATCGTCTTCCCCATGCCCTGTAGCATACGTACCAATTCACGCAACTCCACGCGTGCTCGTGGGTCCAGGCCAGAAGCAGGTTCATCCAGGAGCAGCACCTCTGGATCATGGACCAGAGCTCTTGCCAGGCAGAGCCTTTGTTTCATCCCCCGTGAAAGAGTCTCCACCATCGCATCGCGTTTCGACGTAAGCTCAACCAGTTCCAGAAGATCCGCCACAACCGTTGCTCGTTTCTGTCGTGGGATGCCGTGAATACCCGCGTAGAACTCCAGGTATTCGGTCGAAGTAAGGTCGGGATAGACACCAAAGAAGTCGGGCATATACCCGACTTTCCGCTGAATTACAGAAGGAGAGCGTGTCACCTCCTGTTGCTCCAGCCAGACCTGTCCCGATGTTGGAGCAAGAAGTGCTGCCAGAATACGTAAGAGTGTAGTTTTCCCCGCTCCATTTGGTCCAATCAACCCATAGATCGTGCCACGTGGTATTTCCAGGCTGAAATCACATAACGCATTCACATTGTGGTAGCGTTTCGTCACATTCTGTATCTTAATTAATGGGTGTGTATCCTCAACAGTTGTAGTCGTGCCAGACATAAAACCTCTCTTTTTCGCCAGACGTGAGGCGGCGACACTGCGACGTAACACATGAAGGATAGCCGCAACGCGTCAGGATCGTAAGAACTCTTCAGCTTGAAACGGTTGCTTGCACATCGAGTGCAGGCCTATCGAAAATAGTCGTCCCTAATGTCGTATCTTGATTCACCAGGTGTAACAGCACACGATTCCCAGGACCGATGTACTGACCTGCATCATTTATTGAAAGAGTGAATTGGTTGAATGTAACACTATCCCATTGTTTTGTTTGCCAGTTATACAGGTAGGCTTGCATATGGTTGATATCAGTTGTTGTACCAGTATTCTGAGTAGGAATACGCGCAGGATTAGAGCTAGCACGGAAAGAGAGCACACTTTTTTGCAGTTTGGGTGTATGTGGAAGCGTATACTCAAATGTCATGCTTCCCACCGTCATTGTATAAGTACCAGGAGAGACTTCTTGAATATTGCCTGTCTGATCTTGTTGTAGATTAGAAATCTGGCTCCTCATCAAACTTGCCGGTATATGAACATTGCCAGTATAGTTAATGTCGAGAGGAGCTTGTATCAGCGTTTCTCGTGTGCCATTTAATGTCTGGCCGTTAATAGTAAAGTTACTGGCAGGATCAGCCTGGGTCTTTGTCCAGCCAATAAATGTAGCAGGTGCTCCGGCAAGCAAGAGTGGATCATGCATACTCGTAGTAGAAGAATACACGAGGCGCTTCGTTATTCCCCCATTTATACCTACAATTGTTGTCGAGCTTGATCGATAGCAAGGACCACTGCCATCACAATAGCCACCGCTAAGAGCTTCAAGCATTGCGGCGTGGCGATGAGGTTCGTCCTGTGGTTGGTTTGTGCTCATGTAGGGTGAGTATGGGCCGCCCACTATTCCCTGCTTGCCTGCAATCTGATCGGCAATCGATTGTTGTTGACCATTAGTCTGGATACCATTTGGATTGGTACTGAGTGTAATATTTATCTGTTGGGTACTCTGCGATGGGAGATTTCCCAGAGCAATATAATCACTGCCGACGAGCACATAACTATCATTAAGTGCATAAGGTAGCGTATTGGTCACAGTACCACTGATAGTATTTTGTTGCAGACTAAGGTTTGAAGTAATGCCGCCTGCTGTATGCCGATCATTTTTGGAGATAAGTGTGCGTGCCGTCCAGATATCAACCCCTTTCAGGTCCACATCTGTGCCAGTTGCAACGGATTGGACAATTGTTTGTTGTGCCGTAGTTTGAGCGCGATAAGGATAAGACTGATATTGCACCTGATTGCTGGATTGTACCAGATTATCACCTGGTATATGGACAATAAAGTCTCCCTGGCTGGGAACAAAGACACCAATATAGGTTGTGATATGCTCCGCAGAGCCTGTTGCATCGGGACGATTGAGCTGAATAACAGAGATGCTGCTATTCACAATAGCGGTGCCCTTTTGTTGGAGAGCAAGACCGTAACTGAGCAGAGTGAAAATGACAATAGTCGTAAGTACAATGCGCCAGCTCCAATCGCGCTTCTTTAGTCGTCGTACAAGGAGAAGGCGAATGGGTCCAAGCAAGAGAATATAGCTAAGTAAGATCGCGAGGATTAACCAGTTTGGTGGGTAGGCATTGGGGAAGAAAGATCTGAGCAGGGCATCCATTGTACTTCCGCCATAGGGATTGCCTTGCCATGGTATGTTTGCGCCTGTACTGTTCGACAATATCTGGTCACCAATAGCGCGTAGAAGAAGCCCCGACCATAATTTGCTTGTGCCTGCCCAACCGACGAATGGTTCAAGTGCAGGATCATAGGCAAGGTAGGATACGGAGCCCAGCCCTTCGAAGGTTGTGGTAATCAAAGGGACATTACCCGCGTTAAGCAAAATAGTACTGTCCGCCTGCGGTTTTGCCACGCTTATCGTCACAGGCGACTGAACCGTATCAGCAGACTCCTGACCACTTTGAACGGGTCCATCTATTGGGAGCAGATGTGTGCCAGCTGGTAGTGTATTGGTCCCCGTAATGGTCATGGGAAGCAGACTAGCAGGCAGGTGTCCAAGCGTGCGTTGCCATTCAGGGCCTCCTGTTACAATAAGTACGCCGCCTTGATTCACCCAACTTTGCAGCGCCGTAATCTGCTCTGGTGTAAGAGTTTGAGTGGCAAAGTTATCAATGACAATCGCATCAAAATTTCTGAGGATTTCAGCTTTATTGGGGAGGGTTGTAGCTGTTAATGTTTTTGTTTGAATTATTGATGCATTGAGAACAGACGATAACGCAGAGTTCAACATCCCAAAATTATTGGGTTGTGTAGAGAGTATACCGACTATAATAGTATTGGAGCTTATACTATTAGGTGAACTTGTTTGGCTTGCAACTTTATGGTCGTTGCTATCGAGTAGATCTATGGTTACAGGTGATCGATTGCCCTGCGTGCCAAGATTTAATGGGATGTAGAGCGTTACCTGTTTATGAGCGCCAGTTGGAAGGCTGACGGATTCTTGGTAGATATTTGTGGAAGGAGGAACTATTAGGTCCACCATAAGAATAGGAAGAAGAAGGTACCTGGATTGAAACCTTGCCTGAGAAATCCGTCCCCTCATTACCCAGGGTAACCTGTACTGGAACCCAATTGCCATCCTGGTATTGTTCATCGAAACCTATATTGACACGAAGAATGGCCGGCCCATCTGCAGCTCTATCTGTAGAGTGTGCTGAGACCTGGGAAGAGATTGCAAAGAAAGAAATGAACAGTGTGTAAAAGCAGAAAACTGTTAGCATGCTTATTCTGCTCGTGCGAGGCTTACAAATTTTATCAGGCATCTTTCTGAGCCTCTCTGAAATAGTTGAGATCAGCGTACATAAAAAGGCGACATCACTCAAAAGACGAATTCATCAATCGTAGTATAGCAACTTGTATGAATTTTACCAGGGTAGATATACTAATTTATGTTAATGCTATTAGTACTTTAGACGTTTTGCATCCCTGTTTTGTTGCAGAGAAGCAATACTGAAATCATATGTAGACTTTACCGTAGTGCTCATGAATTGGGAGATACCAATGTTATTGCACTTGCTCTTTCAATGAGTTGTGATGTTGTCTGCGAAGAGCCTGAGAAACCTCTCCACTTGTATGATAAGTTTCATCATCAGATGGAAATGTTCCGGCTTGAACATCGGCACAGTATTGCCGCAGCGCTTCAGTTGCTTGTTCGGTAAGTTGAGCATATTGACGTACAAATTTTGGCAAGTGTTGTGTGTTGAATCCCAACACATCATGGAAAACCAGCACCTGACCGTCGCAATGAGGGCCAGCGCCAATACCAATAGTAGGGATAGGAATCTCCTGTGTGACAATCTCAGCGAGTACATCGGGAATGCCTTCGAGGACAAGGGCAAAAACGCCGGCTTGAGCCAGTGCTTTTGCGTCAGCAATTAATGTTTGTGCTGTTTCTATATCTTTCCCTTGAACGCGATAGCCGCCCATAGTATGTATTGATTGTGGTGTAAGGCCCAGGTGACCCATAACGGGAATCTCGGCCGCTAGAAGAGCCTCGATGGCTGGCAGACGTTTGTGTCCCCCCTCCAGTTTTACAGCTTCTGCCCTTCCTTCGCGTATGAGGCGACCAGCATTGCGGATAGTCTCTTCAAGCGAGATGTGGTAGCTAAGCCAGGGCATATCGGCGACGACAAGCGCACGGGGTTGGGCCCGCGTTACGGCTGCAGTATGATGGACCATAACATCAATTGTAACTGAAAGTGTGTCCTCATAGCCTAAGACAGTAGTTGCCAGAGAATCACCCACAAGGATTATATCGACTTCAGCTTTATCAACGATGCGTGCCATTGGAGCATCGTATGCAGTAATCATCGTCAATTTAGGACCATGTTTACGGGCTCGAATAGCTGGTACTGTAACTTTCTCGTGCGTTGTCATTTTTGCTCTATCGCTTTCTTAATGCATTGTATGTGAATGAGAGATTATCATGCCTGTGTTCCAGGTGCCGCTAGAACTCAATACAAAATTATCGATTAAACGTGTTGAGCCGATGCGTGCCGCAATGAGAAGAACGGCAGGGGCTTGCAGCTTTTCAAGCGGCAGAAATGTTTGCGTATTGCGCACCTCCGCATAGTCCAGATGGACAGTTGGTTCTGTCGCAATGACAGAGTGCATAGCCTGTATAACCGTGGTCGTGTCTACCTGAGCAGAAGGATAGGTATCGAGAGCGGTTTGGAAGGCTGCTTGTCCTGCTAGAAGTGCTCGGTAGAGAACAGTTGCCGTATGACGCTCGCCAGGGTTGAGATAGCTATTGCGGCTACTCATGGCGAGGCCATCTGCATCGCGCATCGTGGGTAGTATGTGTAAGGCAATTGGGAGATTGAAGTCAGATACCATACGTGTGATGACTGCAACCTGTTGTGCATCTTTCTGTCCAAAGTAGGCATGATGGGGCTGAATAATCTGGAATAGCTTGAGCACGACGGTCGCCACGCCGCGAAAGTGACCAGGACGAACAGCACCTTCACTCTGATTTGCCAGGGGACCTTGCGGATCTACATAAGTGGAGAAGCCTGATGGATACATCTGCTCTGGAGTGGGGAGAAATACACTATCAACACCAAGCGTCTCTAGCATGTGTAAATCGCGTTCAATGTCGCGCGGATAGAGATTGAAGTCTTCCTGTGGGCTAAATTGAGTTGGATTGACAAAGATGCTAGCAACGAGTACCTGATTTTCGGTACGAGCCTGTTTGAAGAGGGAGAGATGTCCTTCGTGGAGATAACCCATAGTTGGGACGAAACCGACTTGATTCGTCCATTGCACGCGTTCAAGCCTCATTGCTTCAATTGTGTGAACTATGCGCATATTTGCCAGGCTCCTATGTATATGTATATGAGAAGAGAATACCGAAAAAGTCAAGCGACGCACTCACTAAGGAATGATGTGCACACCATCTGGTCCGCCGATGAATGCTTGCTGGGCCATATGCAGAAACAACCCGGTCTCCACCACACCGACAATACTGTGTAAATGTGCATCCAGCTCGTCTGGATCTGCTATACCCGTGGGAAAAGTGCAATCCACGATGAAATTCTGGTTATCGGTAATAAAGGGTTGCCCGGCTAGCTGCCTCACGCGTATATTAGCACCAAGAGCTGTAATGCGTTTGCTAACAGGCGTAACAGCCAGCGGAACCACCTCCACGGGTACCGGGAATTGATGGCCGAGTTGTGTTACCTTTTTTGTAATATCGGCGATAACCACAAAACGACGAGCTGAGGAAGCAACAATCTTCTCGCGTAAAAGTGCGCCACCAGCTCCCTTGAGCAAGCGCAGCTGTGGATCAATTTCGTCTGCCCCATCGATATAGAGATCGAGTTCGGGGTGAGTGTTGAGATCAGTGAGCGGGATGTTGAGATTGGCGGCCAGTTCTTTTGTTGCATTCGAGCTAGGGACGGCTCCAATAATATGTAGACCCGATACCATGCGTTGGGCGAGTGCATAGATCAGATAGTTAGCCGTCGATCCTGTGCCCAGGCCAATGACCATGCCATCCTCAACCAATCTGGCCGCTGCGGTCCCGGCTTGTTGTTTCCAGCTATCCTGTTCAATGTTATGAGGCATCATGATAAAAGTTGCTCCTTGCCGCATACGCAAGAATTTCTGCTTGCGTAGGGGAAAAAAGATATGCTATCAGGTTCTATTATTATAGAAGAAAAAAAGCTCTTTGTGGTGTTGAGTATAGCACGTGGAGGGAATGGGCTACAATATGTAGCTAGCTTTGTGTGGTACCCAGGGGATACTATCTTGCCATAGATACAGCATCGTGATACACTACTTCGAGTAATCGCAAAACCAAGCAACGAACAGGACCAACGCCATATAGTAAGAACAAAACAACAGAGATATGGATGTGAGGGACTGCGTTGACGGGGTGGAACAGCCGAATCTGTTTCAGGTGGTAGGAACGATGTCTGATGTCTGGCGTATTTTTGTTGTTGAGGGTGACGAAGCTCTCAACCGGAGTTTAGTCAACTCTCTTCGCAAAGATGGCTACATTGTACAAGGGGCGACGAATGGTGCGAATGCGGTGCAAGCCCTCTGGTCAGGGGAGTACGAGGTGGTGATCTACGATTTGAAGACACCTGGTGCTGATGGTTTTGAACTGCTACAATGGCTTCGTGCATACCGTCCGAGCACCCATATGATTATAGTTGGCGGGGTGAACACTGCTGCATCGCATCTACGTGCATTAGAGGGTGGGGCCGTCAGCTATTTGGAAGAGCCATTAGATTTCCGTGTTTTGAAAGAAGAATTACGCCGTCTCCTTCAACAGACGGGTTTTTCGGCGAGCCTGGACTCTTTTGATTTGCTCGATGTGATTCAAATTGTCACGATGAGCCGAAAAAGTATTGCCCTTCTGGTGAATACAGGACTAGAAGAGCGTGGCTTGCTGCGTTTTCAAAATGGTGAACTCGTTTGGGCTGAATATGGGATACTACGCGGAGAAGAGGCTTTTTTTGCATTGGCAGCGCATAAGAACGGCACTGTCACCCATCAGCCATGGGACGAGCAGGTCATTACAAATGTTATGCAGCCGCTCTCGCGTTTAATCTTTCAAGCATTGCAATATCGCACGAAGTATGCAAATAGTCAACAGTATAGTGGAGAAATGGAGTCTATCCAGGCGTCATCATTTTCTATGGCAGAGATAGATGATACGCCATTTCTGGTTCTTCCAACATCGCAGTCACAATTGCAAACATTTCCTATTGACGATGGTTTAGGGGGAACAATGCATGAATCAGTAAACGACGATGTCCAAAAGGAGTGGTGGGAACAAAGTGGACGCATAGCAAGTGTGAATACGTCTGTAAGTGGCTCGGATTATGCGAGGGATGAAAAATCGTTAAATGGGCTTATGAAAAGCACGGAAATAAATGCGCCGACTCAGGAGTATGTGCCTGTAGCGAAGCAGCATGTGGAACTTCCGTCCTGGCTTACTGATCAGCCAACTGCCTCAGACTTGCCAAGCATCAAAGCTGTAACTAATCAGAATAACGTAAATGCTGCATCAGCTATCCCAGCAACGCCAGCGATCAAAACTCCTTCAGGTGAGTGGAGTCCGACGCGTGACAAGGTTATGACAACAGATCAGTTGCAACCAAAACAGCCATCATCTCCTCAGCACAACGCACTTTTCCGCGAGACAGAGACGTTACAGCCATCTTCATCGGATAGACATATCCTTAATCCGCTCTCACCTTCTCCATTGGATAGGCATGCATCTCAACAACTCTCACCATCTTTGCAAGATAGCAGTATAAGGACCAGGAATAGCCGAAATGAAACAAATAGTGGATCTTTAGCGCCTTTCGAGGGTCAGGATGCCAATCCTACGCTGTCATCCGACACGATCAAGGCACAACAGGCTGCGCGTAGAAATTATGCTGCACTTGTTTCTGCGCTACAAACGTTGGGGTATACTATTGCGGGTTTTGTCGCGGCCGCAGTTGTGACGATAGGGGGGCAACCAATCGCTCAAGTTGCGGTGGACGATATGGATATTTCTAATATGTGTAAATATTTTAGTACTATTCAAAAGGGAATTTTGTTGGCGGCCGATCAGGAGGAGTGGGGAGACTATGAGGATACAGTGATTACGAGTGCTGGACGTTATATTGTGATGCGTATGATAGGGACAGAGAAAAAGACTTTCCTGGTATTGATGACAACGCGGGATGCCGATCCTATTGAATGCCGGACCATTATAAGCAGTGTTGAGGAAACGATTAATTCAGCTCTACGCCAGTAGTAGCGATAAGCCAATCATAAGCCAATAAGGGATGAAATCGATGAGTGAGAAACAACAACAAACGAACGAAGAGGCACCGAACAAAAGCTTTTCTTTTATTCTAGGAATGTTTATTGCGCTTGGCATTATTATCCTGTTCGTTTTGTTGTTTCCACGCTAAAGTCATGGCTACGGATAGTAGCAGGATAGGTTGCTTGCCTGTATTTAGTGCTCGGAGTTTTGAGGGGCATCGAGTAATCTTTTCAGATATTCTAGATCCAGGTCTTTGTCGGTAGAAGGTTCAGCCGCTGTGTGTGCTTGTCTTGATGAAAGTCTTACGCGCTTTTTGGCTGGCTCTCCAGATGGTGAAGGTGTTAGTGGTGAAGTGTATCTTTTCGTCTCATGGCTATGTGCAAAGTTTTGAGATGTATTATTGTTCTCTTTAATCTGTTGCAGTTGTTGCTCAACCTGTTGTTCAGAGGTTAGCTGATCGAGCTGTGTTCCCCGGCTCTGGAGGTCGGCTAATGCACGAGCACGCGCTTCTGCATCCAAAACAGCATCGTGGGCATACTCGATCTGCTCTTTATGTTTGAGACTTCCAGTTTTATTTAATGCATCCAGTACACGTTGCTGAATGAGTGCATTGCGTTTCCGTGTGACAAGGAGATCGATAGTCGTATCTACTTCCGCCAATTTTGCCTCCAACTGGCGTAGTGCATTGCGCATAGTGATAACCAGTTGTTCCTGTTCTTTTTGTAGTTGTTGGTAACGTAGTGCAAGCTTATTAATAGTGTTGTAGTGGGTGAGTGCAGCACGTGCAGCATCGTCATTGCCTTGTTGGACTGCCTGCTCTGCCTTTCTCAACCAGCTATCGGCCTCAGCTTTTCGCGTCATACCTCGTTTCTGTAATGTATGACTTTCTGCGGTAGCTTTTGCGACCTCTGTTTTGACTTGCACCAACTGGTTATGCATATCCAATCGCAGTTGTCGCAAAGCCTTCTCAGGGTCATCAGCCTTCTCAACCACCGAATTGAGGTTTGCTCGCAGTAAGGTGAGCACACGTTCCAACAAATTCATGGCTTCTCTCCATAAAAGTACAATAGCATCAGAGAAACGTTAGTAGGAGAAGTACAAGTTGTACTTGTGCCTGGCAACAGGTGAGCTCAATCTTCTTTTGAGCCTCCTGCTCGTCTTCTGTTGATTGCGTTTGACCAGCGCCGCCCCCCAAAAGAGCAATCCCTGGAAGGGGCACATGACGGTAAGCCATCGTGCTGGTCGTTATTGGCTCAACACGAACCGGGCGTCTTTCTGTGCTGGCCAACAACGACAAGGATCTTCAGAGGGGGCATACCCCCTAATGGAATGGGGCAAACGGCGGCAAGTCGCGAGCTAGACGCCTGGTATCGTCCCCTTGACGGCATTGGTACCGTTAGCCTTGACGGTATCATGATCGACCTGGCCCTCGACCTCGCGTTTAGCCATCGCTGGAACCTGGCTCATCAAGTCCCCAATACGAGTACCACTTAAGAGTTCGAAGAGTGCAGGCACCTGAGCAACCATATTCATAACGTCGCCTGTGAGGCGGCTTGCGCCAACACCATTGTGGTTGCCATCGCCACCTGTAGAGACAATAGTAACTTTCTCGACTTTGGATAATGGCTCTGCAATTGCACGGACAATCTCTGGCATACTAGTAAGGAGTTTATCCAGCACGGCGGCCTGGTTGTATTCGTGGAAAGCTGCGGCTTTGACGGTCATTGCATCGGCTTCGGCTTCACCTTTTGCGCGGATGACTTCGGCTTCAGCGAGACCACGGGCACGGATGACTTCAGCATCGGCGAGACCACGAGCACGGTTTGCATCAGCTTCACCGAGACCGCGTGCTTTCGCCGCGTCAGCCTGGCCTTGTGCTTCAAGGATGAGGCGCTGACGTTCGGCTCCGGCAACTGTCTCAACACGACGACGCTCAGCTTCGGCCGATTTCTGAATAGTTGCTTGCAGTTCTAATTCACGGCGCTGAATTTCGGCCTGTTGCACTTTGATCTGTGCATTCTTCTCGACTTCGGTTACACGAACAGCCTCAGTGATGACTTGCTGCTGTGTGATATTCGACTGGATATCGTACGCTTTATCTGCGGTAGCTTGCTGCTTCTTGACTTCAGCATCGAAGGATGCTTTTTTCAAGGCCAGGTTACGCTGTGATTCGGCCTGTAATGCGAGTGATTCGGCCTCAGCTTTTACGCGCTCTTGATCGGCCAGAGAGCGGGCTACGGCAGCTTCACGAGATGCATTTGCCTGTTGGATTTGTGTATCGCGTTGAGCCAGAGCTGCTGCAATATCAGCCTGTTTACGGATCTGAGCTATTTGTGGGCGACCCATATTCACGATATAGTCGTTTTCGTCGCGTACATCTTTAATCGTGAAAGAGATTACCTCTAAGCCCATTTTTTCCATGTCTGGCGTTACCGTGCCCAGCATCTTACCGCCAACGCTTTCGGGATCTTTGACCAGATCTTCAACCGTCAATTGGCCCACAATGCCACGAAGATGACCTTCCATAACCAGGCGGATCAAGTTTTCGCGATCATCTTGTGATTTGCTTAAGAATTGCTCGGCGGCTGTGCGGATGCTTTCATCGTCGGAGCGAACCTTGATCTGGGTAACCGCTTCGACATTCACTGCTACGCCTTGTGTTGTGTAGAGGGCTTGACTGGGTGCAACATCGAACGACATCAACTCAAGCGAGAAATTCTTGTGCACGCTGGAAGAGAGGGATGACGAATTCGGCCCCGCCTTTAACAACCTTAGTGCCTCCCCTACCAAAGACAATCAAGGCCTGGTTAGGACCAACTTTTCGTAAAAGACCGCCATAGACGCGAACAGAGACAATTACGACAAAAAGAAAGGCAATAATGCCAATTCCAAAGTAAAGAATAAGAGAAGACATAAAGTGTTACTCCTTTTGAGTTTTATTCCGGGTAACATATTCAGAATCTGATTTATTTGTTTCTTCAAGAAGTGCTCGTAGAGTGGAAAGATCATCTACTTCTGGCGTGGATACTACAGAATCCTCGTGGCTCACGAAGTGGTCCCAGGTATCGACTTCTGCAACTCCACGCTGATAATTTACAACAACAACTTCCTGGTCACGCTCAAGTCGTCGGCCATCGACACTGCGTGCAGGAATGCTTTTGCGCATACCACCTGGTGATACATAGAGAATTTCGCCGATGCCATTTTCTTGTATCGTGATACATACTTTACCCAGCAACCCTGTGCGATCTGAAACGTCTTGTACCGTTGAAGCTTCACTATCGCCAAAGATACGCGATAATAACAGTACCAACAGGCTTGCGACAACAAGACCACTGACTCCTGCGAGAAGTAATAGAACAGGAATACCAAAATCAGTAGTATTGTGCAAGAGATAGCCGAAAAAGCCAAAACCTACCAGGAACAAGACGACTGTAGTAGGGTTCAGGTAGGCAAAGAGTGAGAAGTTTGAGCCATTTGTTCCGTGCTGTACCTCTCTATGTCCTCCTGTATGGATATGATGCTGTGGTCCGGCGTGGATGTGGTGGTGAGCCCCCCCATGGTGAGCAAGACTATGACCATGTTCCATGCCCAGAAAAGCCGTCAAGAGAAAGTAGAGTAGGCCCAGTAAGAAACAACCAATGAACAGCAGCGAAAGTGGATCAGTTGCAATCATAGCAATGCTCCTTTGTGCGTAGAAACAATGCGGTAGATGTCCTGGGATGATCAAAGTGCTCAATGACACTAATGATACTAGTAAGTACACCGCTTATGCCCAACACACCCGCGAGTAACAGGTAGAGAAGTGTTACCGAAGTTCCGATAATAGTGAACATAGGAAATAAACTGCCTACAAAAAAACTCGCGATGAGAAGAAAGATGGCACTACTCACAAGAAAAAGAGAGACAAGTACCGGATGTTGTTCCAGCAAAGGATTGCGTTTCTGTTGAAGGCTGTAACCCTGCTGGCAAAAAGCGGTATGCTGGCCTTGAATCATTACCCACCTTCTTTATCGGAAAAACTAGTCGTAGAAACAAGGGCATTATTTGCTGGCACTCAATCTAATTTGTCCGGTTGAATATTACCCTTGTCTGTGAATGTCATAGCCCATATAAGTAGACGTTGGGAAGCACTCTAATTACAATACTATTCTTGTTCAGGTGTATCTTGAAAGTCTTCAGGGGCCTCAAGGGCCTCAACGACAGCTTCAAGCTCTTCCAGAGAGAGATTCATCAGCTTGCGGAATATCTCCAGGTAGCGACGAGGCTCGTGTGACTCGGCAAGGCATTGTAAAAGGTCATGTAGTTCGGGCTCTGTACGCCACTCAGCTGCATTTGCTATCAGCCACGTCTCCAGTCGATCACCACTGTGATCCATATCAGTCAGCAGATCAGTACTATAATCGGGCGGATCGCTAACGAGATAGCCTGGATGGACCTTAAAGAAACGGGCTAACAGATCGCGACTGGATGCTGTGAGATGGAGCCGCTTCGCGCTTTCTAATTGTGATAGATAGGCCTGGCTGATACTCTCACCGAGCTCCTCATGCATCGCTTTAACAACTTCCACTTGCGTCATAGGACGATTCTGCCCCCTTAGTTCGCCTTCGACTTCACGCAAATGTTTTATCTTCTCCGCTAAATTCATCTTCAACCTCAATAACTATTTGCTATATAGAGTATAGCTGTGTGTTATGAGGTTGTCAAGTGGGGATACAGAAAAGGCAAATTATATGAAATAAATAAGAAAAGAGGAGCGAACGGCGAAGGCGGGAGTACGCAGAGATGAAAAAGACGAGGCTTGTTCGCATGTACAAGCCTCCATCGAGCGAAGCAGAGCCTGTGACTTACCCTACTATCTCACGTGATGATAGTTTACTCTTAAGTTCTCAAGAAAGCCTCACGAATATGTAAATTTTCTTAATATTTTTTTTATGTCAAATGTTTAGGTTGAAGTGAGAGCGTATCTTCAGCTTCTGACTCGATTGCCGCACGTGTAAACAACATTGGATGATGCTTATTTTCTTGCCATGGCGTGATGAAATCATCATAGTGTTTGCTTGCGGGATGCCCGGATTGTCCAGGAGCGTGAATCCAGAGTGAGTTTTCCAGGTTACTGAGATCGATGATCTGCCGGTATGATGGAACGACGATAACGGTCGTTGGATCTTGCGGGGACGCATTTGCCATATTGACGGTATCACAATCGCCTCCAAACGGAAAGGGTCCGCGATTGAAAAGCGTATCGAGAGGCTTTACCATGCCCAAAGGATGATTATATGCCATTTTATGGATTGCGCTATATTGCCAGCGCAGGATATTGCTGCCCAATTTTGTGCTTAATTCCTCGATTGTCGCGTCCAGGGCACGCTCCAGTGCAACCTTCCAGGATTGGGGACCGTTTGGAATGGCTGAATCGGCGAACCATTGATCATCCTGCTCCTGTAAGAGGCGAATGATTAATGGTTTGCTACGGCCAGCATATCCATTGAGGATGGAGAGAAGATTGAAGCCCGCCCCTTGATAGCTAAAGAGCAATGTTGCGTCATCGCCGATCAGGGCACCAAGCACGATACCTTCTAACTTGCGCAGAAATGTTGTGTAGATAGAGGCTGCGATACTCTCTGGTTCAAGGACATAGTTCCAGGTATGAAGAATGTCATGAACGGCCCTTTTTACAGGCGTGTTCGCGTCGATCTGCAAGATAAACGGGACGATGATTGTGGCAGGGATTGCATACTGATCGCTTTGGATCTGTGCCATATCTTCCAGTGTGAGTTTCTCTTTGCTTTTGAGCAGGTCACTAATACGTTGTGCGCGATAGCCATTGAGCCATTCATGAGTGATATAGTAGGGATAAGAATCATCGATGACACGGTTATTGGCCGTCACAAGAAAGTGTTGTTCAGGATTGAACGTCTGGGGGAGCTCGTCGAAAGGAATAAATCCGGTCCATTCATAGGTGCCGGTCCAGCCTGGTGCTGGGAGCAGGGCGAGACCTTTCGCACGTATGGGAATGGTGCCTGCCATGATATACCCGATGTTACCGGATGTATCCGCATAGACAAAGTTTTGTGGCGGGGAATCCCAGTCGTGTAAAGCGATGCGAAACTCTTCCCAATTGGTGGCTCGGTTAATATTGTGGATAGCGGCCGCAATTTTTCCCCGGTCCAGAGCTGTCCAACGGAGCGCCAGAGGCAATTCTGTTGTTTCGTTTTGTGCCTGCGAGACAGGTGGCAGATGCGTAAGGATGGGGCCGTGGCGTGTGATGCGCACTTCTTCGATGACCGGGACGGGCTGGTCTTTCACCAGAATCTCTTCGCGAATAACCTGGGCTTCTTCCCAGGAACCCATGAACTCATATTGATGAGGATTTTCAGGATTGAACTTTTCAATATAGAGATCCTGAACATCGGAGACCGCGTTGGTCACACTCCATGCGATATGTTGATTGTGCCCAATGATAACGCCAGGGCTACCAGGAAAACTGGCACCGATAACATCCATATCCCCTGCAATAAGGTGACATTCAAACCAGACTGATGGTATCGTCTGGCCCAGGTGAGGATCATTACAAAGAATGGGTGCGCCGCTGTGCGTCATGGTGCCATCGACCGCCCAATTGTTACTGCCGCCCAGAACGCTAAAGCCGCTCAACGTTTTGATCTGCTCATATTGTGCCAGGAGATCCGTATTGATGCCTTGATAGGTCGCTCCTGGCGGAACAATGAGAGGATGGCCGGGGTCATAGCCAGATTCCAGGCGTGAGGCGCGTTCGGCTCCTAGTTTGGCGACCAGGCGTGCACGTACAAGCTCAGTTTCCCAGTTACCGGCCAGGCTCCAGGCTTGTAGTTTTCCCCATTGTAGCGTGTGGGCGGGTTGCCATGGCTCAGGTTGGAGGTGCAGCAAAATGAACTCGATAGGGAGCCTCTTGTTATTTTGCTGAATGAAGCTATTGATGCCTTGAGCATAAGCTTCGAGGATGCGGCGGTCGTGCTCTGCCAGGTGTTCTACATCGGCTGCTGCTGCACGATGCATACCAATACGACGGCAGAAGCGGTCGAGTTCAAGGGTCATTGGTCCGAAGATCTCTGAGAGGCGACCGGCGGCGATGCGGCGGTTAAGCTCCATTTGCCAGAGGCGCTCTTGAGCATGTATATAGCCCTGAGTAAAGTAAAGGTCGTCCTCGTTATTCGCGTAAATATGGGGCACGCCATAGCGGTCGGTGATAACTTCGACAGGCTCGTGTAGACCTTGCAGGTGGATGCGCCCGCTCTTTTGTGTCAATGATCGGCGCGTCAAGAGAGAATACGTGCTACCCGCGAGACCCGAAAGATTTGAAGCTGTTTGTCTGGTCTTTTGCCACCAGGATGCCATACGTGCCTCCTTCTACTGGAACAGAAAGAAATCGTGTAATTGTGTGACTGTATATATATTGTACATGGTGTGTTGTGTGGATAAGGCCCTGAGCGCAAAACCGTATCCACACTGTATTTTACACCAATTGAGTACCCTTTGCAGTATCACGAACTTCGAAGCCCAGCGTTTTGAGCTGATCGCGCAGGCGGTCGGACTCTTTCCAGTTGCGGGCTGTACGTGCCGCATCGCGTTGGCGCACCAGTTCGAGCACTTCATCGTTTAACGTTACAGGTGCTTTGGGCGTAACAGTATCGAGGCGCAGGCCCAGCACACGATCAAAGTCCAGCAGCAAGTTGGCGACGTTCTGCTGGCTCGATCTTATTTGTGCGTGCGGCCTCACGAGCGATACTGATCGCGGTTGGCAGGTCCAGGTCATTGTTGATTGCTTGATGGAAGTTCTCACGGGTGCGTTGAGCTTCAGCTGACCAGGTGCCAGAAAACTCGGCCACTGGCAGATCAACGATATCAGCACGCAGATTATTGAGCGCATTCTGGGCGGCATTAATCGAATCATCGGTGAAATTGAGCTTTGAGCGATAGTGAGCGGTCAGGAGCAGATAGCGATAGGCCATAGGCTCAATGCCGCGCTCTTGCAACGAGCTTAAAAGCAGCACATTGCCGACTGAACGCGACATCTTGCTATTGCCAAAGTCCAGGAACTCATTGTGCACCCAGTACTGTACAGGAGATTTACCCGTTGCGCCCTGGCTTTGCGCGATCTCGTCTTCATGATGTGGGAAGACCAGATCGATGCCACCCGTGTGAATATCGAACTGCTCGCCCAGGAATTTCGTCGCCATAGCCGAGCACTCGATGTGCCAACCGGGAAAGCCAGTGCCCCATGGGCTGGGCCAGTTCATCTGCCGCGTCGCATCGCCATGTTTCCAGAGCGCGAAATCTTCGGGGGCGCGTTTATCCTCAGCCGTCTCCATCTGGGAGCGTCCATGTCCGCCCTCACGTAGATTTTCCACTGTATTGCCAGAAAGGGCCCCATAGCCAGGAAAGTTACTCACATCGTAGTAGACATTGCCATCGCTCACATAGGCGAGATCACGCTCAATAAGCTTCTCCGTGATCGCAAGCATCTCCGGGATATGATCGGTGGCTTTTGGCGTCTCATGTGGTGGTAGAATATTCATCGCAGCGGAATCGCGCAGGTACTGTTCTGTGTAGCGTGCCGCGATTTCATAGGCCGAGCGGCCAGTTGTACGGGCCTCATGTTCTAGCTTATCCTCGCCACCGCGAACATCATCGTCTTCGTGCAAATGTCCCACGTCAGTGATGTTGCGTACCAGATAGACATCATAGCCATTGTATTCAAGCACGCGTCGCAACCAATCGGTCGTCGTAAAAGAGCGCAGATTGCCAATGTGAATATCTTTGTAAACGGTTGGTCCGCAGTTATAGATGCCCACCCTGGGCGGATTGAGCGCTTGAAAGAGCTCTTTCGATCTTGTAAGCGTATTGTATAGGTAAATTGGCTGTGTTGAGATAGTTGGCATGAGCTAATCTCCTTGTTTTTCCTCTTGTGAGAGATTGGTCATTAGGTATATGTGAATATAGTCTGAATGTCTGTGTAATGTGTTGATGTGCGCAGATGGGTGAGTAGCTCAGACCGAAGACGTGCGGGGAATATCGACATTGTGAACAATTGGAGGGCACGTTTTTACGTTCACTGAGGGCTGAGCTACGTACTTCCTCGTAATTTGCCTCAGTGAACGTACAGACAGATGCAAATGTGTATGTTAAAACTCACACGCCTCTCCAATACAGTGAAGATTGATCTCTTTGTGGTAAGTATAACATATGGGGTAAAGGAGAGGGAGGGTGGGAATTTTGGATCTGGTGGATTATGTCCAGAACCATTTATTATGATGTTGCACTTGCCCAATCGCTCACCTTCCAAATGCCTGAAAGTAGACATGAGTCTGCTTTTCATTGCTTAGCATATGTTTTGCCCCGAGTAATACGGTGACCCCGCTTTGGGTAAGTAGGCTCTATGACATCGTGGGGCCCTAAACCAGAGATGCTCTCTATGAGGTAGCTTCAGGAAAGGCTTTTTTTAAGGCTGTAACCAGGGCGGTAGACAAATCCTCTAAAGCGCTTAGATTACTTTCATCCGCTTCTCTTATATCTCTCTTCGAAAAAGCTATTTGTGAAGAAAACTCTTCTGCGGAAACCGAAGACGTGCCAATTTCATCCAGATTTTTTGTATCGACTCCCCTGGAAGACAGATCCTCTAATTCGCTTTCATCCAATAAAAAAAAGGCTTCCGAAAAGTCTTCGACGCTAATCGTGACGACATTCCCTTTGAGGAACTGAAAACTCCATAAATCCGAGATATATCCATCGAAAGATGGTGCTATAAAGTTCAGAAAAAGGTCTTGCGCTGCTTTAGTGAGCTCCCCTGCGACTATGAAGCTATCTTTCATTCCTCCATAGGGGGAGACCGTTACCGATGGCAGGTCCAAAAACTCTTTTTTCCCGATATTTAATCCCACTGCCCTCGTATCACTTCTATCACCGTGAAAGATAATCGAAAAGGTATCAGACCTTTCCATGAAATAACGAAAGCAGCTTTCCCAGCCTTTGAAGCTTGAAATGTTATAGATTGCGTACTTTTTTTTCATCGATCTTCCTCTCAAATTGTATACTCGTTTCTTCTCTATCACGAGTATACAAGACGAGCAGAAATGAATCAAGTCAGCCAGACCCGCTTCTAGAGCTATTTCATTCTCCCTCGAAAGAGTAAACAGGGAAACTCTCATAAGCTACGCGATCAGTGGAGAACGGACATTGGTTGATGTTTTTTGAGCGTGTCGAGCCCGCACACCTGACGCGGGCTTGTCCTGGAAACTATGGCTTCATCACTCTTTCTCTCGATCACACAGAATCTGTGGGAGAAGCACCTCTGGTCACCTGATCCCTGCCTAGCTAGCTCTACCCCTACGGACCAGAAAGGCCAAGAGACTATGAAGAGCCTCTTGACAATACTCCTCTTCGCGCTCTATACTATAGTTATCACAATGATATTGATATTGATATGATAACAGTAGATGGAATAGTACATAATGAGTGATCCTAAAATTGACCTTATCTTGCATCCTGAACGTTTCCGCATTCTCTCGTATTTCACGAATGAGAAGCGAAGCTATACTGCTCAGGAACTAGCCAAACGGTTGCCTACTATTCCACCTGCAACTCTCTACCGCCACCTCAATCGATTAGTGGAAGGTGGAATTTTGCATATCGTAGAAGAACATTCAGTCGGAAACCGAACGTTGCGCGAGAGAAGCTACGGATTGATAGAAGGAATGACACAACTTCATCCTTCTGATGTAGAGCAAGCCAGCCGAGAGGATTTTCTGCAATATGTCACCGTGTTTCTCAGTACTGTTTTAGGACGCTTTAATCAATATGCAAATCACCAGGAAAAACCTGAACCTACACTTCTCCAATGGAGCCTTCATCTCACCGACCAAGAGCATAACCAGTTCATCGAGGCCCTCCTTGCTCTCATACAAACCTGGTCAGAGCAAGCAACAGAACCAGAAAGAAGGAACAGGCTTTTCTCTTTGTTAGCTTTTCCTGAAGAGGAAGAGTTACTAGAATAATTCTCCTCATTTCTCAGGATATGTATCAAAAATCGTCCTGTTTTTCCTGAATTTTGCTCATGAAGTGAGGGCGCTAATATACTATTCATTTAAAAGAAGGAAATATCCATGAAACGCTCAATACTTGTAAGTCAAATGTCTGGCAGTTCTCAAAGTCTGCTCAGTCTTATACGACACTATCCATTATGCTTTTACTTTCTCATAACCTTTGCCTTGACCTGGACTTTAGATGGGTTATTCTTAGGGGTCCTTCACACAGTTACTCTTGTGGGAATTTTGACTCCTTTTTTGGGGCCTGCTCTCTCTGCGTTTATTCTGCTTGGTCTGACCGAAGGGAAGGTTGGCGTGCTCCGCTTGCTTCGGCGTTTTCTTCTGTATCGCGTCCCTTTGCGGTGGTATTTCTTTGTACTCATTGTTGTGCCTGTTCTGGCTCTGTTTGGAACTCTACTTGTACCAGGAGCACTGTCCGCTTTTCAGGCTCCAGACTCGACCTTTGCACTCGGCTATCTAATCATTTTCATCGAGATCTTGCTGGTAGGAGGCCCACTTGGAGAGGAAACAGGTTGGCGTGGCTTTGCACTTCCTCGCATGCAGCAACGTCTAGGTCCGCTGGTGGGCAGCCTGGTGCTCGGGGGACTTTGGGGATTGTGGCATCTACCGCTCTTAATCTTCGTTCCAGGATACAATGGTTCAGCAGGTGGCCTCGGTGGAACCATTATTGCGTTTGCCCTGTTCGTCATCAGCACAACAGCATTAACGGTCATTTTTACCTGGGTATTCAATAATGTGCGAGGCAGTTTACTTCTGACGATTCTGCTTCACACATCCATCAATGCGCCCAGCGATGCACTTGCAAAACTCTTTCCATCACTATCTACATCCTTCCTGTTTACCCTAATACCAAGTGTTTGCTTTGTTGGAGTTGCACTGCTTGTTATCGTTGTCACGCGAGGACGGCTTTCATACGATCACTTCCAGAGTGGAATGGAACATCTGGCCCCAGAAGATCTGGTAGAGTAGCCACATGACGAACAGGAAGAATTGGAACAACTCCGAGTTGAGAAGACGAAGTGGTACGAACTTCTGCGACTGAAAGACGAAAAACTGGAACAGTCGTATCAGGCAAGTCAGACTGGACTTCCCGGATTTTTTGTTCTGATTCCGGCGATGACGAGATCGAGCATGCGGTTGGCCCCATCAGGATCAGACGCATGTTCGTTCACCATGGCAATTCCGTAGACGAGTCGTATCACGTCGAGAATATGGACATCCGTTCGGATTTGTTCTGCGGCCTGGGCACGGAGCAAGAGGACTTCTTCTGCCTCGTGCATAGCTTTGTTCGCAGCAGAGATTCTTGTTCCCGGAACATGCTTGGCAGCCATGATGGCTGCTCCCATGCTGCGCCCTCGAGCCGCGAAGTCTATCTGGAGACGAAGCCAGCTCATCAAGGCGTCTAAGGGGACCAGAGCGCTTGCGAGTTCTTCAGCACGCTTCTTCAATGCATTGGTCTCATCCAGTTCCATCCCGTCTCTTTGATAATCTGGCAAAGTAATATATGCACTCTTCACCATCAGCTCTAGACGCTAGCAGCCTCCGCAGCCGATGCTGAGTGAACCGAGAAGTAGCTAGCTTGCTGATGATGCACAACAATAGCGCCCGTAGATTGCTCAGGCACAAACTGAAATGCCTCGGTAAGATCCACCCCAATAGTCTCTTTAGCCGGTAGCAACTGAAACAGCTTGGCATGATCCTCAAGATCGGGAATGGCCGAGTAGCCCCAGCTATAGCGTTTCCCGCGCGGATCTTCAAGGCCCAGTTCGCGTTGAACCAGGCGGTTAGCATAGTCGGCTAACCCCTCGGCCATCTGGACCGATAGGCCATGAACGAAGTACGCCTCAGAATAATTGCCGGCCTGTTGTAGCCGATCAATAGCTTCACTGGCCGCTTTACCTACGGTGACGAGCTGGAAAGCCGCAACATCGACCTTACCACTTTGTACCGATGCGAAGTAGTCGGCGAGGCAGAGGCGGTCGCGCTCACTCTGGCGGGGGAAGTTGAAGCGCACCAGTTCTGTAAGGGTTGACGTGGGCTGCTGGAACTTTTGTGGATCATAGACGATCAGCTCGTTGCCGCTGGATTGGCAAGGGAAGTAGCCATAGATAAGTTTGGGTTGCAGATAGCGTTGCTGGCGTGCTTCCCGTAGCATGCGTTCCAGGCGTGGACGAAACTCCTGTTCTACAAGGCGATCAAATTCAGCACCATGTGCCTTGCCACCCCAGCGTCCACGGTAGAGCGCATTGAGATCCAGGCAAGCCGCAACATCCTCCAACCCGATACGATCTAACACGCGTGGTCCCCAGAAGGGAGGCGTGGGTATAGATAAAGCCGGATGAATGCTTGGAGAGGGGGTTGAATATACTTTTGTATCAGATGAAGGGACCTCAACAGGCTTTTCAGCTTTCTTCAAGCGTTCTTTTAGTGCCTCCTGCTTAACCAACTGTACTAGTGTCGTGCGCGTTTCTGCCGTATTGGTAAGTTTATCAATAATATCCAGCCCCTCAAAGGCATCGCGTGCATAGAAGACACCAGGAGCGTAAGGGAGAGGAGTGGCAGCAGGAGTCTGGTCATCCACAAAGAGAATGCGGCGACCGAATGAACGATTAATGGCCGCGCCACCGATAATCACCGGGAAGTCGAGTTTCCGTTTATACAACTCTCGCACGCATAGAGGCATCTGCTTAGACGTACTCACCAGCAGAGCCGAGAGACCAATGGCATCCGCGTTCACCTCAATCGCCTTCTCCAAAATTGTATTGAGCGGCACCTGTTTGCCAAGGTCATAGACCGTATAGCCATTATTGCTGAGAATCGTATTGACCAGATTTTTGCCGATATCGTGTACATCGCCAAAGACCGTAGCCAGCACAACTTTTCCTTTCGTATAGCCTTCCTGCTTTTCCAGATATTTTTCTAGATGAGCCACGGCACGCTTCATAACCTCAGCGGATTGCAGCACAAAGGGTAGGATTAATTCGCCTGCACCGAAGCGGTCACCGACATCTTTCATTGCAGGTAGCAGCACAGTATTGAGGACGTTAACTGCGGCCTCGTTGCGTGTCACGCCCTGCGTGGTAGCGCGTTCAGAGACCACCTCATCGATAAGTGGCTCAATGCCTTCTTTACGGCGATGAAGGATCTGCCAGTGAATGCGCTCTGCCGTCTGCATCCCTTCAGTTGGATCGACCTTTGTCGTGCTATCATCTTTCTGTGGGCCGTGTGCCTCGAAGTAATTGATAAAGTGGGTTAAAGCGTCCGGGCTCTTATTGAAGAGCAGATCGTCAGCGAGTTGGCGCTGCTCGGCATCGACCTCGGCGTAAGGCGTGATGTGGGTTGGATTCACAATCGCCATATCCAGGCCAGCTTTCACGGCATGGTAGAGGAAAACGCTATTGAGCACGGCGCGAGCATGCTGCTTTAAGCCAAACGAAACGTTGCTTACACCCAGGATCGTCATCACACCGGGGAGGTCAGCCTTGATGCGCGTAATCGCATTGAGCGTTTCGATAGCCGACGTCTGCAACTCTTCCTGACCAGTTGTAATCGTAAAGGTCAAAGGGTCAAAGATAAGGGCATTGGGGGGAAGGCCATATTCGTTGACACAGATATCGTAGATCTTATGCGCAATCTCTACTTTACGATTGGCCTCTTTCCCCATGCCTATCTCATCGATGGTAAGCGCAATAACAGAGGAACCATGTTCCAGGGCGAGAGGTATCACATTCTCGATCCGCTGGCGGCCCGATTCCATGTTAATCGAATTGATAATCACGCGGCCAGGTGCAATCTCTAATGCTGCTTTAAGCACATCGGCCTCAGTAGAATCGAGCACGAGAGGAGCCTCGATGCCCATCGAAAGCTTTTTTACCAGCGTGGCCATCTGTTCAGCCTCGTCTGTGCGCTCGGTTGTAGCTACCTGCACATCCAGTACATGGGCACCACCCTCAACCTGCTCACGTCCTATCACAAGCAAGGTATCGTAATCATCGGCTAGCAGAGCTTTTTTTGCCTTGCGACTACCCACCGCATTGAGGCGTTCACCGACCAGCAGAGGGGCGGGATCTTGCTGCATTGCCGTGGCTCGAATGCCGCTGGAGACAAAAGGCGGTGTGATCAGCTGGAAGTTCTTCTGCTCGAAATTATTGTCTGCAATTGGGCGTGGATGGCGGGGCGCGTTGCGGCAAGCCTGCACGATAGCACGCATATGTTCATGACTATTGCCGCAGCAGCCACCAATAACATTGACGCCGAACTCTGTAATAAATTCGCGCAGTGCTTGCGCCATCGGCTCAGGTTCCATAGGATAGACCGCTTGCCCATTCACATTGAGGGGAATGCCAGCATTGGGAATCGTCGAGATCGGCAAGGGACAATTTTCCGCCAGGAAGCGTACTGGCTCGCGCATATAATCGGGGCCGGTAGAACAATTCAGGCCAACAATATCTACGCGTAAAGCTGTTAACGTCGTCATAACGGCTGCGATATCGGTACCAAGAAGCATACGCCCGCTAGTATCGAGAGAGACCTGTGCCTGAATAGGAACTGTGCGACCGACAATCTGCATCGCGCGGCGTATGCCAGTAATCGTTGCGCGAACTTCCAGGATATCCTGACTGGTTTCGATAAGCAGGAGATCGACACCGCCCTGTAGGAGGCTCGTTGCCTGCTCACAAAAAATTTCTACGAGCTGTTGATAAGTAATATTGCTCAAGAGAGGATCGCTTGACGAAGGGAGCATGCCTGTCGGGCCGATTGAGCCTGCTACGAAGCGAGGCTGCTCAGGAGTGCTATAGCGGTCGGCGACGCGGCGTGCAAGTTGAGCGGCCGTAAAATTGATCTCGTGCGTGAGATGACCAATGCCATACTCATCGAGCTTCAGGCGGCTGGCCGTAAAAGAATCGGACTCCAAAACATCGCATCCTGCTTCCATAAAGCCGGCATGGATCTCCTCGATCACCGCAGGTTTCGTCAGAACGAGATACTCGTTGCACCCCTCGGTCGCCTCGCCGCCGTAGTCCTCGGCTGTGAGTTGGTAACGCTGAATATTGGTGCCCATCGCACCATCGAAAATGAGTACACGTTGTGCCAGTGTAGCGAGAAATCGGCTCATGTTCCCTCCCGCTCTCCTGGGGGTATAGAGTAATGCTAAAGATAATGCCCAGGAGAGGCGATATGTTCACTTAGAAAGATGATGTGTTAATAATAACGTTTGTTGAGAAATCAATGATGAATGTGATGCGAGTGTCGCTATCACAGAAATGACAACAGTACTTAATCCTGTCAGCATTATTGTTATGACGAAAGTAATGGCGCTATATTGCTCTGTCAAACTTCAGTGCGTCCGCGTCACGGGGGGTGTCATAGGGGGCGAGGACGACAACCACAAGGGTCGTCGCTACGCGCCGTGGTCCCGGTTCGCGTAGCGACAAACCCTTGTGGTTGTCGTCCTCGCCCAGCATGTCATGCCCAACGAGATGGACGCACTAAAGTTTGACAAAGCAATATCTATATGTAATTCTGCATCGTATGTGTTTTCAGTCTGCAAGTGCCGCAACCAGTTCATGGCAGAAGGCTGGAATATCTTCAACCACGCGGCCCCAGACAAGATTGTCCTCGCGGAATGCTGCCTCGTCCACCCAGATACCACCAGCGTTCGTGATGTCATCTTTGATGCCTTTTGAGCCGGTTGCTTTGTGTCCGCGTATAATACCAGCGGATATAGGTACCCAGCCGCCGTGGCAGATAGTAGCAATGATCTTGCCTGCTGCGTGCATATCACGTACGAGTTGCAAGACACCCTGATTTCTGCGTAATTTGTCGGGAGCCCAGCCACCTGGGATAATGAGTCCATCGAAGGCGGTGGCTGTTGGCGCTTCAGCGATGCTAACATCAGGAGTCATTTCAAGTCCATGTTTGCCGCGTACCGTTTTAGTATCGAGCCCGATAACAATGACCCGAGCGCCTTCTTCGCGCAGGCGCATTACCGGGACCCAGAACTCCAGATCTTCGACCTCTGACGCAACAAAATAGGCGATAATTTTTCCTTGCAAGCGCATCGTGTGAGCCTCCCTGATCTATACTTGTTGTTTTCCATTATAGCATGAGATAGCCAGGAAACGCTAAATTGCCATGTTCATATGGAGCATAATAGCGAGGGGAGGGGTATCTGTGAAGAGAGTTGAGTTGGAGCTTGCAGAAACTCTATTGCCTCTTCATGCGTGAGACAGATATTGAAAGTGGAGCATGTGCTGGATTTGAGTGAGGAGTTAACGATGACACGTTTTACACTTGGTATAGAAGAAGAATTCCAACTGGTCAACCGTCGTACAGGAGAACTCTCTTCACGTGCGCAAAGCATTTTAGATAAAGGGACACCGATCTTCGAAGAGCAGATCAAACCAGAAATGCTGCAATCGACAATTGAATATGTCTCTTCTATTTTGCCGGACATCGCTACTGCACGTATGGAGCTCTATTCTTCACGTGCAATTCTGGCGCGGCTAGTAGCGGAGGAGGGCCTGGCATTAGTAAGTGCAGGCACCCATCCGAGTTCTTCCTGGCATGGGCAGGTGCTAACCGAACGTGAACGATATGAAGACATGGCGGAAGAGTATCAGGATGTTGGACGCTCCATTTTAATTTTTGGCATGCATGTGCATGTTGCCATAGATTCGAAAGAACGGGCAATCAAGGTCATGAATCAGGTACGTACCTGGTTGCCGCATCTCATGGCGTTATCGTCCAATTCGCCATTTTGGAGTGGGCGTATGACTGGCATTAAATCGTATCGATCCGTCGTCTGGAAGCGTTTCCCGCGCAGTGGTATGCCAGATATATTCGATTCCTGGGGACATTTTGACACTTTTGTACAAGACCTGGTCGAGGCTCAATGTATCGATAATGGTAAGAAGATCTGGTGGGATATCCGGCCACATCCATTTTTTGATACCATTGAATTCCGCATTTGTGATATGCCGGCCACCGTAGATGATACCCTGGCCCTAGCGGCTCTCTGTCAGGCCTTAGTGGCGAAATTAACACAGTTGGATGAGCGCGGAAAATCCGTACCAGTATTGAGGCGCGATTACATAGAAGAGAATAAGTGGCGAGCTATGCGCTATGGACTGGACGCACAGGTGGTGGACTTCGTGCAGCATCGTACGCTGGGAATGCGTGATTCGATACGCGAGCTGCTTGACTTCGTGGATGATGTTGTGGATAACCTGGGTAGCAGGCGTGAGATGAACTATATTCGTGCGCTACTAGATGATCCTCAGGGTACTGGAGCTGATCGCCAGATGGCCATCTATCAGCAGAGCAACGACCTGGGGAAGGTCAATCAGTTCTTAATCGAGCAGACGATGCAAGGTGTGGAGCTGAATGATGCTCTATTAAGTGATCGCTTTTTGCGCTTTCTGCCGTATATCATATGATATACGTTACACCTATGCATTATCGTGTATCACATAGGTGCAACGTATAAAAAGGTCTCACGCTCGAACGAAGTCGAGCGTTTTAAATTTCTTCTTTATCTTATAAGGAGGGGCCATGTTCGTAGAAGATAACCTTCTCGTGTGGATGACGAACCCCTTCTGGAACCGTTTCTGCAGCGTAGCCAACGGGGAAAATACTGTAGCTTTCCCAGGTTGCAGGTACCCCAAGGAAAGTACGCAATTCTTCCTCTATCTGGAAGTTGATGTGCTGATTAGAAGCTGCTAACCCGGCGGCGGCAATTGCATTCCATACGTTGGCCTGGGTGATACCCAGCGCCTGAATAGAAAAACCTTTCCAGATCTTAGGATCAAGTCCTGGAGGGGGATTATTAGCGATTGATGTATCTTCGTAGAAAACGATAGTGAAGACGCCAGCGCGATAACCTGGCAGACGCTTCAGGGCACGCTCCAGTTGAGCGCCCTGTAATTTTGCTTTTAATGTCTGCTCAATAAAATCCCACAGCTCTTGATGACGTTCTTTGACGAGGACCATGCGAACTGGTTGCGTATTGCTAGAGGAGGGCGACCAGCGACCGGCTTCGACGATGGAGTGAATAGTTTCATCCGAAACAGGGCCGCTTGTAAGCTGGCGGATGGAGCGGCGCTTCTGGACATGTTTGAGGTAAGCGTCGGCCCCTGCCTGGTCTGCTTGCAAACCTTCGTTTGTTTGTATTATTTCAGTGCTCATAAATTTCCTTGGATAGGTTAATTTTTCAATATTAGGACGGAAACTCCTAATATCTTTTGCTAATAATAACATATAGTAGTTACTTTTGCAATGTCTCTTGTAAAAAATTAGTTACTGTGTATTAAGAAAGTTTTAACTTACGTATTTTGCACGGGTATAAATTATTATGCATGATAATTTATACCCGTGCAAAATACGTAAAACGTGTAAATAGTGTATGAGAGTTTAATTAGTGGGGATGACAACTTGCCCTTGCCCGATAGGAGGTTTGTTGGGGCCCCCGCCGATATAACGTACAGCAGTTCCAGTAGCTGTAATTTCCATCCATTCGTTATTGTGCATGAACTCAACTTTGAGGTCTACGCCTATAACGCCATCGGCACCAAGCTGATCAGCCTCAAACTGCATTCTGCTCAGGGCGAGTTCGCGGGCCTGGTACATCAATTCTGAGTATTCTTTCAACTCGCCCTGGAAGTTGCCTTTAATGCCGACGAGCCAGTTACGTACAGCGCCCATCGAGTAAATACAGTTGCCTATCACCAGCCCGATTGGTTGAAAGCCTTTGTCAACCACGAGCCAGAACTCTTGCCCGGTCAGATCAGAAGTAAAAGCGCGACCTCGATAACCTGGTCGGACTTCCATTGCATTGCGCGGTGTGGCCATACGTCTTCTTCTCCATTTCGTTTATGCTACAGTATGTATGTTTGATCAGAGAGAGTCATGAGTGCCGAAAGATTATAGGGAGAACTCCCATGATCAGTTAACTATACGCATATCGTCCATGCAATTTCAAATGATGAGAATATAAAATGAAACACTACAATGGAGGCTTACTCGGACTTTATTCGAGCGCACACTAGTGATTAATCATCAAGGCAAACCAATAATCTTCAGATTTTGGGGATGCTCAATGATAAAGCGATATTCTATATTTTGCTCTTCATCGGCCGGCAAAGTGAACTCCCAGGTCAAGACTTCAAGTTTTGTACGTTCGGTTGGTGGGGGTGCCAGACTTTGAATTTTTACCTTAATGCGTTCGTGTTGAGGAACTGGTAGGCGGTCGCGCACCACAATTTTTCTGGGGGTATTTGTATAATTATGCACAGCAATATGATAGGCATAGGTACTACGGCGAATATCATTCTGGAGCAGATTGCCTTTATCCACCGCTCGCTCGACAGGTTCGCGTTTAACCTTGATACCATCGTCGATGCCCAAAAAGATCTTGAAGCGTTCATTAGGAGCACGCATCTTCATATGCGTCGTGCCCACATACTCGCCACCCAGGAAAATATTGGCATCGCCAGTGAGGAAGACGCGTGACGTTGTATTGGTAATTGTTGCGCGTAAATGCACATTTTCCTCAAGAATGGGAGCACTTACATAATCAAATGTGCAGGGCAAATGATCAAGCGCAATAGTTGTTTTATGCGGTGAATTGTCAGAAGGGATATCTACCGGGTGACTCACGCGGAAAAGGAGCGCCGTGCCTGTTTGTTCAACCGTCGCGGTAGCTATATCAGCTTCAACAGGAGATGATGAAGACTCATTGCCTTCGTCAGTGAAGCCAGCGGTATAGGTAACATCGCTTTCAGGGGAGCGCATTTTGCTAAAGGCGACCATGGGAGCGGCGGCAACTGCTTGCATGTGAGGGGGTGGAGGAGGAGCATAGACATTGAGATACCAGGGCTTGAGTTCAGGAAGAACCGAAGCGAGACTGGGCCGCGCCGTCGAGAGGGCGAGATTGACATGATCCCAGTTCTCGCCAGTTGTTTGCTGAACCATACTGGTATACATCAACTCCACTGTACCTCTACTCTGGGCCTCATCCATTTGTACGCGTACATCGTATTGTGGTTGCCACGAGGCATTCAAAACGATATATGAGATTTCCAGTTCAAGTTCGCCGGCTGTAGCGAGTTCGACAGAGACGAGAGCTGCCAGGCGATCAGGATTTGTATGACCTTGCTGGTGATCCAACTCGCGTTGGCGGGCGTCGGTCTCTGCCTGAAGGTGTTGTATTTGTTTGTTCAGGTTCAGGGCTGCCTCGGCGTCCTGCGTAGACTGATCGGCCATAAAAGTAAAGAAATCAGCGCAATCCTGCGGCTTCATTTGACCTTGTGCCAGGCCACGGGCGAAATCTTTTGACTGCTCACCAAGCGCTTGCAGCCAGTGGCGACGATTTGTAAGGGCATCCTGGCGAGCCTTAAGCAATTGAACTTGCTCGTGCAATTGTGCAATTGTGCTTTGAAGTCGTTGAAGCTCAATTTCGGGAGGGCGGTCATAAAATGCAGTTGTGATATCAACATTGAGGATACGTATGCCCTGAGGCCCTCGCCCGGAAGCTCGCAGAGAGTCGCGCAAAAACAAGGGGAGGTTATTAAAGCGCAACTCGTGTTCGCCAGCTTCTAATGCGATATGACCTTTGCGGGTGACCAGTGCGCGGTCTGCGTAGACCGTCACATCTGTAATGGGTGCAATAATATCTGTCATCCTTTTCCTCGCATTCTTTCATAGGTTTGTGATAGATAGGATTTTACACTAGGTATTGTATCAGAGGGTTTATTGTGTAGGTTAATTATATCTTTTCTTTTAGCGTGGCTATTCATCCCATATGGGGAGGGATTGTTGTTGGAGTTTTTGTTTTTTCTCCTGACCTGACCATCATGTCCCCTTTCCACGAATACCTCCAAAGCTTCTATTGCCTGAATAGAATTATATCACATACCGGTATTTTTTGTTTGGAGTAGGGTATAAATGCCTATAGCAGGCTCTCTGGCTGTATTGGTCTGTAGGGGAAGACAATCTACCTATGATTTTTCTAGTTTATGTATCTTGTTGACCCTCGTGCTCGTCATCGGCTTTCAGATCGCGCAACAACTGTTCGAATGCTTTCTGGTAGCTCTCATGGTTTTTCCAATCAGTGAAGTTGCTGATAGGTCGTTGTGTACGCAACCTGATAGCCCATTGAGCCGATACTTTTTCGATGGCCTCATCAATGGTGATGGGGAACAAAACTGTTTTCTTCAGGTCTTGTTCCAGCTTGAATCCTTCTTCTCTCTCCTGAGCGGTTCTCACCTCATGCTTGAGCCACAAACTGCGGATAGAGTGTTCGGAAAGGATCACCAACAATTTGTCATATGTGCGCATAGCCTGTTTAATATACTCTTGAAAGTTATCGCCGGCTTTGAAATCCTCAGGAACATACCAGCATCGTATGCCTTTGTTTTGTAGATCGGTATAGATACGCCCGGCAAAATCCTGGTTTTTGCTAGAATAGCTGATAAAACAGGTGCTGTGCTGGATAGGTTTGTTTGTCAGGGTGTACATATGCATATATTCGATAAAGCCATCAGGAGCGCCTGTTCCTTGTACAAAGGCTTCTGGAATATCGCCCTCCGATTGGTAGAAAGTGTTAATGCTCAGGGGCGATGGTCCATCGTGCCGAATAGTTTCCAATCCTTTTATTTCACGTAGATTGTGATCTCCAAACGAGGTCCATCCTATTCTCGCGTTGCTGAGGATGGCACCCTTGAGGGCGGCATCTCTGAGGTCAGTACGAGTAAGGATGGCATCCGTGAGATCGGCGTGGGTGAGATCAGCGCGGGTGAAATCAGCGGAGCTGAGATTGGCACCAGTGAGTGTAGCATTTTTGAGTGTAGCGTCTTCAAAGGTAGCACGAGTGAGGTTAGCACGAGTGAGGTTAGCACGAGTGAGGTTAGCACGAATGAGTTTTGCGCCTGTGAGGTCGGTATCTCTGAGGTTGGTGTCAGTGAGGTTGGCATCCCAGAGGTAGGCGTCGGTAAGGGTAGCGCCTGTGAGATTAGCATTTCTGAGATCAGCAGAGCCGAACCTGGCATCAATGAGGATAGCTTTGATGAGAATGGCATTGTTGAGGATGGCATGGGTAAGGTAGGCACCACCGAGGTCAGCATGGGTGAGGATGGCGTAGGTGAGAATGGCATGGGTGAAGTCGGCACGCCAGAGGTAGGTAGCGCTGAGATCGGCATAGCTGAGATTAGCGGCAGTAAGATCGGTATCTCTGAGATCGGCATGGCTGAGATTGGCACGGGTGAGGTCGGCACGGGTAAGCCTGGCAGAACTGAGGTCGGCACCGCGAAGATCGGTATCCCAGAGCCTGGCGGAGCTGAAATCAGCACATGTGAGGTCGGCATCTCTAAGGTCGGCACGAGTAAGATCGGCATTTCTGAAATTAGCACCGCGAAGGTCGGCATCCCAGAGTCGGGCGTCACTAAGGTCGGCATGGGTGAGATCGGCATCTCTAAGATTGGCACCACGAAGGTCGGCGTTCCAGAGCCTGGCATCTTTGAGGTCGGTACTGCTGAGGTCAAGTTCTATATCCTGGTTTTGCATTCTCCAGATGTTCCATATGTTAGTGCCTTGTTGAAGAATGTCAAGATGCTCCGGGTTTTCCATATATGCTCCTTGTTCGTAGTGATCTCGTCGTAGTGGAACAGTATTTGATCTATAAATATTTTAGCCCTGCTACCAAATAGAAGAGAGCGTTTTGTGGATGGAGCCAGGGCAAAAGGGGTGCAAGCAGGTGAAAGCAGGATGAACATGGTATAATATATTTTTAAAATTAGTTGAAGAGGGACGTATGTCAACCCTGAGCCCGGCACGCAAACAATACCTTGAATTCAAAAAACAGTTCCCTGATGCCATTCTGATGTATCAGGTGGGAGATTTTTACGAGACGTTCGATGAAGACGCTTACATTGCTGCACGTGAATTGCAGATTGTACGTACTACGCGGTCCTATAGTAAGGGGCAGGAACGGGTACCATTGGCTGGCGTGCCACTGCATGCACTGGAAAACTATGTTGGTAAGCTTATCCAGCGCGGCTACAAAGTTGCCATCTGCGAGCAAGTGGGCGAGATAACCAAGGGGCGCGATGTGGTGGAACGAGCCGTTACGCGTATCTTGACGGCGGGCACGCTCTCCGAACCCAATCTCTTGCCGGCACGGCAGAATAACTATCTGGTTGCTGTTGCTACAGGGAGGGCACAAACGGGTCTGGCGGCAGTGGATGTGAGCACAGGAGAGTTTAGTGTCACCTGGTTTGCACACGACGATCTGCCGATTGCGCTGGAGGCCGAGCTACAAAGGCTTGCACCCGTTGAATGTTTGTTGGTTGAGGGTGCTAACAAACAGGCATACCAATTTCCATCGAAGACGGTAACTATTACGCACTGTGCCCCTTATTTCTTTCAATATGAGGCAGCTCAGGCACGGCTATGTAAACATTTCGGTGTGCAATCATTAGAGGCATATGGCTGTGGGCAAGCGCCGCAAGCTATAGCGGCAGCCGGCGCGATCCTGGCATATCTGGGGAAGATGAATGTCTCGCTGTTGACCCTCTTAACCGGGCTACGTTCTTATAGTACAAGTAGCTACATGGTGTTGGATGCGCATACGCAACGTAACCTGGAGCTTTTGCAGGGCACACGCAGTGGGGCGCTACAGGGCAGCCTATTGGGCGTAATGGATCGTACCATTACTCCAATGGGTGCCAGGCAAATGAGGCGTACAATCACACAACCTTTACTTGATCTGCATGAATTGAATAAGCGGCTGCAGGCCATCGAAGAGCTGTATGAGCGTCCAGCTATTCGCACTCGATTCGCGATGTGTTTGCAAGATCTGGGTGATCTGGAACGTGTAAGTGCGCGTATTCGCCAGGGCAGTGCCGTCCGCAATGAAGTATTGGGGCTACGCGATTATCTCCATGTTATTCCTACTCTATGTGATCTGTTGCAGAGCTGCGAAACAGAACTTCTACAAGAATTGGCGGAAGAGCTTGATGCATGTCCTGAGGTGAGCGATCTAATTGATCGCGCTCTTATGCGACGGGATGAAGAGGATGAGGCGGGTGACGATGGACGGCTGATTCGTGCAGGGTATCATGCCGAGCTAGATAAACTCTTCAGCTCGATTCGCGGCTCTCGACGCTGGATGGTTGCATTAGAAGCGCATGAACGGCAGCGAACAGGCATTAAGGCGCTCAAGGTTGGCTTTAACAAGGTGTTTGGGTACTATATTGAAGTGAGCAATGCCAACCTCAAGCTGGTGCCGGATGACTATATGCGCAAGCAAACGCTGGTGAACGCCGAGCGCTTTATCACACCGGAACTCAAAGAGCACGAAGCATTGATCTTAAGCGCGGTAGAGCGTATAGAAGAGATGGAGCGCAGCATCTACACAGATGTGTTACGGCAGATTGCTAGCTCGTATCAGCGACTTATGACCACCGCCGCCGCAGTAGCCAGAATAGACGTTCTCTTAAGCCTTGCCGAGGTAGCGGCACACCAAAAATATGTACGGCCCGTATTGGAGCAAGGGTATCGGCTAGAGATTACAGGCGGCAGACATCCAGTTGTGGAATGTACACTTGATGGCGATGTATTTATACCCAATGATATAAGGCTGGAGGCGGAGGAAGGCGAACGCGTTCTGTTACTGACTGGTCCAAATATGGCCGGTAAATCAACGTATCTGCGCCAGGTAGCCTTGATTACGCTACTGGCACAGATAGGAAGTTTTGTGCCGGCACGCAAGGTGCGACTGGGCTTAGCGGATCGTATTTTTACACGCGTCGGTGCCGAAGACGATATTGCGTCGGGCAAGAGCACTTTTATGATCGAGATGGAAGAGACCGCAACTATCTTACACCACGCCACGCGACACAGCTTGATTATATTAGATGAGATTGGTCGTGGCACAAGTACTTATGATGGCCTGGCCATTGCACGCGCAGTCGTCGAACATCTTCATAATCAGTTGAAGGCACGTACACTCTTTGCAACACACTATCACGAATTAGCAAGCATGGCCGATGAACTATTATGCTTAAATGTCTATACAGTAGCGATCAGTGAGGATGAGCAGGGTAATATTGTGTTTTTGCATCGAGTCGTACCGGGCAATGCTGGACGCAGCTATGGAGTGCACGTGGCGAAACTCGCTGGTATGCCGCCGAGTGTTGTGAAGCGGGCTGAGGCAGTTTTACAACATCTGGAGTCGGGCAAGCATAATGTTTCGAGCTTACTCCATTCGCAAACGGCTACAAATGGATATAGTCGAGAGGATAAGCGCAATGGGACGAGCGTTGCGGAAGAAAATGGTCATTATAAAGCAGGAAGTCGGGTATCGGCCGAGCTAAGAGTATCGAAATGGCAAAGCGATGAGGCGCGTATAGCAGCAGAAGCACTGGCGAGTACAGATGGGTGTGAGCATGAGCAAGCCCTGGATGAAATAGATCTTAATGCTATTACCCCGCTTGACGCATTAAACCTACTATCCTTACTACAGAAGAGGAGAAGCCGGCGATGAGTCAGCTTTATGATCCTCAGCCGCTACAAGGGCCAGCAGTTGAGCGCAGGCCGCTACAGATGTTAGCACCAGCTGTGGCAGAGCGTATAGCGGCGGGCGAGGTAATTGAGCGACCAGCCTCAGTTGTCAAAGAATTGTTAGAGAATGCACTGGATGCAGGTGCATCTGAAGTGCGCATAGAAGTGCGTGGAGGAGGGCTGCGCCTGATTCGCGTAACCGATAATGGCGATGGTATCCTTGCGCATGAAGTAGATGAGGTATGTGTTCGGCATACAACAAGTAAGATCCAGAGCTTCGAAGATCTAGGCCGCTTGCATACGCTAGGATTTCGCGGTGAGGCTCTGGCAAGTATAGCGGCAGTTGCGGAAATAACGGTGCTCAGCCGCGCAATAGAGACTGAAGCTCTGGATAAAGAGCAGGCGGCACACCGGGTAACATGGCGTGGAGGCGAGAAACTACAACAAGGCTTGCATGCCCGTGTGCATGGTACCACAATCACTGTCGCAGATCTTTTCTACAACGTACCTGCACGCCTGAATTTCACGCGTGCCGCACGCACAGAGAATGGGCACATCGTACAGCTTGTGCGCCGCTATGCGATAGGTTATCCAGCGGTGCGTTTTAGTCTGATTATAGATGAACATACCGCCCTGCAAACAAGTGGAGCAGGCGACCTGGCCGTAACCCTCACAGAACTGTATCATCTCTCTTTGAAAGAGATGCTACAAAAGATCGATGTAGATGATCAAGAACACCACTATAGCATGCGTGGATGCATCGGAAATCGTGTTCTGGCACAAAACAGCCGTCAACACATCACCCTGTTTGTAAATGGGCGCTGGGTAACGTCACAAACGCTACAAGAAGCCCTTGAGCAAGGATATCGTAGCTTGCTAGCGAAAGGCAAACATCCGCTGCTTGTATTGCATATTGAAGTGCCAGCGGAAGAAGTCGATGTAAATGTGCATCCCGCGAAAACGGAAGTGCATCTGTTACAGGAGAAGAGAATAGCAGAGGCTTTAACACAGGCTATAAAATCTGTCTTAGAACGCAGTCCAGCTCTGCCGGAGGCGGTACAGTTTCCGGGGCCTGCGCTGGCGAGTCAGCGACGTTTGCCTGGTCCACGACGGCGAGGATTGCATCTGGCCGAGTCGGCTGAAGGGTATCGGGCAGAGTCTGTACCACCGGGAGCAGCGGAAGTCATTGCTAGCCTGCGTCCATTAGCGCAGTTGCAACAGGCCGTTATCCTGGCAGAGGCACCCGATGGTAGTCTTTACCTGGTAGATCAGCACCGGGCACATGAGCGCATGATCTACGAGCATCTCCGTCGTACGTATGTGGGCGTGCAGGCGGAAGAAGAAGTCGCAGCACATCTCCTCTTAGAGCCGGTCATTGTCGAGATGAAGCGCCATCAGGCCGATCTACTGGAGCAGCGCTTGCCCATGTTACGCGGTTTAGGGCTGGAGTGCGAGCGTTTTGGTGGGCGCAGTTTTCTCATTCGTTCAGTACCAACCGGTGAGGGGCATGGACAACTGGCCGCACATCTGCAAGAGCTTGCTGAGGTAGCGGCAGAAGATAGCACTGATTGGGAAGATCATCTTTTGATAGGGTTGGCTTGCCGCTCAGCTATGAGACGTGGCCGCGAATTAAGTAATGGGGAGCAGAGAACGTTGCTAACGGGGCTGGCGAGCGTTGCCGCTCCAGCGGTGTGTCCGCATGGAAGCCCAATTTTGTTACACTATAGTCGAACCTTTTTGATAGACAAATTCGATTGGTAAATACGCAGGAGAAAAACCTTTCCCACCGCCTCCGGCGCGAACGCCGCAACTCATCATACGAAAATATGGACGCGAATCAGGGGTGAGTGATACGTACCAGAACTTCAGCGATGATCAGGAACGCGAAATCGAGGATCAGCAGGATCGCGAGTGCGAAGTCGATGTGTGAAGCGACCAGAATTGTCATGGGGAGTAGATCTGTAAGGCGGTGAAAATACCAGAGTGTGGCGAGTAATAGTACAACGAACAGCAAAAGACCACGTACAAACCAGCGTGCACCATGCCAATCCTGTGAACTGGGCCAGAGCTCTGAAGTCACTGTAAGGATCAAATAGGGAGCAAAGAGCAACGTCCACCACGGCCAGCCTGGCCGAATGATCTGGAGTTGTTGATGGAAACTATCGAAATTCACATCCCACAGATTATAGCCAGTCGCAACCCAATAGAGGAAGACAACAGCAGCTGCGCCTCCGAAAAGTGGTGCAATACCGCTTAACCCATCGCCCATAAGGCTCATAACGCGTCCTTGTGGACGGCTGTATTGTACTTCGCCAAGTTGGAGTGACTGTGCTCCACCATGGCGCATGCTACGATCCATTGCAGTAGTATATCTAGCGGGCTGGATGTGGAAAAAGCTAATATTGGTAATATGGAAACCAAAGGGATAAAACAAAAAAATCACAAATGCATGGCTAAGCTCATGGAGTATAACACCAGGAGCATTTAGCCAGAACCAGATGAAGCGTCCCCGGCTTTTGAACAGCCAGTAGCCAATCTCCTCCACCCGTTGACGAAGAGCCTTTCTAGTGATACGTAAAGCTGTAAAAAGCACAAAGACACCTACAATAATGAGCCATGGCTGATAGGGAGCTATCTGTGCTGCTAGTTGTGCATTTGGATACATGTATTATCTTACCTCATCTATGCTCATTTTATCTCTTTGTGTATTGCAGACTTTATTATACTATAACCATTTAGAAAAGCAAGCCATTGTATCAGTCAACATGGTTTAGTGAACTTGTTGGCGTTTTTTGTACCATTGATTCAGAGAGCGTATCCTTCTCTATTATAGACGGATGTCTGTGCTCATAATAGACGCTCCAGGCTCCAAAGGCAAGCTCGCAGGCAGATAGAATATAGAGCACACGACTGATACCAAACAGATCCGACAACGCGCCAATAGATAGAATAACAGGAATAGAACAAGCATTATAGAGAACGAGCTGCAAAGCTAATACACGCCCCTTGATCCACTCAGGCGTCATCTCCTGAACACCAGTTAGAGCCGGAATATTGATGAAATCAAGTGCAATGCCAGCGAAGAACATCAAAAGAGCGATGACCAGGAGTAAGAGTAGACTTGCATTCCAGCCGTTAGACTGTAGCCATTTTGCAAACAAAGTACAGAGAGGTATAAGAAATGTCGAGATAGTCAGGCCGATGCTACCGATAAGGATGGTGCGAGACTTGCCCAGACGACGGACGATGTTTGGTATCAAGATAGAGCCAAGAACAAGACCGACGCCAGCAGGAGCAAAGACCAGGGCCATAGCGTTCGAAGGGAGGCCAAGAAGATCAGTCACAATAGGCGTCGCAAGTTGGCCGATTACAAGAATAAGAACGCCAGCGAACGAGAGTTGAATAACTGCCAGATAGAGAGCACTGTTTTTGCGCACAAAGCTCCAACCCTGTGACATTTCCGCAATCATAGTATGAAAAATGCCAATCGTTTGCGATGTAAGAGGTTGAGATGTAGCCTCGGTCCGCTCACTTTTAATAAAGCCAGAGCGCGGGATTGATAGGATAAGCAAAGCACAGACCATGTAAAGGAGAGCCACAATAGCATATAACTGTGTAATTGAATCTACTGTAATATGGTAAACCGTAAAGGTAGGCAGCAGGCTAATCGAGATGGGAGCCAGGAGCACGAAGCCTAGAGCCTGCGATAACATAAAAGTAATATTGAAAAGAGAAAGAGCCGGCATCAGCTCAGATTTGCTTACCAGCATAGGGATGGCCGATCCTTCTGCCGGTGAGAAGAACTGGCCAATGGAAGAGATAATAAACGTCAGTAGATAGACTGGGAGCAGCATACTACTACCGTGGTTTGCGAGAAGTACAGCTACAAAGACCAGCGTTGCCAGTGCACGCAGACAATTACATCCCCAGAGGACACGACGCTTATTCATATGATCAACGAAGACACCAGCGGGTGCACCAAACAGGATTGCAGGGAGGCTAAAACTAATAATCGCAATTCCCACCAGAGTAGTCGAGTGCGTAGTCGAGTTAATAAGGATGAGTAACGCGTAATTGGATGCATTAAGGACAGTCATAGAGATAAGTTGTGCGAGCCAGAGGCGTAAAAAGTTTCTCTTCTTCAGGAGCGTAAGAAAGCCTTCACTCTTAGGGACTACTATCATCAAACTCTATCCTTATCTGTCAGCACGGTAAAACCCCTGGTCCCGGCCATGGAGTTTTACCGTGCATTCCTTTTTGCCCTTCTTGGTTTTATGCTTCATCAAAGTCGTCGTACTCGTCATCTGCATTTTTTATAGCAGGTGGCAGAACTTGTTTTATGCGGCGTTCCACTTCTGAACGTGGCAGCAGGATACGGCGACCGCACTTTTCACATTTCAGGCCAATGTCAGCGCCCAACCTCACGATTTCCCAATCAAAGCTTCCACAGGGATGTTTCTTACGGAGGCGTAAACGTCCTCCTAATTCGAATTGCATAGGTGGCATAGTAATAATGTTACCTGTTTCTTAGTGAATCTTCCGATGATAGAGGCCATGCTCAATAATATAGCGTTCGACAACCTCTGGTGTCTGATATTTAATAGATTTGTGCTCTGCCATGCGGCGACGTAGATCAGTTGAAGAGATATCCAATTGTGGCACAGACACGACACACAAACGTTCAGTGATACCAGGTAGGCGTAACTCTAACTGCTTTTTATACAAAACATCTTCCACATAGCCAGGTCGGCGCACTGCGATGAGGTGGGTAAGCTGAGCTAAAATGCCAGCAGGATCATACCAGGTAGAGAAATCCTCCAGGCTATCCCAACCAATCACAAAGTTCAGTTCAATGTGTGGTCCCCACTGTGTATGCAACAGGCGTAGCGTTTCGACGAGATAAGAAGGTCCAGAGCGGTCTATCTCAATACGCGAGATGCTGAAATGGGGGTTTGAGGCGATAGCAAGCTCGACCATCGCCAGGCGATGATGCGATGGAGTGCTTGTGCTGTCTAACTTGTGAGGGGGATGACCGGCTGGAATAAAGACCATCTCAGTGAGATTGAGGGTTGTATACACTTCCTCTGCAACAATTAGATGTGCAATATGAATAGGATCGAAAGTCCCGCCCATAAGGCCAATCCGGCGTATATCCCCTGATGATCTATGCATTTCCAACGTTTATCAAATCCCCCAGGAGCTTATTTTATACAGGCTCTTTAAGCGTGATCTCTGCCTGTGGTAGTAATTCATGTAACTCATATAGTATATCCGATATATCAATCACTTGCCCTGTAGTAACCCAGAAACGGACCTGCAAACTAATTTTCTCCTCCACGAAACTATTTACCATAACAGCAGGATCGGGTTTTTCGGTAACGGCAGCATGATTTTTAAGAACATGAAGAATATCAGTAATCGTCTCGGCTTGGGAAAACTCGGTCTGAGGCAGAGTTACCATAAGGATTGCACGCCTCTCACCATAATACGTATTATTGATAACAGGGTTGCCAAAGATGAAGCTATTGGGCACGCTTACCTCTTCGCCGCTTACCAGGCGTAGTTTGGTAGCTCGGAGCTGGATATCTTCAACCTTGCCCACATAAGTAATCATACCCGATGTCATATTGATCTGATCCCCGATATAAAAGGGTCTCTCAACCAGGAGATAGACGCCAGCAACCAGATTTTTCAAGATATCCTGGAACGCCACCGTAAGCGTAACCGTAAAAGCTCCGAGAACTGTAATCGGAATAGCAATAGGAATTTGCCAGACCGAGAGAATCCAGAAGGCCGCGATGATAAGGATCAACAAATAGAGGACACGCGCAATCAGCGTGCGCATATTGATATCGACGCGGCTATCGCCGATGCTGCGAATAGTAATCGTTCTTAGCGTACGTGCTACACCGATGCCCAGGGCCGCCAACAGAAGTGTCTGCACAAACTGCCAGGAGAAGCTAAACAGTACATCAGTTTTGGTGAGGACACTAGAATTGAGAAAGTGAGCGACGAGATTAGCGTTCCAGATAGCTAATGCGCCAAAGCTGCCCAACGCCAAAGGAATGACAATTACAATCACCCCTAGCGTCTGGATGATCCAATTGTCCAGGACAGTTTTTTTCAGGCGATTTACGAGCAGACGGCGTAACCATATGCCAAGACCAAGCGAGACCAATACCGTTGCTACACTAAGGGTACTATTTACAATCATAGAAACCGTCGCTGTATGTGTAAAAAGAATAGTAAATACAGGTGACATATATCTTATATACGGTCAACTCTCTAGTTATGATCCTAATTGTTCCTCAAAACAAACTCTGCTGAAAGCATATACCTTCGTGGAAAGACTGTCAACACGAACCGATACGTGTGAGCGCTGAAGGTGCGTATACCTCTTTTTACTTTATTACATTTATTTTGCTTTTTTTATATATTTTTGCACGGATCGCAAAAATATATAAAAAAAGCAAAATAAATGTAATAAAGAGATTTAAAGCGCCAAGAAGCCCTGCGAACTCAACTGGCACGCAGGCGATCTTTATGGGTCAGACGACAAAGAAATCTTTGGTAAACACAATCCATTCTGGTTGCTTCACAAAGCCAAGACGCCGATTGAGCGTAAGGCTCGCCAGATTTGATGCATCAATACTGGTTTTGATAATCGAATAGGCATGCTCCTTTGCGTAGGAGATAGTGCGCAGTTTCAATGCCAATGCAATTCCTTGCCGGCGATAGATGCGTTTGATGCCCGTGAAACCCTGGAAACAGGCGTTTATCTCCTTATGTTGTGTTAAGTAACTCACTCCTACATAGCGGTCCTGCTGGAGGGCCACAAAGTAACAGGCAGGTGAACGGTTCAACGTCTCTTCTAAGAAGTGCTCATAGCTGGGTTGAGTCCAGTGTTCTGTTGCGGGCAAGTCACGCCGCGTCTCGTTGGTAAGATCATAAAGCTTCTGATATCGCTCTGGATCTGCCTCTAGTTCTTGTAACGTTTTGATTTCAATTCCTTGAGTAGTGAGGTAAGCATCGTGTTCTGCATAAGGTGTAGGATCAAAGGTGTTTACATCCAGATGGAACTCGCAGACGCGAAGTTCTTCATAGAAGCCACGCTTTTTTACGAACTGAATGCCATCAGACATATCTTCCTGTATCTTTATCCAGATTGAGAGCGCTTGTAACGACTGAAGGTCTTCTATGATGTGTTTATAGAGCGTAGAGCCAATCCCCTGACCTTGATGGTGAGGATGAACAGAGATGTTGACACGAAATACATGTGGGCGGTGAAAGCGAGGTGGCTGGTCATAGTGTCCAAAGGCAATGATATCTCCATTGTGCTCAACAACATAGCGTTGGGATGTATGCTCGGGGTCCTCTTGAGCGAGCTTGTCTTGTGAGCTTAGTTGCTCTACTGTGGTTAGAGAATCGGGCCATGAGAGATTGGATATATCGGCTATGGCTTGATAGTCGTTGGGAGAAAATATACGTGTTTGCATGAATATCTCTTTCTGCTCATTGTTTGTGGAAATACAAGATCTTTATTTCAGTCTACATTATATAACTCTTAACCGTGTATTTGGGTATACATTATATCGCGCGTGTAATTGGAATACTGGTATGCGAGCTCCTGTGGGGTAATTGGAGAAGCGTTGTGAACCAGACTGCAGCTGGCGGCAAGTTCAGCAATAACGGTCTGAGCGCTTTTGCCGGCATCCTTCAGCGGAGCAAGCCCCATGCTTTGCTGGCGTTTAGCCAGGCGATGACCATGTTCATCAAGCACAAGAGGAACATGAGCAAATGTTGGAACTGGGAACTCAAGAGCTTCATAGAGTAGTATCTGACGCGCCGTAGAGGAGAGCAGATCGGTACCGCGTACTATCTGGTTAATGTGCATCAGACCGTCATCAACCACAACCGCGAACTGATATGCGAAAATGCCATCTGAGCGCTGAACGATAAAATCTCCGACCGTCTGCTGGACGTGCTGTGTGTAATCTCCGATGAGCAGGTCATTGAAAGTGATGCAACGTTCATCGGTTACACGGAAGCGGAAGGATGGGCGACGGCCATTGGCTTCGTAGCGTCTACGTTGTGTAGAGGTGAGATAACGACAGGTCCCTGGATAACATGGCCCATCTTCTGCACCTTGTTGTGGATCACTAACGGCCTGCGTTGCCTGAGCAATCTCCGTCCTGGTACAGTAGCATGGATAGATAAGTCCGGCCTCCTGTAACTTTTGGAGGTAGTGTCGATAGATCTCCAGGCGTTCGCTTTGAGTATAGGGAGCATAAGGGCCACCACAGTCCGGGCCTTCATCCCAAGTCGAGGTTGAGCCAGCGGAGATCGGCAAGCATACGTTGTGTGGCACCTGGACGGACGCGAGGCTGATCCAGGTCCTCGATGCGCAACACAAATTGGCCATGTGCGCTGCGTGCGAAGAGCCAGGCCAGTAGCGCGGTGCGTAGATTGCCCAGATGTAGATCGCCTGTAGGGCTGGGTGCATAACGGCCGCGCACAAGTGGTTGAAGCGATTGGGTTAATGATTGGTCAATTACTTCAGACATTGCTCCGACCATGGGCAGCTTGTATTAATACATCCTGAATTAGCAGGATAGATACCAAAGGTAGCCAGTAGATCAACCAGGAGACAGAGAGGCAAGCCCACAACATTGAGGTAGCAGCCGGCGATGCGTTCCGTTGGTTGAAACTGAGCATGTTGAATGCCATAAGCTCCAGCTTTATCCAGCGGATCGCCCGTCGCGATATAAGCATCGATCTCCGCCTCGGTATAGGGACGCATCAGAACGGGGGTTTTGCGACTTGCGCCGCGAATTTGCAGATTGCCATCAAGCATAGTGCTGACCACAATGCCCGTCACGACAGCATGCCAGCGACCACGCAACGCAAGAAGCAGTTCGCGTGCATGAGCGGCGTCGCGTGGCTTATTGAGCACCTCATCTTCTAGCAGCACAGTAGTATCAGCCGTCACAACGATATAGTTGGCAGTGTCTGGCTGGGTAAACATCATCAAGGCTTTATGAGCGGCAGTCCACTGGGCCAGCCCTTCGCTAGGTCCTTTATAATGTGCCTGAGCAGCCTCTTCATCTGTGGGCGCAACGCCAACGATAAAGGGTAGGTTAAGCATAGAGATAAGTTGCCTGCGGCGAGGTGAAGCGGAGGCAAGCAAGAGAGGTAACGGTGTCGTCATAGCTACGAACGCTCCAAAACAGTGACGCATTCGATATGAGCCGTCTGTGGAAACATGTCCAGAGGCTGTATCGAGCGCAGATGGTAAGTTGAATTGAGATGGCAGAGAATATTGAGGTCACGTGCCAGCGTAGATGGATCACAAGAAACATAGACAATACGAGCCACCGGATGTTGTATAAGGGTATCGAGCACAGCTCGTTGGCAGCCAGCACGCGGTGGATCGATCACAAAGCCATCAATTGGTGTGGAAAGGGTAGGCAGCACATCTTCAACTTTCCCTTTAATGATCTCCACATTGTGTATGTCTTGCATATTCCATTCAGCGTCTTTAATTGAACTTGCAGACTCCTCGATAGCAATGACCTTTCCGACGTAGCTTGCCAGTAGAGAGGCGAATGTTCCGACGCCACTATAGGCATCGACCACAGTGAGTTGTTGAGTATGTTCAGCAGGTTGATCTGTTAATAAGCCATGAAGCACCATGCTTGCCATCTGTTCAGCCTGGGCGGTATTCGTCTGGAAGAAAGAGCTGGGCCGGATACGGAATGTGTGACCAGCCAGCATCTCCTCCATCGTTTCAGTGTGTAGCTCTAACCCACAAGACAGAAGCTCCTGGGCGATTTCTGGTCCTGGTGTGGGTTGAACGAGAAGCTGATTGTTTTTTGTCGCACAGCGAATTAAGACCTGGGGGCGTGCATTGACATGCTGACTGAAAACGGCCAGGGCCTGGTTAATGCGGTTGTGAGCGATAGGACATTCAGTGAGTGGTAGAACGCGATGCGAGCCACGAGCAGTCAGGCCCGGCAGGCCATGACGATCAACCGAGAAACGCATATGGTTGCGATAGTGCCATGGAGGATTGCATGGCACGGTTTCCAACAGAGGAGGATCATCAAAGCCTCCAATGTCTTTGAGCAACTGGTGTACGACCTCGCGTTTCCAGGTTAATTGAGCCGCATAGTGCATATGTTGTAACTGGCAGCCACCGCAGGTACCAAAGACCGGGCAAGGAGCCTGAATACGTAAAGGCGAAGGCTCATGAACCTCAGTGATCCAGACACGTGGAGGCCTGGGTTTCCAATGGCGGCGTCTACGACCAGGGCGACGTACTGGTGCAGCTTCGACCGCGATAGTCACATGTTCGCCGGGCAGACCCGCAGGAACTTGAAGCGTGCGCGTATGCTGCGTCCCCGCTTCATCCTGCGTAGTGATTTCGGCCAGCGCGTGTCCATCATGTGAGAGGGCACCTAATACTACAGTATAACAGGTAATCGTCAGTTCTTCTTGTCTTTGTGTCATCGTTTCTTCTTGTTAGATTTGTTATTAGGCTTACTGTGTTTAACTTTTTGCTGCGAACGTTGCTGTGCTTTCTGAGCATTAAACATCTGACGGGCCTCCTGGACCATCTCGTCCTCAGCGTCCAGGGCCTCAGCCTGCTCCAGATATTTAGCCGCGCTGCGAATGTCGCTGCTTTGTAAGTAGACCAGAGAAAGTGCGGCGAACAGATCTGCGGCATCCGGGTTAACATCCAGACCTTCGCGTAGCACTTCGCGTGCCTTGCCTAACGACTTTTGTGCCACATGAATGCCAGCGAGCTCGGTATAGGCTTCAGTGAGATCAGGAGCGAGCAAAATGCTGCGTTGGAGTGAGGCTATAGCATCTTGATAACGATGGAGCTGGCTTTGAAGATAGCCCACACGGAACCAGATCTCCTCATCCTGTGGATTGAGACCTGCGGCATGCAGATAATAGGTAAGTGCCACCTCTTTACTATCGCGACTCATAGCGATCTCGGCCAGCCCTAGATCGATAGAGAAAAAGCTTTCCGTATCGGTGGTAGACTCTTTTGCGTGGAGCAGGAGCGATTCCGCCTCATCCAGATTGCCCTCTTGCTGAATAAGCATATTCGCAAGGAAAATCTCACCCTTAGGATTATTCCCACCTGTGATTGCACCACGTAGCGTTGTCTCAGCCAGGGCCAGAAAGCGTTCTTCCTCGTCATGCTCATCATCTTCGTGAGAGCTTGCCGCAATCGCAGAATAGATAAGAGCGAGAGTATTGAGAGCTTGAGGACGTGCTGCAGGAATATTTTCCGCCAACTTTTGTGCATAGACGGCTGCGCGTTCCGCCTCATTGGCCGAGAGAGCCTGATCAACCGCCATTTCGTACACCAATGCATCTTGTGCAGGTGCTTTTGCAATCAAGGCATCGCTATAATGCATCGCCTTCACCGTCAGGCTAAGAACTTCTCCCAGGCTGTCGAGGGAGCCCAGCAGAGAATCCTCTTCCTCATCTTCGTCCTCACCCTCACCTCTTCATCCTCCTCATCTTCGTTCTCATCCTCCTCATCCTCAAAATCGTCGAGATCATCGTCATCATCATCGTCATCCAGACCCTCCTCGTTTTCTGCTGCCAGGACCACTTGCTCTTTTAGATCGCTGATGCGCTGGTGTAGTTCATCTTCGGAGAGCTGAAAGGCATTAGCACCCACATCGATCATATCCTGGATAGCCCACTGATCATCTTCTTGCACGACACTATAGTGTGTCCAGAACCAGTGACGCCCGGTCTCTGCAAAGACAGCCGTTGCGAAAGGCAATTCTTTAAAGTCCGGTTGCTGAGGGAGGCTGGCGAACTCAATTGACCAACCGGCCTCGATAGCTAGCGGCTCTGTGGCAATTATCTCCTCCTCCTCCTCTTTTTTTCTCATCGGCTTCTATGATCACTTCCTCATCCTCGACTGGATCGACGAAGGTCACCTCTAGTTTAGCAGGATGGGCCTCCTCAAACCAGGCGCGACGACGTGCGGCCCAGTCCTCGCGGGCGAGCCCTGCGCGTAGAGGGCTAGAGCTGGAGAGATGATCATAGGCCTCTTCATAGTTGCCGTCCGCCCACGCAGTAATAAAGTCGTGCACGATTTCGACATCTTCCTCTTCGTCAAAGAAATCTTCCGCACCGGCAAAGAGAGACTGCAATTCGGTAAGAATGGGATCAGCAGCATCGGCATCGGGATTAGTTATATATTTGAGAGCCTGTGAGAGTGTGGGACCCTCGGGTGGAGCCCATTCTGGATAGATATTGTTCTTCTCCATGTGTACCAGAGCACTACGAGCCGCTTTGCGGACCTCTTTGCTGGTACTCAAGATATTAACCGCTTGAACGATATCCGCGGCCTCAGTAGTCTCTTCCTGGGCCAGTGCCTTCAAGAGTGCCAGCTGAGTTGTATCGGGTGTGCTAGTTATTGGCGCAAGTGCCGCCTGAGATGTTGCAAGATTGTGGCTTGCGTTGAGCTCCTCGGCGATTTGATGATACTGTGCAAATAGGACTGTATCGGACTGATTTGCCGGAACGAGCTCTTTTGGCTGTTCGTCCTGTTGATCATTATGTTCCATAAGGTGAAGTATCCTTTCCCGCCACGCTATGCGGTATGGTTAAATATGTTATCTGGAGCCAGATATGTGCTGCCGCACACTCTCAACCAGATCTGTTGTTGAATCGATGCGTTCAGCTTCTGCGAGCTGACGTTGAGCTCCGCGCTTATCACCCGTTTCAAAGAGAACGGACGCGAAGAGTGCATGAAGATCAGCCGAATCGGGATTAGCGCGAACAGCCTGATCCATCATTGCTTGAGCCTTCTCTTGCTCGGAACTGTTCATATAGATCGCCGTAAGCTCACTATATATGCGAATATCGTTTGGCTCCCCTTGTAAGCCTTGTAAATAGTATTTCTCAGCCTCCTCAACGTGGCCGAGCAAGCGATTTGCGAAACCGAGACTAAACCAGATACCGGTGTATTGTGGACTGATAGCGGCCACGCGCTGAAAATGTGGAATTGCATCTTCTATACGCTCAAGGCGCATCGCTACGTTGCCCAGGCCAGCCTCAATAGAAGCTTCCAGGCTATGGTCTGCTGGCAGTTTAGGAAGCAGGGCTTGAGCCTTGAGGAGCTCGCTTTCCGCATCCGCGTTACGGCCCTGACTTATCAGCAGCTCACCGAGAAGTGCATGGCTCATAGCATTATTATCAAGGGTGGCTGCTTCTTGCAATGTTGCTTCTGCACGCGCTATGAAGTGTGCATGGCGCTCAGGCATATTCTGGTTTGCATATCTAAAGGCAAGTTCCGCCTGAGTTGACCCGAGGCGACGGAGAACGTCCGCATGATTCTGCGGGAAGCGCTGTGCCAGGCGTTCCAGGTAGACCAGCATACGCTCCGGGTTCCCTGTTAATACAGAACGGCCATATGCCTCTTCGGTAGTCGTATAGTCAAGTGGAAGCAGGGCGATCATCGCATCGTAGTAGTGCAGGAGCTGGGCAAGACGCCAGGACATCTCTTCTATAAATGCTTCCGCATTGTTAGGATCACGCTGTTTGACGCTAAGATCGATAGCATCTTCGTATTCTTTAATACGTTTTTGCAATTCGGCGATTGGAAGGCCCTGGATGGTTGCACCGTCGTCGCGTGCTTGTTGGATACGCCAGGCAGCATGCTCTTTGACCAGAGTATAGCTTGTCCAGAACCAGTGACGTCTGGTCTCTTTATTAATAGCCGTACCCATGGGGACCTCCTTGAGAGTGCCACTCAGAGGTGTATCGACCAGTTCAAGCGACCAGCCAACTTCAAATTCTTTTTTCGCGCCCAGACGGCTGTTCATAGCAGAGGTCGGGACCCATAGCGCACTCTGAGGGCGCTCATGCTCGTGCACAAAGCCCAGCTCCATACGTGCTGGATGTGCTTCGTCAAACCAGGCTCGATGCAGGTCTACCCATGCGGAACGTGAGAGATGGTCGCGCAGCGCACAATTGGCGGTGAGCAGATCATAGGCAAGGCCATAATCGCCAAAGGACCAGGCACCGATAAAATTCACAACCACTTCCTGCTCTTGCAGTTCGGGCGTAATAAAAGTGGTGCCATGATCTTCGTCCAGCTCGGTTGTCTGTAAAATAAGCTTATTGATCAGCGGTAACTGAGTGCGGAAATTTTCATGTGGAGTTGTATTGTGCCATTGGTTGACTGAAAGTGCCTCTTCAATGAGACGCTTCCCTTCAGCCAGAGAGCAGGGGACCAGCGTATTATTTACCAGTTTGCTTTTCAGTTCGTTCAGGTGTTCACTGATGCGCCTTTTCGTGCCAGTCTCAACGAAGGCATCTTTTACGCCATCTGACCAGTAGTCGAGTAAGAGTGAGATGACACGGGCTTCCCCATACTCATAACCCTGTTCCCAACATAGAAAGATTTGTTGTTCTCCCTCCTCACGAGTCTGGGTCGCGAAGCCCTGCCAGAAACGTGGAGGGTTAGGCACGCTCAATTGAACGACCGATGATTGCGTCATGGGAGGTGTCCAGGCGGGATAGATTTTCGCACCTTCGAGGCGAATAAGAGCACGCCGAGCCTCCTTACGTACCTCTTTATAAGGGTTTAAAGCATTGATTGCCAGCACCACATCGGCGGCAGCCGCATCATTTGTTTTTGCCAGAGCTTTAATGAATGCCATCTGCGCACCTTCTGGAAGTGCAGAAATCGTAGCAATGGCTGTTTCTGCCTGTGCTTTATCGGCACTGGCATGCAGATTTTCAGCGATCTGTTGATATTGGGATACCAGGTCTTGTACCTGATGTGTATCTATTTCTGAAAGCTGGGTCTCAGCTTCTTTTTTACGCGACATAATTACTCTTGCTCCTGACTACGCCACAGTTACCCTGTCGATTGTACCACGAAGTCGATGAAGAGTCGAGAAGCGTGAAACTCGTGCAAGAACAGTCCTCCAGGAATATAACTTTCCTGGAGGACTTATGCAGGGCTGGACGATGGTGCCAGGAAAGCTCATGCACCAACTATGGACGGCAAGCTAGCATTTTCTTTTGGTTTAGAGACGTGTAAGAAGGAAAAAATGCGTAGCAGAGCAGGATTTTTTTGTGCCGCCATTACCACGTAAACAGGGAAAGCCGCACAATAGAAGTATGACGACAGGCTACGCCAGGCCATGAAAAGAGGCATAATAGCGAAAAGCAACGCAGCCTCTGGACGCTTCAGGCAGATGCGCCAATACCAGATCAGGGAGAGTAGCATCGCGCCATATTCGAGTAGCGAGTAGACTTGCTCTGGTAAGTAAGGGATCAGGTGCGTCACGCTAAGATCGACCAGGCCAACCCCCATCGGGAACATAGGATCGGCAACTGGAGCCAGCACACCCGCCAGCCAGGCATGATAGTTCCACACTATAAAAGGCAAATTGATTGCCAGTGTTAGCCCCGTAGAGATAGCAGTACGATAAACGGTCTCCTTCCAGCCATAGTGACGGAAGGTCATAATCATGTAGAAAGGCAGGAAGTACCAGGCGATCTGTTTGCTTGCCATAGCCAGGCCGAAGAATACAGCAGACGTCCAGCGCTGGTCACGTTTTAACCAGGCGAGCACGACCAGCAAGGCATAGAAGACATCGAGATTGCCGCCCACGGTCGATGACCACATAGGGACATTAGCCAGAGCCAGCAACAACACCCAGGGTCGTATCTCAGGGCGAGCAATTTTCCAGGCAATAAAGACCAGCAAGAGATAGCTGAGCAAGTAGAAGGGTAGCACGTTATAGTTTTGTACCAGGACAAAAGGTACCAGCGTCAGAAACGAAAGTGCCGGATAGCTGACACGCGCCTCAAATTCAGGCACATTATCAGCCTTAAGTGACGTATTGAGAATAGACTGAATTTCAGCCGTACTAGGATAATCGAGGCGGCCCGCAAATTGGCCTTGACGCAACGGAGTTGTCCACTCCGGTTGAATGCTATCGAAGCGGCGCAAGAGATCAGGAAAATTCGAATCGGTATAGGGATTATGACCCTGAACCAGCAATATTGCTGCATTTGTGTCGAGCGATGTACCATCATTCGAGAAACGAGCCGGTAAGAAGCAGAGCACCACCCCCCAGCCAAAGTTAATGGCCCCGGCAATAGTAAGTACAAGAGTGAGCAGCAGGATAACCCGTTGCCAGAGTGTTGGCTGGTTCTGCTTTAAAACTGGTTGTACAGGCTCTTTAGCCGGGCGAAGGGCAAGCCACATAGCATAAAAGCTACCCAGGATCAACGTAAATGGAATAAGAGAGCCAAAAGGTTTTATATAAGGGAAGTACCAGTTGTGATCAATTTCGTTTAGTGATTGTAAGACGAGAGCAAGTCCAATCCAAACAGCGCGTCGTTGCAGCTCCACGATGGGACGAGTATGGGTCGATACATCCTCTGTAAAGAAGTATCGCATCCATTTGTACGTCAAAAAAGGTCTTGTTTGTGTAGGTAGCAAAGCCTGTGTCGTAACAGATTGTCGTGCCATATGTTTGCGCTGTGCCTTATATAGGTTTATAGAGAAAAGCCAGGAATATATAAGATTGAACACGATCAGAAGATCCGTGCAAGGCTTAGCGCTTCAACCTCCCATCGAAGTACCGAAAAGGGCGTTGTGATAGTATTTACTGAATATATAGATCTTTTCGGCCAGAGATTACAACGAAGGGAAGATAAGCTGCGTCACAAATGTTGCTATGAGCTAAATAATAGACGGTGTTCCATATGTTTTGCGTTTTTACACTTATTCCTCGATGCAGAATAAGTGTAAAAATGCAAAACATATGGAACACAGTCTGGAAGCACAGTAATAGCGTGCAAACTCATCGAGCGAGGAGGTCAGAGGAGAAAACTTTATGATTGTCTGCCCCTTGGGAGCATGAGAATAGCTACCAGAGCAGCAAGTGCACAACCAAGGATCATTACCGAATAGACAATAGCTTCGCCATCTTTAACTGGAGCCGTCAGGTTGGAGGTAAGCATAGCCAGCCCCCACCAGAGGAAACCAATAAAGACTGCAAATAACAAAATTGTGCTCGTATACTTTTTACCCATGAATAGTCAGTCCTCTAGATAAAGTGCAGAAGAGTGTAATATCTCTTCTTCAAAATTAGAAAATTATACAGTCGGATTATAGCATAAGGATGCCATGTAGCGGGAGAAACTTATGTTAGAGCCTCATAGACCAGACGGTGAATGACCGCACGGAACTCGCCCCAGGGGCCCCAATTTTCACCATCTTCTGCACCAAACTGCACCTTCAAATGGTCAAGTTTATCAGCGAGAGTAGGCAGCTCTGCCGGTTCGATCTCAAGGAAGCCACCCACCTGCTCGTCTTCATCGAGAGCTCCAAGCGTGCCACCCAGCTCGTCGAGGAGGAAAGCGAAGGTGTAGAAAAGCGGCGTGTCCGACACGTTTGTAATGCGATAAGCTGCGATAGCGAGGAAGCGCTTGACCTCGACCTGGAGTCCAGTCTCTTCCTGCGTCTCGCGCAAGAGGCCGGCCAGAATAGACTCGCCATGATTGATACCGCCGGTTGGGAGCCGATAATAATCCTTTGGATAGTGAATTTTGGTCATTGTTAGCAGGCGGCCATTGGGGCGACGTATAACCATGCACACCTCGCCATAACGATCTGTCTTATTTAAAGGATCAAAAAGCCTGCTTGTAGGTAGATCAGCTGTGCGCATAATGGGTTGCTCATAGCGCAGTCCTAACTGCTGTATCTCATTCTGAACACTTTGTGGAAGCGAAGAAAACATAAATACTAAACTCCAGTTGTGAATGTACCTCTCAGTTTTTTTTAGCTAGCATGCTTCTACGCAAGTTTACCGCAATGTATTTTTATAAACCAGCAAGCATGCTGTTGTTGGATTGTGCTTTGGTGCTGCTCTCTTCTTAATATAGGGGAGGTACTTCCCTGTTTCTATATCTATCTTGCTTTGGTTTGGGTACTGTTGTCAAGTTTTTCATCTCTCTTGCCCATAACAATTTGCATGCCCAGATCGATTACTTAGCTCGTTTGGCCATCCACAACCTGACGTCCAACATGCAAACCATGCTCAAGCGCTAAGTGGACGCGACCACCAACAAAAGCATCGCCGCAAAAGGCTAGCCCATGTGGAATCGTAAGTGTATTAAGCGCCTCCGCATTGGCCTTGTGTGTTGGCAGAGCGTAGCGCCAGAGCTGAACATCAGTGAAATCTGGTGTGGGTAGCTTCTCCGCGATCAAGGCAGCCGTGAGTGCGGTTGCCTCGTGTACAAGGTGGCTGGCGGAATTCTCTCTATGTGCCAGGCTATAGTTGGGAGCCATCTGAGCGATAAGCATACTGCCACCTCTGGGCACGCGCTCAGAAGCTTTTTCATGCTCCCAGGCCAGCCAGGAGATAGAGTGGCCTTTATCTATATTGACGAGGGCATAGTAGGGCCGCAATCGCAAATGGGTGTGATAACCGAGCGAGATCGAGAGCAGGTGGCTATACTGTGCCTCTTGTAGCTGGGTAGTGATCTCCTGTTGCAGGTTGCCACTAAGCTGGCTATCCTGAATCAAGGACACTGCCTGGGTGGCCGGTATCGTAATGAGTAAGCGGTCGTAAGTACCTGCATCCTGGTTGGTTGTAGTAAAAAGTTGCCATCCGGTTGGAGTTTGTTGGGTGCGGGCGATGCGTGTCTCAAAATGGATAGAGAGCTGTGTTGCCATTAGTTTAGGCAAGGTAGTGATGCCGCTGCGGTAGCTCCATTTGGGTTCAGCATTCTGAGCGGGATCGCCTTCCTGGATCAGTCCCTGAGTGTTAAAGGTCCAGACTGGTTTGCGGATATCAATCAGGTCGGGAGCACGAAAACGTTCAGTGATAAAGGCGGTGCTATCGGGGTTGCCTGGTTTGATGTATTGTGCACCGTGATCATAAATGAAGCCGGCACGTTTACGTGTTGCCGCGCGGCCACCGACGCCGCGACTCTTCTCGAAGAGCGTAACGGTATATCCCGCCTCGCGCAGGACATGAGCTGCAGCTAGCCCGCTCATGCCAGCGCCAATGATTGCTATTGATGACATATATTTACTCTAGCGTTCTACCGACTCTTTGGGCTGTTCAGGTTGTTCAGGTTTTTCGCTTTTCACCTGCTTTACATGTTGACGAGCCCAATTTGCTTTCCAGAGATTGGAACGACCCAGCATCTCTTCAGCGCTCTTCATAGAAATCTCAGTGACATTTCCACCCATAATATGCGCAATTTCGCGTGAGCGCTGCTCGTTGCGTAGCTCATTCACGATAGTCATAGTACGGTTATCGAAGATTTGCTTATTCACATTGTAGTGGGTATCGGCAAATGCTGCAATCTGTGGAAGGTGAGTAACACAGATAACCTGGTGATTTTGTGTAAGTTGCCAGAGCTTTTCGCCAACCACCTGACCGCTACGCCCACTGATACCGGCATCGATCTCATCGAAGATAAGCGTAGGTGTTGCATCGGCACCAGCGAGAATCGTCTTCAGAGCGAGCATCAGGCGTGATGTTTCGCCACCGGAAGCAATCTTTGTGAGCGGCTTAAATGGCTCACCAGGATTAGGTGCAATGAGAAATTGAGCGCGGTCAACACCAGTCTGATCGCAGACATAATTTTGCACTGGCTGACCCTGGATGCTCACCGGTACTCCGTGCTCATCGGGGACCTGTAGGATCTCGACCTGGAAGCGTGCGCGGCGCATATTGAGATCGTTTAACTGCTCTTCCATAGCCATAGCGAGGTTTTGGGCTGCCTCTGCACGTTTTTGCGATAACTCCTGGGCGAGTACACCAATTTCCTGCCGGAACATGCCATCCTGGTTCTGTAACTTAGCAATCATCTCATCGCGATTCACAATAGTATCTAGTTCGGCCTGATCATCCGTAACGCGCTGGAGAATCTCCTCAATAGTAGAGCCATATTTGCGTTTCAGCTTTGTGATCAGATCGAGGCGATCTTCTATATCGGCCAGGCGACGAGGATCATCCTCAATATCCGACTCATAGCTGCTAATCGCCGTTGCCACATCTTCTAGTTGATAGATAGCCTCAGCCAGAGAATCCTCGTACTCCTCCATATGTTTATCCAGGCGTACAAGCTCGCTGAGACTGCGTTGGGCAACGCGAAGTTGGTCGAGAGCGGGCTTAAAATCATCGCTACCGAGGTCAGAGCCCTGAATAGATCCGTGGACGAGGGCACAGAGTTCACGCAGACGTTCAGCATTATTAAGGATCTTGCGCTCCTCTTCCAACTCCTCTGACTCACCGGGGCGCAGTTCCGCCTTCTCAATCTCCTCAATCTCAAAGCGTAAGAACTCGGCGCGACGTTCCTGCTCGCGAATATTCTGCTGCAGTGAGTGGAGAGTTTTATGTATATTACGCCACTCAGCTACTTTTGTCCCTAATTGTTCGCGCAATGAGATCGTCTCTGCATAGCGATCAAGAAAATTGATATGCTGATCCGGGCGCAATAAACTGATATTTTCACTCTGACCATGAATATCCACCAGCCAGCTCGCGACCTGTTGAAGCACGTGCAGAGAGATAGCACGACCATTGATACGTGCCACCGTTCGCCCAGAAGTCATAATATCGCGGGTGAGAATGAGCTGACCATCCTCTAAAGAAATGTCATATTCATAGAGCAAGGTAGCGAGAGCGATCTTTGCGTCGGCACTGCTTGCGTCGCTATGGCTCACCTGTGGAAGCTCAGCGCGATCAAAGAGCTCAAGGAGTGTAGCAGGAGCATCATCCTCATCAACGTCCGGCTCATCGAAAGGCAGCCAATCATGGCTAACGGGAGGGAGCGCATCCACAGAAAAGACACCCTCAACGGTAGCACGAGAGCAACCGGCACGGACGAATTCCGCGCCAACTTTTCCCCCAAGCAGGGCATTCACCGCATCGATTATAATGGACTTACCTGCGCCCGTTTCGCCTGTAAAGACATTGAAAGAGCGATTCAAGCGTAACTGCAGGCGTTCAATGATAGCAAAATCTTTGATTGTTAACTCAATTAGCATGATTCTTTTCAGTGGAAGGCGGGCTATTATTTCGTAACTTCGCATTAATAATCTGATAAAAGTAAGTAGGAGGTCTTCGTCTAAGGAACCGAGTCACGTAAGGGCTTTTATGGACCGTAACGATAGCGCCATCTTTCACCTCTCGATTGATCTGTCCATCAGCTGAAAAGACCCCATTTTGTGAGTTAGTAAATATTTGCATCTTAATAGTAGCTTCAGGTGGAATGATCAAAGAGCGATCAGAAGTCAGATGAGCGGCAATAGGCGTCAGGACAGTGCTCTGGACTTGTGGATGGAGCAAAGGGCCCCCCACAGACATATTATAAGCGGTAGAACCAGTAGCAGTCGAAATAATCATCCCATCGGCAAAACTTGTATTGTAGTAGTAGTCGTCAACCCAAACACGGACTTGCACGCCACGAGGCCACATCCCACGAGCGATTACAACATCGTTCAGAGACAAAAACTCCTCGCTCTTGCCATCTTGTTCAAGGATCGCACGCAGCATAATCCGCTCATCGACCCAGACCGAAGGATCGCCATCGAGATAGTAACCTAATTTGCTAGACATGTCATCTGGTTCGATCTCAGTAAGGAAACCAACGCGACCAAAATTAATCCCGACAAGAGGGACGCCCAGGCAAGCACATAAGCGTGCGGCATGGACAATAGTGCCATCGCCTCCCAGCACAAGTACCAGGTCACAGCCCTCAAAAGAGGGGTCACAGGCCTGTCCCTCCTCACGTAAATCTACAGAACGGACATCATGGCCTTGCTGTTGTAGGGTTGATGTAAGTTTGGTAACAGCGTTAACTATACCTTGCTTGCGCCCCTGATAAAATATCGCGATTGTCTTCAAAACATAACTCCAAATTGGCAAGCGAGGGCGAACACGACGTGCCGCCCTTACATGTTTAGCCTTTGTAATGGTACGCTATGATGAGAGTGTTGTCAACTATGCTAGTTGGATGAATGTTCGAAGTAGTGTGAGTCCTGAACAAAAATTACAAGTGATTATGTACCTTTCTTCTATTCCATTTATTTTGCTATGTTCCACTATTTGCGCTTTGCGTGAAATAGTGGAACATAGCAAAATAAATGGAATAGAAGCGAAAAGAGGTGCGGCGAGGCCGCACAAACTCATCTAAGGATTGCCATGCAGAATCTCCTCAGCCAGCCAGAAAGCTTCCATTTTTGAATGAATGTGTCCTTCCGCTTGTGCCTGTGCGATAGACTCTAGCAAGCGTCCTATGATAGGACCAGGTTGGAGATCAAAGCGGTGCATAAGCTCCTCACCTTGAAGCAGGCGCGGAGGAAGGATGCGGTCGCGTTCACGAATGTAGCGCGAGAACAAGAGAAGGATAGTATTAAGATGGCAACTCCAGTGGTCGGTGAGTTCATCTGGTCCGCGCATAGCCAGATGATCGGCTAATGAGATGAGGCCCACATGGATGCCGATGGGCCCCAGATCGACGAAATAGCGGCGTATCGCACGATCACTAACCTGATCGTGGCTCAATTGTCCTGGACGCATATGATGTGCGACAACCTGTTGTACCAGGCGGCGATCCTGAGTGTTCATACTCAGGCGTCTGGCAATATGTTGTGCCAGAGGCACGCCAGCTTGTGGATGATGATAGAAAGTAATATTGCCGCCCTTGTCAATTGCGTGCGTAACAGTTTTGCCAACATCATGCAGGAGGGCAGCTATTTTAAGTGCAGGTGAAGTAAGCCTCGCGAATTGAAAAATACCTTGCTGCTCGGCTTCCTGGAGCAATACTTGTATCTCTTGTAAAACTTGCAGATCATCCGGTTTAAGAACGAGAGACGAGACTGAATTTTGGAAGAATGCCGCAAGATTTTCAAGGGTAGCGACCGTCTCAATAGAATGTTCAAAGACATCCCAATGATGGAGATCGGGCTGGCGCATACCACGGGCTGGGATAAATTCCGGGAAAAGAGCAGTAAAGAGCTGATGGGCATCAAGGAAATGGAGACGATCCACAGCTCCGGTCGGGCTTAAAATGGCATAGAATTCTTCATGAATGCGTTCGGGTGCAGCTTGTGGCAAGAGGTGTGCATCGCGCGTGAGTAAGAGTTTTGTTGGCTCATCGAGAGCCAGGCTATAGCGCATCATAAAACGAACTGCACGCAGCAGACGCAGAGGATCATGTTGAAATACATCGTTGGCAACAACTTTTAGCTTGCGCTGTGCAAGATCGTCTAGAGCATGTAAGGGGTCGATGAAAGAGAGCACTTCCTGACAAGTAAAGTGATTAACAAGGTTAGAAAGAGGAAGGGCAAGCGCATTGATAGTAAAATCTCGTGTAAGTAGATCTGCCTCGATAGAGCCACCTTGTAAAGGAGCGATATCAAAAACAACCTCTTGCAGATCTTTTTTTACAACCACGCGGCAAGCTTTTTCATGTAGATAAGCATAGAAGCCACCCAGCGTATTGGCGAGCTGGCGGGCCAGTTTAGGTACATCGCCGGAAACAACAATATCCCAATCGCTAATATGTGTGTGAAGCAAGAGGTTGCGGACAGAGCCTCCCACTACATAGGCTTGCGTATTGTGCAGGTCAAAGTAATGCGAACTCTGCGTCAAAAGCTGCAGAGTCCAGGAGTCCAAAGAGCGTTTTTCTATTTGCATACACGGCTCATCTAAACAACAATAGCTAGTTTGAGAGAAGGTCCTCAAAACGTATCGTATCACCCCTGTCTATAGTGCTATGGCGTACACCAATTATTATCATCTAATGATATAGTAATGAGTATATGTCATAGTATTGCAAGGCAAGCATACTATTTTGTTGCTGGAAACGAAGCGAAGAAGCGTAGAGAGGAAGAGACCTTGAATGTCAGAGAGAAGGAAGGTCGCTATGCATTTGTGTGATGAATAGTGTACATTATTAGATGAAAGAAGGATGTAGGGGATAATAGCGTAAATGGCCTAAATGTCAGGAAATCGTATGAGTGTGAGTCAAAGCTATGGTGTGCTCCGTATTGTGCATATGCGTCTGCCCGCTGAAATGACGAAACGTCGGGAAAAAGATCTTGTAGGTCGATTGTCGGAAGAGAGTCTTGTGCATCTCATTACGCGCCGAGAGACAACGATTGGCCGAGCATTAAGTAGTGATCTTATTTTATGGGACCCGGCGGTATCGCGGTTGCACGCACATCTGGTGTTGGATGAGCAGGGATGGCACATTTGTAATGTAACGGGGCACAATACTCTCTATGTTAATGGATATGCAGTCTCCAATGGTGAGAACGTCGCTGTACAACCACAAGACTTTCTGCTGCTAGGTAATACTGTGTTGCAGTTGATAGCCCCGCAGCAGCATATAGCCCTGGTATCCAGTAAAAATGAAGAGCTTATACAACATTTGTCAGACCAGCGACCGTTTCCTTCTAGCGACCTCATCATAACAGATCCCCAGGTAAATAGTGTGCCAGGAAAAAAAGAGGAAGAGGATATAGACGCGAAAGAGGATGAGAACGATAAGCCATGTTCTATAAGTGCTACAAAGCGCACTACACCAGCACCTCTCCTGCCGCTTTCTGAGAGAAAACTCAGGTACCGCAGTGGCAGAAAGAAGAAGAGAGGTTATTTAGATCTGGAAGCTCAATGCATTTTGCCCTCTCATCGCATGCCAAGCTAAGAACATACCGCATTATCGGTGGTATAGGTATTGCTATTTTACTATTGAGCGTGCTTGTAGTTTTAATTCTGAACAATGTGCTTGGAATCTCGACGCTCGTACAAGACAATCCACTGAGCGTCCTTGCCATCGTAACCATTCCAATCATCCCAGCGCTAGGAATCAGCCTGCTCGTCAATTTTATGGATCGCTTTGAAAGAGAGCCCTGGTTTTTGCGCCTGGCAGCATTTTTGTGGGGGGCAATCATCGCTATACCTCCGACGCTATTGATCGAACAGTATTTTGACGCGCTAAGGCCCGCAATTATAGGGTCGCATCCAAATGATATCGTGCATGCCATCTTTGTGGGTTTGAATGCAGGAATAACGGAAGAGACCGTCAAAGGGTTAGGGCTATTACTCCTCTTCATCGTGTTGCGCAACGAATTTGACAACGTCACCGATGGCATTGTCTATGGTGCTCTTATAGGTGCAGGCTTTGCGATGGTTGAAAACTTCAGCTATTTCTCAATCCATCCAAAGTCGTTATTAGTCCTACTTATTGGTAGGATAGTGCTAGGTTGGCTAAGTCATTCAACGTTTACGGCATGTTTTGGAGCGGCGCTAGGATATATTCGGCATACCAGAGTAAGGTGGCAGCACATCGTGATACCACTAGCTGGTTATATCATAGCTGTAGGGCTGCACTCAGTCTTTGATTTTGTCAATTTTTTTGCCAGCTCGCTTGTATCGAACTATCCTACAAACGCCAACATCCTGACAGCCGCGCTCATTGTCAGCGTAGGAAACTACGTGCCTCAATTTATTGCGCAAATGGTCATCCTCTATTGTCTGATCAAATCTCTGTCACACGAAGCGTCAATTATTTGTGAATTTTTGGCCGAAGAAGTGAGTAACAATATCGTCACCGTTGACGAATATGCCCTTTTACAGCATCCTTTTATACGCAAGAAGACCGAGCGTCGTCTATTATTAAGCCATCATTTGAAGCAGTGGATGCGCGTAAAAAAGCTCTACCGGGCCGAAATCGAGTTAGCTTTTTGTAAATGGCATGCGAGTATGGGAGAAAAGGGAGGACACACGCGGTTGGAAGTGAGTTATAGGCAGCGTATTCAACAGTTGCGGCAGAGTATTGCAGAGAGCAAATCAGGAACTGAAGAAAAGAGCTTCAGAGAGAAATTGGTGGGGCATAGTTATCGAGGAGAGGGAGGAGAGGAAGGTAAAATAGGCAAGACAAAGTAAACTTGACACTCTTTCTCGCTGCATGTTAGCATGAACGAAAGGATACCCTATGGCCGAGAAAACAGGGATCGAAAAGAGGACGCTGGACGACGATGAGCGAAAAGAAAATAACCTACTTAGAAGCAATAAGTCAAGCCATCCGAGAAGAGATGTTGCGTGACGAAGCCGTATTTCTCCTGGGGGAAAACGTGGGTTTGTATGAAGATGCCTTCAAAGTCAGTGTGCTCGAAGAATTTGGATCTGAGCGCGTGATTGACATCCCGATGTCGGAAGCTGCCATGATAGGCTCGGCAGTGGGAGCGGCCCTCATGGGCCTGCGGCCGATAGCTGAAATGCGCGTCATAGATTTTATTACATGTGGATTTGACCAGATCATCAACATGGCCTCGAAAATGTGCTGGCGGGTCGGTATGCCAGTTCCCATCGTAGTACGTGGGTCCTCTGGCAGTTCGGGGAGGAGACTTTTACACTCTGGCAACCTGGATGCCTGGCCTTTTCAAATGCCTGGTATAAAAATTGTCGTGCCTTCTACTGCCTATGATGCCAAAGGCATGTTGAAGGCAGCCGTGCGCGATAACGATCCGGTCCTGTATCTGGAGCACAAATTGTTGCATCAAATGCCAGAATTATATGAGGAACTACCGACAGAAGACTATATTGTCCCATTGGGAAAAGCCATAACCCGTCGTGAGGGCGAGGATATGACCATCCTGACATATGGAGTTATGGTCCATCAATGTCTCAGAGTGGCACAAGTGCTTGAGGAGGATAATAACCTGGAAGTAGAGGTGCTGGATCTGCGCTCGCTTTCACCACTAGATCGTGAAGCGATCATGGAATCGGTCAAGAGAACCAATAAAGTACTGATTGTACATGAAGAGAGCCTGACAAGAAGCATCGGAGCACAACTCTCGGCCATAGTCTCGGAAGAGCTACTTGAATACCTGGATGGGCCTATTACGCAAGTAGCCGCACCCAATATACCCTTTTCCTCTGCGTCACCGTCGGAGGCTGCATATTTGCCAAACTCCGAAAAGATTCTCTCTGCGGCCAGGGCATTAGCTGCATACTAAAGAGAGGGAAGAAATGTTATTGTTGAGTTATTTCACATGGACTGAACACATAGATATAGAGGGCGAAGGAGTGATCTATGCCAACTTCGGTGAAGATGCCTCGTTTAGGTGAATCTGTTGCTGAGGGAACAATAGGGGCATGGCTTAAAAACGAAGGCGATCTGGTTGAAAGGGATGAAGCACTGGCTGAGGTAATCACAGACAAGATCAATGCCGAATTACCATCGCCTGTAGCGGGTCGTCTCGTCAAGATACTAGTCAACGTCGATGAGACCGTGCCCGTGGGGGTAGATATTGCATTGGTAGAAGAGCGTGTAGACAGCGCTGTAACCTCGTTTATGGCGCACCCGGTAGCAGGACCAGAAAGGGAGCTTGCCCGGACAGGCGCACAGAGTTTGATGGTGCAAGAAGCGCATGTGAACGTTGTAACACAAGAGCCAGAACAGAGAAGCGCAAGTGCGTCAAAGAGCGAAGATGAAGAGCGCCAACGTATCTCTCCCCTGGCACGGCGTTTAGCTCGCGAGCATGGGATCGATTTAAGCGAGATTGCCGGCACAGGCGCGGGGGGACGCGTGCGAAAAGAAGATATCATCGCATATATAGAGACGCGACCGGTAGCGGTGGCAGCCCCAACCTCAAACTCAACATTTGCAACCAGTAGTTTGCCATTGATGCCGCAAGAGGTACAGCGTCCTCCAGCGTCTGAAACCGCCATGCCCATAGCGGCCTTAGCATCTGACGAAGAGCTGATAATGCCAAGCCGTATGCGCCTGGCAATTGCAGAGCATATGGTGCGTAGTAAGCACACATCGCCACATGCCACCACAGTAGTCGAGGTGGACATGACCACCATCACAAAATGGTTAGCCCAACATAAAGAAGAGTTCAAGCGGAGCCAGGGCTATAATATTAGCTATGTACCCTTTGTCATGAAGGCAGTATGTGAAGGGATACGCAAATTTCCGCTCATCAACTCTACATGGACACCAGACAACAAAATCATCGTCAAGAAGCATATCAACCTGGGGATGGCAGTCGCTACAGATGATGGCCTGGTAGTGCCAACCATTTACGATGCGGACCAATACACAGTAGCAGGCCTGGCCCGGCAGGTCAATGCAGTAGCGCAACGGGCACGCATGAATAAATTAACCATCCAGGACATGCAAAATAGCACATTTGTCGTCAATAATCCAGGTGTATTTGGCACTATTATATCAATGCCAATCATCAACCAGCCCCATGCCGGTATTTTGAGCATGGATGCCGTTGTGAAGCGCCCGGTTGTGATTGAAGATGATGCAATTGCCGTGCGTTCCATGATGTATCTGTCTTTATCGTTTGATCACCGTATTCTAGATGGAGCGGGTGCGGGAGGCTTCTTACAAGCAGTACGTACAAAGCTACAAAGTTACGGGCGCGAGATCGATATTTATTAGATAGACAATAGCTTATAATGTCTTCAAAAGAGTGAAGAAAAAGAGAGCTTCACTATTTCAGCGCGAGAACAAGGGAAACTTTCATGACAACCATTATTCCAGAGCGTCGTCCAGAATGGCTGCACGTGCCTGCGCCCAGGGGAGAAAACTACAAACAACTCAAGCAGCTCATGCGTGGTCAGGCGTTGCACACGGTGTGTGAAGAGGCGCGTTGTCCAAATATTGGCGAATGTTGGGGCCATAAGACCGCAACATTTATGATATTGGGTCGTGTATGCACACGCAGTTGTGGTTTTTGTGCCGTAGAGACGGGGCGACCTTCAGGGTTGGATTGGGAGGAGCCCAGGAGAGTAGCAGAGGCGGCGCAACAGATGGGATTAAAACACGCCGTCGTAACATCCGTAAACCGTGATGAGCTAAAAGACGGAGGGGCAGCAGTCTTTGCCTCAACGATTCGCTGGATACGGCGTCTGAATCCTGAATGCCGAATCGAAGTCCTGACGCCTGACTTTAAAGGATCATATGATGCATTAAAAGTCGTCATGGATGCTAAGCCAGAGGTGTTCAACCACAACGTAGAGACAGTGCCCAGGCTTTACAAACGTGTCCGTCCACAGGCAATTTATAAGCGCTCACTACAAGTGCTCAAATGGGCAAAAGAGATAGACCCAGGAGTGCGTACAAAATCAGGTTTTATGCTAGGATTAGGCGAGAACGAAGACGAGATACATGAAGTCATGCATGACATGCGTGAGCATGACATTGATATTCTCACAATTGGGCAGTATCTACGTCCCTCTTTCCAGCACCTGCCCATCCAGCGCTATGTCCCACTGGAAGAGTTTGCCGCGCTCAAAGTCGAAGGAAAGAGAATGGGTTTTCGGCATGTAGAATCAGGGCCATTTGTGAGAAGTTCATATCACGCGCATGAGCAGGCAGATGGAGCAACAGAAGAGCAGAAAAAAGAGAGAGAATGATTCAACCAGCGCAGTATAGTGAAAGGACCTCGCCCGTCGTCCTGGTAGTGGATGATAACGCAGCGATTCGAGACATGGTATCGTGGGCGCTAGAATTGGATGGATACGAAGCGGCAGAGGCGGCAGAAGGGCAGGAAGCATTAGATTGGATCGACGATGCAGCTCTTGAAGGCAGACATCCGGCGGTCATCTTATTAGATTTAGCCATGCCAGGCATGGATGGCTCATCTTTTTTAAGGCAACTCCATAGAAGCTGGAAAACGTTTCATATAGCCAGACCTATGCCAGTAGTTGTTGCCATCACAGCGAATGCCGCAAATTTTGATGCAAAGAGTTTAGGCGTAGAGCGGATAGTCATAAAGCCGTTCCATCTCCGCGATCTCCTGGATCTCGTACGGGTACTCACCAAAGAAGAGTAGGTTGTAACATATTTTATATGGTGCTTTTACCCATTCTCGCGCAACGCGCGAGAATGGGTAAAAGCACCATATATATAGATAAAAAACAACGGAATAAACCACGCCCACAAACCTTTGAGATAGACCAGGCGAAAATCTGGTAGCCAGGAAATCGTCGTCACATAAAGTCCCCAGGGATAGAAGCAATAAAGAGTAAGCATGCTAAATGCAAGCAAGCGGACAAATAGGGGAAGATAGCCTTGTCTCAGCATCCCAATATACTGGTTCATATGCGAGTCAGCAGTCTCCAGGAGCGCGAAAAGTCCAAAGAATATCACCATATACCAGGGCCAGAACCAGGGAGCACCAACTGCGCAATAGAGAAACCAGGCGCAAGCCATCCAGCGTATGAGTTGCAGAGGTGTACGCAGAGCATATTGTGCAGAAAGAGTCCTCAGACAGAGTATGCCATAAAGCAATACAAAAATTACCAGGCAACTTGTATGTAAAATATTTTCAGCCGGTGAGCCAACTGCTTGAGGTTTTGGACCGCCAAGAAGATAGATACAACTGTTAATAGCGTGTGTCAGGAACTCGGATGGAGTATTGATATTACGATACGTGCCAGGGTTGACATGGACGAGATTGAAAATGGCACCATTCCCCCAAAATGGGAGATAAAGAACGACCACTGTAGCCGCATAAGAGGCCAGCACAAGCGCGATAGTTTGGATGCGCTGCCGCTTCGTCCACAAGAAGAGCACGTAACCGGGAAACAATAAGACAATGTTCACCTTCAAGCAGGTCGCCAGAGCAAGCAAGATCGCAACTGAAATTGCCGTGCGCAAACCAAATATTGAGGTCCGTACAATCGACCAGAGCGCCAGAAGCAGAAAGAGCAAAAGAACCGTATCGTTATGTGCATTCGTACAGGCTTCAAAGAGCAGTAAAGGGTTCCAGGCGAAGGCCAGCGTCGCTAGCATTCTCTGTCGCGCGGAGATACTCTTATTGGAGCGTTGGAGATGATTACTTATAGACCAGATAAGCAAGATCGACCAGAGGTGTGCAAATAAGCCGAGAAGACGTAGAGATAGAACCATAAGAGCAATATTGGCCTGATCAAATGAAGCGGTTAACCACTGGAGGATACTGCGTAATTATAATCCATGTTGGGCCGTATGCGGATGGTTGATCCTTCCAATAGACGTATGGATAGGCTGGATCATGGGGTACTTGGAGAGGAACTGTAGTAACTGGATTGAGATGATAGATAACACCCATACGAGCATAAATGATATACGAAAAAACATCTTGCGACGTTATCATCGTAATACCTATGCATATAATACCCAGAAGTGCAGTAGAAAGTAGAAGATAGCGTCGTGTAACAATAGCAGGCAAAACGCGGAGCGCGATTAGATATGTGGCAAGAATGAGAGAGAATGCACTGAGAAGCATCGCCGTCTCATAGAAACTGATAGGGATTGCTGGGGCGACGTTTGGTAGACCGTTAAGTGAATCTGCCAGTCGCCAATGCGGGAAGAGGAAGCGGGTTAGAAGCAGCAGCCATTGTTGTGAATTAACGGTAAAAAGTGCAGAAGAGAAACCAAGTCCATATAATGGTAGCACCGCACTTGCGAAAAGATATGAGACCAGGGTTGCCAGAAGGATAAAAAAGGGTACGCTGCGAGAAAGTCTGCTGTCTGGAAGAATGGTCTCCCGTTTCGCTTGTGTCTGCACTTGTGTTGTATCCAATATATGTCCACTCCTAGAATTATCCATTTCACTATACACCTGGTTTTTGTATGAAGCAAGAGCAAACTCTTAATCCATCTTGAGGATTTCTTGATTTCTAGTTGGTAGAATAGAGTTGTGAAGATAAATAAACGTATGCAATCGTATATATATACTTAGTCATACTATAGATCTTTCCTTCTAATGTTTTGACTGATCCTGGAAAAAGGAGTTTCTGGCATGGAGATACATGAGCAACCGACGGAGTCGTGGGAGCCAGAGAAAGCAACACCAGAGCAAACGCCAACGCTACAGAATACTCTGCAACAGAGTACAGCACAGCCTGTTGTAGAAGCAGACGTGCCACAACGTAAAGGTCTATCGCGGCGTGCACTATTTGCAGGAGCGCTGGGTGTCGGTGTCGCCGCAGTTGCAGGCGGAATTGCATTTGAACAGTGGAAATCGCATGGCGGCTCAACCTACCTGGGAGCGCCAGTGGCAACAGCGAAAATTGGTCATTTATTGCGCCGTGCAGGCTTTGGGGCGCAAAAGGATGAGCTAGCCATGTATGCTGCGCTTGGTTACGATGGTGCAGTAGATCGTCTGATCAATTATCAACAGGTATCAGATGACGAGATGGAGAATAGCCTTAAATCGCTCAACCTGGATTTGACGAAGGTCCAGGATCAGCAGCGCTGGTGGTTGCTGCGTATGGCATGGACGCAGCGCCCCCTGCTAGAGAAGATGACCCTCTTCTGGCATGGCGTATTAACAAGTAGCTATCGCAAGACGGGCGCAAAGCAAGCTATATTGATGAACGTGCAAAATAACTTCTTGCGTGACCATGCCTTTGATACCTATGACAACATATTGCTGGGTATTACAAGTGATCCCGCAATGCTTTACTACCTGGACCTCACCAAAAGCACCAGGAAGGCCCCCAATGAAAATTACGCTCGTGAACTAATGGAACTCTTTACATTAGGATTGGGACATTATACACAGCAGGATGTATATGAGGCAGCGGCGGCCCTGACGGGTTGGCATGTGCGTGGACGTGCAACTCAGCAACCGGCAGCTGTATACAATCCGCGTGATCATAGTGGCAGAGAGATAACTTTCCTGGGCCAGAAAGGCCCTTTTGATTACAAAGATATCGTGCGTATTCTAACCAATCATCCAGCCACACCCTGGTTTATTAGCAGGAGACTTTTCAGCTTTTTTGCTTATGAGAATCCCAGTAATGACGACCTCAAACCGCTTGTAGACACCTATGTAAAGAGCAATCACAACATGGGCGAAGTCATGAAGACGCTGTTACTCTCGCCACAGTTTAGCTCGGCGAAGGCGTACCGATCACGTGTAAAGTCGCCCAGCGAGTTTGTTGCAGGTGCATATCGAGCGCTCAACCTGACAGGTGATGGAAAAGAGCTACCCATCCAGACTGCTGTAATGGGGCAGACGCTGCTTGACCCGCCCAATGTAGCGGGTTGGCCAGGCGATAAGGTCAGTGCGCTCTGGGTAAATAGCGGAACGTGGATGGCCCGCCTTAACTATATTAATCTGTTATTGAATGGGGGTCGCAGCGGCACCAGTGTGTACAAGCCAGTGGATCTACAGGGTATCATAAGCACCAATCATATTGATACCCCAGAACATTTTGTGGATCACTTTTCCTCTTACCTGTTGGATGGAACATTAGAAGCAGATCGTAAGACACAGCTTGTAGACTACTTCAAGGCGCAAGACACCGTGCCAGAAAAAGGAAAAGTCACATTAACGAATGGTCAGAGCTATCCGCTTAGCAAAGTACGGGGCACAGTCTACTTAATGATGGCGTTGCCAGAGTACCAACTCAATTAGAAGGAGAAAAAGAATGAGACTTTCACGCAGAGCCATGATAAGAGACGGTATGTTGGTCGTGTCGGCGGGTATGGTCATGCCGGCCATCTTTAGTCGCGGTGTTGCCTCTGCAAAATCCTTAACGTTGGATGGTGCACGATCCTCATTTGCAGCAAGTGATCATACGCTCATCGTTGTCCAACTGGCAGGAGGCAACGATGGCCTGAACACCGTTGTGCCATATGCAGATCCGACATATCGAAAACTGCGTCCGACAATCGGAATCGCAGAAAATCAGGTATTGCATCTAGATGGACGTGTAGGCTTGCATCCCAATCTTGCCCCACTCAAAAGTTTTTGGGACCAGGGACATATGGCCGTTGTCGAGGGCGTAGGGTATCCGAATCAAAGCTTATCGCACTTCCAGGCGATGGATATATGGCAGACGCTAGATCTAAACGGAAATGGGGGCGACGGCTGGCTAGGCAAACTGGTTGCTGGCCTGGTAGATAAAGATGGTCACCCATTTAAAGCGATGGATATTGGTGTCCAGACCGCCCAGGCACTCTCTTCGATTTCGACACCAGTCCCGACCTTAACCAGTGCACAAACGTATCGTCTGTATCCTGATCCAAGCGAGCGTGATGGCGGGAATGCTCGCATGCAAGCCTTGATGAAGTTATACAACACCTATCCTAAATCCTCCCCATATGCCGCCCTTTTAGATACGACCGCGTTAGGAGCGCAGGAGGGGAGTCGCCAACTGCACCAGGCCGAGACGACCTATCAGCCAGATGTAACCTATCCTGTTGGGCCTTTTGCAGCCGGGCTTAAAGTGTTGGCCGAAGCAATTGTGCAAGGATTGGGAGTGCGTGTTGGCTATGTCACGCTGGGTGGATTTGATACCCATGCCAATCAGCAAGCCACACATGCGACCCTCATGAAAACGTTAGCGGATGGGCTTTCGGCCTTTTATACCGACCTCACGAAGCATGGCAAAGCTGACAATGTGGTCGTGATGACCTGGTCAGAGTTTGGACGACGTGTAGAAGAGAATGGCAGCCTGGGAACCGATCATGGAACTGCGGCCCCAATGTTTATACTGGGGAATGCCGTGAACAAAGGCATCTATGGCGAGCCGCCCGTCCTGAACAGTCTCGACCACAACGGAAACTTAAAGTACACCGTTGATTTTCGCTCAGTCTACGCGACCATGCTAGATCGCTGGATGGGCGCGTCCTCTAAAGACGTACTGGGCGGTTCGTTTGGCACACAAAACTTTTTAGCGCAGGCCTGATAGTTTGTCTGAGTTGCCTCTGTACCACCTTTGCTATAATATGTAGCAACAACTAAAAAGGTTTAGGATCGGGAACAGAGGCAATTTATGGAACAAGGTACGAAGAAGCGTCGTTTACTATCACCCAGAGCAGGGACTATTATTGGCATTACTGTCATCGTGCTCGCCGCAATCTCTATTATCATTTCAGGGCCAAGAGAAGCTGAGCACGACTCTTTATTTGGGGATGACCCCACCCCAACAATACAGGTGACAAATCTGCTTGAAAAAGCAAACGTAGGCCAGGCCGTTGACTATCAGGGCGTGCATGTGACTTTTGGGCAAGTTATGCTTGCCACGAAGTTTTCTGACGATAGAAAAAGTGTTGGCAATGTCGGAAAGTATACAGTACGCGTCTTCATGGATACGAAGAATAACAATACAAATAGTGTCGGTATAGAGTATGCATCACTTATTTATCTTGTGCTGCCCAACGGAGATGAGATTCAGCCAAAACTTTTATCGGTGAAAGCGGTAGTCTTGCCAGGCCAACCGCAGAGTGGTTTTGTAGATTTTCCCGTCAAAGAAAAGGTTGACCTGGCAACATTAAAACTGCGCTTTAATAGCATGCAATTTCCACTTCATCCTTAACGCCGAGCTTGCGACGCTCGCAAGAGTGCTTGTGTATGATATCGTTGATTTAACCTGCTAATCAGTCATCATCTTGAGGAGAACCTACCCGTTCAACGCGTTGCTGCACATCGAGTAGAGCCTCAACATGCGGGGAATGTGTCTCATCCTGTTCTTCCTGGATAGAGCTTTGAATTATATCGTCCAACGCAAGATAATACTCTACCAGGAGACGTTCGTTAATGGTAAGATGGTTCACACAATCTTCCAGAATTGCCTCAGCCTCTTCATATGCATCCAGGTGTTCTTGCGCCTGTTTGAATAAATTTTGAGCGCGTTGTATATTTTGCATAAGTGCTTCGCGTTCGCTACGGCGTAAGCGTGGTGCTCCCGCATCTTCATGTTGCAATTGTTGCAGAGTGAGTGCAGCTTGCCCTATTGCAAGGGTAGCCTCTTTTTGTCTGCGTACTAGCCATGCACGCAGCGCGTGCAGGCGTACAAGGGGATTGGCGTTTTCTGGTAAACGCAGGTTATCGGCAGAGAGAAGCTCATCGCTCCCCGTCTCGCTTGTATCTTGCTGTAAGTCCTCATCATCACTACGCATGCTGTATCCCTTCTCTGATAGGCTTAAATGGCATCTTTTAACAATGGTAGCATAGTGATGCAAGCCTGATAGGTTGTGGAGTACTGAAATTTATCAAGCAATGCTATTTCGAAATGCCTTCTTCCTGATATATGTATGATATGTTTTTTAAGCTATATAGTGAGTATACTGTGGGTGTTGCTACATATGACGCAGAATTGAACGAAGCAATATGTCGTAGTGGGAAGAGGATCGTAACCGAGAAAGAGTGGCTGCCAACATAGAGAGAGGGTGGTTGGGCTAGTAACGAACAGGGAAAAGTGGTTGGGCTAGTAACGAATAGGGAAAAGTGGTTGGGCTAGTAACGAACAGGGAAAAGTGGTTGGGCTAGTAGCGAACAGGGAAAAGTGGTTGGGCTAGTAGCGAGAAGAAAAGAGTGTGCAGATCGTGTATCGCAAGGTGGTTGGGTTAGTAGCGAATAGTAACTATCCTATAGAGGGAGACGGGTGGGTTGGTAGCGAATAGACTGAGAGGGATACTACGGATAATCGTAGTATCCCTTTTTGTACACAGGTGTAGGATTAGCCTAAAGCTTCTCGCCCAACTTCAGCAGGCTCAACGGGTGCGAGAGCCTCCTCATAATCGGCGGGAGATGTAATATCCTGGCCTCGTTTGGCACCAACAGCTTCGAAGACCGGCGTTAGAACAATAGAGATGACAAGATTGATCATAAGGGCCGTAACCGCAGTATAGGCAAGGCCAATGCCGGGTAGGGTAGATGTAGGTTTATTGCCAGCAAGAATAAACTGCCAGGTGCCAAAGACCATTGCCAGTAGCCATCCGACCAGCAAGGCCCAGCGATTGAACCAGCGAGTATAGAGCCCCAGGAAAACGGCGGGTAGAGTCTGAAGAATCCAGATGCCACCAAGGAGCTGGAAGTAGACCACCTGGGCAGGATTGACATACACAATAAAGAGGAGAGCCCCAAATTTCACTACCAGCGAAGTGATTTTTGCAACCTGGGTTTCCTCACGGTCGGAGGCATTTTTCTTGATATACTCTTTATAGACATTGCGTGTAAACAGGTTAGCGGCGGCAATAGACATAACTGCAGCCGGAACCAGAGCCCCAATGGAGAGAGCCGCGAAGGTAAAGCCAGCGAACCATGAAGGGAAAACGAGATTGATAAGTGCGGGGATAGAACCATTATTGCCAAAGCCAGGGATAAGGTGTACTTTAGCTGCAATGGCCATATAGCCCATAAGAGCAAGGAAGGCAAGCATCAAAGAATAGATTGGTAAGAGAGCTGCGTTCCGTTTGACAACTTGCCGACTGCTACTACTCAAAATGCCAGTCAGAGAGTGTGGGTACAAGAAAAGTGCCAGCGCTGAGCCAAGCGCAAGAGTAGAGTATGCCAGATACTGGCTGGGCGCAGGGAGGTCTGCGAAAAGTTTTGGGTTGGCGAGAGCCTTTTGATGTGCAGCAGCGAAGATAGTGCCGAAGCCTCCGAACTGGGCAGGAACAATAAAAAGAACCGCAAAGATCACAATAAAGATCATCACATCTTTGACTAGAGCGATCATTGCAGGCGCACGGAGTCCACTGGTGTAGGTATATGCAGCCAGGATAACGAAGGCAATCAGCAAAGGTAGATCAACGTTGAGGCCCAGGATAGAGACCGATAGAGGTATACCCAATGCAGCCAGCGAGACCTGAATGCCATACATCTGGAGAGCAATATAAGGCATCGTAGCCAGGATACCAGTAAAAGCAACAGCCAGCGCTAATTCACTGCTCCCGAAGCGGTCGCGTACGAAGTCAGATGCAGTAACATATCCACGTTGTTTACAGACAGTCCAGAATTTGGGCATCAAGACGAAGACAAGCGGATAGATAAGGATAGTGTAGGGAACCGCGAAGAAGCCACTAACAGCACCAACACCATACATAGCGGCAGGAACAGGACATCATGGTTGGGGTTTCGGCTTATTCGATTCAAGAGGTTATCATAGGTCTTCGTGTGCTCCGTCAGAGCTTAGCATCAATGGGACATCACAATATAGCATAGTGTAAGGATCAGGGTAGAAAAATCTGCCTTGGTCCTTTTTTGTTTGTTCTTAACTTAGACAAGCCAAGAATTGAGAAGTAGCCAGTATAAGAGTGGTTGAGCAATTTTGAACGGAGAAACTAAGCTTAAAGAGATTGCTGAAAATACATAATCACTATGTATCATGCTCATCATACAGCCTCAGAAGCGCAACCTGGATACATAGCGACTATGTATAGAATTCAGACAGTAAATTAGACGATTGTATATACTTATGATATAGTCACAGTCATGAAGAAAAGGAGTGTATCAGATACAACCAGAAGAAAAGCTAATAGCGTGTAGAATAGTGCAAGACGAACAGGAGGAAAAGAGATGACAGCGCCAGAGGAAAAGATGGATAGAGAGCCAGAGCCATATGGGATATTTGGCACATTTATTCAATATCAGCCAGGAGAACACATTTGGGATTTGAGAGGGAACATGTATAAGGTTATGGACTCTTCCACCTATAACCGTGAGCTAGAAATGTATGATACTCCCGCTCAATTTCTTCAATCTCGTTCTGACAACCCGAACATCAGCGAAGCTATTGAAGCACTTGGTACAGACATTCACCGTATGACCGAAGCGGAAGTACTTGCTTACGTTGATCTTAACATACAAGATACCACGTTTGAATTCGATGAGTATGAGCTAGAAAAGTTTGCAACGCAAGAGCCACCGACGTTTAGCCAGGAAGAATGGCAAGTCTTAGTGGATGCTCCCCTGGATGTGCCAGAAGGCGACATTACCGAGAATGCACGCCACGCCTTGACTGAGTTTGACATTGACATCAACAAAGTGATTCAGGAGCTTGATACGCCGGATACATACGAACCAGAGACGAAAATAGACCTCAACTATCAGGACGATTTTGGGAGATAGGACTCTACCCTTATGGCCTATCTCTCATTTAGTATTAAGAGGAAAAAGAATGAACAGCCAACAACAAAGAAGCCAAAATCAAAAGATTGTGACAGAGTATCGGGGAACATTGGCCTACAGACAGGAGTATGGATACAAGCTTATTACGCTGTGCATTGATCTATGCACCTGCGATGAACAGAGTTGTATCATCACACGATTAGGCGACTTCGACTTGGAAGAGAGAGCTGAACATATTCCTGCGAGTGTTCCACTCATCGCGATAGATTTCTATCACTTCCCCGCAATTGATGGAACTGAGATCGAATTGACAATCACAAGCCAGGGAAAAGAATACGCGGCACGCTTTCTCGTTGAAGCAGACGGCATCAAGAAACAACCATCGTTCCTCTGGCTCGATATTCTTGAAGCGAATACATCACAATGCATTTCTTCCACATACATCGTCAACGAATAAAGAGGAGCAGAGTATGAAACAATTTGAGAGTATCGAGAGACTGGATACCTACATTCTCTATACACTGGAGCTTACTTCTAGCCTGTCGGTCTTACTCCTGGCCTTTGGACTCATTGCTAGCATGGCAAATGTTCTCACCAAGGGTTCAGTACTCACTGACAACATTCTTATGCAGCGCATATGGGCCTGGACACAGTGTATTGCTATCGATGCCAGTGTCGCAGGTTCTATCATCCGTACGTTCCGTTATCATGCTGAAGGTGAGCATGTGAAGACCTGGCTGCACGGCTTTCTCTCGGTCCTGTTACTCTTTACTGCTGCTATTGTCAGCAATATTGAGAGTGTTCAACAAACCCTGAATTTGACACTCGATGCAGCTTATGGGCATGTGTTTATCCCGGTTGAGGCATTGATATGGGTACGCTCTCTTGCGATTGTGCTCTTGATCGTGGCGCACTCTTTGCGTCATGTGCAACATTCGCCAAAGCAATCCGAGCAGCTGGCACCAGCAACTCCTACTCAACAGTTTGTGCTTACCCCTGAACTGATAGATGCGCTACGAACTGCACTTGCACCAGTTAGCATATCGGAGGAACCGCAGCATGTATTCTTGTCTCCAGAGAGCGAACAAACGACGAACGCTATCCAGAATGTTGCCTTAGGGGAAAAGCTTGAGCAGGATACAAACACAGGTTCTATCTCACAATTTACGCTTACTCCTGAACTGATAAACTTGTTACGTTCTGCACTTGTACCTGTTATGGTGTCAGAGGAACCGCAGCATCTCTTCATTGCTTCACAGAGCGAACAGGAGGCGAACATTGCCCAGGAAGCGATCTCAGAGGATGTGTTTAAGCAAGATACGAACAACGATGAACAAGCTGAAGATGAACCCAAGCAGGAGACAAATAACTATGAGAGGGTAAAAGCGTATCTTGCAACAGATCCGAATGCAACACATCGTGATATTGCCGAAGCTTTAGGTATTAGCACGAGCACAGCGAACAAGTGGAAGAAGCGCGTCATCAAGAATGTGGGTGTAGGCGAACATCCCAAACAATAATTACATTCTATAGTGATTGCTTTTCCTCATAGAGAGCAGTGGGAAATGTCTATTTCTCACTGCTCTTGTTATACTAGCGACAGCTCACAAGCATGAAACAGGAGCCGTAGAAGCCCTCAAATCGTGATCCTTCACTCGGCGGTATGGCACGACGGCAGTTCTAATTTGTAACAGTAACAGAGAAAGCGGCGTCACACAAGTGCGGCCAGCAATCACAGTTATTAGCACCAGCGTCTACTCGCATCATATATGCTCCACTCCCATCGACCACCATAAGGAAATCGGGCTCGACGCCCGGACTCCTTTTTGTTTTTTTCGGAGCCCATCCTATCATTTTTTTCCCTTCCCCCTTGTTCCCTACCCCTTGCAGAACACAAGGCACCCCAACCAATTTTTTTAACGCTTCGCTAAAAATTGGCCGAGGCCCCACCTTGTGTTCTGCAAAAAAAAATGTACGGCTGTCTCTTGTTGAAAAAAACAAAAAAAAATAATGGGGGGGACCGCCCAGGGCCACCCCAGGATGCGGGCAACCGCTAGTTATCGCTTCTCCCGACCGCTTGAGACCCGGACGAGAGAGGCTAAAGGAGACCCCCAATGTTAAAAATTAAATTGCCTATCGCTACTACGAAAGCTCTCGTACAGCTTGCGCAGCAGCCACAAGCTCGCTTACTCATTGTCAATGATTGTTGTTTTCTGCTCGACAGCAATACCCACGAGCATAAATATATTCCTTGCTCTGCTTTTTCTATTCTTCGTGAGAAGGAGTGGATTACAGCGCCGCAAACACGAGGTGACCAGCTCGCAGAATGCGCTATTACCGTGTTAGGTAAAGCGGCTGCAACCAGCATCTTAGCTTTACAGTGCCAATATACCCAGCTCGAATTTGACCTTGATGTGATCGACAATCACATCAAGTCAATACAACTTGCGTTGTTTGATACTCTGCAATCAGAGGAGGAGGCCCCAGCCTCCCCAGCTACAACAACGATAACCACAGAACCTTTAGCAGGAGAGCACGAAAGCCAGCAAGTACACACCTTGATGGACACTCCGCAGGCTTCGATAGAGCCAGCAGTACCACAAACTCAATTGCAGGAACAATCACAGTCCCACGCTGTTACCCTGGTTGATAAAGTTGCTTGCTACATGCCCAAACGGCCCGATGTTATTCGCGTTATTGTGTTTGGTGTATCAGAGACGGCCCCAGATCAAATTGCTAAATGTCACCATGTGAAGCGCGATGGGCAAGACGCATACTATCTTGTTGAGTCAGAGAATATCTTCAATTATCGATATAAAGTACAGTACACCACACGCGGTTTTTCCTGTACATGCACAAGCGGCAAAGAGCAGTTTCTACATATCTTCCATCCAAGTGGCGTATGTCCACATGTCCGATGGAGCGTAGCCGCTAGTATAGAAGCGAAAGCAGCCAAGCTCTATATAGCAGCAGAGACGCAGGAGACCCAAGACCAAGACAAATTTGTCCTGGCAGAGAGTCAGGAGAATCATCAGGTTATACCTTCAACAATTGTAGCCGGGCCGCAGCCATCAACTCAGCTCACCTCAGAGCACGCTGAAAGCCAAGAAATCAAGCCAGAGGAGTTGCCGCAACCTCAAGAACATGAGGTCTTAGTAGTTCAGGAAGAGGAGCGACCAGTACAGGAAAGCCAAGCACAAGAACAGCCAGCACAGAAGTACCAGACAGAGACAAAATATCTAACATGCGCAGATACCGCAAAAATTGTTCGTAATGAGTTAAAAAAGGCTTTTTCCTCAACAAAATTTTCTGTACGTTCAAGTACATATAGCATGGGTGCATCGATTGATGTGAAATGGACAAATGGCCCAACAGAAACATCTGTACAAAAAATTGTCCGTCAATACGAAGGTGCAAGCTTTGACAGCTCCCAAGACCTGAAAACATATCATAGTAGTTTCTATAACGGCGAACGCGTCCATTTTGGCGCGGATTATATTCACACGAAGCGTGTATATAGCGTTGGAGCATTGCAAGAGGCTGCAAGTGTGTACTGTTGTCAATATGGCTATACAGTCCCAGCCATCAAACAGAGTTCGTATGATGGAAGTGCATATATTCCACACGAGGAAGATATTCTCCTTGAGACAGGCATGTATCTTGTACAGGGAATATTCAGAGCCGCCGCACAAGTTGATATGACCCCTGCACTTCAACTAGCACCAGAACAAACGAAACGAAAAGAGCTAGAACACGACGAAAAACAGCAACCGCCTGCGGTTCATATGCACAGAGCAAAGATAGAGATCGAAAGCACATCCCCAATTCAATGGAAAGGCGAACCTATAGCTATTGAAGTACTTGACGTACTCAAAATATGTGATGTAGATGAAACATCAGTTATGCTACCTCAGCGGCTTGAGCGAAAGCTCTATCTCAAAGTGAACGATGCATTAGGACGTATAGGGGGCAAATGGAACAAGAAAGCAAAAACACATCTTTTTGAAGACGATCCACGAGCCTTGTTTTATTGGATGCTTGAGACGGGCACGCAACCACCAAAGAATCCTACTTCGTATTTTCCTACCTCAGCGCATCTTGCCGAGCGTATGGCGGCAGCTATTCCTGTAACAGCAAAGCGTGTATTGGAACCATCAGCCGGAACTGGCAACCTAGCGCGAGCTATCCGCGATTATTGCTACTGGCAAAAAATCGATATACAGCTTGATTGTTGTGAGCTCGTTACTACATTCCAGGAAAAGCTAACGGATCAGGGCTTTTCTCTCATTGCATCAGACTTTTTACAATATAACTCACAAAATGGCTATGATGCTATTGTGATGAATCCCCCTTTCAGTTTAGAGGGCGATCCTTTAGCGTATATTACACATATTGAGCATGCATGGTCACTTCTTAACCCTGGCGGCGTCCTTGTTGCTATTGCCCCCTCTGGCGTGACGTTTCGGCAAGATCGACGTGTAAAAGCATTCCGTGAACTGGCAGAAAGAAATGGCAATTGGCAAGATCTAGAAGCAGGAGCATTTAAAGAAGCTGGAACGCTTGTAAATACAGTTCTTCTTAGCATGTACAAGCCCCTACCACAGCAACCGACACCAACCGACCAGGAGCACCAGAGCCAGAATCAGAAAACAAAGGGGGAGCTATCCCCGCGATCCTGGCTGTAAGCATGTAGGATACCATTCACATGATAGTTATGATTGTCCCATCCCATGAAGAGTACCGGAGCCCTTGGCATCATACGCAACGTATTTTGCCAAGAAAGCAAAACGTACCGTCATTAGTTGAAGTGTTACAACCAATGAACAGGAGAGCCGAAAAAAACCGCACCCCTATTGGTTTGAGACCAGGTGCGGCTTAAATGTGCGAGAATTGAGACCCCCGCAGGCTTTTATTATATCATATTCCCAGCATATGAGTGCATAGAGAAACGGCGCGTCGCCCTCGGCGCTAGAGGGCTGGCGCGGCCATCTGAACAATAAACCTGCTTATCCGACGCGCCAGCCCCCCGCTTGAGGGCGACCGGCTAGCGCCTCAGCAACGCGAGATACTGACCGTTTGATTGCTACAACGGAAGAAACCAAATGCGAACAGCCACAAATGGATAGCTACATCTCAGTAGGGTTACAAAGTGCCTGGCACCTTTCTCCTGGATGCAAAGGATATTAACATGACGTTTCAAAAAATCTATGCTACTATGCTTCATTGGCATGTGTTGTAACAAAAAGAAATAGAGTTACGACTCAGGTCTGCGCAATCTAGCACATTGATTCTATCGCTACGGAGAACAGACATCTCACAAAATTGCGATGTTTGTCGCTGCAACAGCTTCAGATTTCATCGCTTTTCTCTCTCTGCATGGATAACAATTAAAGGGAATGCAATTGATTCTCTAGGGTATCAGAGCCCTTACGAAGTATATGTATTAAACAGACATATGAAAGGTCAATAGATGATTGCAAAAGGAAGGAGATCTCTCCATGAAAGCCCAGATGCCTCAAGAATGCAGCTTGTATCTCACTTTAAGTATATCGAACATCGTAATCGCATCTTCTCGAAAGATCACGATGTGGTCAAGCGTCGCGATGCGGTACATGATGTAATGGCACATACCAGTACCAGCGTCAACTTTCACAAAATTGTCCTCTCACCTGGTGAGGATGAACCGGTCAGCGATTGGCACAAATGGACACGCCAGGTCATGCACGATCTTGAAGCGGCCCAGGGAAAACAGCTCCACTGGTATGCGGTCTATCACGGCAATACTGAGCGTCCCCATGTTCATGTCGTTGTCGCGAGTACTGGCTACAACCAGGAAAAAGGCCGCAAGGAATCCGTCAAACTCTCCACAAAAGAGTATGACTTGATACGCCAGTCCGGTCGTAAACATAGTGATTATGATTTCCATCGCTTGATCAAAGTACAATTTCAAGAACTCAATACGTTGGATCATATGCTAGATCGCAATTTTGAAGGACCGCAACCTGAACGTGAACCTATCAGCTTCTCTTCGGAGGATAGTGAACGATGAACCTGATGACCAATAAACGCCTTGTGTGGCTTATCCTCTTCCTCATTGTCGTTATAGGTATCATACAATTTTTTCCTACGCTCTTCCCACTTTCTACGATCTTCTCACCTTTTACTGATGATGGTCTCAATATCGTTGGGCTTGAGATCGATGGAGGGATCGTTCTCGTTCTCTTGTTTGCTGTTATTGTCCTCACGTCTTCTGGCAAGACTATCACGACTGCCCACGGTTCGGCCCATTTTGCCACCCGTCAGGAGCTTAAAACCTATGATACCCTTGCTACCACCCAAAAGAAAGAACGGCAGGCAATACACGATGCCCTGGCAAGTGGGAACACACCACTCTCAAAGATGCATCTCGGAATCTATCAGCACAAGCTTCTTGCTCTCGACGAACACATGCAGGAATCCCATGTTTTAGTGCTTGCTCCAACTGGTGTTGGGAAAACATCTCGTATCATTCTCCCTTCCTTGCTGCAAGAATTCGGCAATCGAAGCCTTTTCATCAATGATACCAAGGGAGAGCTTTGTGAGTTGACCTTTGGGCATCTTTCACAATTTCACCGTTGTTTTGTGTTTGCACCCACCGAGCCAGAGAAGAGCCATCATTATAACCCGTTGGCTCACGTCCACAGCATGGATGACGCCGAGGCCCTTGCCAGTTGCCTCATTGACAATACGGGCAGAAGCCGCGAGGAATTTTGGAATTCTGCACCCAAATTACTGGTTGCTTCTACGATCTTACATCTGCGTGCCGCTGAACCCGATGCACCTTTTAGTCGCCTGATCGATATTTTGTGTGGGATGAAGCTTGAGGATATCAAAACACTCTTCCAGAGCAGCCCTTCACCCATTGCGCAAGATGTGGCACACGCTTTTTTTGAGAATCTACAAAAGAATGATCGACTTGCCGGAAGTATAATGGTCGATATGGTCACGCGCTTTTTTCGCTTCAAAAACCCCTTTTTGCGCCAGGTCACCAGCTCCAACGATCTCGACTTTCTTGGTATGACCAACGAACCAACGGCGCTCTTCTTATCCATACCAGAAGGTGAATCCGAGCGCCTTGAACCCCTTTCCGCTTGCTTGATTATGCAAGCAATGAATGCGATGCTTCGAGGAGGGAAAGTCCATATCGCCTTTTATCTCGATGAGTTTTGCAATGCTGGTGTCATTCCGAAGTTTACCAGATATATTAGTACCGTGCGTAGCCGTGGCATTGCTTTTATTCTTGCGGTACAAAATTTTGGACAATTGCGCGATACCTACGGCGAAAATGGACGCGATACCATTCTTGCCAACTGTATTACACATATTGTCTTCCCTGGATGCGGCTTGCAGGAGACACGCTATTATAGTGAGAAGCTAGGCAAAACCACCGTAGGCACGACAAGCAGGAGCGAGCGTGATACCTCTGACTGGTTTGCTTCTCCACACACGCAAACGCAAGGAGAGACTCAACGTGATTTGATGACCTCTGATGAGATACGAACCATGCCAGATCATTCGCTTTTAGTGTTCATCAGCAAGTATCATCCTGTGCTCGTGCGAAACACACCCTACTATCTTGACCCTGAACTTGCTGCACGCGCACGTCTGCCTTACACTTCACCTGTTTCACCTTTACCTATGAATTCCATATCCTCTCCACCGCCACTCCCTATGATCAATGGATCGTCACCAGGAAGAGAACAACATCCAACGCCTGCGCTTCTCTTAACGGAGGAGGCATTACCAGACAAACAGGAACATTTACCATTCATTTCTCCTGAGTAAAGAGCGAGAACAAGCATGAGATTATCCGGTTACTTCTACAATATAACAGTAGATAGTATTTCCACCAGAAATGGTATGAATAATACGATCATGTGGTGGTAAGGGATATCCACGTTGCACGAGATGTTTGGGCCAGATGAGATAGCTATAGCCCTGATAGCTTTTTTCTGTTGGGAGCACGTCGAATAGTTGAAAATATTTGACAACATCTTGATTGTAAGAAAACCAGTTTGTTGTTGGACTGTATCCAGGTAATGTTCCCGCTGTTGCGATGAGAGCAATCTTCGTATGTATGGGTGTCCTGGATGAAAGCCATTCCAGCGCATCACGGTAGCCTGGATAGGCAACTTGAAGCCGTGTGTCCTCATCGTTGTTGAAGAACTCCGTCGTGTAGCCCTCGGCTGCGTGGATGGTGATTACTCCAAGGAGGTGCGGCCCAATCGTTACGAATGCCAGTAGAATTGTTAGAGCTAGCTGTGGGATATATTTTCGTTTACGGTTCTGTGAAGCAAGCTGAGAAGATGTATTAACCTGCTCAGTGTTCTCTGTACGTTCTGATCTTTTCCAGATCCGGTTAGCGATGAACTGAAGTATGATCGTCATTCCTGAGACGCCAGCAAGCGCAACTGAAGGGGCCACAGGCAGATAGTAATGTGTTCCAACTGCAATGTTGAGCAGGCTAAATGTGCTGAAGACGCTCAAGAGCCAGATAACCAGATATGCATAGCTTGTGGCTTGGTGCATATCTAATGGTGCTTTGCGGAGGTGGATAAGAAGCAGTTTTATAAGGGCAAAGACCACAAAAAAAGCTGCTGGTATTGTGAGGAAGGCACTCATTTTAGTGAATGTCATATAGATAACCGTCCACTGTGGAACATGGAGAAGAATGTTTCCTGCGAGGAACGTAGGGTGCCCCACAGATGAGTGAATAGCTTCAAATTGGAAGCTACTTCTAAGTCGAGCTATGGGATTAGGCCAGATTGCCGGATCGACCAGGAAAAAGCTGAGTGGAGCGATAAGAATCGTTGCGATCCACCAACGCCAAGGTAACTTTGGTCGTTGGTCTGCTGGTAATAGTGGCCGAAGCATGAAATAGTAGTAAACGGTAAAGAGAACAATTGCGGGAACCACGAGTGCCGCCGGATACTTGCTATCGATCCCCAAAACCATAAGAAGAGCCACAACAGGAAAGAGCCAGGGGCGATTGAATGCATGCCAGAGCACCAGATAGGCCAATGTTACAAATGTAGCCATGGTCATATCCAGGTACGCCAGTGCGCTAAAATAGTCCAACCAGGGACTTACGGCCAGGGCGAGAGCTGCGATGAGAGCTGTTCTTCGACCGAATGGTGCGCGGCCCAACCAATACACAGCAAGGACAAGGATCGTTCCTAGCACAATACTGGGAATGCGAGCGGCGAGTAATTCACCAAGAGGATGTCCAAGCACCTCATTCATTTTGATTGAGAACCCAATGAGCAGTTTGACGAGGGGTGGATGTTCTTTGTTTAGTAGCCATTGATGGAGCCAATATCAAAATGGGCAAGTAATGGGAGGTAGACTTTTCCTCCGAAGATATAGACAACCTCGTCGGTTACGACATCAAGCTGTAAAGCTAGTAGCAGGCGGGGAATAAACGCTACGAGTGCCAGTCCTACGAAGGGGAAAAGATGTACAAGATGAGTAGGTAGAGGTGTTTGTACCTGCGAATGTTTCGGGTTTTGCAGCCCGACTTCTTTCTGTTGAACCTTCATTTTAGTGTTGTTCTCTCTTTTATTTTCCGTTGTTTCTATGTTTCTGCTTTTGTACACTACATGATATTCCTCATACTACATGATACCCCTCTCTCTTGCAATCATATCGTCCGATTCGTGTACGTTTCTCTTCTGTTATGATGGAGTGCATCTCTGAAATTTAGTATGTGTATCACGGAAAACTACGTCAGAGTATCTCATTTGGAGTGTAATTATTTTGAATATTCACTCTCCTTTTTGGGTATAGTGTATATAGATACTTTCAAGAAAGATATAAGACATGTTGGTGATTTTATTGGGAAAACATGCTGAATAGAAAAAATTCATATAGGATGAAATTAGCGAGTAGAGTATTCCCGATGTAGTTTAAGAGAAAGGCATTTTATCGATGGATGGACATCATGTTCTTAAAACATCTCCTCTAGCGTTTCTGGTAGCTGTAGCGCTTGTTTTTAGCTTTGCAGGTGTCACCTTTGCTTATCCGGCATCTTCCCAATTTCAAATGAGTGGGAACATAGTCATGGTTTCTTGCTCCACAAGCAGCGCAGACGTGGAGATCGATACAACGAATTCTCAGACATGTTTTGGTGGAATCGGATATGTAGGGTTAGGTAACTCTTCTCTCTACAATGTCTATCGTATCTCAATACTGAATTGCCACAGTACTGGTTGGGTTCTCTACCATTCAGCTGAAACCAGTGCAGGACAAAGGATCTATTGGGATGCAGGAAAACCGGCAGATTATTCGCTTTACAAAGTTACTCAAGTTGATATAGAAACGGAAAGCGCAACTGACTTTTGTTAATGTAGTGGTAGTGCGTAAGGCCATATAAGTTGCATATCCATCTTTTTGCATATATTGCGAAAAAGATGGATATCACTGAAAACTAGGTTATAGTATCTCTCTCAAACATAACCTTTTCGCTTTTCTTGAGTACAGTGTCATCAAGAAAGAGATCGGTATAGGACATGTGGGTAGTTTCAGCCACAAAACCTGAAAGTTGCACAAGTTACAGATACTATAGCGATAGAATGCTTAAAAAGTGTATGGAAGAAGTTTCTCTTATGTTCGCTTATTAAGGAAAAAATATATGGTCCAACTAGCATGGAAGAGATTAAGAAAGTTTTTTTTGCCAGATATCATTTTCTTCATGATTGTCATGCTCTCTCTTGCGTTTGGGTTCATCCTCTTCTTTCTCTCCCATCTGCCACCAATTGGAAGAGTGGAGTTGGGCTCTCTTCCATTGCTCACCGGACTCGATATTCCTCTCCCCTCAATCCCTCTGCCTGCGATTCCTCTGAGTGCAATTTTTGCATTGAATCAACACACGGTTCAGTGGCTTGATCAGCCAAAAAGCATCTTTGACTTTACCGACCCTGGTGCAACGTACGACAATACTGGTGTCAAAGATCTTTGGGGACTTTCTCTTTTTATTGCTGATAGTATCATTCTTGTCTTTATTATCCTTGCAGGGTATCGGATTCTTTTTGCAGGATTTAGTTCTCGCTATAGCGAGGCACTGGAGGCTCTTCCAAACTTCATTTTTGCAGCTATTGGTGCAAACATCAGTCTTCTGTTTGCTCGTTTCTGGATTGATCTGAACAACCTGCTCTGTGGTCTCATGCTTGCACAGGCAGGGACGGAGAGTCATCCGATGTCGGGATTTGGAGCTATTGCCCTTGGAGCGTTTCTTGCTGTTATTGCTATTCCGCTGGTTCTCGTGTTGACACTCCTTATGATTATTTTGGGGATACAAATGGCTGCTCGTCTCGGCATTATCCTCTTTCTTACTGTCTTCTTGCCAATTTTGTTTATCTTGCTTGCCAACCATCAGACGCAGCGATTTGGTCAAGCAGGTCTCTCTGCATATGTGACGGCTGTCCTGGTGCAGTTTATTCAGTTGACCTGTATCACCATTAGTGGAAAAGTGCTCTTACCCTTCCTTTCTGAGAATATTGGACCGGCGGAAGGGATCGCTCCTTTTGCAACGATCATTGGAGGTATTGCGCTCTTGTGGATTACATTGCGCATTCCCAGTATGCTCAGAAGTTGGGCACTTCAACCGGTGGCCGAGAGTAGCCGCGCTGCTCTTTCACTTCTTTTTGTCGCTGGCGCACAGCTTACCCGTTAAGGAGGACCTATGGTTGATCCATTTCCAGTCTTTACCGCATTTCTCGAAACAATATTATTGTACATGATATTCATCGGTATTATCCTTGCTACGATTAGTGGCGTTCTTGCTGGCATTCTATTCTTGCCCGTCTTTGGTCTGAGTGCTCAAAGAACTGCGACAGGGAGTAAAGCATTGCAGTTTACGGCGATTGGCTTACTCATCATTTTACTTGCCATACCAGCAAGGAATGCTCTTCTTTCTCATTTTACATTACCGCCTGGTCTTCCTGCCATTCCATTATCGACACCGGTAGCATCTCCAATTCCTAAGCCGGGGCAGTAATGAGCAAAAATGATCACGTTGAATTGGAATCTATAGAGGTACCACTCTTGCTCAAGCAGGAGCCTACTATCCTCTTCGGGATGACAGGCCGCCAGGTGCTTGTAATGGTGTGTGGTCTGGCGATAGGTTTCTCGCTCTGGCAATCCCTGTCCTTTTTTCAGTCGTTGGTAGGCATCATCTTTCTCGTCTGCTTGTGTGGTATTCCCGCTGTTCTTGTCGCATTTCTCAAAATTGGCACCAGGCCGCTGGAGCAGTGGGTATTCATCGTGCTTGCCTGGATGCTTGTACCTGAACATCTCTCACTCAAGGTACTTTTACGTACCTTTGTAAAGATGAGAAGTATCAACGACGGAATTGTAGCCGTGGATCAAGGAGGACACCTTGCATATTACACGATTCTCTGTGTTGAGCCAAAGGATTTCAATCTGCTCAGTCAGTATGAACAGTTTACTATCATTGATGCATTTGGAAACATGCTGAATGGTCTTTCCTATCCGATTACGATCCATATCCGTTCACTACCGTACGTTCCTGCTGTACTCTCTGCTCCGATCATTCCTGAGCATATCGCACGGCCACTTCGACGCTTCCATGCACACTATCTCTCGTTCCTCTCGCAACTCGTGCAAGAGAAGCGGCCAGTGCGAGTTTCCTACTACATCACGATCCCAGCAGAGCGTTCCGGTGAGAAGGATGAAGAACGGCGTTTTGAGCGTGCAAAAGGTCAACTGAAAAATCGCGTGTATGAGGTGAGCCGCCAGCTTGCCCGCGCAGAACTCTCATCTCGCCTGCTCACCTCGGCAGAACTTTTCGTCTTCTATCGTGAAGGCTTTTTGCCACAGCCACGAGAACGTCTCTCTCTCGTCTCCAATGATGTGCTTTTGGACGTGAATCAGCTTCCAGCCATGCTTGCACCATATGAGATCTCTATAGCGGCATCCCGATTAGATATTGAGGGACAACAAGGAGGGCGACAGTATCTTGCATGTCTTGCCCTTGAGCAACTCCCGCGAAACGTCTATCCTGGTTGGCTCCATCGTGTGATTGCAATACATGAGGCATACGTCGATATCAGTCTGCATATTCAGCCTCACGAGTCGGATGTTATCGCCACACAGCTCCATCGAAAAGCGGTGAGGTTAGGCGGCGCACTCCTTGCAAAACAGCAAAGGGGCGACAGTGGAGGCAATACTATTACACGTTACGCGCTCAAAGATGTTGAACGCGTGCGTGAGCAACTTGTACGCAAGGATGCCCATCTCTATTCAGTCACGTTGCTCTTCGCCATCCGGGGCATGTCACCTGATGAGTTAGAGGAAAAGGTAAGACGCATCCAACTTGTCCTTCGTAGTCTGGATTTTCGGGCAACGCCACTCCGTTTTCAGCAGCACCTTGCATACTACTCCTCACTTGCATATGGTCAGAACATGCTCAATCATTACGGCCACTTACTGACAACGGAGGCAGCTGCGACTTTCTACCCATTCTCTCACAGCTCAACAATGGATGATGGGGTATTGCTTGGGACCACAACCAACGGGAACCTGGTTTCCTTCAATCCATATGGAGAGGGAAAACTCAATGCAAATCTTGCGGTCCTTGGTGTTCCTGGTTCTGGGAAGTCATCTTTTCTTAAATTCATATTGTCTCGTCTTGCGCCAACAATAACCATATCGTTGATTGATAGAGAAGATGAGTATCGACGTTTTATTGAAGCAATCGGTGGGTTACGAGTAGAGTTGACTGCTGACTCGCTTCTTATCAACCCGTTTGAGATGCGCAAAAACGCTCTTGGGCACGAGGGGAAAGAGCATGGTTTTCGCGAAAAAATAGCCATGCTCGTTGGTTTTTTCACCCTCCTTCTCGGTGAAAATGGAACATTCACCCAGCATGAGAATGCCATCGTTCATCAATGTAGTCTTCGCGTGTATACTGCGGCAGGAATCACAGCCGATCCTGCCACACATAGCAGGCCCGCACCATGCATGCAAGATTTTGCAGCTTGTTTGAAGCAAGAAGAGCCCACGAGCGACCTTTCTCTACGACTCTCATCCTCTGTCCATTTATTTCCGCGAAGAACGCACATTCCGACCGCACAGCATACGGTCTATAGCCTGAAACAACTTCCAGAAGCTCTCCAGCCAGCTGCAACATACCTTGTGGCTGAGAAGCTGTGGAGCGAATTGCAAGGAGGAACGCTCACTCGTCATATTGTGGTTGTGGATGAAGCGTGGTTTTTATCAAAGTTTGCCGCTGGTGCCGTGTTACTCAATGAGCTTGCACGACGCATTCGAAAGTATAATGGTGGATTGTGGGTAGCAACACAGCAGCTCACGGACTTACTTTCGTCTGAAGAAGGAAAGAATCTTCTTGCGTTGTGCGAGACCAAGATGCTCTTTCGTCAAGATGTATCGAGTAGTGATGGAATACGTGATACCTTCCATCTCAGCGAGGCACAGGTTCATTTTCTCCGAACAGCCGGTCGTGGAGAGACCCTCTACATGACGAGCAAAGAGATACTCGCGGTAGAGATCCTGGCCTCTGAGCAGGAATTAGCAGTGGCAGCAACACAAGGGGGAAGTCAAAAGCCATGACACAAGAAGGATTTCTACAACAACTTGGGAATTACAAGCTCGTTCGTGTGATTGGACACGGTGGTTTCGCGACCGTCTATTTAGGACGACATGTTCACCTGAAGGCAAACTATGCAGCCGTCAAAGTGCTCAAGGTCAACGCCGAAGCTGATTTGTTCCGCCAGGAAGCGCAGACCATCATGGATCTTGCGCATCCCAATATTACGCGTGTGCTCGATTTTGGCATACAGGACGAGACAACATTCATCATTATGGAATATGCCCCATATGGATCGTTGCAGACACAATACAAACCTGGCACCATTGTAGCATTAGACGCTGTACTTTCTTATGTGAACCAGGCTGCATCAGCTCTTCAGTATGCGCACAACCACAGAATCATTCACCGCGATGTCAAACCATCGAACCTGCTTGTTGGCAAACAGCAAGCTATTCTCCTCAGCGACTTTGGTATCGCACTCCTTGCCGAAAGTTCCCACAGCACACAACACACACGAGATGCAGCTGGCACAATCGCCTATATCGCCCCTGAACAGATTCGAGGCAAGCCTCGACCTGCAAGCGATCAGTACGCCCTCGCTATCACTGTATACGAATGGTTGTGTGGAAGAAGACCTTTCCGGGGGACGCTCGGCGAACTGACAGCTCAACATCTCTCTTCACCACCTCCATCACTTCGTTCTCGCAATCCAGAGATTTCTCCAGATGTTGAGGATGTTGTGCTCCAAGCACTCGCGAAAGACCCAGCAGAACGTTTCCCGACCATTCAGGAGTTTGCCAACGCATTAGAACATGCAGCAGGTATACGCCCTCGCCTGGCTTCTCACGAAAGTTTTACCACACAAAATATGGTGCGACCTGCGCCCGCTACTATTGTATTACCCACATCGGAGCGATCCAATGCTGGCATTGCGGGTATAACTACACAACGTAGTGGGCAAAGTAATAGGGATCTAGCGAGTGTGGGCACCGTCATAGGAGAAGAGCAAGCAGGTGGACGGTCTCGTGTATCAGCACGACGACAGCGCCCCAGGCAATTGCCACTTCTATCGCGACGTAGCATCCTGCTTGCTCTTGGTGTCGTCGGTATTGGTAGCACTGCCAGCCTCGCGTTTGCAGCGCTTCATTCATCAACACCAGCTCAAGTACTTGTCCCATCTACTCCATCAGTAAAGCAGATCTCAAAGCCAAGCGTTGTAGCCACGACAGCCCAGACAACTCCATCACAGCCGACACCTGACCCGACCTCTACACCGCAACCGACACCGAATCCAACTGCAACACCACAGCCAACACCAGCACCTACCACCGACCCAACACCAGCGGGGACACTTTTCGTGACGTACCAGGGCCATACGGCAGCAGTGTATACAGTAGCCTGGTCGCCCGATGGGACACGCATTGCTTCCGGGGGTGCTGATACTACCCTACAGACTTGGGACGCTGAAGGTGGGAACCTGAATATATATAGCGGTCATAAGAAATCTGTAGATTATGTGGCATGGTCACCAGATGGAAAGCGGATTGTATCGGCCAGTGATGATAATACGGCAAAAGTCTGGGATATGGTAGGTGGAAACATTTTTACACTTACTGGTCATACTGACAACGTACATAGTGCGGTTTTTTCTCCTCATGGAACACGTATTGCTTCTGGTAGTGGCGATACAACAGTACGATTGTGGGATGCCGCAAACGGGAATTCTTTAGCAACATATCGTGACCATACAGCCACGGTATGGGTAGTTGCATGGTCGCCCGATGGGACCAGGATTGGATCAGCTGCGGGGAATGTACACGCGACCATTCCCGATAACACGATCAAAATCTGGAATATTAATACAGGGGCAACCATCCGTACGTATTCTGGTCACACAAATTCTGTTATTTATCTAGCCTGGTCACCAGATGGGAGGCGGATTGCTTCTGGCAGCGTTGATAACACCGTACAGGTCTGGGATGTTACTACAGGCAATACACTACTTACCTATCGTGGGCATAGCAATACGGTATATGGGGTAGCCTGGTCACCAGATGGGAAACGTATCGCATCTGGCAGCGTTGACAATACAGTGCAGATCTGGGATGCAGCCACCGGCAATACACAGTATACCTATCGGGGCCATTCTTCGTTCGTTTTTGGCGTGGTGTGGTCACCAGATGGAAAGCGGATTGCTTCGGCAAGCAATGATAAGACGGTGCAAGTTTGGCAAGCATAGGGCCATTTGGGAGGTGTCATGATCACGGTGACGAGAACAACGGGGCGGGGCACACTAAAGAACAACAGAATCGCAGCGCAGCGGAGGGGCACCGCGTAAGCGTACGGGTATGCAGGATAAACCGGCTTCGCCTATCCTGGTCCTCGCCGGACGGGCCACGCGCACGCGCTTTTCAAGCGGTGCGAACGACCGGAACATATCCACTCGCTTTAAACAACAACCGGAAAGAATCGGGAGTACAGAAAGAGAGTAGAGAATGCTACGAAAACGGCTTGATGTACAAATAGATGAAGAACGTTTTAACTACATCAAATCTGAGTCAGAGCGTACGGGAAAAGCAATGAATGTCCTTAGTGATGAACTCATTGCTATAGGTATTGCAGTCAAGCGCGGAGAAGTTATAGAACAGCAGAGTCTACCAGTCATACGAGAAATAATAAATACGGAGCTACGAAAAGGATTTGCTTTTCAAAGAGAAGCAATACGAGAAGATATAGTGGTAGAGCTTACCGGCGAGATAAAAGCAATGAATAGGAATAACACCGACCGTCTCGCAGCTCTTATTGTGAAGACACTTCGAGATGCCAACATTGGCCGCCGATTAGTGTATAGCGTACTGGCAAAAGGGTATGGCTCAGACTTTGCTATGAAAATGTATACGGATGCATCCGAGAAGGCCGGACGTGCTATAGCGAACCGGAACGGTGATGACGCATGATTGACCCACACGTGTTCGAATCACTTGAAACCGACGTACAAGCAATGGGATGGGAAAACGTCTCTTTCGAACCTGATGCAGCAGAGATCCAACAACTCGATCAGGAATTGCCCCTGGAATGGACGCAGATCCGCCAAGAGCAAGAGAGTACACACCCAATGAATGAAATACATCGCTTTATAGGTACCCTTCACATACCAGAAGGAGACATTGACGCGAATATGCGACCAGCACGAAGCAAGCTTGATTATGCAAATGCCCAGGAGCATGATCTTGGTTTAGGCATTGACCTCCAGCAACAAGAGGACTTCGATTTTGGCAGGTAGATACAGCGATAACATTTTCGTCAAAAACAGATACTTTAAAGTGGACAGCGCAAAAAGTGGTGGGAAAAAAGCGACTCGTCAGAAGCTTTCTCGCCACTTCAAATATCTGGAGCACCGTCCCAAAGACAATGAACCAGACAAAGAGAAGCGAGAAGATCGCCATATCTTCAACGCTGAGCATGATCATATTACACGCAGCGACGCCGTTGATACTGTTATGTCGAACACCAGCTACCGCGCTGCCTATCATCACTTGATCTTATCGCCAGATCCAAACGAACCGATAAGCGACTTACGCCAATGGACACGCGATACCATGAACGACCTCGCAGAAGCCAAAGGGCAAACGCTTACATGGTATGCCGTACAGCATTACAACACAGAGCACCCACATGTTCATATTGTCATAGCAGGAGGTACAGAGATTGACGGCCAGGAAAAGCGAGAACCTGTGACGATCTTTCACCGAGATATTGAGACTTTGCATGATATTGCTTATGAACGTAGCGACCACAAACTTTACAAGGAGATGCAAGAGTTACACCGACTCGATGTGATGGAGCTTGAAGACATACAGCATGACCTCTCTGTTGAGAGAGAACGATAACCTATGATGAGACTGTTTCTTTGAGAAAGGGTAGAATATGTCTGAAGAGCAGCCAGTCCAGTTGAATATCTGGATACCCAAAGACTTGAAAGACTATCTCTCCGAACGTGCGAAACGCGACAATAAGCCAGGAATGAATGTCCTGGTCGCAGAATTGATCCGTCAGGAGCGAGCACGAGAGCAGGGAGAAAGAATCGAGCACCAATCCTTACCAATCCTTCAAGAGATCATGAGAAAAGAAGTTCGCCAGGCTCTTGCTGAACACCGCCGCGATCTCCGCGATGATCGGGCATTGGAACTGGACGAGCAGCGCGATTATTTCCGTAAAGCATTTGATCGACTTGCAGGCTTGACGGTCCATGCCATCCGTAATGCTGGCATTGGCCGCAGGTTAACCTATGCACTGCTTGCAAAATCGCACACTCCTACGTTTGCACAAGCGATATTTGATGATGCGAAAGTGAAGATCCAACAGGAATTGTTGCCAAAAGCAAAACAAGAGATTGAGCAATGAATACTGAACCACAACCAGAAGAAACGAATCTGGAAGAGCTGGCGAACACGCCATTATCTGAATTGGTAGAGCCGGAGTGGTTAGAGATGCCAGAAATCGAACCGCAAGACCTGGAGCTACCCTACGACTACATACAAGACCTCATAGACAGAGGCATTATTACTGAAGATATGTCCATCATTGATATTGATGGCAGACTCCTAGAAAGTCCAGGAAATTCCCCCAGCCAGGAACGAGCAGGATTTTGGACGCTGATACGAAGCTTCTGTGAACACCTCGTTTTCCTCCTCTTCTCGTAATTGCGTTCGCTTGTCGCTAGATAGCGTGACTTATATATAATATCATTTCATATCATTATTGACAATGATATGAAATGATATTATACTATATAGAAGATAATAAATGGGAAAGAGAAGGGAAATTCATCATATGACCACTGATCAGCAACTTCCAAAAGATCCAGTTGTTGCAGCCAATATCCTTGCAGCGCTCAAAGCGAAAGACGAAGATGAGACAATCTGTCGTTATCCAACATGCCATGAATTGCGGCAAATTCCTACGGGAACGGGCAGGCCATCGGCATACTGCCAGAATACAGAACACACAGCCCTGGCAAGTCGCCGAGCGCGTCAGCGCCTTCAAGCGATTGCTGATAATGTGGCATTGGAGACCATATCAAAGCAAAAGCCTCCTTTGCCAATGAGTATTGCCCCCGTCGAATCTTTACGTGCTTCCGTCGTGAGTAGTATTACCCAACTTCAGCAGAATATGGAACACTATCTTGCAACCCTCACAACGATGACAGACCCCGATCTCTCTGCTGCGCAGATCCAGGCAATCATCGATCAGGCAGAGTGCCGCGTTGCTGAAGCACAGCAGAATGCAAGCACAGAACGATCACTTCGCCTTGCTGCCGAAGTTGCCAGCATAGCCGCACGGCAAGATGCACAGGCAGAGCGCGAAGCCGCAGAAGTAGCAATTATGGCGATGGAAGAGGCTGAAGCCAGAACAAAGCGCATCGAGGCAGAACGAGACGAGACGGTCAATCGTATGCACATCGAGGTGCAACGAAAGATCGAAGAAATCGAGACACAGGCCAGACAAGCTATCACCACAGCGCAGGCCATAGCCACATCAGCAGAAGAACAAGCCAGACAAGCAGATGCTCGTGCACACAATGCTGAAACAGACGCACGTTCACAGATAGCAACCGCTGAGCAGCTGGTACATGAGGCTCGTACCACCCTACGACGCGAACAAGACCAGGTGGATCAATTGCGGGCTGAACTCTCGGATGCTCGTTTACACGCCGAAACCGAGCGTGTCAAGGCTCATACTCTTCTGGAGCGTGAACGAGCCGAAGCCCGTTCTACTTTGGAATACGAGCGAAGCGAAGTGCACCGACTTCAGGCAGAGCTTGCAGCCTCTCGTACGCACATCGAACACGTTACCAAGCGTGCTGATCAACTTGCGACATTGACCGACGAGCTACGGGCTAAGCTTGTACAGATCCAGATTATAGAGAAAGAAAGGTAACTATTCAGAAGCCTCATGTAGAAGATGTAAATCATACATACTCTTGCATCCTTGATCTCGATACAACCACAAAGGCTGCGCCAATTGCGCAAAATGAATCTTTTACGACACCCTTCTAAAGAGTTACCGAAAATGTACAGGAAAGCAATGTGTTCTATTGCGTTATGAACGATCACCAGGATAAAAGATCATACTCCCATCTTCTTTGATCTTCACGTGAAATACCGTACGTAGTGGCCGATGAAGCAGATCAAATCGGCGCAGTACTTCGCGTATCTCCTGGTAGAGTGAGAGATCACCCTTTATCCTCGTCGGATAGAAATGAACCATCCGGTCTGTTTTTTCATCCTGCAATGCATAGGATGGTTCTTTGCCTGTCCGATATCGGTGAAATACGAGATTTGGAAGCATTACTCGTAGGAAGAATTTTACATCGGGATCAGTAATTGTTTTGCGGAGATCCAGCTCCTCGCTGAAATTAGAAAAGGCCAGTTTGGGCGGCATCCCAAAGTCATAGCCGTTGCCATCCTGCAACAACATGAAGTCGCCGCCAAATGGGCAAACCTGTCCTTGGACACTACCATCCTGTTGATTTAGGACAATCATTGCTTTCGTCAAGCTCGTATTCCAATTGAATAGAAGTCTGCCACCAGGTGCCATAGCATTCAACCACGATGGGACAAAGCACGTAGTTGCCGCTGTTACAACGATGGCATCGAATGTACCAAGGCGAGACAGATCCCGACCATCCATGTGTATGAGGAGTACTCCCCCTCCGGTAGTTTGGGCGATTCTGTCATGAGCGTCTTTGAGCAACGCATCATTAATGTCAATGCTCACGACATTTTTCGGCCCAACAATATGGGCCAGCAACGCAGCATTATAGCCGGTCCCCGTCCCGATCTCCAGCACACGTGAATCAGGTTTCAGGTGAAGCACCTGGAGCATCTGTGCCATAATCGTTGGCAGCGATGAACTACAAACCGGGTATCCATGACTGTCTATTGCCGTCGTGAGGGGTCTATTTGTATAGACTTCTTGCATCCATATCTCTTCGTTCTCTGTTGAGGAGATTTGTCTCCATTCTCGTTTGCCTGGGGCAAGACGATCATAGAATGATGGAACAAAGATATGGCGAGGCACATCCTCAAATGCTGCGATAATCTGCTCATCAGGAACAACCTTCGCAATCTCCTGGGCCAACTGTGCCCGTAGGGCATTTTCTTGCATAGTTTCTCTCTTTCCTTCTCTATAGTATAGGAGCAAAAAAGAGAGAGTGCATCCAGAGGAACCTGGCTACACTCTCCTCGCTTTTAGACAAGAGGACTATTCATTGTCCTCGCCATCACTATTGTCATCACTCCCTGGGGCAGGCTCGCCCTCGGTATCTTCGTCGCCACTTCCTTCGCCACCGTTCCCATCCTCATCTCCCACATGGGGAATCCCCTCAGTATTCTCTTCTTCAAGTATATATGTCTCGTCAGTCATATAGGCATCTCCTTTCAGGAAATCTTCCAAAAACGTCTCTTCCATCGCCTATGGAAGAACTATAGTACATTATACTACATGTATACCAATACTTCAAGCAAGAGAACGGATTTTTATGATTTTTTCATGTGAAAGAAGTGGGAAGGCAAACCATCCCGGTTCCCTTGAGCACGAATAGAACACATTGCTTTCCTGCACATTTTTGCCGCAGGGTCTTGTTCAATATGTGCTGTTTGCCCAACGTATACACGATGTCCTTGAAACACTAGCTTGTCGGTTGAGAACATATCATTCTTCGCTGAAAGCTCCGGGTAAGCGTGATCACTTCCATCGAGGTTAGCTGGGATAGAAGCTCTGGTACACAATAAATAGTGTTCATGTATTCATACGCGTCAATTGCTGTTGTCACTACCATTAATTCTTGAAAAGGAATCTGCATAGAAAAGAGTATATCTATTGCTTCTTGCTTTTCTCCCTTCTTTTCCTGACAACGTTCCCGAAAGGTTAACAAGTGGCTTACGACTTCCAGACGTGTAGGATCAGGTTTAAGCGGCTCTACCACTTCTAAGAGATCAAGATAGACATGTGTTGCTACTTCTAGCGCGGTCATCTCAGCAGACGTAAGAGAGACCGGGATCATGATTGTTGGTGTGTTCATCGTTCTTCCTTTCCTACTTTCTGCTTGAGCTTGCCTATCAACTCGTTTCGTTTTCCTACCCATTCCAAAGGAAACGGGGAAAGTGCTTCGAGAAACCTCAGTATTTCTTGTGAGAGGGCGAACAGTTCGTTATATTGTTGCTCAGTATAGTCTTGTACGGAATCACGCACGAAAAGCTCATCTAAGAACATATTCATTTCACTCCAAGTTTGTTTCACTCGTGTCAATAGTTGCTCTGTTGACATCCCTTCGAGTTGTACCCGTTGCACCTCTGTGTCATTCCTCTTCATATTTCTCCCTTCCCTTTCCTCTTTTCTTCTTCATAGCACATCCTTATCTGATTTTTGATCCTTGCAGAGGAGGCACATTCTGAAATCGAATATCATCCAGGGTGTATAATGTCCCTGTAAGCCGTGAGAAGGCTGTGATTACCTTCTCTGCAATTCCTCTTTCCACAAAGCCACCGATCTCAACCATATATGCCTGAGCCAGGGTGACACCTGCCTCCTGTGCAAGAGTTTGCGTGCTAATACTCGTTTTTGCCTAAGAGTTAATAATTTCTCCTTATTCACAATAAATATCCTTTTCTATGCTATTTTCTCATTCTGCAAACGTATCATAATGTGACAATTCAACAATCTCCCTCTTCTATGCTTTTTAGCTCTTCTTGTCCCCATGTACTTGTTGCCATCAGTTGTTGTGCTTCCTCATGCTTTCCTTCCTGGATAAGCTGTAAAATGTATCCCGCGCTCCTGTCCATACGTGCTTCTATGAATGCGTGACGAGAGGTACCAGACGCAAGCCCATGTAGCCCCAGTAGCGCTGCCTCTTCTTGCAAGACTTGTTGGTATCTGAATCCTGCCACGTCGCTCATGTTGTTAGCATTCACGGAGTAGAAATCCTTTCATTGTATTTCTTTTCTTTTCATAGGAGCAGTATTCTTTGAGAAGGCACGAATCCAAAATCGTGGGTGGTGATCACGGAACACTGCACCTTACATTAGGTTAAAGAAAAATTGGAAGTCTGAAAACGAGCGAATTATGCAGAAGCGCAGGAATATTGCGTATACAACAAGAAAAGCTAGTGTTAAAATTAATACGATCTTAATGATACGAAGTAAAGAAACCAACGTTATATGCATTAGAACAACCCTTGTAACATTTATTCAAATGCACTGACTAACTATAAGGTAGTAGCTATTATGGTAACGGAAAGGGTAAAATATGAGTGAGATAGACGCTTATTGGTGGTCACGTTTTGGACTTTTTGCGCCAGGAGTTAGCATTTACCCCCATATGGGACAGGTCATTGCGGAATACCGCATTCGACGCGGTTTTCAGACGCAAAAAGCCCTAGCAATAGCTCTAGGATATTCAGAAAGGACTATTCAAGAGCTAGAAGGGAGCATGAATTTGGACGCGCCTGATTCAATCGAGAGAAGAATGGTATTAGCACGACTTTTGCAAATCCCACCCTGTCTTCTCGCTTTAGATTGGCGTTTTATGGCCTACAAGGATAATACTGTAGACCAGGAAAGCCCTTTTTCTGACATGGTTGGCCTTATGGAAGAGGACACCTATGATTTTTATGATGATTTACTTGCAATAGGTTGGGAGAGTACCTACAAAGGTGGTTCACCTCAAACCGCTACAAGAATAACAAAGAGACTAGGGAAAACTCGAAAGGCTTACAGCAAGTGTTCCATCCAACGAGCGCGAATCCTGGTTATCATTACTGTGTCGTTACTATCAGCTTTCAACACGGTTTGCGCGAGATCGCATAGATACAAACATAGCACTGACCCACTCACAGAAAGCTATAGACCTTGCGAACACGCTAAAAGACAATGAATTGATAGCCGCCTCCCATTTTAGGCGTATACGTGTATACATGGACTTGTACGAAATTCACAAAAAAACTGCCAGAAGAGCAGAGCCAAAAAGCAGCCCAGTACCTTGATCTTGCCCGTTATGATGTAAATATAGCGCTAGATTACGTAGAGCGTGTGCGTAACCCTTTAAAAAGTAACATTTATCTTATAGCTGCTGAAGTGAACTCCATCTATGCCCAGGATAACCGGAAATTACAAGATCAGTGTGATGCCTGGCAGAGAAAAGTTGCAAGTATGGTGTATAGAGAAAAGGGCCATTACGAAGATGACGGCACGTTTCTTAAGATGAATATTACCGCAGTTCATCATGAGCGAGCTAAAACATTGATGAAGTTTACAAGTCGTAAAGGAGCCTTAAAAGAAGCACGAAATGAGCTAAATACAGCTTGGAAAACGCTTACGCCTGACTTGACAATTTGGCGCGTCAACTTACATATTACTGAAGCGCAGCTAAATTTATTAGAAGGTGATGTTGAGGGAAGTGCCCAAGCAGGGTTAGAAGCGTATAAAACCGCTAGTGTTATGCAGACACGTAATGAAGAGGAAAAGGTGAAAAACCTCTACTTAAATCTGCAAAATGCAGCACCGAACAATGGCTATGTGTGTAATTTAGGGTTACAGCTTAATATGATCTAAGCGTCTGATAATAGGGTATGATGATGTTAAATGCTTCATACCCTACCACGTCTTACTAGCTTATAACGTTCATAATCCTCATAAGTCCGTCAGATCATAAATAAAAATCTTGCTCATGAATAATCTTATTACCTCGTAATATTCAAACCTTCGATACTATTTATATCTATAGCCTTATTCAAATGTTTCTCAAGGACTCTCACTATTTTAATAACCGTAACTCTGGTAGTAGCTTTACCATGAGCGATGCGGGTAATAGTAGCTGCTTCAACGCCACATTCATCTGAAAGTTCTGTTTTCCTAAGCCCTGCTTCTGTAATAAGTTCATCGAGTGTTGCCATAACCATCTCCTTCTCAAGATTGCGTGATTCTATACTCATTTGTGCTGGACGAGTAAACAATCATCGTCCTAATGATAGCAAAGAGGCCCGGTCTTGTCAATCAATAACCTTCCTAAGCTGCCTTAATCAAAGCTAGGCTTGATATGTCTTGACTTTAACTGATTTAGGGATTACTATAGATATATGCGCTATAGGGTTGCTAAGCAAGATTGAGTGTTGCCAACCAGTTGATAAGTCTTTAGCGATCTTATAGTTAGCATTGTTATCTTGTTTCCATCCAGGGTGAGAGGGGGTGATACTGAACTAGCCCGTTGCTGTAACAACAGGCTAGCGAGCAAGAACACACAAGCCCATTACGGTAGTTAGGTCTAGGGGTTCTTCTTGCCTATTTTGGCACGCGAGAACCCCGCAAGTCAAGAAAGGGACATGATGAGATGAGTACTGTACTACAACTTGGTGATACCCCTATCACTCTGAAGGATGATGAATTTGGAAATGGCTTTCAAGTTGGGTATCTTCACTTCAAAAAAGACTTTCAGGACAAGCTTATTACAGACGAACTGATTTACACCATCATTGCGCAAACCTTTATCGATGTGTTTCACACACACCGTTGTAATGCTGGTTATCTCGTTGGTTTTATCTCTGCACTCCTTGAGAAGCGACCAGAGCGCCGCACACAGATAGCCCCTATACTTTCATTCATTCAACCTCAATCAGCAGAGGTATAAGGATGCAAGAGCAAGCAGTACACGCCCAACATGCCGAGAAGAAAGCAGGGGTGAAGCTACCGGCCAACTGGAATCAGCCAATAGGCTACGAAGTTGATACCACGGGTGATGATCGTTTGTACCCCCAACGTTCATCCTCTAGTAGCCGCCGTTTTCGGCCTCTTGATACGCAGGGTGCTTCACAGCCTGTCATCTATCAACGCCGTCAACAACTACGCACGCGTGACCAGTACGATGAAGTCAATTACTTCATTCGTACACGCCCAAAGGGAGCAACCCCACACCAGCAGCTCCACACGATGAAGGAACATGCACCCAAGCACAGCCAGGGTGTACAGACAGATGCCAACGAACCAGAGACGCAGCCACCCTTATGCAGAGCAGTACACGACGATACAACTCGCCTGTATTGGTCAGGATATATCGGCCTGGGAATGGTTGGCCTTTTGTCGCTAGGAATTGCAATCGTTGTTGTCTTCAATTGGTGGCATGGTTTCCAAGATGACCTACACTATGGACGCCCCCGCACCTACCAGACCGATGCCAGAGTCGGCCACGATGATACACGCACCCCAAGCCATTTTATCGCGCTCAATCTCAATGGACAGGTTGAAGTGATTGAGTTTCCAGCAGGGGACGCAACACAGGCAAAGGTATACATGGGTCCAACCCTCTCAGGGCAAGACAGCGACCTTGCTATCGTGACCATCAGTTTTAAAGACGTGAATGGAGACGGCAAGCCTGATATGATCCTTGAGGTGAAGAACGAACCCTACGTGTTTATCAACGATAACGGAACCTTTCGAGCTATTCATCCCGATGACCATATCAAAATGTAGAAAGGATGCATGATGTATATATTACAGATAACGTGCCAGCGGCGCAAACTCATGAAGCTTGTTGATGTGCTTGGAGATTGGAAGACCACAGGGGGGAAGATCCTTCTTTATGGCTATACTCAGAAAGCACATGATGGTTTTATTCTTATGCAATGGGAACAACCGATCTCCGCAGGATTTCAGGATACCCAACTCAAGCAAGACCCCGGTATCATAGATTACCTCATCTATGGTGCACAACAACCTGTTACAATCGTTCTCTAGTCGCCAGGGGGAAGCCTGTACCGCTTCTCCCTTTCTCTCGTGAGAGGCATGCCCATGAATGAACAACGATACGATGATATCGATGCCATCTTAGATCAGATCTACTCCCCAAACGATACGGACACCGAACAAGACGACCAGAGCCAGCCCCGGCGAATTATTAATGTATACATTGACGTGGAAGAGCAGGAGATAGCTACAACGGTTGAAAGTACGCTGGACACACAACCTGCTACCGTAGGACACGACGCCACCGAGCCACAACACAGCGAACCGTTACCGGTACAACCGATCAGGCACCCACGGACGAAACAAAAGCGTTCTCTTCTGCTTGTCATACCCCTGGTCGCTCTTCTTGGTCTCGCTATTGGGTTCACCTCTGGGGTGATTCTTCCCGTACTGACCCCATCGGCAACCGTCACTCTCGTCACCAGAGCATTACAACAAACCACAACGAGCACCATCCACGTAATAAACGGAGCTGCTGACCCGACGAGGCAGCAGCTTACAGGCAGGGGGTTAGCATCCGTGACCATGAGCCAGCAAAAGACGGTCCTCACGACGGGAATCGCCCATCAGGACGCCAAAGCTGGACATGGAATCATTACCTTCTATAATGCAGCCACCTACACACAGACCATACCAGTAGGAACCGTACTCATAGGTGCAGATGGTATGCAGATCGTGACGGATGCAGACGCAATGATACCCGCCGCTGTGTTCCCGACGTTTGGGCAGAGAAGCATACCCGCTCATGCTGCAACGACAGGGCCAGCGGGGAACATCCGAGCGGGAGACGTGTACGGCAGTTGTTGCCGCTTGAATGTCTCAGCCGTGAACGGAGCCTTTACAGATGGGCAGAATGCCAGAACCTACCAGACCGTGACCGTGCAGGATATCAATGATGCAACCGCGAGCATGAAAACAAGCCTGGAGCAAAGTGCACAAGCCGCATTACAAACCCAGGTACAGCCCACCGAGACACTGATTACACCGCTACCCTGTACGCAGAAAGTGACACCAGACCATCAGCCAGGAGAGGAAACAATACAGGTAAGGATCACCATTGACGAGACATGTACAGGCACAACGTACAATACACAAGCGTTTACGAGCTTGACCGCGCAGATCGCCACTCAAGACGCAACGAGGAGACTAGGAACGGGGTACACAACCATAGATATACAGACCAGCATTACCCAGGCAACGACGAAAGAACACGGTAGCATTGACCTCCAAGTAAAGAGCGTCAGCATGTGGGTATATCAGTACGGAGCAGAGCAGCAGCAGGCTATCAAAGCTATGATAGTAGGAATGAACAAGGAGAAGGCGAAAGCAACCTTACTGCATATGGCAGGGGTACAAAGCGTGTCTCTCATGACTACGAATACAACGATCTTACCAACAGATACCGAGTATATTCACTTGCTTTTTGTACAGGTGTAAGCGGGGTTGATGTTAAGGGAGAAGAACGCGATAGTAATCCTATCACTGCATAGTACCATTTCAACGAGTTTTGAAGAGGAGAAAATGAGCACAGAGAGAGGGATCAAAAATACATAGTTGCTATGTATCGTACTCAGCACGCAGCCTCAGAAGCGTGTTCTTGATGCATAACGACTATGTATGTAATATCAATATGAAATAAAAGTGAAAAATGCACTTATGCTATAGTTGAAGTAATGAAGTTGACCACTTTCACTAGAGCAAGGAGTGCAGAAAGATGAACGAGCGAGAACGGGAAATTTTCTATCGTCTTCTGATTGATCTTTTTGTAGATAATCCGAGAAAAAAGCAGCATCAAAAACTAGAAGGAACTGAAAACAATGAGAGATTTTCAACCGAACAGGCCAGAACAGAACCCAAACGACAACTCACGACAACTACGGATAAATAGACCTATACTTGTTTACGCACGTAGATCAGACCCATATGCAAAAGATAGTAAAAAAGATCGAACGCAGAGCAGAGAAATGCAGACAGATGATATGATCAAATGGGCAGAGAATCAAGGGTGGGTTGATAATCTTATTCATCCTTACTTTGCTGATCTTGGTCTAAGCGGAACGCTTAGGCCAGATCAACGACCTGACATGTTGCGGTTATTCGATGATTTAAACTCAGGTAATTTTGATCATTGCACCATTGCTTGCTTTCAGGAAAATCGCCTGTTCCGTGATGAAACGCATATCTATTATAATCAGCTTATTGATAAGATGTTGCAGCATAATGTGCTTCTTATTGCCCTCTCTCCGCGCATGTATATATACGATGTGCGCGACGAACATGATAAAGAGCGACTCCGCGATAAGCTAAAAGAAGCGGCAGATTTCATTCCTCGGCAAATAAAGGGTTGGTTACTTCCTGCCAGAGAAAGGGCTGCTCAGGAATACGGAGAGTGGGCAGGGCTAGGCGATATTAATATAGGATATATCGTTGATTATGATGAAGATAGCCCGACTTACAGAAAGCGTATCCCCTACCACCCGCATGCTGATATTGTAAAACGAGAAATTTTTGAGGCATTCGCAGAAGTGGGTGGAGAAATCAGCCTTCTGTACCAAAAGATTATACTATCGCCTATCATTTTCCCGTCTTTTGAACCCTGGGTTGACCGTCGGATTATCAACAAGTTCAACCAATGGACTCAATGTTCAGAGGGGTATGTGCTTAAGTTCAAACAAACAATTTCATCAATACTCACTAATCCGGTTTATATCGGATATCAGATGATCAACGGAGCTATTAGGCATGATAAAAACGGCAACCTGCTTACAAGTCATGAACCGATCATAGAGCGTGATCTTTTTGACTTTGCGTTTTATCGCTTATCAAAGTATGATCTTGATGGAACGCTATTAGATGGGAAAGTAATTAGAAGATACTTTTACAGAGGCAAGGAATATAACGATTTTGGCTTGCTTAAATACCGGATTCGGTGGAGTGATGGACCTATCCGTACATCTGCTATGGGGAACTACTCCGAAGAAAGCACTCCTACCAATAAGGCTGTATATATTCTTCATTCAGCTGTACGGGAGACGATTGTTGAAGAATATGCTTACATACCTTGTGAGGAGCTAGATAGTATTGTTGTCAATCGCCTCATGGAGCATGTACGTAAACTTACTTGCCAACAAGTAGATATCAGTACCTACGAACAACAGGCCAAGAAGATACGAGAAAGGCGCTTGAGTGCTATAAATCAGATCAATAAGTCAATATCTGATAACGAAGGGGAGCAGGCTAACCTTACGCTATCACTGGGAAAGGTGAAAGAGGTAGTAAATAGTAAGAGGGAATTATCAGACAGAGAAAAGGAAAATATGCAAGAAAGGTTGCAAGAGTTAATATTAAGTCAGATAGTAACGCTTGAGGAGGAACGTAAGAAAATCATAAAAGATCGTAATAAGCTAGAACAAGAATCTGCAAGTGATATTGGCTCTTTGGAAGAAGAACTTGCAGATTTAGAGATTTTGTGGCCTCAATATCCTTTTAAGAAACGTCAATCATACATCAACTTCCTGGTTAAGGATGTGGTGGTTGATGTTATATCAACTCACTGGATAAGTATACAAGTGTCATGGTTACACGAAATGTGGGGAGTAGAAGAGATGTACCATTATCGGCGGCGAGGGAGTCATAGCGACTGGACACCCGAAGAAGATGAAATCGTACGGAAAAATTACCCTACCATGCCTAGAATCGAACTTATGGCATTACTCCCTCTCCGAGTATGGGGCGCTATCGTAAAGAGAGGAGTTGAGCTAAAAGTAGCTAGATCAAGAAGTATTGCCAGGACAACACGGGGAAAGGTAGGGATTCATGAACATTGGTCCCATTCAGATATTGAATTCATGAAAGAGATGGGCATACCTCCAAACAAGAAAGGTGAACCCTTTGTACTTCAAAACACTGAGTGGGCAAAGCCGTTGGAATTGCGATAAATGTGTAAGCAGTATAGAGGTCACCGCCGAGCAAGAACCACGTAATCACAGTACCGAAACGTCGGCCGCCCAGCCCCCACTCATGTAAAAGATCGAGATCGCCACGACGCCAGCGTGCTGCAACAAAACCGAGGACCGTCACGAGCAAGAAAAAGAAGATAAAGACTGCAATAGCATCTAGTTTCATTGATGCACTCTCCCTTCATTGATAGATAAGTGACGATAAGAACATCAATCAAAAGATAATAGCCGACTTTCTTATAAGCTACCATGCATATGAGAAAGCTTATGCTCCTATGAAGTAAACTACTGCAGTGATAATGGACGTAAGAATAATCCAGAGCATCTGGAACCAGTAGAAAAAGGGAATGCCAATGAGAGAAGGTTCTCTGAAGCTATAGAAAGGGGGCCAGAGCAGAACAATGAAAGGGATAATGAGCAGAAGTAAGAACCAACGCCGGTTCTTCTTCTCTGGGCGTGTAACCATTGAAATTCTCCTTTACATAAAATATGAGAACAGAACGCTTGCCAAAGAAGTAAGACGAGTGAAAAAGTAATCCTGGCAAGAGGAGATCATATGAACCAGGGTAGCCATAAACATCACCGAAAGCAGGAAAGTATTTGATCTACAAGCGCTTTACTGCTACTTACATGAACTGTAAGATGTCTCAACCACTTAGAACAATCCTACGGTATTTTGTACGGAATGTCAATTGAGCAGCAGCAGCGAGACGGGATGAAATTCATAAGATGCATTACTGGTATTTACCCCGCGCGACAGATCAGTCCAAGATCGTGTTGTGTTGCGATCCGCATACTATGTAGGAGGGCATTAGCATGAACGGGTAAAATTTCATCAACGAAACGCAAGTCTAAGTCTAAGGAGTCCTTATTGGTAGGGATAAGAAAGCGTGGATAATCCTGTTCAGTGTGTAAGGCGGTGTTGGGCGCATCGACATTGTGGAGGCAGTGAGCCAATTGACGTACTTCGCCAGGGGTAAGATAGCCAACATAATCTTCGTATGGTTCTCCTGGTCTATGACCGAAAGGCATACTTCTGCGTCCGCAGGCAAGGAGCTCGAAAAGAACCATAGCACGAACAGATAGACTGGCAAGCCAGCCACGCAGATGGAGTGTAGCGGGGTGATGACCGAGTGAGAAACCAGTAGTCAGATCTGGGTCGCTGTCAGTGAAAGTCTCAGATATATCCACCTCCTCAGCGAGTTCAGGGATGAGCGGTTGTATACTAATTTCGCTGGCCAGTGTGCTAAAACCTGCCGAATGGAGCAGCGAGACAATGTCATTTTGATTACCAGCACATTGTTCATAGGGAAGGGAAGAGAAAAGGGTATGGCCCGAAAGTATAGGGGTTTCTGGTAGAGTCAGCTGCGACAGACAATATTGCTCAACAAGAGCCCCCCATACCGCTCGGATTGCATCAGAACTCTGATGGAGTCGAGGTGGGTGACGATGAACATAGGTATCACTTACATCAGTGAACGACTGAGCATCGCAAATAAGTTGGTATTCGCGTCGAGTATAGGAGCCCTGGGGTAATTGTTGAACGAATGCCTGCGCACGTGGCCAGGTAAGGAGATGACGTATCGCCACAGGCGTAAATTGCTCTTCGCGGGCACAGCGAGTCCGTTCATAGAGTTGATGGATCGTCTTTTCATCGCCATGGAGAAGCCAACGAGTGAAAGTAGGCATTATATAGTCTGTATATGCTTCCCAGTCGAAGCCATAGACGAGTGTGAGCATAAAAACTCCATTCTGGATACCCATTCTGTATGGTGATGAAAGAACGTATTTGTTTCGAACAGCCCTGCAATGCAGGCCATCTCTATGATCCGCGAGTCAAATTTTGACTCGCGGAATAGATAAAATCATATGGACAGAAAATCTAAGTGAAATTTCATATGGATAGAGAGCCTAAGCGAAATCTCTTAGTAAATGTACTTGTACAGGCTGGCGAAGAGTGCGCAAAGCCTTAACCTCGATCTGACGAATCCGTTCGCGTGTTAGCTTGAAATAGGCGCTTAGTTCTTCTAGCGTATGGCAGTAGCCATCGTGTAGCCCGTAGCGTAACTCAATAACCTGGCGTTCCCTCTGGCTCAGCGTATCAAGCGCCCGCGATATTTGATCGCGCAAGACCTGATGTGTAACAACATCGACTGGCGCGGTCGCGTGCGTATCCTCGATTGTATCTGCCAGATGATACTGTTCATCGTCGATAAGAGGAGCATCGAGGGAGATGGGTATTTCCGCCATACTCTGCAGTTCAACGACGCGCTCTTTTGACAAATGAATAGTATGAGCAATCTCCTCTGGAAATGGATCGCGCCCAAGCTCCTGGTACAGTTGCCGAGTGATGCGCTTCATTTTATAGATCAGCTCAACCACATGAACGGGTATATGAATCGTTCGCGTGTGTTCAGCGACCGCTCTACTGATAGCCTGACGAATCCACCAGGTCGCATACGTACTGAAGCGAAAGCCTCGCGTGGGATCGAACTTCTGTGCAGCACGAATGAGGCCAAGATTGCCTTCTTGTATAAGGTCTAATAAAGAGACGCCATGATTATTATAGCGTTTAGCGATACTCACAACGAGGCGCAGGTTTGCTTCCACCAGGTGTTGTTGAGCCGCCATATCACCAGTAACGATCCGACGAGCCAGGTACATCTCCTTTTCAGCGGTCAAGAGCTGAAAGCGGCCAATTTCGGCCAGATATTGCCTGATCGTATTTTCTACTTCATTTGTGTCTCCTTCACTTTCTTCTTCCTCATCTAAATAATATTCGTCATCATCGCGAGACTCTGAGCGTGGTGTATTATTTTTATTTCGTCGTGAAGAGCCTGTGCGATTGGTTGTACCAGATGAAGCACCATCTCTATTGTCGTTGAGAAGAGCGTGCTGCTCTGTAACGTCGTGCTGGCTCGTTACACGTGAGTGTGTTTCCTCATTATTGCCAATAGTTATAGGCTGAGTGTTCGTAGTTTTGCGCTTTGGTTTAAGCGACTGAGAGCGACAACGTCCAGTTGGAACATATTGCTGCATACCTGCATCTGCGAAATCTACGATCTGTACTTGCCTGGTTATGGCTACCATATACCGACTCCTTATACCTCAAATCCCATTCCACAACTTGGTAACCGGAGAAGAGTAGTGCTAGAGAGAGTCTCCGTTAGAACGTTCCAGTTTGCCATTATGCAACTGGCGAGTTGGAGCATGCTCTGCAACACGATGCCCGAAAAATTTTCAGGTAAATCTCCCCTATTTACTACTCCTGCAAGATATGTGCCAATATAGAGGTGTAGGGATATAAGAGCGTAAATTCTCTTTTAAATTGCTCATAATTGCGGGTATAGAAAAGAAATAGTTGGAGATGCAGGCCGATAAACTGGAAATTTTTTCAAATTGTGCGGAAAAATCCGCAGTGCTACAAGATTACATCTTATTGCTCGCAACGACACAAAAGGGAGCATGAAAATGGCGAGGGAACTGTAACGAAAGAGAAAGGAAATACAATTTACCCTTAAAGACACGTTTACTTGAATAAAATAGAGCGACTGTAAATAGTTCTGGATGGAAGAAGGTGTATCATAATTACGGGACAAGGAGATATGAGCATGGCAAAATCAAGCCATCTTGACGGAAAAGAAGGTCGGGATAGTGGCGGACGTTTTATACTAGTGCAGTATCCCATGACGGATCGAAAGAATGAAGGAAACCTGAAGCCGCCCCGCGCCTATCCTGATATGGGACATGATAACAAAACAATGCCTACCCGGTCAAGTGGTTTTGTACTAGGAGAATACAGCCCGGCACGCAGGTCGGCAGTGGCGGCACTTAAACCTTCTCAAGCCTCTATTCCTCCTCGTGCCTCAGCATATCCATTAGATGTAGTCAAAGTACGTCCAAGATATCCTCGTGTGTATACCGACAAGGGGGTAGAGGAACAGGACGTAACGCGCATTCCCACGATGCCGCCGGCAGCGGCGGTATGGCAATATGAAACCCCTCACTATGAGGCAGAAAGTAGCCTGTCCTCGCTTTCATTGGCAGTTTCGAAGGTCATAAAAGCCACAAAACCCACGAATGTGCATACTCCCGAAATTGACGAGATTGATACAACTCCTCCTGCGCAGAGTGCCATTTTGATAGAAGATAAGAACAGAGAATGTAGAGACGAGTATGTTTTTGCGCATACACTAAAGATAGGTAGAGTAGAGAAGAACGAGGTGGCTGCTGGTTCACTTCAAGAACTTTTGCATGTCCCGACGCGGCATCCTTTTGACCGCTTTCGCTGGTGGTTATTAGTGCCAGGGCGCATAGAACTTATATTATGGATATGTGGAGCTGTCATCCTCATAGGTATTACGGGATTACTAATATTTATCCTGGCGGTCAGTATGGGACTTTTCCAGCCTGCTGTGCCGCAAAGTGTAGCTAGTAACATATGTAGCAGTAGTATAGATAGAGGAAAAGCCCAGAATAGGGCAAGTAATACAGGAAATTGTACTCTTAGTACAGTTGCGTCGTCCTCTGGTTTGAAAGTAACAATGGTAGATGGCGATCTTATGGAAAGGGGCAATGTGTTACAACTGCGAGGGCAAGGTTTCCATCCGTTGGGGCATGTCACTATAACGCACGATGGCAATCTACCTTGTCAGCCAGGTGGAATTCAAGCGAATGAGCACGGGGAATTTGTAGTAGCGATAAGTCTCGATGAGAAAAAATATTGGGGAGAAGGCAAACACCAGATCACAATAAATGATACTGACAGTAAGAATTCAATTATGCTCACAATTATGGTAATGTCTCAGAAGTAGAAAATTTGCCATCTTTTCCCATGTTTTTTTAATGCCTTCAGCACCGATTAATATTCTCTCTCAGTTGCTCACCCTGAATATTTTTCCAGGTAAGGAACTAGCTAAATTACGGATATGATCATCTATGTCATAACTTATAGCTGGACATTTTTCCAGGTAAGGAACTAGCTAAATTGCGGATGTGATCATCTGTGCCATAGCTTATAGTATGCACAAAGCAAGTTAGCCTTTTCAGTATATAAAGGATGCATACCCGTTATGACACAAATTACCGATACTACCCACCTGCTCCGTACTTTGTCCAATCAGATGGCAGACGCCGTTGAGCGTGTAGATTCTGCACTTGTCCTTGTCAATGGTCGGCAGCGCCAGCCTGCCAGCGGACTGGTCTATGGACCAGATCTGATCTTGACAGCTAATCACGTTCTTGAGCGCGAAGAAGATCTGACGATCCAGACGTACGACAAACGTACGTTACCTGCACAGTTTGTAGGTCGCGATCTGGGCACTGACCTGGCACTCTTGCGAGTTGCTGATCTTGGACTTACCTCTCCCAAAGCTGTTACCGAATCTGTACGTGTTGGACAACTAGTCCTGGCTGTCGGGCGTACACCTGAAGATGGTATTATGGCAAGCTCAGGCGTCGTAAGCACGATTGGCGGCCCACTCCGAACCGGGCCAGGAACAATTCTCGAACGCTATATTCGTACCGACGCCACGCCCTATCCCGGCTTCTCTGGTGGTCCCCTGATCGATACGCAAGGCAACGTTGCAGGTATCCTTACGACTGGCCTTGCTAACGGCGTTGCTCTGGCCATTCCCATTCATATCGCGACGAGCATTGCGGATACCCTGGCGAAACAGGGCTATATTAAACGTGGCTATCTGGGAATCAGCAGCCAGTTTATAGAGCTTCCCGTCACTCAGCGTGCCGGGCGTACTCAAGAACATGGCCTGCTCATCGTAAAAGTCGATGAGAACAGCCCGGCCCAGCAAGGTGGTATTCTCCTGGGTGACATTCTTGTTGCGCTTGATGGTCATCAGATCAACGATGCCGAAGAACTGCAATTGCTCCTGGTTGGCGACCGTGTAGGCAAGGCCATTTCTGTAGAAGTTATTCGTGGCAATACCTTGCAGACGCTTCAGGTCACCATTGGGCAACGCAAATAGAGATAGGTATAAACAAACATGACACAAACGACAGAATATACTCCAACATCGCCATTTCCGCTCCCTGATGCGTTCTCATCTGCGCTAACAGGCATATTTGAGCGCGTCAAACCGAGCGTAGTACAGATATATACAGAGGGACGTGGTGGAGGTACGGGCATTATCTGGCATAAGGATGGCCGTATCCTCACCAATAATCACGTCGTTGCCAGGGATGATGCCAGAGTACAGATACACCTCTCAGACGGACGAAGATTAACGGCCCGCGTGCTTGAACGCAACCGCCAACTCGATCTCGCGCTACTCAAAGCTGAAGGTGCCGATCTACAACCACTGCAACCACTATCAGCAGGTGACTCTACACAGTTGCGTGTTGGCGAATGGGTCTTTGCGCTTGGCCATCCCTGGGGACAACGCTGGGTCTTGACGGCAGGTATCGTCAGTACGATCAGCAACATCAAGATTGCTGATAATCTGACGACTCGCTATATCAAATCTGATGTAGGGCTTGCACCTGGAAATTCAGGCGGACCGCTGCTCGACGCAGATGGCAATTTCATAGGCATCAACGCCATGATCTTTGGTGGGGACCTCTCCATCTCGATTCCAAGCGAGGTGGTGAACAGGTGGTTGGCAAGCTTATCACGGCACAAGGCACGCATTTCGCTGGGTGCGGAAATTCAGGCTGTCGATCTGCCAGCCAACATACACCAGGAACTCACGCCCGCACGTGAGAAAGGTCTTCTCATTGTCGGTCTACGTGCCAGGCAGGAGCAATTCAAAGATCTTCTCATCGGTGATATTCTACTTGAGGTTGCAGGCAAGCCAGTCAGTGATGCCACGACACTACGAAACATCCTGGCGCAAGGAGAAGAAGGCGCGACTGTTGTTATGAAGCTTTTGCGTGGTGGGGTCGTGATCTCGCTCGACATAGCAACGCAAGTAACAAAACTAGCAGCATAATCGGGCAGCATGCAGCGAAAAAGGAGCCAGGTCCTTTAATACATATAGTTTGCACTTTTACCATTTTGCGCTTTGTGCAAAATGGTAAAAGTGCAAATACAAATAAAGGAAAAGAGGGTGAGAGCCGAAGGCGCGAGTGATGGGAATCAAGCCTTCTCTAAAACATAGCCGGCAACTTCATAGCCTCTTCCTGGACGTCCCTCTACAGGCAGGTCAGTAAGCCAATCCCACTTTGCCTCCTCCACAACACGAAATGTGTTACGTACAAGCTCAGGGAATGTACGTGGCAGTAGGGGAATATAACGCCGGTGAGTTGAATCATGATCAGTACCATAAACAGTGAAGGCAAAGCCGCGTATATCCGACAATAGCACGGCCACCCCTCCGCTATCCAGTAAAGCATGCATAAAATGTAGTTGTGCGTTAATAATGCGCACGCGAAACGCCTGCGCCGCCTCTTGATAGCGCCGATGACGCTCTTGCTCCACTAATAAAGCAGGAGCAGTAGCTTCTATTTCTTTCAACACGTCGAGTAGCGGATAGCTAAAGAGCTGTGAGAGCACAAGCGAACTCACGACCAATCCAAAATCACCGGGGCGTAACGTGTAGATCTGCGGCGGATCAGGAACAAGGCATTGTTCCACACAGAGGGCCGCAGCATCAAAAACTGCTATTCCACCTTGCATAGCAAGCGCAGGCCAATCTTGCTTGCTCAACAGGCTCTGCAGCTTATTACTCGCGCCGCCTGTAAGGTCACATTGTACAAAACGTATACGTTTGCGTAGGGCAGGAGAGGTCATTTCATCGCGTCCGCGTTGCATGCCAGCAAGATCCATGTCGGCCAGGACGACTTCGTCTGCTGCACGTGTCAGGTCTGTTAATGGCACTTCGGTGCAGGCACCTGCCCCCAGAACAAGTACACTGCGCGAGGTGTCAGGCGCACGCCGAGATAGGCCATGCGTAATCATCTGTGCACTTTGTTGGAGATGTTGGGGAGCATACTGACGATACCATGCGCGGCGAGCGGCTCCCTGTGTCTGCCGATTACTAGAGGTCAGCGTTTCGATGAGCACAGTAAGTTACTTTCCTATATACTTTGGCGCTCGTTTTTGGAGAAAGGCTTTTACGTTTTCTCGATGATCGTCGCTTGCAATCGCTATGCCCTGAAGCTTGCCCTCAAGCTTTAACGATGTTTGTAAGTTGCTGCTGAGTGATGTATACATAAGTTCTTTAATCAATCCGTAAGTTTTTGTCGGACCTTGTGCGAGACGCTGGGCTAAAGCGCGTGTTGTTGCCTCAAAATCGGCCAGAGGCACACACTTGTTGATCAATCCTAGCCGCTCGGCCTCCAGTCCATTGATCTCTTCGGCTAAAAGCATCATTTCCATTGCTTTACCAAAACCGATCAGGCGTGGCAAATAATAGGCTCCCCCGCCGTCTGGTACCAGCCCGATGCGAGCAAAAGCCTCTGAAATACGAACATTATCGGCCGCAATACGTAAATCACACGATAAGGCAATGTTGAACGATATACCAGTTGTGGCACCATGGAGAGCTGCAATCACTGGTTTGGGCATGCTACTGAATGTATGCATCAGGCGGTGATACTTCTCTAGATGATCACTGACTTTTATTAGATCCTGTGATTCTTCGCGCTCCATAAAAATTGAGAGGTCTTGACCTGATCCAAACGCCCTGCCAGCACCAGTCCACACAACGCACCGCACGGCCTCATTCTCAGCAGCCTCATCGGCAGCCTCTGTTAGTTCGTGCAACATCACATCGTTAAAAGCATTCAACTTATCGGGGCGATTCATGGTTAGTGTCAAGACACCGCCATCTTGCTGAACAAGCACATGTTGGTAATCAGTGTGCATGGGGACATTCCTCTCCATTGAAAAATGATATGCAGTGTCATCACGCAAAAGTAGAGTACCAGTACCATCCATTTCCAGACAATTGCTGACCGTAGAGATCCAGGCACATTATGCTTTGATGGTTGGCATATCTAGCATCAATACTTCAAGTGCGACACGCGCATTGACGTTCTGTTCAAGAGCTTCTTGTGTTTGCAAAATCGAACGCACCATTTGCTCGGCTTCGCCCGTCCCCACTTTGCTTGCCTGGACTTTCAGAATGTCGCGCATATCGACATTGATGGTTAGATCAAGGCAACCATTCGCCGTCAGTACTATATCACGCCACCATAATAGCCACAATTCGAGCAAGCTACGCACTTTCTCGCTGTCTGTACCCAGGCGTTGCACAAAATCAAAACGCTGCACTCTGCTGGCCGCCGACAATTTTGTTAACACATCCAACTGGGCTTTGCGGTCAGTAAGCAGGTCTTCATTTTCGGCGGCCTGGATCGCCCAGCCCAGCCGTCCTGCTGCAAGCGCTGCAATAAGCCCTGCTTCCTTTGTTTCGACCTCCCACTGCTCTACAAGCGCACGTTTGATCTGTGAAGCCGTAAGAAGTTGCATGGGGATCATTTGTACGCGTGATATGATTGTTGGTAATAAGAGCCCGACATCGGGAACAGTGAGGAGCAGAACAACATCTGACTCTGGCTCTTCTAGCGTCTTTAGCAGACAGTTGGCTGCCTGTGCATTCATATCTTGTGCATCTTCTATAATGAAAACATTACGTCGTCCCTCCATCGTACGCCGTGCGGCATCACTTTGTAGAGTTCGTACTTGTTCAATGAGGATATATTGCTTATCAGAAGCTTTGCGGATCACGTGAACATCAGGATGGTTACTATGCAGTACTTTGCGGCACGAGAGACAGGTATTGCAAGGTTCGAGGGGTGCAATAGAAGGATCGGGGCCACCTATACACAGCAATGTTTGCGCCAAACGCTGAGCAAGCAAGCTCTTTCCAATGCGTTTGGGACCTGCTAATAAATATGCATGTCTCACTTGCTGAGCCGCAAGTGTCCGGCGCAGCATGTCAATTGCATGCTCATGACCAACGATATTCCAGCCTGGTGCTTGTGTTTGAAGGGTTGCTGCCATGAGAACATGGTAGCAGAAATGCACCCAAATAGCAAGATTCGTGGAACAGACAATTATAGAAAAGTACTAATAGAAGAGGTGGAAGGTGCGGGAGTCACCTCAAGGCAAGGAGAAATATGGTATACTGTATTTCACTTTCAATGCCTAATAGATCACTGCATCTAGCCGGTAAATATGTTATGCTAACAAAGAAACTACACTCTTCTTTAAGATAGAAGCTAAATGAAAACCCTGCATTTAATATAAGGCCAATGTAACCGATGGATACCTCTATACGTTTGTACAATGCGAATAGCAAACTTTGCTCATCTATAAATGATGATCATCAAAGCCATTCAAATATTCCATTATCAGAGGATGAGGATAGTTACGAAACAATAGCTCAGGATGAGGAGGCAGCAGTGCTTCCACAGACAGTGGCTGTTATACAACCAGAAAAAGTTGATGTTGCGGACTTTGAAGCTATTTTCTTACGCTTCCAGGCTCCCATTACTAACTTCATCTATCATCTGATAGGTAATAGAGAGCAGGCTTATGATCTTGCTCAAGATGTATTTGTGAAAGCCTATAAAGCACTACTGGGCGGGACAGTTGTTCAGCCAGGGGCGTTATCAGCATGGCTCTATCGCATTGCGGCCAATACAACGACAGATACGCTCCGACGTAGGCGCTTGATTTCCTGGCTACCATTATCATTGTTTAATGAGGATCGTGGTATAGGTGCAGGAGTTATCTCGGAGTCGGGTGGCAACTCGGGCGATAGCTTTACGGGTAGTGGAGATGAGCATGGTACCGAGCTACGATCCGTCAGTTCGATGTATGAACGCAATAGCTATGATGGTGGACGCTTTGAAAGTCGGGTGGCAGACCGAGAGATTGTGGAACGAGTTTTTGAACAACTTCCACAAAAATATTCAGTTTGTCTATGGCTCTACGAGAACGATGGCCTGTCTTGCGCGGAAATTGCTAATGTGCTCAATATAAGCCCTTCTGCTGTGAAGATGCGCTTGATGCGAGCAAGAGAACGATTTATTGGGTTGTACCAAAAAGAGGTCGGTGAAGAGTGAACTGTAGTCAGGCGCGAGCTCTGCTCGCCATATACCGTGAAACTAATAAGGACGCCCTGGATTCTTCGTTAGAAGAACATCTAGCGCTCTGTGCCGCTTGCACTGAAGCACGCGCTCAATATGCTCTTGTTGGTGAGCGAATCCGTTCGATGCCAGCCATTGTTCCTTCACCAGATGCTCATAACAGGCTTATGCAGGCATTGGCGACCGAACATGTGCGTTTCCTACAACGCTCTCCTTCTTCGGCTGTTTCAAAGCCTGTTCCTTCCTTCCTTGCGACTTTTCTTAAAGGTTCTGTATATAAGCTATCACCTTCGGATAGCTTAGCTGCCTTTGCTACGGCGAATACGGGCCCGCTCCCTGTTATCAAACCCGCAAAGACGCGTCCTTCTTATCGCATGAATCATATTGCGATCCTGGGTCTGGCGGCCTCGTTTTTAATCGTACTGATGACGGGAGGTCTTACTGCCCTTCTCCTGATGGCAAAGCAAGGGCCAGGGCCGTCCAGTTCTATTGCGATTACTTCCAATACGAGTATCCATCCACCATCGCAGGTCGATACGGTTCCATATATAACGCAGGCGGATTATCCACATATAGCAAGCGCGGTGGCAGACGAAGGTTATATTTACTATACCGCGTACAATGATGATGCAACAGCATGGACGTTGGAAAAGCTCGATAACAATAACAATCAGATAAGTACCCCTCTGTTGTCCTCACCTGCGACAAAACCTCTACTTGTGCTGGGTGGCACAAAAGATTGGTTGGTCTGGCTGCAAATAGATGCGCCTAAACAAACAAAAGGGAAAATCGTTTCTCCGCCTACTGAAAATAAATTGGTTGGTTCGTGGAGCCTCCATGCGCTTGCTCCTGGCTCTGACACATCCACGACAACAAACGGAGATGTGCAGTCTATTACGCTGCACAAAGATACCTTCGATACTACTAGCGTTCCAGCCTGGGTCAATTCTCCTGTCCAGGGTCTCTGGTTTATGCAAAATACAGTACTTGTTGCTTTCGTTGATAGTAAGGGGACTTCACATCTAGTAAGCTATCAGTTGGATACAAATAAGGTCTCTACAATGAAGGAGTTGGCGCATTCTCCCAAAAATCATATTCTGACATCGCCTACTGCAAATAGCGATGGTACGGATATCTATTGGTCTGAAGAATGGATGTCTGGCAGCAACAATCTGGTTGGTAAGATCTGGACACAACAAACGGTTGCTGCAACTCCTGATTATGTCGGTCGATGGGCTCCCCATACGAAGACAGAAACCTACCTGTTCCGCCCGGATGAAAATTTGTTCCATCCACAAATAGTCAACAATACACTATTCCTACTTAATAGTGTCTTAAACACGACAGGCGGTTCTCACGCTGCCACTCCACAGGCACAAGGCTTACAAACTTCTTCTGCTGTGACCAGTTCTTCAACTGCGACGGCGACACTAAAAGCTGTGCCAACTATTACTGTACAGGCTACAGCGACTCAGCCGCCACTGGATGTAACCACTGTACTGGGTGGTACGACGAGGATCGATCCGACCATCCGCATACCACAAATTGATGAGACACTCGCAGGTAAATTGCTTGCCTTTACCGCTGATGGAGCTCTCCCACAATCGACCCCTACGGATGATAATAAGCTTGTTTCAGCACTTCAAGGTGGCTCACGCTTCCTCATCTGGCAAAATGCGGCCAAAGGTTTCGAGATGTATGATGTGGTGACCAGATCACCAGTAAGCATTAACCCTGGTGATATCCCTAAAGATGCAGCCTTTATGGCCATTAATGGAGATACAGCTGTGTGGGCAGTCTACACAAAAAATGCTAGCCTGGGCGCAGTTTCAAATGAGACAAGTTCTAAAGTTACTTTTGGAACTTTCAAATGGCCCTCTCCACAAAAAGCTAATGGGGGATCTTAGAGAGTGTCGGCCTTTATGATGTAACATGCGTAATAAAGGCCGACACGTCAATTAGCAGCCAAGTTGCTTGGCAATAAGCATGCGCTGGACTTCGCTCGTGCCCTCACCAATCTCATTGATCTTCACGCTCCGCCAGTAGCGCGAGACTGGATATTCATCCATGTAGCCATAGCCGCCATGAATCTGCACGGCCTGGTCTGCGGCTCTCTTGGCTGTCTCTGATGCGAAGAGCTTGGCTATTGCGGCCTCGCGTGTATAGGTTTTGCCCTGCATCTGCAACCAGGCAGCTTTGTAATACATCAAACGTGCCAGTTCGATCTCCATATCCATATCCGCCAGCTTGAACTGGATGGCCTGGAATTTGCTGATCGGTTGCCCAAACTGCTTGCGTTGCCTGGCGTAACTCAACGCCTCATCCAGACAGGCTTGTGCCAGACCGACAGAGAGGGCTGCAATGGCAACACGACCCGCATCGAGGATTTGCATAAACTGCTTGAAACCTTCTCCCGGTTTCCCAAGGATGTTCTCACCTGGTATGATACAGTCTTCAAAGCTCAATGGACGTGTATCGGACGCTTTCCATCCCATCTTCTTATATGCTTTCCCAATGCTGTATCCTGGCGTGTCTCTGGGCACAATAAGGTTTGAGATCTCTTTATGGCCGTTCGGCTGCATTCCGGTGACCGCCGTAATTGTGACGCCCCCCGTCATATCGGTTCCAGCATTCGTAATAAATGCTTTTGAGCCGTTGATATGCCACTGGTTACCTAACAACGTTGCCCTGGTCTGTGTCCCTCCTGAGTCTGACCCCGCTTCAGGCTCGGTCAGACCAAAGGCCCATAATTGTTCCCCGCGTGCCAGAGGCGAGAGCCATCTCTCTTTTTGTTGTCGGTTCCCAAAGAGATAGAAAGGTGTCGCGCCCAGCGAAGTATGTGCTTCCATTGTGATGCCAACAGAGACATCGCCACGCGAAATTTCTTCAATGGCGATACAATAAGAGAGGAAATCGGCTCCTGCTCCGCCATATTCTTCTGGAAATGGTAATCCCAGTAGACCGAGCTCGCCCATCTGACGTATAAGTGCATAAGGGAATGCTCCGGTTGCATCTATCTCTTCAGCAATGGGTTTGATTTCACGTTCAGCAAACTCTCTACACGTATCACGAATGGCCATTTGCTCTTCACTTAGTGTAAAGTCCACGTCGTAGCTCCCTTCCCTACCTAAATATGCAAAAACACTTAATCTTTTCGGTTTTCCCATCTAAAATCCCTCAAGGCGTGAACGGTCTGGCTAAGACGAAATGTCGATCCGCTTGAGGGATACTGAAATGAGGAATACTGAGATTAGTATTATATACGACGAGAGCAAGGTTCAAAAAGGTCAACGTGATAGATAGTTGACTTGCTGCACGTATTTAAGAGACAGCTTGACTGTTCTCTGTTGTATGAGCGCCTACCCCTTTACGTAGCATGGGGACCTTGTCAAGTGTTTCCCAGGGTAGATCAATATCGGTGCGTCCAAAATGGCCGAAGGCAGCAGTTGGTTGATAAATTGGTCGGCGCAGGTCCAATGCCTGAATAATGCCAGCCGGGCGCAAATCAAAGTGTTCGTTGATGAGGCGGACAATCTCTTCATCAGAAACTTTGCCTGTACCAAATGTCTCAACAAAGAGTGACAGGGGGCGTGCCACACCAATTGCATAGGCTATCTGCAATTCTAGACGTTCCGCCAGACCAGCGGCTACGATGTTTTTGGCAATGTGACGTGCAGCGTAAGCGGCAGAACGGTCCACCTTTGTCGGATCTTTACCGCTGAAGGCTCCGCCGCCGTGACGGGCCATACCGCCATAGGTGTCTACGATGATCTTACGGCCAGTCAGGCCCGCATCGCCCATAGGACCTCCTGTGACAAAGCGGCCGGTGGGATTAATGAAAAATTTGGTTTCTTTATCCAACAGATTTTCGGGGATCACCGGTTTGATGATATGTTCTATCACATCGCTACGGATCTGCTCGCGATCCACATAATCGGCATGCTGTGTCGAGACGACAATTGTATCCACACGTACAGGCCGACCGTGCTTATATTCTACCGTTACCTGTGCCTTGCCATCGGGGCGCAGATAGGTCATTGGCCCGTTCCCTCCCCATGATTTACGGCGTACCTGTGAGAGCTGGCGCGTAAGTTTGTGAGCCAGGCTGATCGGCATTGGCATGAGTTCAGGTGTCTCATCGCATGCAAAACCAATCATCATGCCCTGGTCTCCAGCTCCAATGCGCTCTAATTCATCGTCACTGAGCCGTGTTACTGCATCCTTTGTCTCTAGCGATGCACTTACCCCCATATCAATGTCGGGAGACTGTTTCCCAATAGAAGTAGTTACACCGCATGTTCGATAGTCAAAACCATAATCAGCATTTATATAACCTACTTGCTCGATTGTCTTGCGCACGACTGCGGGGATGTCAACCCAGGCCGACGTTGTAATTTCACCTGCAACAAGTACCAGGCCTGTAGTCGTTGCCGTTTCGCAAGCTACACGTGCCAGCGGATCTTGAGTGAGAATGGCATCGAGAATGCCATCTGAAATCTGGTCACACAGCTTATCTGGATGCCCTTCGGTCACCGATTCGCTGGTGAAAAATGTCTTTGGGTTGCGCATGAAACTAGTCATGGCTATTCCTTTCTCTAAAAACTATCAGGTTTACATGCGTATGTGCGGACGTACTGACTATCTGTCTTTTGTCCTTTGCTAAATGGATAAGGGAAAGTGGCAAGGCTTGGTTGGAAAAGGGCACAAAAAAACCCCTACTTTTCAGGGGGGTTGGCGTTATTGCACATTCCCCTCATCTTGCGGCAGCTACCGCCGGAATTGGCACCCTTCCTGCTAGGACAAGCGGGTTGCCGGGCTTCATAGGGCCGTTTCCCTCCACCTCTCTTGATGAGAGCGATCTCATTGTTATTCGATTGTTGGTGTGCTTGTGAGTAGATGGCGCTGCCCTACTCTACTGTGCGTTTTTATTGTACGTCAGATAGAATGCAAATGTCAATGCACTGACGACATTTGCTTGTAAACGGTAGGTATTATAAACGTTCCTCTGGTTTCTGGACAGGTACAAACAAGAAGAGCTGTTTTTGGATAGTGCAAGAACATTTATTGTTCTAGAATAGGTGGCAAGCAGTCCCTCATGGTTGTCGTTGCGGGCTTGTGCTGCAACAACGACAGGGACCCCTCAGAGGGTCCCTGCAAGCTGCTGTACACTCATTGACGTCAGAGTACTGCTATTGTTACTCAGGTGCCCGATTCCCAGGAATTAAGATACTTATCCTGTTCAGGGGTGAGCTTATCAATTTTGATGCCCATGGCATGCAATTTGAGGGCTGCAATATCTTTGTCAAGTTTCTGTGGCAGCGTATAAACACGAGGCTGCATCTCTTTGGCGTAAGAAAGCATATACTCTGAGCCTAACGCCTGGTTGGCAAAGCTCATGTCCATCACACTAGCAGGATGGCCCTCGGCCGCCGAAAGGTTGACCAGACGCCCTTCTGCTAACAGGTGGATCTGGCGTCCGTCTGCATAGGTATATTCGTCAACAAAATCGCGCACACGACGCTTGCTTGTTGCCAGTTTCTCAAGTGCGGGGATGTTGATTTCATCATTGAAGTGGCCAGAATTGGCAACGATTGCGCCATTCTTCATACGCTCAAGGTGCTGATGATCAATAACATTGATATCACCGGTCACGGTTATAAAGATGTCGCCCAGTGCCGCTGCCTCAACACCTGGCATTACACGGTAGCCATCCATGACGGCCTCTAGTGCTCGTGTGGGGTCTACTTCGCAGACGATTACGTTTGCACCCATGCCGCTTGCACGCGATGCTACGCCTCGACCGCACCAGCCATAACCAAAAACGACAAACGTGCGTCCCGCAAGCAAAATATTGGTTGCACGTATGATTGCGTCGAGCAAACTCTGACCGGTGCCATAGCGATTGTCAAACAAATGTTTGGTGTCAGAATCGTTTACAGCCAGTACAGGGAATTTGAGGACGCCCTGATTCTCCATACTGCGCAAGCGAATAACGCCTGTGGTCGTCTCTTCCATACCACCGATAATGCCTGCAATGAGATCGGTCCGTGTGGTATGAATGGTGGAAACGAGATCACACCCATCATCCATAGTCATCTGTGGTTTGTGGTCAAGAACGGAATTGATATGGCGGTAATATGTCTCCTCGTTTTCTCCTTTGATGGCAAACGTAGGAATACCATATTCGCTTACCAGAGCGGCCGCAACGTCATCCTGTGTCGAAAGTGGGTTAGATGCACACAGTACCAGATCAGCCCCGCCTGCTTTGAGCGTGATCGCTAAATTCGCGGTCTCGGTTGTAATATGCAAACACCCGGACATACGCACGCCTTGCAATGGCAGATCTTTTGCAAAACGTTCACGAATCAGACGCAATACGGGCATCTCTTTCGCTGCCCATTCGATACGGCCTTTGCCACGAGAAGCAAGAGAGAGATCTTTTACATCTCCATGAGTTGATGTTGTCATTTACTATAAATGGTCCCTTCTGTTAAGGTAGAATTGCAATGGTTAGATAGAAACAGTCCATCGTATACGCGGTGCATTGTACAACATTTCTTAGTGCAAAAACACTTGATCTTTTCGGCATTTCATATATAATCCCTCAAACGCATAAGTGGCCAGGCTTAACGCAGGTTTGAGGATACTGAAAGGTTGGATCGGATCAGGCTGGCTTCGTGGTTTCGAAATGCGAATACTCCACGAGCTCTTTATATCGCTTAACAATATCTTTTTTGCTTAGAAGGCGTGTACCATCGAGTCCAAAACCTGCGCAAGCGAATGAGCCTAAAATATTGCCATGAACGACGGCCCGCTTCAAATCATCCACGCTATAGTGCCTGTGCTCGACTGGTTCTACAGAAGAAAGATACCCTAGAAACCCTCCAGCAAAGGCATCGCCAGCACCCGTTGGATCAACCACCTCTTCGAGAGGGTAAGCTGGTGCAGTAAAATAAGTTCCATCAGCGCCAAAAAGGAGTGCTCCATAACTGCCCAATTTGACGACGACGTATTTTAAGCCCATGCCGAAAAAGTGCTGGACCCCTTTGAGTATGCTGACCTGCCCTGTGTATTGACGCACCTCTTCTTCACTCATCAAAAGGACATCTACCCGCTTCATTACTTCTGATAAAGCCGGGCGCTCTATGTTGATCCACAACTCCATGGTATCAAGAACAGTCAACTGGGCTTTGGGCATCTGCTCAAGCACTTCCATCTGTAGTTGAGGTTGAATATTAGCAAGGAAGACCAGGTTGCTCTGGGTATAGGGCGCAGGCACAATTGGATGAAAGTCGGCAAATACTCCCAATTGTGTATCCAGCGTATCACGTGAGTTCATATCCATATGATAGCGGCCGTGCCAGTGAAAGGTCTTTCCCTCATGAATTTGTAGACCCTCCAGACTGATAGATCGTTGACGCCAGAAGTCGAGGTGTTCACGAGGAAAGTCACTCCCCACAATACCGATAAGATTGACCTGGTCATACAGAGATGCGGCTGTTATACAATGCGATGCCGATCCGCCCAATACACTTTCCATCCGGGTAAAAGGCGTCTCTATAGTATCTAGAGCTACGGAACCAAGAACAAGAATTGGCAAATTTCGCCTCCATATATAAAATACTCTATAGCAAATACTCTATAGCCAAATTTACTGCATCATGATATATAAAATATATCTACACGGGCGTTGCATCGCTGAGATGTTCAATTACGCCATCCAGAAATGCTATCGCCTGATTAAACTTCTCATGAGCCATCTCGCGTGCCGGGGAGGTGTTCAACGACTGGTATAACTCTATGAAGCGCTCTTCAATATGACGTAAAATAGCGGCTAACACTTCGCCTGTGATTGCTCGATTGGCATAGCGAGCGCCAAACTCGATCAGTGAGGTTACAACGGCTAATCCACTCAGCCGCCCAAGTTTATCCGCATCATACAAAATCTGACCTTCGCTGACCTTTTTCCCCCGTTGTTCTTCAGGCACAATTGCCGTATGTGTTAGGATCGCTTGCTCTACAATGTTGATCTGTTCGTTTGGAACATCATGATCGCGCAAAAATTCGACGGCCATCTCCGCCGATTTGATTTGATGATCTGCATAACCAAACTCTGTCGTAGATATATCATGCAGGTATCCGGCAACAACAAGAGCATCTATATCCACAACAGAAACCGGCCCCTCCAAGGTTTCTTCCTCGGCAGATTCTATCTGTAGAGCCAGCATCTTACAGTTTGCAACAACTGCACAGGCATAACGAAAACCCTCATTCCCCAATACCTCTTCCGCATAGCGAGCAACAGATTGCACGACACCTGTATCCATATAAAAACCCTTTCTAGTTTTGGGACCCTCTTGGGTCGTGAAAGGCATTGGCACCATCCAGGGTCTCCCAGCAGGAAAAGGATATACACCAAACCTGAAGAGGTTAAGTGAAAATGCGCCAGGAAGGGACCCTTGCGCCTTCAGGCTGAGAAAGAGAAAAACACCCGAAGGCGAAGCGGTTTCGGTCAGTCCGCTCAAACCACAGTTATAGTAACCTTTCCCTGACCGGGATCGATGGCCTACTAAACTCCATGAGGGCATAATCCCCCGGTATTTAACGAAGAAGCCTCCCAAGCATTGCTTCATTCACCCAATAGTACTACACTATCAGATAATGATTGCTACATCTCCACCTGAGTATGCTACCATGATAGACGATACATCACTCAACCGCAAGTGTACATGACTATTCTAGCATGTTACTGATAGCGTTGGTTGTCCGTTCCACTACACAGAAGGAATTTGCGTTTCCAATACCCGCAGGTAGGCTGTACGGGCCATGTGCCCTGTAGAGTTTCCCTCGCACTTCCTGGAAATGGTTACTGTCTTCTTGCATGGAACGGACAAGAAATTAGCAGTAGCTATCGAAGGGATTGTAGCGCATGGTCCGGGTGGAAACCAGGGAGAACTCCTGGTCTTTTGAACAAATTTACGACGAATATAAGACACCTATCTATAATTATATATATCATCTGGTAGGCGACCGCGAACAAGCAGATGATCTAACTCAAGATACCTTTCTCAAGGCTTTTCGCGCTTTACCAAAAATGGATGCTAACTTAAAACTATCGGCCTGGCTCTATCGTATTGCAACCAATACTGCATATGATGCGCTTCGTCGTCGCAAGCTTATTGCCTGGTTGCCCTGGCAAGATCTCGATCATGAGCCTGCCGATGTTGAGAGTGCAGATCCACAAGAGATATATGGAACAACGGAGATGGTCCGCGCGGCTCTCCGTCGCATGCCTCAGCAATACAGAGCTGCATTACTCCTGTATACGCAGGAGGGTTTCTCCTATAGTGAAATTGCTCACTCTCTTAATATTGCTGAGAGCGGTGTCAAAATGTATCTTTCGCGTGCACGTCAATCATTTCGCGAACATTATCGGGTCCTGGAACAGGGAGGAGGAGCACAATGAGCTGCGAGCTAGTCAAGGCTTTGCTGAGTGCTTACCTTGACAATGTGCTCGCTCTGGAAGAGCGTCAATGCGCCGCCTCCCATCTACAAACTTGCGCTGCATGCAGCGCTCTTCTTGTAGAATTCCGGCGCTTTGATGCACTTCTTTCCAATTTACCGCGTGCCGAACCACGGCACTCATTACGAGATAGAATTTTCTCTTCAAAAGAATATAAAAAGCTAACGAATGCTTCTAAACAACGCCTATTATAGCTGTTGTTCTAGAAAATTTTCTCGTGGCTTTTTTGATGATGCCAATAACTCTAAAATTTGTTTCTATACCAGCCAGACGCCTGCGTAAGACATCTGAAGTATACAGCCTATTTACAGGTGTTCTATCTTATCGTAGGCCATCAACGATCCTACTGGTTATGCGGGTTGCAATCATGATCTGCTTCCTTCTTACTCTCGCTGTGGGTGGGCTGATTGGCTGCCGCCTATGGCAGAAACAGGCTTCGCCTTCTCATGTGACGCCAGCTAATAGTAGTATATAATCTGCAGGTACACTACAGGACACTACAGGACCCTCTTCCTGCTGGACTTCGCTTTGTCTTTCTCCGTGATGGAACTCTTTGGAGCGCTTCAGCTATATGGCGGATATACAGCACAATTTATGGAGATAACTCGATAAAAAAAGTATTAATGGGTGATTTGTGGGATTGAGATCCCCTGATATTCCTATATAAGACTTGAATGGACTTGTTTAATTGCTATAATAGAGAGAGAAGATACTGCAAACTTTATAGTGACACTATCACTATAGCTAAAATTTCTCTGGCGAGGTTGATCTTTATCCAGGGTAGAAGGCTACGGGTATTGAGAAAGGAGCTTGTATCGCCCTTCCTCCCCATAGCTAAAGCTAGAGGTATCTGGCAACAGATTTTATGACGGTTCCTGTCTTATGGGAAATATGAAATGTGTGGCATGTTTGGAGGAGGGGAAGATGACCGTAACACAGGCGTATTCGACTGGCTATTTCACACCTGTTCCGTTTATTGCGAATTCGGAGGAGATAGCCCGACGAGGGGTTTTCGCAGTTTTTCGCACACGAGCTATAGTTACTGCTCACTTTCTATTAGGTTGTATTGAACGACGAGATCGGGCCGTCCTTTTGCTACTCGACGGAAAACGGACGCTGCGCGATGTGGCTCGTTTAACACGTCGCAATGAACTGGAAATCGCACATGTTCTCGTTCGCCTTTTAAAACGCGGCTACATCGATTTCCAGGCATGATGAGCGAGGTAAGCAGAAGAAATGTAATGATGGGGGAAAGTATAGCAAGAATGTACACAGTATCGCATTCTGCTAATTTTCTGATCAATTTCTTCCTATCAGAAATTTTGCTCCTAAAAGAGATAACAATTTACATACTTATACGTTATAATACATAAGCCTGGGATGGATAGCGGGATGTACGTAAGCAAGCAGATCCACCTCGATGAGTGGCTTGTAGCGTGCATTCAGGTATTAACGTGCGACCTTTTCCCCATGGGGTCCGCACGCGCACCTCTTAGAGCTTCGCGTTGCGCTTTACGCACACGCGTGGTAAGGGAAGGACGAGCTGGCACCCCGTCCTGCCCTTGCTTTTATTATGCTAGGAAGGGCCGCATGCAATTCACACTACGATCTCTCGGCGGCAAACTGATAATTGTTGCTACTTTAATTCTCTTATTCTGTATGCTCCTCTTTACATTATTGTCCTGGAGCATGTTTAAGCTGTATTCCGAATATCAGGCAAAAAGAGATGCGCAAACACATCTCTCGATTATCCATACAGCTTATCAGTCCCATATGACGGCGTTACTACAGGATTTAACAAGTGTTACGCATGATCCTTCTATCTCTGCTACTCTCTCTCATCCTTCTGCACCTGAGAATAATGCTTATCTACAAAAAATTCTTGTTACTTATGCTCTACGTCAACATATATCAACTCTTAATGTTATTTCTATAAGTAAACATCAACTTGTTGCTCACAGCGACCCTACTTCCTCATTGTCTGCAGAGACGATCTACCTGGTGAATCAGGCATCTGCGGGAAAAGCTGTTGTGATATTACAACAGGACACATTTCCAACGGTAAGCCATTTTCCGAGCAACCCAGGGTGGATATTTAATATCGCGCTTCCCATTTTGGATAGCTCACAAAAAGAGACCGGAGTCCTTCAAGCTGTTCAACACATTGATACCTATTTCGCTCAATCACTTACGCAAGAAACTGGTATAAATAGTACTCTCTGTCAATCGGGGCAGATCATAGCGACAACGAATATAGAGCTGCACGCCTCTAATACACCTAACAGTCTATCTGACCAGGCGATTTGCTCGGCTGGTCAACCAAAGATTATTGCATACCCTCGGCCATATCTAATACTCGCAGAGGGAATGACTATCAATGAGCAAAGTCCAGATTCTCCTAAATTGGTTGTTGTTGCTGCTGAATCTCTTGCAAACGGAAATAGGTTCATGCCGCGTTTGCTCCTCATTGTGACCGGCGTGGGTATATTCGTTATTGCGCTAGGTATCGTGCTGTATTCATTTGTGACGAGCGTATTACTCATTCGCCCTCTACGACGCTTACAAGTACATGCACAGGTTCTGGTTGCAAATAATACAGATGTTCAAATTGGTTTACCAATGTCCAATGAACTTAATATGCTCGCCAGCTCTTTTCAACTCCTCGATGAATCCCTTTATAGCGAGGGCCAGGCTCTGACAGACCAGATGAGCAATCTCTTGATTATGAGTGATGCTCTTATGTCTACACTCAACCTGGAACATTTGCTTGCAGAAATCGTTACGCATACCGGGCATATTATGCAAGTAAAACACGTGACCCTTCTGCTCTATGGGCGTGAGAGGCCTTCTCCCTGGGCGGTCGCACATTGGCCGGAGATAATTGATGCTACGGCAGGTCCAGAAAGCGCTGCCATGCCTCCTCCTGCCAAAAAAAATGCTCTTGTCTATACAGATCCAGACGGCGAGATTACACTGGCTGCAACAACGAAAATGGCGGCTATCCCAAGCAATCAAGCACAAACGGCCAGTGGGAAACGACGCGCTTTACGGGGGATCAGGCTCTCTCCGCCTAAAACCACTTCTAATGATCCTGCTTATGGATCACGCCGTACGCGCATCCCACGCCATGCATTACGCGATTTAGATATGATTCTAGCACGCATGGCTATTCAACGCCGAAAAATTGTCTATGGCGAGGATATCCATACTATTTACCAGGAGCGGAAAGATGCCTGGGCTCTTATGGCTCTGGAGATGGGCTATAGTTCGGCTATCTCTGTCCCGCTACTCTTGTCAGATCAGCCTATCGGCGCATTTATACTTTATACCGATGAACCTCATGCTATTAGTAGCCGCGATACGTTCCTGCTGAGCACTACGGCGCTACAAACTGCGATGGCTATCGAGAACGCTTTGCTCTTTGTCGAAGTGAAAGAGAAAAACACTGCGTTGGAACGGGCGAATCAATTGAAGTCTCAGTTCCTGGCTAATGTTACCCACGAATTACGCACTCCCTTACACAGCATTATTAGTTATGGTGCGTTACTCTTAGAGGGCTTCGTGGAAGGGTCCCTGACGACAGAACAAGAAGATCATATTCAGTTTATGGTACGCAGAGCCGAAGATCTATCGCATCTGGTGGACGATATGCTCGATCTCTCCAAAATAGAAGCTGATCATATAGAGGTAAAACCAGAGCCACTTGAACTGGTTGCTTTTCTTACTGAGGTAGTCAATCAATTGAAACCAATTGCCAATAGTAAAGAGTTGTTTCTACGTCTGGAGATGGAGAAAGGTTTGCCACTGACAATGGCTGATAGTCATCGCCTGCGTCAGGTAGCTATTAATCTGGTCTCGAATGCACTCAAATTTACGGAGAAAGGTGGCGTCACGATCCGCTGTCAATACCTGAAAACCCATGAGATGCTACACATCTCAGTGAGTGATACCGGGATTGGTATCTCTCCTGCTGCTATTGGCTATATTTTCGAGGCATTTCGTCAGGCCGATGGGAGCACAACGCGCAGATTCGGGGGTACTGGCCTTGGTCTGACAATCGCGAAAAGACTTATTGAGCTACAAGGTGGCGAGATTACGGTGGAAAGCGTGCCCGGTGAAGGCTCGACATTCTCGTTTACGCTCCCTGTCGCCCTGATTTCATGATAAACAAAGGATAATAGTGCATCGATATGTACTCTGGCGTATAATCTCAAGAGATTCAAAAGCTATCGGGAACTCTGCAAAATGAAAAGTGAAAGACATATTTTAATGAATACATCTACCCAGCATTCTTACCAACCTACCATTCTAGTAGTGGAAAACGAGGCATCGAATCGTATCTTGATTGAACGGGTCTTATCCACGCGGGGTTACCGTTGCATCTCTGCCTCCAATGGCCGCGAGGCTCTCGCCACACTTGACCGCGAAAAGGTCGATCTTATCCTCACCGACCTTTCTATGCCCATTTTGGATGGCTATCGCACGACTCAACTTATCCGCGCTCGACCAGGTTTAGAACATGTGCCAATTGTGGCGGTTACGGCTTTTGCGCTGAGTGACGAGGGCGAGGCGGCAAAACAGATTGGCTGCACTGAGTATCTCACGAAGCCGTTCAAACCCCGCCAGCTACTGGAAGTGGTTGAACGCTTGCTCGCCTCCCATTAAGATCTGAAGCTTGTGACTTTAAAACATAAAGAATTGGAGACTCATAATATGAAAATTAATACAACAACACAATCTGTACAGTATATCGCTTGCGATGCGCTGATTGTTGGCTCCATTGAGGATAAACAACGGGGTACGCAGCTGACAAAGACAGCCGCTGTAGTAGATGAACTCCTGGGTGGTCTTATCGCTGAACGTAGTAATGCAGGTGAGTTCAAAAGTTCACCTGGTGAGATACTGACTATTCATCCTATGGGAAAACTGGCGGCCAAACGAGTTATCGTTGTTGGTCTGGGTAAATTGGAGAAAGTAGATACCCAGGCAATTCGGCGGGCAACGGCAATTGCCGCTCGTCACCTGCAAAATACTGGTGCTCTCCATATTGTCCTTGCAGTAGGAGGGGATAATAATCAGGTCGAGATGGTCCAGGGAGTACAGGCTGAGGTTGAGGGCGCAATTCTTGGTCTCTATACATTTCGGCTCTATCAAAGTAAAGAACCGGCAGCACCAGTTGTCGAGCAGATAACCCTGCTGACACAAGAAGCACACCAGGATGCCTATGTGCAGGCAATCCAAAGAGCACAGGCTCTCGCAGAGGCCACCAATTTTGCTCGGAGTCTGGTCAATGAGCCTCCCAATGTGTTGACACCCGGAACCCTGGCCCATCGTGCCGAGACGATGGCAAAAGAGGTTGGTATCGAGTGTGAGATCTTTGATAAAACAAAGATCGCCGAGCTCGGTATGGGCGGGCTCATTGGCGTATCTCAGGGCAGTTCACAGCCTCCATATTTCATCATTTTACGCTATCGTGGAGCCCCACAGACAGAGCAAGGTATGGCTCTCGTGGGAAAAGGCATTACCTTTGATACTGGTGGCATTTCTCTCAAGCCAGCCGAGGGTATGGATGAGATGAAAGGCGATATGGGTGGTGCTGCAACTGTTATTGGAGCTATGCAGGCTATTGCACGTCTGCAACCAGCGATCAATGTAACGGCTTTGATTCCTACCTGCGAAAATATGCCTGGCAACTCTGCCTATCTACCCGGCGATATACTGAAAATTATGAATGGTAAGACTATCGAGATTGTGAATACCGATGCTGAAGGTCGCCTGGTCCTGGCCGATGCTCTCTCATATGCCACTCGCTCGGGCTTATCACCCATCATCGATGTGGCAACCTTAACAGGTGGCATTGTTGTTGCTCTGGGCACGACTATGACTGGCCTGTTCTGTAATGATGGGCAGCTTACCAATGAGATTATTGCTGCCGGTCGCGTTGCAGGTGAAAAGTTCTGGCCGATGCCTCTCGACGATGAGTATGGTGATTTCATTAAAAGTGATATAGCCGATATCAAGCAAACCGCTGGACGTTCTGCCTCCGCTGTGACCGCGGCTAAGATCCTGGAAAACTTTGTGGATAGTGCCAGGTGGGCACATCTGGACATCGCCGGCACAAGCTATGTCGATAGCAAAAAACCCTATCAAGAAAAGGGAGGCACTGGCGTTGGTGTTCGTACCCTTGCAGAACTCTGCAGTACGACTTGCCAGGGCGTAGGTTAGTTGTTTTGCACGTTTCCATATTTTTGCACCGAAAAATATGGAAACGTGCAAAATAGATAAGAAGAAATAAGAAAAAGATTGCAAGCACGCACGGGAAAACAAACTATTGCGCAACAAAACGGTTTCGTACAACGATCCGGCTTCCACCGTCCTGTGCTGTTATCTGCTTCACCGCAATGGCAACACGATTGTCTGCGTTGAGTGTGTTCCAATAAGATTCCAATACATTTTCAACACTTCCAATGCATGGTAGGAAGAGAGGATCACCGCTAAAGCTGGGTAAAGGATTACCATCGCCATGATATGTCGTCAAGCCAACCCCATAGCCACGTGGTGACTTTGCCGGGTGATAGAGGAAACGATCCGTAAGAGCTGGATTTGCCTGGTTTGCCTTCAATATGCTCAGCGTTACGACACCCGGATATTCTTGTAGATTGAGCATGCCGCTAATACGGGGTGTATAATGTGGGGCATCGGGTTCACGCTCACGCTTCTCCAATGCTGCATCAAATGTGCTACCGGCGAGCAAGGCATCGTAAATAGTGCGCGTCTGATCCCCATTACTTACTAAATAAACGTTGGGAAGTTCAAGCATCGCGTCATAGATAAGCAGTTCTGGATTCTCCATCTGACGCGTATCGATAGGCTGAGTTCTCAACGTGTGCCCATCCACAACAAATTTTCGATTGCGGCTGGCTGTACTTCGTCCCATAATCCAGTAAATCATCAACCATGCATCTTCAACCGAAGAACGTCCAATCACCAATCCTCTTCCCGGATAGGGATTCTTTCGCAAGAGCTCAAAATTCGCCGCAGCAATAGTACTGGCATCCATTATTCAATACTCCCTTTTAATAACCTGGGCTTCACACAATGGCCCTAGTAAAGAGTATAGCAAACGATAGTATAAAACCACACACTCATGGCCAGGTGTCCTCACGCCCATGAGCGTGAGGACACCTGAGGAAAAGTGAAGCGGGCATCTGACCGTTTCTATGTATGATGTAGCACTGTTTGCGCAGCAAAAAAGCCGCACATACCATGCACCCCCCCGCCAGGAGGCGTCGAAGATGAGCAAATAAAAATATTCTTTGCTGGCGTGGTGTAGGAAGCAGGCCACACAGTTGGCCTGGTAAAAAGCTGCCACAGGTCCTGCACGCCTCCATTAATATCGCCCCCGATATAGTTGGCATTATACCGCTCCAAGCCGGCAGGATCGGTCACATGGCGGGCCAGGATACGCTCACGGAAACCAGGCGCGAAGCGTTCTATTTGGGCCTCGATACGTTCCGTCATATCAAAGCTTGATCCGTTGGGTACGTGGCAATAGGCCCACACAGTATGCTTGCCCTCAGGAGCACGAGTTGGATCTACCAGACTTTGTTGTGCTACTAACACATAGGGATTTTCGGGAGGGACACCACGCCATGCCTGACGCTCCGATTCTGCAATCTCTTCTAGCGTTCCCCCCAGATGCACAGTGCCTGCACGCAAACAATCCGGTGCCCGCCAGGGGATAGCGCCATCCAGGGCAAAATCAATTTTGAATGAGCCTATACCATAGCGATAACGCTGCAAACTCCGCTTGTAACCTTCTGGAAGATGATGACCTGCAATGCGCAATAATTGTTGTGGTGTCACATCGAACAAAACAGCACGTGCGGGAGGCAGATCATCGATATTTTTAACTTCAACGCCCGTTACAATCTCGCCATGTAAAGAGCGCAGATAAGCGGCCAGGGCGTTAGCGATCATCTGTGCCCCACCACGTGGCACAGGCCAGCCAAACACATGCCCGGCCGTAGCCAGCATCAGCCCCGCTGCCGCACTGGCTAAATAGTTCAATGGAATTTGCGAATGGGCACATACCCCACCCAGCATGGCTCGCGCACGCTCGCCTTTAAATACATGATGAAGCAATGTTTGTGCTGGCTGAATAGCAGACAGACCAAAAGGCACAAGTGCAAATGGATGCAGCAGAGGAGCTACACGTAGTGGTCCTAAGAAAGCTTGCGCAATTGTATCCCAATTGGAAACAAAGGGCCCTATGAGGCTCTCATAAGCATTTTCATCACATCCAAGGGTCCTACCAGTCGCTTTCATAGAACGTTCTAGCAACATAGCACTTCCATCATCCAATGGATGTGCAAGTGGCACTTCTGGCTGCAACCATTCCAGCCCATATTGCTCAAGAGGTAACGAGCGTAAAAAAGGCGAGCCAATGGACAGTGGATACACGGCCGAACACACATCATGCAAAAACCCTGGTAATGTCAGTTCTTTTGTACGTACCCCTCCCCCAATCGTATCTTTCGCCTCCAGCACAAGCACAGATCGTCCAGCCTGCGCTAGTACAATGGCTGCGGCCAGACCATTCGGCCCCGATCCTACAACAATTGCATCATAGTCCTGGTGTAGTATCATATAGTCATCAATTTCTTTTCTATTTTGACACTTTTGTAAAAGTAGTGATTTACACATACTCAACGCATACAAAGAAGACGCTTAGTTATGGTGTAATGGGTGTGGATAAAATCCCCTGTTATAAAGATACCTATTGTGCTACAATTTCTACTATGAACATTCACATTCGCTATTTCGCTTCAATCCGTGAGATTGTAGGGCAAACAGAAGAGCTATTGACTTGTTCCAGACACCCTTCGGGTTACAGATGTGCGCGAGCTCTTACTGACACGCACGCCACAACTGCAACCAATACTGGAACGCTCGGTCTGCGCGGTCAATCGTCGTTATGTGCCAGCTGATACAGCACTCAATGATGGCGATGAACTTGTATTTATTCCCCCAACAGGAGGAGGCTAGCTCTTGGAACCCATCATTCTTCTTACACGTGAGCCGCTTGATCGTGATGCACTGATTGCCGCCGTGAGCCATCCCAGTATTGGCGGTATTGTCACCTTTGAAGGGGTCGTGCGCGACAATGCTCGCGGTAAACAGGTTCACTATCTTGAATATGATGTCTATGAGGAGATGGCTGTGCAGCAAATTCGCACCATTATTGTGGATGCAACACAGCGTTGGGGCATAGAACGTGTAGCCGTTGCCCATCGCTTCGGACGTCTGGAAATTGGCGAGGCCAGCGTAATTATCGTCGTCGCCAGCCCTCATCGTGCAGAAGCATTTGAGGCATGCCGCTATATTATAGATACTCTAAAAACCACGGTCCCCATCTGGAAAAAAGAGGTCGCCACCAACGGAGAGACATGGGTCGAGGGGTAGAGTTCACAGCAATCATACGCTCTATCTTTGTATCAGCCCTCCACATCCTAAAATTAGTCGCCTTAAAGGCTACATACAAGCCACTTTTATGGTATAGTTATTGAATAACGAACTAGCCTTTTTATTAAGAAATATGTTGACTATTTACCCACTTAGTGCATTTATGCAAAGTGACAGCCAACACTTTCAGGTAAAAAAAGAAGAGTACCTACAGAGTTTAAAAAGTGCGTTCTCCCATTTTATGCCAACGATCTGGGATAGGTTATCGGTTTCTCTCGGAGGTCGTTGATGAACTTATTCGAAAAACAGTCTCGTCTCAACCAGTTCTTCGCCCAAAATCCGGTGAATGCCGCCTATGTAGCTGGCTCACTTACCAACAGGACAACTTTTGGTCACCTCAGCGATATTGACATTGCCGTCCTCCTGATGGATCAAATTAAAGCTGATCAGTTTCTTGACTTCCAACTCTACTTTCTTAGTGAGCTTGCTAAACGCCTGGAATCAGACCACATCGATGTCGTGATTCTTAATCAAGCCTCTCTGCTTCTCAAACAACAAGTGATCAAATATGGGCAAATTCTCTTTAGCCGTAATGAAAAACAGCGTGTCTTCTTTGAAACAAAGGCAGTTATGGCGTATCTGGACTTTAAAAAATTCGATGATATCCAGAATCAGGCACTGAGCCGCCGCCTCTCCGTACAAATGCTTCCTATCGACAAAGAACTTGTTCAGGGTTCTCTACTACAGTTGCGCACGTCGATAGATGTTTTACAGGATCTGGGGCAGACTGTACGGACAGAGTTTACAGCCGACTATCATGTTTATGGGCTTGCAGAACGATATATGCAGCTAGCAATTGATGCTTGCCTGTATATTTGTAGCATTTTGATCGCTTCTCTTGGCCTGAGACGTGCTGAAGGCTATCATGAACTTCTCAGTATCGTGGCCTCTCAACAAATTATTCCTCGTACACTATCCTATCGCCTGGAGACTTTAACCAACCTGCGTGATATCCTTGTTCATGAACCTGCTGGTCTTAACCACGATCTTCTTTATGATCATATTCATCATAATCTGGCTGACCTCAAAGAGTTCGCCGAAAAAATAGAGGAAAAACAAGCTTGAATAGTTCCAAAAAATAGAGTGTGTATTACAATAGTTCAGCTTATTAACAGAGGTATTGCATTTTGAGCACCTTTTTCGCGAGACGAAAAAGGTGCTCAAAATGCAATACCTCTGTTAATAATGGAAAAAGAAGGTATACTTCTGCCCACCTTCTTTGCAAATCACACTTGAGCAGAAGTATACCTTCTTTTTCTGCAAGCTTCTGGTTTTAGTCGGCCGATTCCTGACTAAGAGAACGCAATATGTTTGCCTGACTCATCGCCTCAGCCGCTTTCTCAGACTGACCAGTCTCTTCATAGATTTGTGTCAGGGTCTCATAAGCAAGCAACATAGAAGGCTCCATGGCAATTGCCTGTTGCACCGTATCAAGTGCTTCGTCATAACGTTTCGCTTCACGCAATGTATCTGCAAAATCGTTATAGTAATCAGCGTTCAGTGGATCGCTCTCAATCGCGTTCTGGTAATTCTCAATAGCCTCTTCAATACGATGTGAGCCATCGTATGCAGTTGCTAGCTGATAATATCCCTCTGGATCATCTTCAGAGCGTTCAAGTAAGGCCTGTGCCGTCTGAATAGCCTCATCATAACGTCCTAACGCATTATACGTCTCAGCAAGCCCAGCATAAGCGGCTGCTAAATCATCTACTTGCAGATCGCCACGACCCGCACTTTCTACCAGTCCTTGATAGATAGCCAGCGCTTCATCATAGCGGTCGGTTTCCAGATAGATTTCTGCCATACTAAAACGGCTTGTGACACGCTGAGGATCTAGCTGTGCAGCTTGTGCATATGCCTCAATAGCGTCATCATTGTTCCCTTGTATAGAACGCCAGGTTCCAAGGTGTTCCCATGCTTCTGCATCATTTGGATCAAGGGATACAATACGATTGTAAATTTCGACTGCCTGATCCCGCTCGCCCATTTGTTCATAAATGGCTGCAAGGGTGTCATAGCCAGCACGTCCATCAGGATCAAGAGCTAGCATCTGGTTTGCAGTGGAGAGAGCCTCATTGTAGTGCCGCATATCCAGATACATGCTGGCTAGCTCGGCATAATATGCAGGCTCAGACGGATCGTCATCGATACGGGCCTCCTGATCCAACACACGACGCCATTGTTCATTCACACGCTCGCGAACGTCACGCAAGTTGTCTCTGGCAACTGCATTGTCCGGGTTAATCATAAGCGTTTGGCGATACGCCTGGATCGCATCCTGGTACAAATTCTGGATGCGATAGGCATCTCCAACACTTAAATAGAGTTCGTCATTCTCTGGTGCCAGTTCTAATCCCTGTTGGAATGTCTCTAGCGATTCTTCATACATTCCAAGTTCACCATAGAGATTTCCCAGGTTAGTGTATGCTTCGATCAATTGTGGATCAAGGTCGATAGCACGGCGATAACCCGCAATCGCCGTCTCTACATCGCCTAGATACTGTTGGGCCAGAGCCAGATTGTAACGAGCACGCGCCTTATCCGGGCTCACTTCCACTGCCTGGGCAAATGCTTCTGCCGCAGTCTCGTAATCGCCTTTTTGGGCGGCCGCATTCCCTTTATCTGTCCATGATTGCTCATCTCCTGCCAATTCGTTGCGACTCACAAAATGGACAGGAACACTTTTATTGGTAGTAACGTCGTCTTGCATATTACTCATATGGTGCTTAAGCTCCTCTATTTTTCACGTTCCGTTGCGTGCAGAAAAATAACCGTAAATCGTAAGTCCTTGAGTAGTATAGCACGCTTCGCCCATGCCTCATAGCTATAGAATAGGGTGAAGTCGGGCTTATGATTGGCCCGACTTCTTTCGCACACCTTACAATTTAGCCGGAGAGCCATTACAGCAGATCCAGGCTTAAACAATCTTTTCTAGGAAATACTCACTTTCTTATTTTACAGTAGGATGATTTTTGTCTTCTACCTGGTGATACGTAAGGTTAAATGAAAATCGTAGACATCGCCAGGATAAAAGGCTTCAGTATATTCAATTGGAGCCCCTGTCTCGTCAAACGCGGTGCAAAAGAGACGAATACCGATCTCTTCAGGAGAGACATGCAACAATTCAGCTTCACGTTCGTTTACGCGCCCAGCTTTGTATGACTGCTCCGCAATATACGGTTGCATTCCTTCGGACGCCATCAGGCTGTAGAGAGAACCATCTCCCGCTTCTTTTGCTCGTTGATAAATGCTCGCAGCACGAGGATATGGCAAGTAGTCAACCTCATATGCTATTGGCTTTTCATCGGCTGTTCGCAGTCTCTCCAGACGTACAACTTGCTCTTCATCTGTGAGGCGCAGTTGCTCGCGTACGGCTTGCGAACCGCGTACTAATTCACTTACAAACAACATTCCACCTGGCTGCTTCCCTCTCCGACGGATCTCTTCAGAAAGGCTGGTAAGCTCGCTGATCGTTTGCTGCTGCACTCGTGGTTCACAGACAAACGTTCCTCGTCCATGCTGACGATATAACAAGCCTTCATGCACAAGTTCGGTCAACGCTTGTCTCACAGTGGCACGACTTACATGATACTGCGTTACTAGTTCAGGTTCTGAAGGTATAGCTGTATGTGGTGCTAGATGTCCAGCACGAATTTGCTGCTTCAGTACTTCTTTCAACTGATAGTAAAGCGGTAGAGGATTTGAGCGCTCTAAGATTGGCATATACGGTTCCCCTTATGTCCATACAACAGATTTAATGATATGTAACATTATGGGAAGAATATATCACAAAACAAGCTGAGAGTCGAGGGGTAATGGCTGAAAGTAGGCAAAATGTGATTTTTATCTCTGTTTTTATGATTTTATAGCACAAGAAAGCGGGGAATACACTAAAAATAATTAGAAATTTTATCTTACCCATCCTGTATAACAGTTATCTCTGCGATAAAGATCAACACATCCACATTAGTCTTTGCCCACTCTTACTCTCTCGCATAGGAGGGATGACCTGTCAGCTTTTTGCCTTATCTGCCAGGTCATTGTTCCTACACAACCACTTTAGGCAACTGCTATACCATTTTCGGCTAGCACACGGTCGATCTCACTTTTCAGACGAGTGGGATGTGGACCGACTAAACGACCTATCGCTTTCCCGTCTTTGAAGATCATTAGTGTTGGGATGGCCTGAATACCAAGACGACTGGGTGTCATATTATGCTCATCAATATCCATTTTCGCAAATTGCAGTTTCCCGTTGTATTCCTGGCTCAAGCGCTCAAACACCGGGGCGATTGCGCGGCAGGGACCGCACCACGCTGCCCAAAAATCGACAATCACTGGTGCATCCGATTTGAGCACTTTGCCCTCAAAATCCTGGTCACCTACATGAAACAGGTTAGTATTCGTATCCATAATATTCTCTCTTTCCGAAATCACAATGTTTTCTCTGTCTTCGACTAGAACTAGCACCTAGATATACTTGACTATCTAGAAAACACGAAGATTTTTTTGTTTATTCCCTGCATTTTGGAAAACAGTTTGTGAACCAATACCGCAGTTATCAAACTAACCTATTTTACTCGATATCTATTCTGCTGTAAAACTGTGCTTCAGGCGCTTTTTAGCGACGACGGCCGCCGCCCTGCAAGATTGTAAGCAATTGCAAGATGTATAGAAACAGGTTGAGGACTGTGATAAACAAAGATACCGTCAGTCCAATTGCGTTTGGAAGCGTATCTTGCATGTATTTTGCACGTTGTACATAAAACAGTACATAGCCAGAGAAAATCCCTATACCTATTACAGAGATTACCAGGACAAAAAGCGTGCTTTGGAAGAATATATTCACTATTCCAGCGACAAGCAACAGTATCAAGCCAAAGAAGAGATAGTCACCTATACGCGTAAAATCCCGTTTGGTTGTCCATGAATAAAGCGCCAGTGCCAGGGAGGTTAACGCGGTTATAACAAACGCTTCTCCCAGAATCTGAGTTCCGGTTGTTGTCTGGGTATACTCGGCTATAATTGGTCCTATCGACATACCCTCTAGAAAAGTGAAGAGGTACAGGAGGATCAGGTTAATAGGCGACTTCTGGATCAGAAAATTTAGCGCAATCAGCACAACAAGGCCCCCAAGCGCCACTACTATCCAGGATATTCCTATACTTGCGCCAAACTGCGCACCGACCAGTGCTCCGATAGAAGCAAAAATGAAGGAGAATGCTAACAATCCCATTACTTTGCCTATTAAACCACTTGTCTGCGTACCCTGGTACTCAGGCGCGAGGGTTTGATATTGATAGCGGGAGCCAAACGCATTATTCCTCCGCCCATAAGGGCCCCCACCGTAGGGATTATTATTGTTCGGGTAATTATACATAGTAAACCTCATGGTTGTGATTGAATTGATGCTAAATTATCCCATTTAGATGCTCTAAACAGGTTCCTTCATTGCATATATACGTAGATAGTCAGCACGGGGTTACATGGCGACTACATCACGCTCCACACACCACAAATTTCACAAAAGGCGACACCTACTTCTCCAAAAGTTTTACTACGGGTATTCCAACGATCATAGACAATAGCGATTGAGCCACAACTCCAACAGCGAGCACGACCACCGGCTTTACTTTCATTCGACAATTGCTCTAGTAGTTCACTACGCGCTTCATCGGAGCCCGTATACCCAGGATTATATGCAAGATGCAATAAATTTCCCAACGGTAAGCTAATTTCATGTGTAGGTGCTTGCAATACGGGTTGTACCACTGTAGCAGCTACTGGTGGTGTTGTTGGTGGTTGCGGTGGACGCCGAAATAGTTCTCCGCGTGACGTACGACGGCCACCTTCGATTGTTGGGGTGTACTCGTGGCGTTCCACCATGCGCTCTGGACGCGAAACACGTTCCGGCTTCTCTACAAACTCTTTTCTTTCACTATTTGTTTCTGCCATTGATATAGATGTTGGGGTGGGAAATGGCACGCTCTCCGCTATGCTGCCCCCTGCAGGCAAGGGAACAACGGGAGTAGGCAATGCTTGCATATCACCTTGCTGGCTCTCTACCTGCTGTACATCTTCTGCTGTGTGCTCTATGATGGGAGATGCAGACACATTTTCTGTTTGCTCACTTACATGATTGGTATTCTCTGTTTGCTCCGGTGGATTGACTCGTTTTCGTCGTGTTATTGGCATAGGGGTTCACTCCGTATGAAAAGAAGTTGTGCTTACACATAAACGAAATGCAAAACGTGCATTCTATCATTTTACGCAGGAAAGGGGAAATATTTTGCTTCTCATCTGGGGCAAGTTTATCTGTGAAACTAACGTTATAAACCTGCCCTATTTCGAAATCTACTCACGAACTCAGGGCAATTTGTTGTTTGCCTATCTCTATTCTTATCCTTTGAAAAAATCAGCGTTAATCTTGATAAAACTTTTCCATTCCTCTGGAACCGCTGATTCTTCGAAGATGGCTGTCACTGGGCATGCAGGCTCACACGCGCCACAGTCAATACACTCATCCGGGTTGATAAAAAGCTGTTCAGATGTATCAAAACCAGCTTCGCCTTGCGAGGGATGAATGCAGTCTACGGGGCAAACGTCTACGCATGATGCATCTTTAACACCAATACATGGTTGGGTAATTACATAGGTCATTGTTCTTGCTGTCCTCCTCTTAGCACGCTATGCCCGATTACCATACATAACAGTGCGAAGTTTTGTTTTAGGCCATTTCAGTATAGAGGGTTGTACACATGATGTCAATTGCTTTTTAATTAGTTTACCAGTGCACACTATTGGCAGCTCTCCTATTTAAGAGGGTCAATGTAGAGGTGCGAAAAGGCAACTTCCATGCCTTGATTTTCAACGTAGAGACCAATCTGGCCCGATTGTAGTGGCCTGGCATTGGTGTCTGCTATAGGGGTTCCTATTGGCTTCCCATTTACTATGATAGTAAATTTATTCCCGTGTGCTTCAATAGAAAACATGTTGCTCTTGCCTATTGTGGTTATTAGTGATGCAATTCTGCCAGATTTGATAAGCGTCCAGCGACCACTGTCAAAGCGCCAGAACGAGTAATAGGCATGGTCAGCAGGAGCTATTTCAAAGAGGTAATAGTGGGACTGATCACTGGTTGCTCGAAATACTATACCGTAATAATCTAACCCCTCTCCGTTTTTTTGCACTTCGACGATGGTAATAGAGAGACGAAAATCTCGGAACATATGATTATAATAGGGGGCAAGCGCCACACCTACTGGCAGTTTATTTACAATGTGATAACTCTGTTCTTGCTGATCATAAAAAAATGTACTGCTTGATGGCCAGTTGGCAGTGTTGGCTAATGGGTCTTGTACTCCATTTACTGCTAGCGTCGGGGCAGATTTGACTACAGTGATAGGCGGATATGAATGCCTGGCTACATAATTTACGGTAAAACCTAATGTGAATAGCACTAGTGCACATGCTATGCCTATAATCAGAAGACGGTTTGCACCTCTATGCTGTGCAAAAAATGGGTGGATGCGTATAAACTGGTTTGGAGACGCGCTGCAACACTGGTATATCGCACGAAAAATCTCTTTCATCTGTACATGTATGCATATGCTTGCTATACATAACCACCTGTTTGTTTTTATCAGTGGCAATTGCTGTTGCAAATGCTGTGCTTAGCTCACCAGCTGATTGAAACCGATCCTCAGGATTTTTTGCCAGCGTCTTGCTCATAACCATATCAAGCTCAGGCGTGATATCAGCACGAAGCGGTGCCAGGGATGGTGGAGGCTCATGGACATGTAATAAAGCCAGAGCAATTGCTGAGTCTGCGCGGAAAGGTAGCTGTTTGCCCAGCACAAAAAAAAGGGTAATTCCTAGTGAATAGATGTCAGAACGTCCATCTAGTGGTTTCCCCAGTGCTTGCTCCGGTGAAATATAATCAGGGGTGCCCAGTAGTGCTTGTTGGCTCCTGAGTTTAGCAGATCTGGAGTCATTTTCGGTCCTGATCAGGCGCGCTATGCCAAAATCAGACAACATAACGTACCCGTTGCTGTCCAATAGGATATTCGCGGGTTTTACATCACAGTGAACGCATCCCTGCTTGTGCGCATAGTCCAGTGCTTCAGCAAGTTGATGGAGATACCATTGTGTCTCCTGTAGTGAAAGTGGCCCGCGCTTTGCCATATATTCATCTAAAGTCCCCCCGGCCATGTAAGGCATCACTATGTATGGGAGTCCATCTTGTTCACCATATGCATAGATAGGGAGAATGTTCGCATGTTCCAGCTCACTAGCCGCTTTTGCCTCACGTAAAAAGCGCTGATAGAATTTACGTTGCATCTGATTATCCATATCCGCACGAGGAAGGAAAACTTTAACGGCAACCTTACGTTGTGGTGTCTGTTGTTGCGCAAGAAATACGGCACTGGAACCCCCATATCCCAGCAATTTTTCTAAAACGCATGAGCCTATGACCTTCCCTATCAGATGCTGTCCCCTTGTTATAGCCACCTATCGCTCCTTACTAGCTCCCCCCTAGAGACCACATGCACGCCAATGAAACAAATCTGTAATGTTTTATACCTTACATACCTGCAAACAATCACTATTTTAAGCAGAGATCATACTCGCTGTCAACGTTCAATGTAGTAAAGAAAGGTCACATCAACAAAAGAAACCGTTCTAGTATACTCACCATCTACTCTATAAGTTCTGCCTTTTTTGCATTCTTCTCCTATTTTTAATATCGGCATATTTATCAGATCACTAATTTATTACGAGGTATTTCTAGTTGATAATGCATAAAAAATGTGATCTGATGCTTTGGTAAGAAGCATCAGATCACCAATGAACCACTGTATTGCTTTCTCTTGTATTATGGCTTAGACGGCTGTAATGGTGCCATCTCCATTTACCTTTACATGAACCTGTGGCAACGGTTGTTCTGCTGGCCCTTGTACGACACTTGCACCCTTGGCAGGATCAAAAATCGCTCCATGGGCAGGACAGACGAGCATCTTCGTTGCTGGATCATAATTTACAATCACACCCTCATGGGTACAAGCCTTCTCATAGGCCACAAAATTATTACCAGGCAGATTAATAAGCACTGAGGGCTTCTTATCAGCAGGGTTGGTAAAGTCCACGCTAGTATTGCTCCCTAGCTGTGTTGAACCCACTACTGTCCCTGTCTTGGCTGCTGGAACATCTTGCATAGCCATCTGCCCCTGATTGGCAGCAGGCTTATTGTTTGCTTGCTGTTGTGGTGCAGGATTGTTGTTTGCTTGCTGTTGTGGTGCAGGCTTATTGTTCATATTCATCGGTTGGGCAGCCGTTTGAGTGGTTGCTTTACCACCGAGATGTCCAAGGTTTAAAAACAGGGCGGTACCAGCTACCGCAACACCGCCAGCAGCAATGAAGGCAAATACCTTTCGGCGCGGCATCTTTTTCGACCGCTGGGCCGATTTCTGATTTCGTCCACGTGTGGTGAATTCAGATGACAATGGCTCTGCCGTCCAGTCTACTTCGTTCGTCAGTGGCAATGGTTGTGCCCGCTCATTAGAGGGAGCCGGTGCTGATCTGGCTGCTGGCTCTGCGGAGGTTTGTACTTGATCAGAGAGAGACCACCACTCATACGCTTTTACCAGCTCAGACGTATCGGCGTTTGTTCCAGGCATAGAATTGCCGGTGTTAGCTTTCGACTTCTCCGGCTTCGCTTTGGGTTGTGGTGCCGTAGACTGTGGTGCTGCAGGCTTTGCAGGAGGTGTCTGAACCAGCGTAACGATCTCCTGTGGTGGCAACGGGGGCAGGGTAGGTGGTGCCGATACTGATGCGACAGGCTTTATACCTTTTACGGGAGCTGCATTGGAAGCCTTTAAAGCTGGTAAACGACCGGTAACAATTGGCGGCAAAAGCTGCCAATTGTCAGTTACACTGGCTGCAGGGCGCTGAGTTTGGCCGGTTGCTCCTCGTATTGGCCCTTTCATGGCTGAAAATTGACCGGTTGCAAATTGTGGTTGCTGCCGGTTATCCTTGTTACGAACTCTCGTGTGGGGTCTCCTGTCGCTTCTGCACACGGCCTATCTCATCCGTATTAACGGACGTTCGCTGTTTGAGATAACCTGTAGCCCCTTTTGATGCTTGCGCAAATGCTTCCCCGAACTCTGCCACAGTCTGGAACCGCTGTGCAGGATCTCGTTCCAAGGACTGAAGTACAACTGATGATACGACGGCTGGCACATCGGGGGCAAGTTTACGCAACGAGGGTAGCGTTTGTGTTACATGCTGTTTGGCAATATCAAGTGGTTTCTCACCACGAAATGGAGGTTGCCCGCTCAATAATTCAAACAAGATACATCCTAACGAATAAATATCTGAACGGATATCTATCGCTTGACCTTGCACAACCTCTGGAGCAATATATTCGGGGGCTGCAAGAAATGTATCTGCAATGCTTAACAAATGGGTGTAAGGTTGCACATTTGACTCGATTCCACGCAACTGTAACATGTGCATCAGGCCAAATCCTGCCACTTGCAGGGTGTCATCTGTCTGCAACAATACATTTGTTGGCTTCAACGTCCCATGGATAAATCCTCTCGTATGTGCATATGTGATGCCATCTACCAGTTGTTCCAATATAGGCAGCACAAATGAGTGATCACAACGCCCCTTACTCTTTAATGTGTCAGCCAACGAACCCTGCATCATGTAAGGCGTCACAAGATAGGGGTAGCCCCCATATTCCCCATAAGCATAGACAGGTAATATATGCGGATGGTCTAAGGTGTTAATTGCTGCCGCTTCTTTACGAAACCGTGCCAGGAAAAGGTTACGCATATCTATTGAAAAACGTTCTGGTATAAGGTAAAGCGCAAGGGCATCAGTGCGCTGTGACTCCAGATGACGTGCTAAATACACGGCATTCAAGCGTCCCTTCCCCAGAAAACGTTCTAAATGGTATTGTCCAAGTACTTGCCCAACAAGCTGATCCACAGATGATGTTTGCATCCAACGTCTCTCCCAAATTACAAACTACACACAGCAAACGACATTTTTACTTTTTGCCCGCATCTTAACCACTTCGATAGTATGGCCTATGCATCCAGACATCCAGTAAACAATGACTGCACTACCGCGAATCTTTTGCATGCTGCGACTCCTTTGTGCACTGTGACGTGTTGCAGATATCGGTTTGATGCAGTATATGTCTGTTTCGTGTACGCCTCGAAAGAGAGTCTACACTCAGTATCAACATGAGTCAATTTGCCCCCCTAAAATAGGACTTGTGGTTCCCATCGTAAGGCTTTTCTTAACCAGGATGGGGCTTTTCTTAACCACAATAAGATTTTCCCAACCTGCTACACTCGTGTAATCCACCTGGTCTACTTTCTTATCTCAGGACTGTTAAACGTAAAAAGAAGACCTGGGCCACGGGTTCTCAAGATCACTCTTCCATGAAAATGATACAATGAGCATAGCGTATATTTTATGCCGCAGTAAAAACATAGCCCTGGAGAAGCAGGCTATTTTCTCATACTTTTTCCCCTATGAGCATAGCAACTGACTTGCTATGCATGTCGATAATTTGGAAGAACTGGAGTATTTGTGTATGGTAGATGTTCAGCCACTACAAGGGTTGCGTTATAACACCAAAAAAGTACATGATCTGGCAGAGGTGATTACTCCGCCTTTTGATGTGATTGATAGAGATGCTCAGACTCGTTACTATGAACGTAACTCTTATAACGTTATTCGTTTAGAGCTAGGCCAACAGTATGCTACCGATGACGCGTTGAATACTGTCTATACACGCGCAGCTACTACACTCTCTGAATGGCGTCTGAACGGTGTTCTACGCCAGGAAGCAGCCCCTTGCCTCTATCTCTATCAGCAATGTTTCACTCATGATGACCTTAAATACACACGCACAAGTTTGCTGGCACGTGTATGCCTGGAACCATGGGACGCCCGCGTTATTTTGCCACATGAGCAGATACGCAATAAAGATAAGGAAGATCGTTTACAGCTCTTGCGAGCATGCTCAACTAATTTTAGCCCAATTATGTGCATGTATGACGATCCTCACGAGAGTTTACGTGGTTTGCTTGCTCCCTACACTGAACATCCAGAGTTGCAGGTCTTCGATGAGATCGGTGAGGAGCATCGACTACAACCAATCACTCACCCTGAACATATTTCCCTACTTCAGGATTTCTTTGCCTCGCGCCAGCTTTACATCGCAGACGGTCATCATCGTTATACAACGGCCCTACAGTATCGCGATGAAGTACAAAAACAGCATGGGCCCCTTGATCCTATGGATGGTGCCAATTTTGTCTTGATGGCTCTGATCGCGATAGATGACCCCGGACTGCTTGTTCTGCCCACTCACCGAATGCTATTCGATCTCCCAGAACCTTTGCTGGCTTTGCTCACCCCACATCATCTCGCGCCCTTTTTCACCGTACAGACAATAGACAATACCGCCCCATACACTGCTGTTCTGAAAACCCTGGCTCAGACCAGGCAGCCTTCTTTTGTTTTAAAAACAACTGGACAGACACTCCTGCTCACTATCAATGAGCAAGGCATTCAACATATGCAACAGAGCGGTCATTCAAGTGCATGGAATACACTGGACGTTGCGATTGTACAGCATCTGGTCTTTAATACTCTGTTGACTATAACCGACTCAGATATAGCTGCTGGCAAATATATCCGCTATTTCCATGATACACAGCAGGCTTTGCAGACATTACAAAACGGAGAGGCGCAGGCCGTTCTCCTTTTGAAGGGTATTCCGTTTCAACAAGTACGTGATGTTGCACTCGCAGATGATCGCATGCCTCAAAAATCTACTTATCTCTACCCCAAATTGATAACTGGCCTGGTAATGAATCCCTTATGGTAAGGAGTTTTCTTTTATGATTATCATTGTTGGTGCAGGGCTGGCTGGCTTAACCTGCGCAAAATTGCTAGCGGAGGCAAAACAAGAGGTGCTTGTTTTGGAGGCTGCTGATCAGGTTGGAGGCCGTCTACGCACTGATTACCACAAAAGTGGATATCGTCTGGATCGAGGATTTCAAGTACTTTTTACATCCTACGCAGCCGCCTCGCGTCATCTCGACTTTAAGAAACTTAAACAACGCACACTTGATCCTGGTGCTATCCTGGTAAAAAATGGCAAACAGTATGAGATTACTGATCCATTGCGCGAGCCTTCTGGTCTGCTCCCAAGCTTGCTGAATCCGCTTATTCCGCTGCAAGATAAAGTGCGTGTTCTGGCTCTACGTGCACAACTCTTGCCGCAAAGTACTGGTGATATCTTCGCAGGTAAGGATCAACCAGATGGTCGGGATGAAACGACCGAGGCATTCCTGCGCCGCTCAGGCTTCTCAAATGCATTCATCGATAATTTTATCCGTCCTTTTTATGGTGGCATTTTTCTGGACCGTTCGCTACAAACGAGCGCTCGTATGTTCCAATTTACTTTTAAAATGCTAGCAACGGGAAATATTATTATTCCTGCAGAGGGTATTCAGGCAATTCCAGAGCAATTGGTCACACACTTGCCAAAGGGCTCTCTGCGTTGTAATGCCAGGGTTGGCGAGTTGCTTATTAACGATAATCGTGTTCAAGGGGTGCGTCTGATCTCTGGAGAACGTATTGAGGCTGAACAGGTCATACTTGCTACTTCTAGCCCCATTGCTGAAAAGTTTATTCATCAGCAACTCCCATCAACACCAGTGAGTACTGTCTGCCTGTATTTTGCGGGTGATGAGCGCTTATACGCGCAGCGCAAGATTCTTTTAAATGCCGATCCTCACGCCTATGTCAATAACGCAGTGTTGGTCACGAATATGGCTCCGACCTACGCTCCCCCGCGCAAACACTTGCTCTCCGTGACAGTCCTGGACCATCTTAAAGATGATGATGAGGTCATTGTAGAGCGCAGCCGCGCCGAAATTGCTCGCTGGTTCCCGGATCACGACTTGAGTTGCTGGCAATTGCTGGCGCTTTACCGTATCCCTTTCGCCCAGTTTTCTCAACCGCCCGGCATCTACGATGAGCTTCCACAAAATCATACTGCTGTTGAAGGCTTGTACCTGACTGGCGAGTATACCCAATCAAGCAGCATACAAGGGGCTATGCATAGTGGAGAATATGCCGCAAAAGAGGTGCTAAAACGCCAGAGTGTAGCCCAAGCTATTAAAAGTTAGATACCATACTGTGTAGCGGTACTTTTTGTTTTACCGCTACATAGGATAGGTATTTATGCCCGTCTTGCTATTCTTGTCCCCGGAAGTCTAAGTTGGGAACCTCAGGAGTTGCATTATGCAATGATTCAACCATTAAACGCAAAGGGCCCTGTTCTATTGATAGACGCATGAGTGCACGCGGAAAAGCTTGCTCCCGGAGTGGCACAGTTGAGCTAGGATGCAGTAACGCTGCGGTTGCGCGTAGCAACATAACTTCGCTACGGCCAGCCATTTGAAAAAGGGCTGCCTGTCGCCTTAAACGTGCATCATAGAGTTGACGCCATTTATCATCTACCAGTGCTTCTAGCGCCTCGTCAATGAGTTGTTCCATTAATATATGTTGTTGCTCTTCTATTTTCGACCTCCCTCTGCGCCCTCGGGGGGGTGACGTTGAAAGCACAGGGCCAGTCCAGTATCTTGTAATAAATGGCTCAATACGATCTAACGGCTCGTACAGCCATGATGAAAATTCTTTGACCTGATAGATCTCTCCCCCTTTTTGGGCCAATGCAATTGCTTCGGCATCAAGTTCTAATGGTTCAAGAAGTGTTGCAGGCAGCTTTTGGGCCATCTTTTTCCCATGTATACCTGCTTCAATCAGCGGCCGCCAGATTGAGTATGCGATGGAGAGTTTATACCGTGATCGTTTGTTGAGCAAACGTGCCTCTATGATAAGTGACCGTGCATACTCAAAAGGTACGCAAAAACTGATAAAACCTTGTTCTTCCAGATCCTTTACAAGCGTATCCCACTGGGTGACATCCATCTCATCTACCCCATAGCAGTCCTTAATCCCCTTTTGATCCTGATATAAGACGTTGATACCCTTGATAAGCCCATCTTTTCGTAACCAGGAGAGCATGATTAACTGTGCACCAGAGCCATCTATGATGCTGACACGTGCTTCATGCGCTGGCAATATATGCTGCCGTGCTTCCATCATGGCAGAATCTTCAGCCCCTAACATGGATTGCATGGTGAGACGCCCCAGCGTAGTACGTGCGTGTTGCTTCAATTGTCGATTCGAGTTGCTGGCAATTACATGATTCAATGCTGGTATTGTCTGGTTGATCGCTATCGGCCCCAATTGTTCTAATGCATCGATAATGGCAAAGACTAGTTTCCCGGTTTGATTCTCAAGCAAAGGGATGAGTAAGTTGGCTGCACGAGGATCATTGCTACTCCCTAACCAACTGATAAACGCAAAACGACGCTCGACAGGCATGGAGACAACATCTTCCAAGATTGTCTCTACACCCATTTCGTTTTGCCCCACGAGTTCAAGCAAACGCATCTGCATCTGCCTTATCGCCCCGGCTGGATCATTGAGATACTCGACAATTCCATCATCGGCCATCTCAGAACCTAGCTCTTTCAAAATAGGAGAGAGAGAAAGCTTCGCCAGATCACTTACAGTGGGATCTGTCACAAAATCTTCTAGATCCTCAAGATCAAAGTCTGTGGCCAACTCGGTTAGAATACGCAGTGCGCCCGCCAATACCATTGCATCACTACTACGCAATAGATGCAGGACTTTTTCTCGTGCGCTCTCAGCCCACTCTTCATTCAAACGGTCAAGATAGTGCGACATCGTATCAACATCAATATCTTCACGGCGGCTGATAGCAAGCAATATACTATCAACACTTTCCTGAGGAGATCCTTTTCGTCCTCTCGGCATGAGCATTCTTTCTCCTTGTACAATAGGAGTATATCCACCTTCGTGGGTAAGCATCAATGCAAGGCATTGTACCACGTTGACACTCTAGCGTCGAGGTCCTTTTCACCTCTTGTGCCTTGATGCACTCTTACTTGATTCTTTCGGGCTTTGTATGAAGTCTTTTCCTGCGTAAAAACCTTGCCCTGCGGTTGTAACACATTGCCCGTTTCAATAGGATATCCATCTCTCATTGCAAGAGGAAATCTTCTCTGCTAGAGAGCGTTTCTTCTTGCAATGCCTCTTCTAAAAGAGTAAGGCTAGATTCATAGCTGATAAGCGCTTGTTTTTGCATATGTTGCGCTTGTTTTTGCTGGCCCATTGATTGAGAAAAACTGCTCCATTGATTATAAAGAGTCGCTTGTTTTGAAAGAAGTGCTGCATGTAACTCTACATCATCGCCCAACAGTGGCTCTATTTGAAGGAAAAAGATGTCAAAGAGATGTTGTGCTTCTTCAAACCGGTTTGCTGCCATGAGATCTTGCATAAGATGACCTATGAGATGAACTTGTGTCAATGGTTTTATATGATGCATTTGACCTGTCGATGCAAACGAGAGAATGCGTTTGTAAGCTTCTTCCTGTTTATATTCGTCACTATTTTCACCCAGATAAGAGGCGAGATAATAGTGTAGGAGAAGCCCCCCGCATACAGCCTCAACATCCGTCTCGATACTTTTCCCCGGCGTGTGCTTGCGCATTATCTGTTGTACACGTCGTGCCAATCGTGGCGTCTGTCCAATCTGACTGCTGAGACTGTGGGAGATGACGAATTTCAGCCGCCGCTAAAACATGGCGGCGATGCAAGAGCAGACATGCTACTTCTGTAAATACCACTTCTTGCTCATGGAGATTGGGAATTCCTTTATTCAACCAGTGTGTCAGTGCTTGAATCAAACGTTCCGCCGCCGCACAGACCTGGTCGTCAGAAAGACCTTGTCGTATGTGAGCTGCGACCATCGGCAACAGTTGGACTCGTTGTCGAGACACCACCAGCAACGATGCCTCGCGCAGTTCTCTCAATAGCTTTGGACTTTGATACAGCATCTGAAGCGCTGGTGCTCCCAGCGGAACAGGTGCCATCGCGAGTTCTTGTAATGCAGTGGTTGCATCTCCTGAGAGACGCGTGATCACCCGGTCGAGCAGTAGCTGGACTTGTCTCGTGACAGAATCACCCAACAATGCAGGATCGTCTAGCAACCGCTCCAGGAGCACACAATCATTCTCCCCTTCTTCAAAATCTGCCCACTCATCGTCACGAATCAATCTAACAATCCATTCCAGACACACGGGTATTCCTCTCACAGCATCAACAACCCGACCAAGTAGATCTTCTGATACATTTCTTACACCGAGCGTCTGCAGCAGTTGACTTCCTTCATCGCATGATAATCGTGGAACAGTGATCGTCATGAGTTGGCTTTTTTCAAAAAACACGTCCATTGATCGTTCCCCGCCTGCAATAATCAGGACGACACGGTGACGTATATGCATATGCGCGAATCGTGTAAAAAAATGTTGCCAGATAGCTACAAGATTGCCTTGTAAATCATGGATATGCAAGGCGGTATCCAGATAAATGGCGACTGGACGATCTATCTTTGCCAGGCACTCCAATACATACCGGATGCGAGCTTGTAAGCTCGTCGTCGGCATGAACATAGAGGTTGGAGCCACAATCTCCAGCACATCACTGAGCAGTTCTTCCAACACATCTGTTTTCTCTTCAAGCTGAAGAGGTGATGGTTGGCTAAGGATGACCAGACAGTTAGGAAGATAATCAAGGGTAGAATTGGCAAGACGTTGCAACTCAGAACTCTTTCCAACGCCTAGTGGTCCTTGGAGCACGAGGATTTTCACTGGTGATGGCCTCGTAATAATCTCAAGAACGGATGCGAGCCAATTTTCTCGGCCAAGCAAATGGTCAATCTCGCGCCGAGGAGGTTGGTCATTCCAGTTTTTTGGTACCCGATGAGCCAATGGCTCATCATTGGTGAGAGGTAGCTCGTCGATTTGAGCCAATGTAAGCAAGAGACCATGCCATTCAGTTGGTGATCGGCGCAAGTGACGCTTTTTTCTACTCTCTATCATCTCCTGGGCCAGGGAAAGATACAATTCGCGATCCTGGAGCGTCAACTGTACCCCACTTTCTTTGAGGGCGAGCCAAAGAGCAGGTAAATCATTAAAGAGAGGGGCACGCAATCCATTTTCAATACGGCTATAGGCTGATGGCCCCCATTTCAAACGCTTGACGATTTCGATTTGGCTCAGACCCTCTCGTTCTCGCAGAGAACGCAGATGAGCTCCCAGATGGGGAACGCTAGACTCTGAGGAAAAATGTCCCTCCTGCATACTACCCTCGCTTCTAGCAATTTTCAGAACTTTGCACTTTAATAGCTCCTAACATATGGAGCATCTTTATTTGAGCCTTAGAAAGTCCCCTGACCCCTGTAATATTAAGTCGCTCGTAGGGTCGGTCACGTCGCAATGTTTGCAGATGCTTGCCACAGCGCAGATCCCAGATCGTAATAGTCCCGTCATCCCCACAACTGGCCAACCTGTGTCCATCAGGGCTGATCCTGAGCGACTGTACTGTTCCTTGATGCGCTTCTCGTACATGGATACATACCCCGCTGTGGGCCTTCCACCAGCGAAGTTTTCCGTCGCTGCCTCCACTGATCAGGTGAGAGCCATCAGGACTCCAAATGATCGTGTAGATAATACCGCTCTGTTCTGTAAGGGTCTGTATGTGTTCTCCAGTAGGCATTTTCCACAGAAACACCTCTCCCATGGTGCTACTTCCTCCACAACTGGCCAGTTGTGTGCCATCGGGACTCCAGACTACACGCATGACGATGCCATGATGCCCCTGAAACTGTTGCAATAGAGTACCATCTGTGGCACTCCACAGATAGACGTTTCCATCATCGCCACCACCACTGAGTTGAGAGCCATCAGGGCTCCATGATACATGGCGAATGACAGGCGTGTGGATACGTCCGGTCCAACGGAGACTACATGTTGCTATATCCCACACTTGTGCTCCATGTCTGGTGGTACCACAGGCCAATGACCTCCCATCAGGACTTTGCACCATGCCCATTGCTGCTCCGATGGGGTCGCGAAGTTCCTGGGAACATATACCAGTGATTGGATTCCATAAGCGAATGACAGTATGCCATTCACAACTGGCAACCCATTTGCCATCGGGACTCCATGCGACACCTCCTATGATCCAACTATGGCCGTGCAGTACCTTAAGAGGTGATTTGTTGACAATATCCCAGATGATCACCTGCCCATCAGTACCTCCACTGATCAATTGTGTGCCATCGGGACTCCAGTCAATGTCTTGAAAAGAGACCGTGTGGCCTTGCTGGACACGTATACACTGGCTGCGGGCGACGTCCCACAGACGCAGGGTCCCATCTTCACTGCCACTGAGTATGGCGCAGCTATCGGGTGTGAAGGCAATGCTGTACACAGCGGCGGTATGCCCATGCAATGCACGTTGGGTGCCGTCTTGTTTCCAGAGCCGGATTGTTTTGTCGATGGAGCAACTTGCTAGTAGTCTCCCATCGGGACTCCATGCCAGATGATGTATCATGTTCGTGTGCCCCAAGAGCGTCTGTAGATTCGTGCCACGCGCAATATCCCAGAGTTTGATAGTGTAATCCCAACTTCCGGTAGCGAGCAGCTTTCCATCGGGACTCCATGCCAGTCCCTTTACCATATTTGTATGTCCCTTGAGGACTTGTACACAGGTAAAAACTTTCTGTTCCTGCTCCCACAAGCAAATGGTACCGTCAAAGTCGCCGCTTGCGAGACTGCCATCAGGCGAGAAGGCGAGGCTATATACCCCAGAAGTATGATGTAACAACGTCTGTATATTCGTGCCGCTTGCTACATCCCATACCTTGATAGTTGTGTCTCGCGCTCCGCTTGCGAGTAGCCTCCCATCGGGACTCCATGCCACGCAGATAGTACTGGTGTGGTTTCCAACCCAGAGCAGAGAACCATTGTCCACGTTCCAGAGCTTCACAGTACCATCCCAACTTCCAGTGGCGAGTATTTTTCCGTTCGGATGAAACGCAAGTGTGGGGGTGATGTCAGTGTGGGCCTGCCAAAATTGATGCAAAGTCCTTCCCTGCTCACTCCATATCCGTACTTCCCCTCGTCTGCTTCCTGCAGCCCACAACGTTCCTTTGCTGTCGATAGCGATCCCCCAGATGGCATCGTGGGCCTGGGTAAAGACCGTGTTGTGGAGGCTGGCTCCAACCAAAGATGTATCCTGCATCTCGACCCCTTGCATATATGCTGCACGAATATTTAGGAGAGAGAGATCAATACCGCGCAGATGACCAAGGTGTATGCGCAACAGCGCAATTAGATTTGCTGGTCCATAACCATGAGTAGAAGCTTGTTGACGTATCTGATTGAGTAGAGCAGACAATATCCTTTCTACTGTTTTTTGCTCATACACATTTTGCAAATTTGCAAGAACCGGTTTCAAAAGAAGCTGCTCTTGAGTCTGGCGCACATATTCTTTTGCATGACCTTGGGCAAAAGAGTAGTGAATAAGCCGATCCAGTGTGCGTTGCTCAATCTCGCTAGTTGCCTCTGCAATTAACACAGTAGTCACGTACTCCAGTACTACTGATTGTAATGTGAACGTGGCCGGAAGTTCTCCACGCTCGATCAAGGATCGCCTTCGTAAACTATCTATCGTTTCAAGTAGCTTAACGTGCGGTAGAGATGTGACCAGATGCTCCTGCAACTCAGCAATGGACGCTGGCTCACGAATAATTGCGAGCCAGCGGAGAACTGTTTGTTCCTGGGTGGAAAGTCGAGAAAATTGTTCACTAAGCAGCTCAGAAATACTGCCAAAGATCATCGTACCATCAGAAAGAAACTGGCTAATCTCACCACCGAAGACATCAACAATGGTCTCCGCTACGATTTTTAGTGCTAGTGGATTGCCCGCATACAGCGTAGTAAGGCGCAAGCTGTCTTGTGGAGTTCCCACAACATTTTTTTCTGCGAACAGTCGTTCACAAGCTGCGTTATCCAGGCCAGAAAGACGTAACGATCTTACTGGGGAATATTTTCCTTCCAATGGTCTCAAGAGAGTTAATTTCTCCCGTGAGGTCAAGAGCATACAACTCTGTTGCTGTGTTTCACCTACCCGAAGCAGCAATCGTTCATATCCTTCAAATTCTGGTCGGAGACGCCCTATGACGTTGCCTTTCTCCATCAAGGTTTCCAGGTTGTCCAACACGAGTAAGACACGAGAGGTATGAAAATGCTCTAGAAGGAGGCTGATACGTTGTTCAAGATCAGTAGGAATGACACTGCATGGCTGTGAAGAAAGAAGCTGAAGGCAATCATCCAACAGTACTTCACACGAGGGAGCATCACGCAATGAGCGAAAGATCACGAACTGGAAGTGTGTGGCTAATTGGTGCATCACGCTCGTCGCCAGCGCTGACTTGCCAATTCCCCCCATGCCAAGAATACTTACCACTCGGCAGTGTTCCTCCATTACCCACTGGGTCAGGAGGCCTTGTTCCTGCTCACGCCCATAAAAATTGTGCACACCGAATGCCCCTCCCCAGTCAATACGATTGTGCACTTGTTGATCTGTCCAGGACATGGACAGATCAACAAGTCCGAGATCCTTCTCAGATTTGTTAAGAATTTCGCAAAGTTTGTGCCTATAGTATAAGGTGGGCGTGGTTTTTCCCGTCTCCCACCGATTTATAGTCCCAGGAGTCGTACCGATCATATCGGCCAGATCTTGTTGTGTCCATCCTCTCCGAAAACGCTCTTCAGAGAGGATGGTATTGGGCTTCTTTTTCCTTGTCATTTGGCTCTCCTTTCTCGGTGGAAATTACACAAGGTGTGATGTGCAGAATATACATATTATGATAGCTGATAAGTAATGATAGGTAAACATGATAGGTGATGCTATTCTTGAATATGCGTCCATTCTTGTATAATCACTTTTGTGATTATACAAGAATGTATCGATAAAAACAATGAAGAAAGTGTAAAGATAATTAAGAAAAGTGCTACGCAATCCGACACGTATTGGTAGCACAACCCTAAAAGGTGACGTTAAGCCTATTTTGAGCTCAATTGGCACAATGTTTGCGAGCCATTCACCATTTAAGGTAGCTCTACCACATGTATTAGATAGATATGAAGGTGAAATATTTTTTTTTCACGTATTTTCCATTTCTAGGAGGAAATAGCATGGTACAACAACATTTGTCAGAGGCACAATCAACTTTCCTTGAGACCTCTCAGCAGGAAAGAGTACCACTTCTTTTCTTTATATTATTTGGTTTTGCCTGTATGCTGGTAGGATTTGGGAGTATAATAACCAATATTACCTTTCTTCCGGTAAAGTTGGCTACATTCCATTCAAATTCAGTATTTCTCTATTCAATCATATTAGCACTTGGAGCGCTGGTGGCTGTGGTAGGCAATCCACTGACAGGTGCGTTTCTCGATCGTAGTATGATGCAGAAAAGACAACTCTGTCTTGCGGTTACAACCGTCCTCTTGAGTTATTCATTTGTACTCATTACAAACGCGACATCCATCATCGTTCTTGTCATTGGCATTATTCTTGCACAATTGGCGAGTGCGGGTATTTTGTACTCGACATTAGCTACTATGCTTCTTCAAGTTCCATTACAGCAGCGAGCCATGGCATCAGCCTTTTTTGGAGTTTTTCCACTGATTGGGGGAGTAGTTGGGCAACTTCTTTACAACCAGGTCTTTCATACTGCTATGGTAACTACCGGTTATGTCTTCTCTGGAATCACACTGGTCATTCTAGTTCCCTTCCTTTTGTACAGTGAGTCGTTCCTTAGCATGAAAACATCGGCAGTCCAGATGGTAGCACGCATTCAGGCACCGATGGCTATGTTACGTGCTTTTAGCAGCAACGATTTTTCGTGGACATGGATTGCACGCTGTCTCATTTTTCTGGCCTATACGACTGTCATCAATTACAGTACGTTATTCCTGGGAGCGCAACAGCAACTCTTTTTCGCCGTCTCAGTTGTAGGAATCGTCATTATGGCATTTGTTACTGGCAAGCTATCAGATTATTTTCAGCGCCGCAAGTTGTTTGTAATCGGTGCAAGTCTTCTCTTTGGCATAGGTCTCGGCCTTCTTGGATTTGGATGGAGTGTCGTGGGCCTGGTTTTTGCTTCTGCACTTTTTGGACTGGGGTATGGAGCCTATCAGTCTTCTGATCTGGCACTTGCGACTCAAGTTCTTCCGTCACAGGAAGAAGGAGGCCGAGACCTTGGATTAATGAATGCTGCAGTCTTCTTACCAATGATTGTTGCTCCTGTTATCGCGACGATAATTCTTACATTGTTTCATTCTTATATAGTGTTGTTACTGAGCATTAGCAGCAGGTGCATGTATTGCAGCTCTTTGTATCGTCAAAGTAAAGCGTATTCAGTAATTTGAGAAGGGAAAGAGGATATGACAACGAAACAAACATTTCAGGAAGGTTATCGTAGAAACGAGGATGGGCATGGATGGGAGATCATTGCAAATCATGAGATTCATGGGGTCACACCGATCATGATTGATTGGTGGTGGGACAATATTAACACCACTCAGCGCTACAAATTGTGGCATCCGACCGACCATATTTCCTTTCAATGGCTGATTCCTCCCACAAATGGACATGTCGGGGCCGTCCATCGTGTGGAGGAGTATCTCAACGGTAATGGTTTGTCTGCGACACTTGAGATCCGTTGGGAAGATGCGAAGAAGGCAGAAGCCAATTATGATCATGTGCTCCTGGCGACAGTTCAGGGTGATGCCCAGGGAAGTCTCATGCATGAGTATGAAGCAGCTCCTTTTGGGACGCGCATGTGTAGCCATTTCTCTCTTGCACCTGAGACACCAGAAGAGATTATAAAAGACCTCTATGAACATAATAAACAGGAGATGTCAAATTTTGCAACATTCTTGCCCGGTATCTATCATGTATCCATTTCTCAAGCGAGGTAACTGACCAGCGGAAGAGCCGCAAACAATGTGACGAAAGCGCCCCTAGATGTATCTATGACGATAGCGTTTGACCGTCTTGTTGCGGTTGTTGCCACCGAAATTTCCTAATTCACCAGGAATATCCTATGAGACAATGGAATGGAGCCAGGATCACATTCATTGTTTGGTGAAAAGCGAACCGAGGATGTCTCTGTTGGCGTGAAAACCACAATGTCTTCGGCTTCGTGGTTTTCACGTAGACTGCATAGAAAGAAAATCGGTTAGGATTTTCCAGCCTGCGGGCTGTTTTCTTTCCTCCCATAGCCGCTATCGGCATAGAGGTATCCAGAAAGGACGTTCGATAAATCCAATGAGAAACAAGCTTCCTACAAACGTTTTGGTAGAGCCCCAAACAGCCCCATATCTCATGCCTCAGCGCAGCGAATCCTCACGCATACTCCACTGGTGGTATCGTATAGCTTCTCCTCCTGAGCCGGATGGAGCAGCCTCCTTCCAGGAGAGGGAACGGTTTCGTCGTGGACGGACAGGCAGTCAGATTAGCATCTTTCTTTATATTTTGCTTTTTATATCATTTCCGGCCGCTTTTTCCGGTTCAAACCCTTTACTTATTGCCATCCTTATCATCGATCTGTTTACACTCACGCTAGCACTGGTGCTCAATCGCTTGAAGATGGTAAGTATCGCAGGAGTTCTGGTCGTACTCAGTTTTACCGCAAGTCCTATCGTGAATATTTTAACGACTCCAGGCGGTGTGAACACTGGTGCCTTGCCTATTTTTGGTCTCCTTGTGCTCCCTTTGATGTGTGCGGTTTCATTTCTTCCACCATGGTGGGTCTTTATAGTAGGAGCAGGAAATTGCATGTTTACGGTGTATACCTTAATGTTTCTGCCGAGCTCAGGAGAGTTACATCAGGTGCTCAAAGTTGCCTTTCCCGGTGTTGTTACTCCGATAATCCTGAGTCAAGCGATTGTGTCAGTTGTAGCTTTTCTCTGGGTACATGGTGCGACACAGGCGATCTTGCGTGCAGACCGTGCTGAGGAGATTGCCAGGCTCGAACATGATCTGGCGCTCCAGGCCGAGATCGCTGCTCAACAAAAGGTGCAGCTAGAAGTAAGCATCCAAAAAATCGTAGAGACGCATGTGTGTGTAGCCAATGGAGATTTCAATGCGCGTGTTCCTCTTACGCAAGATAATATCCTCTGGCAGATCTCAGGTTCCCTCAATAATCTCCTGGCTCGCTTGCAACGTTCACGTCAAGATGCCTCCGAGATGAAGCGACTGCAATTGGCGCTGCAACAGGCACACAACACGATAGCCGAGCTAAAAGGGCTGTAGATACAAACCTGGTAGAGCCTCGCTAACTGGTGAGAAAGTAAGAGTAACTTGAAAAAGCAAGCGTCTGTGATCGTACTAGAGCATATGAAAAAAATTTAGTATAATGAGATATATTTTATGCGAAGCCGCGAGAAATTCTACAATGGTTGCTCAAAAAGCCATCGAGGGAAAATGGGTAGGCTAAAAAGCCCTGATTAAATGATGCCATAACTTGACAAAACTCTACACTTTTGTTTAAACTTAATCTTGTCCCATATTATGAAAGTTTTGCAAAAGATAGCCATCGTTAAGTTAAAACACTCTATTGACCTTCGTTTGATCATCAAGCAAAAGTTTTGAATACGCTTAAATATCACTCTAGCAAATAGTATTACCGTTCGTTTGCTGGCGAAACGATCACAACGATTTTTTCAGTTTCATAAAAATTGCGGAATACTTTATAAATTACAAAGGAGGTGACTATTTTTTACACGTTGACACTATGTAGATATTCGTAATTCCACGCAAGGATGCGTATGAGTAAGATGCTTAGGATGAGCATCTTTCATGAAAAGAAGGAACTTTACATGCAACATCGAAGTAACACGCCATCCAGAGGTTCGATACGCTTTCATCTTCTGAATCTCCCCTTTTTTATCTGTGTGTGTAACGCTTTTTTTCCCGGTTACTGGTTTTCCAGGAGGGAAATGCACGCTCTTTACAGGTAATCTCCGTATCACTGCTTCACCAATCAATACAGTCTGTACATCAAAGTTGATGAAAGGAACTGAATCATGACCTCCAATCTATCTCGTCGTGCCATGCTCAAGCAGACGCGCAATGTGTTGTTCACACTTCCTGTCGGTGGGGCAATACTGGCAGAGCAAATGAGCCTGCAAGTGAAAAGTGCTGTTGCGGCGGCTTCTCAGGCGTATAACTGGAACAGTGTCGTCACCGGTGGTGGCGGCGGCTTTGTCGTCGATATTATCTTCAACCAGAAACAAAAAGATTTGATCTATGCTCGGACGGATATCGGTGGTGCCTATCGCTGGAATCCCAAAAACAGCACGTGGACACAATTGCTCGACTGGGTAAGTCCAAGCCAATGGAACATGACCGGGGTTGAAAGTGTGGCAACTGATCCCGTCGATCCGAACCGCCTCTATATTGCATCTGGGACATACACCAACTCATGGACGAGCATGAATGGCGTCATTTTGCGCTCAACTGACCAGGGCAATACCTTTCAGCAAACGCCTATGCCCTTCAAAATGGGTGGTAACATGCCTGGACGTGGCATGAGTGAGCGCCTGGCGATTGACCCCAACAAGAACTCTATCCTGTACTTTGGCGCACGAAGTGGGAATGGGCTATGGAGAAGTACCGACTTCGGGGTTACCTGGAGCAAGGTGAGCAACTTTCCTGCGACCGGTCCTTTTGCTGAAACACCCAGCGACTCCAGTGGCTACTCAAGCGATCCTATTGGGGTGGTGTGGGTAACATTTGATCCTGCCACGGGCACGGTCGGCAATGCAACGAAGACTATTTATGTTGGTGTTGCTGATAACCGTAGCGGCGCGAGCAATATTTTTCGTAGTACCGATGCTGGCGCGACGTGGGCGGCTCTCCCAGGTCAGCCAGTTTCGACCGTCACGGGCACGACGGTCACCGTCACGGGTGGTGCAACATGGAGTACGACCACGAATGCGACAACTGGCTTTTTACCACACCAGGGGAAACTTGATTCGGCAGGTACATTATATATTACCTATAGTGACTGGGAAGGTCCTTATAATGGTGGTCATGGGGATGTCTGGAAGTTTGTTCCTGCAACCTCTACCTGGACGCTGATCAGTCCTATTCCTGGTTCTAGCACAAACGACTACTTCGGATACGGTGGCCTGGGGGTTGATATGCAGCATCCTGGTACCCTGGTAGTTGCAAGTGTGAACTCATGGTGGCCGGATGCGTTGTTGTACCGCACCACTGATGGTGGGGCGACGTGGAAACCCATCTGGGAGTGGGCCAGCTATCCTAGCCGTACCCTTCATTACTCGATGGATGTGACGAATGCGCCCTGGCTCAACTTTGGTAATACAAACCCCGTTGCCCCTGTTCCTGCTGTTAAGCTAGGTTGGATGATCGAAGGTCTGAACATCGATCCTTTTAACTCGGACCGTATGATGTACGGTACGGGCGCAACCCTTTATGGGACGAATAATCTCACCGCATGGGATAGTGGAGGTGTGGTGGCGATCAAGAGTACTGCCCTGGGAATCGAAGAGACCGCCGTGACAGGTTTAATCAGCCCCCCGGCTAATGCTCATTTGTATAGTGTGGTGGGAGATGTCAGCGGTTGGCGTCATGACGACCTGACAAAATCACCGGCTGTGATGTACTCTATTCCTTACGCAGGTACGTATGTGTCCATCGATTATGCTGAACTCAATCCGAACTTCATTGTTCGTGTTGGATTTGGTAGCCCCAGTGCCAACCCGGTTGTCACGAGTACGGCCTTCACATATGACGGTGGTGCAACGTGGTTTGCAGGCAATAAAGATATTGCCGGCATTTCCGCAAACGGCGGTTCGGTAGCAGCGGCGGCCGATGCGAGTCGTGTATTGTGGGCACCCAAGAACCTGCAAATATCGTACTCGACCGATAATGGAAACTCCTGGACCGCATCGGCAAGCATCCCACAAAACTCGTTTGTAGCCTCTGACCGTGTGAATGCAAAGAAGTTTTATGGGTATGGGCAAGGTCAGTTCTGGATCAGTACTGATGGTGGTGCGACATTCACGGCGTCCAGCGCTAAGGGACTTCCCAAAGCTGGCGATACGGTTCAGGTTAAGGCTATGCCCGGACATGAAGGCGATATTTGGCTTGCCGGTGGTAGCACAGGAAATGCTTATGGTATCTGGCACTCGACGGATAGTGGCGCAACTTTTACCCAGCTACCAAATGTCACCGCTGCGAACATGATTGGTTTCGGTATGGCTGCCCCTGGAAAAACCTATATGTCGCTATTTACAAGTGGCATTATCGGAGGTGTCCAGGGCATCTACCGCTCTGATGATGCGGGTGCTAGCTGGATACTGATCAATGATAGCCTGCACCAGTTTGGCTCTAATACCTGTATCGCTGGTGATCCGCGCATCTTTGGACGTGTGTATCTTGGCACGAATGGCCTTGGTATCTTCTATGGGGATGCAATCGGTACACCACCAACGCCAACGCCAACGTCTGTTCCAACCCCAGGCGCGACGCCAACCCCAGGCACCACTCCAACGCCTATTCCAACACCCGGTACCACTCCAACCCCAGGTGCGACACCAGGCGCGACGCCAACGCCAGGCGGTGGCAATGGGGTAACCGCTGCTGGTGTAGTAGCTAGCTCAAGTCCATACTTCTCGGAATTGGATGTGAAGTTCAGCAACACGGCGTCGATTACGGCCTTAACAATTAAGATCACGGTCCAGAAGACGGCTGGCGTTACATTTAATGGCATGTTTACGACTTTTAACAGTGTAACTACGACCCATGTAGATAGTGGCACCACGATAGTCTATACATATACGTTAAATACAGGTCAGACTCTTGCATCCGGCTGCGAACCAGATCGCAGCGGCTCAGTTTAGTGGCAATGGTACAACGCACTCGACTACAGGTGACTTGTGGTCGATCACTACAACCAGTGGTGGTGTTACCAGTACGACCAACGGTCACTTTTAGAAGAATATATATAGTTGGTACGCCATTGACATTTCTTTACGTGCCAACTATACTTGATGTATTAACAGATCAGAAATCGTCGCGAGGGACGAGTACATATTTGCGTGAGGCAACAGCGAGCCGGAGGTGGTGAAAGTTCGGCATCTCAAAGCGCAATGTGGAATGCCCCCCTCTAATTCAGCGCAACTAATAAAGCTGGATTACGATGCGGGAAGAACACAGCCTGATACCAGGTATGCAGGCTGTAAGTAATCTTTGCCGGTAGCCCTCCGTTAACAAGGGGCAAGACATCGAATATGTATTGCTGAAGAGCGCTCATTTGTGCATCATGTTCTGTGTCTATAGAGTGGGAAGTTTCTACATTTAGTATGGATCTTCCAATTCAGGTGGTACCACGGGTGCTGTAAAAAGAAATTTCAGCCCGTCCTGAGCATATTGCTCGGGACGGGCTTTTTGTGTGTTCTCTAGCTCGTACCCTTAGAAGATTCTCTGAATCTATTGTTGTTTATTATAAGTTGAGATAAGGTTTTAACACTATGAAGAGTAGCGATATTCGCCAGAAATTTGTGGATTACTTTGTTGGAAATGAGCACATGTTTATGTCCAGTAGTCCGCTCATCCCTCTTAATGATCATTCGTTATTGTTTGTCAATGCCGGCATGGTACCGTTTAAGGGTGTCTTTCTGGGGTCCGAGCACACTGTCGGGAAGCGTGTTTGCTCCATTCAGAAGTGTATGCGTGTATCGGGCAAGCACAACGACCTGGAGCAGGTCGGTTCTTCTCCACGCCATCACACCTTCTTCGAGATGCTAGGCAACTTTTCTTTCGGAGGCTACTTTAAGCGCGAAGCGATTCGCTATGCGTGGGAACTCTTAACGCAAGAGTTCCAGCTTCCTATCGAGCGACTCTGGGTGAGCGTCTATGTGGATGATGACGAAACGATCCAGCTCTGGGAAGAGGTGGGGATGGATAAGCGACGTATTCTGCGCTTTGGCGAGAAAGAGAACTTCTGGTCGATGGGCGATACCGGACCCTGTGGTCCCTGTTCGGAGATCCACTATTATCAGGGCGCGGACCTCACGGCTCAAGTGCCGGAGGGCGTTAACTCAGACGACGACGATTATATGGAGATATGGAATGTTGTTTTTATGCAATATGATCGAGATGTACAAGGGAATCTGACCCCATTAAGTAAACCTTGCATTGATACTGGGATGGGCATGGAACGTTTAACCTCGATACTGCAAGGGGTCAAAAACGATTATGAAACTGACCTGTTTCAACCCATTATTCAACGGGTCATGGCTTTGACCAGGGGCGATAGTAACCATTATCACGAGCATCGCATAGCGTACAATGCAATAGCAGATCATAGTCGCGCCATTGCTTTTCTGATGGCGGATGGCGTGAAGCCTGGGAATAGAGAGCGCGAATATGTGCTGCGCCGAATTATACGCCGGGCAGCCTACTTTGGTAAGACGCTTGGCCTGGTACAGCCATTTCTTGCGGATGTCTTGCCGGCTGTGATCGATACAATGGGAAGCTGGTATTCAGAGTTAGAGCGTAAACAAGAGGATATCTATCGCTGGACCATTGCTGAAGAAAAGCGCTTTCAACGTACTCTGACAAGTGGCTTGCATCATTTGGAAGAGATAACCGATGCTATGGTAAAACAAGGTAATACGTTACTGTCGGGGCAGGAGGCGTTCAAGCTGCATGATACCTATGGTTTTCCACTCGATCTAACACAGAAAATCCTTGCAGACCAGGGCCTGAGTGTTGATGTAGAAGGTTATGAAGCTGCACGCTACACACAGCAACAGCGCTCTCGTACGTCATCCAAGTTGAAATAGGCATATGATCGATAGTGCAGCTATTCCTTAAATTTATACATATGGCACATTTTACTTTTTTACCAACAAATGCGCAATGCACGCTTGTTGGTAAAAAAGTAAAATGTGCAATATGTAACTAAGAGCGAACGCTATAAGCGCGAGTACTCAGTGATGGAAGAGGCGCGTGCCGGTGAAAGCCATAACCATATCATAGCTATTGCAGGCCTCGATAACATCTTCATCCCGTAGTGAGCCGCCTGGCTGTGCGACGTATTTCACGCCATAAAGTGCACCGCAATCGATTGAGTCGCGGAAAGGGATAAATGCGTCTGAGCCAAGTGCGACACCTTGTAAACTTTGTAGCCATGTCTGCTTTTCCTGTGTTGTAAGCCTGGGTGGTACTACTTCAAAAAGCTCCTCCCACTGCTGGATCTCGATAGGCGTCGTATCGTCACGCAGGTAGAGATCAATGGCGTTCACCTGGTCCTGGCGCTTTACACCTGTTTTCCAGCGCAGTTCGAAGATGCTAGGATGCTGGTGGAGATACCAGAGCGCGGCCTTTGATGCGGCTAACCTTGTACACTGGACGCGCGATTGTTGTCCAGCTCCGATACCAATGCACTGCCCATCTACAGCGAAGCACATGGAATTAGACTGTGTGTACTTGAGGGCAATCAGCGAGATAAGCAGATCGCGCCGGGCCGCCTCAGTTAAAGTACGATTCCTGGTAGGGATCTGTTCAAGCCATGTGGGACTCGCCAGAGCGGTATTGTGTTTCTGCTCGAATGTGACGCCAAACACCTGACGGCGCTCAATCTCCGGGGCCTCGTAGTTGGGATCGATTTGCAGGATAATGTAGCGTCCCTTTTGCTTCTTGCGCAAGATCTCAAGCGCTTCAGGCTCGTAGCCAGGAGCGATAACACCATCGGATACCTCGCGGCTGATGAGGCGAGCAGTAGAGACATCGACGACATCGCTAAGGGCAGCCCAGTCTCCAAAAGAGGCCAGACGATCAGCGCCGCGTGCACGTGCATATGCGCAGGCAAGCGGCGAGAGCTCCAGATCTTCAACGCTATACGCCTTTTTGAGTACATCGCTGAGTGGCAAGCCAACAGCAGCACCAGCAGGGCTCACATGCTTGAATGAAGCAGCGCCAGGCAGGTTGAGTACCTGCCGAAGTTCTTTGACGAGCTGCCAGGAGTTGAGCGCGTCAAGCAGGTTGATATAGCCAGGAGCGCCGTTGAGCACAGTAAACGGCAGGTCTCCATTTTGCATAAAAACTTTAGCTGGTGCCTGGTATGGATTGCATCCATAGCGTAAAGGAAGTTCGTTGTTTGTCATTATTATCTATTCCTGATGATTGATAGCACGGATAGCATTGATAGCACGATAATTACAACATTTTTGCTTCTTGTTGTCGCTACACGAGTGACTGGACGATAGCAAGATCCAGTTCTGGATAGAGCGGATGCTTATTGAGTAGTGTCTGTACACGTTGTTGAGCCTGTGTGAGCACCGATTGTTCCAGGATGTATTTGGTAAGGCTTTTCTTGCCGCTGGTTGTTGTTGCAGGCGTAAGGTGTGAGAGCACCAGTTTAATGATCTGGGCAATCTCCTGCATTTCCGTCGTGCCCATCCCAAGCGTCGTCGTGGCAGGTGTGCCTATGCGCAATCCGCTAGTGTACCAGGGGCCATTAGCATCGAAAGGTAATGAATTGCGGTTCAGCGTGATTCTGCTTTCGCGCAGGGCTGACTCGGCCTGGCGTCCCGTCAGGCCAAACGTCTTCGCCACATCGATCAAGAGCAGATGATTATCGGTACCGCCAGTTAAGACATTAAGTCCCTCGGCAACGCAGTTTTCGGCCAATGCTTGTGCGTTCTCAACAATTTTATGGGCATAGGTCTCAAAGTCAGGTTGCAGGGCTGTGCGGAAAGCGATAGCTTTGGCGGCCATAACATGAGGTAGAGGACCGCCAAGAATAGCAGGGCAGCCCTTATTTACCCATTCCATCAACTCCTGTTTGCACAGGATCAGACCGCCGCGAGGTCCACGCAAGGTCTTGTGGGTTGTTGAAGTCACGATATGAGCATGTGGGACCGGATCGAAGTCCCCGGTGAATACCTTGCCAGCGACCAGACCCGCAAAGTGAGCCATATCAACCATCAACGTCGCGCCCACTTCATCGGCGAGCTCGCGCATTTTTGCAAAGTTCAGCTTGCGTGGATAGGCGCTATAGCCTGCGAGCAGGATTAAAGGTCGTACCTCGTGCAACTGGGTGCGCAGTTGATCCAGGTCGATCAAGCTCGTTTGGGGGTTAACCGTATAGGTATGGACATCAAACAGGTGGCTGGAAATGTTGTGACGGTAGCCATGAGTCAGGTGACCGCCAGAATAGTAATCGAGCGAGAGCAGGCGTTGATTGTGGACGGCGGTGCGTACTTTGTCCCAATCGGCGCGTGAGAGTTTAGAGGGATCTTCCTGATTTAATTCGGTAAGCAGCGGCTTTTGTACATGCGCGGAGAGGATTGCCAGGAAAGCCACCAGATTGGCATCGGCCCCGGAGTGTGGTTGAACATATGCATAATCGGCCCCAAAGAGTTTGCATGCCAGCTGTGCCGCCTCCGTCTCGATTGCATCCACGTTATCGCAGCCAGCATAAAAGCGGTGATGAGGATAGCCTTCTGCGTACTTGTCAGTCAAAAGATTGCCCATAGCAGCCTGTGTTGCCAGCGAGCTATAGTTTTCGCTCGCAATCATCTTCAAGTTGCTACGCTGATCCTGTAACTCTTTGATGATGCTGGCCGCAATCGTAGGTGAGACAGTGTGAACCTGATCAAGAGAAGCGTAAAAGGCGGCGGCGGCTGAGTTGGGAGGTGTGCCGTGCAGACTGTTGAGATAGCTGATTAAGAAGGACGATTGTAATGCAGTGACACTCATAGATAAGCGCTCCTTTGCTTGAAATAGAGTAAGTAAAACGCCACAAAACGTTTTTCCTATTCCAGCCCAGGCGAGCGACTGTTGTATCTTGTCCCGTTCTCCCGGCTTCCTCGTGGTTATTCCACTGTATCGCCAGTTGCCAGAAGAACTATTAAATTGTTATGGTATGTAATAGTGAAGAGAAACAAAATGACCTCTTCATTGTTTAGTATAGCAGCCCTGCTTGTATAGTCAAGTAGAGGAAACATGCAATTAGTTTAATAGAGGAGCGTTGTAGCTAGTATCACCAGTACGTGCGTACAGAAACAGGTAGAAGTGCACTTTCAGGTATAAAAAGTGATGTTGTTTAGAAAGGGAATATGATGAAGCCGAACGATCTTTTAGTGCAACACGCTGAACTTTGGCGTAGAGCAACGCGACATCCATTTCTTGTAGCCATAAGTCAGGGGACGTTAGATTCTGATATTTTTGCAACCTGGCTTGTACAGGATTATCTCTTTGTTGCCAGCGAGTTTGCATGTCAGAGCCGCCTGCTGGCTTGTGTACCACGCAACGCACAGAGGCTTCTGATAAGCAGTTTGCAGGCGCTTGAAGCCGAGTTAAGCTGGTTCGAATTACACGCCAAAACTCGAAATCTTGCTTTAAATGTGACACCCTATGCTACAACAGCTGCTTATAGTGATTTCTTAAATGGCCTGGAACACAAGCCACATGCAGTCGCGATGACAGCCATATGGGCCGTTGAACGTGCATATTTAGAATCATGGCAATCAACGCTTCCAGGTCATCCTAATTATCGAGAGTATAGCGAGCACTGGACAAGTGTAGAGTTTGAAAGTTTTGTGACGGAACTGGAAAATGCGGCTGCGGATGCTCTTGAAGCAAGCCATGTGGATGAGGAAGCTGAGAGTGTATTTCTTCAAGTTGCTCATCTAGAACATGCTTTCTGGGAGATGGCTTGGAGCGGAGGTGCACGATGAGTCTGGCAAAATCTTTGTGGCTTGAGAATAAAGATCTGGCGCAGGCAGCATTGCAGCATCCTTTTGTACAAGGTTTGTGTTCTGGTTCGCTCCCGTTGCCCAACTTTCAAAGTTATATTGCCCAGGATGCATATTTCCTGACCGCTTATGTACGCGCATATGCGCTTGCAATGGCTCATAGTCCCGACCAACGTGGGCTGAACGAATTCTTTGATCTGTTAGCTGGTGCACAAGAGGAGCTACGTTTACATACATCCTATGCTAGTCGTTGGGGTGTAGATTTATCGCATGTCATGCCTGCCGATGCCACACTTGCCTATACAGATTTTTTGCTGGCTACAGCAAGCCTGTGTAGCGTTGGAGAAACATGTGCTGCGATGGCACCCTGTATGCGACTTTACGCTTTTCTGGGTCAGTCTTTAGCAACTGCCACACCACATGCAGAGCATCGGTACATGGAGTGGATTCGAACCTATGCTTCCCCTGAATTTGAAGTATTGGCCACTCGGTTGGAAGACTTATTGGATCATTATGCTGACGACGTTTCTACAATACATAGAGCATATCAACGTGCTATGTCGCTTGAATTAGCCTTTTTTGCTTCGCAATCCGATGGAGTTTATTGAGCGCTAAGCCGTTGTCAGGCCTAACCACGTCATTAAGAAGGACGCTCATTATGGGTAATGAAAAGTTGCAAATCTGCTATATATCTCCATAGCTCTGCTGTTGCCTGCATACAGCGGTGACTAACATCGGCTAATTCCTGCAGACGGTTTTCGGCAGCTTTAAGAGCTTGTTCCGGCGAATCTGTTGCTAATTGATCGAGGACATTGTGGATAGTTTCAACGCTATAGTTTGCCTTGCGTAGCAAAGCTATGAACTGCAACCTGCGTAGTTGTTCTGCATCATAGACGCGGTAGCAATTGCCGGATCTCTTTTGGGTTGTAACAATGCCCGCGCTTCCCAGTATCGTAGCGCTTATACCTGCAAGCCAAACATCTTAGCTGTCTCATGCACATAGAGACCACGTTTCTGTGTAAGTCTGTTTCTATCCAGCTTTATGGGCTCAACTGGCGAAGTTGCACGTAAAATACGTAGAGCCTCCTCGATTTCACCTCGACTATTATGTATCTCTGCATGGCGAGCATCGATCAATGCCAGTGCTGAAGGCAAGTTGCCAGCATGAATGGATTGCATAATGCTTGCCGTACAGCGCCAGCCATAGCCAGCAATAAGGCTTTTTGTTACAAGCAGAGCTTGAAGATGTTTTTGAGTATAGAGCCGATAGCCCTTTGCACTACGTTCTGCAGGAGGAAGAACATGCCATGCTTCATAATTTCGTATAGCCTGCACACTTAGATGGGCAACCTTCGCTAGATCGCTTGTGCGTAAAAATTTTTTCAACCTTTACCTACAACCTTCAAGTATAAATGGAGACTTTCAGCATAAAAAAGGCGTTGCTCAAGCAGCAAACTCTAAAGACTGGCATAAATGGTATATCATAATAATAGATCTCTTGCAAGAGGATAAATAATGAGTGATTGAATAGAAAAAAAGTGAGGGAAGCGCATAATTATGTCTCAAATCTCTGTTCGTAACCTCTCCAAAACGTATCGTGTGCCCGTTCGTGAAGCTGGTTTAGTTGCGTCTCTGAAGAGCTTGTGGTCGCGCCGATATCAGGACGTAGAGGCAGTTAAAAACGTAAATTTTGTTATTGAAGAGGGTGAGATCGTTGGCTTTCTTGGACCCAACGGAGCCGGGAAGACAACCACCTTGAAAATGCTGTCTGGTTTACTCTACCCGACCTCTGGCGACCTTACGATAGCGGGTTTTGTACCCTGGAAACGAGAGCATGCTTACTTACGACAGATAAGCATGATTATGGGCAATAAAAGCCAGATGAATTGGGACATACCGGTGAAAGATTCATTTCAGGTTTTAGGGGAAATCTACCATGTTCCTGCGCGAGAAGTGGAGCGTACAGTTAATGAGCTGGCGGACCTGTTAGATGTGCATGCGCTTCTTACCAGGCCCGCTCGTAACCTATCTTTGGGAGAGCGAATGAAGTGTGAGCTCGTTGCTGCTTTGCTGTACGGGCCAAAGGTATTGTTTCTTGACGAGCCAACATTAGGACTGGACATCTCTGTCCAAAAACGCTTACGTCAGTTCATTGCTGCGTATAATCGCCGTACTGGTGCAACGATCATTCTTACCAGTCATTATATGGCTGATATAGAGGCCCTGTGTTCGCGAATTATTATGATCAATCGAGGGTGCATTATCTATGATGGAAATTTGCAGGCTTTAGCCAGACAGGTTGCACCATATAAGGTCCTACGTTTTATGCTGAATGATGAGCAAAAAGAAAAGGATATCATTTTTCCTATCAAGGTAGAAGTTGTTGAACATGAAGCCTCTTCCTGGACGTTACAGGTGCGACAGAGCGAGGTAGCTGCCATTGCAACCTATCTTTTGAATAACTTACCTATAACGGATCTTGCCATCGAAGAGCCGCCTATTGAGTCCGTGATTGACCAGATATATCAAGGAAAGGTGCTATGAACATAAATCTGCGTGGGGGTTGGGCGATGATCAAAAGCAGCTGGTTGAGCTGGCTGCAACAGAGAAGCTTCTTCTTTGTGCTGGCTTTTGGTTGGATGATTCCACCTCTTATCAATCTCTTTGTATGGGCAACGGCCGCCAGCGGGAAGACGATTGGCGGTTTGAGCCGGGGTGAGTTTGTCGCCTATTATCTGCTGTTTATAGTGGTGAATCAGCTCACATACGCGCAAACGAACTGGGTTGTGGGCGATAGCATTCGCGATGGAAGCCTAAGTGTTGCTCTATTGCGTCCGGTCTCGCCTATATTTGGTGCAGTTGCAGCAGAAATAGCTGGTAAAGTTGTGTATATGACGTTCGTAATACCGATCTCTATCGTACTTGGGTTGTTATTGCATCCAGAGTTTCATCCGACATTGTTGAACGCGCTGACTTTTGTACCCGTGCTAGCATTGGCGTGGTTATTACGCTTTTTCTGGGGCTATTGGATCGCGCTACTAGCCTTTTGGGCCAACAGGGCTAATGCGCTCCTGGCAGTTCAGTCTGCTTTAATTTTTCTGTTTGCTGGACAGGTTGCTCCAGTGTCACTCTTGCCCGGTCTGTTGCTGACGTGTGCGGACATACTACCGTTCCGCTACATGATAGGTTTTCCTGTTGAAGTGTTGACGAGTCATCTCAGCCCGGATCAGCTCCTCAAAGGATGTGTTTATCAGCTTCTCTGGCTGGTTGTCTCGCTATTGCTGTTTATAGTTATATGGCGTAAAGGTTTGCGGCGCTATGCTGCTATTGGAGGTTAGTATGTATCATGCACGGCTGCTGTGGACGTTTCTACGCCTCTCAGCGCAAGGCGAAATGGCCTATCGCTCCAATTTTTTCATTGGCCTGCTGCATTCTTTGCTTAACCTGATAGTTGGCGTTGTAGGACTCATCGTACTTTTCAGTCAGATACAGATAGTACAGGGCTGGAATCTCTCTTCAAGTTTTGTATTGCTCGGTGTCTACCTCATCCTGGACGCTTTGCATAATCTTGTGATCGGGCCAAGCTTTGAAGGGCTGGCAGGTCTAGACGGTGAGATATGGACTGGACGTTTTGATTTCACTGTGCTACGCCCCATCAATGCACAATTTCTAGCGAGCTTCCGTATTCTAGCGCATCAGCATGAATTAATAGCGAGTAAAGGGAGCACTTGCTCCTTTTCTCCAGTTTTGCCCATCAATTGATTTTCTTTGGTAGAGCATTACTATATTTATTAATAACTATAAATATAGTAAATACAGATCTTAAGTTACTAATAAAAGATTAATTCGTTACTATTAACGTATAGGTTTTTTGTTGTAACTGGCAAGTGATATATTGTAATATGAGAATCAGGCTATACATCTTTAAGGAAGCTTCTAAATAGGCATAATGAGTATAATAAGCATTTTGTATTTCTTCCTCCGAATGCAGGATAGCGGCTATCCTTATTTTTAGATGAGGAATGGTTCTCACAAGAAGATCATTGCATCTACCTTTACGAAATTTGTTTATCCAGGGAAGGAATTGCGTATTTATGAAAAATACAAATGGAATGCGTCATAGTGGACGCAAAATTGCTTTTTTAGGTATTGTATGTGTAGCAATCATCAGTTTCTTTACGCTCACATTATTTGGAAATCCGAGTGCACATGCAGCGACAACAATCTACAATGTCAAAAACTTCGGCGCGACAGGTAATGGCAAGACGAAGGACACGATCTCCATTCAGAACGCTATTAATGCAGCAAATAAGACAGGCGGAATTGTTGAGTTTCCGGCCGGGAACTATCTCACGGCCCCTCTTCTTTTGAAGAGCAATGTCACACTGCAAGTTGATACAGGAGCTACGCTGCTCGGCTCACAGACGGTCTCGGATTATACTGTACCAAGCGGCGTCTCAGTGGTGACCAAAGTATTGGCGCTCATCAATTCTAACGGTGCGAACAACATTGGCATTACCGGTGGTGGCGTCATCGATGGACAAGGCGCTTCGTGGTGGGCGTCTGGATTGGCCGCTGGCAGTCGTCCCCGCCTGATCGAACTCGCGCATGGTACAACGATCTCGGTCAGTAACGTCTCACTGTTAAACGCCGGAGCGATGCATCTCTTCCTCTCATTTGATAGCGGCGTCACCGTCAACAACGTCACGATCAAGTCTCCAGCCACTTCGCCAAATACTGATGGCATTGATCCTGCGACCTCACATAACGTCACGATTAGTAACTGCTCCATCGATACAGGCGATGATAATATCGCAATAAAGTCTGGTAGCGTTGACCCCAACTTTCCCAATGCCGGTACCTCCAATATTACCATTAAGGACAGCACATTTCTTCATGGACACGGTGTCTCGATTGGCAGTGAAGTCAATGGAGGAGTACAAAACGTCTCCGTATCCAATAGCACTTTCAATGGCACCACAAATGGTATTCGTATTAAAACTGACCGCACAGTCGGCGGTGATGTATCGGGCATTACATATACTAATCTTACGATGACAAACGTCACTCATCCACTTATTTTCACGGGCTACTACCCAAAGATTCCAACCACATTTACTAAACAAGCGATCACGGCCACGACGCCTTTCTTTCACAATGTTACCGTGACCAATCTGGTTGCAACCGGAGCCAGCGATGCTGGTGATATAGTTGGTGTGCCTGAAAAACCATTCACGGGCATCACCTTGAGCGCAGTTAAAATCACGGCTAAAACAGGATTGGTGGTTGCCAATGCTGCCGTTACAACCACAAATGGCACAAAGATCACGCCTTCTAGTGGAAGTGCATATATCATTGAGTCAGGTGGAAGCGTAACTGCAAAGTAAAAGCGTTTTTATCACATATAATTTTCATCTTCGCAAATTATATGTGATAAAATGTAGGAGCTGGAGATTCCGGCTTACTTCAAAGGTGGAACTTATTACTTGCTGGCTTATGAAAACTTAGCTTACATAGTTCTGGCGGTATAGAAGCAGGAAGAGCAAGAGAGGGTAGGTCTGAAACCTACCCTCTCTTGCTCTTCCTGCTTCTATACTACAAGAAAGCGTTGGGCACGTTTATTGTTGGCCTTTGGCGGCCGGGAGTGCGGCTACGTCGGCGAGGGCAAGCTCTAAGAGAGCGGTAGCTTCGTCGATGTCGGCAGTGGTCAGGATCAGGGGTGGAATCATGCGCAGGGTGTCGGGGGCGGTGCTATTGAGTAGCAGGCCGTGTTGCAGCGCTTTCTGGACAATAGTAGGAGCCAGGTCGTATTTTACGTGGAGCGCACGCATCAGGCCGAGGCCGCGTGGGCTATCGATAAAGTCATATTTGGTGCATAGCTGTTCTAGCTTGCTTACCCAATACGCTCCCATGCGTGTGGCATTCTCAAGCAGGTTTTGCTCTTGAATAGTTTTGATAGTTGCGATAGCAGCGGCGCAAGCAATAGGATTGCCGCCAAAAGTTGTGCCGTGATCGCCGGGCACAAACAGATCTGTGCGCGGGTCCGTCAACATCGCCCCGATGGGCACGCCGCCGGCAAGGCCTTTTGCCATCGTCACGATATCCGGTCGGGTATAGTGTTCCCAACTAAAGAATTTACCGGTACGACCCATGCCAGCCTGTATTTCGTCGCAGATTAGCACCAGATTCTGCTCATTGCACCAGGCACGTAACCCTTGCATAAATTCTTGTGATGTGGGCCAGATACCGCCCTCGCCCTGTACCGCTTCGACCAGAATGCCAACCGTCTTCGCGCTGGTCGCATTTTTTACTGCCTCCAGATCGTTGAAGGGAACCTGCTTAAAGCCATCGGGGATCGGAGCCCAGGTGGCCTGATAGGAAGGTTGCCCGGTGGCAGCCGTCGTAGCCAGGGTGCGACCGTGGAAACTGTTATCCATGCTAATGATTTCATAGGCACCATTGCGATGCATGCGTCCATATTTACGTGCGAGTTTAATTGCGCCTTCGTTGGCTTCGGCCCCACTATTGGAGAAGAAGGAGCGCATACCATTGCTGCGTTGTGCAAGCAACTCTGCGAGCTCAATCTGGCGCGTATTATAGTAGAGATTAGAAACATGGACAAGCTGCGTGACCTGCTGCTGGACGGCTTCGACAATGGCGGGATGGCAATGTCCAAGTATATTGACGGCAATACCGGCGACGAAATCGAGATAGACCTTGCCAGCGCTATCCCAAACGCGGGTACCCTGGCCACGAACCAGCGTGATCGGTTGACGTTTGAATGCTCCCTGGTAGTATTGATGTTCAAGTGCAACCCAGTCGCGTTGGTTTAATTCGGTTGTTGACATAATTTTGTGTGTCTCCTTCTAAATAGAAAAAGCTCCGGTGGTTGCTAGAGATATACACTCTGCATGGGAAACGAAGCAACTGGAGCTACTGGCTGTCCTTATTATATTATGTATACCGCCGCGTTTGAATTGTTTGTTTTTATTATTATTATTGTACGGTCGGTTAAGACTGTGGTGGTGTCTGGTAAGCCGATGATCCTGGCAAGAGTAAGCGTGTATGATCGCCGTTATTGATAGGATCAACGCCAGGCATACCAGCCAGAACCGATGGGGAGTTGTATTGCTCATCATTGAGGGCCTGGTTAAAGAGTTTCTCGAAAGCGGGCCCTTCGAGCGTCTCTTCTTTTATCAAATGTTCGCTGATTATAATCAGGCGTGTTTTGTTTTGCAACAGAATATGATATGCTTTGTCAAACGCCTCTTGAATGATGCGGCGTACCTCTTCGTCAATCTCGCGGGCAGTTTCCTCGCTATAATTGCGCTGCTCGCCGAAATCGCGGCCAAGGAAGACCAGCTCTTCTTTATGACCAAGGGCCATAGGGCCAATGCGATTGCTCATCCCATATTCTGTCACCATAGAGCGTGCAACTTTCGTGACGCGTTCGATATCGTTAGAGGCACCAGTAGTGACCTCACCGAAGATAATCAGTTCAGCCGCGTGGCCGCCGAGCGCGTAGGCCAGTGTATCCTCGAATTGAGGTTTGCTCCATAGATAGCGATCTTCTGTGGGCAGAAGCATGGTAAAGCCGCCTGCCTGGCCTCGTGCAACGATAGACACTTTATGGACAGGATCAGTATTATGCAGCATACGTGCCACCAGAGCATGACCGACTTCATGATAGGCAGTAATAGACTTCTCGCGTTCGCTGATAATGCGACTATTTCTAGCAGGTCCCGCGACCACACGATCAATAGCTTCTTCCATCTCGCTCATCCCAATCGTCTGCTTGTTACGGCGGGCGGCCAGGATAGCGGCCTCATTGAGCAAGTTAGCGACATCGGCTCCCGAGAAGCCAGGAGTTTGCTTGGCTAGAACCTCTAAAGAAACATCAGGCTCAAGAGGTTTTCCTCTGGCATGAACTTTGAGAATGGCAATGCGACCACGGATATCGGGACGGTCAAGTACAACCTGGCGGTCAAAACGGCCTGGACGTAGTAATGCGGGATCAAGCACATCTGGACGATTAGTTGCAGCAAGAACGATCACATTTGTATTGGTATCGAAGCCATCCATCTCGACCAGGATCTGGTTCAGTGTCTGCTCTCGTTCATCATGTGAGCCACCCAGTCCTGCACCACGCTGGCGACCCACTGCGTCAACCTCATCGACAAATATAATACACGGGCTATTACGCTTCGCCTGTTCAAAGAGATCACGTACTCGGCTTGCACCGATGCCCACAAACATCTCTACAAACTCAGAGCCACTAATGCTGAAGAATGGCACGCCTGCTTCGCCTGCGATAGCACGCGATATCAGTGTTTTCCCAGTTCCAGGAGGGCCCACAAGAAGCAGACCTTTAGGTATACGTGCTCCCAGGGCGGCAAATTTCTCAGGATATTTCAAGAACTCGACAATCTCTTGAAGCTCCTGTTTGGCCTCATCGACGCCCGCGATATCAGCGAAAGTCACAGAAGGCTTTTTGCCCATAAACATACGAGCGCGGCTCTTCCCAAATGACAAGGTTTGATTATTGTTTCCCTGTGCCTGGCGTAACATAAAGATCATAAAGATTGCGATGAGAACAAAAGGAATAAAACCGGCCAGTGTGCCCAACCAACCCCAGATAGGGCTAGGATTCTCGTATTGCAATCTGACAATATGGCTATTTGTATAATCGATATTATTATCTTTCAATACTTTTGTAATATCGAAAGAAGCATTAATTGTAGCAGTTTCCTGGGATGAACTTACTGCTTGCCCTCTCGTCAGGATGAGAGTTCCATTTGAAGTTGTCAGGGTATCGACATGTCTTCTAGCAATATCCGACTTCAGATCACTCAGAAGGGCAGAGAGCGTAACCGACTTGACATCGGTTTGTGGATGGAAAACGAAAACAATGATCAGAACGGCTATTAGCAGTGTCAGGAGCCAAAAAAGCTCGTTCTGAGCCATTTGCCTTTATTTGGCATAAAGGGCTCCTCTCTCTCAATAATTTATGTAATGCCAGGCCTCTCAAGCCATCATATTATAGTTCTTGCGCATCTTATTATAACACACATAGCTATCAATCTCTTATGGAGTACCACGTATAAAAAGTGCTAATTGTAGAAAACCGTTGCCTCAATAGAGAATACTAGAGAGGACGTGCTAGAACCAGGCCCCATACTTCTCTCGCGCCAGCCTGAAAGAGAGGTGTGGCGCAAGCGGCCAGCGTTGATCCCGTTGTACATACATCATCAATGATAATTATTCTACGGTTCGCCACGATCCTGGTTGCACTTGCTGGATCGCATCGAAATGCATCAAAAACATTGTGTTGACGGTCCTGTAATGAAAGATGAACCTGTGCGCGAGTTAAGCGCACACGATGTAAGAGAGAGGTATATACTGGTAGGTGTAGATGTGTCGCACAGGTCTGTGCCAGGATTTGTGCTTGATTGTAGCCGCGCTCCTGCTCTCGTCGTGGGTGAAGTGGAACAGGAATAAGGCAGTCGGCCTGCATGCTATAGGTTGTATATGCTTGTGCCAGCAGAGCGCCTAAGGGAGCGCCCAGACGTTTATTGCCACCATACTTGAACATATGAATAGAAGAGCGTAGTGGTTCCTGATAAGTGCTTACAATACGCAATCCGTTCAGTTGCAATGGATAGGAAAAGCAGCGGCGGCAGAACGTATCGTTCATAAAAGGGGTACAACACTTCTGGCAGAGGGGTGTTTGCAGTGGTGGGATCAGAGCAACGCAAGAAGGACAAAGAGCATAACCATGCTGCTTACAATATGTGCAACAAAGGGGAAAGAGAAAATCTAAAAGATACTGGGCTAGAGAACCGAATTGTTGCATTCCACCTGAATCCTCCTCAACACTTCTTGTTTATTATAACATATTTTTGCTATATTGTGCAGAACAAGAATGTGAGGTATAGAACGATAGAATTGAAACGGATAGCCTGCAAAACGTTGCAGGCCATATTTTACTACTCCTCTGCTGCTTTACGCATGGTAGGGAAGAGAATTACATCGCGGATCGACTCCTGGTCGGCCATCAGCATAGCGAGGCGGTCGATGCCAAGTCCCACGCCGCTTGTAGGTGGCATACCGATTTCAAGAGCTTCCAGAAAATCCTCATCAAGTATCTGGGCCTCTTCATCGCCCTGCGCACGCTGGCGAGCCTGATCCTCAAAGCGCATGCGTTGATCGATAGGATCGTTCAGTTCAGTATAAGCGTTGCCGCACTCCAAAGCGCCGATAAATGGCTGGAAGCGTTCAACGAAGCCAGGAATTGCCCGATGCTGTTTTGTAAGTGGGGAGACATCGAGCGGGTAGTCAATTAAAAACAACGCCTCGCGTAACGCAGGAATGCCTTGACGGAACATAGCGCTCATAAGATCATCGATCAGGCGACCATAGCCGAGTTTAGGATCGACCTCATATTTCTTTGCATGCATTTCAGCGGCAAGGCTATCTCGATCCGGGAAATTTCTCACATCAATGCCTGTGAACTCCGCAATCGCATCGAGCAATGGGTAGCGTTTCCAGGGTGGGGTCAAATCGATAGTCGTGCCCTGATAACGAATTTGCGGGGTGCCATGTAACTCTTGAGCGATAGAGGCAATCATCTCCTCGACCAGCTTCATCGTATCATTATAATCCGCGTAAGCCATATAAAATTCTATCATCGTAAACTCAGGATTATGGCTACGATCAATTCCCTCATTGCGGAAGTTGCGGCCAATTTCATAGACGCGTTCAAAGCCGCCAACAAGCAAGCGTTTGTGATAGAGCTCGATAGCGATACGTAAAAACAGCTCGCGATCCAGTGTATTGTGATGAGTAATGAACGGACGTGCAGTAGCGCCGCCATAGAGAGGCTGCAGGATAGGAGTCTCGACTTCAATAAAGTCGTGAGCATCCAGGAAGCGGCGCATAGCAGTAATCATGCGGCTGCGAGTGATGAAGACCTGTTTCACCTCATTGCCATTAGCGATCAAGTCAAGGTAGCGTTTACGCTGGCGTATATCTTTATCTTCAAGTCCATGAAACTTCTCTGGTAAGGGGCGCAGGCTTTTAGAGAGAATGCGGAAGTTGCGAACATGAAGAGTGCGTTCGCCCGTACGAGTAACGAACAAGAAGCCGCTTACCTCAATAAAGTCGCCCAGATCCAGGAGTTTAAGAATGCGATACTGCTCCGTGCCCACATCATTGATGCGGAAATAGACCTGAATGCTTCCCGTGCCATCCTCGATTTTAGCGAAAGCCGCCTTCCCCATCTCGCGTAGTAAACGGATGCGACCGACCAGAGTAAAAGAGCCCTCAGGCCCGGCGAATGCATCGAAATGAGCAAGAACCTCAGCGATAGTATGAGTACGCTCAGCACTATTAGGGTAAGGGTTGATACCTTGATCGCGTAATGTTTGTAAGCGTTGAAGACGTATTTCCCGTTCATCTGCCATATATTTTTACCTATCCTCCAACAAATCGTGCCAGGGTATACAAGATTTCTAATTGTATTACATATTTTCATTCGATTACATATTTTGCGCTTTTACAACTCATTGCGCTTTGTGAAAAATGCAATAGTAGTTATAAATATAGTAAAGCAGTGTGAAGGCACATACTATAAAGATAATGAAATAGTGAGGGAAGGGGACAAAATGATTAGAAGAAATAAAAAGCGACCCGCGAAGTGTGAGAACTCACGGATCGCTATCTATATCCAGGGGGAAATGTTACTCGATAGTGAGAATTGTGTATTCTTTCACGCCGCCAGGAGTTGATACAATAATGAGATCCCCTTTTTTGTGTCCTAGCAAGGACCGACCGACAGGCGACTCATTAGAGATGCGCCCGGCGCTGGGATCTGCTTCGAAGGCACCGACCAACTGATAGCGGTATTCGCGGCCTGTGCTCGTGCTCACGTGAACAACGGAGCCGAGGGAAACGACCTCAGTAGGAGCATTATCGATAAGTTTTGCTTTTGCCAGCATCTTCTCAAGGTCAGAGATGCGCCCTTCGAGGAGAGAATATTGGTTTTTCGCCTCTTCGTAAGCTGCATTGTCAATTACGTCGCCTGATTCCTTGGCGTCATGAAGATACTGAGCAACCTCGGCCCGTTTGACGGTACGTAAGAACTCGAGTTGGCTCATCGCGCGTTGTAGCCCGTCATTGGTGAGGAACACTTCTTGTGACTCCATGTTATGCATCCTCTCATTCATGTGATAAAGGAGTTGCCTCCTCCTAATATTTACGTATCTCGTCAGTAAGTAGGGCGGGGAGTGAAAGTCAACCGACATCACCCCAGGTGATACTGACGAGTTCATCTGAATGGCAGCGGAGTAACAGCTCCCCCTGATCATTCACATCCTCAGCGACACCGCTGAGAATTTTATTGCCCTGTCGCACTTGCACGGGGCGGCCGAGAGTAGAAAGTTGATTGCGCCATTGGTCTCGTATCAATCGAGAGATAGGTAGAGTACCTGGTGCATTAGAGCTTGAAGCCTCTCGTTGTAACGCAAGGTATGGTGTTTCGAGATGTCGTAAGAGAAGAGCGATAAAAGCTTCTCGGCTCACCGAATGTCCACATTCTTCTTCAAGAGATGTAGCGGTAGTCACGAGCCCTGAAATGGCCGATGATGTTGAGAAGCCAGTATTCAAGTGAGAGATATGCCCATTGACATTAACGCCAATACCAAGGATAGCTACGAAATGACCAGTCGCATCATAGCTAGTTTCGATGAGAATGCCAGCAACCTTACGGTCTCCAATAAGAACATCATTGGGCCATTTAATAGTTGCAGCAATATCACACGTGTCGGAGATAGTCGCAACGACAGCAAGTGAAGCAACCATAATCAAGAGATAGGAAGGAAATAATGGCTGGAGAATGGTAGACGAGAGCACATTCCAACCAGCAACATCTATCCAGCGTCGTCCTTGTCGACCTTTACCAGAGGTCTGGCTATCGGTAAGAACCACCACCCCCTCTTCTGATCCATTGCGAGCCAGTTGCATTGCCAGTGAGTTCGTTGAAGCTGTAACTGGCACATAGACAATGCGATTGCCGATGCCAAATATTTTAGTATCCAGGGACTCTCTTATAGCGTTGAGATGAAGTTGCCCGGAAGTTGTAGTCTCAAACTCGTTCAAACTCTACCACTTCAATCTATCTATAACTGTAACCGACAAGTGTACAAACCAGGATCTAGAAGTATATATTCACCACACACTATACTACCATTGCTAAAACATACGACTATACGACTATCTGTACATGCTCGAAGCATGAGAAGAAAAGGGTATGTTCCCCTGCATCAAAGCAGGTGAACGCAAAGGGCCTCCATCCATGGAAGACGGAATACAGGGTGCCCGACAGATCGGGCAAGAGATAGGTTCAGACCGTGTTAAAAGTTACAGGGAGTATAACATAGTGCAAAGTCTTTGGCAACTGTTAGCTACCCTAGAATAAAGTTTCTTTAGATGGGCTGAAATACTTTTCATCGCAATGAAAAGTGGAAGATCCGATAAAAGCTTTTTAATCATAAGAGATACACATATGTGTCAACGGATGGGATAGAGATGCTTACAAAAAAACCAGAACAAAGAGAAGAAATGTTCGCTCTTGCTCTGGGAGGTGCTGCACAGACAAGAAAGAATATACACAAACTATCTATGTGTATTTTTCAACTATCTGGGTTCGCAACATCCAATCTGTTCATCGTAAACACATAGGATCACCTATGGGTACAAATCGAGAACTGCTCAATTCTCGTTTCATTGAGGTTATTGTACCATCAGGTTTTAATAGTTGTCAAGCTCTCTCATGAAACTCACAGTGAGAGAAGGGATGTGGCTCGTATAGAACTGGTCTGGGGAGCAACACAGAATCCCCATACTATCCACACATATCTCCAGAAGACGAATAACCAGAGCAAACATTAAATAATATAGCCTGCAAAGAAAAAAAGGAACATAATGACACATCCCAAAAAGGCAAAATAAAAGGTCTGAAGCCCCTTGCAGGCTCAATCTAGCCAACATTCCTATCGAGTGGCAGTAGTAAACAATTATATGCTATATTATGTATAGTAGCATGCAAGAGGGTAGTGTGGATAGACTTTCTCAGTATGGTATCTGCTACGCGCATGCTCTACGTCGTATTAGTATGAGTAGATGTTTGTATACCACGAAGAGTACTGGTTTTTAACTAATAGAGACATGTGGTACGTGTGAGTATTAGGAATGAGGGTGTGGAATTGGTTAGAGTATCAGTAGAGAGCGTGCAGTGTGTATGTGTGTGACCTACGCATTTGTTTATAGAAGCGAATGTAGAAGAGAAGGAAGGAGGACTTTATATGCAGCAATATGTGGACCTGCTCATCGATGCCCTCCTAGACGAGGGTTTTACGGTAGAGGAAGCTCAACGCCTTATTCGGCTCCAGGAGGAGTACGAAGAGCGGAAAGCGACTGAAGAGACGAATCATCATCGGTTTGTGCGCTGGCTTGTAGAGCATGGTCGTCTAAGTGAGTGGTAATGAGAGAGCTATTAGGGGCCTGAAAAGTGAACTTGCGGCACTCTTCGTAGATGTTGTACAATAACGCTAGCGGAGCAGATAGGACGGCGTGGCATTGCTACGCCGTCCTTTATCATGTATCGACCTTATTTCCAGTTACAGCCCAGGTAACTATGTAAGCATTTTATAACAAGGGAGGCCTCTATGAAAGCGGTTGTCATGGCCGGCGGGGAAGGATCGAGGCTAAGACCATTAACGATTCGACGGCCTAAACCTATGGTTCCTATAGCGGGTAAGCCTGTGATGGAACACATTCTTCATCTCTTGAAACGTCACGGTATAACGGAAGTGGTTGTCACCGTTCAGTATTTGGCAAGCAACATCGAAGATTACTTTGGCAATGGTTCACAATGGGGAATGCATATTACCTATTCGCGGGAAGATGTCCCGCTGGGAACGGCAGGTAGTGTAAAGAACGCCGAAGAGCAGCTCACCGAACCTTTTCTCGTGATAAGCGGAGACGCTCTCACGGACTATGACCTGACAGACCTTATAGAGTACCACAACGAAAAAAAGTCTCTTGCAACACTTCTTCTGGCTCATGTACCTAATCCCTTGGAGTATGGAGTTATTATTACCAACGAAGATGGTCATATTACGCAATTCTTGGAGAAGCCCAGCTGGGGAGAAGTGTTTAGCGATACAATCAATACCGGTATTTATGTCATCGATCCGAAAATTCTTACCTACTTTGAGAAAAATAAGCAGTTTGACTTCAGTCAGGAACTGTTCCCAATGATGTTGCGGCAGGGAGATCCTCTTTTTGCCTATGTTGCGCCCAAAGGATACTGGTGCGATGTTGGCAGCTTGAGCGAGTATATGCGTGCGAACGCTGATATTTTGCAAGGGAATGTGGATCTCGCTATTGATGCACAAAATATAGGGGGAAACATCTGGTGTGAAGAAGGTGTAGATATCAACCCTGAGGCCCAGGTTTATGGCCCGGTTTACCTGGGGCGTGATTGTAAAGTGCGTGCTGGAGCGATTATTCACGGCCCAAGTATGATTGGTAGCTACTCAATTATCGATGAGCGTGCCCAGGTTGATCGTAGCATTGTATGGAATAATTCATATATTGGAGATCGCGCCGAGCTGCGGGGCGCAATAGTTGGTTCCTCTTCAAACATTAAGAGCAAATCTGTCATGTTTGAAGGCTCGGTTATTGGAGATAACTCAATTATCCAGGATGGGGCAATCATCCAGCCGAATGTAAAAATCTGGCCCGACAAAGAAGTTGAGGCCGGAGCGGTTGTCAACACAAGTATTATCTGGGGTTCACAGGGCCGACGTAACCTGTTTAGTCGTTATGGTATTACTGGCCTGGTGAATGTGGATATCACGCCTGAGTTCGCGACCAAGCTAGGGGCGGCTTACGGAGCAATTTTGCCCAAGGGGTCTATTGTCTGCTTGAACCGGGATATAAATCGTACATCGCGCATGATCAAACGTGGTATTAACGCAGGTTTGCCATCGGCGGGTGTAAATGTGCATGACATTAACCAGGTTCCATTGCCTGTGGCACGATATTTTATTCGTACGACCGAAGCCGTAGGTTGTGTCCATGTAAGCGTTTCACCTTTTGATCAGCGTGCTGTCGAGATTAAGATTTTTGACCAGCATGGCCTGGATATTAACAAAACAATAGAACGTAAAATCGAAAATCTCTTTTTCCGCGAAGATTTCCGTCGTGTCTATCTTGATGAGATAGGTGCTATTGATGTGCTGAGTAATACCGATGTTGTCGGTCATTACCTTGAAGGGTATAACAAAACGGTTAATCACGAAGTGATACGCAAACGGAAATTTCAACTGGTGGTTGACTATGCACATGGTAGTACAGTAGATCTCTTGCCAAAAATCCTGAACGATCTAGGTTGTGAAGTTATCGTACTCAATTCGGGTACCGAGGATGCAACAACAGCTCGTACACCCGATGAGTTAAACAAAGATATGCAGCGTCTGGCAACCATAAGTTCAGCATTGAATACAGATATGGGGATTCGTATTGATCCCAGTGGAGGGCGCATTTCGGTTGTAGATGATCGAGGACGTATTCTGGATGGTATGAAATTGCTCGTCGTTATGACAAGCCTGTTCTTGCGTCGTCATCATGATGGGACGGTTGCTGCACCTGTAACAGCTCCCAGTGCACTACAGTATATTGCGCAACGCTATGAAGGACATATCCAGCAGACCAAGGTGCTTTCTCATGCGCTAATGATGGCAGCAGGGCGTGAGGGGGTCGTACTGGTTGGAGATGGTACGGGCCAGTTCTCCTTCCCAGAACTCCATCCGGCCTTTGATGGTATGCTAGCAATTGCGAAGCTGCTAGAAATGTTGGCTACTTTTGGCATGCGTCTCTCAGAAGTTGTAGATGATTTACCATCATATTATATGAGTAGTACTCGTGTTGCCTGCCCCTGGGAAAGTAAGGGGAAAGTAATGCGTATACTCAGCGAGCAATATCGTGAGCGTCGTGCAAAGCCTATTGATGGTATCAAGATCGATCTGGGCAAAGAATGGGTTCTGGTGTTGCCTGATGCTGATGGCCCATTCTTCCATATCTATGCAGAATCAGTCTCGAATGAGCAAGCTCAGGCACTGGCTGAGAAATATGCTCGTGTTGTAAGCGGTTTACAGCAGTAGTTAACACGAAGAGACAAAGCGCAAAATGGGCTGATTTCAATTTGAAATCAGCCCATTTTGCGCTTTGTCTCTTCGTGTAGAAGAATTAAGCAGGGATCAATCTTGGCTCATAGGAGAGGGCCATTTTATGAGAGCCTTTCTCTTTGTTAGAATTTATCTGATCTTTGTGCTCTCTTAGGCGAGGGATTACGCGACGAATGCCTTCGGGCAAGGTAAATTGAGGGTGCCAACCTAGAATATGATTTGCCTGCGAATTGTCAAATGTAATTGCAGGTATTTCCGGGTGTGAGCCTGCGATGTAGAGTGGACTTATCTTACTATCCAGCAGAACAGCGATCATGTGGTAAAGCTGATTAAGTGTATAGCCCTGGCTTGAACTAATATGAAGCGTACAATTTTCGCCATGCTTGAGCACTAAAAGATTAGCTTGTATGACATCATCCATAAAAATGTGATCGCGTATCTCGTTTCCTGAACTACGAATCACAGGGCGCTGCTGTTGCAGAAGCATCGTCGTAAAATAGTTAAGTGGGTGGTGAGAAAGATTGTTATCAGCGGCTCCATAGACATCGGCATAGCGTAGGATAACGTGTTGAAGTCCATAATTGCGTGTGTGATAGCGTACGTACCACTCGCCAGCGACCTTACTGATATCGTGAGGGCTAAGCGGGCGGAGGGGTGTATCTTCGCTGATAGGGAGAAGTGCGGCGTCAATCAGGCCATACATACTATAGCTACCAGAGGCGAAGATAAATTTCTTAACGGAAGCACTGATACAACAATCTAACACATTGAGTAGACCATGGACATGAACATCTGCATCTGCCAGGGTCCTGCCGCCCATTAATTCATCATAGCGTTGTGCGGCGTGGTGACTCACAACATCTGGACGCTCTTTTTGTAGGATAGTAGCTACTTTGTTATCACGAATATCGGCATGATAGAAGCGGGCGCGTTCGTCAATAGTATGGCGTGTACCATGTAGAAGATTGTCTATAACAAAGACATCATGCCCGATATCCAGATAAGCTTTTGTAAGATGGCTACCAATGAAGCCCGCTCCACCAGTGATAGCTATTTTCATGATTGGCATCTCCATTTGTTTGTCTTTTGTGATCATTCCTCATAATTAGTGTAGTCTATTATCCTATCGATTCTATTCAATGTTCTACGAGAAAGAGTGTGTTTTTCAGCATCCATCTTCATTCACTTCTATGCTTACTATTATCTATAAAATCGATTTTTAATACTACATATAATTTGCACTTTTAAGTCTTGCTTAAAAGTGCAAATTATATGTAGTACAGAAAGGGCTCATAGCTACCAGAGGTAATGATATGCTGAAGTAGCCAGGGGCCAATTACCATTGGAATAATGAAGAGCATCCATCGGTAATGCTAGATAAGTGGCAATTCGCTACTGAGTAATGTATCCAGAGTTGAACGTTTGATACGGTAGGCCTGACGTTTCCCACGATGAGGAAGCGTAATTGCTTCTAGAGCGTTACTTTTAATCCAGCGCCGGACGGTAGTATCATCGACGCGTAAACGGCGTGCGACTTCGCGTACAGTTAAGAGTTCTTCTCTCTTCTCTTCGGCCATAGCATTATCTCCTGCATCATTGAGATGCTTTTCTAAAACAACGTTTGTCGTGCGCGGCATATATTCCCCTTTTTACGATGGTTTTTCTATGTGACCTTATGACGTACTGATGAGAGGTCCTACGACTACAAAGCAGAGAGATTTAATGTATGATATTTGGTAGTCGTTTTGCCTGTCGGCATCTTTTTATGTAGCGTATAGTGCCACGTGAGTACATTACAACACTGCTTGCCAGTTAACTATACTATACATCTCGACACAAACATAATAAAATACAGCAAGAGTAAATGTCACCCACAAGAGACATATCGTTTTGTGTGCCTGATAACAGAGATTGTGTTAGCCTGAAGAATTACCATATTCTGGCACGTGGGTTGGAAATAGAGAAGACGGGGGAGAAGAAGAGATGACAACAGAAATAAAGCAAAAAAATTTGATCCTAATAGATGGACATGCTATTATCCATCGCGCTTTTCATGCTGTGCCAGAAGATCTATCGACCAGTAGTGGTGAACCAGTCAATGCAACTTTTGGCTTTACATCCATGCTCATGAAGGCCCTTTTGGAGGAGAGGCCGGATTATATAGCGGTAACATTTGACCGACCTAGCCCAACGTTTCGTCATATCCACTATACGCCCTACAAGGCTCACCGTCCCACGCTTCCTGATAACATGAAGCCACAGTTTGCACGTATCCGAGAAGTGGTGCAGGCATTCGGTATTCAGATTTATGAGCAGGATGGTTTTGAGGCTGATGATATATTAGGTACGCTATCGGTGCAAGCGAAGCAGCAGGGTGTGAATACTATTATTTATACTGGTGATATGGATACTCTGCAACTGGTGAATGATCAGGTGTTTGTGAAAGTAGCCAAGCGGGGCATTACAGAAATCACGGAGTATGATGAGTCCGAGGTTGAGAAGCGTTATGGATTTGTGCCGCAGAGGTTGCCAGATTTTAAAGGTCTGGTTGGTGATAAATCCGATAACATCCCAGGCGTACCGGGTATTGGCGAAAAGACAGCTTCGCGTTTGCTCGCGGAATATCATGACCTTGATGGCATTCTGGCTCACACCGATGAGCTAAAGCCGAAAGAGCAGAAGCTCTTACGTGAGTGGAGTGAGCAGGCACGGCAGAGCAAATTCCTGGCGACAATCGTTCTGGATGCTCCTGTACATCTCGATTTAGAGGCGTGTCGTATGACGCATGTTGATAACGAAAGGGTAATTACCCTTTTCCGCGAGTTAGAGTTTCGTACGCTCATAGAGCGTGCGCTGGCGCTATTCCGTCAACTAGGTCTGACCAATGTCGTACAGGATACTGTTGAGGGACAATCTTCTGCAGTGCATGCAGAAGAGCGAACTGGTATAACTCAGGCTGAAATGGCTGATAGAGCTACTCTTTTGTATGCGCCGCCTATAGGTGTGGTACCAATTATTACGCCTCCTCCTGCTCCTGGCGAAGAGTCGCTGGCTGAGGTGAGCGCGAGTTTTGTAGAAGCAGAACCTGCCGTTGTAGTAGCGCCTGTGCCTGCTGATACTGCTGAGCAGAGAGACCTCAGCCCACAACGCACTGCTGCAGATGTACCTGAAGATTCACCACTACAACTTAGCCTGTTTGAGGTCGCGGCTCCATATACAGAAGTTGTACATAAACTGCGTCTGCCCGGTGTTGCGGATAACAGAATGCCTCAATTGCTAGAGACGCTGGAATCGCCAGAGCTAGCATCACGGACTAATACGCTGGTTGTTAACACGAAAGAGAGCTTACAGGTGCTTGTCAAGAGCCTCTTTGATGCTGGTAGCTTTGCAATTGATACCGAGACATCTTCAGAAGATCCTCGCCATGCAGATCTGGTTGGACTCTCTTTCTCGATGGCCCCTGGCGAAGCTTATTATATTCCTGTCGGTCATACGACTACGCCAGATGGGCAAGAAGCGGGGACGCAATTGCCTCTGGCTGATGTGCTGGAGAAGCTCAAGCCGGTTCTAGAGGATAAGAATGTGCAGAAATATATGCATAATGCAAAGTATGACCTCGCCATACTATTGCGTAATGGTATCGAGACGCGCGGACTTGCCTTTGATAGCATGCTTGGAGCATATCTTGTTGATCCGGGTAGACGTGGGGTAGGACTCAAGGATCAGGCCTTCCAACGTCTTGGGCACATAATGACCCCAATAAATGAGCTTATCGGTTCTGCCAGCAAGATGATAAGCATGGCCCAGGTGCCAATACGCAAAGCAGCCGATTATGCAGGAAGCGATGCCGATATGACATTGCGCCTGGTAAAACCTATTCAAGAAGAACTAAAGCAAAATGGGCTGATCGAGATGTATAAGCAGATTGAGATGCCGCTCATTCCGGTGCTTATGCAGATGGAGCAATATGGTGTTGCGCTGGATGCAGATTTCCTACATACGTTTAGTGAGACGCTGGATGGGCAATTGCAGGCGCTTGAACAGGAAATCTATGCGGCCGTAGGGCATCGTTTCAATATCAATTCAACGAAGCAACTAGCCGACGTACTTTTTGTTGAACTGAAGTTACCTAGCGGCAAGAAGACAAAAACAGGATATTCAGTGAATGCCGACGTGATTGAAAGCTTGCAAGGCAAGCATGAAGTTGTGAACTATTTGCTTGAATATCGGCAGCTAAATAAGCTCAAATCAACCTATGTTGATGGCCTGCTTACCCTGATGGACAAGCGCACCGGGCGTGTATATACATCGTTCAATCAGACCATCGCATCCAGTGGACGTTTATCGTCGAGCAATCCCAACTTGCAAAATATCCCTATACGCACAGAAGTTGGTCGGCATATTCGTCGTGCTTTCATTGCCGATCCAAGTTACGTTCTGTCTGACAGCCGATTATTCGCAGTTTGAGTTGCGTATCCTGGCGCATATTACGCATGAGCCACGTCTGGTGGAGGCGTTTAGCAAGCGAGAAGATATCCACACAATTACAGCCTCCTCGCTCTTTGGCGTGCCTGTGGAGCAAGTGAGCAAGGATCAACGCCGTCTGGCTAAGACAGTTGTCTATGCTGTGCTCTATGGGCAGTCTGCTTTTGGGCTTTCGCAGGTAACGGGTATGAAAAATGCCGAGTCAGCCGAGTTTATCAGGCGCTATCACGAGACTTTCCCAAACATCAAGTTGTATGTTGATAGTACGTTGCAACAGGCGCGTACGCAAGGGTATGTGAACACGCTGTATGGACGGAAGCGCTTCTTCCCCGATATGCGTGCCCTATCGTATACAGAGCGCCAGGCGTTAGAGCGCGAGGCGATCAATATGCCGATCCAGGGCTCTAATGCGGACTTGATCAAAATTGCCATGCTGCGTTTGCACCATGAGTTAAAAGAGAAGCGTATGAAGACACGTATGATCTTGCAAGTGCATGATGAACTTGTCTTTGAGGTGCCTGTTGAGGAGCTTGAGCATGCGAAACGGCTCATCAAAATGAGAATGGAAGGTGTGGAGAAACTGGATGTTCCGATAGAAGTGGAGATGAAAGTGGGAAAAAACTGGTATGAAGCTGAGCCAATGGAATAAGATAGAGTAGTCTCTTAAAATGGCATGCTTACACTTTGGCTCAATGCGGTCAAGCGCGGCTTGCCATTTATAATTTGTATCAATCAGGAGCGTTTCTCATGCAACTTTCCAATATGATTAACAACTTGCCTCCCTATCATTTTGCGAATGCAAAGAAAAAGATTGCTGATCGTCAGGCAGCCGGCGTTGACGTAATCAATCTATCGATGGGTGATCCAGATCTGCCAGCCCCTCTGAGCGTGGTTGAGCGTCTTTGTGCAGCTATGCAGGAGGCAGAGAATCATCGTTATCCAGAGTATCGCGGGCTCTATGCACTGCATGAAGCGATAGCAGCGTGGTTTAAGCGCCGTTTTGGCGTAAGTTTGACGCCAGAGCGCGATATTTTACCTCTGCTTGGTTCGAAAGAAGGTTTGGCTTATACTGCAATGGCTGTTTTAAATGCAGGTGATGTTGCATTAATACCAGACCCCTATTATCCCGTTTATGTGACAGGGACGACCACAATCGGAGCAGAGCCATATCTGTTGCCGTTACTGGAGCAGAACGCTTATTTGCCAGATCTAGAACACATCTCGTCTTCTGTGTTGAAGAGGGCACGTGTGCTCTGGCTCAACTATCCAAATAATCCAACGGCAGCCTGTGCTGACGAGCAATTCTTCACGCATGTCGTTGATTTTGCACGTGCCAATGAGCTTGTCATTATACATGATATGGCCTATGCAGAAGTTTATTTTGACGATTTTCGTCCGATGAGTATATTACAAGTACCCGGTGCGAAAGATGTTGCCGTCGAATTGCATTCACTAAGTAAAACCTATAATATGGCGGGTTTCCGTATTGGTATGCTTGTTGGCAATCCTGATATTGTAGATGCTGTAGGACGCATAAAGAGTAATATCGACAGTGGTATTTTTCGTCCGGTTCAATATGCTGCAATTGAGGCTTTGCAATTACCTGCATCCTGGTTGGAGCAACGGAATGCAATTTATAAGCGCAGGCGTGATCTCGTTGTCGAGGGTTGTAATGCAATGGGTATGCGGGCTGCCATGTCGCAAGCTGGGCTCTATATATGGGCTCATGTGCCAGCGGGACTTACGGCACGGGATTTTACAAACTCGTTGTTTGATAAAACGGGAGTTCTTGTTACACCCGGTACAAATTTTGGTGGAGCTGGAGAGGGATATGTGCGTATCTCCATTACAGAATCTGAAGAACGCCTGGCCGTTGCACTACGCCGTATGGAGGCTGCAGTAGAGAAAAGATAATGTAATGTGCTAATAGGCCTAAAGAGTGTTTCTCTTGCACAAACGAGGTTCAGAAGATCTGGCCGGATTATTTAACATATTGATTGTGCAACAGTCAATGATTGTGGAACTTTTAGCCATATAATTATAGATAGGCTAGTGTGTCTAATGGCAAGAGGAACGGATATGGTTTTGAAGCAGGATATACAGCTACCAGATCATGCACTGGTAAATGCGTGGAATCTTCGGATTGGGCGAGAAGTTTGTCACGATGTAGAGGCCGGTCTCAACCATGAATGGCTTGTAACAAATGGATTAGGAGGGTATGGTGCAGGCTCAATCGTAGGGGCTACGACGCGTAGCCATCATGGTTTGCTTGTAGTCTCACTTTGCCCTACCAACGAGCGTTCTGTCCTTGTTTCTAAGATTGATGAAGAGGTTATTTTGCCTGGGGGGCAAAAGTTTTGCCTGGGCGTCAATGAGTATCAGGGAGGTATAATCGAGCCGCAGGGCTATCTTTATCTTGATACAGTCGCTTTAGAGGGCGATATACTTAGTTTTGCCTATCGCTTAAGCGACTCGCTCAGATTAGAAAAACGTATCTGGATGGAATATGGACAAAACACTACCTACATACAATATACGCTACATGGCACTTTTGATGAGAGTGAGTGTGCCAATGATGTACTACCTCAAGCTCAAATGGTACGCATGGCCTCAGCAGGTACATATTTAACGCTGTTAGTAACTCCCTTCTGCCTCACTCGCGATTCTCATAAAACTACACAAGGGGCAAATAATTGGCATTTTCTGGTAGAGAATGGGGAGCATCGTTGTCGTATTCGTGCCTACGAAGGTGCTCCCGCTTATCATCTGATTGCAGATCCGGCTATAACCTTCGAACCAGATGAGCGATGGCATTGGCATCTATGGCATAGAAGGGATAATGAGTGTGGGCTTCCAGATCTTGAGGATGTCTATCAACCTGGTATCTTTCGTATCGCTCTGGCTCCGGGTATGCGCAAGACGCTTGTATTAACTGCTGAAACTGCAACCACCTGTTCCTGGGGATATGGAAGCTCTCGTCATGAAGAAGTTGTAGCGCACGCTTTAATGCGTCATCAGCGCCGTGTGCAGCAACTTCTGGTAGCAGCAGAAGGAACAAAAGAGGATTTGCGGACAAAAGATCCTGTAATGGCGCGTCTTGTTCTTGCTGCCGACCAATTTATCGTAGAGCGTCATAATTACACGAAGACAGGCATTATGCTCCAGCAGCATATGTCTCCTGATCGCAAAAGCATTATTGCCGGATATCCCTGGTTTACTGATGGGGTGCGTGATAGCATGATCTCGCTACCAGGTTTGCTCCTATGCACAGGAAAGTATAGTGAGGCTCGCGGATTGCTAAAAGCCTTTACATCTTCTATCCGTAATGGTTTGATTCCCGACCATCTCCTTGAAAATGAAAATGGCGAAGAGCCAGTTTCTATCACTATAGATACGCTACTCTGGATGTTTCGTGCAATTGATCACTATCTGCTTAAGACCGGTGACTGGGCGCTGCTTAATGATATCTTTCCGATATTGCGTGATAGTATTCAATGGTATATCCATGGTACAGGATATGGCATTCACGTTGATCCACGAGACGGACTTTTACAAATTGAGGCACCAGATGTCCAATTGGCATGGATGGACACCAGAATGAGCGATGGGATTGAGACACGGCGTGCTGGGAAGCCTGTAGAAATAAATGCATTGTGGTATTATGCGTTGAGTGCGATGGAAAACTGGGCCGTACATCTTTCAACGGATGCGACACAATACGGTCAGTTACGTGGACTGGTGCGGCAAAATTTTGCGGCACGTTATTGGTACGAGGCAGGTGGGTATCTCTATGATGTCGTGGATGTGGAAGGTGTTGCCGGTCAAAATGACGCAGCTTTGCGTCCGAATCAATTATTTGCGGCATCATTGACACATGAGCTCCTCTCGGAATGTCAAGCTGCTAGCGTTTTGCAGAAAGTAACAGATCATTTATTCACGCCGACCGGCTTACGCTCTTTAAGCTCTACAGACCCCGGTTATCATGCGCATTTTGTGGGTAAACGTAAGCAGAGCGATGATGCTTATTATCAAGGTATGGCCTGGCAATGGCTGATTGGAGCGTATGTTGATGTGCATCTTCGTGTATATCATGACTATGATGCATTGCTACTATTGCTTCAACCTTTCGTAGAACAATTATGGAAGACATGTCTGGGTACACTTGGTGAGTTTGCCGAGCCAGAACCGCCTTTTACAACGGGAGGCTGTTTTGCTCAGGCCAGGAGTGTCGCTGAACTGTTGCGTTGTTGGCAAGTGATTCGCAACGGCTTGTTTTTTAAGATATAGCTAGCTGTTAGTAGGTTCTGCTCATTTAGTGGAGTCGTAAGTACTAAATTCATTGTTTTCTAATGAAGGCAAACTATACTATTAATTATTGCATTGGCTTCTTGTGTGACTCACTGCTGGAGTCGTGGTGAGTCCAGGGAGGAGTCAGTGCATACCATTGTGAAATAGTGAGGAGTATTAATGCTCTCATGCGGATTCTAGTTGTTGAAGATGATCCTCGTTTGGGTCCCAGCCTCAAGAAAGGGCTGGAAGGGAACCACTATGCGGTTGATTTAGTTGCGCATGGCGAAGATGCTTTTGTAGCTGCTCTGGCAACGCCTTATGATCTTGTCATTCTGGACGTGCTTTTACCAGGGCTCAGTGGTTTTGAGGTATGTAAACAACTGCGAGATCAAGGTCGAGCAATGCCCATCTTACTGCTAACAGCGCGTAGCGGAGTTGATGATCGTGTGCAAGGCCTGGATCTTGGAGCTGATGACTATCTTGCCAAGCCATTTGCCTTCAGTGAATTGGAGGCCCGTGTACGTGCGCTTTTGCGGCGGCGCAGCCCTACAAAGACACCTCAATTGCAGTTTATGGATATCATGCTTGATACCCGCACCCACGAGGTACTACGTGGAGAGCGTGTGATTGCCCTAGGCAGTAAAGAATATGCGCTGTTAGAGTTCTTTATGCGTCATCCGCACCAGGTCTTGAGCCGTTCTATGATCGCAGAACATGTCTGGGATAGCGACACCGAACACCTTTCTAATGTCATTGATGTCTATATTCGCTATCTGCGCCGCAAATTATGTGAGCAAAATGAACCAGATGTGATTTATACGGTTCGTGGGGCAGGCTATCAGCTCAAAGAGCCTACGGCATAATATTGAGACCAGGTACTGGTTCTACTGTATACGAACGACCACCGCGCTCACATTACCTTCTCCGCCTGCATGATTGGCTGCTGCTACCAGTGTAGCGGCCAGTTTTTGCGGATCGCCACCCAGGCTTAGAATTTCCTCTATACGGCTATCAAGAAGCATGTTCCAGAGACCATCAGTACAAAGCAGGACAATATCGCCTGCCTCAATCTCGCATTGAAGAAGATCTATCGGGACGCGATAGTTTTGTCCCAGATAGTGCTGGTTGCGTTGTGTACTCTTATTTGCACTATCGAGGTGATTAGGATTGGTATTGACAACGAGAGTGTGACTTTGCGTAAGATTCTGCAGGCCTTTAGTCGGATTGTAATAGTAAGCGCGGCTATCGCCAACATTGGCAACATAGAGACGCTGTTTATACATCAACGTAACAGTAAGAGTACTGGCCATCGTCGTATCGTAGTCGGCATTGCAATGAAAAATGACCTGATTGGCCTGGCGTACTGCATCGTGTACCCACTGTTCGAGTATAGTCTCAGAGACTGGCAGTTTTGGCAATGTATGGCTGGTTTGTCTATTGCTACCAGGGGTAATAGAAACTGTTTGCGCTGGTGCAGGCAGTGGAGTAGAAAGCTGGGGAATCAGAACGTCTGCAACGGTTTCTATCGCCAGGTGGCTTGCTTCATGGCCCCCAGCAGATTTTCCTTGCGTGCCTTGTAGGCCATCTGCAACTGCGAAAAGACCAAAAGGATGTGGTGGAGGTGGAAGTGTAACACACAAGCCCTGCACAATGAGGAGCATATCCTCATTTTCTTTTGCATGATGTCCTATGTCGCTGACGTAGCCAACGGGATAGGCCTCAGAAACAAGGGGGGAAGTATCGTCTAACGTATGTCCGCAATGGCGACAGAAGCGTGATTTGCCACGGTTCTCTCTTCCGCATTGGCTGCAAGGATTTTGTGGGATAAGAGTACGAATGATAATGTTCGCATTACTTTTAGCGACTATCGTAGCAGCAAGCGTACTTGCGACAGTTGGCTCTGACCAGAAAGTATTATCGGGAGAAAGGGCGTCGTTTACGGCATCGGCGAAAGCTTGTCCTGAGCTATAGCGTTTCTCGGGGTCAAGTTCCATGGCACGTAAAATGATGGGGTCTATAGTAGATGGTAGAGCAATGTTAAGTAGGCTAGGAGGTGGTAGCCCTGCAGTCTGACTGCGTATAACTGCTTGAAATGGCAAAAGCCCGGTAAACATTTGATAGGCAACAACACCCATTGCATAGATATCACTGGCAGGTTGTGCATTGCCATGTTCTTGTTCGGGTGCAATATAGTGCTCTGTACCCAGGGACCAGCCGCGCTGAGTCAAAGGTTTCTCTTGCTGCATAGCGCGAGCGATACCAAAATCTGCGACAACCAGCCGTCCATCATCCTGATGGATAAGAAGATTAGAAGGTTTAATATCGCGATGGACAATCTGTTGCGAATGATTATGTATGGCATCGATAGCGGCGGCCAGGTCATTAAGATAGCCCTGCGCCTGACGGATAGGGAGTGGCTGTTCAGGTTTGAGTAGAGCCTTGAGAGTGCCCCCTGTGATGAGAGGCATAGTGATATAAAGTAATTTGCCATCTTGCCCAAAATTGAAGACTGGAACAATATTTTTGTGCTTGAGCTGGTGGGCATAGCGTGCTTCGCGGCGAAAACGTTCAACGGCCACAGAGGCATCCATCGCATGTTGAACAAGAGATAGAATTTTGAGCGCTATCTGTTGTACTTCAAAAGTGTCGCTTGCCCGGTAAACTGCGCCCATACCACCCATGCCTATCAATGTTTCGATGCGGTAACGCCCTGCGACAACTGCCTCTGGCAGCAGACATTGACAGAATTGGTTTGTACATTGAGTTGTGCCAGCAGGATAATCGATCTGGCAGCGAGGGTTGGGACAACGTGGCATAGTGCCTCTCTTAATATATTTGTGTGTATTTGCAATAGATATTTAATAAGATGCATAAAATTCATAAAGATACGGATTCACCATCCAGCGGGAATTCTGGAAAAAGGTTTATACGAAGATGCTTTGTGTTCTGGCAGGATCGTTTGCCCTGGTCACCCTTTTCCCCCGCAGGATGGAGAGCCAAAACATGTTCTTCTAGTGTAGTGTAATGGAGTTCATCTGTCAATATGAGCATGAAAGTTCTTATAATACTGTGTGTACTGCTACATTGTCAGGCGCTAAGAACGGCGCTATAATCTTAATGATCGTGGAAGGGTTTTGCCCCTGCATTAATAGACGCATTTAAAGGATAAAAGGATATCATGCTGCAAACGTTACCATTAGTTCTTTTCATTGTTATGGCAGAAGTTTCAATTGGCGCAGTGAGTGTGCTCGTCTTTCTTGACTGGCGTAATGAAGTGAAGCGTGGCTTTCTCGTCTCATATGCACTGATCTACCTGGTATTAGCGGGCCTGACATACTGGTTTCAACAAGTATTTTCGCCACCAGGATTATTGAACACCTATCTACAACTAGATAAAGCCTGGACAGGATCTTTATCTTTGCCGTTGCTGCTCTTCTTTTTGCTCCTGTTGCCTTATAGCCTTTTTCTTTTGCTAGACAAGGATGCAGGTGGAGCAGACAAGAAGGTGGGAGAAGACGAAGAGGGGCAAGAGAAGCAACAGAAACGACGCCCTTCTTCTACACTGCGTAGCCTGCGTTTGCTGAGCGGAATAGCGACCGTGGTAGCGGGTCTGGTAACACTTTTTGTCATGGCTATGATTTATCGCCCGCTTGCCGCTACAAACCTGGCGGGTGTATTCACTGTTGCTAGTTTCTTTGCAGCTGCATTTGCGTTAGGTGGAGTACTAACCGCTATGTGGTTGGGCCATTGGTATCTGGTGACGCCGGCCCTTTCGGAGAAGCCATTACTCTTTTCCACGACGGTTGTCCTGGTTGCCGTTGTTGCTCAGGTCGCTTTTTTCCTGGCTGCTGGTCCAACCTCAACATATGTTAACAAGCCTGTTGCCTCTCCAACTGTCATTGTTCAGGCCACTCCTGTAGCAGGTACGCAGATCAAACCAGCAAATGCACCTGTTGTAACACCGCTGAGTACGGGCGCTATTGGTTGGATTCATATTCTGGTTGGATTTATTATGCCGCTTGTGTTGGGCGGGTTGGCGTGGAAGCTTGTGCGAGATCGTTCTTTCCAGTCGGCGACGGGTATGCTCTATCTTGTTGTTGTTTGTTCGTTGGCAGGAGAAGCTATGGCTCGTGGACTCTTTTTGATAGGGTTGTAGATGCGTGGTGAATGCTGTCAAACTGAAGAAACGAGCGCTCACGCCTTCCTCGTGAGCGCTCACAGAAAAGAGCGTGGGCGAAGGTGATGGGAATCAAACACTTGCTATGCATCTTTCTTAATGAATTTTGTTAGAGTGGCTCTGCTCTTTTTCGCGTTCTTTCAACTCGCGGCGGAGGATTTTGCCCGACGCAGTTTTAGGAATGACGTCGATGATCTCGATTAAATGGATGCGCTTATAGCCCGACAGCTTCCCATTGGTGAATGCGAGAATCTCTTCTGGTGTAACAATTGTGCCTTTGCGTGGCACAACGAAGCCCTTGATAATCTCGCCTGCCGCTTCGTCGGGTACTCCGATGACGGCAGCATCTATTATCGCGGGATGTTCTAACAGGAGCGACTCAATCTCGGCGGGAGCAATCCCGAAGCCATTATATTTAATCATCTCTTTCTTGCGATCAACGATATATGTATAGCCATCTTCATCAACGTAGCCAATATCGCCGGTATGGAGCCAGCCATCTTGCAGGGCGCGTGCAGTCTCTTCAGGAGCCTTCAAGTACCCTTTCATCACCTGCTCACCACGTATGATAAGCTCGCCGTTTTCGCCGGTTGGTAGCTCGCGTGTGCCAGTTTCAATATCGACAATTTTCTGTTGTGTGTTGTGAATAGGGAATCCGATACTGCCCAGGCGGATCAAATCGGGGTCGCGCGGTTGGGCGTGGGTCAAGGGTGATGCCTCGGTGAGCCCATAGCCCTGCACCACCACAGCTTTGATCTTCTCTTGTAAACGACGTGCTGGTTCGATGGGAAGAGGTGCTGCCCCGGAGAAAATGTATTTGACTGAATTAAGTTTACTCAAGTCCACAGGAGCATTGGCAAGGGCCAGAATAATGGGAGGGACTGCGAAGTAGAAAGTAATGTTATACTTTTCGCAGAGTTCAAGAGATTGCAGCAGGTCGAAGCGCTCCATTATAACCTGTGTTGCTCCGCATGCCAGGAAACTGCCTGTAAGCATAACACCATAGATATGATAAAACGGAAGGAAGAGCAGGGCAGTATCTGTTGTATTGGTGCTCATCGAAGCTGTAAACTGCAAATTGTTAACGACGAGATTGCGATGTGTAAGCATCGTACCTTTGGGGAGTCCAGTCGTTCCCGACGAATAAGGTAAAGCGAGGAGGTCGTCGCTCTTTACCTCAACATGGGGAGGATGTTTGGGCGAAGAGTTACGCATGAGCTTTGCGAATGGCATAGCTTGTGGGAGATCTTCAGGCGCTTTGTCTCCGGTGACAATGATATGTTTGAGATTTGGGAATTTGTTGTGTGTAAGAGCGAGATTGAGAATAGGGATCAGTTCTTTTTGCACAAGGATCGCTTGCGACTCTGAATTTTCGAGTTGATAGCTTACTTCACGCTCTTTATATGAAGGATTCATAGGGCTAACCACCACGCCGATGCTGGCGGCAGCAATAAATGTGATAATATATTCGGGCCTATTCGTTGTAAATAGGCAGATGCGATCTCCCTTGCGTAGTCCGGTAGTATAGAGGCCATTTGCGATACAGTTGACCATCGCGAGCACTTCGCGATATGTCAGCATGAGATCATGAAAGACAATGGCGAGGCGATCTGGATTGAATTCTGCAGCTTTACGTAGAAGATGATCATACGGGACATCTGGAAAATCGACGGGGGGACGGAACAGTTCTGGCGTAAACATTTTTTTTGACATGCCATAAGTCCTTTCTGTTTCAACTCGACTATGAGCTATTTAGCAGTGTATACTGGCACCAGGTTGGTATACACAAGTCATAACTGTAAAGAACAGATAGTTTGTGGAATGTAGCATACCTCTCTTTCTGGCAAGAGGTCAAGTCGATCTAGGTAGAATGGGTCCCTGTTTAATTGGTTACTCATCTGTTAGAAAGAAGAAAAGTCAACAGGTTTATGGTTTTGATCAGGAGATATGAGGAGGGCTGCCATGGGTGTTGATGTACCAGGCCTTGATTGGTCTGACGAGAGGATGATACCAGCTTTTCAAGCTATACAACACCTTACTGTGTATGATATGCGGGAAGCATCTCGTGATGAGCAAGTGGCTGCTACAATTATTGCTGGTATTGTCAATCGTCCACAACCATGTATCTATCTGATTAGCAGGGACGATGATGTAGTGTGGCTTGGACAAGCTTTGAGCAGTATTCCCCAAACGTACTCCCCTCAAAGGGGGCAAGGTGTGCTTCCCGCTCTGTTAGAGACGTATCGTTCCTCTCTTAAAGGATTGATAGTATTCAATCCAAATTTGATAGACACCCTCAATATTGCAACCACGATAGCGGGCCAGCGCGACGGAATTGTCGTGCCGCCGAGCCTGGTGGGGGAACTACAGAGCAAATATAATCTTCCCATTCTTGAGGATTTACAGAAGTATCAGTGGAGTAGTCGTTTGCAGGCCTATCGTTGGGCGCAGCAAAACCTGTTAGCCGGAGCCAGCACACGGATTATTGCGGGGTTGGACCCTCAGGCGTTTTGCGGGTTGCGCTCATTTCTTGTTGCCACCCGTGCATTTGTTTACTGGCTTGATGCGAGCCAATATTTGCCCGATCCCAACGAAGGAATGTTATCTGAGCATAGTCTGATGCAGCAACTCTATCAAACGTTTGCGGGTAGGGCGATACATCTAGGGTGGTTTGTCAGTGAGCCAGCTGGCGTTGCGTTGACCTCGCAGGCTGCGATTCCGGTACTCGCCTCGGATTATTTTACGAATTTAGAGGTGTGGGCCGCGCCTCAACCCTCAAAGGTATCTGTTTCTCCACACAATGGAGATACCACGCCAGATTCTGCTATGGTGGCTAAAAAGGTATATATATCTTTCACCATGAGTGATGGCGATAATCTGCAGTATTGCCAGCATCGTCTATTGAGCCTCTGGAATGATAAGGAAAGGGGTTCTGTGCCGATTGGCTGGACATTAGCGCCGTCTCTTCTGCAAGCTGCTCCGGCGATGCTTGATTACTATAGGCGTACAGCGACTGCAAATGATGAATTTATTGCCGGGCCCAGCGGCATGGCGTATCTCTTTCCATCGTTCTGGCCGCAGGAGCACCTTTCTTCATTTTTACAGCGGACGGGTGCACTCATGCAGACACTGGGGATAACTACGCTAGAAGTGTTGGATTCGGATGTAGTATATAGCTCTGGCTTGCCAATTATCTCTAAAATAAGCTTGAATGGCATGGCATTTACTGATAGTGAACGGCAGCGTGCGTTTGTTCAGGAGCTTGCACCCTATGGATTACGTGGCATCCTGAGCGGAGCTGGTTTTGTGCTGAAAAAAGCTGGCTGGCAAAATGTTGCTGGCCTTCCCCTTTACCAAAACCTTGGGCTTGCTGATAGCGTTGAAAATACAATCAATATGATTAAGCTCGCGGTCATGCTCTCGCGCCAGCGACCGCTTTTCCTGAACCTTTACATTCTGGCCTGGAAGATGGGGCCCACGCAACTGCAGCAAGTGATGCAGCGCTTAGGCAATGACTATGAGTTTGTTTTGCCACGAACCTTGTTAGCTATGGGAGTGCGGAGTAATGTATAGATATATGTGGATCTGTATATTTACCAGCTTGAGTTGAATAGAGAGGGTAGGGATGCATATGCATCCCTACTTTTGGCCAGTCACATTGGTAGCAATCGTCTTCACTGTTTGCATCTTCTGTCTGTTCATCTTCAGTGGCATCAAAAGTTTCATCATCCTCTAATTGCTGGTTATCCCAGAGCGCTGTGCGGGAGTCTCGTTTGTAAGGACGACGCTGCTCATTTTCCTCGCGCTTAAAGGAATCATGCTTACTGTACGCGCGTTTATCGCGTAATTTGCCTCTCATGCTGCTTTCACCTCCTCTCCGTTGAGGTCATAGGTGGGCTGTTCTTGTATATACAGCAACAATGGATCAAGCAAGTGAATGAAACCTTTCTTTCACTGTTTGGACGATATGAACATATTCAGGGCGATAGGGCTTAAAAATGGCAAAAAACGAGTATGTCATGCTAAACTCTCTACATAAGAAGTATATGCCCTTTGAGCGTGAGGAATATTTTTGTGTTGCGAGGGAAGTCGGAGGCCAAAAAGAGCGCTCGGGTCAAGCCAAGCTTTAGCAGCTATCTGAGCCGAAGAGACACCAGTTATGCCTTGATGTTGCTGAAAGGATGGGTTCCGTCTTTTCTCGCGCAGTGTTTTTCCTGTAACATTACATTCTGCATAGAACCCACCTCCTGTAAATATCTGTATACCCATCTGTGCCACGAACCAATAACGGGAAATTTCAACTAACTGCTAATGAGTGTACCGGGAGGAGTTATAATTGTCAAGCATTTTTCTTAGCAATATATTGTGCCTGTTATGTGATAGCCAGATATTACCAGGCTTAGCATGCTTAAAGTACCAATGTAATACTCCGTTAGGTCTAGAGCCAGAGAGAAACCCGCTGCAAGCTGTTGTGATTTGAATCTGGGCGAAAAGGTGAGTTCTTTTTTTAATAGGCGAATTTTTCGCGTGGGTGAATACTTCTATGTATTTATATGTGTTGAGGAACCTTTTATAGTAAAATTGGGAAGGGTAGCAGAGGTTTCTGTCTTCATAGGAGAGGGCCTCTGCTATAGTATTAGCTTAGCTATTGTAGTTGCCAGCCTGGGTCATAAATATTCGCGTAAGGCCTTTAATGATGATCGCGCATATTGCTAGCTCAAGGACAATCATCGAAATCCAAAGCCAGATAAAACCTCCTTCTTTCCCACCAGTACTGGCGGATGCAATAGAGCCAGAGAGAAGAGGAATAAGAATAACCAATGGAACAACGATGAGTACTATGCAGAATATCACGACGGCGGTTGGTAAAATAAAACGCCATAGGCCAGAGTCACTTAGATTCTCAGTTTTTGCCGTGCCGTAGGCTTGTCGATGTTCAATAGCACGTGCCGCAGGTGCAGCATTTTCTGGAGTTGTATATATGGGTTCCGCTGATACGCTAACGTTTGAGGTCTTTTCTTCCATTATGAATACTCCTGAAGAACATGGATTGAAATTTGCCCTTAGTATACCATATGGCAAAACAAGACCTCTCAGCGAACATCTTCTTTAGCTACAAACGCTCATCTATGAAATCAAAGATACGTTTGCGTAGAACGATCACAACAGCAGGTAATACCACAGCGCTAACAATCCACTTTGCGAGTACTTTTTTCATGCTTCTTCACCTCCTCTCAGAACTTTGCACGCTTTCTTTTAGAACACGTGTAGTTCTAAAAGAAAGTGTCAAAAACACAGCTTCAGCGTCTCTACGCCAGGAGAGATTATTCAATAGCCGGTTGTCTCTGTTCTGGTGCTGGTTGTTCAGCGTACCCGTTGGCATAGTTATTGGTAGCGACAGGGCGGACGGGTTGCTCCTGGCGCGAATTGGTTGCAGCTTGAGGCAAAGCTTTGAGCAAGGGTTCAATAATATCCATTGGTAGTGGGAAGATAATCGTCGAGTTTTTCTCTACCGCAATCTCTGTTAATGTTTGCAGGTAACGAAGTTGTAGAGCGCTGCCCTGGGAGCTAATGATACTTGCGGCCTGGGCGAGTTGGGTGGAAGCCTGTAATTCGCCCTCAGCATGAATAACCTTTGCCCGTTTTTCGCGCTCGGCCTCTGCCTGTTTTGCCATTGCACGTTGCATAGTAGCAGGGAGTTCGATATCTTTAATCTCCACTGCCGTCACCTTTACGCCCCACCGTTCGGTATAGCCATCGATGATCGTCTGCAAGTTCTGGTTGATTTTATCGCGGTGAGCGAGCAGTTCGTCAAGTTCGGCCTGACCTAGCACATTACGCAATGTTGTCTGACCTATTTGCATACTTGCATCGATGTAGTTCACCACATTAACAACGGCAGACTCTGGATTGACAACCATAAAATAGACAACAGCGGTCACCTTGATCGTAATATTGTCGCGCGTAATCACCTCTTGAGGAGGGACCTGGAGTGTAACGATACGCAGATCTACTTTTATCATACGTGTGATAAGAGGTGGAACCCAGAATAAGCCAGGTCCTTGTGCGCCGTGTAAACGTCCAAGAATAAAAGTGACGCCTCGTTCATATTGTTGAACCACGCGAAAGCCCGGCAACACGATGAAAAACAAAACAAGCAAGGCAATGATAGCCAGTATCCAAAAGAACATAGGATAATCTCCCTCTAAAAATGATGTACAGCCATTAAAATGAAAGACGCAATAATTTAATGTTTGTTAAATGGCTAACTACTTCCCTTCAAAAACCTTGACAACCGGATGAGTGAGTGATATATTTGTTCCGTTAGCAAAGAGGGCGCTTAGCTCAGTGGGAGAGCGCTTCGTTCACACCGAAGAGGTCACTGGTTCGATACCAGTAGCGCCCATGCCCCTGTCTCCCATTATAAGAACTTTTCCGCATTTTAACAACCATCGATTGGCTCCCATCTGATAGTATAGTTATTTGTAAGCGACAGACAACATGTTTATTGTATAGATTTTCCCGCGAAAAATTGTAGCTATTTTGCCTGTACAATTGCATGAAAAAGAATCGTCGCTTATAATAGAGAGTATATAAGTGTGCTCTTTAAGAAGAGAGATGCTACCGTGTAGGAGTTTTTAGATGCCAGGTTTGTTCAATAGCATCCATATAAACAATGTACTGGGTGTAGTAGTGTTTCTGGTGCTCTGGGTAGTGCTGTGTGAATGTGCTCATATCTCCGTCATGTTGTTGCGCCGGGAACCATTGCTGGGTTGGGCGGTTGGTCCTTTTGGGATCACCTTGATGGTTTTGCATGAACCCTCGCTCTTCTACATTTGGTTGGATTTTTTGTGCCCGGCTCTTGTCTCGGGTAGTGTACTTTATGTGGGCCTATTCACGTCATTGAGCCCGATGGTAATGCCGGATTACCCACTGATAAAGCTGTTTGTGCTGGCTTGTGGTTTGTTTATTACAAGTTGTTCCAGTCTAATTGGTGCCCTACGCGATGTTCATTATCCGTTGTGGGGAGAGGCGCGTGTCTTGCGTACTATTCAGATGTTGCAGTCAACGTGGGCACGAATTCATTTTACATCCTTTGGGCAATCGTATGTGCGCTCCCACTTCGGCTCGAATCCTGCTGAACTGCTCCAGGCTTTATCGTTGTAAAGCCTGGGCCCCTATCTCCTATTGTGCTACAGGTTCGCTCGGTAGCGTAAAGTGGAAGGTGCTGCCTGTTCGCTGATCGCTTGAAAGCCAGATACGCCCGCCATGTTGATCTATAATTGCCTTTGCTACATAGAGACCAAGTCCAATGCCGGAGAAGTGTTGGCTTGCCGTATTGTGCACGCGGTAGAAACGTTCAAAGATGTGGTCAAATTGTTCGGGGCTTACACCCATACCTTGATCGCTAATGCTCACAGTATAATTATCCTCATGCTCTTGCAAGTAGATACTTACCTGCCCACCATTGGGCGAATACTTAACGGCGTTATCGAGGATATTGCCAACAACCTGACCAATGCGAACGCGATCAGCTTGAATTTTTGTATCGTGAGCTTTGATATCGAGAGAAATGTGGTGTTGTTCAGCGCTAGCCTGTACAGAGCGAGCGCTTTCAGTCAATAAATCGGCCAGATAGAAAGTCTCATAGTGAAGATTTAAATGTCCCCACTGCACCTCGGAGAGATCGAGCAGATCGTTGACCAGCCGTTCTAGATGTTCGGTCTGACTTTGCACAATGCTCAGGCTGCGCAGATCGTAGCTTTCCGGCAACTCTGCTGTAGAGATCGTATTATCTGGATCATCACGCAGCTTACGCAAACGGCGTTCGATACGGCGTGCTAGATGCTGAGTATATCCTTTGATAGCTGTAAGAGGAGTGCGCAACTCATGCGAGACTACAGAGACAAAATCGTCTTTGAGTCGTTCGACCTGCTTATTTGATGTAATATCATTGAGTACCGCAACCACACCAAGAGGGCGTGAAGACGATTCGCTGGCATCATGCAAAGGTGCTGCACTAATACTCAAAGTCAGAGGGACACGCTCCTCTTCCTTGCCCGCAACCAGTTCCTGGCTTTTCACTGTATTGCCAGCTAAGGCCTGTCCAATAATCTCAACCAGGCGAGGGAGCCAGGGGATAGAGCTTGTTTCAGCGATTTTGCGTAGTGGAACGCCAGGGGTAAGATCGGCGAGCGCCTCTGAGAGAAGTAGCTCGCCAGATTTATTAAGAGAAGTGATGGCCCCCTTTTCATCAGTGATAAGGAGACCTTCAGCCATACTACCAATAATCAGTTCAAGGCGCATGCGTTCAAGTTCGGCCTCGCGCCAGAGCGCATTTTCCCGTTCGTGTAAACGAACATTTTCGAGAGCCACAGCGGCATAGTCACCGATCATCGTAGTGAGTTGGAGCAAATTTGCATTAAAAGTATCTGGTTTTTCATCAAAGAGGCTAAGCATACCGATGATGCGATTTTCCACTGTAAGGGGAATATGCAAGAACGAGTCGATCTTTGATTTTGCGATATCGCCCTCAGTACGAGTTTGCGCCAGTTCGTCTGGAGCATCGAAGTACGCGCTACGGGCGAGTTGTGCGGGCGTCATAGAGGGGAAATTCAGACGACTGGCAGCACTAGAGATATCCTGGATCATTGATTCCAGAAAAAACGCATCAAGAGGATAACAGGGAATGATAAAGAGCTCGAAAGGATCACCTTTAAGAAGGATACAACAGGCGGAAAAGCTATACAGTTCTTGTAGAGCTGCGAGTAGTGCACGATGAACTTGGAAACGGTCAATCGCTGCGACGAAGCGCTTCCCAATCGTATTAAGATATTCCATTTCCTGTCGAATCGCAACCAAACGGTCGGCGTGCTGTCCACTGGGAGTACGAAACGAGCTATCAACGACGTTTGGCTGAGATTGTACACTGCTCTCCATGCTGCTCCCTTATTGCCATTGCCTTAGCTGGTGCGTGACTTCGTCATGAAGGGGGGGTCCGATCAAATCGCCAGTGAGTTCTCGCAACCCTGCAAAGCACTCGTCTAACAACATGTTTAACCCTTCGGCAAGTTCTTCTGGGGGGGTACCGCTAAGTTGTTCATGGATAACCGATAAGACAACATCTGTATACGGGCGATTTACAAGGTATTCGAGAAAAGGGTAAGTGCCCTTAATGCGCCTGGCGGCACCTTGAACAAGGGCGCGAGTTGTTGCTTTCCCCAGGTATGGTGCTACTCGCTCATCAATCAACCCAATGGCCTTAAGGTACGCCTCTGTAACTTGCTCACGGGAGACGGAAGAGGAGTCGTCATGTGTGGGTAACACTGTGTCCTCCCTTCACTTTGTTGTTATACTCTCCGATTTTTATTATAGCATAGCCGCCTATAGATTGTAAGTATATAGTACCCACAATGTAGGGCGCTCTTTATGTACGTTCTGATGTGCCTTTCGCCATTGTGTAAACTTGCATGATACGAGAGTCTGTCATCTTAAATTCTCCCCTACTTTAATGACCCGTTTAGATGCTGGATATTAAAAATCTAATTCTGCATTATGATGTTAGACTGAAAATACGTAAAACTAATGAGAAACGTAACCAGGCTACGTTTCTCATTAGTTTTACGTATTTTTACGAGGGAAGTAGGTTTTAAGCCATTCTAAAGAGTCGAGCGAGCCAGAGGAGGAAGCCACGAAGTTGTGGTTTTTCACCTGCATTATTATAGTTAGATGCCATATCGATGAGTTTTTGTCGCCCGTGCTCTTGACGTGCACGCTCCTCTTCAACCGCATTCTGTGCGGCGTAGCGCTTCTCCTGTTCATCGATTGCGCGGGCAAAGTGCTCCAGTCGAATCTGGAAACGCCCGCTTGGGTTTGGCCCGTTTGGCTCTGAGATTACCTGAGCATCAGGAACATCGGGAGAGTTGGGCGAGCTAGAAGGGGCGGTTTGAGGAGTATCTCCGGCACCCTCTAAGGTGTTGGGATGTGTCTCCTGTAGGGCCTGTTTTTCTCTATCCGTACCGGTCGTGCTGGTCGTGGCAATTTCTGGAACCTGGGTAACCTGGACGAGGCCGACGCCGAGTTTTGGTGTGATCCACTCGCGTAAAGCAAGGAGAGCGGCTCGGCGGCACAGTGCCTCAATATCGGCTCCGCTGCGTCCAGGCGTAATCCTTGCCAGCTCTTCGATAGTGATATCGGGAGAAAGTGGGCGGTCGCGCAGATGTACTGTGAAGATAGCGCGGCGTCCATCTTCATCTGGATAGTGCAACTCGACCGAGAGATCGAAGCGACCAGGGCGAAGCAGAGCAGGATCAACCATATCTGGTCGATTGGTAGCTGCTAATACAATAACCCCTTCGCGGCCTTCGATACCATCCATTTCCGTAAGCAATTGAGCGATGACTCTATCTCCGACATTGCCATCATTGCCGTTGCCACGGCGTGGAGCAAGTGCATCAATCTCATCGAAAAAGATAATACAGGGTGCAGCCTGTTTAGCGCGTCGGAAGACCTCGCGAATACCTTTTTCTGACTCGCCCACCCATTTAGAGAGGAGTTCGGGCCCTTTGATAGAAATGAAATTGGCCTCACACTGATTTGCCAGAGCCCGTGCAAGCATCGTTTTGCCAGATCCAGGAGGGCCGGAAAGGATGATGCCTCGGGGCGGCTCTACTTTAGCATTTGCGTAAATTTCTGGGAAGCGCAGCGGCCATTCAACGCTCTCGGTGAGAAGACTTTTTGTATACTCCAGTCCACCGATGTCGTCCCATGTTGTTTCACTGACCTCAACGTAGACCTCGCGTGTGGTCGAGGGTTCAACCTCGCGTAGAGCGGCCTGGAAGTCGGCCATCGTGATATTCAGGTTGACGAGCGTTTCGTAGGGAATATAGCCGCGCTGATAGTCAATGTATGGGAGGACACCACGCAGAGCGATCATAGCGGCTTCACGCGACAGGGCTTCGAGGTCTGCTCCGACAAAGCCAGGAGTGAGTTGGGCGATGCGTAAAAGATCGATATCGTTAGCGAGGGCAGCATCTTTGGTATGGATCTGCAAGATCTCCAGGCGGCCCCGCATATCGGGAACGCGTAAGGCTATTTCGCGATCAAAGCGACCGGGGCGGCGTATAGCCGGGTCAAGGGCGTTTGGCTGGTTTGTAGCTCCAATGATTACAACCTGGCCGCGTGATGCAAGGCCATCCATCAGAGCGAGCAGCTGTCCCACGATACGCCGTTCGACCTCGCCACCCGTTTCTGCACGCCGAGGTGCGAGCGCATCTATCTCATCGATAAAGATGATACTTGGCGCTTTATGCTGGGCTTCCTGAAAGACCGAGCGCAGGCGCGACTCGCTCTCTCCGTAGAACTTATTGATGATTTCTGGGCCGTTGATAATGAAAAACGAAGCATTGGTCTCAGCTGCCACGACGCGTGCAATCAACGTCTTCCCGGTTCCTGGTGGGCCGTAAAGCAGGACGCCTTTCGGAGGTTCGACACCAAGACGGTCAAAGACAGCAGGATACTTTAATGGCAACTCGATCATTTCACGGATGCGTTGTAGCTCTTTACCCAGTCCACCAATATCTTCATAGCTCACGTGTCCCGGTGTGGTATGTGTTGCGCCGCGTGCCTGGGCACGTACGATTGTACCTACCTGAACGATGACGGCCTCTACTTCGGCGACCGGCGGAGGGGGTGGCTCGATAGGCAGTTCGCCTGTGACGGTGCGGTGCAGTGTATATGTGGGCGTTGAGGGTGCTGTGCCGATGATCAGAAACTCGCGTGGTGCCGTGCCAGGAGTACCTACGCGCAGGAGATCGCCGATGGTTACCGGGAGCCCGATCAAGTAGCGGGCGATGTATTGCAGGTCGCTCTCTTGAATTGGAGCGCCACCACTGAGTGGCAATAATGTAATCTTCTCTGCGTTACGGACCTTTGCTTTACGAACAGTTACACGTTCTCCCAGGCCCGATGCGCTATTCTGTCGTACCTGGCTATCCATTTGAATGGACTGTTGTCCACGATCAACCTGAGCGCCTGGGATAACTTTCGCGGCGGTTGTGCGTGAGCCTGTAATCATGACAATATCGCCCGCCTGACATCCCAGTTGTGCCATATCCTTAGGATCTATACGCGCGACACCGCGCCCGACTTGAAAGCCTTCAATAACAATGAGCTGTAAATCCTTCACTGTCTCAACAGCCTCATTGGCTTGTGGGTCAATAGTATTTTGTTTATCGCCAGATGTTTTATTATTGCTTGTTTGCTGTTCCGCTACAAGTTTTGCTGTTGTATGGGTGGTCGATTCGGAGCTATTGCTGATAATAGTATTGTGAGCAGTACGTGGCTCCTCCATATATCCCTCTCTTTGCGCTCTACGAAGTAGTAATATAATTGCTTGTTTTATATCGCCCGTGTTTTTGTGTCGTCGTATGCAAAAATATGTACGATAGAGCAGAGAGAAAGTTGGAGGCTTATGCATAGAGCTCTAGCTCAGTTGGCATGGAGATGACTAGACTACTGTGCTATGATTCGTTAAACGATAGTGGCCCCTGGTATTATGAGAATGATGTGAAATTTGTTCCTCAATAGAGAATAGACAATGGAGCAGTCATATGGCAAAGCTGCATGTACAACCTGGCAGGCAACGCTTGCCGGAAGAGCGAATCATATCTAATGCTACATCCAATACGTTTATCGAACAACTCGCTATGTGGAGTACTGGCTACACACCAGATCCCGAACGCGAGTTACAAGAGCCAACATACTATGATTATCCCGTACTGAAAGCTCCAGTCTGGAAATGGGAAATTGTCTGGTATTTCTTTTTGGTGGCTTAGCTGCTGGCTGCTACGTCATCGCTACGATTGCTTCGCTCTTCGGTTCGTTAGAAGATCGTGTGGTAGTTCGCGCAGGCTATTACCTCTCTCTATTGGCGCTACTTCCGTGTCCACCACTGCTTATTAAGGATTTGGGCAGACCCGAACGCTTCTTAAACATGCTGCGTGTTTTTAAGGCAAAATCTCCAATGTCAATGGGTGTGTATGGGCTACTCTTATTCTCACTCTTCAGTGGAATCACCGCAGTCATTCAGGCAGCACGAGATGGTTTGTTAGGTAAATGGTGGGGAGCAAAGTTGCTGGCGAGCTTACCACAAAAGCTTCTGGCAGTACCAGGGGTCTTCTTCGGCCTATTTCTTGGTGGTTACACGGGTGTCTTGCTTGCGGCGACTAGCATACCAGTCTGGTCACGTAGCAAATTGTTAGGAGCCATCTTTCTCTCGTCAGCTATATCTACCAGCTCAGCTCTAATCTCACTGATACTGCACATTACGAACGCGCCCGCCCGTACACTGCATAAACTTGAGAGGCTGGAATGGAGCGCGATGCTGCTCGAATTAGTAGGGTTACTATCTTTTTTATGCAGTTCAGGGCGTGCCGCACGCCCCTTAGTTGGCACAGCACCAACGGAACACGGACAGACATTCTGGCGATTCATGTTCGGTACAGGGCTGGCGTTGCCTCTGCTCCTGCAAACATTTTCGCTTCTCAGACGCCGTCCTCACCGCAGTCGTGGTATTCTTATCTCGGTGCTGGTGCTTATTGGTGGTTATTTCTTGAGGCGTACAATTATCGATGCAGGCCATACGTCGAGCATGGACGCACGAAGTACCTTATGGAATGCAAGAGGGTAGTCAGTAGGAGGAGCATCATTGCTCTTCCTACTTTTTATGTGTTCGGGTAGTTATCGGGTAAAATTACATGCAGAAACCGCAGCAATAATTTCTTCTGTTCGTTCCTTGCCAAACTTTTCCTTCTAGATCATACAACTCTGGCCCAATCAGCATCAATATTTCAAGCCCGTCTGTTAGTAATAACTCAGTTATACAGTCCTTTGTTGAGCAGATGATAAACGGTGATATCACTTACAATAAACAGGACAAGGAGCTGCTTGAACTCTTTGAGAGGCTTGCTACTCGTCAAGATGCAATAGTATTAAAATCGGATTTGGAGCAGTTAAAAGGCACAGGATCATCGGAGGAGGTACGAAAGACGGCAAAACAAAAAATCATAGGATTTCTGTACAAAATTACTCCTGCTATTGGTCAAAGTGCTTTAAGTGTACTGACAGCATATATACAGAAAGTACTTACAGGGTCGTAACTACTGAGGCTAGCTCATAGTCAACTAGTACTGCTGCAAACCTGTGTAAGAGGAATATATAGATATAGAAATATCTAATAAGAATTTCTCTGCATAGAATGAGTGTATTGTATATTTATTGTCGATTATAAGCGCCAAATTTCCAAATTTCGGAAGTTTGAATCAGCAGTTCCTTTATCGTTCTGCTGAGCAGTAAACCCGATTTTTGTGCCGCCTGGACGCCATCTGGTATCATCCGTTCTTAAGACGAAATTCCCGTCCCGGTAAAGATAAATGCTGGTCTGTTTTACAATGAATACAGCTGTATACCATTTACCAGGAGTTGAATCCAACTCAGTTCCTGCATAGCCGCCTCCGCCGCCATTCTTATCACCCACCCAACAGGCAAAACCATTTCCATAGGTAGACGTATCTGTATGTGCAGTATTATTACTAAAAACGCATACATCTCCCCAAGGGAAGTTTGGGTCTTCTCCTCTGATTAAGACGTCTGCCATTTCACCTTGATTTATTTTGTAATCAACTTTTAGTGCAAAGTTTGAGTAGTTGCTCGACTGATCCCAACAGGGACTCATCGCCGCAATATTCTTTGAGCCATCATTTGAGATTGTACTATGAAGTGTGCCGTTGGCAAAATCGCAGCCATTTCCAGTGTTCCATTGTTCTGGACTTGTCCCATCTAACGGATCTACGAGCATTGGTTTTCCGTTTAGGGACTTTTTATATAATTCTTGTTCTGGTGAAAGTGTGGGTGTTGGTACTACAGTTTGTGTTTTACGTATACTTGGATAAAGAGTATTAAAATTAATCCGAGGATATACGACCATACCTACAACCATAAGCAATGAAACTATACTCACAATTGCCATCAGTCTTGTTCTTTTTTTTTGTACTCTCAATAATGACTCTTGTGGTGGAGGGGGCGGAGGGGTAGGAATCCCTGTACGTATATTCCAATGGCATCTTGGGCATGAGCCAGATATCAGTGGAATATTACAAAAAAGACAACAAGTGGGTTGTTCTGTTGTAGTGCTTAGAACAGTTCCTAGCGAGTGACCACAACTTGAACAGTACTGTATAGTTGCATCAACTTTGTTTCCATAATTTGAACACTCCATTGTCAGTCTCCGATTCTACTATTTAGCAACGCAATAAACATATCGTCAGATAAACTTCTTTGCGAAAAAAGTAAAAACTTTCTGTCATAATGAAAATTTACTTCAGGATTTATAAAAACAAAAGCATTTTTCCCTTGATGATTATAAAAAGTGTATTTTGTAATTAAATTTATAGCGCAAAATATCTAAAATATAAGAGTTTTCTTTTCTACTAACTTCCGTGTGCAAATGTAAATTAATTGATTTGAGATATTCTTTTTGTTGTTTTTATATCGTATCGAGAAAATAGAATATGTAAGCATTTATGCTCACTAACCAATTCCTCCACACAGGATGATGTGCATATTGCTGATATTTCTTCAGTGTGTTGAAAAAATCTTCAATGGATGAGCATGGCTTGCAATAACACTGTCTTGCACGCTCAAATTTTGCTCGAAAAATATAAAATGATGAGATTATTTGGACTTTTTCAACACACTGTATTGTTAACAGAATACTAATTCAAGTTCCAAACTTTAAGGTTTCGATATTCTACCTCTCCCGTACCAGACTTGTTATACTGAGTCGCGAAGCCTATTATGTTGCCGTTAGCTTTATAGCGAACACCATTTGTCTTCCCCAGAAACTTTTCATCCTTGAATACGGATATTTCCCATCCCTTCACCATAAATGATACTGTATACCACGTATTCAGATTAGTAGCTGTATCGAAGCTATCATACCATCCCTCTGAGGTGTAACAGTTGTACTTGTTATATATGGCGAAAGTGCATACATACCCCAGAGAGTTTTTGATTCACCTGCACGAAGTAAGAATTCTGCAGTATCACCTTTATCTAGTTTGTATTGAGCTTGCAGGATAATGTCTTTATGAAATGACGTTGACTGGTTCCAGCAAGCTGATTGCGTTGCAGAGGTGTTATTGGCGTTGTTCGCTATTACATGATATGTACCGTTCTCAAACTTGCATGTTCCCTGTGCACTAGAGAACAACTTCCATTGTTCTTTACTGCTACCATCGAGAGGGTCAGTTAATATTGGATCACCTGATGTTAGTTGTGCAAGCAATCCTTCTGGTGTTGATGGAGTAGGGCTAGGTACCACTGTTTGAGTCGGGGAAGTAATTACTTTTTTTACTGGTATTCTAGTTCGTCCGTAATTAATGATTCGTGGATACATAAAAATGCTTGTTATTGTAACAGATTCAATGACAATAATTAATAGTACAACCTTCCAAAGCCGTGTTCCTCGCTTCTGCTTTTTTGTAGATGGCGGAGGAGGTGGAGCAGGAATTCCTGACACACTACTCCAATTGCACATTGGGCATTTCCCAGATGCAAGATTAATCTTACAATAAGGGCAACTAATTGTCGTTATATCCAAAGCTTTTTTGAAAATTGTTGTTCCATTTTGCGGAGATATTTTCTGACCACAATATGGACAATATTCAATGTTTGTTGCCAAGTCCGCTTTACAAGCTGAACACTGCATTGTTTTATTCCTCCAAGTCATTTTAAGACCTTGGCCTTCGATTAGCGAGGACGCTAGTTCAGAATATAACAAATACCTCCTTGCTTGAAAAGAGAACAAACTATATCATAGGAAAGAAACGGTTTATTTGCTTGGAGGATTGGGGCTATCGCATCTTGTAGTGACCCACATTGTCAAGACACAAAAATCGCGATCCCTAAGCAAAACTCCTTTCTTAAAGAAATGTTCTCACTCCTGTTTAGAACGAATACGTTGATGCTTCACGTGTAACGTAACGTTATATCATGATATGTTACACATGAAGCATATCAAAAATGAATTACGTCACGTATTATGTCAAACGTTTCGCTGAAAAAATAGACTTCTGCTGGAGTTTGATAGGCAAACGCCTGATGAATGCGCTCTTCATTATAAAACTGCAAATCGCGAGATAGTTCAGTGCCCAAATATGATCAGGTGCTTCCGCTTTAAGATTTCTCAGCAAATACGAAAAAAATCCCTGCCTGGTGGGCGCGTTTGGAGCTAGTCTTGTTTAAAGAAGAAAATACCAAACAAGCCAATAATAGCGGCGGCGATGATCGTCCACAATGAAGCGGGTGCAACATTATTTGAAGGCCTGGGAGGATTTTGTGGCAGATTATACACTTCAGGTTTATCCAGTAAAAGGAAAAACGAATGCAACCCACCTTCAAGGATTGTATCATCAGCCCCGTAAAGCTGTGCCCCGTCTACTCCTCGCTCAAGTAACGTACCTAGACGTGCTTGAGCCTGTTGCTTAAGTTGTGCAACTTCACCAAAGACGATTGAATTGGTAGGGCAGGCTTTGGCGCACGCAGGTTGCATGCCATCTTTGAGACGGTCGTAGCAAAGGGTACATTTGTGTGCCTGATGATCGCCTTTATCGTCGCGTGCGATGACGCCAAAGGGGCAGGCGACCACACAATAGCCACACCCGTTGCAAATGTCCTGTTGCACATACACCGTGTCAAACTCTGTGCGAATAATAGCCCCGGTGGGGCAGGCTTCCTGGCAGGGAGCGTTGGCACAGTGTTTACAGACATCGCTATGCATGAGCCAGCGATCAGTGCTGAAAAATGGCAGTGCTGTGCCCGGAGGCGTGGCTGGAATGATACCGTTGGCCTGAGCTAGCGTTAGTTTGTTCATCGTCTCTGTAGAGAGGGGCAGGTTGAGCGGACTCATGGAAGAAAGTGCTGGCTCTGGCTCTGGTTGCTTGCGCCTCACCTGCTCGATGAACTGAACGTGACGCCAGGTTGTTCCACCAAGTTGGCCTGTATTATCGTAGCTGGTCCCGCTCCAGACAGGGTCTGTCGCGGGCAGTTGATTCCATTGTTTACATGCCACTTCACAGGCTTTACAACCGATACAAATGCTTGTATCGGTGAAAAAGCCAAGTGCGGGCTGCGTTGGTAGCGGAGCTTCTTTGCGCAATGGTGCGATAACATTGATAAGGTTTCTCGCTCCCACCTGGAATGGTGACGTAGCGAGTGGCTTATGTTCTACCTGCATGATTTTATTCATCTCCTTTACGAAAGTCGCCCTGAGCGCACGTTGCACGTAAATGCTTTAGCCTCTTCAATGCTGACATTAGGTTCCAGTACCATATGCGTCAGATCATTAGTTATGGCACCAGTGCTCTTGCCCTGGAAACCCCAGTGGAAAGGAAGTCCGATCTGGTGTATGGTGCGTCCACTCATTTGTAAGGGTCGCATGCGTCGGGTCACCATCGCACGGGCCTCGATCTCGCCACGCGGAGTATAGATAACCATCCAACCGCCATGCTTGATGTTTCTCTCGGCAGCCAGTTCAGGGCTTAGTTCGGCAAACAACGCGGGTTGCAAGGCATTGAGCCAGGGCATCCAGCGTGTCATTGGGCCACTGACATGATGTTCTGTAAGGCGATAGGTAGTAATGACAATTGGATACTGTGCGTCGTCTACTTTTGCCAGAAGGTTGTCTTTTCTATTCCTGAAGTATTTTGCGGCAGGATTGCTTTGCTGGGTGTAGAGCTCATTATGGACCGGCGATTCGGCCGCTTCATAATGTGTTGGGAGTGGGCCATCTTTCAATCCTTTAGGGACATAGAGCCAGCCACGCCCATCAGGTTTCATAATAAAGGGATCGCTGCCCGCAATGGCATCCATACCAGTAGCGCCAGGTAGCGGGCGATAATCAGGAGCTTTATTGACCGGAAAGTCTGGTATATCGTAGCCGGTCCATTTTTTCTGCTCATCGTCCCACCAGACATATTTTTTCTGCTCAGACCATGGACGACCAGCGGGATCGGCGGACGCCCGATTATAAAGGATGCGCCGATTCGCCGGCCATGCAAAGCCCCACTGTAAATTCATATAGTCATCGGCTATACGCGAGGCTGCGCGATTATTTTCTGGCGCTGGATAGACGCCACTATAAATCCACGAGCCACAAGCTGTACTGCCGTCTGCCTTTAGCGCGACAAAGTTTGGCACATGTGGAGCATCGTGAAGAGTTTTTGCCGTCTGCATGTTCTGCATGTTTGCTTCCTCACCTTGTTTTGCAGGTGGGTAAACGTAGTAGCCATTGAGTTCTTTAAGCACGAGCAGGGCATCGGGCTCATCGAGGATGCGCGAGCCATGTTCAGGCTCTTTATCTTCATAGTCCCAGGTCAATGCCTGGATGGGCCGATCTTTTGCCGCTTGACTGTCTGCGTAGAGTTCTTTAAGCCGTTTGCCGAGATGGTAAGTGAACCAGAGATCTGAGCGAGCATCCTGTGGTGGATCAACGGCTTTGTCGCGCCATTGGATCAACCTCTGCGTATTCGTGAAACTGCCCTCTTTCTCTGTTGATGCTGCTGCCGGTAGCAAGAAGACCTCTGTCTTGATCAGGCCTGGATCGACAGGTTCAGGCCCCTTGTGCCAGAATGCCGCTGACTCAACTTCGTAGAGATCGCGCACAACCATCCAGTCCAGTTGTTCCAGCGCTTTGCGTTGCATACGCGAGTTCGTGCTACCTGCAGCTGGATTTTGCCCAAACAGGAAGTAGCCTTTCACCTTGCCATCGAGCATTGCGTAGCTCGTCATAAGGTGAGAATGATCACCAATAATCTTCGGTAGCCAGTGATAACCCCAATCGTTCGCATCCGCTTGTGCCGCCTCGCCGTACCAGGCTTTGAGCAAGCTTACTATATATGCAGGAGTATTAGACCACCAGCCCAGTTTTTGACCTGTTGCATCAATATATTCGGCCAGTGTTTGCTGTGAAAGCGCGTTGGTGCGTTTATCCTTTTGATCGCCCCAGGTTGTGGAAGTGGGTTCATCATAGGCATCGGGCTTATTGGTGAGTAGTGCCGCTGGTTGTGGCATATAGCCCGCCAGTAGATCATAGAGTGTTGGTACATCGGTTGAGCCCTGAATTGAGGCATGGCCACGTAAAGCCATAATACCGCCCCCTGGACGACCAATGTTGCCCAGCAGCAGCTGGATTATAGCGGCTGCGCGAATGATCTGTACCCCTTTAGATTGTTGTGTCCAACCAACTGCATAGCAGAGCGCGGTTGTACGTTCCCGTCCAGAGCTACTTACCAATGTTTGCACCACTTGCATCCATTGCTCTTTTGAGACGCCACAGACATTCTCGACCATTTCTGGCGTATAGCGTGCAAAATGCCGGCGCATGATTTGAAGCACACACTGGGGATGCTGAAGAGTTGGATCAGTCAACGGACGCCCATGTTCATCGCGCTGATAGTCCCAACTGCTCTGATCTGAATACGTCCCAGTTGCTGGATCATAGCCAGAAAAAAGGCCATCGAGCTCTTCCGTGTCTTTAAAATCCTCGCGAACAAGCATCGGAGCATTGGTATAGTTCACCACATAGTCGTGGAAGTACGCATTATGTTCCAATAAATAAAGAATAATCGAGCCTAGAAACACAATATCTGAGCCAGCCCGCGTTGGAATATAAAGGTTAGCCAACGCTGATGTGCGCGAGTAATGGGGATCGATATGTATAACTTTGGCACCACGCTCTTTAGCCTTCACCACATTGGCAAAAGCAACCGGATGGGCTTCAGCCATATTGCTGCCCATAATTAGAATACAATCACTATTGACGAGATCCTGTGGGAATGTCGTAGCACCGCCGCGACCAACTGTTGTACCCAGACCGGGCACTGTAGAGCTGTGTCAAATACGGGCCTGATTCTCAATCGAAACAATGCCCAGGCCGCCATTGAAGAGTTTCTTCATTAAATAATTCTCTTCAACATCCAATGTTGCACCACCAAGCGATGCAATTCCTAATGTATGGTTGACCTCGCGTCCATCTTCCAGGCGTTCAACAAAGGTTTCGTCGCGGGTCTTCTTCACACGTTGTGCAATCTGCTCCATGGCCCAATCAAGAGTCTTGAGCTCCCAATGGTCACTGTAGGGTGCGCGATAGTGTACATGTTGCAGGCGACGAGGATTGACCGTGTATTGAAAAGTTGCTGAGCCCTTTGGACAAAGCGTACCGTGATTGATAGGACTTTCGGGGTTGCCTTCAATATCAATCACTCGTCCATCTTTCACATAGACATTGAGGCCACAGCCAACTGCGCAGTAAGGACAGACGCTATGGACCACTTTGGCATCACGGATACGAGGAGCTTTCTCGCGGCTCTCTTTGCTAAATGGCTGCACCCTCGACCCCACCTCTAGTACTTCTGTCACCGCAGAGCGTACTGTTTCTGGAACTTTTGGGTAGTCTTGCATAGGACTTTTTTCCTTAATATTAGAAGGGCTAAAAAGGCTAATGAATGATTGCTAGTATCGGTTGCCATGGCAAACGTTCGTTTAAGATACAGTATCTTGTGGGTGGAATGTCATCATTTTTCAACACCTACTATATCGTAACGTTGATAGTATACACAAGAAAAGTGAGAAGAGCTATTGGTTTTGCATTAGATATTACTTGGATCGTCTGTAGCCTCTGAATTTCTGGGCCTATGTAACATATTGTACCATGAGAATGGGTATCTTTTACAGTCAATGAAGCTATTTATAGATCTGTTTACTAAAATGATACTCATCTATCTGAATAGGGCAAATGGGCTAATAGATAAATGAGATAGCAGAAAGTGGTAGTGTGGATTGCTATAATAGAATTGAGGATAGAGAAAACATCTGTAGTGTAGATGCTAGTACTATGCATACATTTTCTAATCTTCTAAGCATATACTTATCTTGCTAAACCAATTCTTATACGTTATACTAGCCTAAAGTGTGATCCTGAGTAACGGATACACATCATGATACACATGAAAATAAATAGTAGTTTGTACATATGGAGAATAGAGAAGGGTCAAACTTCGTCGTATGGAAATACCCCCAAACAATAATCAAGAGACGCCAAAGTCGAACTCACGGAGTTCTGTTCCAAGGGCGACAAAGAAGCGAAATTTTTTTGTGCGCTATAGTATGCCAATAGTCTTTGTGCTAGTAGGTGTGTTACTTCTCGGCATAGCGGGGGTACGCTTTGTCAGTATCACTACAGGGAAAGTGTTGGTCCAGGAGAGACCCATTAGTGATGTACTGAATATGGCCGACCGGCATCAGTTAAAATCGGTAGTGTTAAATGGGAATGATATTACCGCAACAGATATGGCAGGAAAACAATACCATGCTACTAAAGAAGAGGGTGCAGCGGTAACCGAGGTATTCAGGCACGACAGTGTTGCAGTAAGCATTGATAATAGTCAACACAATCAGTGGGTGCAAGGTGTAGTGGACCTGTTCATTATTCTGCTGGTCGTGGGCGTGATGTTTTTATTTATCAGGCGCGGCAATTTTGGGGGACAGACGATGCCCTTTGCCCGTTCGAAGGCAAAGCGATTTAGTGAATCTCGGCCGAGTATCCTTTTCCGAGATGTGGCAGGAGTTGAGGAGGCCAAGACAGAACTGCAAGAGATCGTAGAGTTTCTGAAGTATCCTGATCGTTTTACCGCGATGGGGGCCCGTACTCCCAAGGGGGTTTTGCTTGTAGGAGCTCCTGGTACTGGTAAGACACTTATCTCCCGTGCCGTCGCTGGTGAGGCTGGTGTCTCTTTCTATAGTGTAAGCGGATCAGAATTCGTTGAGATGTTTGTCGGTGTTGGAGCGGCCCGCGTGCGCGATCTTTTTAAAGAGGCGAAGGACCATGCACCTTGTATTGTGTTCATTGACGAGATAGATGCAGTTGGGCGGCAGCGCACAAACTCAGGCACAGGCGGTAACGATGAGCGTGAGCAAACATTGAACCAACTGCTGGTAGAGATGGATGGGTTCGATAAAAACACAAATGTTGTGGTTATTGCAGCAACCAATCGTCCAGATGTTCTTGATCAGGCGCTGCTGCGTCCTGGGCGCTTTGATCGTCGAGTCATGCTAGATAAGCCGGACATTCGCGGTCGGCAGGCGATCCTTGAGGTGCATGCGAAAGATAAGCCGCTAGACCCCGATCTGACCCTGACCGAATTGGCGCGTCAAACAGCCGGTTTTTCTGGCGCAGACCTCGCAAACCTGTTGAATGAGGCTGCCCTGCTTGCGGCTCGCCAGGGACATACGACTATTTGCAAACCCGAACTCGAGGAAGCTATCCTGCGTGTTATGGCCGGCCCGGAGCGGAAAAGTCGTCTGATCACCGAAGCTGAAAAAGCCATTATAGCCTATCACGAAGTGGGGCATGCAATAGTGATGCGCTCGATGCCCGGCGCTGATCCTGTGCAGAAGGTCTCGGCAATTGCGCGTGGTATGGCACTGGGTATCACCGTACAATCGCCATCCGAGGATCGTTATCTGATGCGGCGCTCGGAGCTGCTGGCAAAGATGGCTGGAGCCATGGGTGGTCGTGCGGCTGAAGAGATTATCTTTGGCGATATCACCACTGGTGCGAGTCAGGATATTGAGTATGTGACAGGTATTGCGCGACGTATGGTCTGCAGAGTTTGGCATGTCGCCGCTAGGCAATGTTGCATATAAAGCGGATGTCGAAGGAAACACCATGATTAGTGGTGAGATGGCAAGTAAAATCGACAAAGAAGTTGCGCATTTAATCGACCAGGCATATCAGACCGCTCTAGGCCTTTTGCGCGAGAAGCAAGAGAAGCTTATGATAATCGCTGAGCACTTGATAGAAGTAGAAACAATTGACGGCGAAGAGCTGGATAGGATGCTATTTGCAGCATGACAAGGACGTTCATCGCGCTTGAAATGAACGCAGCAGTGCAGGGCCAGCTGGTAGAAACCATTCGCCAGCTGGCTCTGCACTTGCCCAGTGTACGCTGGGTTGATCCTGCTGGGATTCATCTCACGCTCGCTTTTCTTGGGGAACTTAATGATCGGCAACTTGCGGAAGCCATACAAGCATCCATCACAACTGCTCAACACGTGCAACCTTTCAGCTATGCATTAACGCGATTAGCAATATTCGGTCCACCCCATCAGCCACGCGTGCTCTGGATGGGTATAAAGGAGGCAACCATGGTCCTGTCTCGTTTGCATCGTGCCCTTAATCATGAGCTAACTCAGCGAGGCTTTGAGATTGACGACAGACCATTTTCGCCCCATCTAACTCTGGCTCGCATCAAAACCCCTCTCTCGCCCAAAGAGCTGAAGTATCTACAAGAAATGCTAGCCAGCGATCAACAAAGCCTCGTTTCTTCACAGGCTTATCCAGTCACAAGCATCGAGGTTATGAAAAGCGAGTTGTCGAGTGCTGGAGCGCGGTATAGTAGTTTGCGAACATGTATGTTTGGTGAAAAATATAAATAATGTAAGAATGCCTGAAGTACGGCGAAGTCACGCGAGAAAATGAAATAGAACAGGAACGAAGATTTTCATGATTGATCTCTTTGATCTCCATGATACATGGAACCTTTCACCCATTCTCTCAACATGGATGCCTGACACGGGAACCGTTCACCAGACGCTTTTGCTCAAGACTGCCGCAGGGAATTATGCTCTTCGGGCGTATTGCTACAAAGCAGATGAGCGGTGGAGGATTAGCTGTGAGCATGCACTTATCGCGTTTGTACAAGCTCATGGTCTTCCCGCCCTTGCCCCCATTCCTTTGCTTAATGGAGAGACCATCCTTGAGCGGCAAGGGCGTTTCTATGCCCTGTTCCCGTTTGCGCAAGGAAAGCAAATTTTGCGTGCTCAACTCACTGTGTATGAGGTAAACTCAATGGGACAATTTCTGGCGCAGCTTCACCAGGTCTTGCATGATTACCCGCAAGAACGAGTTCCTCAGCGCTCGTTTGTGGTTGATCATACGGCAACTCTTGCGAAGATAGATGAAATTATAGCCGTGATCCGTTCTAGATTACGGGTGGAAGACGAAGACAGGCAAATTTTGGCCCGTTTACAACAGAGACGTGCATGGTTGACAACGACGCATGCCATTAATTCAGATGACTTCTCACATCTTACACAGCAAGTTATTCACGGTGACTATCAGGAGACAAACCTCTTTTTTGAGAAGGGAGAGGTCAGTGCCATTATTGATTGGGATCAAGCCTATGTTGCTTCCCGCGCCTGGGAGGTCGTGCGGACTCTTCACTATGCCCACAACCTCGAAGCAGTCTCTAGTAATACTTTCCTGAGTGGCTATCGCCGTGTCTTGCCACTGACAGAAACGGAGTTAGAAGTGGCCGCTGCTGCCTATGGATGGAGGTGGGAACACAACCTATGGATATATGAGGAGCTGTATCTAAAAGGGAATCAACGTATCCGTGCTTTTCTGCAACCCAATGAACCTTATAGTCCTTTTGTAGAGAGATGGGCGAGCCTGCAACGCTTACTGGGCCAGGGTTGATATGATAAAGATACTATATCTAAATTATATTAGTCCTCATTTGAGTCTATTGCTATAAAGCATAACATAGGGCGTTACTGAAATTAAGAGCTTGTAGTAAGTATATGTGTAGTAAATATACATAGCATAGTATTTAATCGTGTATGCTTTCGCCAGACATACGCTCAAGCCTATTTTGGGGGTTGACAAATATTTGACAGGTAGTGTATCCTCAAAAACAACAAAGACTTATTACAGATTGCTCCAGCAAGGTAGCCGTAGAGCTTCTGTGCAATTTGTCTTCTACTTTTTGCGATGTTACCCTTACGCATATATTCTGAATGGAGTAGAGATATGATGGCAATGTCATATGGACCAGAGACAGCGATGGATGCTGCTCGATGCCATGGTGACCATATGCCCAGCTCTATGCCTGCAATGTGCATGCGTGCATTTGCTGCTAGCGCGACAAACATTTTCGCAGAAACCGACGTTATAACGTCGGTTTCTTTATTTGTGCTAGTAAGCCTTATTGCTCCCTTTCTCCTTACAAGCCTTGTGGTAGTACTTATTAGCCTCCTGCTTATCGGCCTTATCAGACTCGTAAGGCACGAGAGTCTGGTAGGGCTTAAAAGAGAGCTAGCCACAAGAAATGCATGGGGAGATTAAAGGGAGCAACGAAGCCACCCGATCCAAAGAAGGTATCCTGACGAGGACCTCCCTGCATGGGAGGTCTTCTTTTTTTATAGTCAATTTATACAGGAGGATTCATGGCAATCGCTGCAAAAGTTATTCAACAGTCAGATGCGACGAAGCAGGGGGAGCAACAGGAAGAGGGAGTTCGAGAGCTAACAGGGAGTGAGATTATCTGTGAAGTTCTTATGCATGAAGGTGTAAAGTTGATGTATGGGTATCCTGGTGGTGCAATTATGCCATTCTACGATGCGCTTACATCTTATCCTGCATTGCATCACGTTCTTGTAAGGCACGAGCAGGCAGCGGCACATGCAGCTGACGGGTATGCACGCGCCACAGGAAAAGTGGGCGTCTGTGTTGCCACGAGCGGCCCTGGTGCGACGAACCTTGTAACGGGTTTAGCAACCGCATTTATGGACTCTACTCCAATTGTGGCCATTACCGGGCAGGTAGCCAATCACTTTATCGGCCGCGACGCTTTCCAGGAAACCGATATTATTGGTGTGACGCAACCCATAACCAAACATAATTTTCTGGTGCGCAACGTTGCCGAACTGGCTGAAGCGATGCATGAGGCATTTCGTATTGCTCGTAGTGGCCGACCTGGTCCGGTACTGATAGACGTTCCCAAAGATGTACAGTTTGCAAAGACATCGTATAGAGCCTCTGATCATGTGACGTCAGACGAGTATTTGCGTACTACCGCTGAACAGATGCCCAGACCCTCCGAGTACTTATTGAAAGAGGCCGCTCAGCTCATTGCGCAAGCGAAACAACCGTTGATTATGGCGGGACATGGTGTCATCCTATCGAATGCCTATGAAGAACTAAAAGCATTTGCGGAAAAGACATCGATTCCAGTCATCACTACATTGCTTGGCTTGAGCGCTTTCTCGGACACACATCCACTGCATATTGGGATGCCAGGTATGCATGGACCCGCGCATGCAAACCATGCCATTGGTGCTGCCGATCTCATTATTGGTGTGGGTCTGCGGTTCGATGATCGCGTAACTGGCAACGTCAGTAAATTCGCTACGAATGCACAAATCATTCACATTGACATTGATGCTTCTGAAATGCATAAAGTCAAAGTCGCGACCGTTCCGATTGTGGCTGATGCGAAAGTTGCTCTTGCGGCGCTTAGCGACGTGGTTGCGCCCGCTGACCACAGTGCATGGTTGGGCGAGATACGTTCCTGGCAGGCGGCAGCCGAAGGCCGAAGCCAGCAGATCAAACGCGATGAGACAATTCCCAGCCCGATAGATATTCTGAGCACAATTCGTAACGTGACCAATGGTGAGGCCATCGTTGTTTCCGATGTTGGTCAGCACCAGATGTGGACGGCGCGTTTCTATGAGTGGACACGCCCCAACAGTCATATCACTTCTGGTGGTCTGGGCACAATGGGCTTCGCGTTGCCGGCGGCCATGGGTGTAAAAATGGGTATGCCTGATGCACCTGTCTGGGTTGTGGCTGGCGATGGTGGTATCCAGATGAATATCCAGGAACTGGCGACGTTACGGCAGGAAGGGCTGAACATCAAAATTGCCATTATGAATAATGGTTATCTGGGTATGGTGCGTCAGTGGCAGCAGTTCTTCCACTCAAGGAATTATTCAGAGACACCGATAACTGGCCCTGACCATGTGAAGCTCGCAGAAGCTTACGGACTGATTGGCATACGTGTCACGAAGAGCGAAGAGATTGAAGCGGCAGTGAAACGCGCTATGGAGATTGAAGGCCCGGTTGTGGTAGAGTTTATAATTGAATCGGAAGCAAACGTCTATCCGATGGTGGCCCCAGGCACTGGTATTACTACTATGATCGAGGATACGGCCGAGAAAGGTGCTCATCATGACTAATCCGATTGGTATTGCGACACGTGCAGGCACTACAAATGCGCCTGAGGGGACGGAACAAATCTACACGCTGGTCGTTCTCGTTGCGGATCGTCCTGGAGCCATTGACCGTGTGGTCGGTGCGCTCCGCCGCCGACGAGCAAACATGCAGTCGCTCACGCTGAGTCAGTCCGAAACACCAAATATCGTACGTATCACTGCTCTGGTGAAAGACTCAGAAGTCGTACTTGAGCAGGTTATCGAACAACTGCGCAAGATAGTTGATGTACGACAGGTTGTAAATGTGACTGACAAGCAAGCTATTATGCGCGAACTGGCTTTGATCACGGTAGATACCAGGTCGGCTGGCCTACGTGCTATTATTGAAGTAGGTCATCAATTTGGTGCATCTGTAGCCGATGTCACATCCGATAGTGTTGTTTTGGAAAGAACAGGCAGCGCTGATGGGCTGGAGAAGCTAATAGATGCTTTACAGCCATTTGGTATTCGCGAAATTGCTCGTTCTGGTTGTGTTGCATTGGTAACGGCCAACGATGGCAAGTAGGTTCGGGGTCTGACCTTAAAGACCCCTTTATTTAACGTAAGGAGTTTAAAGAACACTCATGGCACATGTTTATTACGACGCAGATGCAAATTTAGAGCTTCTCCAACAGAAGCGGGTTGCCGTCATTGGCTATGGGAGCCAGGGGCATGCTCATGCGCTCAATATGAAAGATAATGGTTGTGATGTTGTGGTTGGTTTGCCGACGGGGAGCAAGAGCCGGGCAAAGGCTGAGGCAGCTGGTCTGCGCGTTATGACTCCAGCTGATGCCGCACAGCAGGCTGATGTTATCATGATTTTGATCCCGGATGAGACACATCATCAGGTATTTGAACGCGATATTCGCCCGGCTCTGGCACCGGGAAAAATGATCTTAACTGCACATGGTTTTAGCGTACACTTTGCGCAGATTGTGCCTCCTCCTGGCGTTGATGTTGCTATGGTTGCTCCTAAAAGCCCTGGTCATATGGTGCGTCGCCTTTTTGTCGAAGGTGTCGGCGTGCCTGCTCTGTGGGCTGTTTACCAGGATGCAACCGGTAATGCTGAAGCGCTGACATTGGCTTATGCAAGAGCGATTGGCTGCACCCGTGCCGGTGTGCTGCGCACCACTTTTGCGGAAGAGACCGAGACGGACCTGTTTGGTGAGCAAGTCGTCCTATGTGGTGGCCTGACCTCTTTGATTCAAGCGGGCTTTGAGACGCTGGTCAATGCGGGCTATCAGCCAGAAGTGGCCTACTTCGAGTGTTTGCATGAAGTAAAGCTGATTGTGGATCTGATCTATCAGGGTGGTATGGGCTATATGCGCTACTCAATCAGTAATACCGCTGAGTATGGTGATTATGTGAGTGGACCGCGCATTGTCAATCAAAGTACACGTGAGGAGATGGGTCGCGTACTCAAAGAGATCCAGAATGGAACCTTTGCTAAAAACTGGATTCTGGAGAATCAGGCCGGCCGTCCTAGCTTCCTGGCGATGCGCCGTGCAGGTAGTGAGCATCAGATTGAGCAGGTGGGCCGTGAGCTACGCGCAATGATGCCCTGGCTGCAGCCGGTCCAAAAAGAATCTGAAGGTATAGAGCACAAAGCGGAAACAACAAAGTAGTGGGGAAGAGGCCTGCAAGGCCTCTTCTTTTAAGTAAGTAAGCTGACCTGGTCATTGAAGGAGGAAACATATCATGGGAGATCCTGCGGTAGTAAAGATTTTTGATACGACATTGCGTGATGGCGAACAGTCTCCAGGCGCGACGCTTACCACTGGAGAGAAATTGCAGGTTGCCGAACAACTTGTACGTCTAAATGTGGATATTATCGAGGCTGGTTTTCCCGCCGCCTCTCCTGGTGACCTTGCAGCCGTGAAAGAAATTGCGAGCCGTGTACGTGGTTCGGCTATTGCAGGCCTTGCGCGTGCGAATATCGGAGATGTTGATGCGGCGTGGGAAGCTGTGCGTCCAGCCGAGCAACCCGTGATCCACGTCTTCATTGCCACCTCCGACATCCATTTGCAGCATAAGCTGCGCCTGAGTCGTGAGGAAGCGCTCTATCGTGTGCAGAAAATAGTTGCCTATGCACGTAACATCTGCCCGACTATCGAATTCTCAGCTGAGGATGCGACGCGGAGCGATAAAGAATATCTCAGCCGTATCTGTGAGGCAGCAATCAAGGCTGGTGCCACGACAATAAATATTCCAGACACGGTGGGTTATACGTTCCCACACGAGTACGAGGCCCTTTTCCGCTATTTGCGTGAGCATGTGGCTGGGATGGAACATGTGGTTATGAGTGCCCATTGCCATGATGACCTGGGTATGGCAACGGCGAATACGCTGGCGGCTATCAAAGCAGGGGCGAGGCAGGTCGAAGTGACCATAAATGGGTTGGGTGAGCGAGCCGGGAATACCGCTTTAGAAGAAGTTGTCATGACCCTGCGTACACGTCCTGATGTATTTGGAGGTGTCGATACGTGTATCAATGCCCAGGAACTGCTTGCGTCCAGCCAGCTTGTGAGTCGGTTGACAGGCATTCCTGTCCAACCAAACAAAGCAATTGTTGGGCTGAACGCCTTTGCGCATGAAGCGGGTATTCACCAGGATGGCATGCTCAAAAATCGGATGACCTACGAGATCATGACTCCTCAATCGGTAGGTTGGGCGGATACAAACCTGGTGTTAGGCAAGCATTCTGGCCGTCATGGCCTGGATGCGCGACTACGGAAACTGGGTTATAAGCTCAGTGCGGACGATCTCAAGGCCGCCTATAGCCGTTTTATTGCCCTGGCGGATCAGAAAAAGCATATATCGGACGCCGATTTGCTCTATATTATAGAGAGCGGGATTGAAACGCCCGCCGCGATTTAGTTATTGCAATCTCCAAACGGGTCGTAAAAGGTCTTGGCTTCAGCCGCTCTTTATCAGGGAAAGAGTATAAACACGAAATCCTAAAATATCAAAAAAAGCATTAGGAACTAGTGGTATACTGGTAATAAATGCTAATGAAGTAATATGGGTTATTTTCATAATCCATATTACTGGCGGGATGAATACATTGCAATGTTGGACATCCTCTGCTCTGCATCGTTACGATCTGCACCGGAATTGAGAGATTACTTTTGTCCTCGTAGTGTTGTAACAATGTTGAAACATGATAGAATGTGCAAGACTAGAAAAGAGTGAGTAATGTATGCTTCATCAGAAAGGCAGGTAGCCGGAGATGGCACTGGTATTACCTGTCATGGTAACCGTTTTAACGCCAGCAACCTCAGCTAATTTAGGGCCAGGTTTTGATAGCCTGGGTTTAGCGTTGCAGCTTTATAATCGTTTTGAAGTCCAGGAAGCGGGCGATGATCCCCTTCTTCCAACTATTCTTATAGAGGGTGCACTGGGCAGTGATTTATCTACCGGGCCGGATAACATGTTTTTCCGGTCTTTCGCCATGCTCTTCGAAAGACTTGGTGTGCCCGTTCCATCTGTACAAATTCGGATGACAATTGCGATCCCGCCGGGATGTGGCCTTGGGAGCAGCGCTACAGCAGTCGTAGGTGGGTTAGTGGCCGCCAACGAATGGGTGCGCCCCCAGGGTCTGGCCGTACCCAAAGAGGAGCTTCTGGACCTAGCAGTAGAGGCGGAGGCGGGCAATCATCCCGACAATGTTGCTCCGGCGCTGCTTGGTGGGTTGGTCGCGACAACGAACCTGGATGGGAAAATTCACGCGATCAAAACAAGGTTTCCTGATGCGCTGAAGGCCGTCATCTTTACGCCATCATTCCCAATGGACACAGTCGCGGGCCGTAATTTGTTGCCTGCCAGTTATCCAAAGGCCGATGTAACATTTAACACTGGGCGAGTAGCGTTGTTGCTTACTGCACTGCAAACGGGGCGGTATGAGTTAATAGGGGAGGCGATGCAAGATCGTCTTCATCAGCCATATCGTCAGGTGCTTTTTCCAGCGATGCCCGATATTATCAATGCCGCTGTAGCTGCAGGTGCGCATGGAGCTTGCCTTTCTGGTGGTGGTTCCTCCCTTATCGCACTGGCCAGTGATCATCATCACGATGTGCTTCATGCAATGCAGAACACGGCTCGTGCTGCTGGCATAGATGGAACTGGCATGATTTTACGTGCAGATCAGAATGGTGCACGAGTGCTCGGTACACCCCGTAGTCGTATACGAAAGGAAGTCAGTGCGCGTTATGGCGATCAATTCTACTGGTCTCCAGCCAGATCAGGGGGCGGACGAAGGAGCTAATCGTATGCGTTCCCCTCTTTCTAAAGATGTGGTTGATGCCCTGTCTTCAACCTTTTTACGCTGTGTTGAATGCTCGACCCTCTATCCTGCAATAGAGGGTGGGCGGGCTCCACGATATCGCTGTGATTGTAGTGGTGTGTTAGATGTTGAGACCGAGTTTCGCTTACCTCAACAGCAGAAACAGACACCAAAAAAAGTGGACCCATTGCTCTATGGCTTTGATACAGAGGCTGATAGTAGCATGCCTTCTGCGGGCGCGTCCTGGCGTCAGGTATTTGATGAGCGGGCCTCTAACCCTCCCATCTGGCCGATCAGCATGGACAAGCTGTTACTGGATTGTAGCGGTGTATGGCGTTATCGAGAGCTCATTTTACCAGCACCAGAACGTTTTGTTGTGAGCCGACCAGAGGGCAACACTGGCTTATACCCGGTGGGCATTGAAAATTGCGGTGTAGGTCGCGCAGGTCACAGACAGATCGGCGTGTATGCAGGTCTGGAGCGCTTTTTCCTGAAACATGAGGGCGAAAATCCTTCGGGTAGTTTTAAAGATCGCGGGATGACGGTGGGCGTGACGATGGCGAACTTGCTAGGTGCAAGCGCTGTTGCCTGTGCCTCCACCGGCAATACCTCGGCCTCGCTGGCATCCTATGCAGCTCAGGCAGGCATGAAAGGCATTGTGTTTCTGCCAGCGGGTAATGTGGCTGGTGGGAAGCTTGCGCAATCGCTTGCTTATGGCGCGGAGACCATTCAGATTGAGGGCGATTTCGACGATGCTATGCATCTGGTGGAACAGGTCTGTAATGAACTGGGTATCTACCTGCTCAATTCTTTAAATCCTTTTCGTGTGGAAGGCCAGAAGGCTATCGGTTTCGAGATTTTGCAGCAGCTGGATTGGCATGCGCCTGATTGGCTTGTCTTGCCGGCTGGTAATCTTGGCAATACATCAGCTATTGGGAAGGCGTTCCGGCAAGCTTACAATCTTTCTCTGATTAGCCATATGCCGCGCATTGCATCTATTCAGGCAGCGGGCGCGAATCCTTTCTATCAGAGCTTTATGCAGGGATTTGCAAAGCGTGAGACCGTGCACGCTGAGACGGTCGCGACGGCAATTAAAGTCGGCAATCCTGTCAGTTACGCTCGTGCTCGTCGAGTCATTGAAGAGTCTGATGGCATTGTTGAGGAGGTAACGGACGAGGAGATTCTGGCGGCTAAAACCGTAATTGATCGATCAGGAATTGGCTGTGAGCCAGCATCGGCTGCAACCCTGGCGGGTGTGCGTAAGCTAGTTGCACGTGGCATTATCAAACGTGATGAGCAAGTAGTTGGTATACTGACTGGCAATCTTTTGAAAGATAGCAAGACTGGTATTCCGCAAACTTTAACTGGTGGGGTGGTCAAAGCAACGCTCGAAGCTGTAAGAGGTATATTAAATGCATGAGTAAAGTGTTGAAAAAGCTAGCAGATGCTCCGGTGGATGCATCTGCTCCTGTATCTTTTACTCATGCACGTTCATGGGTCTCGCATTGGGAATTATACCTGATCACTTTTGTTGCAGCTTTCTTGCGCCTGTATCGTATTGACCGAACCGAGTTTAACGCAGATCAAGCAGATATATTTCAAATGGCTCACAGTGCTGTGAGCCATGTCCATCTGGTTGCAACGAGCAATATTGCATCTATCGGTATCTTTAATCCACCTGGCATCATTTACTTCTTGATGCTCGCTGCTATGTTCAGCTCCAATCCGCTTGCCGGATCGATTTTCACCGCTATTTTGTCGATCCTCTCCGTTATGCTTACTTACGTTGTGATTTGTCGCTATTATGGGCGTCTGATCGCGACAATTGCAGCATCCCTTTATGCGGTAGCGGCAGCACCAATTTTCTATTCTCGTTTCATGTGGAATCAGAATCTGCTGCTCTTCTTTGTGCCATTGTTTATAAGTGTGCTTTTGTATGGAGTGATTGAAAGGCGTAAGGGCTGGTTTGCCCCTGCTGTCGTGCTGGTTGGTCTGCTTGCCCAACTGCATGGGTCGGGTTTTCTGCTCATGGCTCCCCTTGCCGTTGCCTTTGTGCTCGCTCCTGGGACTATTCGTGTACGCGATATCGTGCTTGGCCTGCTGGCGTTTCTGTTGCTTTACAGCACATATTTTCTCTGGTTAGACCATTCACATTATCGAGATGCGCCTATCTTTCTCGCTTCTATCAGGCGTCCAAGCACTATCGATAATCAGGCTCTCATCTTCTTTCAACAATTTCTGAGCCCCTATGGTTTTGATCCTAATACTATACCCCTTACTAATGGACACTCACTTCTATTTCGACTTTCACCACTGCTGCTCATTCTCACGGTTGTTATGGTGGCGCTTGTTGTGTGTAGTGTTGTGATGGCTATTGTGGTGGCAGTTCGTTCTCGCCGAGTGGAAGAACTGGAAGCAAAACATGAGAGCCGGGCTGTTTTTGGCTGGCGAGCAGCTATTGGTTGGTGGAGCGAATTACGAGCATCTCCATACAGATGTGCTTTGTGGGTATTACTGAGCTGGCAGTTGGTACCACTGCTCTATCTTTTGCGGCATTCGATCCCGTTGCACACGCATTATTTTATTATGTTTATGCCGGGGCCCTTTATTTTGCTGGCTATTTTCATCGTTAACATAATTGATTGGACTAAACGACGCAGTACTCAGCGATCTCTATTGCATGTTTTTATGTATGGTCTAACTGCCGTGCTTATTTTTGCACAATTTCTTGGTGGATTGGCGCTTGTACTCGATACAGCACGAGGCAATTTTAATGCTGATTATAATCGTTTCAATGATCTGAGTTCTTTGCAACATGCACTGGGAGAGGCAGATCAGCTTGCTCAAAGTCGCCATTTGAAGCACGTCTATATCAGTACTGATGATATCAGGCGCTCGGCCTTTTATTATCTGGCAGAACAGATGCATACATCGACAACGGTCTTTACTGATTCGTGTGTGGTGCTCCCCGATCTTGCAACCGGACCCGCCGTTTTGCTCGCGGGACCAGAAAGCGATTTAACGACTGCTCTGATCGGGCGTTTTGCCAAAGTAACGCTTGTGGACCAACCTGCACGCTTAGCGGGCGTACCGTTCGGCCTTTATATCATGGAGGCTTTACCACCCCAACCGGCGAAGTATGAGACACTGGGGCCGGATGTGCAATTTCTTGGCACGAAAAATTCAATGCCATTCACTTTTCAGCAGAGCTCTTTATGGGTGACGCGCTGGGAATTCCTGCATGCAAAGCCAGCTGCTACTGGAATCACATATACCTACAGTTTTACAAGTAGCCAGAACGCTCAGCGAAATACCTCTCAATGTGTATTGACAGCGGTGCAGGCAGGTGATCAGTTCCTGGTTCCTTTTGTGCAGCCTGTGGGCCGCCAGAGCTCTCTAGATGTACAAGAGAAGTCATTTATGACTCGACCTGATACACTCTCTGTACACCTGGGCAATGCGTTTACGCTCAACTTTGATACTTATAATCGGGTAGATGTTCCCCAAACGACGTATAAGAAAGAGACGCTTTCTATTGCCTTCTCTTAGCAAGTGTTTAATCCTTGTCACGTCTACCTTCTTGCCTGATAAGTTCGCACAGCTCCGCCGTGCTTCGACCTTTCTTCCATTCTTTGCATTTTTTATATTTTTTGCCCGGCAAAAAATATAAAAAATGCAAAGAATGGAAGAAAGGTGCGCGAACGCCGAAGGCGTGAGCACTCACAAAAAGAGGGCAGGCGAACGTGATGGAAAAAGTGGCCACCTATTTTTAGTACTTTCAGCCTTAGCAGTCGTATCTCTTATAGATACTATTTTAGTAGAAATTGTATTGTTTGCTAATGGCTTGCGTAACCATGTAAGTAGATTGAGTACTGGCATAAGTGGAATTAGGCTGATACAATATGCTTACCGTATAAGCGACCGTGACGTGCTAAAGAAGGATTACCGTGGGTAAAAACAAACGAAAGCGAGAAATAATCCCGCCCTGGAGTATGCCTTCAGATCCAGTGAAGGCTATATGGTGGTTTATGCACTGGCTACTGAAAGTTCTCATTCGTTTCTTTTGGTTGCCAATTCTAGTGATGGTCGTTTATGAGATACTGGCAAACTTGAGAGTAAGTGGAATTGTAATTGCTCTCATAGAAGGGGTAATCACGCTGTTTGTTGGTGGGGCTGTCTGGGGCGTATTATATGCGCTTCTGATATTTGTAAACATTAGTACAGGATTGCAAGAGGTGATATCCGATATAGGTCGCCTGCAAAAGCAAGGCTCATTGTATCACCGCCCATCATCACTTTTTGCGGACCCAATGCAACCTGATCCAGAGCCAGAGGAGGTAGAGCATGTTGTGGAGGGAACCATAACAGATCTAGATGAAGAGCGCCATAAACGTCGGCGTGAGTAAGAAAGAACGAAGAAACGGGCGTGAGCGTCCAGGGCCGGATGAGAGTGCTAAAGAGCACTCTCAGTATTATTTGCCCGCCATAATTTCCAAGCGGTATCTTCTGGTGTGGGGACATAGGAGAGTATGAGAGAGCCAGACCCTTTGATACAGTAGTCGCCCAGAAGAGCGGGTAATAGCATAGTTTCTCCTCGGTGAAGTAGCTCTGTACAGTCTAATTGTGAACCATAAGAGACTTCAACGGTAGCTCCAAGGGATGTAAGTATGATGCAACTGCCATTAGTAGTGTCCCTAAACGAGCTATATTGTTGAAAGTTGAGTTCGCGTGTCACGAAATAGCGACATGCAGCGAGGCAGCGGTCCGAAAACTCTGTTGTATCTACCAGATAAACTGGCTGCGCTTTCACTTGTGGGGAAGGTTTGTAATGAGTAACATCTAACGAACGTTTGATGTGTAGTGTGCGCGGTTTGCCATCGGTGCCCAGGCGACCATAATCGTACATACGATATGTCACATCTGAGTATTCTTGTAGCTCATAGAGCAAGATCCCAGCTCCGATGGCGTGAACAGTACCAGCCGGTACAAGGATGACATCGCCAGCCTGAACAGTTTCTTCGTGCAGAAGCAGTTCAAGTGTAGTATTTTGAATTGCTTGTAGCACATCATCGCGGCCAACCGGTGTTTTGAAACCGTGAACTATCTTTGCCCCTGGTTCTGCGGCGAGCACATACCAAAACTCTGTTTTCCCTAACTTGCCCGCTTCGTACTTTGCTGCATAGCTGTCCGCAGGATGAACCTGAACCGAGAGTTGCGCGTTCGCATCGATGAATTTCGCAAGCAGAGGAAAGCGCTGCCCAAAGATAGCGATTGATTGCTCACCTAACAATAAGGGGCCTAGTTTGTCAACTAGCGCCCCAAGCGTTAAACCCTCATAAGGTCCATTTTTAATTATAGTGTTTGTTTCAGTCTCCCATGACTCGCCAATAGCGAGTGTATCTGCTGGAAGCATTTTCCATGAGCCCTGCTCCAGACCCCGGCCTCCCCAAATAGTTTCATGTAATGATGAAATTAAGCTCATAGGATATAAATACGACAAGACGCACTCCTAAAAAAATTAAGAAGAGTTAGTTTGCCAATAAAACACCTTCAATCTGGCGACGTAGTTTGTTACGCATGACGATGCCAGGAATTCGGTAGATCTCATGGCCCCCCTTAAAGAAAATGAGAGTTGGGACGCCATCGACATTCCATTGGCTGGTTAACTCATCCTGCCCGGTCACATTAAGTTTCGCAAATGTCACTTGATCCTGATATTCTTTGCTAACGGCTTCAAATTCGGGATCTAGTATTTGACAGGCATTACTTTGTTCAGCTGAAAAGTTCACAAGTACTAGTTTAGGAGCATTTAATACCTTTTCAGCGAAATTTTCCTGTGTTACTTCAGTATAACTATTTGCCATGCCATCCTCGCGTTTCAGTAATAAATTCTGCTATTGCTCTTCAAGGTACCACTCAGGTAGGGTGATTGTCAAGAAATAGGCAGCGCTCTTTGTACTATTGTCGTGTTCATAACTATCGCTGAAATGAGAGCTTCAGGCTTTTGCTACTAATAAATTTTCTGCATCTTCTATAATATATCGATAGCCTTGTTCGGTCAGGAACAACTGGCGGTTGGCCGAGAACTCCTGATCACGTGTATCGCGAGTAACGATAGTATAGAAATGTGCCTGTCCGCCATCGCTTTTGGGGCGGAGAATGCGTCCCAGGCGTTGAGCTTCTTCCTGCCGCGAACCAAATGTCCCAGATACTTGAATAGCGACATTAGCATCAGGCAGGTCGATTGCAAAATTTGCCACTTTGCTAACCACCAGGCGCTTAATATGACCACGTCGAAATTGCTCATAGAGTTTCTCGCGCTGACCAGTTGAGGTGCGGCCTGTAAGGAGAGGAGCCTCCAGTTCCTGTGCTAGTAGCTTGAGCTGATCAATATATTGCCCAATGACCAGAACCTGATCGTCCTGATGCCGTTCCGCCAGGTAGCGGGCGACCGTTAGCTTGGCAGGATTTTCAGCGGCAATCCGATATTTTTCGTGTGATTCCGTCATTGCATAATTTAATTGTTCATCTTCTGTTAGACTGACGCGGATCTCGTGGCATTCAGCGCTGGCGATCCAACCCTGCTGCTCCAGTTCTCGCCAGGGAACATCATATTTTTTGGGACCGATAAGACTAAAGACATCAGTTTCTAGCCCATCTTCGCGTACCAGAGTGGCTGTCAGACCCAGGCGTCGGCGTGCCTGAATTTCGGCGGTAAAGCGGAAGACGGGTGCAGGGAGCAAATGGACCTCGTCATAGATAATAAGGCCCCAGTCATAGCTTGTAAAGAGAGAGAAATGAGGGTAGTATTCCTGGTTAGAACCTTCCATAGTGCGTCGATAGGTCAAAATTTGATAAGTACTTACCGTAATGGGTGCGATCTCCTTGCGTTCGCCCGTATATTCGCCAACCATTTCAGGTGGGATATTCGTCTTATCAAGTATCTCATGAATCCATTGACGGACAGCCACTGTATTGGGTGTAAGGATCAACGTCGCGCGTTGAATATCGGCCATTGTTGTGAGCCCGACGATGGTTTTTCCTGCGCCGCAGGGCAGAACAACTACACCGCTCCCTCCGCTGGGGGCTCCCCCTGCATAGAATGCGGCCGAAGCGGCTCTCTGGTAAGCACGAGGCGCGAATGGTTTCCCAAGTCGTGTTTCAGCCTGTAGCAGCGAGAGGAAGAGGAGAACCATCGGTGTAACCGGCGAGATCTTCGGCCGGAAAGCCGATGTGGATAAGCGCTTGTTTGATATGTCCTCGTCTTGAGGCATCAATCTGGATCGTGAAGCGATCTATCTGTTGCAGAAGGTAGGGTTGAGTACGTTTATTATGCAAAATCTCAGCAATAAGGGCGGTATCCTCAGATTGGAGGAGCAGCCTTTCTCCGTCGCGTATCAGCTTAACGCGGCCATAGCGACTAATAGTCGTATGGATTTCAGTAATAACGTTAGATGGTAGCGGGTATTTACTGTAGAAAGCGAGTTGATCGAGGATAGATTGAGCATCCATGCCACCAGCGGCGGCATTCCAGAGTGAAAGAGGTGAAAGACGGTACGTATGAATATGTTCCGGTGATTTCTCTATTTCAGCAAATTGAGCCAGCGCATCACGGGCTCTGGCATGTAATGGATGATCAACTTCGAGTAATATAGTGCGATCACTTTGTACAATAATTGGATTATTCTGGTTCATCTTTTCTCTTTTCCACTGTCTTCACGCTCAACACGCTCAACACGCTCTTCACGCTTACACGCCAGGCATATCCGCCCATGCCCTTACATATTTTATAATAGCATTACTTGCAGCATCTTCATATCCACGCATAAGGTGGCGTGCACCAACAACAACTTTAATGCCCTTGGGACCCTCCAATTGTTCAACGAAAGGTTCTAGCTTGAAGAGGGGGCAAATTTCATCGAACTCGCCAGTGACAAACAATTTAGGGCGTGTAAATTGGCGTGGGAAGCCGCTGGTTGCACGAAACAATGGCAGGCTAATGGCAATAATAGTACGGATACGTAAATCGAACGGGGCGTACAACTGAGTGACATAGGCCCCAAAGGCATGCCCAATGACACATATTTTTGTCGCATCCGCTCCAGGTTGAGCCAGTGCAGCGTCAATAGCACCTGCCAGATCCAGTGGCTCCATACGCCCTTCTGTTTGTTGCCCCTGGCTACGACCAACTCCACGAAAATTAAAGCGTAGTGCTATCATACCAGCTTCTGCAATATTTCTAGCCAAAGCTACGATGAGGCTATCATTCATATCACTGCTTGCTGGTTGAGGGTGGCAAAGAATGACGACTGGTACACGCTTAGCTTGTGCTGGAGCATGTACAACACCTTCCAGGGTATAGGCTGGTTGTCCCTTGCTGTGAAATGTAATTGGTTTCTCTGCTTGTACTGATAAGGTCATTGCCAATCCTTTTGCAACCTATAGAGTTTGTTCCTTGCTTCTAAATAGTATCCTAGTAAAGCTCGTGCGTCAACTTTCTGATGGGAAAAGGTGGTGATATACTATCAAGAGCTAGTGAAACAGGGCTAAAATTAAAGCATATAGCTTGTAAATTTTTAATCAAGTTTTGATAATCGCTGTGTTTTGCACAACAAAACCTTTGCATGTGAGTCGAAGAATGTTATACTAGCTATGACATATGCATACTTACTTTTAATCATGTTGATATTGTATGTCAGATAGAGACACCAGTCTCTCTCTTTCTCATTGTAACAGGTTTTGTAGTATGCGGGGAGTTGGTGCTAAGGTAATCCTAAAAAACTGCCCTGTAGCGATTGCCGATTCTCTTCTATACGAAATATACCCGATGAGCTTGTTAGATTATTCACTTATTCACTTTAGATCTCTATGGAGGGTAAGCGATATCTGACTAACGATGATGGCTCTACTGATCAGGTGAGCGTTTTCGGCACACTGTTTTTAACAGAAAGGGCGCATAATAGAAGGATAATAGGATTTGATAAGCTTGAGTTTTGCGAGATGCTGCCTCTTTTATGTATGATTACCTTTCTGCTTTTGGCCTGTGCGATAAACCTGAGTGTAGAGATCTGGTTGTTATTTCATTTGCCATACCCGTCCGTAAAGTTGTAACCACCTGGTGCGATTTGGTGCTTATTGGTCTCGATTCGTCATTGGTGGAGAATGATTTAGTGTTTTTGTATTTAAGGTGTTTCATATTCGAACGTCATAAATACAGAAATCTTCGTTCATCAAGGTGTCGTACTTGAAATAGTTCATGCGGATTTCATACGTCTGATCTACAGAGCCCATTCTATCGATATTGTTTTGCGAGCGATGTGAGAAGGAGCGTAGATCACATGAGGAATGTTTTGTATACATAGTGAAACGTAGAAGTAGGAGCATATATGTTCAGCATTTTAGTCGTCGAGAGCGAAGGATTAATTACAAGGTTAATCAAGGAAAATCTTGGGGATGAGGGCTATCAGGCTATTATGGTTTTGAACGGCGATGATGCTGTACAATTTGCCCTACGAGAGATGCCCAGTCTTGCAATTCTTGATGTGATGCTGCCAGGGGTAGATGGCTATAACGTGATACAGCGGTTACGTGAGCATCCAAAGTGTATGCATATTCCAATTATTATGGTAAGTGCGTATAGCACGCTTGTTGATAAAGTGCGAGCCTATGAAATAGGTGTAGATAGCTACATTACCAAGCCTTTTTGTACAGATGAGCTGATGGCGCATGTTCGCCGGCAGATTCGTCGTATGCAGCAAAATACACTCTCCCCTCTCACTCGACTTCCAGGTGGTATACAGCTAGAACGTGCAATTGATTACACACTGCGCAGCTTAGAGCCATGGAGCTTGCTCTATCTTGATCTAGATAATTTCAAAGCATTTAATGATGCCTATGGCTTTTTGGCAGGCAATGACATGATTTTGTTGGTCGGGCATATTTGTCAGCAGATAGTCTATGAATATGGGAATGCGGATGACTTTGTAGGGCATGTGGGCGGAGATGATTTTGTAATTGTGACGACCCCTGACAAAGAACAAAAAATGTGCGAGAAGATTCTTGCACGCTATAAAGAGGAGAGCCTGGTGTTTTATCGGCGCGAAGACGCGGAACGTGGCTCAATTAATGGTATTGATCGTCATGGGCGTCCATATCAATTCCCTCTGGTATCTTTGTCGATAGGGGTGGTGAACGATCAGTTTTGTTGCTCTCATTCGACGGATGAGGTTGGTACGCTAGCGGCGGAGGCGAAGCGACTGGCAAAACGTTCGGCAAGTAACATTTCATATGCTTCCCGCCCAACATGGCAGGTGCCTACTCATGTACATGCCTCGCAGACTGCACTCTCTCTTAATTTCGTTGGTCATCTCAATCACCGTTTATTTCATTTTACTGAAGAAGATGCTGTGGCAAAGTTCAAATAGAGCAAGTGTTATTTTCTTCTTTTTGAGCTGTTTGAATTTTGAGTGTGCCGCGTGGCCTTTCCTTGCTTTTATTTGTTATGCTATGATAAAATTCCTATGGATGCTGTTTGGCGAAGAGAAGAATGGAAAGGTCGTGATTACTACGAGCCAGGAATATAAAGAAGATCAACTTGAAATAGATGAAAGTCTGGATGAAGAGGAGCGTGAGGCTCGGCGTTTGGCTGTGCGAGAGAATGCAAAGCATGTGCTGAGAGAGAGTGGTTTGTCTGAGATGTTGCAGAGTATCAACAAAAATATGCTCAAAGGTCGAGGACGTTTTGAGGAATATGATTCTCTTGTCCTTTTTCGCTGGGGAACACCATGGACACTGCGTCATCTTTGGATTGAGGTGCGTGGAAATACCATTCTCTTCCGCCTCCAGCCACATAGAAAATGTGCCCGCCCGGCTCCTTTATGTGACGGCGAATATCATACGCTGACGAGCAGTATGTGGTCTGACCATGTGTTCCTCCAATCGGAGTTAAAGAAATATTATGATCGGCCTGTTGCTGAGACCTCATCCGATTAGAGAAGAAATGATCCAGGCCTTTTGTATCCTGCCTGTGTTAGATTGGTTCGAGTGGTAGTACACGTATATTTCCAATACCTTCGGTAAATTTGTTTATGGTCTGATAATTTGTATTTGTATAAAAGTCCTCCCTTTCCATTTCACTTGCCCAGCTAAGGAAACACAAAAGGATGGAGTTCTGTGTATGCGCTTGCTCTTTGTTTCCTACGTTATTTGGTGCGCTGGATAATGAAGTGGTTGGTGTTTGAGTGCGTGCAAAAAAAGCGAAGGCAAGCGATGATTGCAAACTCTGTTGATGCAGACCTTGGAGCCAGCCCTTTTGAACCAGATCAACATGTTGAGAACGAACCGTGATAAAGTGAGCGCTTGCCAGCGTCGGTGGCGCTATGGGGCGGCTGTATCCCCAGATATAATACATCGACCATTGCTCTGGTTGTGAAGTGAGAAGATCGGCAGTTGCCAGTAAGAGTTGTTTTGGGTTGTGGCGCTCCTGGGCTTGAATCCAGCTTTCTTCATCCTGCCACGTTGTGAGAATAAAATAGTATGCCTCATTACCTCGACTGCGATAATAGCGAAATGAGACGAGTCCAGGAGCGCTACGGAGTGTGTCTCCTATTGAGCGTATACGTGAGAATACCTCTGTATCTTTGCGTGCCACAGTCTGTGCCAGTGTAACAATTAATAACTCCATATTTTGTTGCAAATTCGCTCCACCTTTTTTCTATTCCCTCTATTTTACAATATTTTGTGCATTGCGCAAAATATTGTAAAATAGAGGGAATAGAAAAAAGGATATGTACAGCTATGAATATTTCTGCACTGAGCGAATTTGAACTCATCGCTCGCCTGACCACAGGCCTGGAGACACGTGCCGCTATGGATCTGGGGGTGGGAGACGATTGCGCTATTATAGATCCAGGGATGGATGGTGAGAATAGCGAACTTTTGCTGATGACCTGTGATAGTCAGGTAGAAGGGGTGCATTTTACGTTGCAAAGCTCTTCTCCTGAACATATTGGGCGCAAGGCATTAGCAATCAATCTCAGTGATATTGCTGCAATGGGGGGAGAGCCACGTTATGCGCTTGTCTCGCTCATATTGCCCAGAGGCCTTTCTCTAGCAGTTCTGGATGGTATCTATGCGGGTCTACGCGATGAAGCGTTGCGTTACAGGGTCGCTATTATCGGTGGTAATATTGCTGGTGCAGGAAAATCAGAGCAACTGATAATTGACATTACGGTCGTGGGGAGTGTAGAGCGTGGACGGGCGTTGCTGCGTAGTGGTGCACAGGTTGGCGATGTGTTGTGTGTGACAGGTTCGCCAGGCGACTCGGCTGCTGGATTGTACACCTTTTTGCACCCAGGCGTAATATATTCGCAAGAGGATCTGGTCGTTGTGCGTAATGCCCATACGATGCCGCATCCACGAGTTGAAGAAGGCCGTGTGCTTGGTCGTTTGGGTCCGCAGGTGGTGACATCACTGCTTGATGTCAGCGATGGTTTGAGCGGCGATCTTAGCCATATCTGTGAGCGAAGCAAGGTTGGTGCGCGTATTGAGCTTGCTTCTTTGCCGCTATCTCAGGCTACGCGTCGCCTGGCTGCCCTGGTGGGCCAGGAGCCTGAGCAGTGGGCGCTTCATGGGGGAGAAGATTATGAACTGCTGTTTACTGTCTCTCCGGGTTATGAACAAGCTGTGATAGATGCTGTGCAACAAGCCACAGGTACTCCTGTAAGTATAATAGGGTCTATCATACCGGCGGAAGAAGGTATAAATCTGTTGTATTCAGATGGTCATCAAGAACGGCTTGTCGTACAAAGTTGGGATCACCTTAAAAGCTCTAAATGAATTTTTTGCTATCGTTTATCACAATTTTGCACTTTTCCATGTCTCTATAAAATATATGGAAAAGTGCAAAATTGTGGTAAAACTGTTATTTCACGATCTGCATGCTGCCATCATCTTGAATGCTTAACAAAACAGGGGTGGCTTTCTGATTTGTAAGCAACAAGTTTGTCGTACTGCGAAATGAGATAGCATTGCTGACCCCAGTAAATTGAACATTTTTGATCTTTTGTATAAGCTGTGCTCGGGTTGACAGATGGGTAGCATCTGTTACCGGACCTATGCCTTTTATAATGCTTTCCAGTCCATCTGCAAATAGCAGAGCTCCTTGATCGAGAGCACCTGCACTGCTACAAGAACTACCGGAAGAAGCGAACGAGGTACAAAAGCTGGCATAAAACTGTTTTTGCCAGTTTTCTGTTACCTTTGATTGTGTTGCGGTTGCAACGGATACATAGACATGTGGTTGGGTAAGCTGATTCTGGTGTGCCCATTGTGCCAGAGTTTGCAGTGCCCCAGGCTTTATGGGTTCGCCGCCGATTATAAGTGCTGGCTGCTGGTTTTGTGGCAGACGTGCGATTGTCTGTGCCAGTGTATAGGCGTCGCTGGTCTGAACCGCTGCGAAGACAACTTCGGGGCGTGGTTTAGCTTGCAGGGCATCATTGAGCGCTGCTGCTACACTCTCGCTCACTATTTGTGACTGGTTACTACTCTCCCCAACTATATTGCTTGTGATCGTGGTCTCGCGTGCAACAATGTGCGCGTCGGGATTCTTATTGAAATTATCAATAAAGCCTTGTGCCGTTGTGCTTGAAGATGACGTATCTGGATTATAGATTACTGCTGCATGTTTCGCTTTTAATTTTGTGTATGCGTAGCTTGCGCTGAGGGCACTTTGTTGCTTGCTATCAGCGGCCAGACGAGCAAGACCGAAGCCAGAAGCGCAATGGTTATAAAGTGAAGTCTGTGCAAGTTGATCAAAGAGAAATGGATCTGTCATAGTTGGTGCAATGACTGGTATACCAGTGCGGCACATGGCAGGTAGCGAACTCTGTATAAAGTTGTCGGGCCCCAGACCAAGAACGGCAAGAAGAGGATGCGGATTGTTGACCAGCAATCCAAACTGCTGATAGTTAGTACTCTGAGCAAGTGAAGCAATCAGATTGGCAACCTGGCTTGTACCAGACTCTGAACCGGTTGTGTTTGCCAGGATGAGATAAAGTAATGGTGCGCCTGGTATTTTCAACTGCGCTGTATTGTATTGATTTTGTGCAATCGACACACCAACTAATTCTTGCGTATTCGCCGCATAGAGAACATTCCGATTGCTGCCATTGGTAGGGCTAGCATCTCCAGGTGTGCTATCGAAGCTTACCACAACTATGCCAAAGGGATGTCCCGATTGACGAACATGTAAGTCCTCAAGGTAGACAGCCGCTTCTCCTGCGTTGCATCCGCTTGTATCGCTCTGGGTCGTATGGAGTGCGGAAGTCAATAGGTTGTCTGCTCCCGATGAAGTTGTCTGAAGCATAGCCTGTGCCGCATCACGTTTATTCTGATAAGCGGAAGCGTTGCATGCATCGAAGATTTTGAGACCATCGCTGAAGCCGACACCGTCTGGCGTTGGTATCGTGTTGGCGGATGTGTTATGGTAGCGGCTTTCGTTCCAGTCAAAGCCCACGAAGTGTTCCAAGTGAGACTGCGATCAGGAGTAGCATCAGTGTGCCGTAGGCGAGTGCTTTGGGCGACATAGGTACCTGACCGCTACGGAAGAATCCGCTTAATTCCCAACCAATCGCACTAAATGGATCGCTTACTGGTTTGCGTTTATACTTACGGTTCGCTTGAGCGTCTTGCTTAAAGAGGTCTAGTAACACCAGGCAGCCCATATCGCAGCGTTGTAGGTGTTCGTGTACTTCGGGATAGAGCACCGCCACAGGTTGTCCATCTGCTAAGGCATCGGCATATTCCGGCAAGAACTGTCGGTATGGCTGACAATCCACAACCTCTTCTACTGATTGGGTTGTAACTGATATTTCCTGTGATATATCAACAGTTTCAGAAGGAGTAGACGTAATGAGAGAACGCTGTGTGTTTTGTTGCACAGAGTATTCTGGCCCATTGTTCATCTGTTCATTGTGTGTTGTTGCGGGACGCTCTTCTAAGAGTGTTTGCATTGCAGATTGAGCACCATCATTGCTATCAGTTATGGGGCGCAGTCTTTTCTTTTTACGTAGTGTAGAACCGACCGCTGACGTCTGAGATGCTTGAGGTGTTTGAGTGAAGCGACGCAACGCGCACAGGTAACCATATGTTGTTGTGCTGCTTCCAATGCCTCCTCTGGAACTATATAAGGGTCCTGATCATGCTCTGCTAATACAGAAATGGCGAATGCACATGCTGAAGGTAGTCGTTCTTCCGTTGCCATCACAGCCTCACAGTAATAAAAAATAATAGGTTATACAGCCAGATGAGCAAGCGAAGCAAGTATGCTGAGGTTCTGGCGTGTTTCAAGAGATAAAAATAAATAAATAATCATAGATAAATAGCGCAAAGAAAGCTATTATTGCCGCGAAAAAGAGCGGAGCGCATATGTCACCTGCTGTTCGAGCGTCATGGGCTGGTCCTGAGGAACCTTTGACAGAGCGGCCTGTGCTTCAGCGGTGGAGAATCCCAGCCCAATTAAAGCTTCAAGCGCTTCAGTGTGTATTCCACCACCACTTGATGTCTGGCTTGTTGTGAGGCCAGCCAGCGAGGGCAGTTTCCCCTTAAGCTCAAGGATCATATGGGCCGCCAGTTTTTTGCCGACGCCACGTGCCAACCCCAGGCGCTGCTGATCTTCATCCGCGATTGCTTTATAAAATGCAGCGGCATCCATGACTGAAAGCAAGGCCAGAGCTACTTTTGGTCCCACGCCACTCACCCCAATCATCTGCTCAAATGCATCGCGGTCGGCTTCGTCTGAGAAGCCGTAGAGCGCGATACCATCCTCGCGCATATGAAAATGTGTATGGAGGGAGACCGCCATACCCGGTTCTGATAGACGATTGAGAGTTGAAGCGGGAGCAAAGACTCGTATGCCGAAGCCTCCGACTCGTATAAGTGCGTAGTCTATGCGACTCGCTTCAAGGGTTCCGTGAATACTTGTTATCATCGCAATAAACCATGCCTATTCTATTCGCTATTAACGTAACGCCTATGCATATTTATGAGTAACTATTCGCCTTTTTAGTAGGAGAAGTGGGAAGAAAGGTTTTCAATTATGGTAGATTGTACTGGGCTACACCGAACTATCGGCTATAGTCCAGCAAGTTTCGTGTGTAGGAAGCTGTATTGAGATGGCAAATAGCAACGGCTGCGGCATCGGCCGCATCATCAGGTTTTGGGATAGCCGAGAGCTTGAGCAAAATGCGTACCATCTCACCTACTTGATTCTTATCGGCTCCTCCATAGCCGGTAACAGCCTGTTTAACTTGCTTGGGAGTATATTCTGCGACGGAGAGACCGCCATTGGCGAGTGCAAGCATAGCCACGCCGCGAGCGTGGCTAACGGTCATGGCAGTGCGAGCATTTTTTGCGAAGAAGAGTTCTTCCATTGCAGCTTCGTCCGGTTTGTAGGTTGCAATGAGTCTGGTCAGACCTTCATAAATAAGTTGTAAGCGCTGTGCCAGGGGCATTTTGGCCGGGGTTGTGATGGCATCACATGCCAGCATGTGCAGTTCACTGCCCCGTGCCATGACCACAGCATATCCAACGATAGCCGTACCAGGATCAATACCCAGCGCGATACGTGAATTAGTAGAAGGGGGAATGAGTGCATCGTTCATGCCAATAACCCCTTCAACGCGGTCCACTTCTTATGCATTGTAAGAGGCCGCAAAATCATCAGAGAAGTCAGCGTTTGTGTACACATTTTGTACGTCATCCAGATCTTCCAGTCGCTCAATGAGACGGATAGCCTGGTGTGCGACCTTCTCGTCCGCGAGTTCAACTTTCGTTTTAGGAACCATCGTAATCTCAGATTTGAGGACGACATATTTTTTATCTTCTAACGCCCGGAGTACTTTTTCCATTTCGGAAGGATCAGTATAGACGATCAGGACATCATCGCCATCATGGTATGGTTCAACGTCGTCGGCTCCGAGATCGATGGCCTCAATAGAAAGCTCATCGGGATCGTGGCCGTTCAACGCTACCTCAATCACGCCCTTATTTTCAAATAGCCAGTCAACGCAACCATTTTCACCCATATTGCCGGCATGTTTGTTGAAGGCATTGCGAACCTCGGCGACAGTCCGGTTGCGGTTATCAGTTAATGTTTGCACGAGGATAGCAGTGCCACCGGGACCATAGCCCTCGTACGTAATCTCTTCCAGATTATTGCCATCAGCGCCGCCCACAGCACGTTTAATGGTGCGGTCAATATTGTCCAGCGGCATATTTGCATCGCGTGCACGCTGTATAGCCATACGGAGGCGGAAATTGGCATCGGGATCGCCACCACCACCTTCGCGTACAGCCACAACGAGTTCACGACCTAGCTGAGTGAACAATTGCCCGCGACGTGCATCGTTGACGCCTTTTGAACGGCGAATCTGAGCCCACTTTGAATGACCTGACATATCGTAGCTCCCCTAGTCTAAATGAGACGAATGCGTGTAGAGAATATGCCTTTATATTTACATGCATTTCCTGTTGTGCTTGATGAATAGCAGTTGGGCCTATTTTAACACGAACGGGTGTAGAGCGTCGAGAGGGAATCATGCTTGATATTGTATTCCTCTCTCTCTCTCACTACAGCAGCCAATACTACTAGACCTATATGGAATTGGCTGTAGCAAATTTGACAATAATCTGTTATCACTGAAACAGGCATGAAAATTCTCACCTCTCTTCAAACAAATTACGCTTGCTCCTGCGAGCATCTCTTAGGAAGGATATCTGATGGATGGGAATAATAGAAGATAAGAGACATAGACAAGAGGAACAAAAAGAAGATACAAAGAGTAGTTTGTTAGCAGCCAGATACCCTTTACTCATTACAGGGGTCGCTCTCTTCTACATCTTGCTGTGGAGTTCGGCCTTTATTGCCACAAAAATTGGTGTTACACACAGTCCACCACTTACACTTCTCGCGACACGCTTTCTTGTTGCCGCGTTATTGATGGCAATACTTGCAAGGGCATGTAAATTGGCTCGACCACAGGGATGGAGAGCATGGGGCCGCTTGGCATGCTTTGGACTACTCAACTCCGCACTTTATTTAGGCTGCAATTATATAGCGCTACGTTACCTTTCAGCTGGCATGGGTTCGATTCTTGCTGCAACACATCCATTGCTATTAACACTTATTGCTCCATTTACCTTGAAGGAGCGGCTAACGTGGTGGCGTATCCTGGGGCTTATTCTGGGGTTTGGAGGTGTGCTTTTTGTTATGGGGGCCAGGCTTAATGAAAATGGACAACTAGATACGCCTGGCGGTATGCTGCTCTCATTTGTCGGCGTTATATGCCTCGTGGCTGCAACAATCTTCTATAAACGTTATCCTCCCCGTGAGCATCCTTTTGTCGTCAACTCAGTACAGTTAGGCGCTGCTGGACTTGCGCTGGTCCTGCCGGCACTGCTTTTTGAGCATCCAGAGCACATACATATCGATGCTCCCCTGGTCTGGTCATTTCTCTACCTGGTGCTGGTCATCAGCATTGGTGCCTCATTGCTCTGGTTCTGGCTCTTGCAGCGGGGTGAAGCCAGCGTAGTCAGCTCCTATTACTTTTTGACACCAATCACGGGCCTTGCACTGGCGGCCCTTTTATTAAGTGAGCCATTTGGTCTACGTGATATACTTGGGCTTGTGGCCGTCGCCAGCGGTATTGGTTTAATTAATTATCAACCGCGCCGGAAACCGGCTTTGCATAAAGCTACATAGCGACCATCCCTCATGGTCAAAAGAACCTCTACCTGCGATTGCCCTGTTTGCTTTACGCTAGCGTCCATATCTTTAAATTGCTAAAATCCGCTAGTGCACCACCCTGATCAGTAGGTTGTGCTTCGACAAACAGCCCGATCTGACCAGAGCCGGTAGTAGCATCACTCGCATGGGCCAAAAAGTGCCGATTTATAAACAGGTAGATATCGTGACCACGTGCAATGACAGTGAGCGTGTTCGTAGTCTGCCCTGAGAAAGAGGCCTGGGGAACTATCCTGTTCTGTGAACTAAATGATTGGGTTGAATTATTAAGATAGTAGGTATTATCAGAATTTACTTCAAATAAATAAACTGCATTCAGTACTGAATTACTACGGAAGAACAGGCCTGCAGTTTCGCTTCTGGTCATTGTCATATCAACCTGGAAGACAAAATCAAGGTAGTTTGTCTTTGCGGCTTGACACGAACTCAATATTATGGTTCCTGCCGAGGGTTGCGCACTTGCCTTGTAATTTCCGTTGACCATTGTACAGGTACTAGATGCGTCCCAACCAAGTGTTGTATCCGCAAAAGATTGCACATTTGCTTTCTGCCTGCTTGTTATCCAGCTATAGAACCCGGAAGGATCTGTATTAAGATTTGGAATGGTAGAGGTTGCCTTGGGAGCAAAAGCAGCCGGGTACAGATTAGCGTTGTAATTACGCAAAGTAAAGTACGCAAATGTAGAACCAGCAGAGAGAAGCAGTACCAATGTCATAAGCAGAATGCTTTTTCCCCAGGCAGTGCGAGGAGGACGCTGTGGCTGAATTGAAGGCTCTCTTATGGCTGAAAGATACCTTCTGAGAAGTTCGCTCATTATTGGATGGCCTGCTAAAATCGGGAGTAGTGGCCTCGTTCATGGTTTCCGCAGAGGGAAGCGGCGACTTGGATAGCCTGCTAAAATCGGGAGTAGTGGCCTCGATCATGGTTTTCGCAGAGGGAAGTGGTGGCTTGGATGGCCTGCTAAAATCGGGAGTAGTAGCCTTGATCATGGTTTCCGCAGAGGGAAGCGGCGGTGAGGCAGGAACAGAAAATTGCCGGGAAAAGGGAAAAGACTGGCGCTGCTGACTGGCCTGTGTCAGGGCATCTGCAAAAGCTTGCATACTGCCAAAACGGTCCCTGGGATCTTTCGCTAGCGCCGTAAACACCACCTGTTCTACCTCGGGAGTAAGCATGGGAGTTGTGAGAGAAAGAGATGAGGGTGGGGCAGCTATATGTTGCATCATGACCTCTATCGGCGTCCCTTTAAAAGGTCGTTTGCCACTGAGCCATTCATAGGTCAGAACACCGAGAGCATACTGATCGCTGGCTGGGCGTGGCTTTCCCTCAATCTGCTCAGGGGCCATATAAGACACTGTTCCTCCAACATTCACCTGCTGGTTATTCAATGTATAGGAATTGTGGGCTACGGTCGCGATACCAAAGTCGGTGAGCAAAATCTCTCCATTTGTTCCCACTAGCATGTTTTCCGGTTTGACGTCGCGGTGGATGAGATACAGATCGTGTGCATACTGCAAGGCAGAAGCTACCTGATTAACATAGGAGACAACCGTAGGAAGAGGTACCTGCGTTCCTAGAGGATGCCGTTCACGTAACGTTCCATTGGCAGCATACTCCATCACCAGATATGGCATATCATCGAAGGCAATACCAAAATCTAGTAAGGGAACGATATTGGGATGCTTTAACCGAAAGGTACGAGCCTCGTTAATAAATGCTTTGAGTTCCTCGCTGTGGGTCAGGCGTGCCTGAAGGATTTTGACCGCCGCGTATGAGTGATTGCGTATATACTCCGCCAGGTAGACTTCGCCGAAGCCACCGCCACCAAGTAAACGGAGCAGACGATAGTCTCCAACCTGCTGACCCACCCGGTCAGTACGCTTATTGCTTTCTGCCATCAATCCATACCTTTCTGCGAGGTAAAAATCTTTTTATTTATATCTATTGTAGCGCAGTGTAAAGATTGTCATACACAAGCAAACCAGGCATACCCAAAAGTCCCGTTCTATGCCCCTTTCACTACTTGCAGAAAGGAGCCTGAAAAGTTCCAGTAGCTTGCCAGTTTCGTTACCAGATCGCGCTGCCGCCTCTGGACAACTTCGGGCGTCCATTCGCGTGCATAGAGCACCTGCGAAGTCAATACGAAAGGAGAGGCCCCTTGCCGGTTTGAAAAATAGACTTCTTTCTTCTTAGTGAAATCATAGTTATTTGCATCCTGGTTCTTTTGCTTTGACAACAAAACAAGATTGCCCAATCGATGCACATGTCGATTATGCAAGTCGCCAGGAAACCACCTTGTCCACTCACTATTAAGTAGCGGTTTTTGTGGCAAGACATGCTCAACCGAAACAACCGGGAAATCATAGTTCGCAGTACCTTCGGAGATCAGAGCATCTAAGCGCAAAAGAATATATTTACATAAGCTGACACTGACATTAGCATACAAATTGCCATTCAAGGTTTTGTAGATATCTCGCTGCTCTGCATCAGTAAGCTGCAAAGGCGAAGTGCTTATATAGACGTTTTTGCCTTGCTTGATCGCCATCTGGAGCTGGTGGTAGCGCTCTAGGCGCTTACTGTGAGACATGTTCAGTAGCAGAAGCCCCACTGACAGGCGGTCCAGATCCTTTAAGAAGCGCAGCAAAAGTTCTGGATTCTCTTTGTTTCTGCCCCAATACTGTAGCGCAGCCGGGAGCCATTCTTTGTGCGAAAGTCGATTAAACCAGCGTAAAAGCTTCTCAATCTCAGCCGCATGTTGCCCTTCTTTGTACTCTGCTGTATTGATGGCATGCAGAATATATCCATAGGGATACAGTAGATGGTCAATCAACTGTTGTGCCGTCATCCCGCGCTGAACAGATGGATAGACGTGGGTCCGAAACTCCTCCAACAAATTTTTGCGTACACGTGCACTTGCCCAGAGGGTGCGAATAAGCGATAGCAGGTTCTGAAAGTCCTCGCTACCCAACAAGATCTCTATCTCTTCCCACTTCGAAGTGTAGATATCCTGTTCTTCCGCTGGAATGTCGCCAATAATTTGCGCTTTAAGAATGTCGGCGTGCGAAAGATTGCGACCACGACCATTGAGAACCGAAAAGATGCGGTAGGCGGTATCAAAATCTGGCGTCGAAACGACAACCATGAAACAGTTCGTGACAAGAAACTCACCCAGCTGGATACGTTCCTCCTCTGATATATCCTGCAAGCGCAACATATATGCCAGTGCATTATCACGAATATTTTTCTGACTCTCTGAGAGCGTCATTGGCGGCAGTTTATCAAGGTTCTTAATGCCACCTTCAGCCTGAATATACTTCTGAAAGAATTCTGCATCGCGCTTGCGGAGCGTCAGGCGATAACGGCTGGGTGTGCGAGCAAAGACGTTCGCTTTTTCATAGAGAAAACTACCCAGATCTGCCGCTTTTTCCGATTGAATTGAGGCACGTAAAGCTGCTAACAAGATCGTAATAGTGGTGAGACGCTGCTGCCCATCAATGACTTCCGAGTCCGGCCTATCACCTTTGGTCAAGACGATACTGCCGAGAAAATAGGGAGAAACTTCTTCCTGGCTTTGTCTGCTCTCTCCTATTGCAGATAGCAGGTCTTCAAGCAATACTCCGGCTTCCTCGGTCGTCCAGGCATAGGGACGCTGATACAAAGGAATGCTAAAAACAAATTCATCGCTGAATATTTTTTTGATTTCGCATTGTCGCGTGTCAATGCTTACTCGTCCCACATGCTACTCCTGTTCTAGTTCTGTTACTACTTCAACAGCTATTACTCTGCATGCCCCAGAAAACCAGCACTCTTTCTTCGAATAGCATAAAGATGGCTAGCCAAAAAGACATGAAGGAGTTTTGGCCGCAAAATATGCTACTGCACATTTCTTTCCATACAAATTCAGCTTAATAGTATTCTTACTACTCCGTCAAGCAAAATGGACTAATTGGTTACATGCAGCAAGAGATTAATGAAGAGTGTATCAGCGAGCGCCAAGATGTTTACTCCATTCCTTCTCTTGCTCTTGCGCTAGTTTTTCGTCAGTTTTTTGATAATGGAGCGGGCCAATGAACGTTTATGCACCTCGTCCGGGCCATCGGCAAGGTGGAGTTTACGGCCGCCCGCCCACATCTCAGCCAGTGGATAGTCATCGCTGAGACCGCCAGCACCAAAGACCTGCATGGCCCGATTGCTGACCCTGGTCAAGACTTCGGGGGCGATGATCTTTATCATGGCAATCTCGTTCTGAGCCGCTTTCTTGCCTAATGTATCCATCATCCAGGCCGCTTTTAGTGTTAGCAGACGCGCCTGCTCAATTTCATTGTGCGAGTCGGCTATCCACTCTTGAATGACGCCTTGCTCAGACAAGGGTTTCCCGAATGCGACACGCTGGGTGGCACGCTGACACATGAGTTCCAGTGCACGCTGGGCCGCACCAATTGAGCGCATACAGTGATGCATGCGGCCAGGGCCCAGGCGTGCCTGAGAGATCGCGAAGCCTGCTCCTTCATCGCCTAACAGGTTTGTCACAGGTACGCGCACATTCTCAAAATTAATTTCGCAGTGGCTCTCGTTATCTAGATGCCCCATCGTCTTCAGGCTGCGTACGATTGTCACCCCAGGCGTGTTCTTTGGTACCAGGACCATGCTCTGCTGACGATGTCTATCCGGGTTTTCTGGACTGGTCTTCCCCATCACAATGAAAATTTTACAGCGCGACCGACCTGCGCCCGATGCCCACCATTTGCGACCATTTAAGACGTACTCGTCGCCCTCGCGCAAAATCGTCATCTGAATGTTTGTCGCGTCCGAGCTGGCGACATCTGGTTCAGTCATCGCAAAGGCGGAACGAATCTCGCCCTCTAGAAGCGGCTTCAGCCACGTTGCTTTTTGCTCTGCCGTACCAAACTGGGCCAGAATCTCCATATTGCCTGTATCGGGGGCTGAACAATTAAAGACTTCCGATGCCCATAACACCTGGCCCATAATCTCGGCTAGCGGGGCATATTCAAGGTTGGTCAAGCCGGCACCATACTCTTTATCTGGTAAAAATAGGTTCCATAAGCCCTCCGCTCTGGCTTTTCCCTTTAGTTCTTCTATCAATTCAGCATGGTGGTGGGGATCGCCTGAGGCTTCAATTTGTGCAGCCGGGACTTTTTCGTTGGGGAAAACGTAGCGATCCATAAATGCGCCTAATCGCTCACGCCACTGATTTACCTCTTGAGAATATGCAAATTCCATCTTACTTCACTCCTCCAGCATAGAACTCTCTGGTAGTGATACCCCTGGCTTTCGCTATGAGGTTTCTGACTCCGAGAGAAACTGATCACAACATTGAAATCATGTCGAGCTATTTTACTCTATCATGAATTTGCTGTCTATCTGCACGTATCTCTATACTCAATCAAATGATCAATGGGGTCGCTACGCGGGCTGCTTGCAATCAAGATTGAAAGAGCATGAACGATCTTTAGCTCTTCATGAAGCAAAGCTATCGGCAATGTAATACAATAGAGAGACCTGTTTATTCAACGAAGAAAGAGGAAGAGCATGAAAGCGCTACTATGCAAAGAGTTTGGTCCGGCCGAGAAGCTGGTGCTGGAAGAAGTCCCCCCTATTGAGCCAGGCGAGGGGCAAGTGCTAATAAAAATAAAGGCCTGTGGTGCCAATTTCCCCGACACACTGATCATCGAGGGGAAATATCAGTTTAAGCCAGAGCTGCCCTTCTCGCCCGGCAGCGACGTGGCTGGGATCGTGACAAAAGTGGGCAAAGGGGTCACACAGACAAAGGTTGGCGATCACGTATTGGGCATACTGGGTTGGGGAGGATTTGCCGAAGAGGTTGCAGCGAACGAGAATCGCCTTATTCCCCTCCCATCCACGCTCGATTTTGTGACGGCTTCCGCCTTTGCGCTACCCTACGCAACCTCTTATTATGCCCTCAAAGACCGTGCCAGACTACAACCAGGTGAGACACTCCTGGTATTGGGAGCAGCCGGCGGCGTTGGCCTGGCAGCGGTAGAACTTGGTCATCTGCTGGGAGCGAAGGTCATTGCAGCGGCCTCAAGCAACGAAAAACTCGCCGTTTGCCGCAGGTATGGAGCAGATGAAGTTATCAATTACAGTACTGAAGATCTGAAGACGCGCCTCAAAGAATTGACCGCTGGACGCGGCGTAGATGTCGTCTATGATCCCGTTGGTGGCCCTTACTCGGAGATCGCGCTGCGCAATACAGCGTGGCAAGGTCGCCACCTGGTCGTCGGTTTTAGCAATGGGGAGATTCCACGCATCCCCCTCAACCTGGCATTACTCAAGAGCTGCTCAATCGTTGGTGTATTCTACGGATCTTTCGTCCAGCGCAATCCCCAAGAGAATATGCAAAACTTCCAGCAATTGCTCACCTGGATCGACGAAGGAAAGCTCAAACCTTTTATTTCAGCCACATTCCCCCTGGAGCAGGGCGCGGAAGCGATTAAACGGATCGCGACCCGCCAGGTCATAGGGAAAGTTGTCGTCGTAAACGAGCACTAACGTACCTGACACGTCTATATGTAAACAAACAAAAACATACATGTAGCTCAATATTGCCAGAAAAAAGGTGATTAATTATGGTAGACAGGCTCAAGAACAAGATTGCTCTGATTACTGGCGCGGGTAGCGGTATTGGTCGTGCCACTGCCTTGCTGTTCGCTCACGAGGGGGCAAAAGTAGGCGTAGGCGACCTCAACCCGGGCAGCGTTGCCGAAACAGTACATCTGATCGAAGAGCAGGGAGGAATGGCACTGGCCCTGCATCTTGATGTCACAATTGCACAGGAAGTGGAGGCAGCGGTCAAAGCAATCATTGACCACTTCGGTGCACTTCACATTCTGTACAATAACGCCGGAATAGGGGAGAAACATACGCCACTTATTGAGCTAGCAGAAAGCGAGTGGGAACGCGTCTTTGCGGTAAATGCAAAAGGTGTCTTTCTGGGCATCAAATACGGAGCAGCTGCAATGCAAAAAGCCGGCGGCTCAATTATTAATACTGCAAGTGCCGCCGGGATCGTTGGCGATCCCGGTTATGCCGCCTACTCATCATCAAAAGCGGCCTGCATTCAGATAACCAGGACAGCGGCCCTTGAGCTTGCTCGTGCAAATATCCGCGTAAATGCTATCGCCCCCGCATTTACCTCTACACCAATGTTAGATGCTATGGCCTCAACGTATCGTGATCCCGAACGTGCCCTGCAAAAATTGGGCAGCATTATTCCTCTCGGTCGCCTCGGTACAGCCGAAGAGATTGCAAACGCAGCACTCTTTCTTGCCAGCGATGAATCTAGTTTCATGACTGGCGCGGTACTGGTTCTCGACGGTGGCTTAACCGTACAATAGAGCTATACGATGGTCTTTTTCAAAAGTGAACAAAAAATGCATAAGCATACCGCACAGGTTGTTTCGCGAAGGGACTATGAGATGAAAAATGATGATAATGTTATGGTCAATCGCAGCTCAGACGAAGCAGTGGACATAACCAGGCTCGACTCCTTTTTACGTACGCACCTGAACGATGATAAAATGTTAGATGACGCGGCTAATACGGGAAATGCAAACCTTTCAGTTGAACGGTTCACACAGGGCTACTCTAACCTGACGTATCTGCTACGCATAGGTCAGCGCGAGCTCGTATTGCGCCGTCCACCCGTTGGTGCAAATATTAAATCGGGCCACGATATGGCACGCGAGTACCAACTGCTCACCAACCTGTATCCCATTTATCCCAAAGTCCCGCGCACGATTCTCTATAGCGACGATTTAACTATACTGGGAGCACCATTTTATATCATGGAGCGCGTGAAAGGGATCATCTTACAAAAAGATCCGCCCGCCAATCTTACCCTGAATCCTCCCACGCTAGAGCGTTTATCGCACGCTTTTATAGAGAACCTGGCCACCATTCACAACCTGGATTATGCTACAACCGACTTAAAGAATCTAGCTCGTGCCGGTAGCTACGTCGAGCGGCAAATCACTGGCTGGTTAGACCGCTATACAAAAGCAAAAACAGATGACCTGCCAACCATCGAACGGGTAGGACGCTGGCTCGCGGACCACCATCTCCCTGACTCAGGATCTTCACTCATCCACAACGACTACAAATACGATAATCTGATGTTGGATCGCAGTGACCTGGCACGGATTATCGCGGTGCTCGATTGGGAGATGGCCACCATAGGCGACCCCTTGATGGATCTCGGCACAACGCTGGCCTACTGGGTCCAACCAGACGATCCCATAGAGCTACAATCTGCAACTGCTGGTATAACCAATTGGCCTGGGAACTTTAGCCGCACACAATTGGCCGAACAATATGCCCTGCATAGTGGGCGCACAATCAGCAATATTGTTTTCTATTATGTCTATGGCCTGTTTAAGATAGCGGTCATAGTCCAACAGATCTACGCACGCTACAAAAAGGGCTTCTCTTCAGATGCAAGGTTTGGACAACTCCACCTCTTTGTACAAGCCCTGGGAATTACCGCCTCACAAGCCATCGAAAAGGACCGCATCGACCAGCTCATTTGATCATGCATCTACTTCGTATATATTTTGCCTTTTTCTATCTTTTTGCACGACAAAAAGATAGAAAAAGGCAAAATATATACTTGAGAATTCTAAGAACTTTTCGTTTTCTTGACATGTTCTATCTTTATCTCCTATCATAAAGGATGGTTTTTAACCATACATTAACCCTTACTTAATATAATCAATGCACACCATTATCATGAAAAGATAGGGAAAGTGCAGGAGCCAAACCTCATGTCCAAACAATATGTCGGCCACTTACCCAGCAATGATCCTCTCTATAGCTATTTAAAGCATGATATACTACCTCAAATAGGATCGGATAATCGCCATGCATCCTTTCGTGTATTTAATATGGGCGGTAGTAACGATGTATATTTATATGAAGAGAAACATAGTCATGCGCAGGTAATTGGAAAGTTTTTTGTAGGTAAACGGCATAGCGGCGCTTATCTACCAGAAAAATATCGGCGCATGGAGCAAGAGTTTCATAATTTGCATCTGATGCGCAGCTATGGGCTCACAGGCTACCCACATGATGTTGTACGCCCGCTGGGCTATAATGGAGGCTTGAACAGTCTGCTGGTTGAGGAATACCGTGGTGGGCAGCCACTAAGCAATATTATTACAGATGCAATTCATTTCCAGCAACCTGAAAGGCTCTATGAAAAGCTTACTGCACTAGCCTATTTCATGGCTACCTTTCATAACCGGACAGCGAACGGCTATGGAGTCAATTTCCATGAAGATTGTAGTTACCTTGATCGACTGGTACGGAAACTTTCTAAACAACAACTTATTCATAGTGATGAAGTTCAGGAGTTCTCATGGCTGCGTGAACGCTGGCGCGAACAGCCACGTATGTGGCAAGACCAACAAGTCCTCGTACACGGTGATGCAACGCCCTCGAACTTCCTCTTTGGCAATGGCCTGAGCGTCGTCGGGATCGACCTGGAAAGGATGAAACGAGCAGATCGTGTCTTTGACCTGGGACGCATTGCCGGGGAACTTCAGCACTTCTTCCTGCAAATCACAGGTAATAAATACGCAGTAGAACCGTTTATTGGTCACTTTTTATGGGAATATGCCTGCCATTTTCCAGACCGCTCCAGCGCCTTCCATTCTATCTGCGGTCGTTTACCGTTCCAGATGGGCCTGACATTGCTACGCATCGCCCGCAATTCCTGGATCAGTTATGACTATCGACGGCGGCTCATTGAAGAGGCAAAACTTACATTAAGGACATATGCATGAATATTCGCGCAATTCTTTTCGATGTAAATGGCACACTTATTGATATTGAGACAAATGAGGGACTGGAAGAGATTTATCGGGCAATTGGGCATTTCTTACTATATCAAGGTATCTCACTCCATCGTTGGGAAGTGCGTGACTTATATTTTCAGATTATGCAGAGACAACGCGCACAAAGCACGGAACAGTTTGTGGAGTGGGATGCAATCGCCGTCTGGCGCGAGTTTCTGGATACGGTGGCAAGCGATGCGACCCGGTCATTATCCCCCGCAAAGCAAGAGCAACTTCCATTATTCCTGGCAGAGATGCATCGGGGCATTGCTCGCAAACGACTGCGCCTCTACCCCCAGGTGCTAGAGACTCTTACACAATTACGCCCACATTATCACCTGGGCGTCGTCTCCGATGCCCAGAGTGCGTATGCCGTTCCCGAACTGCGTGCCGTAGGGCTATTGGACTACTTCGACCCAATCATCGTCTCTGGCGATTATGGGTATCGTAAACCAGATCCACGCCTCTTTCAGAAAGCTCTCGCTGCATTACAGATCCAGCCAGAACAGGCCATCTTCGTCGGCAACGACCTGTATCATGATATTGCTGGTGCGCAACAGGTAGGGATGAAAGCTATCTTTATATCGTATAACCAAAATAGTGTGCCATATCAGGCGACTGTACCCGATGATACTATCTACCGATTCGCCGATTTACCACAGGCAATCAGCAACCTCTCGAATTCTGGGTTTAATAAAATATAACGCTTCTTTTGCTGTCTATAAATCTGCTTGTACTTGAAAGCTGTGTCAGTGAGTGGAGCGACACGCGCTCCATTTGTGTATCGCAGCAGGGGAGAGATGTATTCATATATATCTATATAAATACTTGTTCTTACGCCCTTCTCATACTATTTATGAGGTCATTTTTTATCCAGGAACTTTCATTATAGGTAAAAATATTGTATAATATGTCCTGGTTAATATCGAAAGGAAATTTCTATTATGGTTGAAAAGAAAGAATTGGCAGTTACTTTGCGCACAACGGTGGGTAAAGCCAACAAACGACTCTTGAAAGCGGGTATCATTCCCGGCAATATATCTGGACATAAACAAGAGTCACTGCCAGTACAGGTAGAGGCACTCGCGTTTGATACTCTGCGTCGTAGCCATGCCGCAACGGGTGTTATACGACTGACGATGCCCAACGCTCCTACACAGATTGTTCTGATTCGACACGTACAACATGCTCCAACAACGGGGAAGACCATTCACATCGATTTTGCTCGTGTCAGTATGGATGAACTTATTAGCTCAAAGGTTCCATTGCGCTTCGTTGGAGAGTCACCGGGCGTGAAAAGCAAAGGTGGCGTTCTCCTTCACCTGTTAGATGCTTTGGAGGCAGAGTGCCCGGCATCTGATATAGCCGAATACTTTGAAGTAGACGTCAGTTCCCTCACAGAAATTGACTCCATCCTCTATGCCCGCGACGTGAAGTTACCAGAAAAATACAGACTTATCACTTCGCCTGACGAGTCAATCGCCAAAATAGCGGCGACGCGTGCTGAGCTTGCAGCCGCGACACCAGAGACAGCAGCAGCAGCAGCAGATCCGGCTGAAACAAAAGATGCGACCAAGGCGTAAAAACCGACTATGGGAGAGCTTCGCTCATCTGAGCATCTCCTCTTGCATAGAATATGCGTTTTTACCCATTTTGCTATGCAGCAAAATGGGTAAAAACGCATATTCTCTACATGAAATAATAAGGAAGATTTAGCATTCCTGTTTTGCAAGAATGCTTTTAGCACGTGCCAGAGCTTTTACCGCTTCAGACTTACGCTTGAGTGCCATCAGGAGACTAGCATAGGTATTCCAAATTTGGGCTACATCAGGATGCTCTGGCAGTTGTACTTTTTCATAGATAGCCAATGTTCGTCGTATATAGGTTTCAGCCAACTCAAACCTTTTCCACTTCCAATAATAAAGAAGTGTCAGATCATAGAGGCTCTGAGCTACATCGGGATGCTCTAAGCCCAACACTTTTTCGCGCAAAGCAAGTATTTGTTTATACATGCCTTCTGCATACTCATACTGCCCATGAAGATAAGCAAGTCGTGCTATACATTCAAACGTGTAAGCTACAGCCGGGTGTTCGGCCCCCAGGAGTTGTACCCGCGAGGCTAAAACATCTTTATAAAGCTCCTCGGCCACATTCCACTTGCTTTGTTTCACATAGACATTTGCCAGATTGTTCACTGTAGTAAGCACATCAGGATGCTCAACTCCTAATGCATGTTCACGGATACTCTGTGCCTTCTGGAGAAACTGTTCTGCCGACACATACTTCCGTTGTACATAGGCAAGTCTTCCTAATAGATCCAGCGTATCGCCTACAAGCGGGTGCAGTAAACCAACGGATTGCTCTAGAATTGTAAGTGACAGCCTCAGAAGTGGCTCAACCAGCTTATACTTCCCCTGCACAATATAGAGCGATGCCCAATTGTTCAAGTTATGCGCCAGCTCGGGATGATGAGGATGTAATACTTGCTCCAGATAGGCACGCTCCTGTCGGAGGTACAACTCCGTTTGTACATATTCCCCCCGCGCCAGGGCAAGTGTAGCCATACCACTCAATGTTGCACATACTAATGGATGCTGTGGCTCTGGCATCTGTTGCCAGATATTGAGCGCATCACAGAAAAATTTCTCGGCACGATCATATTTAGCAAGGGCAAGGGATACATTTCCTAATCCACAAAATGTATAAACCGCTGAGCTATGCTGTAACCCAATATGCTCCTCATAAAGCGCGAGCGCTTGCAGAAAATAATCTTCCGCCTGGCTATATTTCGCCTTCTGATAGGAAAGATGCGCAATCGCCCCCAGAGAGACGGCAAGCGTCTGCTGTTCAGCATCAGGCATCTGCTGTAAGAACCGCAAGGCTTCGTGCATTGGCTGCTCCGCCAGCGTATACTGTCCCAGATAATAATAGTGCCAGAAGAGATGGGTAAGAGAAGCAACCGTTGCAGCCAGGCTTGCCTCCCTTAGCGCTATACGCATGTTTGATGCTTGCTCAAAGAGCACATTCGCTTGTGTATATTGCGCCTGTATCTGTAGATACATCCCCGTTTGCTCAAGTAGACGCGCCGCCTCCGATGATACGATCTTCCACGTCTCGATAAGAGAGACACAATGTTGCGCATGCGGCATATACAACAGGCAATCTCGCCACCTATGAAAATCGTTCACATCGGGCAGCACCAGGTTTATAGCCCGCACCGTCTGCTCGGCCAATAAGCGGCGTTCCTTCTCAAGCATACTATCCTGAAGGACCACTTGCACCAGGCGATGTATAGAAAGCATACTCGAACTCGAACTGCGACTGAGCAAGGAGAACCGGCGTAGTATCATTATCGTTGCATCTAACGAGATAGGATCACTTGCAATACATTGTAGTGTAGTGCTGAGCGCAGGAGCACCATGGATAATAAGCTCTTCAGGTATCGCATCAGGATGCAGGAATGCACAAAAACGCAGCAACTCCATTGCACCTGGACTGATCTTCTCGGCCTTCTCAAAAGTGTAAGAAAATGTGGTTGTGACAGATGAAGGATGGTCAAAGGCAAAACCGCCGCGCATACCAAGTAGCTTTGTACGACCAGATTGATATCTATTCAGATAATGAGAAAGATTAAATCCAGATTCTTCAATATATGCACCAGCTTGATCAAGTGCCAGAGGAAGACCATCGAGAACCTCTGCAATGGACCTTGCACTCTGGCAATCGTTGCTCGAAGCATCTTGAAGGGGTGCATCCTGCCCCAGGAGCTTTGTGCGCCTCAACAGAAATAAGGCTCCCTCGTCCAGCGTCATTTTCTCCAGATCGATACACTGTGCAATGTTGCCCGTCGTTTGAGTACGAGTCGTTAGCAGAATATGACCTCGCGTTGTAGACGGGAGAATAGTGCGTACATACCTGAGATCCTCACAATTATCAACGATCAATAACCATTTTGTGTTCTTCCGCAACCAGGACTGCACTGCCCCGATAATATGCTGTTGCTCTTGCTCATACTGTTCTTTCAGGTTCAGTGTTGCAGCGAGAGCGGCAACATCTGAAAGCAACTTTTCGCGTGTATCGCCGCGCACCCAGAGAATAACCTGATACTCACAATGGTAACGATATGCATACTCAATCGCGATTTGTGTCTTACCAATACCCCCCAGCCCGCTGATCGCTTGTGCCTGAGTTACCATCTTCCCTGAAAAAAAAGCATCATGCAGTAACTTAAGCACTTGCTGACGACCCGTAAAAAATGTGTTACGGCGATAGGGGACATTCCAGATAACAGATGAATTCTCAGGTGGCGTCACGATGAGGGATTTTGATCGCTCCATCAGAGCAGTCGCTCGCGCTGGGGGCGAAGATAATAGGGCATGGATACCACTCCCTGTTTGCTCTACTCGACATGCATCTTGAAAGGCCGATGCGAAGTCCCATACACTTGCATACCGCTCTTTCGGGTTCTTAGCCAGTGCCTTCTGGATCACTTCTTCTATCGCCGGCGACAGAGAGGGAACTTTCTCACGCATTAACGGCGGTACGACAAATTCATGTTGATGCTGCAACTCTCCCAGCACACCATTGAAAGGACGAGCTCCACAAAGCCATTCATAAGCAACGATGCCCAATGAATATTGATCGCTGGCTGGTAAGGGTTTACCCCGCAGTTGTTCAGGTGCCATATAGGGAGGTGTACCAGACTTATCTAATGTATTTGAAATATGTGACGTTTCATAGACGACAGCGATACCAAAATCACTGAGTCGAATCCTGTCATTTTCATCCAACAACATATTTTCCGGTTTGATATCACGATGAATCACTTTGCGATCATGGGCATACTGCAAAGCACTTGCTACCTGCTTGACATAGGGCAAAATATGCAGCGGCGACAAGAGAGTTCCTGCTGTATAACGCCGCCGTACCGTTCCCTTGGGGGCATAATCCATTACAAGAAAAGGTGTACTGGTACTCTCCTGGATACCATAATCTAAGATGCGTATAATATGTTGGTGCTTGAGATTGGCAATAGTACATGCTTCTATACGAAACTTTTCTTCTTCATCACTGGACAATTGTATCTGATGTAATACTTTGATGGCCGTCAGCGTCTTCAGATGTACATGCTCTCCAAGATAAACCTCTGCAAACCCCCCCTTCCCTAACTGGCGAGTCAGACGATAATTTCCCAGTTGCTGCCCTATACGATTGGTCATTACTAACCATTCCTTATTTCATTTCATTTTATACATGAAATTTAGACAACATGCTTATAAGATCGTTTAAACCTTATTTAATGCTGCAGTTTCAAACTATCAAAAACTCGTTAAGTGAGCATTTACGATGGTCGCAATGGTGAGGCTGGGTTATTTCTCAAAAGGTTGAGCAGGCGCGGACTGACAATGACCGAGATCGTTGCTGCACTGCTCAGAATATGCTCAAGCTCTGTCGGGCTAAGATCACGCGTTGGGTCCCAACCATAACGTTTAAGATCAACGTGTTCATCTGAAGAAAATAAAATACCTTCTGCCTCTAATAATTGGCGCATTTTGTCCTTGCTGCCGAAGGCCCAGGCTCCTGTTAACTCGCCTTTGCTATTAATAACGCGTTGCGCTGGAATTTCTTTTGTAGTAGCCTCGTTCATAATCCAACCAATCATACGTGCTCCACGTGGGTAGCCTAGAGCTTTGCCTAGCCAGCTGTACGTTGTGACTTTCCCTACAGGACACGCCTGCACCAATGCAAAAACGCGTTGCATAAGGGTTACTGCCAGTTCGCTCGTAGGAGATGTTGCATCTGCCATCTCTTTATATCTACCTTCTTTATCATGTCTCTTTATGGGTACACTGAAAAAACAAAATAATGCATTCAAAGAGAATATAACATATTTCATGAGATGTAGTAAAATGCAATACTCCTTTACCTATACCTTCCAACATGGCAGGTAAAGAGGCCTTGCTTTGTTGCTTCTCTTTTGCCTTTTCAGGAACCCAGATTCTAACCACCTAAACATATATGTACAAAATATGGGTTTTAGCCTTATTGATCTGCTTGCGTTAGTTTATCGTGTTCTGGGGCTTATTTACCTGTCCCGGCCCTGGCCCTTGTAGTTGCTTTTGCAATGCTTGATATTGAGCAAGCAGGGCATTATAGCGCCTTGTCGTTTCTTCAATAGTTATACGCTGTTTATTTTTCTCATTTGTCAATTGTTCTATATTTGCACGCATAGCATCTCGTTCTCGCTGAATTTTCTGCAGTTCATCACCGCGCACACCATGCTCCTGGCGAACCTTTTCAAGATCGGTCTCCAGGCTACTGGCACGCTGTTGCCCTTCAGCAAGCTTCATAGTTAGAGCCAACAACTCTTTCTTGAACATATCGCGCTGCACATCCATCTCGCGTTGCAGCTTTTCAATTTGCGGCATATAACGCCAGCCAAGCAACACATTAAACAGCTCATAGCTGGGATCACTCTCATCCAGAGCGTCGCGTAGCTCCATTAACTTGCGTGGATGCCATTGTCCGCTCACGAGCAAGCCACCAAGCGCACGCAGTGCCAACGATAATTGTTCGGAGAATAAAGCACCCGCACGCATAGAAGCTAAACCATACTCGCTCAACTTATAGACATAATCAGTAAGCACTCCTGGGGCTGTCAGCATGCTTAGCACACCAGCAAGGTCGCTGCGCAATGCGGGATGCGTATTTGGGTCTGCAAAAACTTCTAGCAGAAGAGTGCGCGTGTTCGTGCCCAACAATAAAAGCATGTATGTAAGTTGCTGTCGATGCTGCGGATTATCGTCGAGCGCCTGTATTAAATGATCTGTAATTGCTTGCTCACCTAGAAGAAGTAAAAATGCGACGATGCGTAAATTCGTCTTCTGTACATTATGTTCCTCTACATAGTTAATAAGTGCAGGCACCATTATTTGATCTTGATAATCCATCTGGGTTTCGTCATAGATTCGCTCCATCAGGAGTGCAACGGCCATCGCAACATCATCGCGATCCTCACTTACCAGCAGAGAGACAAGCTCGTCTTTGATGACTTCAGGGTGCATACTATGAAAAATGGTACGTGCAGCCTCGCAACGCGGGAGATTATTGCGGTCGCTGTAAGCCGTCCAGATAAATGAGAGTGCAGGCACACCAATGTCACTTAAAATATGCTTTGCAGATTTTGCGATAGCAGGATTGGAATGAATAATAAGTTCACCTACACGGCCCACAGCTGGAGCACCTATTCTGATTAATGCAATTTCAGATCCACTGCGCCTATCCTCAACATACAAGGCTTCGATTAAGGCATCCAATACACGTTTCTGCAGAGCAGGCCTGCTTACCAGGCGCACAAGCGCTTCAGCAACTGCTTCAATAAGGTGAACATCTTCCAGACCTTCAAGCAATACCGGCAAACTGGCACTTGCAAGTTCATTCGTCAATACGCTAAGAAGCGCTTCGCGTGCACGCCCTGGTAGAGGGTCACCAAACAGGCGCACTATCTCTTGCAAAATAGCGTACTCACTCTGCTCCTGATTTTGCCGCACCAGGGCAACGAGCACACGTTGCGCAAATTCACGCGCCATATTCCTCTGATCATCCAGACCGACAATAAGCGGCTTGAGGATTACCAAACCAAATTGTGGCAAAATGGCAGCTGCAATCGCCCCACGCTCCTGTTCCCCCAAAACATCAATAAGCGGTGCAATCGCTGCATCGGGATACTTTAGCAACATTGTGGAGACTATAGTTCGCAAATCTGGTTGAGTCAGAGTTGCGAGCAGGCAGGGCACAACAACAGCACCAGGCATTTGTTCGAGTGTGTGCTGGATAGCGCTTTGCAGCTTCTCATTGGGATGATGGAGATGGCTTACCAGAATAGCGGCACCGTCACGCCCCCGCATACGAAGTATAGTGAGAATCTGGTCAGATTGAGCCTCTGTACTTAGCTCAATCTCCCGCATCAGTTGTTCACCAGGGAAAGGAGACATACCGAGAATTGCTCGTCGCACACGTTGCACAATAGCAGATTCGTGGTCAACGTCCAGCGCCACAATCAGCTCTTCCAGAGCAATATCACCAAGCTGGCTTAACGCTGTAACAGCCTCCTCATAAAATTGGGGATTGGTTGTAGCTAAAATCGCTAAAAGGGGGGCTACAACTCGCTCATCGGAAAATTGTCCCAATGCCCGTACAATAGAAATAACCAGTAACGGTTCCAATTGAGGAGTTGCCAACAGACGAATCAATGCATCAAGAGAGCGGGGATCATGGATACGTTCTAGTATCTGAACGAGAAAACGCGTACGCCCAGCCACTACCTCCGGCAAAACCTTGATTATTGCTCCCACAGCGTTCTGACCAATATCTACCAGGATTTGCGCCGCTCTATCCGCAACTGTATCACTCAGATCATGCAACACACAATCAATCAGCCCCGTAATACTTTCGGGTGCATACACGCGCAGCACACGAACCAATTGTTGCTGAACGATATGCGACTTATCAACCAGCAAATGCAGCAAAGCTGGCAATGCTCGCATATCGCGAATAGTGCCCAAAACTTCAATTGCATAGACACGGACAATATCAGTAGGGCTCTGCAGAAGTTCTAACAAGTGCGGTACAACAGGGGTGCCAATTTCCTGCAAAACCTGTATAGCGTTACGTATCGCGACATCATCTTTTGAAGAGAGATATCCAAAGAGCGCATCAATCAGATTCTTCCAGCGGTTATCGTGGGCATCCTGCACATCTATTGTGCTTAACACCTGGCCCTGCATCACTAAAATCTCCCGTGCCTGCTGTTGTGTCTCCGGTTCGGCCTCATAATTCGACGTAAGCACTGGCACAACATGTTCGAGAACAGACTGATACTGGAGCAAAGAGAGCCGACGGCGCATATCCTGCTCACTCAAAAAACGTTCAAGAATGAGCAATATTGCCTGATGCACACGTCTGCTTAAAGCATCTGAGGAACGATTCTCTAATTCTAGCAACACCCGTGTCAAGGTCAAAGCAGGACCTAAGCGAATCAAGGCATTTATAGCTCGCTCAACTATAAATGACTCAGAGTCTCTCAAACGAGCAATAAGTGGGTCTACCGCACCTGCATCATTTGTTCCACCTAATGTATTGATAACAGCCGCACGAAGGCGAGGGCTTCTTTCAGGTGCAGGCAGGCTTAATTGAGCAGCACGATCAACCACAACACCATCAAAACGTCCTAATACACGTGCAATGCGCTTAATTTGAGTTTCATATACGATATTATCTATAGTAGCTTCTAATTGCGTAAAAAGTAAATCAGGTACAATAGACAGGTCTAGCAATGTCAAAAGCTCATCAATACCATCTAACATAATAAGCGGAAGAAGCGAACGATAAATCTCCTGACCGCCCTCTTCCGCACAACGCATGAAGAGACGCGCCAGTATCTCGCGAGTGTCCTTGCTCTCTACGGCAAGAGTGAGGGCTTTTTCTATATTTGTAGGCAACACGACAGTACGCTGAATATCAGCCTGTGGAGGCATCCAGGGCACTCCTACACCGATAAGACCCAGCGCCAGTGCAGGAAGTGTGCATGCGGGCTTCTGCATGCCGAGAGCGCCAAAATTGCTAGCTAGTTCCAATGGATCATCAAGCAGGCCAGCCCAGAGCGCAATCGACTCGCTCCAGAACCCAACATCTTCTGCCAATTCCTCGCGTAGAGAAGAAATGTTTTTCGACGCAGAAAAGTACTCGGCCACAAAGTACTCGGCAATCAATTCATGACGAAAACTAAGCACATTGTCCGAGCTTACTTCTATCAGGGATGCGCTTGCGGCAAACTGTAGCAATTGGGCAGCGTTATTGTAGGATACATTTCTTTTCTCCTCATCCTCCACACAAGCAGAGCGAGGAGGATGCTCATCGAGCCATAAACGCAGCTCGTCAGCTAATCTGGCAAAACGCATGCTAGATTGTGCTTTATCTCTCACATCAGCGAGTGATGGAGACATAGCTAATTGGATCGCATTGCGATCACCCATCCAACGAGCCGCACAGGCCACCTCGCTTAAATAGCCGATAACCTCTTGCTGAGAGGGCGCTCCCTGGCTCCATTTTGCCTGCTTCTGCTCATTATTGAGGAGTTGCTTAACATACTCACGTAGCAAACGACCGCGCGTATCAATCTGTTTCCCACGTTCAACACCAATCTTGTCGATAATCCCCATTAGCATAAAAAGCAGCAGGGGATTTGTACAATGATAACGCAGACGGCTCCGGTCAATCACAGACATAATCTGGCCTGCAGTATGCTTCCACTGCTTATCCTGCTTCTCAATATAGCGCTCAATAAACGCTGCAATTTGATCGGTTTGCAGAGGATGAATAACTGCGCAAGTGGCTTGTCCCTCTTCAACCAACTGCACAAGATCAGGGCACTGTCGATAATCTATCTCCCGGCACGTTATAACGAAAAGATTACGTGTATCCCGCATTATCTTCACAAGTTCTTCACTCACCAGAGGAAAATAATCGTTCGCAACTTCGTTCAGCCCATCACACAGCAACAACAGACGACCTTGATGAAATAACTGCACAATGTAATTCTTGAGATAGTGTATACTTGGTAGATCACTCTGCATCAAATACATCAGAAGTAGAGTATGTGGTGCATTCCCTGTTGCAACATCCTCGTCTGGCCGTTGCGATTGCTGTCTTTTGAGGAAAAGGCTGTAATTTTTCATGGGGATATAGACAGGAATCTTACCAGGAGCTGAGAGCAGTGAGAATGGTTTCTGGGTGGCCTGATATTGATAGACACGCAAAGCCATCGTCTTGCCCGCGCCAGGCATGCCTACTATTAACTGATGTACATCCTGTGCCTCAACCAGATCAAGCATTGAAACGCGTTTATCATGAGCAGGAGAATCATCTAGACTTGTCTGCTTAGCAAGGGTTGCCTTACTTATACGCGCGATAACTTTGAGCGGAGTGTATAACTGATTATAGTACTCTTGCTCTCGATGCACAGTACGAAGGTATACAAGAAGTGCCAGAGGCTTGACTGTCAACAGAGCTCCTGCAAAAATAAGAGCAAATTCTAACAAAAAAATTAATATACCAACCAGCAAGGGGAAAGGAAAAACAAAGGCATGCGTCGAACTGAAGAGAAAAAGTGAACCTAACTCCAGCAGGATCAGCACAAGAGTAATTCCTACCGCTAGAAGAACACTGGCCAAAAGGCGGCGTGATAGGATCTCTTGTATTGCTACACTACCTTGTTTCGGCGTCGGAATGACAAACTTCTGCTCCTGCATCATAGCACTTTCCAGGTTCCTTTCTTCTGCGTCATAATAAAAACAGTATATAGTACACAAAGCATATGAACAAGCGGTAACAATTATCTATTTATGCGGTAAATTTGCTGTATACTTGCTATTATCGTATTATCCACATAACATATTTGTCTCTTCTCTATCATAAGAGTATATTGAGCGTTTAACCAATATGAAGATGAGGGGATGTCCCTATTTCACGGTTTTCTACGTTCCAATAAATAGGAGGTTGGAAAACAAGGAGCAAAAGCTAAATATACTAAAACCCTGCTATATGTTTAGACGATACGTTTTACTACGAGGGAACGAAAAAGACAAGGTCATTATTACACAGGATTCGTTACAACTCATCCTTGTGATACGTTCGTACCATTAGACCCTTATAACTGTCGTTTATATTTTATACTACTTGGATAGGGCAACAACTTTTTCTGTTGAAAGGGGTCTTTTATGGAGCCAACTGCTCCCCAATTTCTACCGACACAAACTAATACGAGCATTAATCAAAACTCTATAAAAAAATCGCGCAGCAACAGATTATTCCAGCAACCAGGTGTATGGCTAACGCGTGATACAAACACGTCCGAAAACTCCGCCAATAGCATTGTGACAGGCCCAGCCCAGGAGCATGGGAATGGAATTGTTGTCACTGAAGAAACTCAAGCCATCGAAAGCATTGAGACGCACAAGGTTCCAACCCCTAATCTCTTCTCGCATAATTTGTTCAAGACCGCACAAAATATTCAAAAAGATCAAGATATTGAAAGTATTGAGACGCGTAAAACACAAGCAGTAGTGCAGCCTTTACTATTCAATAACATACAAACTGCCGAACCGCGTACTATAGACCCACCACATGTACAAAATCGTGCTCCCACAACAAGCCTGTTCGATACGCCACAGGCATGGTCTATGCCAACGTATCCCCAATATCCTCAATATTCCCAATCTCTCAACAATTTTCTCCCTCCCTATGCACCCAATTTTTCAAATACTCTGTTGCCTGTAGGAATGGACAAAGGGAAAGCTACAGTACTCATTACACTGCTCTGCATTATTATTTTACAAGCCCTCAATATTGGCCCAACGCAATTTTTGGGATCACAAGGCTGGTCTTATGTGCTCGCGGGATCGTCAAATAACACGCATACCAATCTCCTTAATGCTCTCGCACAAAACAAATCCTCTAAAGATACAAAAGGCAAAAGTACTGTAGACCCACAAAAGGCCATTAACTCGATCATAGGTCAGATGACCATAGATCAAAAAGTAGGTCAGATGATGATGATTCAGTTTATTGGTGCAGATTATTCATTGCAGTTAAGCACAATGATCAGCCAGTATAACGTTGGATCAGTTCTGCTCTTCTATGCAAATGGCAATATCGTCAATAAAGATCAACTTAAATCCCTTACTCAACAGATTCAGCAAGGTAGTACAGCGCTACCAATAGCGATGTCAATCGACCAGGAAGGGGGCACCGTTGATCGGCTGGTTCAACTAGACGGTCCACGCCCATCGGAAGCCGCTCTTGGTGCCACAAATGATCCTGAGAAAGCTCGTCAAGCAGGTCTGCAAGATGCACAAGATTTGGCATCTTATGGTATTTCACTCAACCTGGCACCCGTTGTCGATGTAGATAACTTAAATACATCCGAGATGCATCGAGATAACAGAACCTATGGTATGACCCCGACAATCGTCTCTACAATGGCCGAAGCTTACCTGCAAGGGTTACAACAAAGTGGAAAAGTACTTGGCACTCTTAAACATTTTCCTGGTTTAGGCTATGTCAACGTAGACCCGCACTTTGGCATTCCTCGGCTAAGCCGTACCAAAGATGAAATGGAGCAGATCGACTGGAGCCCCTACCGCACACTCATTCAAGAAGGACAAGTGCACGCGATTATGGTCACTCACGAGATTGTGCCCGCCATCGATCCGAGCAAACCTTCCTCTCTTTCGCCACTAATCGTTCAGGGTATTCTACGCGATGAGATGCATTTTCAAGGCGTTATTATGACTGATAGCCTGACCATGGCAGGTATCACACAATATTATACACTGGGAGAAGCCGCAGCCATCGCAGTTGAAGCTGGATCAGATATGATTATGGGAGCCAATAGCCCGACCGAATTGGGTCAGATGGTCGATGCCATTAAACAGGCCATTGCTGCTGGCAGTATCTCACAAACGCGTATTGATGATTCTGTGCGCCGCATATTGATGATGAAGTATCAGATGGGATTACTTTCCATCCCTAAAAATTAATAGACAGAGAGACCTGCTGATGATGCAACCTGGTTCGCCACAAATGAAAAATGAAAAACAATGGGATTTACTTGTGATCGGTTTGCTCGTTGTTGAAACTGCGATTCTAACGACAGCGCTTGTCCCTGCACAATTGTGGACCCGTATACTCCCGGCATCCACAAACACAACTTTGAACGGTCCATATCCTGCCACTATTGCACCTATCATTACTGCCTTGCTCTACCTAACTCCCTCTCTTATTGGTTTTCTATGTCGAAGCTGGCAAAAGGCTCTCCTGTTTGCTACATTACCGGCCTGGATTGGGCTTGGTCTCTTTCTCATTGCAGCAACTTTTAAGGTTGGTGCCTTCTACCTGGTCTCAACTGATCATGTTACTGCTAATGTCAGTGTGCTCGAACTTTTCGCCGCGCTAGGATCTATTGGCTGGTTAGCACGCTTTTTTTTCAAGATGAGCTAAAATATAATTATGCAGAAGTTACCGTTACGTCCGTTAAGACTAATTCAATTGAAAGGCACTCAGCTGGATAGCAATCTCGAAGGGGCTGATAGCGGCGGTCAGACAGAAGGAAGTAACATGGAAGAAATAACCTTCATACAGTCACAGGCGTCCATTATTCCAGAGAAATCCCTTATCATCCAAACAGGCACAGCAGAGGCCGCACAAATAGAGGGACAAACTGTAGCAAAAGAGTTGCTACGACGTACACCCAACAATTATTTATTTAATCAAGTCTACGGGTTGTGGTTTTATATTTCATCCTTCCTGCTCACGGTTCTAATTACGCATGCAGTTTCTCCGACTCAATTGGGTGTATATGCTGTTGTAACAACTGCGTATAATACTATTCTCTATGTGATAGCATTGGGTCTGGAAGATGCGACAACAACCTTTATACCTCGTATTCTCGCTGAGCATGGCGAAGCAGGCGCGGCAAGACTCATCAGATATTTATTTGGCATACGTCTCATCGTGCTGGTGTTGAGTACTGGCCTCATCCTCTTTGGATTGCCTGGCCTGGCGGCGTTGATTGCGCTTTTACCTGTCTCTGGCGCAATGCAGATGTCCAAAAGCCTTGCTGACCCTGTCTTGATCTCTTATAGCATACCGATTGCCCTCTATGTATTGGGTAGTGGGATTGCAAATCTACTCAGTGCACTCTGTACGGCACAATTGCGTGTGCAAATCGTGCTTGTGATTGGTAGTCTCCTGCAACTTGGTCTGTTAACTGTTGCTTTTATTTTGTTACAAATGGGCTGGGGTATCAATAGTATACTATGGATGCAGGCTATTGGATCGCTGGTCGGTGCGGCAGCATTTGCAGCCTGGCAAGCTCCATTTCTGTTCAAAATGGGTACAAGCTATCGCCCTCCGTTTAAAGCAGTGATACAGTTAGGCTTATCAGCCTGGATAACCAATCTTGCTTCTGGAGCACTCCTTAAACAGGTTTCAATTATTCTATTAGGTATTTTCGCCGTCTCACTAACGGACATTGGTTATTTCAACCTCTCGTTTCAACTGGCTGATGCAGCAAATACCTTGCTCGTTTCTGGCTTTATAGGCGTTGGAAGCACAACCATGGCGGTTGCTTTTGTAGGCAATAACTATGAGCGTCTGGCCAATTCCTGGCAAGTACTTATTAAAGTAGAAACATTGCTGGCCGCACCTGGGTTGGTATTTTGCCTTTTTAACGCGTCGAATATCGCAGATGCGCTCTATGGCAGTAGATATGATCCAGTAGGGCCCCTGCTGGCGATCTTCTTGTTTTTCAACCTCCTGGTACGCATATTGGGGACTACGATTCATCAGGCTAGCCTCTATGTCATAGGCAAGCCAAAGAGCGTGGTAATTAGCCAATGGATCGGTATTTTCTTCGTTATTATCTCTGGCATCGTGCTTATTCCACGGCAGGGAGCTGCTGGAGCGCTTATTGCAGATGGTATTGCCAAACTTGTAACGGGCATACTCCTGCTCTTCTTCTTACTACGACATTTGCCCAGTCAGTACCCAAAAGAACTATTGGTTTTCACCCTACGCTTCTTGCTCGCGCTTATTATTGCCGCCCTGCCATCCATTCTCTGGCACCCAAACGACCGTATCTTGCTGACCATTTCAGGTGTTATTTTCATAGTTTTATGTGTAGGGCTACTTGCATGGATCAAACCACTTAATGCCACTGATATGGATCTACTGGCTCAGGTCAATCCACGCGCCACAAAATATATGCACTGGTTCGCAAGGAAAGCCAATGCCACGACGACCTGATCCTTTAGACCCAGGGCTTGTAATCAATGCTTATGCGCAGGGTGTTTTCCCGATGGCAGATAGCAAGGGTAAAATTCGCTGGTATGCTCCCGATCCACGAGCGGTATTGGAGCATGACAATCTCCACGTCTCTCGTTCTCTGCGTGCGACGATACGCAAAGGCATCTACGAGGTGCGCATGGATACGGCCTTCGAAGCTGTTATGCGCTGTTGCGCGGACAGATCAGAAACCTGGATTAATGCAGAATTTATCAAGACGTACACATTCCTGCACAGCGTTGGCTTTGCCCACTGCGTCGAAGCATGGCAGGCAGGAGCTCTGGTCGGGGGCTTATATGGCATCGCCATCGGTGGCGCATTTATGGGAGAAAGTATGTTCTCCTACGCCACTGATGCCTCGAAAGTGTGCGTAGTTGCACTGGTAGAACATTTAAAGCGGCGTGGCTATGTTTTACATGATACCCAATTTCTTACAGACCATCTCGCAACGCTTGGCGTCACAGAGATCCCTCGCGCTGCATACGAGATACGCCTGGCCCAGGCTCTCTTACTACCATGCAAATGGCATGCATAGCGACCCCGGAGGGGGTGTACCTGCTTTTTGAGCGCCCTGGCTGAATGTTACGATGTTTGCTCAACAGGCTAGCATCTCCCGGACAAAAAACCTCTCATTTTCCTCCCCTCCTTGTATTTAGCTCGTAGCCATCTCCCTACAGCGCTATTCTATATGCTTGCTCCAGAGCGTTTTCCCATCGCTCAAACGTAGTACTGATAGGGAACTATTATCAGAGGACCACACAGCTAATCCCCTGGTATCAAATGAAAACTGGCCCTGTATTACTCCTGACCAGAGCAATGTGCCATCTCTTTCATTGAGAACCTGAATAGCATCTGTACTGTTCAAAGGGAATACATAAAGAATACCATTTGCTGCCCAGATGGGCTCGCGGCTATTGGTAGCCTTTTGCCAGACTCTTTTCCCTGTCTCTGTATTAATCGCTCTCACTCCATCATCAGCCTGGATATACAACAGATCATTCTGACTATCTATGATCCTCATGGCACCCATCTCATTGGTATATGTCCGCTCTTGCTTCCCTGTTTGAAGATTCAAGGCCTCTATTGTATCAGCAATTTGATCGACTATATAAAGGTAACGAGCATCTGCATTCAGGCTGACAGTCTCATTCAATGGATGGGACCACAACACATGACCTTGCGAATCAATAGCCAGCACTTTGTTATCAATCGTTTGCACATAAAATATATTGTTTTCTATTGCTACTATTGGAAAGGTCTGCGAAGATGATTGTATTGATTGTGGCACTTCATATGACCAGAGACGAGCCCCATTCCCCTCATTTATGGCATAATAGCATTGTTGCATAGAATTATAGGTATACATCACTCCATTCTCAAGAGCCAGCAGCTCTCCCAATTCAGCATTATGCCATAGCAGCCGACCATCTTTGACGGCATAGAATGTGTTATCTGAGCGTAAAAGGAGCACATCATCTCGCACTGCAACGAGATCAAAACGATTCAAGCGCATTTTATAGCTCCAGATAACTTTACCGGTACGAGAAGCAAGTAGAGAAAACAGACCATCCGAACGTAGAGCATAGATGTCAGATGCCTGCCTGGTTATATTGCCTACCACCCTATAGGTGGTAATCGGGGACGATTGAGATTGTGGTGTATGCCAGAGAAGAGCGCCACTCTGTGTGTCATAAGCAGTTACCCCGATATACTCTCTAGGAAATGCCTGAGCATTAGTTTGCACTCCCATTATGAGCGTTCTCATTACGAGCGTCACATTATCACGACCAGCAACCACAAACAGATTGGGTTTAACCGTAGGAGTTGCTGCTGTAGTTGGAGAGGGGAGCTTTGGTTTTACCACAGATGCAACATCGGGAAAGAGCAAGATACCAATAATAACGCATCCTGTGAAAATCGCGAACACAGACCAAAGACGAGCATGGTGTGCAAGGAAAGGAAACATCGGTGATGGTCTGGCAGATCGATCACCCGCCTCTCCGGCCTCCTCAGCATCTATATCAGCAATCTCAAATTCACTATCCGACTGATCATCTTGATTCTGATGAGGTCTATAATCCATACAAATTCTCCCATAAACATCGTCGGGGCATCTTCACACTTTATTTTCTTTCCCCTTGATGTTGACGACATACTTACTTCTTATAGAACGTTTTCAATGCTCTGCACTATACATCAACCAGTCTCTTCAGGACCCTCATCCTGCTGTTCCTTCTTCCTGTGCGCTCCCCTCATATTCTTCATATTCCTCCTCTTCTTGTTCTCTTCTCACGTCTGCTATGCGTGCTTTATGTTCAAGCTGGGTAAACCAGTGGAAGAAGAGCGGTGCCATGATGACAATATCGATTAACCCTGGTACCAGTAAAAATGCTCCACCAATCGCTTGATCGGCAAAGGATGTAAGATGTGTTTGCGGCGGAATTGCATAGTGTGTATACAATGGCATCCCACTAAAAACCAGGACAAACGCGAAAATATCGACTGGCTGGCCATCAAGAATCACATAGAGCATCTGTACCGGATAGCCACCAGGTCGCAACTCTTTGAGCGAACCGATAAGAGGCCACCAGTTTAAGAGGGCAACTGCAAAAATCCAGAGCATCATAAAGTGATAGAGCGGCGCACTCGTCATAACATAGTCAAAAGGACGGGGAGCATGCCACAGCAGAAACGAGACGTTGAAAATGATAGAGGCAACAAAAGGTATCGTCACAATGCGCAGGAAGCCACTGAAAACAGGTATGCGCAGCAAAGGGCGCAACAAAACGGCGGGACAACCTCCCAGTACAAGCGGCGCACAAATAGTTGTGATAATCACTGCCTGAGCCATATGTACAGAAAAAAGCTGTGTGCGAGCAATTGTATCAAGCGGTGTGAGCAAGAGAAGTGACAGTAGAATAATGCCTGCGAAAAACATGCTTATTTGTGGCCCTGTCACAACCGGCTCCTGCGGATCTTTTACATGAGCTGAGTGCACCGACCTGAGACGAAATACATAGAGCAGAATCAGCATAGCCAGGACCGCACCTACACCAGGGCTCCACGGCCACGAAAGAGAAAAACCCGAAAAACTATTGAACATAAAAACCCCAGAAGAGATTATAATGCATACTAAATAAGATAATTTTGCTCCACTTAGTATAGGGCACGTTTGAAAGACATGCAAATTATCTACTCAAATATCTGCCATAATTAGCTGCAAATTGAAATCGTCAAAATAAACGGGAGATACCATTATGCACATTCTTATTGCACCGCAGGCTCTCAAAGGGAGCCTGACAGCGGCCCAGACGGGTCAGGCTATTGCGCAGGGAGCGCGTGCAATCTTTCCAACCGCAGAGATCACGATTGTCCCGATAGCAGATGGGGGCGAGGGAACGGTCCAGGCACTTGTTGATGCAACAAGTGGCACAATCATACAACAGATGGTTACAGGGCCACTAGGCGAGCCTGTGAACGCTTTTTTTGGCCTGACTGGCGATGGTCAGACTGCAGTTATCGAGATGGCCGCAAGTTCGGGTCTGCCATTGGTCCCTCCAGAAAAGAGAAATCCTCGCATCACGACAACATATGGAGTGGGCGAGTTGATTCGTGCTGCCCTTGCACATGGCAGGCGTCATTTTATTGTGGGCATTGGTGGTAGCGCAACAAACGATGGCGGTGCTGGCATGGCTCAGGCTTTAGGTGCCTCATTGCACATGGCAGACGGGCAACCGATAGCACAAGGTGGTGCAGCACTGGCAACACTTCATCGCATCATAACTACAACTATGGACCCTGCTTTACAAGCACAATCCTGCACCTTTGAAGTTGCATGCGATGTGACGAATCCGCTCTGTGGCCCTACGGGCGCGTCGGCGATCTATGGACCACAAAAAGGAGCCACCCCTGAAATGATCGCTGAACTTGATAGTGCATTGGCACACTACGCGACTATTATCGAGCGCGATCTCCACCTGACCGTTGCTAACATCCCAGGAGCAGGTGCAGCAGGGGGGCTAGGAGCTGGCATGATCGCTTTTTTAGGCGCAACACTTCGCCCAGGTGCTCAAATCATTCTAGATGCCGTTCATCTAGAAGAACACATGCGCACAGCCGACCTGGTCATTACCGCTGAAGGCCAACTGGACGCACAGACAGCCTATGGGAAAAGTGTGAGCGCCGTAGCCCGATTAGCACAGATCCATACCGTTCCTGTGCTTGCATTGGCGGGCAGCGTAGGGGAAAACTACCAGTCTCTTTACGACCTGGGCGTTACAGCAATAGCCGTATTACCTTCTGGCCCCATGCCCTTGGCCTATGCAATGACACATGCTGCAACCTTAACCACGGATGTCACTGAGAGGACTCTCAGAGCTATGAAGATTGGTATGCATCTTCAAGAAAATATTTAGACTATCCTTTTTTTCTTTTTCTTCAACAAATTGCATCATTACCATCTAATAAAAAGTAACCATTAGCTATCAAGTTCGTATAAAAAGATATACGCGTAATCACGGAAATTTTTAGGGGAGGAAAAGTGTTCTAAGTCATAGAAGCTCTTAACTAAGAGTTTCTATGTTGCCAGAAGAGATCTCTTATGTATATCTTTCGTATATGCATATCGGAGGCCTCGAAAAAGCTCAGTTATGTATAGTTTGTTCGGTTTATTCGCAAAGAGGAGCTAGTCATCATGACAGAACATTCATATGCTACAGACAATGTAGATTACCAGAGTCTGCGCTCCATGGGATTTTCAGAGGGCGAAGCAGCAAAGCTCGTTCATATGAAAGATCATGTAACTGAGCAAATTGAATATCGCGAGATCTTAAAAGAAAGTCGTCATCTCGGTTTTATCCGCTGGCTCATCGAGCACGACCGCCTCAGCCGATAATAAACGAGAGGTTTATATATATTGTAAAAACTGACAAAAGAAGCACGGCATTGCCGTGCTTCTTTTGTCAGTTTTTACAATATAGGTTTTCCCGAATTTTCAAAATTCTTAAAGTCATGTTTTGCCTATTTTACTTGCTGTCTTTGACAGCAAGTAAAATAGGCAAAACATATACTAAAAGGAGCAAGCGCCGAAGGCGCGAAGGAAAAGAATTGCCTGATGGGCAGTGGGGTTGAGGAAGCCATAAGCCGAATTTTGTACCTGTATAGCCTCTCGACAACGCAGGCGGTAATCATCTATCTAGGACACTGGTTGCCCAGTGACTCAAGCGACTAACCCGAAGGTTAACAAGCGAGCAACTTGCAAGGTCCATAGACCTATCCCTTCTGTTCAGTCTTGCTCCAGATGGGGTTTACCCAGCCAACCAGTCACCTGGCTGCTGGTGAGCTCTTACCTCACCATTTCACCCTTACCGGCACCTCGTACTATACATGACATGCAGGCGGTATGTTTCTGTTGCACTTTCCTTAAGGTCACCCTCACTGGCCGTTAGCCAGCATCTTTGCTCTACGGAGTTCGGACTTTCCTCGGGTGGTTAAACCCGTGATTACCTGTCTTCCTCAAAGCCCACTCTCCATAGGGTAACATATGTGTCTAGAGCCAGTATAATATATCTTTCCCCTGGAAAGCATTCTTGATTACGTCTATTTACAAACATACAAGCAATTATTACCCCATCTGAGCGTTGCGGTTCAGCCCAAAACGCGCTACAATGACGGCTACAAACTATGGAAGCCACCGAGCAACTTCTCGATGAGTCAAATGGAACGCTAGAGGTATATTTATGCACGAACAAATGGAAGAGGTTTTAGGAGTACACTTCCAGGATCACAAACTCCTGAAATTAGCTCTGACACATCGCTCATATATTTATGAAACTGCGGGCGTGGGGCAGAGTTCCAATGAGCGCTTAGAGTTTCTGGGCGATTCAATTCTCGCTTTGATTAGTGCAGACTTCCTCTATCGCGCTTTCCCTGAGCTAACTGAGGGGGAGTTAACCGATGTCCGCGCGGTGTTGGTACGAACAGAGACGCTGGCAAACTTTGCCCAGGAGATTAATCTCGGCAAATATTTGTTAATGGGGAAAGGGGAACAAAGTAGCGGTGGGGGGAAACGTGTGCAGGCTTCGGCATTTGAAGCCATCCTGGGCGCGATTTATCTCGACCAGGGCCTGGAAGCAGTTCAGCTTTTCCTTCTTCCTCGCCTCGAACCTCTGGCCCATACTATTGTCACCAGGCGACTCTTCAAAGATAATAAATCTTTATTCCAGGAGTTGGCCCAGGCTCATGAGGGTATCACTCCTTCATATCGGCTGGTTGGTCAAGAAGGTCCTTCGCATAACCGTGAGTTCACTGTGGAAGTTCTCCTGGGGGAAAAGGTTGCTGGACAAGGCCAGGGCCGCAATAAACAGACCGCAGAACAGGAGGCAGCACGCTGTGCCCTGGAGAGTCGGGGTTGGCTCTAGCCTTTAACACATACATGCTCTGGTAGAACCGGAGCCAGGGCTGGATCTAGCCCTCAGTACAAGGTAGAAGTGTAGGCAATTAAGAGGGATATGTAGGTAAGGGTATGAGATTCGAACAAACACCACGACCAGATCAAACTCTGCGTGTAAGTGCAAGACTTGTTACATCAAGCACTATATTACATCTATCATCAGATGAATTAGAACGTACGATTAATCAAGAGCAGACTGAGAATCCAGCTCTCGAAGTTACGGAACAGCGCATTTGCTTGTTCTGTAGTACACCTCTCTATGGACAAAAATGTACTGTCTGTGGGCGCTTCACCCGTCCTGAGCAACAGGGGCAAGAGGCTAATGCACGCTACGAAATTGTTGAGTCCCAATGGGTACAGCAACAAGTCTTTTATGATATCGATAACTACAGCTTTACAGAGGCCGATAACGATGACGAATTTGATCCTCTGGCCCAGATTCCGTCCGGTGAGACTCTCACTGAAGAGCTCCTTCAGCAGTTAGAGGCCCTTATTTCTCCCGACGATGCTGCAATCGCTGAACAATTAGTCGGAAATCTTAACGGGTGGGGCTATCTCGACATCAGCGTTCAAGAGATTGCCGCTCATCTCCATATTGCTCCTGAACGCGTCGAGTATGTCTTGAGCCAGCTACAAACTCTGGAGCCACTTGGCATTGGCGCAAGAAATCCACGCGAATGCTTACTCATCCAATTACAGGCTCTCAGTGAGCAAAGCCAACCCCATCCACTCGCTTTTACACTCATTGATCGCTACCTCGAACATCTCGGTCATAACCATTTTCAGGAGATTGCTCGTCAACTCAAGGTAACTGAACAAGAGGTTCGCCAGGGCTATATATACATCCGTAATATGCTCCATCCACATCCCGCATATATTTACCGCTCACAAGACTTACGTGTTGGCAGTGATGCAGCATATATCCGCCCCGATGTGATCATCCGTAAAGGGGAGAATGGCTTCGAAGTGGAGTTAATGGAAGAAAAACGCTATAAAATACGTGTCGGGGCAAACTATCATGACCAGGTGCGCCCTGCAGAGCTCACAAGCAACGATATACGACACTATATGTATCCACAGAGAGTGCGGGCAAAGTTTTTCGTTGACTGCATCAACCGCCGCTGGCAGACACTGAAACGGGTTGTCGAGCTGGTTGTCGAGTATCAACAAGAATTCTTAGAAAAGGGCGTTCGTTACCTACAACCGCTTACACGTGCTGAGGTAGCCGAACAATTACATCTGGATGAAGGAACTGTAAGCAGGGCAACTGCCAACAAATACGCTCTTCTTCCCAATGGTCGCCTGATGCCTATCTCAGACTTTTTCGATGGTTCACTGAGAATAAAAGATATTTTGCGTGAGCTCATACAGGCCGAAACTTCCGCACATCATTTAAGCGACGAAGAGCTTGCCCGTCACCTCACCTCGATTGGTTTTCCGCTGGCACGCCGTACTGTTACTAAATACCGTGAGGGGATGGGGCTGGGCTCCTCACGAGAACGAGGATAACATTTTTCTCTATTTTCGTAGAAACGTAAATTGTGCGAAAATAGAGAAAACCCTGTCCACTATTTGATAAGTTGCAAAGCCTTCTCAGGCTCTATATAGAGTGTCTGTTCTCGCTCATAGATGACCATACCCGGACCGCCTCCTTTCATATGGCGTACATGACGCTGTAGCGTATAATCAACGGGAGCGCTTGTACTGCCACGCGCCTCACTGTAGTATGCTGCCAGGCTAGCAGCCTGCTCAATTGTATCCTGTGGTACCATGCGCCCAGCTGCTTTGACGATTACATGTGCGCCCGCAACACCGCGTGCATGCAACCAGATATCATTCGCTGTTGCCTGATGAAATGTCACCTCTTCGTTCTGACGACTATTTTTGCCGATCAGCAGCACAAAACCTTCCCGGCTCTGAACATGTAGTGGCGCACCACCACCAGAAGCTACCGACTTGCCTTTAGACTGTTTACCCCCTTTACCTCCCTTCCCCTTTTTCGCAGCTTTCAATGCTTTTTTGTCCAGGGCCGCCTTGCCACGAATATAGCCAGCTGCCTGTACTTCTGCCTTTACAAGTACTATCTCAGCCGCATTTTCGGCCAGTTTAAGGTCCGCCAGAAGCTGTTCAACCGTCGCCAGCTCGGCATCATTCTGCTCGATCTGTTCTGGTACCAATTCAAGCGCACGACGCAATTTATGATATTTGCTAAAATAGCGATTGGCATTGCCTACAGCATCAAAGCGCGGGTCCAGAGGTATAGTTACTACTGGTACACTTGCCTCACCAGGATCTTCAAAGATATTCGGAACTTGAACCTGCGCTTCTCCCTGCTGTACTTCGTTCTGATGTGCTAACAATAATTCTCCATACAGACGATACACGTTTGCCTCTTTCGATGTCGCCATCTCCTGTTGGAAATGCTCGCCCTTGCGCTTACAACGATCACGCTGCGTCTGAAGAATCTTGCGCAGTGGTGTACGCAAACTTTCAACGGCATCACGCCACTCTTTACGCACAAAGTAATCATCCAACAAGACATTGATTGATGGCGATTGCCGGATCTTTATATCAGGCAACTGCGCATACTGCTCTAATGGATAGGGGGCAAAGGCAATAGGAACAGTCTGCCCCGTAGCAAATTCTACACCCTGGTCGTTTGCCGAGCTATGACGCTCTATCAATTGTGGTTGCCAATGATGACTATCATATATTGCGCTTATATCGCGCACATTCCAGGCCAACTCCTCCCATACATTTTGTTCTGTGCCTTCAACAGACGTTTCACTCTTTTCCGTTGTACGAAACACACACTCACGAGCAAGCAGAGGACTACAGCCAAGCAGATGTCTGGAGAGCAGTTGCCAGAGCTTTGGCTTCTCAGGAGCACGTTTCCGCTTTTTTTCTGTTGTCGCCTCCGGCTCCTCCTCACTTTCAGCAGAAGCGCAAATCGATAACTGTGCTGCAGTCACCGTTGTTGGCTCCAGGCGCGGTAATAACTGGCCCACAAGCATACGCTGCTGCAAAGGCGGTGGAACATACTGTACGCCAGCCGCAATGGTTCGATAACGGTTAATATCTGATCCCACGCGCTTCAAGCTGCCCAGTATTAATCCCTTTTCATCACAAAAAACAATATTGCTCATGCGTCCCATAATCTCAACGATAATGCGAAAGTGTCTACGCTCTTCACCGTCCGGGCCGCCACGATAACCCGCAACGATCTCCACAACCCGTTCCCAGCGCGGTTGCACAATCAATTCAATACGTGCCCCTTCTATATGCTTGCGCAACAGCATAACAAAAGGAGGTGGCTCGCTGGCAATTTTCTGCGGCTTCAAAGCGGTAATATGAGCACGAGCCAGCTGCGGATGTGCAGAAAGATAGAGCCAACGATTTTGACCACCCTGGCCCTGTGCATCCTGTTTATTTGGAGCATAGCATTGTAGAGCAATTGCATGCTCCGTCGGCTGAATAATAGTGTCAATGCGTGCCCCTATCAACAACTTGCGCCATTCATCGGCAATGGCAGCAATGGTAATAGCGTCTACGTACATATGCCTTCCCTCTTTCTGTCTACGTTTTCTATCGCGTCCTGTGTCCGCAACTTTCGCGTCATCTGGCATTGTTGTACAATACAATAACACATAAGAGCGCTTATCTACCGAGCAAAGTCACAGTGAATTGGTAACTCTAAGCGCATTTATTGGCGTTGCGTAAAATAGAACCAGGAGATGTTTGTTCGTCTATTTACTTTTTCCCTATTGAAGCGAACCAGGAAGAAAAACATGCAACTTCAAACCCAATTAACAGGACCACAAAGAGCAGCACCCGTAAAACAGGGGCTGCTCTTTGTGCTTTCAGCCCCATCGGGTACCGGAAAAGATACCGTTATTAAAGCCCTCAAAGAGCAGGGCATGGATTTTCATGTCGTTGCTTCAGTCACTACACGAGCTCCACGCCCCGGAGAAAGTGAGGGCAATCCCTATTATTTTATCAGTCAAGAGCAATTCCAGAGCATGGTTGATCGTAACGAGCTTATCGAGCACGCGCAAGTACATGGAAACTGGTATGGACAACCGATACAACAGATTCGAGATAACCTGAACCAGCAGCGCGATGTGCTCTTAAAAATTGACGTACAGGGGGCAGCCACTGTGCGCAAGAAAGTGACCGACGCCATCTATATCTTTCTTGTGCCTGGCTCGGTTGAAGAATTAGTAGAGCGCCTTACCAATCGTCAAACGGAGACGCGCGAAGAACGACAGCGCCGGCTTGCCGATGCTGAATATGAGTTAGCACAACGTGCACAATATGATTACGTCATTGAAAACCGACAGGGGAAACTTGAAGAAGCTGTAGAGAATCTCAGAGCAATCATGCGGGCAGAGCATTGCCGCACTCAAACACGGCATATACACCTATAACGCAAGTAATTACTAAAGGATGTACAACGATGCAAACAGAAGAACGGTTTGAGCGATCACGAACGAAAGAACGCAACCTGGGGATGGAGCTTGTGCGCGTCACAGAAGCAGCGGCATTAAGTGCCGGACGCTGGATGGGGAAGGGCAACAAGGAAATGGTTGACCAGGCCGCTGTTGACGCGATGCGCCATGCACTCGATGGTGTTGATATGAATGGGAAGGTGGTAATCGGTGAAGGAGAGAAGGACGAAGCACCAATGCTCTACATTGGCGAGCAGATCGGCAATGGCAATCGACCAGAAGTCGATGTGGCAGTTGACCCGGTCGATGGCACACGCTTACTTGCATTGGGACTACCCGGTGCGCTAGCGGTCGTTGCAATCGCTGAGCGTGGCACTATGTACTCAGCTCCGCCGGGAGTGTTCTATATGGATAAGATCGCGGTTGGTCCTGCCCTAAAAAATGTGATCGACATCAATGCTTCTGTAGCCGTGAACATGGACCGTATAGCACGCGCACGCCAGGCACGTATCGATGATCTCACAGTCGTTGTCTTAGATCGTCCACGACACCAGGAGATCATTCGCCAGGTACGTGAGGTTGGCGCACGTATTCGACTGATCACCGATGGCGATGTCTCTGCTGTAATTCAAGCTGCAATGGAAGATTACCGGGGTGTCGATGTCCTGCTAGGGATAGGCGGAGCTCCTGAGGCAGTGCTGGCTGCTGCTGCACTCAAATGTGTGGGGGGCGAGATACAGTGCAAAATCTGGCCGCGCAACGATGAAGAACGTGCAAAGTTTATCGCTGATGGCATCGATCTGGATCGTGTCTATCGCACCGATGATCTGGTGAGCGGTAATGACGTCAGCTTCGCCGCCACCGGTATCACAAGTGGCGAATTATTAGATGGTGTACAGTATTTTGGTTGGGGTGCTCGTACCTCATCGGTTATGATGCGCTCTCGCTCAGGCACGGTACGATACATTGAGGCCCGCCACAAATGGCGTAAAGGGGTTGTCGCGGAGAGCTTGGAGATTGTCTGATCCATTTATTACTAGAGATTTTACGCTTTTTCATAACTTTGCACGCAAAGTTATGAAAAAGCGTAAAATCTCTAGTAATAAAAGAGGCCCTATAAAGGCGCGAACGGGCAAGAGAGCGATAATTATATATATTAAAGCTTGCGTAAACGATCAATAATCGCATCAGCCACCTGAGATGTGCCAACCGCAGTTGGATCATCTGGGCGCGGCTTTAGATCATACGTGACATACTTCCCTTCAGCCAGGGTCAACATAAGCGCTTTTTCCAGCCGATTGGCCGCATCACGCTCACCCAGGTGCCGCAACATCATAATGCCAGAAAACATCATTGCCATCGGATTTACTTTATTTTGCCCCGCGTACTTCGGCGCACTACCATGTACAGGCTCAAAAACAGCGTACTGGCTACCAATATTTGCACCTGGTGCCACTCCCAGACCACCAATGAGACCAGCAGATAAATCAGAGATAATATCACCGTAGAGATTGGGTAACACAAGCACATCGTAAAACTCAGGCTTTTGTACCAGTTGCATACACATATTATCTACAATTCGATCTTCATATTGAATATCTGAGTATTCTTTTGCCACCTCATGCGCCGTTGACAGAAACAATCCATCCGACATGCGCATAATATTTGCCTTGTGCACTGCCGTCACTTTGCGTCGGTTATTCGCACGGGCATATTCAAAAGCGAACTTGACAATACGTCGTGTAGCGGCAACCGATATATACTTTATACTCATTGCAGAATTCGGGTCGAGCCTATGGCCGGTAGTACGCGCAATAAATTCTATCATTTCTTCATATTCAGGCGTATTACGCTGAAACTCAATGCCGGCATAGAGATCTTCAGTATTCTCACGCACAATAACTAGATCGATATTCTCATAACGGGAGCGTAGCCCTTGATAGGTCTTGGCAGGGCGCAAGTTGGCATACAAATCGAGCTTTTTACGTAAGGTAACGTTTGCGCTTCGTTGCCCTTTCCCGATAGGTGTTGTAATCGGGCCTTTTAACCCTACTTTCGTACGCTTTATCGATTCAATCACCTCGTCTGGCAAAACAGTGCCATACTTCGCCAGCATCTCCGCTCCAGCCAGTCGCACGTCCCATTCGAACTGTACACCTGTTGCCTCAAGGACACGAAGGGTCGCCTCTGTAATTTCTGGCCCAGTTCCATCGCCGGGGATTAGCGTTACTGCATGCGGCATGTAATCCTCCATAATAGCAGAACCCATCTCGAAAGGGATTCGGAGAGAATAGTTATCTACCGATTATATCACACTTCCTGAGCATCATTCTGCATTCTTAGGTTATTTAGCCGCTTTTGTTCCCCGCTTGGGAGTTGCTACCGCACCTGTTGTCTTTCTGCCCTGACGTGTCGTAGTCTTCGTGGTCTTCGCCGTCTTTGCCGTACTCCTGGTATTCGTAGTAGTGCGTTTAGCAGCAACACTGCGTGCTGCCGATGGAGTGGTGGCTGCCGTATCTCCTTCTGCAGCAACTGAAGCTGTTTTCTTGCTCGTTGCAGCACGACGCGTTGACGCAGGCTTAGCGTTATCTGCAACACCTGCAGTTTCTGATTCCGAACTAGAAGTGGTTTTCTTACGTACGGGACGTGCAGGGCTCTTGTCATCGCTCTGCAATGGCTTGGCCTCCGTACTACGTTGTGCTAGAATAACCTCGTTATAACAAACCGGATCTTGCCCCACTTTGGGGACTACCATCAGGCCACCACATTTGGGACAGACATCTGCTACTGGATGTTCCCAGATCGCAAAACTACAAGTTGGATAGTTGCCACACCCAAAAAACACACGCTTCTTCTGCCGCGTTTTACGCTCAACTATATCCCCATGACAAAGCGGACAGAGGGCACCTGTCTTATTTACAACCGAGCGCCGATACTTACACTCAGGAAAACCAGAGCATGAAATGAAGCGACCAAAACGACCGGTCCGAATGATAAGATTACGCCCACAATCGGGGCAGACCTCATCAAGTTCTTCCAGTGGCTTCTCCACACGATCCATCTCAGCTTCTGCCTTTTTCATGGTCAGTTTAAAATCACCATAAAAACTGCTCAGAAACTCAATCCAGGAACGTTTCCCATCCTCAACATCGTCTAGCTTTCGCTCCATATCTGCTGTGAAACCCGTATCGACGATCTCAGGGAAGTGCTTATTCATTACTTCGTTGATCGTCTCTCCCAACCACGTTGGCACAAAGCGGCGCTGCTCCTGATCCACATACCCATAATCCTGGATCTTACTGATGATTGGCACATAGGTACTTGGCCGACCAATGCCTTGCTCCTCCAGTTCTTTGATCAAACTCGCTTCGGAAAAGCGTGGCGGTGGCTGTGTAAAATGTTGCTCTGGCTTGAGCCCATGCTCATCAAGCACTTCATTGGCCTGCATCACTGGCAACAATTTTTCATCTTCCTCGCGCGGCCACACGGCATAAAAACCCTGGAACTTGAGATTTGAGCCAGTAGCGCGAAAGACATATTGTCTGGCCACGATATCAGCACGTACCGTATCAAAAATGGCTGCAGTCATAAAACTCGCTACAAAACGACGCCAGACCAAATTATAGAGTTTGAATTGGTCAACGGAGAGATACGGCTTGACAATCTGCGGCGTTAAGGTGACATCCGTCGGGCGAATGGCTTCGTGGGCATCCTGTGTGGTTGCTTTGGCTTTCCCGGTACGTCCCTGCCCTACAAACGGCTGCCCAAATTCCTCTTTTATATACGCCTTGACCATACCCTGGGCCTCTTCCGAGATACGCGTCGAATCTGTACGCATATAGGTGATGAGTCCCTGTTGACCCCGCTCGCCCAGTTCAATCCCTTCATAAAGCTGCTGCGCCAAACTCATCGTTTTCTTCGGCTTAAAGTAGAGCCGCTGCGATGCGTCCTGTTGCATCGTGCTTGTTGTATAGGGAATGGGAGGTTGCCGGCGTTGCTCGCGCTCTTCATACTTCAATATGCTATAACTGGCATCTTTCAAGTCGCTAAGAATAGCGTCTGCCTCTTCTTTAGACGAAATCTTTATGCGCCCCTTTTCGAGCTTCGGCGCTTTCGTGCTGCCAGCAGTATCTTGAACACCCTTCGCACTTTGAACTTCACCTGTGGCTGCATCTCCATCAGCAGAAGCTTCCGCAGTATTCAAGGCAGCCATATCTTTGAGGCGTGAGATCAAGATAGCTTCAAAGCGTTCTTGCTGCTTGTGCTTACTAAGAGTGGCAGTAATGCTCCAATACTCTTCTGGCTCAAACGCGCGAATCTCGGCCTCACGCTGACAGACCAGGCGTAGAGCAACTGATTGCACTCGTCCTGCACTGGTACCGGATTGTATACGCCGCCAGAGCAATGGGCTAATTTTATAACCAATAAGACGGTCCAGCACCCGCCGCGCTTGCTGGGCATTAAAAAGGTCCTCGTTTATCTGACGTGGCTTGCTGATCGCATCCTGTACCGCTCGTTTCGTGATCTCATTGAAAACTGCGCGGTGTGGATTTTTCAGACCTAAGATATTCTTAAGCGACCAGGCAATAAACTCACCTTCACGGTCAGGGTCGGGGGCCAGGTACACTTCGTCAGCCCGTTTCGAAGCGGCCTTTAACTCATCTATTAACTTATCTTTTTTCTCGATGATCTCATATTGGGGGGCAAAGTCTTTGCGCGTATTGACCCCAAGTCCTTTCTTTGGCAAATCAATGATATGACCCATTGAAGCCAGGACGGTAAAATCACGACCAAGGAACTTCTCGATTGTTTTCGCTTTGGCGGGTGACTCAACAATTACAAGTTTTTTTGCCATTGAGTTGTTACCTGACCTTTATTACTGCATATTTTACGGGCGTTCGTCTTAATGCATAGAATAGCATATCTTGACAAGTAGCTATTCTATCCCATTCTGCATCTATTCAAACCCAAAAGAAAGCCAGAAAATTTCTTTTGAAGCATACCACACGTTGGCAAGAGTCATTGTCAACTACTCATAAAAGAAATTATATACCTTTACACAAACTATATATCTTTGCCATGCACTTGACCCCGTTAGGCTTGCATGCTATGCTGCATTCATCTACTATCAAGGATTGAAGAATGAGTGCCGACGCGGAGGAACAGCATGCGAAAACAAAGACCATCTCAACCCATTGCTGAGAAACTGCAGCCTGCAGAGAGCAAGATGGCTCCTCAATCGCCAACGAATACACCGGAAGTGGCTACCCACAAACCTTATCTGCAGCGTCAGCATAATACGATACGAGCGGGATTAGCAGTGATCGCAGGACGTACTGCTGGAGCACTCAGCCGCCGCTTACATCTCGGTGGCGGTACAAGCATCGTGGGCGTTGTGGCCCAGCGCGTTTATCCCGATATTATTGAACATCTGGCAACAGAGCTTGAACATGGTAGCGTGATGATTACAGGCACAAACGGCAAGACAACGACGAGCAGCTTTATCTCCGCAATTCTACGCGATGGCGGACTGCGTGTCTGGCGCAATCGCGAGGGGTCAAACCTTCTGCGTGGCGTTGCTAGTTCTCTGGTCATTCGCGCCCAGCCCGATGGCCACCTACGACGCTCCGGTAAAGCTATCTCTATTCTGGAAGTCGATGAGGCGGCACTCCCTCAATTGGTCAAGGTTATACAGCCGCGTGTCATCGTCTTCACCAATCTCTTTCGCGATCAGCTTGACCGCTATGGCGAAGTCCATAGTATTGTCGCCCAGTGGAAGCAAAGCATTGCAAATCTGTCCCCAGATACTACACTTGTACTAAACGCAGATGATCCAACAATTGCACAACTTGCTGTGTCCTTTACGGGCAAAGTGCTCTACTATGGGATCGACGATCTTTCCCTCGATCTCCTGACTCAACAGGATGCGACCGAACGACACCAGGCAATCGATACTCGCGCCTGCCCCATTTGCGGCCATGAATATGTTTACGATGCTCAATTCTATAGCCATATGGGCCATTATCATTGCCCCCATTGTGGCTATACACGTCCGCAGCCCGACGTCCGTGTGACACAGGTTCATATGGATAGTTTTGACCGTTTGCGCATTCAAGTCGAGGCAATTGATCAACAACATGAACTTACGATACCCTTGCCGGGACTTTATAATATATACAATGCACTCGCGGCAATAGCGGCAGCACTGACACTACATGTTGATTGGGAACCTATTGTAACGGGTATTGAACAATCGAAACCAGTCTTCGGGCGTGGAGAGCGCATCCAGACTAATGGCAAAACAATGCGCTTACTGTTAGCGAAAAATCCTACAGGATTTAACGAAGTGCTACGTACACTCTTTAGCGAGAATGTACCACGATATATACTCCTTATCCTCAATGATAACATCGCAGATGGACAAGATATTTCTTGGATCTGGGATGTAGATTTCGAACGTATGCAGGGACGCACCCAGATGCTGGTTGTTGCAGGCACACGTGCCCTGGATCTAGCGCTTCGTCTCAAATATGCTGGTATAAACGAAAAAAATATGACCATTATTCCATCCGCACCACTACGAGCACAGAAAAATAGCAGAAGCGCAAGTATACACCTGAAAAACAGAAAAGGGCAAAAACAAAAAAAGTCAGACACAGAGACACAAAGCCCGCAAAGTATACAGGTGTCCGAAATACAACACCTCTACGAACTCAAGAATGCGCTCAATAGTGCCTTAACTCAAACTCCCAACGGAGAAACACTTTTCGTTGTGCCTACCTATACAGGACTTCTTGAGATTCATCATGAGTTGGAACAGCGTGGCTTAACCCCACATTACTGGGAAGGGAGAGATTCATAACGCTATGTTACGACTCGGTCAGCAACTTACACTTACATTAGGTCATCTCTACCCCGATCAGTTGAATTTGTACGGAGATCGTGGCAATATATTAACATTGCGTCGTCGTTGTCAACAAAGAGGCATTAATTTACGTGTTATAAACCTGGGTGTTGGTGATGCACTGGCACCCGACGAATATGATATGCTATTTATCGGTGGAGGGCAGGACAAGGAGCAAGAACCGGTGGCACAGGACATGTACGAGATGAAGGGGATTGGACTATGGGCGGCGATTGAAGATGATATGCCTGTACTTGCAGTTTGCGGTGGGTTTCAGCTACTGGCACACTACTACAGTCCCGCTGAAGGGCCAAATATGCGGGGGCTAGGTGTCTTTGATGCCTGGACAGTGCATAAGGGCCCACAAAGTCCCCGTTGTATAGGAAATATAGCAATTCAGTGGAAGGGCCAGACATTGGTAGGCTTTGAGAATCATGGCGGCTATACGTATTTAGGAACAGCTGCACCTCTGGGCAAAGTTCTCAAGGGGTATGGCAACAATGCAGAAGATCATTCTGAGGGTGCTGTCTATCGTAATGCTTATGGTACTTATCTCCATGGCTCACTCTTACCGAAAAATCCGCACTTCGCCGACTATCTCGTCGAGCTGGCCTTGCTACGTAAATATAGGGATAGTGAACCAACTGGAGAACCTGAACTATTAAATGGTACAATTCATAGTTATGAGAAACAGGTAGATAGTCCGTCTATACGCGATGCTGGCAAAGTTGAGTTGTCACCACTACTTACTCCACTAGATGATACTTTAGAATGGGAGGCTCATGCCTCTATACTTGAACGTCTAGGATTGTATAGTGAAGCCGCAACGGTGCTGCGCACTCATAAAAGCTAATGCGCTGGTTTAACTGATGGGGATATGCTATGAGTTCTGATCGGTCAATGGCTCGTTGCTCTTTCTGTGGTCGTCATACATCCGAAGTCAATCGTATGGTGGCAGGACCAGGAGCTGCTTACATTTGTGATGATTGCCTACAATTATGTAATGATATTCTACGCGATCCAACGCCATTCTCAACGAAGGCTTTGGAATTAGCTTCTCGTCCGCCGGTGGTAATCGCTGCACAACAATCACTCAGACAGGATTGGAGTCAAAATACTACAATACGTGAACCACTACGCACGGTAACACTAGAATTGGAACAAAAACAGCAAGGGATGACGTTGCTTCTTCACCAAATGCTCTACTTCCAGGATTACTTTGAACTCCATTATCTTTGGATTCGACCTCCCTTTACTGCCGGGTTTAGCTTTGTGCCTCGTATCATTTTCTTTTTAAAGGATAATACAGGCACGCAATGGACGGGAGATCGTGGGGGAACAATTTTGACCAGGCCAGATCTTGCCAGTGGTCCCAACAATGCTGTCTATCAAGGCAGCGCTCGCTTTCGTCCTTTACCTCCCCCGGAAACTCGTGTCCTGACAATACGAGCAGCCGACCCTCTGGGCCAGTTTGAACCACAACCACCCAATCCATGGCAATTTGAGATTACGCTTTAATACCACATTAGGATAGGCACCCTTTTCAGCAAACGTTGAAAGGAATGCCTATCCTCTCTATCCTCATAATTACTAATCTTCTTCTCTTATTTGCTACTAATTTTCTCATTACATTTATTTTGCAAAATAAATGTAATGAGAAAATTAATAAGTGCGCGCACCTGAGGCGCTCACACGTAGCGGAAAGTAGAGAAGTCCATGGTGATGAAAAGCTAAAACTTCCCTGGAAGAAAAATGGTGCTGTACTCGTTTCTCTCATATGAAAAAGGTGTTATATGACACCCTCTTTTTTAGGGATTTCTCCCCCGAATAATGAATATTTTTTCACAATTGAGCAGTGGGAATTCACTGATTGTTCATCGAACAATGTTATTATATGTACATATTCGAGGTCACGTTCAATATTTTATCGATCTGTGGAAGGGCAAGCGGTTTATGACAGATAACATTCCAAGCGACCAACATATCACTTATCAATTACAATACCGTAAATGTGGAAAAACATCATGTAGCACCTGCCGCAATACGCAAGGGCATGGTCCTTATTGGTATGCCTACTGGCGCGAGGGATCACGTTTGCGTTCAGGCTATGTGGGGAAAATACACCCTGGCCTGCAAAGGTCAGTGCCAACTCGTACCCGGAATAGAAGAGTAAAACCAGTTTTGAGGACGGAAGAATATACACCAACGGCTATATCTGCATCTGCCGTTGCTCTTTAAGGCTAAAATCTGAGGATTTCCTGACCTGCATTCTGTGATAAAATATTCCTAAATTGTATTAAGAGTAAGGATTTAGGAAAGATAAAGATGAAATGCCCTTTTTGTGGAGGCACAGAGTCTCGTGTCAAGGATTCACGCGATATTGGCGATGCAATCCATCGCCGCCGTGAGTGTGAACAGTGTAAGGGCCGTTTCAGCACATATGAACGGGTCGAAAAATTCCACCTGTTGGTAATTAAACAGGACCAACGCCGCGAAGCGTTTGATCGGCAAAAGTTGTATGTCGGTATCCGCAAAGCATGCGAAAAACGTCCTCTGCCAGCCGGCGAGATTGAAAAAGCGGTAGAGGAGATTGAGCAAGAACTCTACCGCTTTGGTCGGCAAGAAATTCCCAGTAGCGTCATTGGGGAGTTGGTAATGGAACATTTACGGCAGATGGATAAAATCGCTTATATTCGCTTTGCCAGCGTTTACCGCTCCTTCGGAGATGTCGAGACGATGTTCGAGGAAATTCAGAAACTACTCAATCCTGAAAAGCTCGATGCCAGTAACCTCAATCACATACATACAGATAATAATCAGGAAACTTTTCGACTCGATGATTTCTAATCATGTCAGCGTGCTTTTTCATACCTGGAGAGCGTTAGATCTCCATTATGCCCATATTTTTGTTTCTGAGTCCTCTCGGCGTTGTCGCTTTTTACACCTTTATTGCATATTCTCTTTGTTTCTATGAGCAAGAGAATATGTAATAAATCTGCTACGCCAAATTCCTTGCTTCGGCTTTACGCAAACGGCGACTCAATACCCCAAGCAACTTTAGTGCTACATCAGGCTGGCTACGCAGAAAAACACGAAACTCCCACACCGGCAATATGAGAACTGTCACATCATCAATCGCGGTAGCTGTAGCTGAACGTGGCAGTTCATCCAATAACGACATTTCACCCAATACACTCCCCGGCCCAAAAGTTCCCAGGTCATCTTCTGCTTTATCAGGATCTTTCGCCATTGTGATGCGCACATTTCCACTTTTCACGATGTAAAGCCCTACCCCGTTATCGCCCTGCACTATGAGCGTCGTGCCTGCATGATACGAACGTTCCTGACAGCTTTTTGCCAGTTCTTGCAGTTCTTTCTTATCTAAAGTGGAAAAGAGATCGACATGAGCAAGTACATCTTCATTCATGCTACAAACTGCCTTTCGCAAGCGTTTTCTATCCCGTCCCGACGGTCGCTAATGATGCAATAAAACATTACTACAAGCACCTGTATAGCGGCTTACATACCCTCCCATTATAGCACTATACGGCTTGCTTGTGTACCAATTTTCTATGCCGATGCCCTGTAAGATACCAGCAAGATATGCAGCAGTTGCCCATACCAGACTTGCTCTTTCATTTTTTTAGAACTACAATACAGTAAGAATTATACATTCATTGAATCTCTGCTCAGAAAACCATGAGTTTGAGGAATAGATATTTATGACAACACACGACAATGAGAAAAAAGAACAGGATCGGCAACAGGCAGAAAAACGCCTGCAGGCCGCATTCGATGCATACTATAATGGCAAACTCGACAAGGCTGCTGAAGCATTTGGGGATGCGGAGATTCGTTTTCGTATGACTGGCGATTTTAAACAAGCTGGCGATAGCCGGAGTATGATTGCAGACATTCAAGCACAAAATAATCAACTTGAACAGGCTATTCAGAGCTATCAGCGTGCAATGCGCCTCTATCAAGATGCAGATCGTCCTCTCCTGATTGCTGCAAGTGGACTTTCGATGGGCCACCTTGAGCGTAGCCTGGTTCACCTTGACCGCGCACAGGATGTTTACCAGCAAGCACAACAAATCTACCGTAAGCAGAATTACATCAAAGGGCTGGGCAATGTGGAACTTGCGCTGGGCCATATAGAATTACAGCGTGGAAATACTCAATATGCAACGGACCATTATCAGGATGCTATTCGCCTCTTCAAAGAAGTGAATGAAACCACAAATGAAGCCGATGCCAGCCGCAGCCTTGCCGATATTCAACGCCTGGCACGCCAGTTTACAGAAGCTGAGGCTGCTTATCAACGTGCACTCGAAATCTATAAGCAGACGAGCGATAACTTTGGTATTGTCGATGCACAGGCAGGTCTGGGTCGTATTTATACTGATCAACTGCGCTTCGATGAGGCTACCACTCTCTTTGGGGAAGCACTCAGCCGGGCAAGTGTCCTCGAATATGAACTGGGTACAGCAGATGCTAACCTTGGCCTGGCGGAAATAAGCTTTTTGCAAGCGCAGGTCGATCAAGCGCTCATCGGTGCCCAGGCTGCCATACAGATATATACCAATCAACGCAATGCGCTGGGCACCGCCCGTGCAGGACGACTGCTAGGAGAAATCAATCTACGTCGCGGACAACTTTCTTATGCAAACTCGATTATGGAGCGTGCTCTGCGCACATATAAAGCGGTTGCATATAAATTAGGGCAAGCGGAAACTACTGTGGGCCTGGGTGCAATCCAGTTCCAACGCGGCTTCCTCAATAGTGCCCAGAAGACGTTAGAGGACGGATACCAACAGGCACATACCCTGCACGACGATTTCGTTGCACATAAAGCTCTGCTTACATTAGGAGATGTCTATCGTCAGGAAGGACAACTTGGTCCAGCAAAAAATAGCTACACCGAAGCCTATACACATAGCAAAAAGTTGGGTGAGACTATCGGAGCTATGGGCACCGCGCTAGCACTAATCCGGTTAGCACGCCTTGCGATTCTGGCTGGAGACATACAGGGAGCTGAGACCCATCTCAAAGCTGCTGACCAGATGGCACAACAAAATGTGCTGACCAATCAGGTAGTACCTGTCGCCGAGATCGCTCGTGGTCAACTGCTATTGGCAGAGGGCAACTTCATAGAAGCCGAGAAACATTTCAGTAACGCACACCAACAGGCCCAAATACAACAAGAACCGTCGCAGGCTATTGAGGCTCTTGTAGGACAAGCACAAACACGCATGGCTCGTGGAGAATTCGAGGCTGCGCTTACTATGTTTCTGGAAGCTGGACGACAATACCAGTTGCTAGAAAATACAAATGGTGATGGAATCGCTGTGTTAGGCGTTGCTCAGGTTAACAGCGGGCAAGAAAAATGGGACGAGGCACAGGAAAACTGCGAGGCTGCACTCATACGTTTCAGGCAAACAGAAGATCATCTTAACGAGGCTGATGCTCTGCTTGTACGTGGCCTGGTCTACCGCTCTCAGGGCAATTTTGAGCAGGCTTTTATAAGCTTTGAGCAGGCACTTAAGCTCTATCATCAACAACGCCGCCCTCTTGGTGTCGCAGATACGCGCTTTGCACAGGGATCGATCTTCTTGCTGCGAGGTGACCTGGAGCGAGCAAGCGACGAACAAAGCAAGGCCATTGTCCAGGTTGAGCGCGTCATGAATACTATTAGCACACCTGAGCTCTGGGGCACATTCTTGCAACAATACGCTGAACAGTATGCCGAAACGGCTATCGCGCTGGTACGCTTACAGCAGGATGAACAAGCTCTGCAAGCTCTGCAAGCTCTGCAAGCTCTGCAAGCTCTCACACTCTTACAAAAATTTGTGCGTATTGCCGGTCGCACAGTTGTGGAACGACACCTCAAAGCATATGAAGATACTATCCCCATGAGCGGCGAGGAGTTATCTGACGAGGAGTTACAAGCAAATAGTAATCTGATAAAACGCCTGACGCAACTGCGCCGGAGCCTATAATTTCAGTATCCTCAAGCGGACCGACATTCCATCTTAGCCAGACTGCTCACGCCTTTGAGGGATGAACCGAGAAGGTCATGTGTTTTGCAATAAGGCCTGTATGGTGTTGCAATCAATGATATACTAAGGTGTATCTTATGCCTGCAAGCGGGCAAGAAGATGCACTGGTACGTATTTCTTTTTCACAGCCAGTGACTCTTGTGAACTACATCTACTGGCAAATCAAGACACGATCCAGATACAATACTACTACGACATCGTTAGAGGTAGACCTGATTGATATTGGAGGGGCACTTGTTATGGGCATACAATTCTTACGTGGGAATCCACAGGCTCCAAAGGGGCACGCCATTTTCATAGCTAGAAACAGAAACAACTCACGAGTTGTCTATAGCACCTATTGTCTTGTACCGCCAATACCTATGTCTATTGCGAAATATCTTCCCCCGCTCTTCGCGGCACAAATTCCTTCCGAAGAATTACAAAGTGCAAACAATATTGCGGGCATGCCTATCCCTCCAATGTTGGAGGAAGGAATGAGTATCGAACAGCTAGAAGCGCTGGCTAAACGCAGAGATGATGATCTTTGTGATATTGGCACCGTCTCAAATGAGGAAGTGGAACGCATGCAAATGGCAACAATGAGTAGTCAGGAATATGCCCAGATGTATGCTAATGCTATCACGCAAACCACCCAGGTCTCCCCACCCATTCACTCTTCGACATCAGAGGTTTCCTCTACTTTAGAAGAACTAGATGCAGAAGAACTTTTACTGCAGAGTATGTCTGAGCGCCAAAAATTGGCTGAGGTTGGGAAATTAGTGGGGACAGCACGCTATGCTTTAGAAGGGAAAGATACTGCAACCCTTCAGGATACACGCAAACGAATCGAACGCATTATCCGTCTCTTGCCCGACAAGTATCGCGGCGCTGAAATCGTAAACGCTGCCTTTGCGCCAAATGATCGGGGCGCTAAATTGGCCGAGTTATACCTGAGCCGAGCATATAAATTGCTTGATGAAGAATATGCTGAAATCCCTGGCATAGAACACGCTATTCGCGAGTTAAAAGAGTAGCATGCTTTTATGCACGTTCTTATACATATATTATTTACATGCATTAGGAGTCCTCTATGGCAGCAGTAGAATTGAGAGTGGATATTACAACACTCATTGATGCAATAATAAATGGCGACAGCGAACGTATTATTTCTGTTTCACGAGCTCTCTTGCAGCAAGAGCGCAATGCGGATGTATTAATTGGCCGTGTAGCTATGCTTGCCGCCCCAGGTGACCCTGCCGGGCATATTACTATCACATTAGCGGCTGCCGCAATGCTTGCCCGCTTGCTTCGTGCTCGCCCTGCACCGTTGGATACAACGGCCCCGCCTCAAACACGCGCACTGGTACTCTTTGTACAAGCTATGCTCACCGCTATACCTGCGGTACGTGCAGGCCATGATGTCCATGTTGAGTATCCACGCGCGTTCTTCCCAAGCGAGCTTATAGACACAGGGAAGAGCGTCAATGATATTATGAATGAAGCAATACAAAAAAATAACCCTGAGCTTGCAGAACGTATCTTACGTGGCTTCTACAGTACAGGCGCAGATTACCGTACGCTTCAAATACGTACTTATGAATCGTTGGCAACGACATTCCTCGACGGTGGTCATCCTCTTATTTACGCTGTACGTGGTTTCCAATCGCTTGATACTGTTGAGTGGGGAGAACGAGTGCCGATAATTATTCACTGGCTAGCTCCTCATCTGACGGTAAAACCCTCTTCGATACAACCTTCCTGGAGCGAAGATGTTCGCCACTACACTGCTGATCCCGCTCATAGTCTTGCTACCATTCGCACGCGTTTATCTGCACCAAAGGATGCTAATGCCCTCCCATTGCGCCAGCTCCTTTTGAGCGATACAGATACGACGCAGGTTTGTCAGGCTGTCTACAATGCCTTGATCACAAATGAAGCTTCTCCACGGGCAGTCGCGTCCGTTATCTCTTTGGCCGCTGCCGATCTGCTACAAAAAATTGAAGAAGAGAGCCGTGAGACTTTCCTCAATGCATCACACGGGCTACTCTTTGCATCTGCAGCAGGTGCTATCTTCAGGCAAGTGCAAGACGTAGAAGCACTAAACATTCTCTTTACCTCAGCGGCCTATATTAATGCACTACACAAAGAGATTATGGCTCAGGATGCGACAAAGGCTCAGCCAATTATTCCGGCGACGCCATCATCTGTAGCTGGTGGTGGACTTATCGCAGTATCACAACTTGAGACGCTGGAAGCACAACTCAAAGATCAGGATGTACGTGGCGCTCTTACCACTGCACTGCGCTACCTCTCGCTGGGACACGACGCACGCGCCCTGTTTGGTACAATCGGCCTTGCAGCGGCTTTGAACGATACTACTATCGACGAAGGACATAGTTTACAAATCGTGCAAGCCGCTGGTGAAGATTTCACTTCATGGCCTAGAACACTTGCCAATGTCAATATCGAGCCCTTCCTACATGTTGCATTGCGTGCAGCTGCATTCGGGCAACGCAATAGCATAGTCACAGCCTTATCATAGGCCTTTTAAAACAATAACAAAGTACGCGTCCCTCCACGTGGGACGCGTACCCCTGTAAGGGCACTTCCGGCCCTGCCGAAGTCGTTTTCCTTTTCGGCTGCGCTTCGTTTTCGTCTGGCAGCGCTTCTGCTCCAGACGCTTGAGGACACCCTGATGCACCTGAGAATGCATGTCACGCTACCCTTCTCTTCGCGCAGGGCCTTGATCTCTTGCATCTGAGCGGCTTGCATCTGATAGGAGATGGAAAGGAGCTTCGTTGCATGCTTATCAGTAATAAGTACGTTCCAGCAAGATTCTATTCACTCGCTCTCTTGCTCTTCGTATTCGTATTTTCTGCTTGTAGCTTCTTTGGAGATGGGAACCCATCTTTACCTAAACATCCCGTCAAAGCACCACCTGGCAAGCAGGTCTACACAATTCCACAAATAGGGATTTTTGATCTCGACACACTTGATCCCGCCCTGGCCCATGATCCAGCTTCAATACAAGCCGTTCAAATGATCTATACGGGTCTGGTTCAACTGGACGACAATCTTATGGTTAAACCACAATTGGCACAATCGTGGCAACAAGGAAGCGATGGTAGTACCTGGACGTTTCATCTTAAAGCTAACCTCAAGTTTAGTGATGGCACAACACTTACATCCCATGATGTGGCCTATAGCATAGATAGAGCTCTGCAACCCGCTACAAAATCAACAGTTGCGCCTATCTATCTCAGCTTAATCAAAGACTCAGACCAGTTACTCGCTGGTCGCATCACCACCCTTATCGGCGATAGTATCCTGACACCTGATGCACAAACTATTACGCTTATTACAACGAAACAAGCCGCCTATTTCCTGTCTATGCTTGCGTATCCATGTTCCTATGTCGTTGAGCAAAAACTTATTCAAACATATACTACCAAATTTACCGATCATCTCAGCGAAGGGGGTGGAGCAGGGCCATTCAAAGTTTCCCAATATATTCACCGTTCTGCCATAGATTTTGTGCCCAATCCAAACTACTATAATCAGAAACCGCAACTCCAAAAAGTTACCTTCTCTTTTTTTCACTCGCCAGAGGAGGCTTATCAAGCCTATCAAGACCACAAGATCGATATGACCGAGGTCTCGACTGATACTATTGCTAGCGATAGGAAACGCTCAGATTTCTTCCAGGTACCACAATTGTGGATCAACTATTATGCAATGAACTATCTGACAAAACCATTTGACAATATCCATATTCGTCAGGCTTTTGCCCTGGCCATTGATAAGACAGCTCTGGTAAGAGGTGTGTGGAAAGACACCCTGCTACCGACAAATCACATTGTGCCGAGGGGGATGCAAGAGTACAATCCTAACCTCACGGGTCCTGATGGGACACAGAGTCTGAGTGGAGATCCTAAGCAAGCCCAACTACTCTTACAACAAGGATTGTCAGAAGAAAAATGGAAGGATGTAGCTGCGATGCCTGCAATCCACCTCACCTATGTATCTGGCGTCTCCAATTTTGAGCAAGAAGTCAAAGGACTTATCTCTATGTGGCAAAATGTGTTGCATGTTCAGGTCATAGCCAACCCTGTTGACTATAATACACTGCTCGACAAAGTAACTGGTGCGACAAATAACCCCCATGGTATCCAGTTCTGGGGTCTCTCCTGGGTAGCTCAGTATCCTGATGCACAAAACTGGCTCACACTACAATTTGGTAAAAATATGGTCTATAACAATATGAATTATGGAGAGAATAGTAGTTTAACGGTCGCCCAACAACAAAGCATACAGCAACAGCTTGAGCAGGAGGATGCAAACAACAAAGAGAGCGAACGACAACATAGTTATCAACAGGCGGAGCAACAAATTGTACAAGATGTTGCCTGGATACCAATAGGGCAAGTCACAAATACGTTTTTACGTACACCTGCAATCGTAAATATTAAAGATAATGCCCAGAATAACACACCACCCGATGATTGGGCTACTATTTACCGCGCCGCGTAACGACCCCACAGGGGCAGATAGACCCATGACCATCAGCAAGGGAGCTAGGCGCTTGTGTGCCCCTCCAGACGTTTAATACGCGAAAGTAAACGGATACGAGCTATTAAGTGATCTACATCAAATGGTTTTACAACGTAATCATCGGTACCAGCATCAAAGCCCGCCACTTTATCCTGTAGAGTTGCCAGAGAAGTCAGCAACATAATTGGAAGATGATGTTGCGCGGGGTTATTGCGTATATACCGACAAAGATCTAGCCCGCTCTCTTGACCAACTGCTACTTCCGATATCAGAATATCAGGTAAATATGTAGTAAGGCATGATTTCGCTTCGGCAACTGATCCTACACAGCGCACAAAAAAGCCATTCCCAAGTGCATATCGCATCTTATCCTGTGTATTTGGATCATTATCCACAAAAAGAATTTGTAACCTACGCAATGTTATAGCCTATGCGTTCACTTGTACTGTTCTATAAAAAGAGAGATAAACTGAATATGCTTCTTTTTCCCACAGTAGAGAGAAAAGCTCTCTTCCACTTCTTTGTTCTGCTATAGTAACAGGTACAGATGCATCCATCCCCCTAATCACGTTCAGCCTGAGTCTGCACAAGAGAATCCGTACGACGTTGGCGATCTGCGGGCGTCAAACGTAATACCCGTTCGATAGCAGCATTCAAAGCTGTTGGCTTAAATGGCTTCGTAAGATATTCATCAGCGCCTGAAAGCAGACCTGTCATTTGATCTTCTTCGCGCGTCATCGCGCTCAAAATAATAAGCGGGATATCCGCAGTGCGCGTATCTCCACGCAAACATCGCACTAATTGGTAGCCATCCATTTTTGGCATTTTTACGTCAATGATCACACAATCGGGTTGTTCAATAAAAACACGCTCTAGCCCCTGTACCCCATCATATGCTACGACGACCTGATATGCCCCTTGTAGATTCACTGCATATTTGATAAGTTCTACAATTGTTGGGTTGTCGTCGATAACCAATACCTTTTTGATTGCATTCGCGCTGCTCATAAGGCTGCCTCTCGCAAAGATTTGCACAACGTACTGGTTACAGATCGCAAAAAAATAACTGCGCTTTTCGCATTGTAACACAGTTGTGTGTCGCTGCCAACTTACATTGCGTTCTGTACTATTTTGATACAGAACAACTATCCCTGATTATTCTATGATATGTTAAAATACAGATGACGACACACTATACAAATGGTACCTCATACAAAATCACTGGACCTTCTCGTTTTTCTTATGTATACTGCCGATGGCATGGTGCAGCGGGAATAGAAAGATGCTGGCGATGCTGTAGTAGGATACTACAATGTGGGATACAGCAATAATAAGGGGATGAAGAGATGCTCGACCGCTATTCGAGACAAACTTTATTTGGACCGATTGGGAAAAATGGGCAGGAACAACTGAATGCTGCAACTGTGACTATTATCGGTTGTGGTGCATTGGGCACTGTACTGGCAAATAACCTCGGTCGAGCCGGTATTGGCCACTTGATCATCGCTGATCGTGATTATATTGAACTCAATAACCTGCAACGGCAGATCCTTTTCGACGAAGACGACATTGCTCGCCACGTTCCTAAAGCCATTGCGGCCGCAGATAGGCTACGGCGTATTAATAGCGATATTAAGATCGAAGCTCTCGTTGAAGATATTAATGCCGATAGTATCGAATCCCTCGTACGTGAGACCGATCTTATCCTTGATGCAACAGATAACTTTGAGACCCGTTACCTCATCAATGATGTGTGTATAAAATATCAGCGGCCCTGGATTTACAGTGGGGTTATCGCTGCATATGGGGTCAGTATGAACATTCTACCCGGTGATACGGCTTGCCTGCGTTGCGCATTCCCGGAGATGCCAATGCCTGGCACAACGCCAACCTGCGACACCGCAGGCGTCCTTAATGGCATTGTAGGAGCCATATCAGGTCTAGCTTCAACCGAGGCACTCAAGATCTTGTTGAAGAGCGAGAAGATCAGCCGTGCAATGACCTGGATCGACCTGTGGGAGAATACGTTTGACCGCATTGAGTTACCCAGACAGACAGATTGTCCAGCCTGTGGGCTGCATCGCTATGAGTTTTGGACTCTTTACAAGGGGGATCTAGCACTACACTCTGCGGTCGGAACGCTGTACAGGTGCGCGGCATACCCAAAAGCAACAAAAATAATAAATTGGATTTTGCAGCCCTGGCAGAACGCTTGCAACCTGTTGCAACAGTGAATTACAACGAGTTCCTCTTGCGTTGTAACGTCGATGACTACGAGATAACTGTCTTCCCTGATGCCCGCGCAATTATTAAAGGTACCGCCGACGAACAAATTGCCCGCTCTATCTATGCACGCTACATTGGGATGTAGAGGAAAAGGGCCCGGACTCACTATTGCAAAGTCCTTGTACTGATGTACAACAATTGCTATAATAGTCCATAGTTCATCTCTGTCCTGCTACTGGAGAGATGTACGCAGAGGTTGAATAGGTTTGAAGAGCAGCGTCCCCCCACTCAGTATACAATCCTGATAATATAAGGGAGATCATATATATTATGAATGAACATATCCTTGTCTGCGTAGCATGGCCGTATGCCAAAAGCTCTACGCATGTCGGACAGATTGCTGGCGCTTACCTCCCGGCAGACACATTCGCACGCTATCACCGCATGGCTGGCAATCACGTCCTCATGGTCTCTGGCAGTGATGAGCATGGGACCCCTATCCTCGTTGAGTCTGAACGTCTAGGTATCAATCCACGCGAATTTGTCGCACGCTATCACGCACAAATTCTTGAGGTGTGGGAGAAACTGGGTATGTCCTGGGACCTCTACACTGAGACTGAAACAGCCAACCACTATCGCATCACGCAAGATTTCTTTTTGACTCTCTACGATAAGGGCTACATTTTTAAAGATAGTATGCAGTCGGCCTATTGTCCAACCGACCGGCGTTTCTTGCCTGACCGCTATGTCGAGGGCACATGCCCTAATTGTGCCTATCCAGGGGCACGTGGGGATCAATGCGATAACTGTGGCCATACGCTCGACCCTATCGATCTTATCAATCCAAAATGTCGCCTGTGTGGTAGTCAAACGAGCGCACTAGAGTTTCGTATGACCGATCACTTCTTCCTGGATTTACCAAAACTGCAAGAACCGCTTACTCAGTGGCTTGTAGAGGGAAAAGAGCATTGGCGTCCTAATACGCTGGCATTCGCCATGAATTGGCTCAAAGAGGGACTACGCGCACGCGCAATTACACGTGATCTAGACTGGGGAGTGCCCATCCCCCTGGAAGGATACGAGGATAAGCGCATCTACGTATGGTTTGATGCTGTCATTGGCTACTTCTCGGCTTCCGTTGAGTGGTCAGAAAGACAGGGTACACCCGAAGCATGGAAAACCTGGTGGGTCCCTGGCCAGACCAATCCGCCGGTCAAAACTTATCATTTCATTGGGAAGGATAATATCCCTTTCCATACGATCATCTGGCCTGCCATGCTGCTCGGTTATGGGAACCGTAATCTGCCCTATGACGTACCAGCCAATGAATTTATGACGATGAGTGGGGCAAAAGCTTCGAGTAGCCGGGGTAATGTGATCTGGACTCGCGATGTCCTGGAGCAAATCGGGGCCGATACGCTACGTTACTATCTATCCGCTACCGCACCAGAAGGCCGCGATACCGATTTTACGTTCGACGAGATGCTACGTCGCAACAACGATGAACTGGTGGCAAACTATGGTAATGTCGTACACCGTACACTGACTTTCTTGCAGAGTAAATTTGGCGGGGTGGTTCCAGAGCCACAGGCTCTCTGTGAAGCTGATCGCGAGATTCTAGCACAGGTGGAGCGCAGCTTCGAACTGGTCGGCCATAATATCTCTCAATGCCATTTCAAAGAAGGGCTTAATTCGGCCATGGCGGTTGCCCATGCTGCTAATCGCTATCTGGATGAACGTGCCCCCTGGAAACAAATTAAGCTCGACCGCGCATCTGCTGGAACTACCATCTACGTTATGCTCCAGGTCATCAGTGGATTACGTCTGCTCTTTTGCCCATATTTGCCCTTCTCATCGCAACAATTGCATACCTACCTGAACCTTGAGGGCGACGTAAGCAAGGAAAGTTGGCAACTACGCACAATCCCTGCAGGCACACCTCTGCCTAAACCAGCTCCACTCTTCCCGAAGTTGGAAGAGCCAGCTACGGTCTAAACAATTATTGGTATATTTTACAATTTATCCGTTTTTCCACAGAAAACAGATAAATTGTAAAATAAATGTAATACCGGTTCCTATTCGTCGGGAGTTGAAGAGAGTCGCTTTCCCATGAAGATCGCAACCTCGTGTGCGGATTCACCAGGTGGATAGAAGCAGCGGTTGATGCTCCAGATTTCTAGCCCATTGCGCAGATAAAATTGGATTGCAGGATAATTTGTATTCTGTGTCTCCAGAGTGATTGCCCAGCATTCATGATGGCGTGCCCAATCTGAAGCGCAACTAATCAAAAGTGAGCCAACACCATAACGCCGATATTGTCTACCTACAATCAGGTCTTGAATATGAGCTATAGAACGAGCTTCGTCCACATTCAGAAGAATAGCACCTGCAATCTTCCCATCGGCAAGGGCAACAAAGCCGCCCTGAGCGTTTCGTATTCTCGCCTCTAGATGCGCCAGCACCTGTTCCGGTTCGTGGTAATTCTTATAGATAGGAGGATCAACCTGTGTTTCGCCTAATTCAAACGTGAATACTGGCTGATCACTATTGCCTGTAGTGTGCTTATTCTGCAAGAACCCGTTATGAACATGAAGAGTATAGACGCGATCCGTCTCAAAGTCATAGTCCAGTTCATACAGAGCAGGAGCATCGTTGACATCTACAACTCGCACTTCTATGTGAGGTGTCTCCCCGTCCATAGAAAACTCCCACCTTCCTTTTTTTGCTTCATTAGTTATGAAGGTTATTTTCCGGTTGTGAATGTGTAACCAGCCACCATAGCGCCAAGACAGGCAGCTCCCACAACACCAGAGAAATCGCCCAGCTTTGTACGTAGAATTGGTGTCTTCTTACTCGGCACCGAGAGAGCTGTTGTACGAGCACGGTGGACCGCCGTTTCATAGAGTAAGTCAACCGCTTCAATTACGCCACCACCAAGAATAATGCAGTCGGGATTATAGAAGTTCAGTACAGAAGCAAGTCCATAGCCCAGATAACGAGCCGCATCTGTAACAATCTCAATCACCAGCTCATCATTTTGCTGAATAGCATTGGCGATAATGCCTGATCGAATAATGGTATCGCCCTCTTTCAATAGCCCTTGAGCTTCACCAGATAAGACTGAAGGGCGTCCATGATGAATTTCAGCCAGGATTGCCCTGGTAATGGCTGTACGCGACGCATACGCTTCTAGACAACCACGATTGCCACACCCACAGATACGCCCCTCAGCATGCACAACCATATGCCCAACCTCACCGGCGGTCCCACTAAAGCCAGTATAGATGCGTCCGTTCTGGACAATACCAGAGCCAATGCCAGTACCGACGAAGATACACACAAAATTTTTGTAGCCTCGCCCCGACCCATAGACATATTCACCCATCGCGGCCACCTCAACATCATTGCCTACAAAGACAGGCTTGCCAAAGCGCTGCCCCAGAATGTTTCCCAGAGGCATATCATGCACTCCCAGATTTGGAGCATCCAGCACGACACCAGCTTCACGATCAATCTGACCTGCCGCACCAACACCTACAGCGATCAGATCGGCCTCATCAGGCAGATTTGCTGCACTGAGGGCTGCTGTTGCCAGATCGATGGTGCGCTGAGCCACAAAATCCTGCCCACGCTCCGCGCGTGTACGTTTACGGGCGGATGCAACCACTTTACCCGACGTAATATCGATCACAGCTGCAAGTATCTTGGTCCCACCCATGTCAATTCCTAAGGCATAATTCTGCTTTGGCATGCTCTTCTCACTTTCCATTGCTCATTCCTAATGCAAAAATACTTGACCTTTTCGGCTTTCGATGTATGTTCCTTCAAGGGGTAAGTGGTCTGGCTGAGACACACTATTGATCCGCTTGAGGGATACTGAAAGAGCGAAAAGGGAGACTCAAGCCAGGCTCCACATCCAGGTCAAAGCCGTGCCGCTCACCTCTCTTCAGATGAAAAAAGGCCGCACTGGCAATCATGGCTGCATTGTCAGTACAATAGTCAATTGGTGGATAGCTGACATGGATACCAAGGGGCTCTAGCTCGTCACGCATACGGGAACGCAGACTCACATTCGCCGCTACCCCCCCCGCCAGAATGACCTGTTTCACTTTATACTCTTGCGCTGCAAGGCGCGTCTTTACAGACAGTACATCAACAATTGCTTCTTGAAAACTAGATGCTAACAGAGCAATATCTGGCACACCATCCAGGGAAGCTTGCTCACCCATACGGGTATAGCGAGAATGTTGCATTTGATCAACACCCCGTTCATTCGTTGTATGCTGATCTGACAAACCTGATGCCCCCTCCGCCAGGTGCAGCATAGCTGTCTTCAAGCCGCTAAAGCTGAAATCGTAGGTTCCACGCAGCCAGGCTCTCGGTAGACGATAGGCATTGCGAGCTTGCTTTAGCGGCTTCTGCTGTTGCCGCAGCTCATCTTCTACCTGCTGCGATACTCTTTGAATCGCAGGGCCACCGGGATAACCAAGCCCCAGGACGCGCGAAACTTTATCAAAAGCCTCGCCGGCAGCGTCATCACGGGTGCGACCAAGTAATTCATAATCACCATGGTCACGCACCAGGACCAACTCGCTGTGTGCCCCAGAGATCACCAGGCAGATCAGCGGAAAGATAGGATCGCCCTCTAGATATTGCCAATCATCAGCACATACAACCGTACTGCCCTGGCTTCGTAGCCAGTTTGCGTATATATGTGCCTCAAGGTGATTTACCCCCAGAAAGGGCAGATTGCGTGCTAAAGCCAGGGTCTTTCCTACCGTCAAACCAACGAGTAGCGAACCGGCCAGGCCAGGGCCATAGGTTGCGCAGATGGCATCGATATTGTCCCATGAGCAAGCGGCCTGCTCCAAAGATGTCTCAATAACGGGGATAATCGCCGCCATTTGTTGCCGCGAGGCAACTTCTGGCACAACCCCACCATAGCGATTGTGAATTTCAATCTGCGAGGCAACGACATTTGAGAGCAGTTCGCGACCATCCCGCACAAGCGCCGCCCCGGTCTCATCACATGAACTTTCGATACCAAGTATAAGCATAAAGTATATTCCTAAGTAATAGTGTTATTACTCTGCCTCTAACTTTTCTAACAACGCCGCTTTCAATTCCAGAAATTTTTTCTTATAATTGTCAGAGTTGATCTCATCTGTCCACATTATCAATGCATCTTCCTGATTATCGCTATAATAACGATGACGGACCCCTGCTTCACGAAAACCATATTTGCGGTAGAGATTCTGCGCAGTATAGTTTGAGACACGAACCTCAAGGGTGACCCACTTGGCCCCAATGGTATATGAAATGTCGATCAGGCTCACCAGTAGAAACTCGCCCAGGCCGCGCCTTCGTTGCCCAGGATGCATAGCAATTGTCGTCACATGCGCCTCATCGACCATCAGCCAGAGGCCCGCAAAACCAATAATCGACGCGAGCTCTGGCGATGGTGTGATAGCTACCGGTCGGCTTGGCAGCAGCGAGAGCGGGAAGAGGCGGTTCTTGCGCGGTTTCTCCGGCTCTTGCGGAACTGCTGTCTGCTCTTCTATTATCTGCTTATCGCGTAACACGATGTAATGCGCCCAACGGTTGTCTTGTAGTTCTTTACGATAGGCGCTCGGAGGCCACGTTGATGGATAAGCTAGACGCTCAATCTCAATAACGCGAGGCACGTCCGACATCGTCATTCTATCAATGACGTAACGCACCCTCATCCCTTTCTGTCGTAGGCTGACCTGTCGGTCGCTGAAATGTACCCCCTAGAAGCGGCCTCTTCCGGGTACTGGTTGTAATAGACGGACGCCGTAGATAGAGAGGCTCTAATACAAGAGGGTCGTCCTCTTTACCTTCGTGTAGCCGTTGCAGAGCAAGTGTGGCTAATGTTGTAGCATGTCGCATAGAAGACACACCGCTAACAAAATGACTTTGATCTGGCAATGCTGCATGAAGGGCTTGACGAGAGGCTTCACTTATCTCCCCGCAAAAGAGAAACGGTGGCAACGATAATTCCGCTTCTTCAGCTCTAAACAAACTGTCAAACCAGCCAGGAGCTTGCTCCTGTATGTAGGCAGCTAATTGCTGTGGTAGAAATAAAAGATTGTCGCCGAGCTGCCTTGCATGATATATTATTTCACCATTACTAGTCTGTGATTCATCAAAAATATAACAGGCAGCATAGAGTTCCGAACGACCTGCCTCTAGAATAGCACAAACAGGCCCACGACGATGTTGCTGTTGACTCGCGCTGATTTCCAATGTGCTGATGCCGAACAACGGTTTCTTCAATGAGAATGAGAGCGCTTTCGCTGTTGCAAGAGCTACCCTTACACCATTAAAAGAGCCTGGCCCCGTTGCTACGGCGATAGCATCAATTTGCTGCACACTTATCTTACATTCAGCAACCATTTGCTGAATGTGACCTAACAAATCAACACTATGATTGCCGTTCGCAAACCACGTATATTCACTTCTGCACTCGTCTTGCGAACATAAAGCTATACTCGCATAACGTGTGGAAGTGTCAAGAGCTAGTAGTAGCATAAACATTCTTCTGAAACTGCTGTAGCAGTTCACAATAATGCACACCTGTCGCAATAAACGTCAGGTGGCGCTTCATTTCGTCCAAAGTACGTAAGCGAATGTAGAGCCGTTCAACAGGCCAGAGTGTTTCGGCTTTATCAGCCCACTCAACTACACTCACACCGGAACCGTAAAAATAATCTTCAAAGCCCAGGTCAAAAATTTCTTCAGGCTCATCTAGCCGATAGAGGTCAAAATGGTAAAGAGCAAGACCTATGGGTCTATAATCTGGAGAGCCATCAGTTGATGTAGAAGCTCTCCCTTGATATTCCTTGAGAAGGGTAAAGGTTGGGCTATTGACCACCTCTGCAACGTTCATTCCCAATGCAAGACCTTGAGTGAAAGTCGTTTTACCCGTTCCAAGTTGCCCATCCAGCAATATGAGGTCACCTGTACTCATAAGCTTCCCTAGATGCCGACCTAGACTCTGTGTCTGTGCAGAACTCTCGCTGATTATATCCAACATACAGGTCGCATCCTGTGAAGACTGTGTTTTGTCGCTACCATCACTCACGAAATACTCTCCCAACAGTTCTCTCGTGCCAATCGATATGCAGCCCGGCGGCTATCAGCTATTCCCTTGCACGTTTGCCAAAAGAAGAAAGATAGACCCTTTTTGCAAGGTGTTGGGGATAGTGATATTTATTATAGCATAACTCTCCCCAACTTATTTTAACGGAGTTTGGTACCACAACTTCGGCAATACAGTGCATTAGGACGTAAAGGGCTACCACAATGCGGACAACGCGACTGACTCTGCGCACTCGTTGCACTCGCTGGAGGAGCAGCAGGGTCTGGCTGCGCAGAAGGAGAGGGTCTGTGCTGAGGGAGATGGTGGTGCGTAGTTCATTGTTGGGCCCGGCACAAATTGATCTGCGGGATAGGCCTCGTTCTTTACTTCTTGCAATTGTGTCTCTCGTGCACGCAGATCATGATCCAGCTCAAAGATGCTGGCACATAAACGTGAAAGCTGAGAGTCACTTAGCGCTCCCTGCTGATAGAGCGTCATGGCTATCTGGCTTAATTCATCTACGAGCTGGCGGCGCTGCTCCACTAGCTTATCTACTTCGATCTGTTTATTGCGTACACGAAGCTGCTTTTGCGCTTCCCAACCTGTACGACTCACAGCAGAATTGACCAGATTCTTTGCAGACTCTAAAAAATCGCTCATTATTTATCTCCCTCTATTGATTCGGGTCCCGGCAACCCATAGGTTCAGGTTTATATATTGATTTCAGTTTATTATATTTCTATGCACACGTGTTGGTAAATGCGTATCTCTTCTAATTTGCCTTTTACACTCATCTGTACCGCTACAACATCGATGCGCCATGAACGCTCTGCATAACCATGAATATCCAGATAATAGCTAGCAACCTGCATGATTTTACGTTGCTTACGCCCATTGACAGCCTCTTCAGGCCGTCCATATGCCTCGCCACGTCTTGTCTTTACTTCTACAAAAACCAGGTCTTCTTCATGTTCTGCGACAAGGTCAATCTCTCCGTAGGAGCAGCGAAAATTGTGTTCTAGGATATGATAACCACTCAAGAGCAATTTCTCGGCCGCCAGGCGCTCACCTGTACGCCCCAGACTTTGACCTTTTTTTTTCTTGTTCCTGGTCGCTTGCTTGTTCTCTCGCCCTTCAACATCCACCAGACATAACTCCCAACTTAAATATTTACGTTTCTTGTGCTGCTGTGTTGTATGCGCTTATTGCTTACTTGCTTGCTCGCTTGCTCACGCATACCATTAGCTCTTCTCATCATATCAGATCGTGCTTCCATTGTTTCTCTTTTTCATAATTTTTTGCGCCCAGCGCAAAAAGATTTGATAGTTGAAGGTGGTAGAGCGAAGAGAAAGAGAGTATGACACTTTCTTCGTTATTGAGAACGTTTACGGCGAAGCAACAAAGCTGCAATCAGCAGACCAGCTCCTGCTGCCAATAAAAACGCTTGCTGCTGTCTCTGCCCAATTACAGCGTTTTGTCCTTCACTTTCTGCTAGTTGTCTATAAAGACCGGCGAACCGATAGGCTTCGTCTAGTAGCTGTATAGGATGTACAACCTCCATTGGTATACCACGTTGGCGTGCACCCAGAGCAATTTGCATCATACAGCCGGGGTTTCCGGTTGCAATTGTATCCGCTCCCGTCTCCTTAATATTCTTCATTTTGCGTTCTAGAAGATCCTGGCCCATTTCCTGATTCGTAAGGTTATAGATGCCAGCGCTGCCACAACACCAATCTGACTCTTTCAAATTGACAAGTGTGATGCCTGGAATTGATTTAAGGAGCTGACGTGGCTGCTGTTTGATTTTTTGCCCATGAAGTAGGTGGCAAGCATCATGATATGCGACTGTGCGCTTTACCTCTCCCATCGGTTTATTAGATTTGATTTCTACCAGGAACTCATGGATATCTTTGACTTTCGCGCTAAATTCTTCTGCCCGTTGTGCATAAGTAGAATCATCACGCAGGAGATGGTTGTACTCTTTAAGCGTGGAACCACAACCAGCCGAGTTGATGATAATGGCATCAACGTTATAGTGCGCGAATACGTTAATATTATGTCTGGCTAGCGCACGCCCACGTTCAGCCTCTCCTCCATGAATGTGCAGCGCACCACAGCAGTTCTGTTGGAGGGGAGCAATAACTTCGCAGCCATTAGCTGCAAGAACACGAATAGTGGCCTCATTGATATCGTGAAATACTTGATCCATAATACAACCGCTTATGAAACCTACTCGATAGCGTCGAGGCCCAATTGCAGGGGTAGTCTCTGGGAGTTGCTGAGATAGAATATCTCCTCTGGCCTTATCCATTAACTCTTCGGGAAGCTTGAGTTTACCTTTGAATGGCGTTGGTAAATTGTTGATTGTATCAAGTAGCCCTGTACGTCGTATAATAGTCTGCAAGCCGCTACGCTGGTAAATCTTTAAGCCACCAAAGACGAGTGATAGGACAAGTCGTGAGGGAAGCATCACATCAAAGAAGAAACGGCGCAGGAGTGTTGCTACAAGGCTCTTTCTGGCAGTGCTCGTCGTTGGTGTTAGTAGCTCCTCATACTCTTCCCTTGTATGTGCGTCAGGGCCTTCCTGGGATGCTATAGAGGCAGTCTCGATTTGTATTTGTTCGCGTGCGGCCTCGATAAGTTTGCCAAACTGTACTCCTGATGGGCACGCTGTTTCGCATGCTCGACACCCAACGCAACAATACATATGTTCAATGAAATCATCGGAGATTTCAAGCTTGCCCTCGGCAACTGCTTGCATCTGGTAGATACGTCCGCGCGGCGAATCCATCTCCACTCCCAGTACAGCATAGGTGGGGCAGGTGGGTAGACAAAAACCACAGTGGATACATTGACGCATCAAATCGTATGTGTGTGTATGACGCTGTAGTGGGCCATGTGTAGGGGGCGTGATCCGTGGCGTAAGCGCCTTTGCCTGAGTATATTCCTGGGTCATGTCTACCTTCCTCCGTCGATTTTGTTACTTCTTCGTTTGGATGGGTTGTGCCGCCACGACTGTTACTTCCTGGCGATTATGGAAGAGCTGATGTGCTTGTACGATAGTATAGTTTTTTTTCAGGATGTTCAGAGCCTCTTTTAATGTTGCTAGCGGATTGATCACTTGTGTGGCATGCGGCAGTTTGAAAACACTTACCACAAAACCATCTGTGCGCAAACAGCAAGCGGCCCTGGCTAATAGACGTGCTGCATCGCGTGCATCCATACGCATATCATTGACAATAAGATCGAAGCTTCTATGTTTGCTTACTGCCTCTGCAATATAATCTTCTGCATAGCCACGATAATGTTCTAAAGGTTTACGTTTATCTAATCTTATATCGAGGCGGGCGGGATCAACTGCCACGACCTCTAGCCCCGCTTCTAGCAGCAACCTTGTCCATCCTCCTGGTGCTGCTCCAAGGTCCAGTACACGTCCCTGTGAAGGTAGTGTAACACCGAAGACTTCCAATGCCTCTAGAAGTTTGAACTCAGCTCGGCTAATCTGCTCGGATGTTTGGGCAAAATGTCGTGCTCCACCGGGCCAGTTGCTTAAATTGTCCTCAACCGCCGAGATGCCGAGATAGCCCTTATATAGGCTGCAGAGCAGAGACACGACGATCTGAGGTTTCTTGATCATCTCGATTGCCCCAGTCTCCTCTGCCAGAGCTTCAGCAAGCATCTTGTTTACCTGGCCGCTGCTATATGCTCGTTCTCCGTAGCTCTTATCTGTTTGTACAAGTCGGGTCTGTACCGCAAAACGTGTGCCTTTCTCCAACATGGTCAAACCCGGAAGTTCGGCCATCGCTATAGCTATGCGACCCAGGTCCTGTTCTTCATTCTGCAGCTCGACGATGGTTTGCACCGGCGCAATATGACGGGTAAATATTGGCTGTGCTCTACTCACGCTCTGCATAAACTGGGTTATGTCCGGGGTGCTGCAGAGTATAATGCCGGGAGCCAGCTCTTCAATACTGCTTAGCCGTTTCTCCAGCTGCTTCAATTCCGTTAATGCAGCCTGTGAAAATTCTGGCTGCGCAGTTACAATACATAGATTTTCCGTAGTCACAGTTCTCCCAAAAACTTCCTATATCTTATTCATCTCATTGTTTCCACCATTTTGCAACGTTCTTCTATGGAAAACATGTATGTATCTGAGTTTTTCACAGATCATAACATCGTGCAAGAGAGCCGTGTGTGCTCTCTGTTAGCCGTTAAAGACGCCATAATTTGGGGCTTAAATATATTCTACTATAAAACTTTACTCCATTTCTTAATTGCTGAACAATCTTTAATGTAAGTGGCATGATTAAGTAGGCAAAGACGAGCAGCGAAAAAGCCATAAAGAGCTGTTGTCCAGGGTGGAGTGTGATGGGTTTGACAAAGGGTAGCCAGAGTGTGCTCAGTTCAGGTGTATAATAACAGAGCATTTCCAAGTTGTAATGGTTTTGCGTACAGATTGTTGGCATGGACATTGCAGCTCCCCATTGGTAAACCGCACCATTTATTCCTACCCAGGTTGAGAGACACAGCACAACAAAGGTGAGTATATTGATCCCAAGTGAACTCTCGTCTTTATGCTTTAGGCGTACAGCCAGGGCCAATGATGCAGGCAGAGATGCAATAAGAAAGAAACGAGGTCCCCAAAATATGCCGCCTTGCCAGGCCCACCATCTGGAGTAGACTAGAATCAGACCGCTAAGAAAACAGATCCACAATATATAAACCTGGTATAGTTGGCTCTGTTGCCCCTTTAGCAGTGTCTTGCGGATTGGTAAGAGCAACCCTGGTGCAAAAAAGAAGATGCCTTTGCCAAATGAGAATAAGATGGAAAGCAGACCGAAAAAGAAGGGATAGCTAAAGCCAGGCAAGCCAGAATAGGGCATAACCGTCTTTGCTCCATGGTCATTATTATAGCCGTTACCAAAAAAACTGCCGTGACGCAAGTAGGATTCTGTAAGCATAAAAATACCTGCGGCAACGAGCACCAGCCCATATCTGAGACGCTTGCGATCAAGCATGCATTTGAGTGACATTAATCCCAGCCCAAGGATGCTAGCAGGGGTATTGGCAACGCCTAATGCAACAACTAGCCATCCCCCAGGTGAGATAAAGCGTCTATAACATGCTATAAGCACCCCAAAACCGACGCAGAGAGCGCTAAATACTTCGCCATAAAATAAAGCGAGATGAGCAGTAAACATCGAAGCCACGATGAGCAGCAAGAAGAATTTGCGTAGTAAGCTGCGATCAATGTGATCTTTTAAAAGAAGATATGTAATAAGTAAACCGCAGATAAAAACAATCTGGTTATATACAAGTATCCAGTCATAGGAATGACCAAAGTGCTGACCAATGAGCAGCAGTGGAAGTGAAAAGAATGGGCCAATAAGAGAATAGCGAGATTCTGGCGCATATAGTGTATGATTGTTTATAACAGACAAAAGATCCTGATAGCGTACCCAGCCATCTCCTCCGGTATTGCGTGGCAAGAGGAGAAAAATATACAGCTGGCTTACAATGATCAAGCCAGTCTCAATAGCTGCACTAGTCGATGAACTTTTTTTTGTCCTTACTTCAGTCCTGTTTTCTTCTTCTTTAGATATATTATCTGCACCGCTTTCATTACTTGTAGTATTTGTAACTTCTCCTGTTATATTTATATCGGAGAGCGTGTCTGCATGCATTGGTGTATTTACAGGTTTCACTGGCTGGCTGAAATTTTGTGTATGCACCGGGTTTTCATCTAACATTAGCTCGATCTCCAACTTTATTGATATTAAATATGCATATATTAGTCTTTCGGATCGACAAAATGCACGTAAATAGTAGAGATTTTTTACAGGTAGTTGCCACAACACCATATCATCATATAAATAGGTAGTCAACTTACGATGTAGGTGTTTGACCTTTGTGTTCAACGGTGAGGAAAGAACTCAGAGGCTACAAGCCGCCAAGAAATCTACCGCTCACAAATATGCCTTTGGGGTCAAATTGTGTTTTGAGTCGTTGCATAAGTTGGAAATTTGCCTGTGGTTCCCCCCATATGTTGATATGTTGCTTTAAATTTAGCGGGCAGCGTTCCACAACCAGACTTCCATGTGCTTGTTGTGCGTTTGTGCGTAGTTCTTCAATGGCTGCGACAACATGAGAAATTTCATGATAAGGGCTTATCTCGATATAGAGAATGCCATTTCCGGCATGTGCCACAAATTCTGCTTCAATATTGTGGCTATGGCAGATACGTTCTATCGCATGGACGTAGCCTGGGATGTGAGAGACCAGGATGGATACTTTACAAGTTAACTTACCCCGCATATAGTTGCGCACATCGTTCCAGAATTGTTCTTGCTCTTTGCCTTGCAGATCATTTCTTATTAATGCGCTTTGTTGTCCTGCTAACTGGTTTGTCTCATTGATCTGGCGGGTAATAGTTGTAGCACTCCCTTCATAGTTGATTGCTAATGTATAACCATGATTGGGAAGCTGCGCATCAAAACCTGAATGGGTGGCTAGACTTTTTCTATAGATAAGTTCTAGAGCGGCGGGTGTGAGGTGTGAACGGGTGATGGCGATAACAGTTTGTATTGCATCTTCGATAGTCGGGAATGTCAACAAGAGGGTGTATTCTTTTTCTGGCAATGGATGCAGTTTGAAATTTGCTTCTGCGATAATGCCAAGAGTGCCTAGTGAGCCAATATAGAGCTTGTTGAGATCATAGCCCGCAACATTTTTCACAACACGCCCTCCACTGCTTGCTATCTCGCCATTTGATTGGATGACACGCAGCCCAATGACGACATCACGTGCTGTACCGTAGCGCAATCTTTTTGGCCCACTGGCATTGGTGGCAAGTAGGCCTCCGATGGTCATCTGGTCCGCGCCGGGAGGATCGAGGGCTAGTTGCTGCCCTTTCATCGCCAGTTTTGTTTGCAATTGAGCTAGCGTCATGCCAGCTTCTACACGACATGTAAGATCAGGAGCTTCATGTTCCAATAAACGTTGTAGAGAGCTTGTTTTGAGCAAGACATCAAGCGGGCCAGGTTGTCCGCCTAGGTTCATCTCGGAGCCTTTTCCCCATGGGAGCACGGTAAGATTATGCTCACTGATGATGTTGACGATTTGGCCTGCCTCTTCTGTCGTTGTAGGAGTGACGATCATTTGAGGTATGATCCCATCGACTGCATGCGCAGATAATATTTGAGTATCCGTGACGATTTGCGCTGCGCGTACGTGTTGATATAAAGTGTCAACTAATGCTCTGATCTCTCCCATTTTTTGCTCCGGCCCTGTTCAAATACTAAAAGCTACTCAGCCTCTTTTCTGCTATATGGATGTATTTATGCTAAAATTCCTGTTACGCTCTTCTTAATAGATAGCTGCATTATAAATGCAGCATATCAGCACATCGCCCTGGGAGTGGAAAGAGTTTGCCTGGGTTGAATAGTTGTTGTGGATTCCAGGCAGCGCGTACCTGTTGCATTACGCGCAGGTCGATATCACTGAAGATTAAGGCCATTTCTTCCTGCTTTTCCATACCAACTCCATGTTCACCTGTAATGGTACCCCCAACTTCAGCACAAATCTCAAGTATTTCATGTCCAGCTTTGCGGACACGTTCAACCTCTCCGGCAATTTGGGAGTCAAAGAGTATCAGGGGATGCAGGTTTCCATCCCCTGCATGGAAAACGTTGCCGACCCTCAATCCATACTGCTGACAAATTTCGCTGATGCGCTGAAGAACATAGGGGAGTTTGGTGCGTGGCACGACGCCGTCCTGGACATAGAACTCTGGACTGATACGCCCGACGGCACCAAAAGCATTTTTTCGCCCTGCCCAGAGTAATTGGCGCTCCGCTTCATCGGCTGCAATGCGTACAACACGTGCATGATGTCGATTGCAGATACTAACAATCTGCTCAATCTGTTCTGCAACGCTTTCTTGTATGCCTTCAGTTTCTATCAACAGTACGGCGGCAGCATCCATGGGATAGCCTGCATGTGTATCTGCTTCTACTGCTTGTAGAATCATTTGATCCATCATCTCAATTGCAGCGGGTATCACTCCGGTTGCAATAATATCGGAGACCGTATTGGATGCATCTTCTAAAACATCAAAAACGGCGATCATTGTTTTTAGCGTTTCCGGCAGATGGACAATGCGAACGATAATCTTTGTTACAATGCATAGTGTGCCTTCAGAGCCAGTTAACAGGCCGGTAAGATCATATCCTGGTGTATCATGTGTCCAGTTGCCAACCTCAACAATATCGCCGTCGGGCGTGACAATTTCCAACCCCAGGACATGATTGGTCGTCACACCGGAGATCAACGTATGCGGTCCTCCGGCGTTCTCCCCGACGTTTCCGCCGATGGTGCAGGAACGTTGACTGCTAGGATCGGGCACATAATAAAACCCTTGTGGATTAAGTGCTACACTCAGGTGGAGATTGACCAAGCCTGGTTGGACAACGGCGCGTAAATTATCGTAATCAATTTCCAGGATACGATTCATACGTGTAAAAACAATAACGATGCCGCCGTAGATAGGTATAGCACCACCGCTGAGTCCTGTTCCTGCGCCACGTGGAACGACTGCGATGCGTTGCCGGGCAGCGATTTTCACAATGGCGGCAATTTCTTGACTGGTTGAGGGGAAAACGACGATGTCTGGCCGGCTACGATCTATGGACGCGTCATATTCATACAATGTCAGGTCATAGGAAGTATGTAGTACGTAACGCTCACCCAGCAACATCACCAATTCTTTGACAACTTCTTTCTTACGCTCTGGCGTTATGCGTGCGTAGAGATCGCTTATTACTGGTGACGGAAGTTCTGTAATGCTCATATCCCCCTCCTTTGTAATGGTTTTGCGAACCAGTCAACGCTGACGAATATGTTTTCATACGGACCAATTACATCGATCATACAGATCATACCATGCGCCTGTCTGAATGGGAAGGAGAGCGTCTGATCCCATTTTTCTGAGAGAAACGTCGCCAACCCCACCATAGGCTAAGTAATCCAGCAACTCCGATCAGTGAAAACAATATTTTTTGCGGCACATTTTCAGTTGTGCTAGAAGGTAAGGATGGCGTTGAGTTTGTGCCTGTTGTTTTATTGAGGGTGGAGGAAGATGCCAGTGAAGTTGGGAACTGTAAATTATGCCATGGTATTTGCTTTCCAGTATTATCCTGTGCTTGACCGTTTTGATCAAGGGCTGTGTTTGTTGTAGTGTTATTGCCTATTTGTGTGCTTTGGGTGTGCTTTGTGGTGCTATGTGTCGCGCTTTTGGTTTTGCTGCTACGCTTCGGTGTCGGGCTGGGTGATGGTAAGATTGTAATTGTGTTGCTGCTATTAATGGTTGGTGCCGTATCTGGTTGCCATTTTCCTGTTCCGTCTGGCATACGAGCGTACGAGATATCGGGTGGTAATGCTGGAATATTCACCTGATCAACTGGAACGTAGGCTAGCAAGAGACGGAGCGTTGAAATTGCTGATTGAGTGAGTAACTTATTTGGGTAGGGGAAAAAGGTAAAAAAACCATGTGCAGGGATAATCGAGCCTAATGTCAAACAAGCCTGGAGAGTATTGGGGCCTGTATCTATACAAGCTCGTGCTGCATAGAGATCGAGTGGTTGGCCCAGGAGATTGTATAGTTCGATCCAAGCATTTTGTAGCCCATTGGGTGTAGTTTGATAAGCACAATTCCAGCCAGTATGTGGAGATAACAAAACTTCATTAAGAACGACGGATGGTTGAGTGGCTGGGGGGATGATAGGGGTGCCTGTCACTGTGGGAAAAAGATTGGGCGATACACATGTATTGCTATAAGCGTTAACGCGCGTTGCACTAATAATGGCCACACTCAATAGAAGGCTGATAAGACAAAGTATAACCAGAAACCTCACTCTCCACCTCACCATCTGTACGTTTCTATATGACAACCTGGATGAACGTGACCATATTATTTTTTAGTTGTGCATATGCGAGATCTTAAGATGTCATCGCTATGCGTATGTTTGTTTATTGAGCAAGATATTTAAAGGGTACTTCATTTTTACTTGGAAATCTGTCGTGCATGACTTTCCGTAATGCTTCTACACTACTTTCGCCAATAGTAAAAGCGATAATGGAGCCAATGATAATACCACAAATCCCACCGAGTGCAATGCCCTCGAGAAACAACCGGTTACGAAAAAATGTCATCGTTGTCACCTTTTCTATTTAATATTATTGCAGATATACAACTGTTTTTGCTTCATTCCAAAGGCGCTCAAGACGGTAATACTCCCTCTCTTGTGGACCAAAGACATGGACAATTACACTCCCAAAATCTAATAGCAACCAACCTGTATCTGCGCTGCCTTCTCGGTGAAGCAGCCAGGCTCCCTGGGTTCTCAAATCTTCGTCAATAGCATCTGCAATAGATTGGATCTGACGATAATTGCTGCCGCTACAAATGACGAAGTAGTCAGCGATCACACTTACATCTCTAATATCGAGCAACAGAATATCCGACGCTTTTTTGTCCGATGCAATATCTACAACTGCTTTTCCTAATTGACCTGGGTCTAACAGAACTCCCTCCACAAGCACTCCCTGTTTTTCACATCTGAAACGATGTGTGCTAATGTGATTATTTTAATTGTCGTATCTGCATTATAGCATGACGCAACCTATCTTGTTAAGAGGGTGAAGAGTTTAAGGACTTAAGAGTTTAAAATGCTACGCTGTTGAGTTTTATTATAGGCCATCTGTCAATCCTACAGGAAGAAAAATACTATTTCTTCCTGTGCCAACATATTTTTGTGAGAAGCAATTTTTATGGTTTTGAAATAAACTTTTTTACGCCCTGCTTTGATATCCCTGTGAGAAGGTCACGGATTGTTTTGCCGCTACAAGGTTCCAGGATATCGGGAGCGATTTCTGCGAGAGGTACGAGAACAAAAGCTCGGGTTGTCATACGAGGATGTGGTATTACGAGGTTTTCTTGCTCAATTGTAAGATGATCATACAGTAGTATATCAATATCTATAGTGCGTGGGCCATTACGAAATGTTGGTTGACGTCCACTAGAGATTTCTAGAGCTTTTATATATTTTAATAACTCCTGGGCTGAGAGTTGTGTCTCTCCACTGCATACCATATTAAGAAAGACTGGTTGTTCAATATAGCCAACGGGTTCAGTTTCATAAATGGAGGAGATGGTTTGGAGATCAATAACCTCACGCAAACTTGCGAGGGCAGCGACGAGATGGGCTTGTCGATTGCCTATATTGGAACCCAGTGCAAGGTAAACGGTATGCTTTTCTGGTAGAAATGATATATTGTGCATAGGTTGTATCCCTCTCAAACAATCAGCAGGCTGATGTTTGAAGTTGGTATGGACAAACGCATCATTGCTGGAAAACTCCTACATGCTCGAAGCTGGCCTCTGTACCCTGTACTGCATCGCCCCCTACGAGAAGTCCGATGTAACCAGAGGTATAAGCCATGTCTGAAAATGTGGAGACAATTAATTGCTGGTTAATGTAAAAACGAAAATGGGAGCCTGTGGCGAGAACCAGAAAGACATTGGTCTGGAAGTATCCTGCATGTATTGCTGCTGAATGGGTCCAGTCAATGAGTGTGAGCCAGCGCTCAGGATCATTTCCAATGGCCCTTTGAAAACGGTATTCGCCTTGACGGTTTAATTCTAAGACATAGAAGGCTTTGCTAGCAGGGTCGAGACGAAGGACAAGTCCATAAAAATCGCCGTATAATAGGCGAGCCTGTACCGTGATAATTGCATTCGTGAAGGATTGCTGCTGTGTATAGCACCATGCTATAGCATGTGCTATGTGTGCATAGACGTGATAGCCTTGCGGAGTGAAATAACATTGCCGACCATCATTGATCCAGCCTCCACCACTGTTTGTCATACTGTTATAATAGAGAACTTTTCCTGCTCCTACTGCTGATGTGACACCATTGGTTGTTTGTATACGTGCCTGTGCGGCCAGGATCGCTTGTGCTTGTGCGGTCAGGGTCGCTTGTGCCTGGACGACCTCTGTTTCATTCGTCCATTGCTGTGTTACTACTATCTGTGTAGGTTGTGGTGTCTGCTGCTGTATACTATTTTTTCCTTTTGGAAGCAGGCCGAAGGGGATGCTAATGCTGAGAATAACGAGTAAGCTGAGCAAGACTATCTGGTAAGGGCGAATGGATGGTTTTTTATGTTGCATTTCGTAGCTGAAAGGAATAGAAGCGGTTTCACCTTCGAGAGGGAAAAGCTGTGGTTTCGCCTGCGGGAGATCAAGCTGTGTTGTAATTTGTTCTATTGTTTCCCTGATATTTTCTTTTTGTTCCAGCCGTTGTGCAATGGCTACGCGGTCTCTTGTCGCGACGAGGATGAGTTGTTCATCTTCTATTTCATGCCCATTTGCTTGCAACAAGGCTTTTTTGTAGGCAGAAGCGAATGCACTTGCTTCTTGGTATCGCTCTTCTGGCGCTTTGGCCAGCGCTTTGAGCATAACATCTTCAATGGAAGAGGGGATAGTGCTGTTCAACTGACATGGTGGGATGGGGGTTGATTGAATATGTTTAAATGTTACAGCCACGGGCGAGTCTGCGGTAAATGGTACATACCCAATCAACATTTGATAGAGGATGATGCCAAGTGAATAGATATCGCTCCTCTGATCGCTGTGGCCATTTGATTGTTCGGGTGCCATATATTCAGGTGTGCCTATCATGGCTCCTGAATGAGTTTGATATTCGGCTTCAAGTTTTGCCTTAGCCAGGCCAAAGTCGGCAAGATAGGCATGCCCATCTGGTCGTAACAGGATATTAGATGGTTTGACATCGCGGTGTACAACTCCATGGTCATGAGCATTTTGCAAGGCGGACGCAATCTGCTCAAGGAAGCTTCCAGCTTCTTCTAATGTGAGTCGTTCGCGTTTATGCAAGTAGTCACGTAACGTACCACCTTCGATAAACGGCATCACAAGGTAGTACCATGGACGCTGCTCACCAAAATCGTAGAGCGGAAGTATGTGCTCATGTGAGAGCGCTCCAACCGCCAAAGCCTCGCGTTCAAAGCGGCGTACAAAAGGCTCATCACTACCATAGAGCACTTTCACTGCTACATAACGCCGTACACGCCGGTCATACGCGAGGTAAACTTCTGACATTCCCCCCTGGGCAACGCGAAAACGTAGCTCATAGCGTCCTAACTTTGAACCTTCGATCCCCTTCATCTGTCCTCACTCCTACTTTTCCCTTGTGTACGCTGTAGTGAACTTCTCTTTTGGGATAGTAACCACCATGTGCTTCGTTGCTTTTTAGGTCATGGTGGCGTAATCCTTTCTTCTGGCTTAACGTGCTGTCCAGTAGCGTTCGAGGCGTACTGTCTCGACTGGACGAATACTCTTTGAATAGTCTTCTATTGCTTTGTGCATAGCTTCTTTACTAACGAAATTAGAGCTAATTTGAGATGCATACATATCGGCAGCTTCTATTTTAAGCGGAATCATTTCTGATACTTCTACAAGAGCATACTCGTATGCTTTGCCAAGTTCTTCTGTGCGGCTCTGGAGAGCTCCTGGCACACGCTGAACATAGGGGTAGTCCTCATAAAAATAGACTTTTGCTCCGCGTTGAACCAGGCGGTCGGCCGCTGAACAGACAATTTGGTGGTCAACGTGTCGGCCAACGCCAAGTGGTGCGTACCATGCGGCATCGGGTAGGCGTGCTTGCAGATCGAGGAGCAGTTGAGCTAGCTGTTTGTCAATCTCCTGATCTTCTGTATGTACCTCGCCACCGATGATCTGGGCTTCACTGGTATAGTAAGCTGGATTGCCGCGAAAGATCGCTTCCAGGTAATCGAGCCAGAGATAGTCGGCCTGTAAATAATCGAGTGCGGCACTATCTTCTTTGCGTCGTTTTTCCACTCCATCTGTGCTGTCTGTGCCCCATTTGCGAACAACTTGCGTTGCGAACGGGCCTGGCACAAACGTTGATGTCGGTACACCACCAAAAACGGTAATGACCAATGGACGTAGTCCGGCACTTACCTGAACTCCCAGGGTGCCTCCACAGGAGTAAACTGCATCATCAAAGTGTGGTGCGAGGAAAATGTGCCTATACTTTGTCGTGATTTCGTTAACATTTGTAAGTTGCAACGCTCTATTCCTCCATACATAGGTTTTCTTTCGCTTGCTAGAAAAATATCGGTATATATGATTGATGCAGACAAGCGGTTAGTTGTTATGGTAAACGGACCCCATCCTCTGTTGCGTCGAGCAAGCCGTCTTTCACCAGGCCATTGATGATCTGTTGTAGCCAGGCATTATCATCATCGCTAAAGCCGGGTTTGATCTGTGCCCCAACTACTTCAAGAGGCATACGTTGATTTGCTGGGGCCGAACGAAGAAAATCGACGATACGCCCACGGAAGTAGCGATTACTGCTGGTGAATGGCTGTGTTTGGTACCCACTCTTTTTCTCAGCCACTTTGCGCATCTGGCGTAAAACGGCTCCTGACGGAAACAGGCTATATTGGCTCATTTCTGCATAGGCCTGGCAGCTCTGTTGTAGTGGGCAAATTCCGCAGCGGGTATCATTGCTCGTACAAATGGTAGCTCCCAGGTCCATTAAGGACTGGTTCCAGTTGTATGCCTGGCCTTCGGGCAGTACTTGCTCGGCCAGTAAGAGCATCTGGTTATCATTCACTTTCTGATCGGGTTGTTCTAAACCAAGAAAAATGCGGTGTAGCACACGACGAATGTTTGTATCTACCGTCGCAACATGTTTGTGATATGCGAAACACGCAATTGCTCCAGCTGTATAGCGGCCGATACCTTTAAGCTTAAGGAGTTCATCAATGCTCTCAGGTATGTGACCCTCGTATTCAGCAATGACCTGTCTTGCTATTGATTGTAAACTGATGGCTCTTCTATTGTAGCCCAATGGTACCCAGACAGAGATAACTTCTGCTGTTGGGGCATTTGCAAGATCGGCAAGAGTGGGGAATGCTGACAAAAATTGTTTGTATTTCGGGAGTACACGATCAACTTGTGTTTGTTGAAGCATGACTTCCGATACAAGAATTTCATACGGGTCATTGGTCATTCGCCAGGGTAAATCTCGTTGTTCATGAGCATACCACTTGAGTAGGGACAATTGTACTTGTGCTACATGATCAGGTACGAACTGAACAGATAAAGCTGAGGATGAAATATGTTTAGCCATGTATCTTCAAGCTTTACCCGTTTGCATCGTAGACATGTGCTTTTCTGTGGTCTCTGGTGTCTCTTTTACTTCTTTTAATTCATTGCGCTTACGCAACGAAAAAATGGTATCGCCGCCCTCCTGCCAGCATTTTGCATCTGCTGCTGGTAGGTTTTCACAGAGAACCCAATCGTTGGCACTTTGTAGTACATGGCCTTTGACGCATTTTGCATATGAGATATGCTCGTTTAAGTCAGGATCACCCTGTTTAATTCCGGGTGATGCAATTTTTGGGATAAAAAATCTACACCAGGGCACGGTTATGCACCTTCCTTATTTTAGAAAATGATAGAATAGACCTGGTATTATAAATACCATCTTTACTCAGGTGGCTTACGCCTCTCTGGTAGCTTTGCTCATTATAACGCATTGCCTTGTTCAGCGTCCATAGGACGAAAGCAGTTTGAGATTACTGGGCAGGAACCCAGCAGTGAAAAGCCGGGTGCATAGAGAAGATGAAGTCTCTTCTGCCCGTCTTTGCTATTTTTTTGCGAGTAGCACGAGGCGGCTATCCAATGTAAGTGGGCTGCCTTCTAGTCCACCATAATATGCCTGGATGTGTAACCCCACATCTGCTAACATATGTACCAGTTCTGTCAGGGTATAAATACGCATAGATTGCCTGTGTTCTGTACGTTTCCCATCGGGATGGATGAGGCTCACACGTACTTCATTACGGCTGGTAAGCAGATCAATATGTCGTTCTTCCAGAACGATCAGGTCATCGCCGTAGCGTGTAATTCCATGTTGTGCAATGGTACGTACGACGCGAGCCTGGTGAACGGTCTCCAATAGAAACGTGCCCTCAGGCTTGAGCGCTTTTTGTACTTGTTGCAGGACATGCTGATCTTCGTCTTCGTTTTGTAAATAGCCAAACGAGGTAAAGACATTAATGATGGCATCGAATTCGTTTTCAAAAGGGATAGTGCGCATATCGCTTTGAACCCAGCGCACCTCGACGCCTTGTTGTTTAGCGGTTAATTGTGCCTGTTGTAGGAATGTTGCGCTTAAGTCCAGCCCTGTGACCTGGTAACCTTGCATGGCTAATGGAATAGTATGCCGCCCATATCCACAACAGAGATCGAGAATAGAACTTCCATTTGGTAGGTGAAGCAGATTGATAATGTCTTTCACCTCGCGAGCCGTTTTCTGAGGTGGAAGAAATGGTGAGTAGAGGCGCAGGTAGTCTTCTCCAAAAAGGTAACATACCATGGAATATCGTTCATGATCTAATTTCCTTTGTCCGTTGGTTGCCGAGGTCTTAGCCGGGGGCTTAACGAAAAAGTCGCATTGACTCTTTGTCAAAATGAACGGCTCTTTAAGGTATTATTGCATATTTTATTTAAGGAATACATTAGCAGGTGTTGAAAGCGTCCCTCACACTATTGCGTTTGCCCAAGGGATCAAGAGAGCTCTTCAGAATATATGTTAGCTAAAATTGTAACATGTGGAGTCTGTGTATTGTATACTGAGGAGGTCAGGTGAGAAAAAGGAATTCTTCACCTGGATTATATGACGTTATGAGGAATAAATATTTTATGAAGGAATATACAACTCCGCTTGTTTGGAATCCTATATTGCGTCAGCATCTTGTGAATGCGGCGAATCGTGCGAACCGTCGTGAAGGTACGACTGAGTGCCCTTTTTGCGCTGATATCACGAATGGACGTGTGAGCCCCGATACCAATGTATGGTTACATCCCAATGACTTCCCGCCGTTTAAACCGCCAGTAGGTGAAGCGTATGTCGTGATTTATAACCGTGACCATAATAAAAAATTCACTCAGTTGAGTGTGGACGAAGTATTTGATGTAGCGAAGTTGTGGCGTGAGGTATATAATGATTTATCTTCGCGTTATCGCACTGTTATGATCTTTGAAAATAGTGGTACTGCTATTGGACAAACTCAGTTTCATCCACATGGGCAGGCTTATGGCGTGTCGGTTCTTCCTGCAACGCTTGAGCGTGAGTTTGAAACGGTAGTGATTGATGATGAGGCTGGCAAAGGGTGCCCGTTTTGTCGTGTGCGTGCAGAATTGAGTGATAGTGAATATCAGGTTGCCGCGAATGGTACATGGCAGGCGTTCTTGCCGCCTTATGTTCGTTATCCCTATGAGGTTCATCTCTACCCGCGCCGGCATGTGGCGAATATTGGTACTATGCAGGATGATGAACTGCGTGATTTAGCCGCTTTGTTGCTTACAGTGATTCGCGGATATAATGAATTGTTCGATGGTACTATGGCTCCCATGCCCTACTTAATGGGTTTACATCAGCTTGCCGATGAGCGTTTTCATTTCCATGTTGAGGTTCTTGCTATTGGTCGTGCGCCTGGTAAATTGAAATATGCTGCATCATCCGAATCCTTATGGGGATTATGGACAAACGATTCGTCTCCTGCTCAGAAGGCGAGTGAATTACGTGCGGCAATTGAAAAGAAAGAGGCTGAATAGAAATAGCATGGATACAACGAAACTACTACCCCCCGTCAATAAGGCACTTGCGCAATTTGCGCATGTGTTTCCAGAAGAGACAGCATATATGGGCCCCTTAGGTGCTGCATGGGCTCCGGGACGCGTAAACCTTATTGGCGAACATACGGACTATAATGGTGGGTATGTTCTACCTATTGCGATAGACCGTGTTGCCGCATTTGCGGGACGCACGCGTGGAGATGGGATAGTTCGTCTCTGGTCAACGCACTTTTCGGAGTACGCACAGTTTTCTCTGGCTGGTTTACCAGAGACATTCCAGACGCAGCGTGCTCAATTGCCAGATTGGGCACGCTATATCCTGGGTGTTGCAACAGAGTTGATTCGTGCCAATAAGCCTGTCAATGGCTTTGACGCTGTTGTGAGTGGAGATGTGCCGCCCGGTGGTGGTATGAGTTCGTCGGCTGCGTTGGAGGTCTCAACTGCCCATGCGTGTGCACTCTTCTCGCAAGGTAAATTGACAATTGGTACACAGAATGCAAGTTTATCTCCTATGGAGGTTGCTGCACTTTGTCAGCGTGCAGAGCATATTGCCTCGGGCCTGCGGTCTGGTATTCTTGACCAGGCAGCCTCGTGTTTAGGTCAACCCGGTAAAGCTGTCCTGCTTGACTGTCGCTCTCTTGAATATCGTTATTTGCCCTTTGAGTATCCAGGAATTTCAGTGGTCGTGATTGATACGAGTGTGCGGCGTGAACTTGCATCTTCTGCCTACAATGAGCGACGCAAGCAGTGCGAGGATGCTACCAGGCAGATACGAGAGTGTATTTTGCATGATGAGCCAGAAAATAGACAGGCCCATACTATTGAGACATTGTGTGATATTACGCCAGAGCAATTTGCACGCTATAAGCATCATCTCTCTCCGGTCTTACAGAAACGTGCTGGCTACGTGATTGCTGAAAATGGACGTGTGCACCGAGTGGTCAAGTTGTTGGAGGGCGGTAACAAGACTAGTAATATTGAGGCTGCTGGGAAGATTCTCTGGGAGGGTCATGCTGGTTTACGCGATGAATATGAGGTCAGTAGCGTGGAGCTTGATGTGCTCGTAGAGATTGCAAGCAAGGTGCCCGGTGTCCTTGGTGCACGTATGATGGGCGGAGGTTTCGGTGGTTGTACGATTAATCTTGTGGATAACGAATCTGTAGAGGCTCTACGTAAGGCCGTTGAAGAGCAGTATCCACAGCGTACAGGGCGCAATGCAAGTATCGATATCTGTCGTGCTGCTGCTGGCCCAGGCTACGCTTTTTGTGACTAATATGCCGGATCAGATTAGAAATGAGTAAAGAACGATAAACAATTAGCGTTTGTTTATCGTTCTTTATTTTTTCTCTGTATCGTAGCTGATATGTACTGATCATGACAAAAGCGCACTGCATTATTTACCATTAGCGTAAAACGTGTTCAACAGGTGAGTCGCCTCTGTTTTTTGTATGTTGAAACGAGAAAAGCAGGCTATAGTCACCAATCTGTATGTGGTCTCCCTCTTTTAATATATGTCCTACGCCCTCTTCCAGTTTATGGTCATTAACTGTAACCCCATAGGAGCTACGTTTATCATAGATAATGTAGTTCTCCCCATCACGTTTGATGTGGGCATGGTGGCGTGATGTAATAGTATCCTCGTCTAATAAAATATCACTTGATCCTGCTCGGCCAAGAGTTATCTCATCTTTTAACAGCGTAATTGTGCGTGGTTCTCGTGAAAATGGTGAGGTAATAATCAGATGAGCGGTCGCAACAGTGTCTTCTTTGTTTATCTGTGGTGGTGGTTCTGCATTGTGACTTTCAGCCTCCTGGATAGGTAATGCTACGTCATCTTTTGAAGTAAGGGGGGGCCGTGTGAGTTCGGGAGCGGGAGAGGGGGATAGCTCAATTTTCACATGTTTTGTGGTTTGTTGTTCAGGTAGTAGTGAGTTCAAAAGAGCCTCAGCAAATGTAAGAATGGAAGGGTAACGGGTTTCCTGCTTAGCGCTGAGTGCTCGTCGTAGTATTCTTTCCTGTTCTTCTGTGAGATGTTGATTGCGGCATGGATATTATCCCTGTAAGCTTCAGGTGCTCTATTTCAGCAGGGGAGCCAGCGAAGGGAGGGCGTCCTGTGAGCCATACATAGAGCAAAATTGCCAGGGCGTATTGATCACTTGCAGGCGTAACGTGCCCTTTAAATTGTTCTGGTGCAGCCGTCATAGGGAGTATATTTTGTTGTGTTTGCCCAAAGCGTCGTACAAACTGAGCCAGTCCAGCATCACTGAGTAGTAGTGGTGCATTATCGGTCTCAGTGTGTGGTCGCCTTGATATTAATATATTTGAAAATGTTAATGCGCCATGGACATAGTTGTAACTATGGATGAGGTGAAGAGCCTGTGAGAGTTGATAGGTGTAAGTAATGGCATCTTTGACAGTGAGAGGAGGATTGAGCCACATGCGTCCTTCGTTACCAAGCAAGGAGCCATAGTTAAGATAGCGCCTGACAACGTAGAGTTGCCCTGCTACTTCACCATAATTAAGTACAGTCGCAAGATAAGGATGTGTGAGGACGCTTAAGACTTGCATATCGCGAAAAAATTGGCGTCGCGTTGCATATGATACTTCTGACCAGGGCTGGACGATCTTCAGAACGACTTTGCTTTTTAATCTGCTATCTTCAGCTTCATAGCTTATACCTGTAGCTCCCTGTCCTAGTTGACGTATGACGTGATATCGCTCGAATTTTTGGCCATCTTCCAATATATGCATGCTTCTACCCCTCAATTTGTTAAAAGCCTATCTCTGCAGCATTATTGTAGCATATATAGTCACTTCCTTTCACTTTACAAAGTCGGCAACTATCATGCTTGATCGGGCTGCTATTAATCTATCTATCTTTGCAACAATTCCTTTTGGTGGAGATAGATAGAGGCTCATCTGTGTTCTATTGTGACGATGGGTCATGTAAAACGTTATCTATAGAGATGCAATATTATAGAAATCAGCGACAAAATTTATATATGGAACAGAAACAGCCATTTGTCTTATGAATGCTCCTCAAGCAAAGCAACTTTACAGTATTCGCTCTATTCCAGTTATGCAAGATGTTCTTATTCTGCTGGTTATGGGCGTTCTGCTCTACTATGGTGCTGCCTGGCAGCTTTTTGAACCGAATACCGATGCGGCAAGATATCAGTGTTATGCTATTGCTTTCTGGCATGGGGTATCTGCTCTGCATGCGCAGTTGGATTTTCAGTGTGCATTTCTTACGCATCCTGCGCAACAGCATCTTTTATTGCTTTCACGACAAGTAATTGTTAGTTGGATGTATCATGCGGGTCTTCCCACCGCTCTTGTACAGTTTGTTGCAGCGCAGTCGTCATCTGCCCCTTTTCATGCTTTGCCTTATGAATATCCATTGTTGACGCTCATCCCGTTTTCGCTTGGCATGATGGTATCATTATCATGGTACCAGGTAGCATTTGCTCTCTGGATGCTGATGGTTGCTGCTTCCCTCTATTTTGCGCTTGCACAATGGCAGTCGCGGCGTGCAGCCCTGGCCTATGCTATCTATATGGTTATAGGGGGCTGGGCGACGCTGTCAGGGCGTTTTGATATTTTTCCTGCTGCTTTGAGCCTGTTAGCACTCTTTTGTGCCAGGCGTAAGAGTTGGAATTGGGCTTTTGCGCTCTTAGCATTATCGACGTTGTTGAAATTCTATCCTGTAGTGTTATTACTACCCTTTCTTCTTGCTCAGCAGTTAGGATCTCAAGAGGTCTGGTATGCACGCAAGCGCTGGATTCCACTGATTGTATTTGTGCTGGTCTGTGTTGTAATAATAAGCATATCTTTGCTTTTAAGCGTTGAAGGGACGCTGGCTCCCTTTAATTATTTTGGTTATCGTCCTATACAGGTGGAGTCACTCTCCGCATCAATTCTCTGGCTTGCAAGTAGTGTGAGATGGGGATCATTGAGCTACGTGTACACTTTTGGCTCTCTTAATATGCTTGATCCGTTAGCAGCGGTTGTCTCTCTCTGCGCAAGTATGCTGGTTGTGATGAGTATTTTGTATACTCACTGGCTTCTCTGGCGTGCAAAAATCGATCTCGCTACTGCATGCCTTTTAACTTTGCTTATAGTCATGTTAACCTCGAAAGTCTTTAGCCCACAATACCTGATCTGGGTTATTCCATTGCTGGCCTATATTGGTGAGATGCGTCGCTGGTGGTTCTTCCCCTGGGTGCTGATCTCTTTATTGACAAGTTGGATCTATCCCTACATCTATTTGATGACACCATCTATTTTAGATGTTCCAAAAAACCCTCTGTTTTTCCCTGCCATAACGGTGCGTAATCTTTTATTGCTTGCTTGGGTAATCGGCTTGCTGATTTATAGTTCCAGAAAAGGTTTTGCCGCAAGGTTGCCAAATTCCGTAAAGACATTGTTGAGTGAGGAGTCGTGACAAGTTTTGTATTGAAAAGCATGATTATTGGCAGCAATCGTAGACGCCTTTCCTTAAAGGCGCTACAATAGAATATAATGCAGTCAATTAAATAACCAGGCAAATTGTCGAAGGAGTGTGCATATATGTCTGCTGGAGAATCCAGAATGCAATTCCCAGTGCCATCTGCCCTTGAGCACCCAGAACTCCTTATGTACCGCGAGGAGTTTCCAATTTTGCAGAAGAAGACGTATTTGAATAGCTGCTCGTTAGGAGCGCTTTCAAAGCGTTCGATGCAAAATATAGGACGTTTTATGGAGGCGTGGAATGAGTGGGGTGCCAGTGCATGGTATGATACCTGGCTGGGGGAAATCGATCAGGCCCGCAGAAAATTTGCAACTTTGATCGGGGCGCAAGTGCATGAAGTAGCAATTGCTCCCAGTGTTTCTGGTGCTCTTAGTACTATCTCCTCGGCTCTCGACTATCGGGCTCGCAAAAACGTAGTAATAACCGATATGGATTTTCCCACTCTGGCGTACCAGTGGTTGGTAAAAGAGCGCCTGGGTGTGCAATGCCAATTTGTTAAAAGCCCGGATCGGATATCTGTTCCTATTGACGCATATGTTTCTCTGGTTGATGATCAGACTGCTTTAATTGCAACATCGCGTGTATTTTATACAAGTGGTTATATACAGGATATTCGTGCAATTGCTGATATTGCGCACAAGCATGGAGCATACATGCTTGTTGATGACTATCAGGGTACGGGGCAGATACCTATTAATGTCATAAGCCAGGATATTGATTTTCTTGTTACCGGCACACTTACGTGGCTGATGGGTGGTCCTGGCATGGCATTTGTATATATTCGTGAGGGCCTGATCCCCACGTTAGAACCAACTATTGCTGGCTGGTTCGGTCATCGTGAGCAGTTCCAGTTTAAGACCGAGTCTTTTGAATACCACCCAGGTGCGACGCGTATAGAGGCTGGTACACCAGCAATGGCAGCCGTCTATGCTGCAAATGGTGGCTTAGACATTGTACAAGAGGCAAGTGTGGAAAGCATCGGTGAGCGTTCACGTTATCTAACGAATGACTTAATTGCACGAGCTCGTGAGCAGGGCTGGACTGTACGATCTCCCCTGGAACCTGAACTGCGTAGCTCTATTGTAATGCTTGAAGTTGAAGACCCACAAACAATGGTACAAGAGTTGTTGCTGCGTAATATCGTCACGGATTATCGTCCCGGTCTGCTACGCATCTCGCCATATTTTTATAATACGGTTGAAGAAAATGCTGTGATTATAGATGCAGTTGCAGAGATACTTAAAAACAAAAAGAAAGCTAGCTAATACACGGAACTCATGAGGAGGTAATAATGTACTGTCCCAGTTGTAATAAAAAAAATGCCGCAGAAGATACCTACTGTCGTAATTGTGGAACTGATCTGGCCCCGGTGTCAACAGATGTGGTTTCTGCTCAATCAAATTTGCCTGCTTTATTCTATAGGTTTCCTGGACCACGTAATGTGGCGGCAGGAGTTGGTGCTCTTGCTGTTGGTGTAGGTTTAGAGTTGCTACGCCGTAATCTACTGTCACGCTTACAGGCGAACCGAGCAGTAGCGCACTCACTTCCAGCGCTTACCGGCATGAAAGATATTCTTTTCCCCCAGAATAACAAGCCCACCAGGTTACCGAAGGGTTATGAAATGCAGGAAACAGTAATGGTAGTGCGCCGTGTCGTTCGTCGCGTAAATTAGTTCATTTTGAATGATGTGAGTGGGCCTGATTGGATCTATCAATCAGGCCTTTTTTGTTCCGTGCCAGAACTCAATACTGCATGAATTGGAGCAGCAAAAGCGGATTCTAGTAAAATAAGAAATGAATGATGGAGAGAGAACTGATAAATAAGAAATTTAATGGTGGAGAGTGCCTATATAAGCGACAAGTAGATAGAGACCATATAAGAACAGGCAAACCAATAAAAACGCACCATAGCACGTCAATGTCCAGGCACGCTTTGTATTGAGTGCCTGACGCAGTTGTTCTCCCATATCCGATGGATCAAGTTGTAAATCGGGGCAAAGCTCAATGAGACGAGGAAGCATTTCGCGAAATGCTCGCGCATTCGTCATACCTTCAGCAAGGATGATGGTTGTCTCGTCATCTAAGTCAGCCATAAGTATAAGCTTGGACGGATTAGGGTCGCCAGGCATTAATGTGAGGCGCTTAATCGCATCCAATTGAATGCGGATCTCCTGGTCTTCTTCCTGACCAGTAACAACGAATTCATCGTAGTATAGCTGTAATTCTTTGCCCATGCCAAAGCGTACAATGCTAACAGGCTGTTTTCTGATGGTATCGTATTCGCTCATAATATTGTTCAAATTTCTTTCATGTAAGAGTGATATTCGTCGTTTAGATTGTACACTATGTTCTTATCCTCGTCGAGAGATGATATACTAGCCGAGATGGGGTAGTGCCTTTATCGATTCTTGACAGGTGTGTATGGACACAATACAATTTAGGCAGACTGCCTTAGACAAGGAATGCTGTGATTTTATGGCTCAAGTAGGTCTGCTTGAAGACAATACGCGTATCGCTAAACTTTGTGCAACAATGCTCCAGTATGCCGGGCATCAGGTTGTGGTTTATGAGCATCCGCGTGAGTGCTTAGATGCCTTATTGCCAGATAGAGATGAGCGAGTATCTGCATCGTTTGTCTCTGTACAAACGAAAGCTCAAGCTTTGCCTGTAGATGTGCTCATTCTTGATTTGCATTTGCCTGATATGACGGGCCTGGAAGTGCTTAGCTTCTTATGTTCGAGCCCACGGACACAAGCGCTGCCTCTTATTTTCTGTACTGCTGCGACTTCATCTGAAATTGCTATTGCGTTACGGCTGGCACCACATGCGAGCCTGGTTGAAAAGCCGTTCTCGTTTCAGGATCTGGTTGCAGCTATCACATCTGTACTTCATCCACAAGAGTGTTAAGGGGTTCTTTTTTCATTAGGGCTTATTTTCTCCATGCTAGCAATGATGTCCATCTATTTACATGTTGGGGATAGTATATTGCGAAGTGAAGCAGGACCCCTAAGGAGATTTTTGCTCATATGAGCGGGGTAGCTACAAATAGATAGAAATTATGTGAAATGAAATAGAGATAGTGATCTGGGTATCTTCTGAATTCAAGGTACCCAGATCACTATCTCTATAATGTTGCTAGCCCAGCGAAACCCAGGTGCCATTATTGCTGCTATTTTTAGATGATCCGTTAGATATCTGAACGTTTGTAGAATTAATAATGTAATAGTTAGTAACTATGTATGTTTTGCTACTCTGGTGCCCATGACTGTGGCTGTGGCTTTGTTGGCTATGGCTGTGGCTGTTGGCTGTGACTGCCGCCAACAACCATTTCCAATTCATCATCGCTAAGTTCTTGTAGTGTAAGATCATTATGCATGAAAAGCAGATCCCCCTCTAGATAGAGTATTTCTATGATAGATATCGATTGCCTTTGAGTGGGCGCAGACTACTTCTTATAGCCATATGTGCTTGACTGGAGGAAAAAGCCTTTCCTCTGAGCGTGCTATTCTTATTTTAGTGGTGTGCACCGGCGCTCGTCTGGCTCTCGCTGGCGGCGACTGCACCATAACCGATGGCGAAGCTATCATTTTCAGCGGAAGACCTGGAGTAAAAAGGGGTTACCTTTGAAGATGAATAAGAGCTAGAAGATGCAACACCTAAGCAGCGTGGCGGCTCCGCCGTTGGCGCTAGCCTGGCTTCCATAGTGACCATGACCGCCCGCGACTTGCACGAGTTCCTGTTCGTTGAGTTCAAACATTGTGTTAGATCCTTTCAGTTACTAAACGTATTTTCCATAATGAAGCTCTTCTGATAATGAGAGCATGTTAACTAGATCGCGATAGCGATAGCGAATCCGACGGCGGTCGAGACACTCTCACCGTGTGAAGTAATGCTGATACTTTTTGTGTTAGCAAGTACTGTATCAATGTGGAGAGAACCACCATTAGCACTGGCTTGAACATTTATTTGAGCATTGGTATATGAACCTTGATGGTGACGACCGCCCGCAACCTGCTCAAGTTCCTGTTCGTTGAGTTCAAACATTGTATGAGATCCCTTTCTTTTATTTGCATGTTGTGAGATGCGCAAATATTGAATTGCGCAAGGATCTTTCGCCTTAAGATAATGAGCATATTTTTCTATGGAGATACGACTATGCATAGAGGCATATTCGTATATTTTCTGCATAGAATGTCTTGCTATTTAATACAACGCTATATAAAATAATAAGTAACGTAATTTTATATAAGCGGTCATAACTATATTTTGAAATTCTAGTCATAAAAGGCAACAATAATAGAATAATAACAATCAATTTGAAACATAGAGACACATGCACGCATTTTTTCGTTCATGTTTTATTCATAATGTATCAATAAATGGAATGTTCCATTTGTGATCTTACAGCGTTGTTTGGAGGGCCTTGAGAGCATAAGAGGAGAAGGTAAGGGTCAGGCTACTTACGAGGTACTTATGAATAAAGATTAATAATAACGTTAATAATTTTTGGGGGCTTGTGTTGGTACGTTTGTGTAAGCTCAAAAAAGGGAAGAGAATTGACACATGCTGTGTTATTTGTGATACAATGACTATCAAGCTTATTGAGTTGTAGCCTCGCACGCCACTACGCTTAATGGGTTCCACGGGAAAGAAAATAATAATGAGTACATATGAGCGAGATGCGCTGGCTTTAGATGCTTACTCCCATGCAGTTACCTCTGCGGCCGAGCGCGTTGGTCCGACTGTTGTACGTATTGATACAGAGCGTGATAGAGGGCGTAATGGGCATTATGCTCCTGTTCCTGGTGGTGGCCTTGGCTCTGGCTTCATTTTTGCCTCAGATGGGCAAATTCTTACAAATGCTCATGTTGTCGATGGTGCCAAACATATCCAGGTAACGCTTGCTGATGGACGTAAGTTTGCAGCTGGTCTGGTAGGTAGTGATTCTGATGTAGATGTAGCTGTATTGCGTATTGGTGCCGATCATTTACCTGTTGCTGAACTTGGACGCAATCCCCTGCGTGTGGGTCAGTTAGTTATCGCAGTAGGGAATCCCTATGGCTTGAATTGGACTGTTACAGCCGGCGTTGTCAGTGCATTGGGTCGTACATTAGATGTGCCCAGGTCCCGCAAGATGGTAAACTTGATACAAACGGATACATCAATCAATCCAGGTAATTCGGGTGGTCCTCTCGTCGATAGTGCGGGACGTGTTGTTGGTATTACAACTGCAATGTTACCAATGGCACAAGGGCTTGGCTTCTCAGTCCCTCTAGACACGATAAAAGCGGTCGTTGCTCGCATCGCACAGAAACGTAGTGCCGCACCTACAGGTATCTCATTGGGTGTAGGTGGAATGCGTGTGGCGCTTGACGCTACACTCCAACGTAGCCTTGGAATTACGCAGCAATTTGGCATGGAAATATTGGAAGTTCGTCCTCAGAGCTCTGCCGATCAAGCTGAATTGAAGCGTCAGGATATTATTGTTACCGCCGATGAAGAGCCTATAAGGGAGCCGCGTGATCTACAAAATGTGGTGCGTCGTCATAAAGCAGGTGAGAGACTAGTAGTAAGCTTCCTACGCGGAGGGAAGCAACGCAAAGTAACAGTTGTGTTGTAAATCATTGCAGCAGTGATAATAATAAATTTTAGTGAATAAAGCATGCCTGGAATGATAGATATTATTCCAGGCATGCTTTATGTAGTAGCGTCTAACAGAGAATAGAGTAAACTTAAATTGAGTGCTTTTTTTGCATATGCGTCAAAAATTGTCCTATCTCAGTCAATGCAGCCATTGCGCGACACGTAATTTCAACAGATTCATAGTAGGGAATGTGTTCTTCGCGGAGCAGGTGTAGGGCTGGAATGTCATAGCGTGCATAGACCGTTTGCACCAGTACTGGTTTCTGATATTGTCGGACAAGACGTCCCAGTTCACGAGCTGCCGTTTCCTCACGAACGCCAAATTCTTCTGACAAAAGCATGCGGTAGCCACCGAAGAGGCCTGTGATAATCACTCCATCAATTGAAGGATCTTGTAAACATACCTCAGCGATAGTTGCGAAAGAGAGTGGGTCTTCATCCGTTGCGCCAGCGACATCGATTGGATTGTTGGAGGTTGCGCGTGCAGGCATAAGTTTGCGCAATGCTTGTTGTGTTGAGATAGAGAGAGTAGGAACCTCTAATCCGGCACGAATGGCCGCATCGCCTGTTGCAACCGAGCTTCCTCCGCCGTCGCCTACAATGGCGATGCGACGTCCGCCTTGAGGTGTGGGAGGTTGTAACGCAAGTGCTTGCGCAACCGGAAAGAGTTCGTCTGAACGCAGGACTCGTACCACACCACTGCCAAGAAGGCTTACATCTTGATCGGAACGTACTACTGCCTGGGCACCAGTATGAGAAAATGCAGCTCGTACGCCTACTTCAGTAGCGCCACTGAGTAAGATAACGACTGGCTTATAGCATCCGCGTGCGTACATATCCTGTGTAGTGTGATGGAGCGCCTGTTCTTGAATAGCTTCCACATAGCCAGCGATAACCGTTGTCTCTGGATCGTCTGCCAGATATTGCATGCATTCTGGAAATGTAACATCAATAGCGTTGCCAACGCTCAAGAAGGTGTTAAAGCCCAATCCATCGAGTTGTGCCTGTGCATACCAATACATGCCTAGATTGCCGCTTTGAGAAACCAGGCCAATGGGGCCAAGTGGAAGTGGGAAGACCATCCCCAGTGCATTAAGTTTTGAGCGATGTACATAGAGGCCCATGCAGTTTGTGCCGATAATGCGGATGCCATGCTCACGGCAGCGAGCAACTAACTCACGTTCCAGGGTGCATCCCTCCGGCCCTGTCTCGCTAAAGCCAGCAGTGATAATGACAATGCCTTTAACGCCATGAGCAATGCAATCGTCAATTGATTGAGATACATAGGGAAAAGCTGTTGCGATGATAGCCAGATCTACATGTCCAGGCACAGCACGCAGTGTTGGATAGGTTGGTCGTCCTAATATTTCAGAAACGGAAGGGTTAACAAGATAGATATCGCCAGCAAATGCGCCCGCAATCAACTGTTTTGCTGCTACATGTCCCCATTTCTGTGGTGCACGTGAAGCGCCCAGTATTGCTACTGAGCGCGGTTGAAGGACTTCTTCTAAAGGGTAGGGACTAATACTCATTCGCTCTCCTCTTCATCATCAGGTGTTTGGGAACTTCCATTCTCACGTTGCTTACGAAGCAACTCCTCAACATCACGGATAAGGCTATCGGCACTGGGTAAAGGTCCAGTACTTGCAGGGCGATCCAGATGCATATTGCCATTCTCATCCTCATCCTCATCGACTATCGACGCCACTGGCCACTTGCTCCTCCAACTTGCGAACGTACTCACTTGCTTCTGGATCACGAGCGACGAGCGCCGAAACCTGTTCCTCAAAACGAACAGCATCAGATTGGATCTCACTCAAATCCAGGCCAAAAGAAAGGAACTGATTGAGAGAGGTGAGCAAGGCCGCAGTCACTTTAATATTAGGGGCTGCCGCTAAATAGTGTGGTGCGGCTGCCCAAAGGGAAGCAGAAGAGATATGGCTACGCCGGCAAGCATCGTGGAGCACACCAAGCATACCAGCGGGACCTTCATAGTGAGAGTTATGGACATCCATTTCGTGCAGGCGTTCCATCACATCGGTGCTAGTGGAGCTACCAGTGATAGGCACCTGAAGAGAATGTGGGACATTGGCCAGCAGCGCACCAAGGAAAACTACTTCCGATGCATTAAAGTGTTTGCAAACATCCATAAAGGCCTTGCTGAACGTCCTCCATTTGAGATGTGGTTCGACACCAAGGAAGAGGATCACGTCGCGGTTGAGGTCTGGTGCCAAATGGGCTAGAAATTGATTTGTAGGCCAAACAATAGCACGCTGTATCCCGTCAACAAGTTTAACCGTTGGTCTTGTCTCGGTAAAAACAAAGAAATCTTCTGAATCAATCTCAGCAATTTTAAGTGGTGCCCAACGCTCGATTAAAAATTTTATCGCTGTCGTTGCCGAGTCTGCGGCATCATTCCAGCCCCCAAAGGCAACAATGACGACAGGGTCTCGTAATTCTGGCTGTTTATGATATTTTATAAGTGGCATATCTACCCCTCTTTATATACAAAAGCGGCGAGAAAACGACGAAGTCTTTAGCTCCATGGATGAATCGCCGGGTCTGCTCTTGCCCGATCAAGGAAAGAAAAGACCCATAGGCCCTTTGACTCAAAAAACTTCGCTTGCACGGGTAGTGTATATTAGTGTATGCTCCAAGCAAATACATAGTACTATTCTACCATATCAGAGCAAGTTTAGCCCACCGCAAGCGACTTCTCAGGCCGCTTCATCTTACCTTACCTTGCACTCTCAATTCCCGTTTGACAGCAATGTATTGAAAAGCTCCTCTTTTCTATGGCTGCCGACGTGCCGAAAATCGTTTTCGGCACTCTGAGCGCATAAAACTTTCACATAATTTATTGGTTATGGGGGATGCGGTCTGTTATTTTAATCCAGTGTATGGGCGAGGAATGACGGTAGTAGCACTAGCAAGAAGCTCAGGTTCTTGACACCTGTTGAGCAAGGGAGAGCTGCTGACCCATCGCGGCAGGTCAGCAGCAGTCTACGAGAGGAAGCGGAAGATCCTACTAGGTAAGAGTGTTAACTGTGGTGGATGTTGGAATGACAGCTTGTGCCAGGGCGAGAACACGAGCAAAACCTGCCTGTCCGCCAGTGCCGAAGGCAGTAATGAATTGTTGTAAGCCAGCACCATAAACAGGGTCCTGGTTTGTACTCAGTTGGGCCATATAGCGCCGGGCTTCCGCCTCGTCCTCAGTATGTTGTGCTGCCAACAATTCCAAGAAGCGGTAAGCCACCCATTCGGGAAAGCCCTCTCTAATCTGCGGCGTCTGCCTGCCTTGCAAACCCTGTTCGTATTGCCAGGCATGGGTTAATTCATGTGCGGCAGTCGCCATGAACATCACTCGTGTCAGACGGCGCTCGATATAGATGTTGCGCTCGGTAATCGTCTGACCAGTCCAGACGAATGCGCAAAAGCCCAACGTGTGCGATGGTGCGACATTATTATTGATTGGAGCTGCCACAACCCCATTTCTCCCATTGAGGAAGGTGCGAGTAGACAGGGTCAAAGGTGGGCGCGTCGGAGTCAGGTTCAGTCCATTTGCAGTTGTACCGATCCAGGTATGGACATTTTGATAAAGTGGGTTAGCTGTGGGATTATCACTGACGGCTCGGGCATTACAGAAACGGCAGCGATAGTCGTTATCAACTCTTAATGCACCAATAAAAACTTGCTGAGCTGTCGGAAGAGTAAGAAGCGCTGCAGGTGTGTTACATAGTCCACATCCTACGCCTGCAGCACTACACGCATTGCATGCGTGCAATAAGCTATGGGGATAGATGGTATGAGCAACAACGTTTGTACCATCTACTACGAGTAAAGTATTGCATCTGCCGATGCACATTGTGAGAGGTCGAGTCTGGCAGGTTGTACAAAGGCTAGCGTTGCTGTAGGGCTGATAATTCGCAACGTTCCTGGTACCCACTCTCAATAGTGTATTGCAGCCTCCAGCACAGACCACGAGCGCAAGGCTATGGCAGGTTTCACAAACCCCGACATTATTGGCATAGGAATAAATCGTGGCAACATTCCTGGTACCCACTCTCAGCAGCGTATCACAGCCTCCGGCACAGACCACGAGCGCAAGGCTATGGCAGGTTTCACAAACCCCGACATTATTGGCATAGGAATAAATCGTGGCAACGTTCCTGGTACCCACTCTCAGCAGCGTATCACAGCCTCCAGCACAGACCACTCGTGGGAGAGACTGACAATCTGCACACAGAAGCGCGGTGCCATTGCTAAATAACGTGTGTCCAAGAATGGCGGTTGTGCCGACCTGGATTAGTTTGCCACAGCCCCCGGCACAAAATGTTTTAGCGAGCGTATTACAAGTTGCACAGAGTACGCCGTCCTGACCTTGAGGGAGGTTGAAGTAGGTTTGTCCACCGGCAATAGTGTTTCCACAGACTCTACATCGCATTGTTTTTCTCCTTGTTGTGTTTATATGAGCTGTTTTAACTGTTGGGTAAAGTTCTCGACAACGAAGCCTTCCCCGTAACCACCGTCTGCGTAGTAGTAGTGGCAGAGGGCTGGATACTGGCATTATCGATGACAATAGCATTGCCACCATAATACGTATCAATCAACTGAACGATACTAGGATCATCAAAGGTTGTACGCGTAATCACCAACTGTCCTTGCAAATCTACCGTTTGCAGGCGGGAGCGAAGTTGATCAGGATTCATGAAGTATTCCTTTCTATGAGCATAGTGCTAGAAGTTGCGCGATAAAAAGGGTGGCAGACAGAAGCCATGCAATGCAAAATTAGCAAGCATTCCAATCAAGTCGTAGTATTTTCGCCATTGCAGGATTAAGGAAAGAGAGGCGATATATAAAAATGATAATTCTTCACCCCATTCTTCAGTTACAGTACAGAAATAGCAAAGAAAATACGGCTTGCAATTAGTTCCTAACAGGCATAGAAATTCAGAAAACGTGAATATAGTAGCAGATTGGTTGTAAGTATTCCACACTTACAATCCAGTAAATAATGTACCACTGAGTAAACGGAGGAGGAAATAAATTTTGGGGGTTTAATACGGTAGCAACGGCTTCGGTTTTATAAGAAAATATTTCTGATTGATATTCTGTCTTTACATCGCTGTTACCACTTTTGAAGCCGAGCAAAAGAAGAAGAGAGCAGAGAATATGTATTGAGATTGGGGGGAAATGCTCACGATGGATGCATATACCTTGCTACAAACTATCGATATCTGGTGCCAGTGGGACTCCACTTTTGGGGAACATGCTGATGAATTACGACTGTATTTCACATCTCACCCCAAAACCTTCCAGGCGATTCTACTGCATATGCTCACCAGTCGTGGAAGGCAGCCCACCAAAAAATGGATATATAACTGGACAGAATTAAAAACAACCGTACCTGCTTCACTCCTGCGTCACTTGCTGCTGGGGCTGGCGGTGAAAAGGACATGGTATAAGGGCATCGCCAATGAGGCTGAGACCAGAATGCTTGTCGCGTATGAGCGTGGACAGCCCATTTCACCCGATGCGAGCTATGAATACGGCACCATCACTATCTATGAAACTCGTGCCTACGCCTCAAGTGGCGTGAAGACCTGGTACAAGCAAGGAACTACCTGGTACGAATGCTTTTCGGGGAAAGAGGCTCAACGTCTGTACAAGATTGCTTATGGAGCCTGCTGGGCACTGGTAGCTTTCCCTGACGTGCAGGTGCGCGATCTTCTGACGTTCCTGATACGCGTCAAACATCGTCAGACTGTGATCTGGACAATAGCGCAGTGGGCTGACGAGGATGCCGTTGCATGCCTGCTTCATATACAACAACGTACAAAGCATAGGGGCGTCCTGTCCCGTATCGAAAATGTCCTTCCAGAGATTGCGAACCAGCGTGGCATGACGGTGGAAGAACTCAAGGATCGTGCCATCTTTATGCATGACCTCAATGAACAGGGAGAACGCACCTGGCATGTTGGTGGGTTCACGCTCCACCTGACGATCAGTCCCGCTGGACGAATGCTGCGTCGTATCAGAGGATCAGATGGCAAAGTGCTCCGTCGGCACCCTGATGCGCTGGCGGAGACATGGCGGCTTATGTCAGAGGAAGCAAAAATGCTTTCCATGACGCTTTCTATCCAGAGAAAACGTCTGGAGGCGGCCATGAGAGAGCGGCGGAGCTGGTCGTGCGCCGAGTGGCAATGCACTTTTGCAGCCCACCTGATTTCCAGGCGTCTCGCTCGTCGTCTGGTCTGGAAGATCTCTTCGCCGGACGAGAGTCACTCTGCCTATGCGTTTCTTGACGAGCAAGGTGGCTGGCACAATGCTGAGGGAGAGGCCGTGGTTATCAGCAGCGAGTATCGTTTCCGCATCGCGCATCCCGTCGAAATGACGCCAGAAGAGCATTCGCGCTGGCAACGTTATCTTGTGACACACAAGATAACCCAGCCATTCAAACAGATGTTCCGTGAAACGTACGTGCTCACTCCGGCTGAAGAGCAGACACGTACATATAGCAATCGTTTCTCGACGTATGTCATTCCTTCCCATGCAATGCAAGCATCGGAACGCCGGGGATGGGAAAGCCAATGGAGCGGCTGCTGGCGTGATTTCCAGCGTGACAATATCCGCGCCTACCTCTGGATAGAAAGCAATCATAGAGACGCATACAACATCCTGCAACAGATCGCCTTTTACCCGCTGGATCACAGTACCGTCTATTCGCAACCCAGGCTCGACCTTGATCCAGCCTGTCTGCCATTGCAAGACATTCCTGCGGTCGTTTTCTCAGAGACACTGCGCGATATCGATCAATGCCTGGTGCGTGCAAGCCAGGGAACCAATCAGCAGTGGGAAACAGAGAACAAGAGCCAATCAAATTATGCTCAACAGGCCCAACTGCGTGAGTCATTGCTGCGTGAGCTGCTTCCACTGTTAGATCTGGGACCGACTGTGCAGATCGAGGGACGCCTGGCGTATATCGACGGCAAGCGCAGCAGCTATAAAATAGATCTGACCAATGGCACCATCTACACAGAGCCAGGTGGGCGCTATCTGTGTATTGTTCCGCGCTATAACACGCAGAAGCTCTATCTGCCCTTCGAGGAAAACGATCCCAAAACCGCAGAGATACTCAGCAAAATCCTGCTGCTTGTCCATGACGAAGCTATCACTGATGCAACTATCTTACGTCAATTACCAGTCAAAGCAGTCCAGTTGCGCTAGGAAAGAAAGGGAAGATCCATGCTAACATTAGAAGTGCACACACGAACAATCGGCTCGCTCAAAGCTGAAGGTCTGGAGCATCTTACACTGAATCTGTTGGAGGAACGTCTGACCGTCGCCGAGCTGATCCAGCGAATCGTTGCAGAAGGCATCCGCGAAGAGGCAATGAGGCGTATGAAGAGTATGCCGTCCATACAGAACACACAACCATCTCAGGAGGCCAGCAAGCGCGGTTTTCTGACGGAAGAGGAGATTGCAGCGCAACATCAACATGGCATGATTCACCTGCCCAATCAGAACGGGAGCGCTATCTTTCTACCAGACACCAAAGTACCGGTGCAAAAAGCCTTGCGTGCATTTCAGGTGGGAACGTATATTGTGTTGATCGATAAGAAACGTATGCAAACTTTAGATGAGGAGATTCTCTTCACGCCGACAACCAGTATCCAGTTTGTGCGCCTGACTCCCCTGGCTGGTGGTTAAACGAAGAAACATGCAGGCTGTAGGGGCATGCTTGCTCCTTATAGTATGCCCAACTCATATGAGCTCGGTCGATTGTTGAACACGAGCCCCCAGGATTGGCATGTGCTGACCAGCAATTTGGAAACCTCAGTCGCATTCAGTCAACAAGAGGAGCAGCTTGTCAGGAAGACCCGGATAGGTATCTCATAACCAAAAACTCTGAGGGGCAACAATTCGTGCAAAATACCCTTGACTCATCTCCATTTATCGGTTATTATCTCTGTAGACACAAGATACTTGACAAATAGCAGACACTTTGAGAGTTGTCAACCATCGATACTTGAGGAAGGAGATAGCAAAATGACACAACTTGCACACCAGACAGTTCACGTACGTGTTAATGGACGAAGTGAAGAAATACCCCTGGCACAGCTTGGTTTAGCGCAGCATTCGACTGATAGTGAGTTAAAAGATGCCGTTGTGCGCTATCTTGACCTTCCAGTTGACTCCCTGAGGAGCCATGTGATCGTCAGGACCACACAGGCCGTTATTATCCGACCTGAGGCTCTCTACGGCTAAAAGCTAGAAGACTGGAGAAGCGTGTCCGGGGCGTACTCCAACTGGGAGGGCTTACATACGACTTGGGATCGTTCTTTTGTGCCCTCACGACATGTACGTCCCGGACAGGTTGCTCCCAAAAAACTTTGTTTCTGCTCTGTACTCTGATGTTATGAACATACAAACTGGTTTTTTCCTGTCTTTTCAGGAAAATGTTGGTTCGATTCCAACTCTATCCCTTCAAAGGGGTAAAGCGTCTCTCGGGACACTTGTTCATAGAACTTGTACAGAGCGGGCTAGATCTTTTCTTTCTCACGATGCTTTTTTTGCTGGGGCGTGCTCTCACAGTAAGAGCTTACAAACTTTGGATTGATAATCCGGCTGTCACAGGTTCGAATCCTGTTGTGGTCTGAAAAGACCATGTAGCTCAGTGGTAGAGCGCCTGTTTTTGCTGCTCCTATGACTCGCACGCCCTGGCCTGGAAATATATAGCGCTTGTCCCTTGTCACCTGTCCTGTGCTCCAATCAGAAGAGCGTACATACTGTTACCTTTTCTTTCTCTAACTTCTAGGTTGGATGCGGGTCGAGTCCTGAACTCTGAGACTGGTTGTAGTCATACATGTGTGTGATGCCATCAGAGCCCGCTCTTTTTACTCGCACAGGACAGGTTTTTGAATAAATGCTTTAAAAAGTGCCCGGACCGGGCGTGCTCTCACTGAATGAGCTTACACACTTTTTACGTAAGTTTCGTGGGTTCGAATCCCACCAGCCTGTTCAGGCTGTAGCCAAGTGGTCAAAGGCGAAAGTTTCAGTTCTAGCTCTTTTGACTTGCACGCTCGGTCCGGTCTTTTTTCTTCCATTCTCTTCTTTGATTGTTTGATTGAAAACCTTGCATATGGCCCTGTCGCCGTGTGCCCCTATGGTGATACGATGACACAGAATCCTCCTGCTGAGATGGATGTGCGTGTTTCGATCCTCAATTCGTTTTTGACCACACCACACCGCAAAATTGAAGAATATGCGCCGCTGCACACAAGTGCGCTTGAGCACGACCCTCTTTTTTATAGCCACCTGGCTGCCTGGTACTTCGCGAACGGCGCAGATCCGGGATCATAAGCTGCTCTTTGTTGCTCACCTGGCAACCTGCGCGTATCCAGAGTTCCGCGAGGGGGCCTGGATGTTGCTGCAAAAACTGGCACCATACGAGGTGAGCCGGGCACTCGACCACACCAAAAAGGTCATCGGCAAGACGCCCCGTTCATTCAAAGGCGCGATTGCGCATTATCTGCACACACGCGAGGAGAATCCGCGTCAATTTGACGGTGCAGCTATGCGTGCACGCAACGATCTCAAGCATCTCTATGCCAGCCTGCGTCTCAAGCCGGGACCGCGTGCCCAGGCGATCCTTTTTGACGAGCAGCCGCCCAGCGATAGCCCGCTGTTTGCGCTCAAAAATCTGGCACGCGCCACATCGTCTGAGGAGCAGGCGCGTATCATTATGGATAATAAGATCCCGTATACCACGGCAGTTGGGGCGCTCAAGCAGATGACGCCGGTGATCCTGGTGGCTATGATCAACTCTATGTCGCCGCAGGAGGTTATCAACAACATGGCCTCGCTCAAGAAGCGTGGTGCCATGGATCATCCTGAGGTGAAATCCTTGATTGATCAGAAGCTGGTTGCTGCGAAAACCGATACGCGTGTCTCGACTATGAAGGCAAAAAAGGCGATCCAGGCATCTCAACTGGATGCTGAGACCGAGCAAATGCTGACGGAGGTCATGGATCAGCGTGTGGCCGACAAGGTTGAGATTAAGCGGCCAACGGCGTTGTTTGTGGATAAGAGTGGTTCTATGTCCCAGGCGATTACGGTCGCCAAACAACTGGCTGGTTTGATCAGCGCCGTGACCACGGCCGACTTTTTTGTCTATGCCTTTGATACGGCTGCCTTTGAGGTGAAGGCTTCGGTTCCAGAGGGAAAGCGGGCGGCCCTGAGTGATTGGGAGAAGGCTTTCCAGTTTCTCAAGGCGAACGGCGGTACCTCGATTGGGGTAGCCCTGGCCCAGATGACGAAAAAGAAGCAGTATGTGGAGCAGATACTGATCGTGACCGATGAGGGCGAGAACACTGCCCCATTACTGGCTGATGCATGGACAGCGTATAAAGATGCTCTTCACAGTGCGCCTGCGGTTATCACTGTCCAGGTTGGTAACTCCTATGATCGCTTTGCCCAGAGCCTGCAGGATCGTGGTGTCGATCTGACCCGCTACCGTTTTGAAGGCGACTACTACTCGCTGCCAAACGTGTTGGAACTGCTGGCTCAGCCCTCACGGGCTGATCTGGTCGAAATGATCATGGGCTATGAGCTCCCAAAACGTCCAGTCCCCGCTCATCAGGGGGCATAGCTCGCCGATCCCGATAGATATAGGAGAGGAGTTTCTGCTTCTCTCCTGTTGTGCAACTTTGGAGAGAGAAGAGAAAGGCAGAGAGCTATGGAAGAGGAACTCAATCACGTTGATCTGGCTTTTGTGGTGGATACTACGGGAAGCATGGGGGCATTGATCGCGGAGGCTCGCCGTCACATGGTGGATATGGTGCGCCAGTTGGCGGTGTCGGCGGACATTGGACTCCAACTAGGAATCGTTGAGTATCGCGATCATCCACCGCAGGCGAAGACCGTCTATCGTGTCTCCCCATTCACCGCCAATCTCGAACAAGTACAACAAACGATAGAGTCGTTACAGGTGGATGAAGGTGGCGATCTCCCTGAAGCGGTTCTGGATGGAATCGTGGCTGCTTGTCGTGAGCTGTCCTGGCGTCCCCATGCTCTACGTCTGCTGATCCTGGTCGGTGATGCACCACCGCATGGCGTTGGGACTGCAGGAGATGCTTTTCCTGCCGGCTGTCCGTGTGGTGAGACAATTGCAAGTGTGACTCGGCAGGCCGAGGAGAAGCGTATTACGATTCATGCCCTTGGCCTTACTCCCTCTGTCACCTCTTCTTTTCAGGAGCTTAGTGCTTTGACTGGTGGCCGCTTCTTTCTGTCACAAGAGGCCAACAAGGCGCTTGAGCATATTGCGGACCTTCTCAAAGCGGAGTTTGCCGAACTGGAGTTTGATCGACAGATCCTGGTGCTATATCGTGAGGCCTCGGTGTTGGATGTTGAGGCCCTGTCTCAACGCCTTGAGGTCCCCTATCATGTGATCTCAAACGCGCTGATGCGTCTGCTGTCGCGTGATATAATTGTGCTTCCGGCGTTAGAATCAGAAAGGGTCTGAGAAGAAAAACGATGCCTGAAAGACGGAAGAAGCGAGCAATGCCTGGAAACGTAAACGTCGATGCTCGTGAGCTGATTGCTCGTTTGAGCCAGCAGAGCCAGCGTTTGCTTGAACGTGAGCTGGTTGCGCCACTGTTACGCGGTGGCCGTATCCGAACACGCCTGGATGGCCTGGTATATGAGTTTCGTGTGCGTGAACGTTTCCAGGGCTGGGGTCGCTTTCGGCCTTTCAATGAGCATGAGGCCAGGGTGATCGAGGAGGCCCTGCCGTGGGAGCGGGGAGCCTATCTTGAACTTTTTCCGAGCTTGCGTATGGTGCTCCTCTGGCCTGACACGGGAGGAGGCCCACCTGGAACCTGGCTGGCGCTCCCCTACAACGAGAGTGATGCTCGCCAGCGCTTTGGACTGTCGATGGAGCCCCAGCGGGTTTATCTTTGTGATCCTATGGCTGGAGCCGAACGCTTCGAGCGCATCATTGTCCGCATGGATGGTCGTACACTCTGGTTCGAGGGTCCCGACCTGCTAGCTGATCCACAGCACGCCGAATGGCTCCGTAGTGCCACGGCCCAGGATGCTCGTCATGTGAGCAGTGAGCCTCTCTTGTCCGGTCTGGCCTCCTCTGAACGTCTGGCATTCCTGCTTTGGAATATCCATCAACTGGAAGGCCAGTTGCCCTCCACGATGCAGAGCATGCCCCGGCCACGCCATGAGCAGCGTCACTGGTTGGAAGATCAACTGCGTCGGCAGAACCTGCAAGAAGCGTTGCGTCACGCGCTTGCGAAGGCCGATGCAACGCTTCATAGCTATAGTGAAGTCCCTGCCGCTGATGGCTCAATCAGCCAGCTTACCGTCGAATGGAGTGAGCACGGTCAACGTCATCGTTATCGTTCTCTGCTTGATCCACAGCTTACCATTATATCCAGCGGTATCTGCCTGAGTGGCGAGGACAATAAATTTGATCTGACCAGTCTGGTAAACGTCGTGACGACATCGCCCGGTTGGGCTGCCTATGAGGACGAGGAGAGGAATAATCCATGACCCAGCACAACTTGAATGCGCAGAGCCCCTTTTTCCATGAAGAGCGGCATGCCACCCTTGCTCCCTATGCTGGACAATTGATTACGGTCTGCGGGGCCGGCACGCTTGGAGCCAATCTCTGTGAAACCCTGGCCCGTATGGGATTCGCCCGCTTGCGCGTCATCGATAAGGATCGTATCGAGGCACGGAACCTTTCTGGTCAGCCCTATAGTCGTGGCGAAGTGGGAGCGCCCAAGGCTCGTGCGCTGGCCACCATGCTCTACCGAGCCGTCCAGGCCAGGGTCGAGCCCCTGGCCGTTGAACTCACCGCCGGAAACGCTTCCCAACTCCTTGCGGGCAGCGCCATTGTCATTGACGCCTTCGATAACGTCCCATCGCGTGCCATTGTTAGCCAGACAACGCAGGCAGATGGCTTTCCCTGCCTCCATATTGGCTTCAGCCCCGATGGCCTCTACGGCAACGGCATCTGGGAACCGCACTACCAGGTTCCCCAATATATCCCCGGCGATCCCTGCGACTACCCGCTTACACGTCCCCTTGCTCTCACCCTTGTCGCCCTTGCCGCTCGTGCCATCACCGACTACCTGCGCCAGGGTCAGCTCCACCAATTCGAACTTACCTGGACCGATCTCAAAATCCACTACCAAACTGATAAGAAACGCGAAGAAATGTAACGGTAGCCTTAAAGTCTGGACTGACCAGCAAAAGGATAATAAATGTCTTACTCATAGCCTTCCGAAGAAACAAAAGCATCTCCTGGTTTCATGAGAAAATATTTCTGGTTGATATGGTCTATTTTTGTGCCACTTAGTTGTCTGGCTTGTTGATAGGCTTGCTCTTGCAATACACCATACAATTGCCCCTTGAGAAGATAGAGGACACTATTGTCGGGATGAAGAAGAAGAGCTTGCTCACAAGCCTGGAGTGCAGCGTAATAGCGTCTAAGTGTCCAAAGAGCATAACATTTACTTATATGGGCAACAATATTGTCAGGAGCCAAGAGAAGAATCTGGTCGTAGGTGTCGAGTGCTTCCTCATGCTGTTGAAGACGCCAGAGGAGAGCGCCTTGACTCAGATAGGCGGAAACATTTTTCGGGTTGAAGTGAATAGCCTTTTTACTCGCTTCAAGTGCGTAATCATACCGGTTGGTGTCAGAGAAGATGTCACTCTTCTCTAGCCATCGTTGAGAGAGAAGAAGTGCAATTTCTTCGAAAATGCCATTGACAATAGCCAGAAAGGCTTGATCGCGATTACGCCATGTGCTCACCGGTTTTCCTCCTCTGGGGAGAGTTTGCAGTGTGCCAAACAGCGTATCTTTCCAATAGGTAGGACGAAGAAGAATAGGAATAACGCAAGCATCCTCTAAAGCGTGTCTTTCAAGGGCTCGCGTCATCTCCACATGGTAGCAGAAATCGGAGCTCATAAAATCGGGACTGATCAGGAATAAAATAACATCTGCAGTGTTGAGATGATCGTAGATCTCGTTTGCCCATTCTGTTCCTGCTCCAATATCACCGTCGTACCACTGTGTCACAAATCCTGCACGGACAAGAGGCGTAAGATGTTTCCCAAGCAGTGTCCGAAACGGTTGATCCTCATGTGCATAACTAAAGAAGAGCTTAATCGGTTCTGGCGGCAAACTATCTTGAAATGTGCTTAACGTTCCATCATAAGGAGAACTCATATTTTTCCCTACCATCGAGCGACGATCATTTCCTCTACTTTCGTAGAGTACGACGTTCTTTCAATTTTGTATCTTGGAGTGTTTTCTTCTCCCGCACTTCCGTAAAATACACACCTACTTATATCGCATGTTGCGCGTTTCGTCAAATTGTCAGGATAACACGACAGGCCAATTGCTTGCGTCTCTTCTCTTCTAGAGCAGATGTATTCCTCAAGTACTACATTTGGCAGGGTGATGCCGGTGTCTCCCTCCACTTTGCTGTGAGTTTTGCGTCTTCTTGCAAACGTACAAGCTGTCTTTGGTGTCCCTCCCATACTTGTCTGCTATGGTTGGTCAGCTTTGTTGGGGAGCATAAAGAGATCATCAATACTGATCTTTTGACCGGTGCGCATCGATTCGTTGGCTGCGATGCCAACGAGAAGAGAAGCGGCCCCATCAATATGTGAGGCGGCACGGTGCAATGGGTCTGCCATGGGAGGCGACGAAAGCAAATCTTCGAGCAAGAGAGCGTCGGCACCGCCATGTTCGCCTTTGCCTTCTGCGATCTCGACATCGTACGGGTTCCCAAACATGGGAGAGATACGCAGATGTACGGAATGAGTATGTTCATTCATATCCATCTCAATACGACCCTTTGTTCCTGTAATGGCCACCTGGAATCCTTCCCAGGGAGCGTAGGCTAGCAATGAATAGGAGAGGAGGACGCCATTGCGGTAGCGCACCATGACATGCATGGTATCTTCAATCGTGATCGCTTCACCAAAGACATTGCGGTCGCGCACATAGCCAGTCTCTTGCTCAGCAGCCAGGTATAAGCCACGATGTTCCTCTTTGCGATCAAGCGTGAGGGCAAACGGATCGTGAGCTGCAGCGGGAATGCCAGTATAACGGTCATAGGTATAGGCTTCGCCGCGTGCCTGCGCATTGTCTTTGCCATAGAACAGCAATCCACCCATGGCAAACACCTCTTGCGGATATGAATCGATCCACCAGTTGACCAGATCAAACTGATGGGTGGCTTTATGGACGAGCAAGCCACCACTGTTCTGCTTCTCGCGATGCCAGCGACGAAAATAGTCCGCGCCGTGACTGGTATCGAGCAGTGAGGAATACGTAATGACCAGGGGTGTGCCCACTACTCCCTGGATGAGCAATTCGCGCAGGCGTGTATTGAGCGGTCCATAGCGGGCATTGAAGGTGATGCGTAACGTCTTGCCCGTGCGTTCGACTGTCTGCATGATGGCGTTCATCTTCTCTGTATCAGTCGTCATAGGTTTCTCGGTGATGACATCATAGCCATGTTCCATTGCTCGGATGATATAGTGATGATGGGTGGCATCGATTGTGGTGACAATGACTGTATCAGGGTGCCTCTCTGTAAGCATCAGCTCAAACTGATCGGCATGATAGGTTGGAATGGGGAGCAGGCCACGAGTTTGCAGGTGTTCATTGTACCACTGCATGCGTGTTTGACTGATATCGCACAGCGCAACAAGCTCTGCTTCCTCATGATAGGTTGTTGTGATGGCACCGATAAACATACTTGCACGTGATCCAGTGCCAACAAGTGCATAGCGTTTTCTGGACATACTTGTCCTCTTCTCATTGCCTCTCACGGCCTGTGGGCTCTTTCCTACTGATCGCTTGCTTACCCGTTTAATTGTCAAATTTTTTAACAATCCGCCCATTGAATGATCAAATTTACAAAGCCCTCACAACGCTATCATATCCAACAGGAGGGTGAAGTTTTTTGCCCAATTCGACTGACCACCCCTTCAATCATCATACGGCGAGGTGTCAACCCTCTCGCCTTTTTGCTTTCTATGTGGTACACTTGTTCTAATTCTATGCCACATTGTCTACCTTTTTTCATCAGGGAGGGATGCATTATGTCATCATCAATCTCAGAGATCTGTCCACGCAGCATCTTGCGCTATCGTCCCATTGATACCGATATCGTTTCTGATGTCTCTACCTGGACGTATCCAACAAAACGGCACCATTGCACCGCCACCTCATCGCCATCTCCCATTTCCACTCCTGCTGCGTCCAGCTCCCTGGCTCTGGCGGTTGTTGTTGGCCTGGGGATGTGTTTTACGCTGGTGCTCATTCTTGTTGGGCAATCATTCATTGTCTGGGCACACATGACCCTTGATGATTGGCAGTATGGACGGCCACGCACCTTTCAGACGGATCTATATGTGGGGCAAGAAAGCAGCGACCAACCTTCCCATTTTCTCGCCATCAACAATCATGGCCAGGTCGAGATCATTGAGTTCCCTGGCGGCGATCCCACCCATGCTCGTCTCTTCCTTGGTCCTCATCTTACGGGTATCAATGCCGATCTGACTCCCGTCACGCTCCGCTTTCTTGACCCACACCACACCCATCATCCTGATATGCTCGTCCTGTGTGGCAACATCTCCGCCCTTTTTCTCAACAGACAGGGCACCTTCCAGGCGGATACGCTGGCTCCCTAGCATCAATCAATACCATTCCATAGCCGACTGACCACTAGCATTCTTGACGCCAATTTTGTATGATAGTGAAAGCTCCTCGTAGAGACTCGAACGCGGCATCAGGTCTGTCTCTTTTCTTCTCGAAGAGCCCTTAGGATTTCCCTCTCTTGCTTGAGTATCTCATTTTCCCGTCTCAGTCGCCTATTTCTTCTTCAACCGTTGTTTGATGACCTTTGCCAGAGAATGCTTCTTCACCTTTTTCTCCAAACTCTTTGCATCATTTGCTTAAATCACTATCTGAAATACCAATTGCTTGTCTCAGCCTTCAATTTTTGTGAAGAAGGCCAGATCGTCGCGCTCGATAGTGCATCGAAACCCACGGGCACGGGTAAAGGCGTCTTTTCAATCGCCATCGCGCCCGGCTCAACCTCCCAGATCACCTGGAGATCCTCGCCGAACGCATCATCCTCGACCGAGGAGAGCGTCACCATCTGTTGGAGTGAGAGCGTGCCGGTGGAGAGAATAGGGGGAGGGAGCGTACTGGCCGTCACCTCAACCACCACATAGCGACGATGCCGGACATCGACGAGCTGGCCCGGCTCTGGAATTTGCATTACACAGCTCAATGGCATGCGCCTCCTCGCTAGCAGAAAAGAACGAATCACACGCAGCCCCGGTGACATCACCGACGAGCGCAAATAAGTCATCAAAGCCAGCAGAGAGAGAACATAATTATGAGAGAAAGCGGCAACAGAAACAATAAATATTACTCGTGTTTTGCCATAAACACCCAAGATACCCTTAAATAGTGTATATAGTATATATAGTACACACCCATCGGAGCAAGAAAGCTACTATAATAGAGAGCTTGCCTGTCAGTGAATTTTGACATTACAGTCCTACTTTATTTAGAATTATTACTTCAAGATGAAAAAGAGGATGGCCTTGGAGGAAATGCAGCTACTGTAAAGGGTTTGTAATAGAAATGAAGCGGTATATGGTGAAGGTATAGAAAATATTTTTGTATATTTCTAATAGGCGTTTTAGTATTTTTATTTTCATGTTAAAGGTGGTTCGCATATGGATCATGCTGCTGAGTTGAGCCAGAAGAAATCAAAACTCCTTCAGCTATTTCGCTACGTGCAGGCATTTAACCTTCTACAAAATCCGGTGACGCGTGATATAACTTCTCAGCCCTGGCTATTATGGTTTCAAGATATTCCAAAGCATCCCTCGACTAGTATTACACTACCTACTTTAGTAGCAAAACCACCTTCAAGTGAGCAAGCTTTCACCATGACCGAAGCTCATGACAGTTTTCTGCTCAAAGTTAGACGTCCGGGATTTATAGAACCTCCTAAACCAGCGGCGAAGATTGCTGCATATCTGAAAAGTGATTGGAAAAATCCTTTTCAGGTGATTGATTTCGACGCACGGATAAGAAATGATATTGATCTCTCTCGTCTGTTTGATGAGTGGCTGCGGAATCATACTGCATGGGCTGAGAGCGAACGAACAACTCACGAGGCGCAGCGTCTTTTTGATCAGCTTTATGAATTGCGGACGCGACTGGAACGTGAGACCGAACAGTTGGAACTGATGGTAGGTGATGGTATCTTGCAATGGCAGGTACGCCATAATATGCGTATCTACCATCCTGTGTTGCTTGTCCGGGTACAACTCCATTTCGATCCACAAATACCAGAGTTTACGATAAGTGAGACAGAGCAACCACCAGAGTTTTATAGTGCGCTTTTACAAGGTATCTCTGAGGTAAATGCACGAGATCTGAGTCTCATGCGTCAGGATTTTGATGCACACCAATGGCATCCATTAAGCACAGATGATACCACGTCTTTTTTTCAACGTTTAATTCATCATCTTTCTCGGAATGGACAGTTTCAACACTTGCCGGTAGAGGAGACCAGGACTTCGCCATCTCCATTGATGTTTAGAAAGCCAGTGCTTTTTCTGCGCAAACGTACGTTGGGCTTTAGCACTGCTATCGAAGCGATTTTAGATGATATTCCGCAACGTAGTCAAGTACCCTATGCACTTACCAGTCTGGTTGGTCTCACCTCGCAGCCAAACAGAGCACATCCAAATGATCAAACGCATCCATTGTCCTCTCCCAATGGAGAAGATGAGCATATTTTGTTGAGTAAGCCTGCGAACGCCGAGCAGTTAGAAATTGCACAAAAGCTGGAGCAATTTGGGGCTGTACTGGTACAAGGACCTCCAGGAACAGGGAAAACGCATACAATCGCCAATCTTCTGGGTCATTTGCTTGCTCAAGGCAAAAGTGTGCTTGTAACAAGCCATACATCGAAGGCGCTAAGAGTGCTACATGAGAAGATTGTGCCACCATTGCAACCTCTATGCGTGAGTATGCTGGAAGATGATAGTCGCAAGCACATGGAACGCGCCATTGATGCGATTACAGAACGCCTCTCCACTGAAAATGAGCAACGCTTAGAACGAGACGCCGCCTCTTTCGACTTGCCAGCGTATCAATATTCTCCAACAAATACGTCATGATCGAGAGGACTTGAAGATAGCGCGGAACAGCGAATATGAAACAATAGTTGTGGATGGTCAGCGCTATACACCCTCTGATGCTGCCCGCTATATCAGAGCACATACAGCAATAGATTGGCTTCAGGATGCTGTCTCGCTGGACAAGCCGCTGCCGCTTTCAAACCCGGAGCTCGTAGATCTCTATCGAACGAATAAGACAGTTTCAATTCAGGATGAACAAGAGCTTGTGAGAGGATTGCCAGATATACAGAAACTGTTTGTTCCAGCCGAATTTGAGCATCGTTTGATAGAAATCGCCACGATAGAGCAGGCTCAAATGCAATTGCAGCAGGGAAACTTTAGCTATCGTCGCGATCTTTGGCTGTCAGTAATGCAAGGTCAAGTACTAGAGTCATTAAAAGATATTCACCATCAATTAGAGAAAGCCCTTGAATTCTTAAGTGATGAGGTACCCTGGCGATTGGTCTTGATTCAAGCAGGGCAAGAAGAGGGCTTGCGTCTTCAGATATGGGAAGAACTTATCAAAAAAATTGAACAGACCTACACACTGGCCTTACAATCCAGCTCGCTCATTTTTGAATATGATCCCTATGTTGCAGAGGATTGTTTGCCTGATCGGATCGAGAAGGTCCTACACGATATCCTTGCCTATTTAGACAAAGGCAAAAAGCTGAACAACGTTGTTTTGATGATGCATTCTGATTGGAAGACCCTGATCCAGAAAACGAAGGTGCTAGGTCATTCACCGCAGACAAAAGAACATTTTCAGGCTTTGCAGGCAGCGGTTTCACTGAAAAGGGCACGTAAGGATCTGGTAGGGCGCTGGCAGCGGCAAATTACACCTCTGGGTGCCCATGATGCAATGGCCCTTGGTCCAAGTCCTGAGGAGGTGTGTCGTCAATATGTAGCACGAATGCAGCAGTGCCTGAATTGGTATAAAGATACCTGGTTACCACTTGTAGATCAATTAAAGCAACAGGGCTTCCAGTGGGAGAAACTAATTGCCGAATTACCTGTCCGTGTAGAACAACATGATCTTATTGTAAAACAAAAGATACTTGTGCGAGATTACTTACCTGCAATGCTAGAGGCAGAAGAAAAGCGCAGAAGCTTTGCTCTCAATGAGAAAAAGCTGGGAGAATGGCGGCGTTCTCTACAAGATATGCTCTTCGAGACGCAATCAACACCATTGGTGAAGCGCATTCAGGTCGCAATTAAGGATAGAAATGTCGAGGCCTATGCCGCGTCTTATAGTCATATTTCGATATTGCATGAGCGGCAAAAAGAGCAAGCGCTTCGTATACACTTGCTTACAAAACTAGAACAGGCAGCACCTTCATGGGCTGCTTCTATTCGAGTACGCGATGGAATACATGGAGATGCTCACGTTCCCATCAATGTAGAAGAGACCTGGCGTTGTAAAAAGTTGAAGGATGAACTGAAGCGCCGAGCGAGCATTTCACTAGAAGATGTCCAGGAGCGCCTGGCTCGTAACACTACGACTATGCAGACAATAACATCTGAACTAGTGGAAAAGAAAGCCTGGGCGGCCCAGATCAGACGTACCACTCTGGAGCAACGACGTGCCTTGCAAGGGTGGAAAGCGCTCATGAGTAAAGTTGGCAAAGGGACCGGGAAGCGTGCGCCACAGCTGTTGGCTGAAGCCCGGCAGCTGATGCCGATGTGCCAAACAGCAGTACCGGTGTGGATCATGCCTTTAAGCCGTGTTGTCCAAAATTTTAATCCTCGACAAAATCGATTTGATGTAGTCATTATTGATGAAGCAAGTCAGGCAGATATCAAAGCGTTGGCGGCTATTTATATGGGTGCCCAGGTTGTCATTGTTGGAGATCATGAGCAGGTAACACCTCTTGCCGTTGGGCAAAATCTGGATGATATCGATAAGTTGATTGGCGAGTACCTGGAAGGCATTCCACTTAAAGAGCTTTATGATGGAAAATTGTCGATTTATGCATTGACACAAACAACTTTCCAACCCGTCTGTCTACGTGAGCACTTCCGCTGTGTCTCACCAATTATTCAATTTAGTAATGCCCTATCCTATGAAGGAAAGATCAAACCTCTACGCGATGATAGCAGTGTGCAGGTTCGGCCTGCAACTATTGAATATAGTGTCAATAGCCTGGAACTCGTTGGATCTGTCAATGAAGTTGAAGCTGTGACGCTTGCCTCACTCCTTGTCGCTGCCTGCGAGCAACCAGAGTATAAGCGTGCGACGATGGGCGTGATTTCAATGTTACGCGAAGATCAGGCATTGCGTATTGATACCCTTCTGCGTCAACATTTGTCAGAAGTAGAGTATGTGAGACGACAAATTCTGTGTGGAACTGCCGCTCAATTCCAGGGCGATGAACGCGATGTGATGTTTTTGTCACTGGTCGATACCCCTCGTGAAGAAGGTCCTTTAACATTTCGCAATGAGGATGCGTATGAAGCAGCTACCAAGAAACGCTTTAATGTTGCGGCAAGCCGAGCTCGTGATCAAATGTGGGTAATTCACTCACTTGATCCCGATCTCCACTTGAAGGACGGAGATATCCGCAAAAAGTTGATCCTGCACGCCAGAAATTCCCAGACCTTCATGCAGAAATTAGCTGAACAAGAGCGGAGAGTAGAATCAGAGTTTGAGCGACAAGTTCTAAACCGTTTGTTGGCGGCTGGATATCGCGTCATTCCACAATGGCCTGTTGGTGCTTATCGCATTGATCTCGTCGTTGAAGGAAATAATAAACGCTTAGCTGTCGAATGCGATGGTGATCGCTGGCATCCAATTGAAAAGCTTGAAGCAGACATGGCACGACAAGCCATTTTAGAGCGGCTTGGTTGGCGATTTGTGCGTATCCGTGGAAGCCTTTTTTTTCGCGATCCTGAGGAAGCTATGAAGCCAGTTTTTGCTCGCCTACAGGCATTAGAAATCTTACCCGAGGAACAAAGAGAGACAGGAAAAGCTAGCGAGCAAAGTGGTCAAGAGCTGAAGCAACGGGTGATTCGAAGAGCGGCAGAATTATACCAGCAATGGTCCAGGGAGACTGGATCGCGTAATATCGTCGTCCCTTCATCAAAAGCGCGCTCACGCATAATATAACCCTGATCATTCGTGCGATCACACCTTTTGAGCAATCACCTCCATGTAAGCTGATGGATCTCCGTAGAGGTCTTCTTTTCTCTTTTTTTAGTCTCTCGGTATGATATCCACCAAGTAGGATTTTCGTGTAGTTCTCATCAAAGAAATGTCGGACATGACCTTTGTTCTCAAACATATTTTTTTCGAGCTGCTGACCTTTGCCATACAGTGGATCGTCGGTTGACTTACACAGAAAAGCAAGTCGCCCACCTCTTTTCAGGATGTGGTGTATTTCTTGAAACAATAGCCTGGTTATGTGATCGGGGTAATAATGTAATGAAAGCCGTGCGTACACTCCATCAAACCCATCTGCCTGAAAAGGAAGGGTTCCGTTGTTCATATCCACCACGTGAAAACTCAAGCCGGGAATGTTGGTATGCTCCCGTCTATTTCTTGCAATTGCTACTTCAGAAAGATCAGTTGCAATGACTGAGCAGCCTTGTTGTGCGAAGAAGGCTGCGTCAGCACCGAAACCACAACCTAACTCAATGACCTTCGCATGATCAGGGAAAAATCTTGCAGCTTCTTTGGCAAATTCACTTGGCGTTTGTGAATACGCTGCAAGATTCGCATTGCTATGGAATGGACTTGCTCCGTTTTTGGCTGTCTATCCGCCATGCAATAACAGTAATATCATTGTTTTCAATCTTTTGTGTATGCTACTTCCGCCATGCATCCGCCATGCATCCGCCACCCCCTATAAGAATTCTGCCGTTTCTGCTACAATCAGAATACTTCAGGCAAGAAAAGAAGAGAAAGAGGCGACGATGGCAACATTAAGTGAGACAGAACTGAGGAGGCTCATTAGGGGTGGTGAGACGAATACCATCGAGTTAAAAGTAGCGGCTCCAAGAGCGACTGAGATGGCTGAACGACTCTGTGGTATGGCCAATGCTCAAGGTGGCGTGGTAATTATCGGCGTAAAAGATTCTAATCATGAGGTTGTGGGAGTTCCTGATCATCGTATTGGAGAAACGCTTGATGTGCTTGCGAGAGCATCTCAGAAAATGATCAAACCCGACTTCATGCTCGATCCTTCAGAGCCGGAGATCTATACGTTGTCGGGGAAGAATGTTGTCGTTGCAACGGTGAAGCCAAGTCTTGGACCAGTGTACCAGGCTCATTGTATTTATTGGATTCGGCGTGGAACGCATACTGTCTCGCTAAGCTTGTCGGAATTGCTAGAGGTGGCGAATGATCGGGGACTGCTAGACTGGGAACATCAACCTGTGCGTCATACGACTATGGAGGATATTGATCTGGAGAAGGTTGGAACATATATCGCTCAGCGTTCAGCAACGACTCGTCAATCGAGTCGCTTTCAGGATGTCGAGCGTGTCTTCGTCGGGATGAGATGTGCAACAACACGTGAGGGTGCCCTTGTCCCGACAAATGCAGGCCTCTTATTCTTTGGCCGCTACCCCCAGGAGCATATTGTGTAAGGTGATGTGGCGTGTGTATTGTTCCGTGAAACGGTTGGGGCGAGTCGCTATGCGGATCGAAGAATTGTCACGGGCACACTGCAAGAGCTGATTGATGGTGCAGAGTTATTCTTGAGTCGCTATATTGCGGTAGGAGCGCGAGTAGAAGGGTTTAAGCGGATTGATATCCCAGAGTATTCGCTTGAAGTGTTGCGTGAGGCAGTGATCAACGCGGTGGTCCATCGTGATTATAGCAAGCGTGGCGAAAGCGTGCGTGTGTTTTGTTATCCTGACCGGGTCGAGATTCATAGTCCTGGATTGCTCTTGCCAGGCATCACCGTTGAGCAAATGGAACGAGGAGAGGTGCAGTCAAAGTTGCGCAATCCCACGCTTGCGAATTTGCTCAAAGATATTCCTGGGTATATGGAACGTCTGGGCAGTGGTATTCGCTTTATGTTAGACGAAACAAAGCAGTTAGGACTACCAGCGCCACAATTTCGAGAGATGGGGATCAGATCGATGAAAAAAGGCCTGCTTGATTATTGCCAGGCGACAACGTATGCTAGCGAAAAGCATACTTGATCCGCAAAGAAAAAACAATTCGCTCGTAGAATTATTCAGCAATGAGATCGGGAGAGGGGACCGCAACGCAATTGTAAGCAAGAAAAAGGCGTTGCTACCTGTAGCAACAGGTGTAGCAACGCCCACGATTTTTGGCGAAAACTGGTGAAGCTTCGCGAACAAACTACTGGAAATTGAGCTCAGGACGAACGTCCACGGACGTTAGAGGAGGAGAGGTGCCGGTGGAGAGATTCGAACCCTCAACCCTTGCGGGACTTGTTTTTGAGACAAGCGCGTATACCGTTCCGCCACACCGGCTTGTTCTTTGTAAGGACTATATTACCGCATCTTTTATAAGAAGTCAATAGGATTTTTCCTTATTTCCTCTTTATTAAGCGAGCTATCTGCAAACCTGGTGGTGTGTCCTTCGCGTTTATGGGTTTGTTATGGTTGGTGCTCGCCAGTAGCGACGGACGGTGAATGCATCTCCTGGTTGATTGGCTGTACTTGCTACCAGGCCAGCATATTGGAGGTGTTGTAGTGCCTCCAATACTAAGTGTGGACGGAACCTCGCAGGATGGGCCGCCGTCGTTCCTAGCCGTAGTCGTAGTTCTGTCAAGGTTGTGCCTTCTTGATACGGAAGCTGTGTCAGTATGAAATCTGCTAAGAGTTGTTTTTCCTTGCGGCGCATCTGTATTTCCTTTGCATCTGTATTTCCTTGTTGGGTTGTGATAGGTACTTGAAACGAGACTTCAAAGCGACACACACGAGCACCATATCTCATGCAAGAACGTTCGATAATGTTCACCTTTTCCCCGTATCGTTCACCTGCGCCTTCAATAGCTCCCAGTAAAATTGAACAGAGCTTGCGCGGACTATCATAGAGCAAGACAAGGCCATTTGGATGGACAAAGCTTGTTTCATAGCTAAAGAGTGGTGGTGTTAATCCATCTGGTGTACGCCGCATTTGTGCATGCCCTTCGCGCATAATTAGTAGGAGGTCGCGTCCACTATGTACGCGTGTGAGGAAATAGGCGCAGAGGTGGCTGGTTAGTCCATTGATAATGAAGTAGCGTCCATATTCGTGCAAGACCGTATTTGCATGCAGGCCTGTCAGACTGCATAAAGACTGTACTCCAACAATAAATGTCTCATCACTATATATAAGACTTGCCAGAGGAGCTGTCGTCGTTGTTTCTCCTATAGAAGCACGATATGTCTGAAATAACTGCTGCCCAAAACGTTCGGCAATGTATTTTTCCCAGGTGACAAATATTAAACCGTGCATGCATCTTCCTCCACTACCTGACCAACACCACTCCTGGTGTAATATCTCAAAACTATTACCAGGTAGTATAATAATTACAAACTGATAGCATAATGCTTGTATATCTTATAGGACTTATGGGGCATGGCTCTGTCCTGGTGAACGGTCGCCGTTAGGTGCTTTTCGTATCAGTCATAGAGGAGAAGCCTTATCCTATATACTATGCATATCTAGTAAAAAAGTCATCTTTATAACAATAACTATTCAAGTCAGTAAGACTTGGAGCGCATGAGCCTACTCTATGCATTCTTTAAGAAAAAGTTCTGTTATACTTTCCAGTAATGTTTTCGGTGGTAGATAGTTAGAGTAAGAGGTTAAAGTATTTGCCTATACAGCTACAATGAAGCGTAGGTGGTTCAGATATGGCTTGTTGTTTCTATAAATGTATGCATCACCATGTGGAGGTTTTTTGTGCTTGACAATCTTGTTCCAGCTACCCTCGCATCAAGTTCAGAGCCGAATGGTAAGTCTCATGGTTCTCTTGACGCCGATATTATTATCAAGAATGCACCAGATCCGATCTTTATCTCTGACCTGGAAGGCAAAATACTTACAGCCAATGATGCCGTTTACGAACTATTGGGTTTTAGAAATGATGAGGTACTGGAGCAGTCATTATCACGTTTTATTAGCCCGGAAGAGACGAGAGAGTTTACGGCCGCATTGCGCGAAGTGATAGAACGAGGGGCAACGCGTAATGCACGGCTCAATCCACGTAGCGCGTCAGGAGAAGTGATCCCGACGACGCTCAATGCCTCGGCTTTGCGCGATACAGATGGCAAGGTTATTGGCGCAATCGGTATTCTGCGCGATATGCGCGAGCTGGACAAGGCTCGTGCCTATGCGGATAGCTTGATTAAGAATGCGCCAGACCCCATTTTTGTGTCGGACCTGGAAGGCAAGATACTTTCAGCCAATGATGCCGTCTACGAACTGCTTGGCTTTCGTACCGATGAAGTGTTAGAGCAGTCGCTGTCACGTTTTATTAGCCCGGAAGAGACAAGGGAGTTTCTGGCGGCCCTCAAAGAAGTGATAGAACGAGGGGCAACGCGTAATGCACGGCTCAATCCACGTAGCGCGTCAGGAGAAGTGATCCCGACATCGCTCAATGCCTCGGCGCTACGCGATACCGATGGCAAGGCAATTGGCGCAATTGGTATTCTGCGCGATATGCGCGAGTTGGACAAGGCTCGTGCCTATGCGGATAGCTTGATTAAGAATGCGCCAGACCCCATTTTTGTGTCGGACCTGGAAGGCAAGATACTTTCAGCCAATGATGCCGTCTATGAACTGCTTGGTTTCCGCCCGGATGAAGTGTTAGAGCAGTCGCTGTCACGTTTTATTAGCCCGGAAGAGACAAGGGAGTTTCTGGCGGCCCTCAAAGAAGTGATAGAACGAGGGGCAACGCGTAATGCACGGCTCAATCCATTAAGCGCATCAGGAGAAGTGATCCCGACGACGCTCAATGCCTCGGCGTTGCGCGATACAGATGGCAAGGTTATTGGTGCAATCGGTATTCTGCGTGATATGCGTGCCTATGAGAAAGTCGTGAATGATTTACAAGAGTCAAAGGCAGAACTGCAAGAAAAGATCCTGGATCTAGAGAAATTTGAAGAGGTGGTTGTGGGTCGTGAACTCAAGATGATTGCTCTAGAAAAAGAAATCGAGAATTTAAGGCGTGAGTCCGAGAAACTTAACCGAGGCCCATCTAAATGGACGTAATGCTTCCACAAATCCTTGACACAATTTTTTATAAAGATATGAGCCTGGAACAATTACAACAGGCGTATGAAGTGTTACTTGGTCAGAATCAATCGCTTGAAATGCGTGTGCAGAAGAGTGAGGAACGAAGGCGTGCATTTATACATATTTTGAGTGACTTGAATGCCGTGAATCACAAGCTGGCCGATCAAAGAAAGGCGATGATCCATATTCTGGCAGATTACGAGCATGATCGAAGTCGCCTTGCCAAACAGAGTGAGAACTTACATAATTCTCGCAAGGCGCTCATGCATATCTTGCAGGATTCGCATCAGTCGAATCTAAGGTTGGAAAATAGCCGCAAAGCGATGATTCATATCATGAGTGACTTGAAGGAAACATCGGAAGAAGTGAAACGTCGTGAGCTAGAATTACGCGAGAAGCAAGAACAACTTGTACAGGCTGGTAAACTTGCGACGCTGGGAGAATTGACGACTGGCATTGCCCATGAGCTTAATAATCCACTTAACAATATTGGCCTGTTTGTAGGCAATATTATTGATTTGATCGAATTAGGTATGGCTGATGCTGAGCCGGAGCGTATTTTGCAAGAACTGCATAGTGCTATGCAGCAAGTGCGCAAGGCGACTGAAATCATTTCGCATCTACGCACATTTGGTCGTGCAGCCTCCGTGAGTCGAGAACCTATTGTGCTCAATGAGGTTGTCCAGCAATCAATCACACTCATACAAGAGCAACTGCGCCTTCGTCAAATTGAGATCGTGCCACAATTTTCTATGGAGGATATTGTTATCATAGGAAATGCCATTCAGTTGGAGCAGGTATTTGTCAATCTGTTAACGAATGCAAGGGATGCGCTGGCAAATGCAGCACGAAAAATCATTACAATTACATGTACAATCAATGGAAGTATGGTAAATATCAGTGTGAGTGATACAGGTCCTGGGATACCCGAAGGGTTGGAACAACGTATTTTTGACCCTTTCTTTACAACAAAAGAAGTTGGTGCTGGCACTGGTCTTGGCTTGTCTATTACATACGGTATTATAAAGGAGCATCAAGGAACAATTATGGTCGAAAATCGTCCTGGTAAAGGTGCCACGTTTTTGATACAACTTCCGCTGAAGCTCGATGAGATGTAAGTGAGTGATTTACTGTGATGACCAAACCCTATGTTCTTATCGTTGATGACGATACGGCTCTACTCCAGGCCCTTCCACAGGCCCTCTATTTACGTATGAGAGATGTTGTGGTAGATACATCGGACTCAGCTTTGAATGCATTGGAGTTGGTCTGTAAAAATGACTATGATGCTATCGTAAGTGACATTAAAATGTCGGGCATGGATGGGCTAGCATTTCTAGCCAAAATACAGGAGATACAGCCCGATATACCGACATTACTGATTACCGGGCATGGTGATCATAGTTTAGCTATCCAGGCTTTACGTGGAGGAGCCTATGATTTCATCCAAAAGCCCATTGAACGAGATTATTTTGTAGCTGCATTACGTCGTGCTATACAAACCCGTCAATTACGGAGGCAGGTAAAGGAGCAGCAACGTACGTTGGAAAACCATGCAAAATCACTTGAAAAAATAGTACAAGAACGCACGCGAGAGTTGATCGAGGCGAATGCTACAAAAGATGAATTTATTAGTATGGCTTCTCATGAGTTGAAGACGCCATTGTCTAGTTTGAAGGGCATGACTCAGTTACTCCATCGACGGCTTGCTCGTGTAAGCTCGCCCGAAGTAGCGAGTGTGGTGAGCATGGAGAACTCTATTCGTCGTATAGAAGTACTTGTTAATGATCTGTTAAATGTCTCATTTCTTGAAATGGGTATGTTTAGTTTACATTATAAACGCTGTAATATTGTCGAGTTATACCAGAGTCTGGTGGACGAATATGTTGCAGGCACCAATCCACCTCCCAATATTCTGGTTGATATCGCAGAGAAGCAGATTGATGTAGATGTGGATGTTGAACGTATTGGTCAGGTAATTCTTAATTTATTATCGAACGCGCGTAAGTACTCTGTTGCAGGATCGCCTATCTATGTCTCTATTCGGCGGCATGATGCAACATATAGTATCTCCGTGTGTGATTCAGGCGTTGGTATTCCTGGGGAACTGCTCCCTCATATTTTCGAGCGCTTCTATCGAGTGCCCAGCATAGAAGTACAGACGGGTTCGAGTGTTGGCTTTGGGCTTGGACTCTATATATCAAGACAGATTGTAGAGCGGCATGGAGGACATATCAGCGTGGAAAGTTCTCAGGGAGCTGGAAGTACATTTACCGTTGTTCTACCTTTATCACCTCAGGAGCCATCCTCCGCAACTCCTTTTGAGTCGCACACTCAAAGTATGTAGTACAAAATCTACGTATTTTGTTATCTAAAATGCTAGGATCACCTCTATTTGTAAATAACATTTTTTGTAGAACATAGTGAAACTCCATCCCCTTGTTTGTACGTGAGACTGATGTGTAGCTTCTTCATAGGAGTTAAGCTGCCATTTTATAAAATGTTATTCGTATTGAACAAGTTGAACAAGTTGAACAAGTAGATGGCCATGATGCAACGAGCATGAATGGCGTTTATAGATACAAATGGAGGGCGGAGACATATGAGCCACACTAATAATGATCAGCGAAATGAAGATATTAAGCCCCAGGCTGCCAAAACGACTCGTGAACAGTCAAATGAGCAGCATATTGACCAGCAAACAAGTGCGGATGCGGATCAGGTGAGTCAGGATCGGCTTCAGGATGGTTATAGCCTGAATGAAGGCAGTGATTATTCATCGCAACCTTCAAATGAAGAGCAGCAAACGGGTTATGATCCAGCACATAGTGGTGTCAGACATGCGCAAAATAAACCTGGTATGCGTACAAATAATCCAGGTCGTGAAGGACAGGGAGGTTGGGCCGAGCAGTTACAGATGGGACAAACATCTGATACTCCGCACCGAAAAAATCCGGCCGATTAAAGGACATACCTCGAGCCAATTTCTTGATTATGTGAAGTGCAAAACGCGACGTTTTAGCGTACAATCAAGCTAGAAAAATTTCCTTTTCCTATAAAAGGGGGAATGAAATGGGCATAGGGTATGTGTTGTCTGAACTCTACAACCTTGTGCTGAAAAGTTCAATGATGACTGGTTAGCCTCAATGTTAAAGGAGCTTTGTATGCAAACTCTTCTAGGTCTCGATCTTGGTACGACTGGTGTGAAGGCGGCCCTTTTCGCAGCGGAAGATGGACGTGTTGTTGCCGATGCTTTTTTTGAATATCCACTATTTCATCCTCATCCGGGTTGGGCGGAGCAGAACCCTGCTGATTGGTGGCAAGCGACAATTGCGGCTATTCGAAGTTGTCTTGCCAGGGGAGAGAAGCTTGGGGTGCAGGCATCTGATGTGCGTGGTGTTGGTCTTTCGGGCCAGATGCATGGCGTCGTTTTACTTGATGAGGCTCAGCAGGTGTTGCGGCCATGCATTATCTGGGCTGATCAGCGCAGTGAGGCGCAGTCTCGCTGGATTACTGAGCGCGTAGGGGCAAGTAAGCTCATCGAATATGTGAGCAATCCAGCACTCACCGGTTTTTCAGCTCCCAAACTGCTCTGGGTACGCGATAACGAGCCTGAAATATTTGCCAGAGCACGCACAATGCTCTTGCCGAAAGATTATATCCGCTATCTTTTAACTGGTGTGCAAGCGATGGAGATTTCGGATGCGGCCGGAACATGCCTCTTAGATGTAAAGCATGGTGGATGGTCGCAAGAAGTGCTCAATGCTCTGGAATTAGCGCCATCCCTGCTGCCGCCAGTCGTGCCAGCTGATGCGGTGAGCGGCACAATTACACGTGAAGTTGCGGCCCAAACAGGCCTGGTAGAGGGGACGCCTGTGGCAGGCGGGGGGGCCGATAATGCTTGTGGGGCAGTTGGTAATGGCGTGGTTGAAGCCGGAGTTGGCCTTATCTCGGTTGGTACCAGCGGTATTGTGCTTGTATACTCTGACACGCCGCAGGTAGATACGTCTGGACCTGTGCCGCGTGTACATACTTTTAATCATGCCGCACCCAATGCCTGGTATTTAATGGGGGTGACGCAGGGTGCGGGACTCTCAATGCGGTGGGTGCGTGATAATATTGGGTTACCTGAGAAAGCGTTAGAGCAGTGGGCAGGGGTTGATGCTTACGAAACACTGGCGAAAGAGGCGGAGAAAGCACCTCCTGGCTGTGAAGGTCTGATTTTTCTGCCATATATGCAGGGAGAGCGTTCACCACATCTGGACCCTTATGCACGTGGCGGTTGGATTGGGCTAACTGCAAGCCATACGCGACAGCACCTGGTACGCGCGGTAATGGAAGGTGTCGCTTTTAGCTTAAAAGATTGCTATGCGATTATTAAAGAACAAGGATTAAAGCTGGATCAGGTGCGTGCAACGGGTGGCGGAGCGAAAAGCTTGCTGTGGCGGCAGATCATAGCTGACATTCTGGGCGTTGAGCTTGTGGTTACGAATGCGTCCGAAGGGCCAGCGTTTGGAGCGGCCTTGCTTGCTGGCGTTGCAAGTGGAGTATATGCTTCAGTCCAGGAGGCATGTGCACAAACGATTCGCGTGGGCACTCGTACAGAGCCACGCGCCCAGGTTGCATCTGTTTATACTCAGGCATACGAGACCTATACCGCCCTGTATCCTGCATTGAAACCGATCATGAGTCGCCCTCGCTAAACTGAGCAAGAAGAAAGCCATAGGCATTTTCCTGGCCTTTTTATATGTATCATAGCGTAGCCCTTACATTAGGGCTGCGCTACTACTTCTACTCAATGATAGCTTCATTCCTTTTCTTGATGAATTCCAAAGCTTCCTGATGTCGAGTCCTGTGAATGGCTTTCTAATAGGGTGTCGTAGTATGGTAGGGCAAAAAAGGAATATGGGCAATTGTTGGCTTCTGGAGAAGAGACGAATTATAACCGTGTAGCAAAAACGGTTTTCATCTCGTACCATATATATGCATCTTCAGATCAAAAATACTAAAGCTAATACGAACTACGGGTCAGTTCTGATATAATGGTGATAATTTATAAGCGTAGTTTATTCTTCATCTCCGATGGATCATGTATGAATTTACCTGGTATTATCTTTATAGTTCTTTACGCAAAGGGTGCGCATAGTGAATGACGAATTAATAGGCAGGCAGTTTGGCAGTTACCGACTTGTGCAGATATTGGGCCATGGAGCATTTGGCAGTGTTTATTTGGGTAAACACTTTCTGCTGGAGCATAAACCGCCAGTGGCGATCAAAGTATTAAATACAACATTAAATACGCAGGAAGAAATTGATCGTTTTTTTCAAGAAGCTGTCCTTTTGGATGAGTTGACGCATCCAAACATCCTACCAATAATTGATGCGAATTTGTACGAAGATTTTCCTTTTTTTGTGACTGAATATGCCCCTGGTGGTTCTTTGCGTGATGTTTTAGATCGACTTGATGGTGCGCTGATGCCATTGGAAGATGTAATGCATTTGCTGAACCAGATTGGCTTAGGATTGCAGCATGCTCATGACCTGGATATTGTCCATAGAGATTTGAAACCCGCTAATATCCTATTCAATGCACACGGGGATGCCCTATTAGCAGACTTTGGTATTGCGCTTCAAATACAAAAGACGCGCCGTGTTGATGAGATTGGTACACCTCCCTATATGGCACCTGAACAGTTTAAAGGCCAGGTAAGCAAGAAGAGCGATCAGTATGCCCTTGCTTGTATCGCCTATGAGTTGCTGACGGGGCAACAGCTTTTTATTGCTGACGATCCGTATACTATGGGCTTCAAGCACATATATGAGCAGCCTATCGATCCAAGTGAGCTTAACCCGGATATCTCGCCTGCTATTGAAGAGGTAATTCTTAAAGCGCTTGCCAAGAATCGTGATGAACGCTTTGCGACAGTTGCAGAATTCGTGCAGATATTACAGAATGCGGCTGGTATAGTGATACAGACAGCTCTAACTGAAAATGTAGAGGATCATCATGCTCAGGCGCAAAAACAGTCTGTAATCGATACATATCCTCTTGGTGCAAACGTTGATCCTCACAATGTAGTTCCGCATATTAGAAGAGCAACACGCTTCTCTGATGCGCATAAACCACAGCCAGAGCTTTCACCTGCACCGTCGCTATCTCATCCATCGGATGGTGCGGGAAGTAGTTCTCCGTTAATCTCTGCGTGGAGCATAACGGCGGGCATCGATCATACCTATTATTCTGAACCAACGGCAGTAAAAGGAATTGTCTATGCAGGGACGTATACCACAGCCGACAAGAGTACAGGTGAACATCGTCAAATGCGTGCGCTGGATGCTCTAACAGGAGAAACGATCTGGGCATTTAACGCAGACTATAGTATCTATGATGCCCCCGTCGTAGTTGCTAATGATGTCTATTTTAGCTCAGGCGATATCAATAAGCAGGGAAAAGTCTATGCGCTGGATGCGACCACGGGCCAAATGCGCTGGTCCTTTGGAACTGAGGAATATCTTAAGGCAATGCCTACCCTGGTAGATGGTGTTATCTATGCACATTCTCAGCATGGAACGGTTGCATTGAATGCAAAGACGGGACAAAAACTCTGGAGTGTCTCTTTAAAAGCCGCTCTTTCGAATAGACCAATGATCACAAATGGTGTCGTTTATCTGGGTACAGAGTTGGGAAATTGTTATGCCCTGGATGCAGGCACAGGGAAAAAACTTGTTACGTTTACTGATGTAGGAGAAGTGCAAGCCGCCGTCACAACTTTGGATGGTGTTATTTGTATCTGCTTCTACGATGGTGAACTCTACGCGCTCGATATGACAACGGGAGACTTGCGTTGGTCCATTCAGATAGATAAACATGTATCTGGAGGTGTCGCAGTTTGTAATGGTATTGCCTATATTGGTTCTCATGGTGGCTTTGTTGGAGACTCGGCGCATACAAAGCTTTCCGCGCTTGACATTGCTGCGGGGAAGTTACTCTGGGTAAGCCATATAAGGCATGAGATCGAGTCTACCCCTGTGATCGCAGATGGCGTTTTGTATGTGAGCACGTTTGGACGTGAATTGTATGCCATCGACATTCAGCAAGGCAAGTTACTCTTTGCAACAGGAGTGGGCAAAGGGAGAATTAATCGACCTTCCGTCGAGAATAACATGATTTTTGTAAGCACTGGCGAAATGCACGCCTTTTACTTACCTGCGGTCTAACCGCGCTAAAAAATCTGATCCTTTATTGCATAGAGATTGCACTTTTACATATTTTGCTCTCAGTGTAAAATATGTAAAAGTGCAATCTCTATGCAATAAATGTAAAGAAAAGCAAGCGCTGAAAGCGCGATCTCGCATAGAAAAGAAAGTTGTCTAGCGTGATAAGAATCGAACAATCTCAACTATGGCATTCTCGGTAAAACTGTGCTAAGATTTGCTAGATTAAGGACAAGAAATTGCATCCGCAACCATATTCCCTAAACAAGGAGACATTCATTTGGCAACTCACGAAAAAAGGTATGTTATTATAGGCAATGGTGTAGCAGGCACAACGGCAGCGGAGACGTTGCGCAAAAATGACCCCAATTGTAGTATTCATCTGTTCACGAATGAACGCTATCCTCTTTATAATCGTGTGTCGCTGCCACGCTTTTTGCAGGGTGTTATTACTGAACAAAAAGTGATGATTCGAGATTTTGAGTGGCATGAACAGCGCAATATCCAACTGATTACAGAACTTCTAGTGACAAGTGTCAACACAGAAGAACGTGTTGTAGGGACTGAAGATGGGCGATCTTTTCCTTATGATGCTTTACTTATTGCCACGGGTGGTTGGGCCAACCCTTTAAAGGTGCCTGGAGCGCAGGATACAAAGCATATATACAATTTTGTGACGCTCGATGATACAAAGACAATCGTGGAAAGAATGTTGGAATCGCGCACTGCACTGGCCTATGGCGGTAGCTTTATCGCATATGAGCTATGTGATGGGTTTGCGATGCGCAAGCTAGACACGACGTGGATTATGCGTGGTCCCTATTGGCTACGGAACTCGCTGGATCACGAGGGCGGAGAAGTGGTTGATAATATTGCCAAAAAGTTTGGTGTAAATGTGATTCACGGTGATGAGATAGAGGCGATTGTGCCCACGAATGGCGTGCCTGGTTATGTAAAAACGAAGAAAGGTCGCGAGATCCAGGCTGACATGGTTGGTATAGGTTTAGGTATCACGCTGAATACACAGATTTTAGAGGGGACAGCTATTGAAGTCGATGGTGGCGTGGTTGTAAACGAATATTTGGAGTCAAACGTACCAGGGGTATTTGCGGCAGGCGATATCGCCAAATTTTTTGATACAACGGTGAACCACCATCATACGATGGGTACCTGGGATAATGCTATGGCTCATGGGCGTATTGCCGCCACGAATATGGCGGGAGGGCACCAGCCATATGTTGATGTGCCAACGTATACGAGCCCACTTTTTGATGTCAATATTGCAGTAGTGGGGAGCGCAGAGTCAAACAATCCTGAATTGGAGGCAATTGCTCATCGCGGACCAGGTGAAAAGGGAAATGAGAATTATCGCCGTCTCTTTTTCCGTGATAATAAACTGGTGGGTGTGCTGATGATTGGGAGTCCTAAAGGCCGCAAAAAGCTTGTCGAGATTGTAAAGAATCAACAGGTAATAGAAACTGTTGCCGAGCGTGAGGCGTTGCTTACTTTGAAGTAGCTGCTTTGGTTCAATGTTCCGTATTTTAATAGAGATATGTAAGTGGAAGAGGGATACCTCTCATGAGCTTGTGTGGGTCAGGAGAAGGTACTCCCTTTCTTTTCTTTCTGCTTTGTCTATAGGTTTTACTGACCTTGTATAGATGTACTAAAAGCAATTATAACTATTATCCATTATAGCATGCATATCCTCTTGACGGTTAGGAATTTTTAAGTTACCGTAGAGAGGGTGAAGCGTTAAGATGTTAGGAGGATGCTCCGTGGCAATGTTTTGTTCTCACTGTGGGGAAGAATTACCGCGAGATGATACGCGTTTCTGCAGTAATTGTGGAGTGGTGAGGGCCGCACGTATAGCCAATCCATCCTCAATAGCTGAAACCGGTAACAGTTCTCCGCCAACTGTGGTGCCGCCAGGCAATGTCGAGATGGCGCTACCAGGTCAAGGTCAGATGGAGTCAAGGGCTCCGATGCCTCCTCTTCATATGAAATCACGCATTGAAGGAGAGGAATTCCCCACGTGGATGAGCAAATTACAACATGACACGCGCAATAAACAACCCCTGAAAGATAAAGATCAACAAACAATAAGTTCCCAGCAGCAAGATAGAGAATCTCAAGACATAGTGGCAAGAGATGCTGCGCAGGAGTATCCTGGTTCGCAGCATACGCCAGGGCCAGCGCCTGTGATGCATACAACAGTTAGAGAGCGCTCTGTACAATCGCAAGATGCCAGTAGTCCTGGCCAACTAGAATTTCCCGATCTTCCTGCGACTTCGCCATCTTTCTCATCTATGCGAGAATTGCGTGCTGTAGAGGACGTACCAACCCAGTCTGTAGAATCAGTATCTGTTGTGCAGCCACCACGGGCAAATCTCCCAATTGATAATATTCCAACCACCCCTCTGCTAGCGATGGCGGATAGGCAGCCACAATCGTTGCATGGGCAAATTGCGTATAGCCGACCGAAATCTGAACAAGCTCCTGATAATATCACTGATATTGCACATATGAGTACAGCACAATTACAGGTGCAAGGACAAAATCAGGTTGCATCCTTCGTCGCAGCACAAGTGAATCAGCCTCTTGCGCAAGGAGGTGCACGTGCCTTTGTGTTTCGAGGCCCGAAGAGTCGATTACCATTTCTTATTGGTGCAGCTTCTGTCTTGCTTTTATTGGCTCTGGCGTTGGGTAGTTGGATTATAATCTTCCAGCCATTTAGCGTTTCGCCTGTAACCAATTTACAGCAGAGTTACGTGGATAGCCGGTTGGGTATATCGTTACGTTATCCTAATGGGTGGAAGACACCTCAGGTTGACTATGGTAAAAAGGTTATAACACTTCTGGATGCCAGTGACACCGCCCAGATGAATATCCAAATTGCTGATGCAACAGCAGCTTCGCTGGAAAGCTACTTGCAACAACAGGCAGCAAAACTTGGTTTCAATAACTCGAAGCCAGGTTCCGTCACAACTTTTGCGGACGCTTCCTGGCAACAAATACAAGGGGATTTGCAAGTAAAAGGGGCTGAATACACATGTACACTGTTTAGCACCGTCTATAAAAATCATCGTTATACTCTAACTCAGAGGGCACCACGCACTATATATATGGATGAGGAGAAACTAGTTTTTTCTCCCACACGCTTATCTTTACATTTTTTATAGGTAAAGTGTTTACAAAGGAAAGTAGGGGGATGAGAATCGTTTAACTAGACAAGTAGGGATATCAGAAGCTATAATTGACACGGTAATTTTCTAACATAGAGCTATAATTTTGTGCCAATGTTTTTGCATGGACGCTTTGTTCGTTCGTCCAGGCGTTTCTGCAAATATTGTATGTAAGAAAAAAGCAGAAGACTTCGTGATTTTCTCGTCAGAAGTTTATAAATCATCGATAGCCGGAGAAAGGAGTGCGTAGCATAATAGGTTGTTGCGCATAAATAAAAGAAGTCGATGGAAGATATTCATTTTGAGCGTCATTTTCGGACGCCATACTCAGAAGGTTACTATATCATGCAGGGCAATAATCTGCAAAGTAACAACCGGCTTGGGACAGTCGATATCCATTTTACGACAACAGCGGTCCATGGAACGTTGATTCTGGAACGTGAACTGGAGGAGGCAGATCTTACCAAGCTTATTGAGCAAATTGATGAAGACCTGGTGCTTTCAGCAGATATGCCGCGCGATGATTTTCTAGTCAGTGTCTATGTTGGCAAGGACGTCGGTTTTTATAGTGACGAATATTTTGCTGAAGAGAATAATGACGCGATTGATCTCGACGCCGAAGATGAGTAGTTGTTCAAGTTTAAGCGACGCTGTTTTGTATCGAAAAATGTATTGTTATGTACAGTGAAGAGACACAGTAAGATGGCTCTATAGCATAGGGGCCATCTTACTGGATGGATATTTCTGCCGTAAGTATAAAAAGATCAGTCCTCTAGTAAACCACGTCGCATGGCATATTTTACCAACTCTGCCCGACTATGCAAGTTGAGTTTATCCATAATATGCGTGCGGTGTGTATCTACAGTTTTGGGGCTGATAATCAGTCTTTCTGCAATCTGATTGTTGGTATTTCCCTCGGCGACAAGCTTGAGTATCTCTCGTTCGCGTTCCGTCAAACTGCTATAGCTATCTCTCTCCTCACCTGTGCGCACACGTTGCAGATAGTCGCCGACCACAACAGATTGGGCTGTTGGCGAGAGATAAAATTGGCCACTTTTGATAACATGAAGAGCAGTAATAAGCTCGGTATCGGCTGCTTCTTTTAGCATATAGCCGGATGCGCCAGCACGCAAGGCTTGAAAGACATACTCATCGTGTTCATGCATTGTTAAGATAAGGATGCGCACATCGGGGAGCAGGCGTCTGATTTGTCGTGTCGCCTCGATGCCATTGATGTCCGGCATAGTGATATCCATCAGCACAATGTCCGGCTGGAGCCTTTGTGCTTCTTGCACCGCCTGACGGCCATCCTGAGCCTCTCCAACGATCTCCATATCTGGTTGTGCATTGAGCATCATTTTTAGGCCAGCACGCAAGATGGTGTGGTCATCGGCTAATAGAATGCGTATTTTCATGTAACTCTCAATTCTATATTTTGTGTGCAGTCATCACAACTCTGTTTACCCGGAAGGGAAGGTAAAAGTGTTATTACTCTATCAGGAGGGGGGCATGTGCTGAATGGGAATGTGCGCACAGACCGTCGTCCCTTTGCCTGGTTTTGCATTGATAGCAAGAGTGCCATCAAGCAAGTGTGCTCGTTCATACATACCTACCAGGCCCCAACCACGTTCCTGGCCGATAGCGGGTTTTTTTTGCAATTCCTGGGCATCAAAGCCCGTGCCATCATCACTGATCGTAGCATCGATGGCCTGGTTGCTTTCTTTGAGTATCACACTGACCTTGTGGGCATGGGAATGTCGTGCAACGTTAGTAAGTGCCTCCTGTACAATTCTATACAGGACAGTTTCTAGCTCGGACGAGAGGCGTTCTCTCAGCCCGGTGGCGTGAAACTCAACCTCAAGAGAAAATTTCTGTTGATATTCTTTAATATACCAGCGTAGCGCCGGGAGTAGTCCTAAGTCATCAAGCGCACTTGGACGCAGATCGATACTCAGACTACGAATAGCACGAAGCGTCTGGTGGGCGAGTTGACGCGTCTCAGCGATGCGTTCGCGAGCTTCTGGTGAAGAGATTGACTCTTCAAGCAGGGCCAGACTGATGAGCAGTGATGTAAGTACCTGAGAAGTTTCGTCGTGGAGTTCGCGAGCGATGCGTTTGCGTTCTTCTTCCTGCGCATTGATGATCTGCGCTGAGCGATGGCGGTTGGCTTCATCGATAGCTTCAAGCATCATATTAAAAGTTCGTGCAAGTTGATCTGCTTCAGGATCAAGGCCGGTAAGCGGTGCACGCAACGAGCGTTCGCCAGCCTGTACCCGGTTCATCACTTTGCCTAAATCAAGTAAAGGGCGAAAGGCAATCTGAAGCAGAACAAAATTGAGCCCGATACTAGTGAGCCAGCCGACAGTTACAAAGATAACAAGAGCGGTAGGTGCGTATGATATATTATTGAGGTTTGTCGCCAGATAGGTTCCTACCGTTGCTCCAATAAAGATAATCAGGCTGTTGGCTATGAGTACTCTATAGAACACAGGAATGCCAAGAAGTGGCCGAAGGAGCTTATTTTTCTGCACGACATCTCTGTAATTTGTATCAGGATAGGTCATTATAGTTATTCTCTTTAGCAATATATCTCATTACGTATTTCAGTGTAATTGTATCGGTTATTCTCATAGACGTCAAACTTTGAATTTTCGGAGAACGTAAGAGAGCAAGTATGGTGGCGATTTCCGTTTGATCAGAAGCAAAGAGATTTGAAAACCACGAAATCAGGTCTATCTCATAAAAAAATCAGGTATGTACCTGATGTCTCTGCGCCAGGACCGGGGTATCTTAAGTCTACACGTCTAAAGAGGAATGCATGACGAATGGTACAACAATCGATTCCTCTTCCACTTGGTCAGTAAAATCCATTATAATCTATAGTAAAGAAGGGCAAAAGTTCTAAATTCATCCATAAGAGAAATGAGTTGCCTATCAAGTTTGTGCGCAGGAGTGCCAGTGCAGCAACTCTTATGCTATAATCAGCGGACATTCAAAGAACTTTTGCAATGATATCTTTCCAGCGAGAACAAATCTGGGACTTTTGAAGTCTTGATCCTTTTGAGGAGGCACAGTGAGCTCTACGAATAAAAGCTTACTCGACGTGGCAATGCAGAAGATCGTCGAGAGCCAGCTATGGCGTTCTATCTTCCGCCACGGCTACCCTGATACTCCATTGAACCAGTCATTGGTGATGATGAGTAATGTATTTTTGCATCTTCACCCTGTCAAAGTAAGCCGTCAGGCAATGAAGATCACATACACCTGGTGTATGGGCGGCATATCGTTTTTCTTGTTTTTACTGCTGACAATAACTGGCGTATTTCTCATGTTCTATTATATCCCTGACACGCAGGTTGCTTACCAGAATATTGATCAATTGAGCAGTGCAGTCTCATTTGGCCATCTTGTGCGCAATATGCACCGTTGGGCGGCTCACTTGATGGTTGTTTCTGTCACCTTGCATATGATTCGTGTATTTTATCATGGTGCGTATAAGCCACCGCGTGAGTTCAACTGGGTAGTTGGCGTCCTTCTATTCTTTGTAACGTTGTTCCTGAGTTTTACCGGTTATCTGCTCCCCTGGGACCAGATTGCGATCTGGGCTATTACAGTAGGAACGAACCTTGCTCCTTATACTCCATTGCTAGGTAACGCTGTCTATAAGGTGTTGGTTGGTGGTGGAGCGGTCAGTCAGGCTACGTTGATCCGCTTCTATGTGGGACATGTGATCCTGCTTCCGTTGGCAGGTGCAATTCTGATGGCGGTTCACTTCTGGCGTATTCGTAAAGATGGCGGCGAGGCTGGCCCTCCACCACCCTCTCGTCGTGAATTGGAAGCTCGCGCAGTAGATCATTCCCTGGTTGGTACTTCCCAGCCCTAAGTGTGATGGCACAAGGTGCCAGGGCACAATGAGAGGATATGTTTATGTCAATTGAACAGAAAGAACCCAGGGTACAAACGCAGGCGGCGGCAACGCAACGACGCTATCGTACCCTTGCAGTGGTAAAGCAGGAAGCAATTACTCGTGTTGAGAAGCCGCTTGAAGACTCTGTTTTTGTGTGGCCGCACCTGCTTGTACGCGAATTCTTTGCTGCGACAGCGGTGATGGTCATGGTCACGTTACTTTCAATAGTCATTGATGCGCCATTGCAGGACCCAGCGAACCCGAACCTCACGCCGAACCCGGCGAAGGCTCCCTGGTACTTTTTGGGTTTGCAGGAGCTGTTGCACTACTTCCCCCCGACAAGTGCAGGTGTGCTTGTGCCGGGCTTTACATTAGCAGCCCTGGCTGTTTTGCCTTATATTGATCGCAATCCGAGCCGTGCTTATGCTGATCGTAAGGTTGCTATTGTAACATTTACTATGTTTCTGATATTCTGGGCAGTTATTACATTGGCAGGTAGTTTCTTCCGTGGGCCTGGTTGGTTGTGGGTATGGCCCTGGGATCATGTCTACTTCGATCTATAGGCACTGGAAAGAGGATAAAAATGAGTATTGATACATCACCAATTACACCGCAACAATATGAGGTACTGCATGGTGGTGGAGCGGAAGCGGCAGAGATTGCCAAGCAGCGTCTCTCGCGGCGGAGCTTTCTGCGTCGCTCGATGCTAGCTGTCTGGGGCATTTCTACGACTGCGGCTGTTGCAGGCGGTTTGTACATGCTTTATCCTAATCTATCTGGTGGCTTTGGTTCTGTCCAGATAGTTGGCAAGGTGAGTGAGTTTAAGGCAGCCAAGCCTGCGGATTTCAAGCTTGAACTAGCGGGTGTTTATCACCGTCCGGTAGCCAGAGCTTATATTATGCACCTGGATGCAGCCACGCAGTTTGCGTTGCAGGGTTCGCTGTTACAGAGTCAGTTGTCGTCGGAAAACTTTGTGAAGGCCGGTGATGGTTCCTACTGGGTTGCACTGTATCAGAAATGTGTACACCTGGGCTGTACAGTACCTTTTAGAGATAACTGTCTGAGCTTTAAATGCCCATGTCATGGCTCGCACTATAATGTAACTGGCGAATACCTGGATGGCCCGGCTCCAAGAAGTCTTGATCGCTTCCAGATGACAATTCAGGGCGACAACGTTGTAGTGAATACGGGCTTGATTAATAATACGGTAGCTCACCCTGATGCTACAACGCGGCTGATCGCCCCGCCTGCGGTGGCGTGTACGGCCTGAGTTACTCTAGTGTTGGCAATAATTGGATATGTGCTGTATAGAAAGAATGTGTGAATGCGACTGTCTCTGAAGGTGACTTTGCAAGTATCTTGAGAGACAGTGCGCTGTCATGAAGAAACTATGGTTATGATATTGCTTGCCAGTTCCCCTGTATGCCGGGAACGAGCAGCACGCATATCAAAAGGTTGTGTATTATGGTGAATTTTGGACAAGCTGCTGTAGGCATTATTTTGCTGGTGGTCGTCATAGGTGGCTTGCTGTACATATTCTATTCGCGCACAAATGCGGTTGAAAAGACGGGTTATGGTTCGCTAATTATGTTAACCATTATCTCGCTGGCTATCCCCGTCTTTTGGATTGCTGAGGGTGGGAATCAAGTATCTGCGCAGAAGCAGCAATTTGTAGAATCGGTCAAACGTGGTGTGACGGATTATGCCCAGTATTGTACTGCTCAATGCTATGCTATTGTAAATAATAAAGTAGTCAATCCAGTGTACAACGGGTATCCGATGGATTATTTTAGCACGGTTAGCGATGATGAGGTGCATCGTATCATCGCTGGTGGCATCTATAATCCAAAGGCGACGTACCAGCCACCCAACGCGAATGCAATTCCTAAGAGCGATCAATATGGTGGAGCATTGCTCAGCAATGATATAGATTACCTCTTTGCGCTCATTCGTTCGAGCGATCCAAAATACCTGAAAGATAACGGTTATACTGACGCTCATAACGGCTTCAACGATCTGCCAGCTTATCTACAGGCGAATAATACAACTGCTTACGATACGGCAGTATCTCTAGGTAAGTTTGGGCAGTTTGGCCAACCTGTGGATATGACGACTCAGAAAGCGATCACAATAGATATTGTTGATCCAGGCCAGGAAGGTTCTAGCTGTCAAAGTCAGAGTGGATGTTTCACGCCTATTAATCTGCAGGTAAAGGTTGGTACGGTGATCACCTGGGTAAACAAATCGAAGCTCGGCCATACCGTAACTGCGATTGCTGGACAGAATACGTCAACTCCTACGGCCGATCCGAATGTATTTGATTCGGCGCGGGGAAGTACAGCAAATTTGATTGCTACAGGTGCTAAGTTTACGTATACGGTGACGAAAACGGCTTATAACGCCGATACGGAAAACCATCGTGTGTTCTACTATTGTCGTATTCATCCAGACATGCTGGCTCAGTTGACAATAGTGCCTTAAGAAGTTGGCTTCATCACGCTTCACGAGTGAAGCGTGATGAAGGTTTCTAGAACTGATCGCTAGTCATGTCGTTCGAGAACTATAGGCGGCATGTCGAAAGGGATTGCGACTCATGCAACAAGTACAACAACGTGAGTTGCCAGAAAGAATATCGTGGGCGCGTGCGCTAATTTTTGGCGTCGGCTATTTCTTTATCGCGTCTATTCTCGTTGGGCAACTTCCTGGATACATTTTCAATGCGTCAACCGCTTCCAGTCTGCAGGAATTCGAGCATGGTTCCCTTAGCCTGGGCCTCATTTGTATGGCCAGCTTTGCAATAATTCAGGTAATTGTGCTGCTTTTTGATCCGAAGCCGGTTGTGCCTCCGGTTATCATGGCCGGTCTGGGTGCTATCTTCTCTATAATAGGCATTGCCCTGTCTGTGGGGGCTCCGCTGACGGGGAATCAGTATTTTCCTAAAGGGGATACATCTATTGCCCCTCTGTTAGGCGGAAAGTTCCTCTGGCTCCAGCCGGAGGCGATTGATTTCCTGATGGTGGGGTTAGTCGTGCTTCTTGTTGGCCTGGCGATGGTCTTTTATGGTGTTCTTGCTATTGGTGAGCAGCGCAATCCAGATCGACGCGACCTTGGTGTGACCTCTGGTATGCGCTGGATGATCGTCACGGCAATAATTCTGCTCATCGTGTTTCTGTATGGGTATACATTTTTGTCGTCACAGCCAGTGGTTCAGATAGTGATGAATATTGCGCTTGCTATTTCTATCTTCCTGGCTCTGGGTGCTTTTGCGTTGCGCTTGCACTATTTGATGCGTCCAGTACGGAAAAATACAATGGCAGGCTTATATGCTATTGGTTCGCTCGGCCTGGCGCAGATAGGTGTTATTCTCATTTTAGCCTGGTTCCTCGTGTATCCTGCTATTGACTGGATACATAGTTGGACGTTTATTGGTCTTGGTACGTTCTTGACGGTCTGCACACGGGCGGCGGCCATTCCTGCAACGTGCTCGTTTTCGTCGGATGCTGGCTATCTTATCGATGCGATTGTGACCACGAACTTCTTTGTTATGCTGCTGGTAGCGATCTGGGCCTGGAAGTCTAATCGTAGTCTGGTTGTTATTGGTAGCGTAGTCATTACTGCGGTTATAGCCTTCACTGCTCTGTTGATGCATACCGGACAAAGCCAGCTTCCGACTGCTATGATGATCTGCGCTGGCGCTCTGATCCTGGCGATGATCTGGACGAGCGTTGCGCGTCGCGAGTTTGCTGTTGTTGGTGAAGCGAATCTGGGTTGTATTGGTCAATGGTTGGTTGTGGGCACCTGCTTGTTTGTCTATATTGCTTGTTTTGCCCTCTTCTCGGTGCCGCTCTTCGCTTCTGAAGAGACGCCGCCAAATATTCCAGCTCCTCCGAATGGAACGGATGCTATTGTAGTACTGGCGCTCTTTGGTACGCTTGCGGCGATCCAGTTCTATTTCCTGGTGCGTAATCGTTATAAGGTCTGAAATACTCTTTAAATCGGCAGAGAATGGCGGAAGGATGATTGTATTGTGTTCATCCTTCCGCCGTTTTGCATCTACATGCTATAATGAAGTACACTTCGTGAGTGGGAGGGAACTTGTATGCAGTCTGAACAACCTCTCAAGGTTCTAATCCTTGCTGCTGAGATTGTACCATTTGCAAAAGTTGGTGGTTTAGCTGACGTTGTGGGTGCATTGCCAAAGGCCTTGCAAGCTTTCGGCCACGACGTCCGTCTGGTCATGCCTCAGTATAGACAGGTTGATTCGCACCATTTTCAGTTAAGTCGGGCCCTTGAAGCGGTCTCTGTGCCTATGGGAAGCTATCAGGTGCAAGTAGGTGTATGCCGTGGTGAAATTGGCAACCATATTCCTGTGTATATGATTGATGCGCCTCGTTACTTTGACCGTGAAAATATTTATGGCTACACGGATGATGGAGAACGTTTCATTTTGTTCTGTCGGGCTGCGCTTGAAGCGATGCGGGCGTTAGATTGGGCTCCTGATGTAGTGCATTGCAATGATTGGCATACAGGGATTGTGCCGAATTGGATGCATACGATTTATCGCGAAGATCCTTTTTTTGCGAATACAGCGACGGTGTATACCATCCATAATCTGGCGTATCAGGGAATTTTTGGGTATCGGCTGTTGGAGGTGGCAGGTGTTGCTTCGAATGGTTTCCTCTATCCGCAAATAGCTGAGCTGGCAAATGTGGTGGATATTATGGGGCGAGGCATCCTCTTTGCCGATGCTGTGACGACGGTGAGTGAGCGCTATGCACAGGAGATTTTGACGCCCACTTTTGGTGAGAAGCTCGATCATATGCTGCGCTCTCGCCGTGACCGCTTGTTTGGTATTCTCAATGGGGTAGATTATCAAGAGTATAATCCTGCTACTGATCGCTATATTCATACGCGGTACGATGCCAATATACTGGAAAAGCGTGCAGAAAATAAGGCTGCTTTGCAAGAGCAGGTGCATTTGCCCATTCGGCCAGAGGTTCCTATGCTGGCAATGATCTCACGTCTCTCGGATCAAAAAGGCTTTGATTTGCTTTCGCAAATCATTCATCCTTTGCTTGCGCAAGGAGTGCAATTTGTGTTGCTTGGCGTTGGCGATCAGCATTACCATGAGATGTTCCAGAATCTGGCCGCACGCTATCATGAGCAGGTGGCCATCTTCCTGACGTTTAATACAGAGTTGCGCCAGCGGATCTATGCGGGAAGCGATATGTTTCTGATGCCTTCGCGTTTTGAACCCTGTGGTACAAGCCAGATGGAGGCTATGCGCTATGGCTGTGTGCCTATTGTGCGCCGTGTTGGTGGTCTGGCCGATACGGTGCAGGAATATAATCCTCTCACTGGTGAAGGCAATGGTTTTGTGTTTAATAATTACGATCCGTGGGAGTTTTTCGCTGCTATCGTGCGTGCTCTGGCCCTCTATCCATTTAAAGATATATGGCATACGCTCCAGCTACGTGGTATGGCTGCAGACCATTCCTGGAGTGCATCGGCGATTCGTTATGTGGAAGTTTATAGGAATGCTATTGACTTTCATCACAATGAGAGCTAGCATTTCTCTATTTTTTACCTATCTTACAACTTATTGCACAGTAATAAGTTGTAAGATAGGTAAAAAATAAAGAATCGGGGTGTGATAGAATTTGAAATTCTGTTAGAGCCTTCCACTTTTCTCATCATCTCCCATACTATTACTTTGTTCAGCAAAGGAGGGGGAGGAAGAGATCGGAGGATTGACGTTTATCGGATTTAGCCGTATACTGGAAGATATAAGTGTAATATAAGTAAGCAGTCGTTTTTGTTTATTTTATGTGTGCTTAAATGTACGTACTGGGAAGTAAGTGTTGAGGGTGTGGTCGTATGGATGAGATGTCTTGTGTTGGATGTGTGGAGGAAGAGGGGGTGCAAATGAATACTCCTGCATTGTCAGTCTATCATAACATTCCTGCCTATAGTTCTCCTAGTTCTGCCGCATTCTGGGCTTTTGCCAATGATAAAAAAACTCCCCTGGAACTCCTTGTGAAGGTCTTACGTTCGGATGCAATGAGCGATAATAGACGCAGTCGAGATGATATTTTTGAAATTATCAATAAACGCGTCAGAAGAAATAATGAGCAGTGGGCCTACGGGAAGCTAAGTAGCCTGCATGTATCCCATGAAGAACGACAGTTTTTAATACACGATTTATGCGCAGATTTGGATTTTGCTATCTATCGTTCTCTGATTGATAAGACGAAATATTACTGGGAAGAGAAGTTCAATGCAAGCCTGCATTTTGAGAGAAGGCATGTGTTTAGTCGGTTTATTCAGTACGAGCGTTTCTGGAAACCGAGCTCTGTGAAGCAAGGGACACGTATTCCGCGCGTCCAGATGATAAGTATTGATAAATTGATGCAGGATGTGTACAGACTGGACTTTCCTTTTGACATTGAAGATGGTCAGGTGCAGAGAATGATGGAGAGTGTCGAGATGGGCTATGTGCGGCAGTGTGTGTTGAAGATACCACATCACCTCAGGGTGATTGTGTACCTCATTTATTGGAATGGGAAAACGAGTAAAGAGATTGCTCAAATGTTACATGTGAGTGATCGTACTGTTCGTAATCGTCTGCATTTGGCATACGAGCTATTGCGAGATGCGCTAGACCCTAACTTTTTCTAATTACATATATTTTGCATTTTATATATTTTGTACATTGCGCAAAATATGTAAAATGCAAAATATATGTAAGAAAGAATTGGAAATGCGGAAAAGCCGCGCAAACTCATCCGGCAAGAAGGCGAAAGTAATGGGATCGCTAACACTTTCTAAGTGCAAAGTGGAGGATTTGCGAGTATGATTGCAAATATTGTCTATCTGGATTGTAGCGCGGGCATAAGTGGGGAGCTATTTCTGGCTGCTTTGTTAGATGTGGGCTTCTCTTTAGATGAACTGAATGGGACGCTGGCTATGCTGCCGATTCAGGGTTATCAATTAAAACATATGCATGTGCAGTCTAATGGAATGCATGGCTCTTCTTTTGCCATTGTTCCGTCGTCTCAGGTACCGTCCGTACATTCGCTGGCTGATATTATCGCGATCTTGCAAAATACAACGCTTCCTGGTCGAATACAGGAGATTTCGCTTGCTATTCTGCACCGTTTAGAAGAAGCCTTCCTGGCTGTTTCTGGATTAACTGCTGATAAGGTGTTTTGCTCTGAAGTTGAGGCCCTTGAAGCTATGATCTCTGTCGTTGGGGTGGTAGCTGGCGTTGAGTCTCTGGCTATTACTCAGCTCTATGCATCACCTCTGCCGTTGACGGTTGGCCCGGTAAAAAAAGTGCATGGTTTCCAATCTGTACCAATACCGGTAGCGCTTGAAATTCTGCGGCAGGTCGAAGCTCCCTGGCAACCGTCTTTGCTCGAAGGTGAGCCTGTAAGTGCTGTAGGTGCGGCTATTTTAGCCACTCTTGCTCTCTTTGAGCGGCCTATCATAGCGATTTCTCGTGTTGGATATGCTTTTGACCATGCTGTAGCTACGGGAGAGCGTTGCTTACGTTGCTATGCTGGTCGTCTGCAACCGGTACTGGTGGCTGAGAATGAGCGTGTAGAAGGTGCTGATACAGATTGGGTTGCGGTCATAGAATCACACGTTGATACGATGACAGGAGAACTGCTGGGAGGGCTGATGGAGAGGCTCTTCGCGCTGGGTGCGCTGGATGTCAGTTATACGCCTCTACAGATGAAGAAAAATCGCCCTGCCTCGCTGGTGACTGTTATCTGCTCGCCTGAGCAGGGAGAGCACTTTGCGCTTATTCTGTTGCGGGAGACAAGCACGCTGGGTGTCAGAATACAGCATGTACGACGGCTCAAAGCGCAGCGGGAGCAAAGGCGCATTGATACTCCCCTGGGTGAAGTGATTGTGAAAATTAAGCGTCTTGGTGCTCAAGTTATTAGCGTTGCGCCAGAGTATGAGGAGTGTCGGCGTATTGCCAATGCACAGAATATTCCACTGGCTGATGTATACGATAGTGTGCATCAGGCCATCAAAAGCGCTATAATATAGAGGAAGAAAGATAGTAAAAATAGCAAAGATGGTGTGAAGGAATTTTCTAAAATTAGAATCAGGAGTCCTCTGTATGGATTTTGTAGATTGGCGCAAGAAGCAAGAGCAACCTATTGAAAATACTGATGAGGTCCAAAAGAAAGCATCCCGTTATCAGGCGAGGCGTATGGCTGATTATGTTGAGGAGATGATTCGTGAGGCGCAGGCACGCGGCGACTTTGATAATCTTGCTGGCATGGGTAAACCACTAGATCTGGACCAGGGCGCTAAGGCTGGTGACAAATCAATGGCCTATAACCTGCTGAAAAACAATGATCTTGTTCCACCAGAGCTTGAACTGGCTAAAGATATAGATATGGATCGTGCGCGTGCCAATGCGAAGGTGGCTAAAATATTGCATCGCAGCAATGCCTTACGTACACGGCGCATGCAGCCATTTGAGAGCGAGAAACGTGCTTTTAATACTGCGCTTGAGAAGGTTGCGACCGACTATGAGCAGTTGCTACGCCGCATCAACAGTAAAATCTTGACATTAAATATCACGGTTCCTCCCATCATGCATCGGTCTCTTTTGGATGTCGATGCTATGGTCAAGCAGTTTCGCGCCGACTGTCCGCCTTTCCAACTTTAATCAAATTCTGCGTTGTTTCTTTTTATGTGTATAGGGACGCCTGGACAAATGAGGTATAGAGACTTTCAATAGATTATTTTCTTCTTCTTGCCGTCGTTTTGCCTGTTCTTCTTGCTGCTGTTTGATTTGTTCTGCGTGTTTTTTGAGATTAAGGAATTCAACAATGCGGCCACGACCAACAAGTCGTCCTCCTTCATATAATAGTAGCGGGGTTTCAGAAGTAAGATACTCAAGCATCAGGTTTGGAACAATTGTGTAGACAAGTACTCTACCCGTTTCGCCTGGATTGAGCCATTCACGATTCTGGTCAGAAAAATGGAATTCAGTGACCCAACACGTGCCAGTAATGTCTACCATACAGCGATACCCTGAGCGAATACCATGTATCCTTCCCCCTTCTTCTGACTTCAATAGCGTGAGATCAATCTCTAGATCGTATTCCTCACGTTCCATAAACGCTTTCATATTATTTATTTCCCTTCACCTTCTTCAAACGAAAAAGACATTTTCGCTGAAAAATTTATTCTCGCATTATACACTGCCTATATTTCGGATAGACTACTATTAAGCGGTGGAGAGCTTATTGTTTGAGATGAATTTCGCAGGATACTGAACTCTCCACCAGATAGCTTGACGTTATCTCGCTGCATCATAGTTCTGGCTACTGCGAGAGCATCATCATAAAGATTGAGATCAAAAGTATGCGTTCCTAAAGACAGTAACTCATCATAGACCGCTTGATGCAGCCCTTGTAGATAACGATCAAGGTAATTTAACGTGAGTTATGGATAAGCAAATCCCATTCCGATGAGCTAGAATAGGAGCAAGATTAATAGCATCTATTCATTCATCGGAGGGATCTAGCAATGAGTGTACTTGAATTGTTTTGTGATGTCGATGATTTTTGGCTCGACTTTGAGCCGCAATGGAAAGCGAGCCGATTGGCAGCAGGCAAGCAGCGAGAGCGTGCAGGACAGTTGTATCCAAGCGAGGTGATGACGATTCTGATCCATTTTCACCAATCCCACTATCGAACGTTCAAAGCGTACTACACGGAGCATGTCCAGGTGCATCTGACAAAGGAATTTCCTTACCTGGTGAGTTATCCGCGCTTTATTGCGCTCATTCCGACAATGATGCTTCCGCTGCTTGCCTATTTGCAGACTCGCTATGGAGCCTGCACAGGCATCAGCTTCATCGACTCAACTTCCTTGGAAGTCTGTGATCCCAAACGGATCAACCAGCACCGCGTCTTCGCAGCGGATGCCAAACGTGGCAAGAGCAGCATGGGCTGGTTTTTCGGTTTCAAGCTCCACCTGGCGGTCAATGACCAAGGCGAATTGCTGGCGTGTTGTCTGACCCCTGGCAATGTCGATGATCGTACTCCTGTTGCCTCGATGGTCAAAAAGCTGCGTGGCAAGCTCTTTGGGGACCGTGGCTACATTTCCGCTCCCCTGACCACATTGCTCTTTGAACAAGGACTCCATCTCATTACCCGCTTGCGCAAAAACATGAAAAATCGGCTCATGCATCTCTCTGACAAGCTCCTGCTGCGCAAGCGGGCAATTATCGAGTCGATTATCGATCAGCTCAAGAATATCTCCGAGACTCGAGCATTCTCGCCATCGCAGTCCTGCTAATTTTGTTGTTCATTTGATTGCTGGGCTTATTGCTTACAGCCATCAAGACAAAAAACCGGGCTTGCATCTCGACGAGCGTGCTCTCCTGGCTGCTTGATCCGCTTGGCTTATCCATAACTCACGTTAATTTAACATGACCTCTCCTTTTTTGAGTGGTCTCCAAATGTTATAAAGAGAGGACAAAAACAAGGATGGCGTCTCTAATTCAGGCATCGGATAATATGTGTATTTACTTTTTCCCTCGTCTCTTGTAACTTTTGTTGCTCTGCATCGGAATAGAGGTTGCTAGGATAAATAAATACATCCTGAGAATCAATCATCGCTCCTGCTGCGAGCTTTGAGACGTGGTCCTTTGATTTCCACTGTATTGCAAGTCTGTCCAAAGCAGAGAAAAATAAGTCTAGAGAGATTTCGTTTAAACCACTACCTTGTCGAAGTTCTAGGGCAAAGGGCTATAAACCTGTTTCAATCACTTAGCAAAAAAGCTTTCGTGTTTTTCAAGACCATATACTTTTGAAAAGCACGCTATCGGTATTTCTAATCGTTTTCCATCAGAGACGACTCATATATTATTCTTTTTGTCGATCCATTCTCCTAAATTTGGGTGGTTTTTTTGAGCTTTTTGTATGATTTCATTCGGGTTGGAGGCTGCCTGAAGTTGATACTTCTCACGTATCCATGTTCTAAATTCCCGATTCCCTTGGGTAGGAGGATCATCCTCATCACCATCTGAATAGGAACCAAGGAGAAGTTCTTTATACGCAGCAAGTAATGTCAAAAACTCTGCAAGGTTATCTGCTACCACCGTATTTTCAGCCCCTTCAGAATTAAAGTATACAATGGGGGCATCATCCAGAGGAGTATCTTTATAGAGCCAAAGAGCATATGTCGAGCCATTACCATCCTGGCCGAACTCAATGAACTGCGATAACACCTCTGTGTCTTCTCCAAAATACGTTTTGAGTCCTTCTTTTGATATCGAAGCAAGCTCAAAACTATCGCTGTACCACTCTGTTGTCATATTCTGAAAGTGTAGTAGATCTTGCAGAATGTGAGGAACTGGATGAATACCAAAATTCTTTCTAAATTGCTCAAATGGTAGTGGCATGTGTTTGCAACTTTCCTCCCTCTTTCACGAATTTACTTATAAAAAGGTTGTGAACATACTACTCGGTTCATTTGGGATACGATGGCTTATTCTGATGCTAGAACTTGCTCTAACAGTATAGAGAATAGTTGTTGATAGGTACTGTTATGTGTTTGCCAACCCGTAAAATCAAGTACGGACTGCGGAGGAAGCTTGCTCAAAATAGTGTCTCTTTTCTTACGCTCTTCTCCATTATCTATTTTGATTGGAATCAACACTTTTTTGTGTTGCTGCCGCTCTTTCCCTTGTGCCATAAGAATGAGCGTCTCTATCTCAGACACAAAGACACGAGGAGAAAACAAAATAATCAATTTGTCATAAAGATCTGTATGGTCGTTCTGAATATACCAGAAATGTGGAACAGACTCTTGATCAATGAAAGAAACCCAACAACGTATCTTTGCCTGACGCAAATCTCGTTTGTAGGAGCTAATCGGAAGAACAGAGAGCCTAAATGCTCACAACGGGGTGTGGAAGAGGCTTAGACTGCTTCCCAAACGCGAACAGTACCTGTATTGGTCTTTTCCCCTATTATGAAATCGCCTGAAGCTATGTAGACACTAGTAGGGGACCAGGAAAGAGAGCGCACCCACTGACTTCCAGTATGGCCTGTATATGTGTAGAGATGGTGCCCATACTGTGCATCACAGATCTGGACGGTAACGTCATCGCCAGCAGAGGCTAAGAAATTGCCATCCGGCGACCAGGCGACACAAACGATATTTCCTGCACGGTTTTTAGCATGACCTGTATATGTAAAGAGGGTTGCTCCCGTTTGAATATCCCATACCTTCATGAGGTAATCATCTCCGGCGGATGCGATGTGTTTACCATTGGGAGACCAGGAGAGAGAACGTAAACCATCATCGTGTTCAGCATATATGAGTTGATGTTGTGGTAAAGAAGGTGACCAGAGATGAGCTGTCATATCAAAACTACATGATGCGATCTGGTCACCGGCCGGTGACCAGCCACGCAGGTTACTGGTTCCTCATGCTCGTTATACTGCGTAAGTAATGTCCCTGTCGCTGCATTCCAGATACAAGCACTGTGATCATAACTGCCTGAGACCAGGCGAGAATTATCAGGCGACCATGATACACAACAGACCTTCCGGCTATGTCCTTTGCAGACACAGACAAGTTGATAGGAGGCCATGTCTAAAACCTGAAGCGTCCCATTTCCACAAGCAATAGCAAGTCGTGATGCATCCGACGACCAGGAAAGAGATTGAACACTGCTTGCAGGAATATGATATGTCATGATCGTTCTACCTGTGAAAACATCCCAAATTTGAATAGTACCATCATAGCTGCCTGATGCAATCAGATTTCCTTTGGAAGACCAAGCAGTGGCGAGGACCGCATCAGAATGGTTTTGATATGTGACAATTGTTGTGCCTCTAGTCAATACTTTACACCTCACTTCAAGATAGCATCGTTGCTTTTAGATGTATGTTGTCACTGATGCTTCATAAATCTTTCTGATCAAATATCTTCTCTATTTACTCATGGTTCACTCATTTCTATTTTGTCCTCGCTAAAAACGAAGGAGATCTTTAGTTAAAAAATCAAGCTCATCATGTGTTAATCGGTTATCCGTTTCTAATCCTGGAAAACCTCCCCATTGCAGGCAGATTCGTAGGTAGTTGATAAAGGTGGTGCGATGTGGCTCATCCAAGAGAAAAGCATCTATGGCTTTGTAAGGCACAATGATGTGATATGGGCCTGATCCACTATAACCAAATTTGTGAAGATGGTCGGGGGAGAGGGGCAATATCCATTCTTCTTGGGAAGAAACACCATCCCGAACAGATCCTTCTATCATCTGAAGAACTAACTCCATAGAATAGATAAAAAGTGGATCTAAATTACTCCCGTAGTTATAATCAAGTGCATGGTAGGGTGAGGGTGGAAATAGACCAACTAAATTGATTGATTCCACTTCTTCATACCAACATTTGAGAGACAACGGTAATGGTCCTACATGTTGTTCTAATACAGCCACTTTTTGCCGTATTTCTGGGGTCGATAATCTGTAAATTGGGGCTTCACGCTTCCAATATGCTTCTTCCTTGAAGTCTCCCAAACCCTTTCCAAAAGATATTCCATCTTGCTAAGTCGTGGAATAAGCAACTCAAGATTGTATCGAACTCTTCTCATAATTTCTCTAGTGATATGCAATGCTTCTTCATATATATGAGGTTCGTAAATATGCTCTTGCATAGCAAGTAATTCGTTATACACTTCCCTGATGGAAGCCTTTACAGTAGCGATCATACAATAGAGACATTTTTCCTCCTATCCTAGACGATAAGGATGAATAAATAATACACAATTGTGCAATGCTCCTAGCGAATGGCTTTTTACCTCCACGAGACTGACTTTCACCCTCATTTTATCAAAGATGGAGGTGAAAGTCACTTACTTAGATTAATACGAGAATAGAATCTATTAGAGGTCTGATAGATTTATGCCAGGAGGTCTTGGAATTGGCTGGCCTAAAAGATCTGGAGGGTAGTTAGCTTGGAGCAGTGAGGCATATGTACCTTCACAAAAACCAATTAGAGGCTCCCAGTCCTTTCAATGCCAACCTTTTCTCCTGGATAGTTTTATCCAGTACTTGCTCTGCGTGTAGACCTGTAATTCTCTTCCAACATCGTAAAAGTTTCCCCTCTTTCAATTGATCTTTTACAACCTTGACAAGTGAGGCGGACAGTTTCTGATTGTGATCAATTTCCATCGACCTCACTATTGCCTGCATACGTATCGTCTTTGATCATCTGGCCCGATTGATAATTCTGCGCATCGGATTCGGGCGGGCCCCAGGATTCAGGCGTATAGAACGTCTGCACGTCGAGATTGCCGCTGGGCGAGGTCATGTAGACCTTGCCAAACCCATGAAACTCGCCATGATAGAAATCTCGCCAGTCCTGGTCCTGGTTGCCTCCCGACTGACCGGGAATGAAGGTATCAAAGACACAATCGCTCTGGCCAGGCTGCGATCCATCGCCAGCAGGAGAACAGAAATTGCCACTCCCGCCAAAGTCATCCTGGTACGTGCCCCAGACCCCAAGTGTATAGGTATAGTTGTAGGTGGCCGGCTGCAGATTCGGGTCACTGCTATCCTTGCCCAATGACGTCCGATTGGTCACCACCTGTACCGACCAGGTCTGATCGTCTGGGTGCTCATAGTTGCCTGTACAACGCTTGCTCTGATCGCTATCGTTGGCATGGTTGGTACAGTAGAACGGATCGTGGCGGTCATCGATGATGACACCGTTGCTATCCGTCACATAGGGGGTGCCATTGGTATTGCTATACGCCGTTTGATACTTGACGCTTTCCCCAATATTGGTATCCAGATCAACATAATTGCTCAAGTACTGCCAGTTGGTACTTTGCTGGAACTGGGTTGAGCCATCGTCGGCGGTCTCCTGGCTATCATAGTAGGTATTTGTAAGGAGGACATAGTGGAAGGAGATGTGCTGCTGATTATAGGCTGTGCCACCACTATATTGGATCGGTGTGATACTTGTCAGTAAGTGTTCGCCAGCGGCATACTCATCATCCTGGGTAATCGGGTCGGTGATCTGAACGTAGGGAGTGTTACAGGTGGACAAGACGAACGCGAGGAATAAAACGACAGTAAATATAGGTCACTTCTCAGGTCTTTTCAACCTGCGTGCCAGTAAGAACGCATTAAAGTCGGATCTAGTGATCCTAAATATCTTTCTACCTTCTGTACCTAGATTGGTAGCTATCAGTTCGCCACTCTGGATAAATTGATAGACCTTCCTCGCACTCACACGTAGCTCCCTGGCTATTTCATCAACGGTCATCAGATTATCATTCATTCATCGCAAACTCCTACATACTAGTAAATACAAGTTGTCGGTATTATACGAAGTTTATAATTTCTCGTCAATAGTAATAGAAAGTGCTGTAATGTGTTGTAATTTGATGTCTTTTAGGATATATTATATGTAATAACACATCATTTCACTAGTTTGAAATAAATAGGGTAGTGTAAGGAGGTTTACACGAACTTTAAAGACAATGCGCGAAAAATGGAGTATCAGAGGGAATATCAGCAAATATGGTACCAGCGTCATCGAGAACGCTTATTGGAAAAGCGCAGGCAACATGATGCAGAATTGAAACAATGGCTTAAGCGATATAAGGATCAGCATTGCTGTATTGAATGTGGTGAGAACCATCCAGCGTGTCTTCAGTTTCATCATAGAAATAGAGAAGAGAAAAGTTTCACTATCGGTCATGATCTTGGTGGATGGAGATACATAACTCTCAAAAAATTAAAAGAAGAAATTAGTAAGTGTGATATTCTCTGTGGGAATTGCCACGCGATGTGGCATTGGAGGGAGACTCACAACTTTGACGATTGGAGAGAAGTGTTACCAGAAATAGAGTAAGCGAGGCTATCACTTTTGGATAGCCTCGTGTTTGTTGAGGGTTAGAGAATATGGCATTTAAAGATGATGAAGAGCGCAGAGCGTATTTTCGAGAGTACAACAAAGGATGGTATCAGCGACATAGAGAACGATTGTTAGAAAAGCGCAGACGACACAAACAGGAGCTAAGACAATGGATAGGACAGTATAAGAGCAAACTAGTTTGTGTAGAGTGTGGTGAAAACCATCCTGCATGTCTTCAGTTTCACCACCTTGACAAAGAGGATAAGAGTTTTGACATTGGGAGCATTGTCGGAAGAACTCATACATCTATTAAAAGACTAGAAAAGGAAATTGCTAAGTGTCAAGTGCTTTGTGGTAATTGTCACGCACTGCGTCATTGGCGAGAAACACATGATTTTGATGACTGGCGGGAAGTATTGTCGCTTTTAGGCTGAGTTATCTAAGAGGAGATGAACTATGCCATATAAAGACAAGAATAAAGCGAAAGAGTATCAGAGAGAGAATAATAGAAGATGGTACCAAGAGCATAAGGAAGTGGTAGTAGAAAGGAAAAAACAACAGCAACTCGAAATACGGGATTGGTTCAGAAGATATAAAAGTAGCCTTTGTTGTGTGGACTGTGGAATAAGCCACCCAGCAGTCTTACAATTTCACCATAGGGATAGAACAGAAAAAAGCTTTACAATTTCCAACGTTATATCGAGAGCGACTAGCATCAATCAAATAACAAGAGAAATAGCAAAGTGCGATGTTGTTTGTGTGAACTGCCACGCAAAACGACATTGGCGAGAAATGCACGAGACTGATAGTTGGCTGGAGATAGTGTCATTAGACGAATAAAAAAGAGAGTATAAGCGAATTACTCTCTTTTTTACAAAGGAGCCGGTGGTCAGGATTGAACTGACGGCCGTTCACTTACGAAGCGAATGCTCTACCACTGAGCTACACCGGCTTATTGGCGTTCTCTATGCCATATTGAGTTGTTTGTTCCTCTCAACATTGCGGATTATACCTGTAAACATGTTTTCTGTCAAGCATTTTTGTGGTGTAGGCAAAGAAAGGCCAGAAAAATATCTAGGAAGAGAATCTAAGAGCAGGCTATTTGAATCGTCTGTCTGATAGGGAGAATTTATGAAGCTGAATGAGAGAGTAGTTGTAGACAAAAATTAACTGTTCTTCTATATACTACATGCAATTTGCAGAGTATTTGTATCATTGAGGAATTATATCTTCTTACAATTCGTATATAACATAGAGACATCAAAATATTAAATGCAGAACTTCTAATCTCGACAACTATACTGCGATATGATAAAATACAATCGAGATTGCGCTTTCGCCTAGTTTGGAGTCATGTATGCGTGCCTTGTTGGTTGCAACGACAAATCGTCATAAATTGGAAGAGTATCGTAGTATTTTTGTAGATCTCCCATATCAGCTCTTGTCCCTGAGCGATATCAAGTTAGATCTGGATGTTGAAGAGACGGGGACAACATTTCAGGAAAACGCAGAATTAAAGGCCCTGGCATATGCACATGCATCAGGCATACTCTCTCTTGCCGATGATTCGGGCTTAGAAATAGATGCCCTTGGAGGTGCCCCGGGCGTCTATTCTGCACGTTTTGCAGGGGTAGATACATCGTACGAGGAGCGTTTTCGAATTCTTTTTGAGCAACTGAGTGGATTGCCCCCCGAGAAGCGTGCTGCACGCTTTCGTTGTGTCATTACGATAGCTGAGCCCTCAGGATATCATCGCAGTGTGGAGGGATCTATTGAGGGAACGATTACGGACGCTCCTTATGGTATGAACGGGTTTGGGTATGATCCTATTTTTTTAGTACCTGAACTTGGGAAGACGACCGCTGAAATTCCACCGGAGCAGAAGAATAAAATCAGTCATCGAGGACAGGCGGCGCGTTTAGCGCGTGTGTTGCTTGAAGACTGGCCTCTACCTCAGTCGTCCGCGAATTAGTGGAGGTGAGATCGTTTATACACTAATCGAGAAATGCGTAACCGATATTCTCATCGAGGCAAAGTTACCCTCCCCGCGTACGCGGTGTGGTTTGAGCGGACCAATGAAAACCGCTCCGCCTTCGGGCGACACAAGAGGTACAGATTACACGAAAGGAGCGCCTGTTTCCTCCTTATATTAAGAATGGAGGGGTCTCCACAGGCGGAAATCAGTGAAAAAGTCAGCCATTCGTGTTGCCCTTGATTTAGAAACCACAGGACTACATCCAGAGCAAGATACTATTCTTGAGATAGCTGCAATCAAGTTTCAAGACGCCGAAGTCATTGATAGGTTCGAGACATTTGTTGCCCCAGGCCGTTCTATTCCCTACCGTGTGCAAAGACTGACAGGAATAAAATCAGAGCATTTAATAGGTGCACCACCTTTCTCAGCGGTTGCAAATAGGCTCCAAAATTTTCTGAGTGACTATCCCATCGTGGGTCACAGCATTCCTTTTGATGTAGGTTTTCTCCGCCTGCGTGGATTGGCGCGTGCCAACTCGCTCGTTGATACCTTCGAGCTGGCGACCGTGTTGCTGCCATCTTTAGTAAGCTATAATCTGGGTCAGGTAGCTGAAGCATTAGGAGTACAGGTGCCACAGGATCGCCATCGTGCCATGGTGGATACGGTGCTGGCCATGGAGGTTTTTGTTGCGCTCCATAAGCGTTTGCGGTCTATTGATTTAGATCTGCTTAACGACCTGGCACACCTGGATGCGCCACGTTCCTGGCCTCTCTTGCAGTTTTTTCGCCAGGAGTTACGTGAAAGACAGGAGCATGAGGGTGTCTACGGTAAACTTGCGCGTGGCAGCCTGGGTGATCGTTTTGCGGCACAGTTGGGTATGGACCCGCATGTGCTATCGTTCGCTGTGACCCAACGACAAGAGACCGAACAGGCAGAACCTCAACAGCCTCCTACTGAATCCGCCACTTCAACATTGCCGGTCTCGCCAGATGTCCCTGATAATCAGCAAGCAGATCTATCTGCATCGCAAAGAGAGCAAGAGCAGTTCACGGACAGGAACGTAAGCGGGTTAGAGCAGTATGCGGCTCGCACTGTTATTCGCGATGCATTGACGCAACATCATCCTTTATTAGTGGAAGTCGCTGTCGGCGGGCATGATTACAAGCCAGTACTTGTTCCTGCGCTGGAGTGGTTAGCTGAAGAGAATACAGATGGTCGTCGGCTGGTGATTGCGTGTGCTCATCAGCAAAGCGCACGCCATTTAATAGATACCATTCTGCCACGCTTACAGGAAATGCTCAAATGCCAGTTGCCAGTTGCCTATCTGGCAGAACAGGGGGGATATCTCTGTACGCATCGCTGGTTTGGAGCGGCTATGCGGCGCACAAGCGGTGAGCTGACCGCTGAACAGGCACGGGGGCTAGCGAAACTGCGCCTCTGGACGCACCAAACTGTCACTGGCGAGCGAGGCGAATTGACATTGTTGCAGCAGGAGATATCGGCCTGGGAGCGCATTTCCTCTGGCTTTGAACAGATCCCCTCAAAAGATGCACGTTTTGGAACCAGTTACCAGCGTTGTACATATCGGCGTAAGGGATATTGTTTTGTGAGCCTGGCAGAAGAACGTGTGAATGCAGCCCGTATTGTTGTGACAACGCATATGGGCCTTTTTGATGACCTTTCTCATTCACACTCGCTTTTATCTACCATCGGTCAGCGACTGATTTTAGATGCGGATCTGCTAGAGGAAGAGAATGCCCGTTGGGGGAGCGCAGAATTTGATCAAGTGCGCCTGCTACGGCTTTTAAACACGATTGGAACTGAGCTAAGTGATGGGCGTTATCAAGGCTTGCTGGCACTTGCAGCGCCTTCTCTACGTGAAAATGGTCCTGGTGGACTCTCAACCACGCCAACTATTGCCAAAGCGGAACTGGATGCACGTATGTTGCGCTGGTTTCAAGTCCTGCGCCAGGCACGGATAGCGGTGGAAAAGCTCTTTGTAAGCTTCCGTAGTATGCTGGAAGAGTTTATGCAGCAAGGGGCAAGCGGTAATGGGCGTGAGAAGGGTCGTGGTAACCGTGGTCACGAGCGCACTGATCAACCTTTGCGTCTGAGTGGAAGTATTCGCCAGTTAAGTGTCTGGACAGAAACTGAGCAGGCATGGCAACAAGTATCTCAAAAGCTGCAGGCCGTCATTGATCTGGCGAATGAGGCTGAAAAGATTATACTGACTGCACAACGTGGGCGAAATCGTCTTGATGTTGGGAGCGGTGAGGATAGCTCTGTTGCTTCTGAACTTGTTGCTGCCGCACGTCAGTTATCCGAGCAGAAAAGTCTTGCTCATCGGGCCCTTTCGTTGAACGAAAGTGATAGTGTCTATTGGTTGCGTACTCCACCGTCGCCCCCTCCTTCTGCGCAAAATACTGCAACGCGCGACACTAATCCTCAGGCACAACCTGTTGAAAATGTTCCTGTACTGTATTCCCAGATAGTCCAAACCTCTGCATTTTTAAAGCGTCATTTATTTAGAGAAGAGAACGGAACGATCTTCGCGGGTAATGCTTTATCAGTAGATAGCTCCTTCTCTTTTATTCGCAATCGTTTTGGGCTTGAAAACGATGGCTGCCCGGCCTTTTCTATTGTTGCCGATCATCACGAGCAGACATTATTATATTTGCCCGATGATGTTTCAGAGCCAAACTCGCCGCAGTACCAGCGTCATCTTGATGAGGCATTAATACAAGTGGCGACTGCTCTGGATGGTCAGGTGGTTGCGCTCTTCACCTCACATGCGTCATTGCGTAGTACGTATGCAGCAATCAAGCCGCTATTGGAAGCGCGAGGCATTCTTGTTTTGGGGCAGGGAGTTGATGGCTCGCCTCGTCAATTATGGCAGATATTTCAGACGCAAGAGCGTATCGTTGTGCTGGGGACCGGCAGCTTTTGGGATGGCGTTGATGATATAGTACGTACTCCCGCCTGTCTGTTTATCGCGCGTTTGCCGATGCCTGTGCTTAACGATCCTCCTATCGCTGCACGTGTAGAGCAATACTCAGACCAACTGCATCAACTGGCGGTGCCAATTGCGTCTTTGCGCATGAAACGTGTGCTCAATCGTCTTGTGTGGAGCGATACGAGGCGCAATGCGGTAGTGTTATTTGATCGGCGGGTGACTTCAAAAGAGTATGGCGCTATGATTTTGCATAGCTTGCCGCGTTGCTCACAACGCATGGGAGCAGGATCGCATATGGCAGAAACTATTCTCGATTGGTTAACCGGTACAGGTTCCTGGGAGAATGATGATGGTCCACGACTGTTGAAAGGATAGGAATGTATGTCGCTCAAATCGTTTGTACCAGCTAACGATCTGCACAATCTGCGCGTTGTTCATGGTGCCTGTCCGCATGATTGCCCTGATACATGTGCTTTAGAGATCCATGTGGATGAACAGGGGAAGGCGGTTAGCGTGCGTGGTCGTGCGGATCATCCGATAACACGAGGCTGGCTATGTGCGAAAGTCAATCGATATGTGGAACGTGTGTATCATCCAGAGCGACTGCTTTATCCGTTGCGTCGAGTTGGGCCGAAGGGAAGCGGGCAATTTACGCGTGTTTCGTGGGACGAAGCGCTTGGTGAAATTGCGGAGCGCTGGCAGTCCATTATTGCTCAACATGGAGCGCAATGCATCTTGCCATATAGCTATGCTGGCACGCTAGGCCTTGTACAGGGAACGGTAAGCAGTAGCCGGTTCTGGAACCGCCTGGGTGCTTGTAATCTGGAACGTACGATTTGTGGTGCTGCTGCCGAAGAGGCTGTGCAGCTCACGATTGGTAGCCGTCTTGCACCCTCGCCAGAGGACCTGGTGCACAGCAAATTTATCCTTATCTGGGGCAGCAATCCAGCCAGCACGGCCCCCCATGTGATGCCTTTTCTCAGGCAAGCACAACGCCAGGGCGCAAAAGTTGTGGTGATAGATCCTGTTCGCACATTGACAGCGCGTTCTGCCGATCAATATATCCAACCTTATCCTGGTACCGATGCAGCGCTTGCCCTCGCTATGATGCATGTGATGGTAACTGAAAGTTTGCACAAACCTGACTGGATTATGCAGCATACGGTGGGTTGGGAGCATTTACTGACGCGGATTATGGACTATTCACCAGCGCGAGCCGCGCAAATTACCGGCCTGGCTAGCGAGACGATTGTGGATCTTGCGCGTAGCTATGCCACAGCATCACCGGCCCTATTGAGAATCAGCGATGGCATTAATCGTCATACTAATGGTGGTCAAACCGTGCGTACGCTTGCTTGTCTGCCAGCGATAGCAGGTCACTATGGGCAGTTGGGCGGAGGATTGATGTATAGCACCAGCGATTGGCTGAGCTGGGATAAAGAAGCGGTGAGCCATCGCAATGATCCAGCCTGTCCTCCCGTTCCGCGTGCATTAAACATGAATCGCCTGGGAGCTATCCTGACGGGCGAGGCCGACCCACCAATCTATGGATTATATGTCTTTAATGCGAATCCTGTCGCCTCGACTCCCAACGCCGGGAAGATAGTTGAAGGTTTGCAGCGAGACGATATTTTTACAGTCGTGCATGAGCTTTTTGAAACTGACACAGCTCGCTATGCTGATATCATCTTGCCCGCGACCAGCCAGCTTGAACATGTAGATTTGCATAAGCCTTATGGGCATCTCTCATTGCAATATAATATGCCCGCGATAGCTCCACAGGGCGAGGCGCGTAGTAATTGGGATGTCATGCGTGCCCTGGCAAGCGCAATGGGTTTTCAGGACCCCTGGCTTTGTGCTGATGCGGAGAGCATCATTCGCGAGGTATTAGAGACAACTGCTATCCACCATCCATTGTTGCAAGGGATTACGTATGCACGCTTACAAGCTGAGGGTTCGGTACCACTTACCATTCCCGCAGATGCTCGTGTCCCCTTTGCCGATGGTATTTTCGCCACTCCATCGGGCAAAGTAGAGTTCTATTCCACACAGGCACTGGCAAAGGGCTATGATCCTGTGCCTGATTGGGAGCCAGAGGCAGAGTCGAAAATAACGTCTCCATCTTCCCCATTGACTGTAAACGATAAGCGTCTGCCGCTTATATGTGCGGCAGCCCATCATTTCATCAGCTCCACTTTTGGCAATCATCAACGTTTGAAGACGAAAGAAGGCAGTCCAACACTGCATATTCATCCCGATGATGCAGCCGTGCGTGGCATTCGAAGCGGACAACTGGTACGTGTAAGCAATGAGCGTGGTTGGTGTCGCCTCGTCGCTGATGTTACAGAGGATGTGCGTGCAGGTGTCCTCGCCACGGCAACTGTCTGGTGGCCGAAGTACAGTCCCGATCAGCGCAACATCAATTGGACCACCTCCGACCGCTTAGCCGATTTTAACGGTGGAAGTACGTTTTATACCAATCTGGTGTTTATAGAAGCTCTTGCGGATGAAGAGCATAATGCCGAATCAATTGCAGGCATGGCTGCTCAGAGCCATCGTTGATAGCACAAGGATTGGCATTGAGGGAAAAATACAATCTCCATGCGGTATTATTATCCGCAATGTACCAACCTGCTCGTTTCATTTGACGGGTTTTATGCTCTATGTTACCATACCTCCAAGTGGCTTTTGAGGTCTACTACTTAGAGGAGAGAGCAACATGAACTTATATGAGCAATTATTAGTCGTGCGCGAGCGACTAGAGGGTATTGGGGCACACGATGATAGCATGGATCTGGTCGAAAAGCTTTTGAAGAAAGCTGAGCCGGCCAGAAATGACAAGACAAGTATCTCTCAAGTACAAGTATTGCGTCATATGGTACGTATGCCTGAGACGATTGATAATTATAATGTCTATAATGACTTACAAGAGTTGATGAGTGAGCGTGATGAAATAGAGGTTGCGGCTCACGAAGATGCAGCTCCCGCTGCGTATGTAGATACGGAGCGGCGTCCTAAGCCAAAGTCTTTCTATAAAGACAAAGCACGCAAAGAGAAGGATAATAAGAAAAAGGGCTAGCCTACTATTCGGGAGCTGGCCCTTTAATTTGCTTGTGTTGAGTATCAGGTGTACCGAGTTGCAGTTGTCGTTTCATCGCCTGTAATTGTGTTTCGACATTCTGTTGGGCGGCAATCTGCTGCAACTCGCGGTCGAGGTAATCGCCGTTACTTGTGCCCAGTAATCCTTGATCGCCGAGCGTACCCTGCTCGATTAAAGTCTCCATTGCATTGGCGCGTGCTTGCATATTTAACACTTTATCCTGTGCTCTCTGCATTGCGAGATTCATCTCGGTCATTTCTTGCGAAATGCCAGTGATGGCTTCATTGACCTTTACCTGGGCCTGGGCAGCACTGTACTGAGCCTTGACCATCTCTTTTTGTGTGCGAAATGTTTCTACCCGTGCGGAGACGTTTCGTTCCATTGACACAAGCTTCTCTTCTTGTGCTCGTAATTGTGCAATCTGTTGCTCATAGCTATTGAGTTGTGTGACAAGCGTTTCTTTGCGTTGGAGTGCCAGGCGAGCGAGGTCTTCGCGATTGGCTTGTAAAGCCAGCGTGGCTTGTGTATCGATCCGACTCACTTTTTCGGAGAGTTGATTTTGTTGCATCTCTAACCGCTTTTCCTGCGTGACGACATCGGCAATCGAATGCCGGAGTTGCTGGAGCTGCTCCTGCTGTTTGCTATAGGAGTAGTCCATAACCTGGCCGGGGTCCTCTGCTTTGTCAAGTTCTGCTTGCGCTCGAATGCGGAATACATTAATAAGACGCGAGATAAGCCCCATAAATTCCTCCTGCTCAATGCGTAGTGTATGCTTGTTTCTCCGTTAGAATATACGATGTTCAGGTTCAGTATGTTGCTATTTTTGATCTTAACTGTATGATATCATAGAGGCGATAAATTCCGAAACATTCAGGAAATTTCGCTAATTTTTTTAAAAAATGCTTGACATAGTATGCAGAGTCAGCTATAATCTCACTTGTCAGATGAATAGCGTGCGGGTTTGGTGTAGCGGTAACATGTAACTTTCCCAAAGTTGAGACCACGGGTTCGAATCCCGTAACCCGCTTTAATAAAGCCGCTTATTCTAAAATATTTGACATAGCATTAGAGATCAGTTTACGAATCCGTCAGTTAGACGAGTGATGTGCGGGTTTGGTGTAGTGGCAACATGTAACTTTTCCAAAGTTGAGATCATAGGTTCGAATCCTGTAACCCGCTTATATAGAACCGCCTATTTCGAAGAATAGGCGGTTTTCTTTTTATCTATTTCCATTCTTTCCATTTTTCATAATGTTTGCAGTGCACAAAAAATTATGAAAAATGGAATACTTACGAAACGGGCGCGAATGTCGAAGGTAATGGGCAATAAACACTCTCTTAGCCTTTATGTTGATGGAGTTGCTCTTGCATTTTATCCATGTCACCTGCAACAGTTCTCAAGCCGAGCAAGCAGATCAGGCCGGCCAGGAAAAGACAGGGAGGGGCTGTAACGAGCAGGGCAAAACCCAGCGAAAATTGATCGCTAATGGCTCCAATAATGATCGGTGAAGAGGCATCACCGAGCAGATGTCCTAACAAGAGTGCGAGTCCAACGGCAGTCGAGCGAATATCGGGAGGGGTAATATCTTGAATGATCGCCTGAATTGGGCCCAGGCAAAGGCTCAAGGCGATGATAGCAGGCACAAAGGCTATGATGAAGAATGGCAGGCTGTGCATAGTCAGTGCTAATAGAGTAAGTGGAGCACCTGCAAGAAAAGCGATGGTGGTCACGATCATACGCCCCTGTGGTCGTCGTTTCTGAAGAAAGTCTGCTAACCATCCACCAAGCAGAGTACCTGTTAAGCTTCCTCCTGCCAGTACCACGCCGGCTAGCGATGCAGCCTGTGCTACTTTTAGACCAAAATCGTGCTGCAAGTAGGTGGGAATCCAGGCCATTGCAGCTCCAACGATGAAGAAGCTGCAGATAAAGGCCGCTGTTAGTATCCAATAGGTTGGAGTATGAAGCAATCTTTGAATAGTGGCCAGGAGATCTTTCCCAATACTCGCATGCGCAACAATGGTCTTCATCATGCTATCATCATCGCTCTCTGCGATATCGGAAGCCCCACGTTTAGGCTCAATAGTGCGCCAGATGAAGAAGGCTGCAAGCAAGCCAGGAATGCCAACGATGTAGAAGACCCAGCGCCAGCCGAATGCTTCAGCTATAAGGCCGCCAGCGATAAGACCAATGGCTGTTCCAATTAAGTTGCCAACCGACCAGATGGAGAGCATCTGACCACGTTGTTCCTTAGGAAAGTAATCTCCAATAAGCGATACGGAAGCAGGAGCGTAACCAGCTTCCCCAATACCTAAAATTGAGCGGGTGAGAAAGAGCTGGACAAAGTTCTGCGTAAAACCGCTCAGCGCTGTGGCCACGCTCCATACTCCTACACAGGCGGCAACAATATTTTTACGGATGCTCTTATCAGCCCATACTCCTATGGGTAAGGTCGAGATACCATAAATGATGAGAAAAGAAGAAGTTAGCCAACCGAGTTGGGTGTAAGTGAGGTGAAAATCTTTTTGTATAGTAGTCTGTACTGCCGCTAGTATGGAGCGATCAGTATAGTTTAGTATGTTAATGATAAAGAGCACAATGAAGGCGGAGCGAGCCTGAGAGCGACTGACCTGTGGCGATTTTTTGCTTCCAACTTGTGTGGAAGAAGTTGCTGTCGTCATATAGAAGTGACCTTATACCTTTCATTGTAAATGCTGGGGTGTCACAGTTTTGTTAATGGGTTCGTCATTTAAACCTTGCGAAGTTCCTCGTTTAAACCTTGCGAAGAAGGAAGGAATTGTTACAGATAATACAACGACCTCATCATGTATAACGTCACGGCCACTTTTTTTACATGCTGGATAAATTCTCTACTTTTTAATAACTACGACAATTCGAAACTATATGGTAGGGGTGAATCGTGTAGATAGGGAAGCGCATCTCCCTATTCTTTACTAAGAAAGAATGAAACCCTTTCAGGGAAGAAAAGCAGTGTTCTATATCTACGGACGACGTATATATTCTTTCTGCTTATACGCTGGAGAGTGTTAGGACTAAGGAGGATATTATGCTCATTTTTGCGGATGGTGTGACTATTCAGATTGGTCACAATGTATGGGCTATCGGCCTTAATTTTATCCTGTATCTTATCATTGCAGCAGTTGTTGGTGTCATTGCCGAATATATTGTAGGGTGGAGGGTGCCACTAGGAATTATTGGTGCGATTATTGCAGGTATAGTTGGGGCGTGGTTGATGACACAGGTGATTAGCATTCAGGGGATTGGTGACATCAATCTTTTTGGAGTACCTATTATCAGGGCTTTGATTGGCGCGATTTTGCTGATTGCTGTTTGGCATCTGATTACTGGTGGTTTCTCACGGCGGCGGCGCTATCGAACTGCTTAAGTAGGGATTCTGGATTGTTTTATACATATTATGTACTTTTGCAAAACCTGTGTAAAACATTTTAAAAAAGTTCACCCTCCTCTCATAGAGGGAGGGTGAACTTTTTATGCTTTCCTGACGAAAGGTCGGACACTTTTTCATGAGTTGGAGAGAAGGAAAGAGAAGGTGAAGCAATGTATGGTGTTATTACATTGTAACACTCTTGACACCAAATATATTGCCTGCTTTATCAATTTCATCTAATGCCCATTCAGGAATGGGATTATCGACAGAGATGACCATAAGTGCGGGCTCATTTGGATTTTTGGCGTCGTAGGAGCGGGCCTTGCGCACACTGGGGCCGACATCCATATGTCGAATATTGACGCCTGCTTTTCCCAGCACTGTGCCTACGTGGCCGATCATGCCGGGTTGGTCGATGTTGCGACAGAAGAGTATATAGCCTTCTGGCACAAACTCGGTCCAGTAGCGTCCGACACGCACGATACGTGGCTCGTCATGCATAACCGTCCCACTCAGGACTTCGACGGGTTCTTCGGTTGTATTGGTCTGTCCGTCCTTGTGAGACACATGTAACGTAACCTGGTTGGCAAAATCTTCTGGTGTTGTTGATTTTTGTTCGATAATCTCCAGTCCCCACTCTTTGGCCAGCACCTGTGCATTGATCATGTTCACATGTGCATCGGAGACTGATTCCAATAGTCCTTTGATGAGAGCGGCCTGCAGTGGACGTAGATCGTAGCTTGCGATCTCCCCATTATAGGTAAGCTCTATCTTACGGAGTGGTCCAGGCTGGAGTTGTGTATAAAGCCGACCGAGTTTTTCGACCAGGGTCATATAGGGCTGTAGAACTTTTAAGGTCTCTGGTAATATCAATGGTGCGTTGACAGCTGCGCGTGGAAAGCCTCCATTTAGTACTGAGACGACCTGTTCGGCTACGTCGGTCGCGACGCCTACTTGCGCCTCTTCAGTAGAGGCACCCAGGTGTGGAGTGGCAATGAGACGTTCATGCGCCACCAGTTGTTGTAAAAGAGCATTGTCGCGGATAGGCTCCTGACTGAATACGTCCAGTGCTGCACCTGCCAGATGGTTCTCGTTGAGTGCTTGTAGTAAAGCTTCCTCATCGACCAGGCCACCACGTGCACAATTGATCAAGCGTGCACCCGGTTTCATCAATTTCAGTTCGCGTTCGCCGATGAGCCCGCGCGTGCCATTGGGGCCACTGGTCAGAGAAGTGTGCAATGTCACAAAGTCTGCCTGTTGTAAGACCTCGTCCATGCTCATCATCTTGACGTTGGCTTTACTTGCCTGCTCAGGAGAGACAAAGGGATCAAAGGCAATAATCTGCATTTCTAGCCCCTGAGCGCGTCTGGCAACATTCATGCCGACTTTTCCCAGCCCGATCACGCCAAGCACCTTGTTGCGTACCTCGATGCCCAGGAAGCGGCTCTTCTCCCATTTTCCGGTCTTCATGCTAGCGTTGGCGGCCGGGACATGGCGGGCCAACGACATGAGCATGGCGATAGTGTGTTCTGCCGCCGCGATGATATTACCTGTCGGCGAGTTCACTACAATGATACCCTGGCGCGTGGCCGCAGCAGTATCAATGTTGTCTACACCAACGCCTGCACGCCCTACGATTTTGAGATTGCTGGCCAGTGCAAGTACATCGCTGGTGACTTGTGTTTCGCTACGCACGATAAGTGCTGTATATGAGCCAATAATTGCTTTGAGCTGTTCCGGTTTCAACCCTGGTCGCTCATCAATTTGTGCGTCAGGAAGTTGTGCACGCAGGAGCTCTACTCCTTCCTGTGCAATGCGATCTGTAATGAGGATTTTGAAAGTACCAACCTGTGGAGGTTGTTGTGTGACCTCAGCGCGTACTTCTGCCATAGATTTGTCTCCTCCCAGCTATTTACCCTGAAAACCAAATTCGTGTAGGTGTCGTTCTACCGCATCCATCGCCTCTACCAGGTCTGCCTCTGTAAAGTAGCCCAGGTGGCCCACACGGAACATCTTGCCTTTCATATGATCCTGACCATCGGCAAGTACCACATGATCCTCGTTGCTGAGCTTCTTCAAGAGTGCCTTGGTATCGATCCCTTGCGGAGTCTTGATGGCGGTTACTGTATTGGAAGCGGTGCGTAGATCAGTTGCAAGCAACTCTAATCCCAGCGCTTTTGCGCGTCCGCGAACGTATTCACCGGCACGCACGTGTCGTGCGAAAATTTCCTCGCGTCCTTCGGCCAGCATCATTTCCAGGGCCACATCGAGCGCATAGAAGAGGGAGACAGGAGGGGTCATCGGGTGTTGCCAGACTGTTTCCAACTGTTTGCGTGTCGAGGTCCAATCAAAATAGAAGCGTGGTAACGTAGCGGTTTTATGAGCAGCCCAGGCCCGTTCGCTGCCAGCAACCATCAAGAGGCCAGGAGGAATCATCCAACCTTTTTGTGAGCCTGTAAAGACCACATCGAGATCCCAGAGATCCATATCTAGTGGAACGCTGCTCAGCGAACTTACCGCATCGACCACGACCAGGGCATCAGGACTGAGCCGACGTACGAGAGCTGCCAGGGTCTGGATATCATTGGTAACCCCTGTGGATGTCTCATTGTGAGTCATCAACACACCGCGATAGGGGGCAACCTCTTTCAGGCGTGCCTCAATGATTGCTGGATCTGCCGCCTCGCCCCATGCGAACTCGATGCGCGTCACCTTTAATCCAAAAGTCTCAGCAATTGTGGCCAGTCGCATACCGAAATTGCCAATGATAATAGAGACCACATGGTCGCCAGGAGAGAAGACATTGACAACAGCACATTCCTGACCACCAGTACCGGAAGCTGGAAAGGTAAGAACGGGCATGGACGTTTGGAAGAAGTACTGTAAGCGTGGAGTTACACGCTTCATAATAGCGGAGAACTCGGGACTGCGATGATTAATCATCGGTGCTGCCTGCGCGGCCATCACCTCCGGGGGAATGGGTGTTGGGCCAGGAGTGCGGAGATTTTGCTTTGGTAAAGGGGCGCGTGCCTCTACCTGGGGGATTGGTATTACCTTTCGTTCCTGAGTGGTCATGGTTCTATTACTCCATTTTCTATCCATATGCATATGTTGCGTTTTTGCATACCGACCCTTGCATAGTCGGCGTATAATTTGCCCCAGCGCAATAACTTGCGGCGGGTAACGACACTGTTATCCGCCGCAAGCTCAGGGTATTCTTCTAAAATTATAGCATAAATGGCAGAAAGTTGAGTAGATAGATTGTCCATACTCTTTTCTATCAGAATAAATAGTCTCTTTTTTTTATAGAACGATATGTGTGGAAGCGGCTTAAGATGGGCTATAATAGTAATTGCTTGTTTAGATATCGAAGAGAGAGATATGGATGAAAGTTTTTATCGTATTGATTAGTATTTGAATGTAAATATATAGATATTTCAAGGGGCTATTTTAATGACCAATGAAAAGCATCGCGTCAAAATTGTTTGCACCATTGGCCCAGCCACGAGTAGCGAGGAACGGCTCGAGCAACTTATCCTCGCAGGTATGAATGTTGCCCGTTTGAATTTCTCGCATGGGAAGCATGAGGAACATGGCCTTGTTATCGAACGGGTTCGAGCCATCTCTACACGTCTGGGTATACCTGTGACCATTCTACAAGATTTGCAAGGGCCCAAGATTCGTGTTGGCTCATTGCAAGGAGGGCAACCAGTCAAGCTTGTTGATGGTATGGGCCTCACCATCACCTCGCGCAATATTATAGGGAACGCTCAGACCGTTTCCACGACCTATAAAGCCTTGCCACAAGATGTAAAAGTGGATGATCGCATCCTGCTTGATGATGGATTATTAGAATTGCGCGTCGTAGATTTTGATGAGACAGATGTTCACTGTATTGTTGTGCATGGTGGTCTTTTAAATGAGCATAAAGGCATCAATTTACCGGGAGTGGCCGTGAGTTCGCCTGCTCTCACCGAGAAAGATCGTGACGACCTGCGGTTTGGCGTAGCGCATGATGTTGACTATGTGGCACTCAGTTTTGTACGCACTGCACAAGATGTGCTGGATGCGAGAGAGTATTTGCAGCAGTTGCAGGCCGAGTCTAATAATCAGGATAAACAAAGCGCGATTCCATTGATTGCCAAAATAGAGAAGCCAGAAGCCATAGAGCATCTGGACGCGATTCTGGCCGTCGTGGATGGAGCCATGGTTGCACGTGGGGATCTTGGTGTTGAGATGGCTCTGGAGAAAGTGCCACAGATCCAAAAAGCATCATTGCTAAGTGTAATGCACTGGGTATACCCGTAATTACCGCAACTCAGATGCTGGAATCGATGGTGACAAACGCCCGTCCAACCAGGGCCGAGGTAAATGACGTTGCGAACTCCGTGATTGATCAGACAGATGCAGTGATGTTAAGTGCAGAGACATCGGTAGGTGCCTACCCTATCGAGGCAGTTCAGATAATGGTGCGTATTGTGCAAGAGACCGAAGCCTGCAATCTTGCCGTACAGCCAGCGTACAGAGTGCATCCCTCAAAGGCTCAAGCAGTGAGTAATGCAGCTCGTATGCTAACTGAAGAGACCAGTGTCAAAGCAATCATCGTCTTCACACGCACAGGTATGTCGGCTCATCTTATATCAAAGGATCGTCCAAGGACGCCTATATTTGCATACACACCCTCTACAAATGTTTATCGCCGTTTGCCGCTATGGTGGGGGGTGCGGTCGTACATCACATCGATGCTTGGTACGACAGACGAACTCATCACCGTCGTTGAGAAGCATCTGCTCGATAATCGTCTTGTGCAGAAGGGCGATTACGTCGTCATTATGGGAGGCCTACCCATTATGAGCCAGGCGCGCACGAATTTTGTGAAGCTGCACTGTGTTGGAGGGGACGGCGAGTGAGATTGACATTTTTATCTCTTCATGCTATCCTAATCAAGCCGTAATTAAGGGGCACGATATGTGCTGCAAAAAAAGTGGCATTGCTGAAAATACAGCCCCCTTTCGCGGGGCAGAGGTGGAATAAAAAAAGCATGACTGTCAAAATTCGTTTAAAACGCACGGGTATGAAAAAAGCCCCGAGTTATCGTGTTGTAGTTGCAGATGCACGCTCTCCTCGCGATGGCCGTATCATCGAGAATATTGGTTGGTACAACCCCCGTGTTGAGCCTTCCGCGATCAATATTGATGCAGAGAGAGCGCTGAGCTGGCTGAAGGATGGTGCACAACCGACCGATTCAGTGTCTTCCCTTCTCAAGCGTGTGGGCATTCTGGACCGTTTCACACAGGAGAAAGCTGCGACGAAGGCAGCGGCCTCTGAGCAGGCAGCAGCCCAGGCCAAGTAGTATCTAAAGTAAGTAAGGTTAACACTATGCGTAAGCTCATTGAGTATATTGCTCAGTCGTTGGTAGACGATCCCAACGCCGTCCAGGTGCGAGAAGTACGCAACGACCGCAATGCTCTGGTGTTAGAATTGCACGTAGCGGCGGATGACTTCGGGAAAGTCATTGGGCGTCAGGGGCGTGTTGCCAAGGCCATGCGGGCTTTATTGAGAGCCGGTGGTACACGTGAGGGCCGCCATACCTCTTTAGAGATCCAGTAATAGAAAATATTCTGTGTTCCAGATCGCGATGGTCAGAACGTTGTTGCACAGCCATAGCTTTGAAAAGTGGCAGGAGCATAACGAAGCAAGCCATAGAGAGCACCAATTTGATGGAAAACACGACAGAATGGGCTACTATCGGAAAAATAGTGGCCCCTTTTGGTATCCGAGGCGAGTTAAAAGTTTTTTCTTTGAGCGATGTCCCAGACCGTTTTGCCACTCTCGATGCGGTCTATGTTGGGTTGGAGCACACGGTTTATAAGATTAAAAGCGTGCGCCCCTATAAGGGTGATATGTTGGTGCTTAAACTTGATGGTGTTAATGATGCCAATCTAGCAGAGACATTGCGTAATCGGGATCTGTGTATTCCCGTGTCTGAACTTGCCACACTTCCACCTGATTTTTACTACCAACATGATATTCTTGGATTGCAGGTCTATTTGCTTGATAATCAGGAACTTGGCGTGATTACTGATATCTGGTCAACAGGTGGTAGTGATGTTTATGTAATCAAAGGCAAGGCTGGACAGGAAATTTTGATACCTGCAATCAAAGAAGTCATTAAACAGATTGACCTGATTCGGCATGTGATGTATATTGATCCTATGAAGGGTTTGTTGGACGATGAGGCGGTAATTGTTGATCCAAATCATGAGGAAGTGGAATAGCAATAACACGTACCTGAGTGGAATAAAGTGAGTACAAGTCGTGTTTTTGTGGATGAAGGCTCTGCAAGGTTGCATGAGACAAAGATTGTGTGCATAGACATGTATTGCATAAACAAAGGTACATGTTGAGCTGATTGTAGTCGCCTTGATATCATAACGCGTCGCAGTATTTTGTAGGGAGGAGTCCTATGTCCGACCATATCCCGACTCTTGCTGATGTGTGTAGTGCCATTGCCGAAGGGCGTCTTGCGGCTTCTTCTGATGGCTCTACGTACCATGTGAACGCACTTGAGTTGCGTCGCTGCTTCAACAAACGTCGTTCTCTCCCCACTATTTCTTTTCTGGATTTGATCTCTTCAGCGTATTCTGATTCATCGGAGTGGTCCCTTCTCGATCTCTGTAGTTTTGGTCGTTAAGGCCTTTTTGTGTTGTGACACAAAGAGAAAGAGAATAGGCTGTTGCACGTGTGAGCCTGAAAGATTATAATACGATGCGAACCAGGTAGGTTGTTTAGCAAACAGCCTACCTGTTGCAAGTCTTTTCTTAAGGAAAGGTATTTCATGGAGCCACTTGATACAGATTTAGAATATGTTGATCGTCGTGAGAAAAATCCTGCTACACGCTTCAACTGGTTGTACATTATTCCTGGGTTAGGGCTTCTCTGGTTGCTCTACTTGATTGGGGCGGCCACTTTCCAGTGGCCTGTGAGCGGCGTGGTTGATCCTGTGATGGGATTTATGATTGTGCTGTTCTTTGTTGCGATGGGGTTGTTGTTCTGGGCAATGGCACCGCGCGTCCATCATTAATCTATTGTCCCCCACTATTTTGAGGCATGGCGGTCTTGCTCAGGTATCTTTTATAGCAGACCGACATGTCTCCGAATAGAAGGCCACTTTCTGCAATGTGGGTGATCACTCCCCCCACCACCCCATCTCCGCCTGCGGCTATAGCAAGATTGATGCCACTTTTTTTCCAGTCTTCACCTTGATTGGGGAGCACATCCAGTTCAGCAATAGAGATAACATCTGCAATCTCAATGCGGGTTGTCTTAAGAGTTGCGATAGTATCGGTAAGAAAATTTGATTTGCCCGAATATGGACTGTGAATAACGATTGCTTTCTGTGGTTTATCGTTGGCTGGGGGTGTCACCAATTCCTGTTACCTCTGTTGAGTAGAATATTGCAATCCGCTTCCCCATTGATCAAAGTCACCTCTAGTGGATGGTTTTGCCTATTCTTGCCACTTTTTATTTAGTATACCATTTGGAGAGCTATCGCTGGAGCTTGCCTGGCTGTGAAACTATCTTTATGCGTAGATTCGTTTAAAAAGGTAGTAGGCAATTGATATTTCATCTTACGCAGATGAGTATGAATTAAAATATCTTAGCTCATCTTTAGAGAGGAGAGATAGCGTTTCTCCTGTTGGCATACCAACTGCCTGAAACGATGTAGTAATTTTAATAGGGATGTGTTCTGCTCTTGAAAGAGAGAAGAGGGATAATATGACAACCACACAAACAAGTTCACGGGTACAACAATGGACAAACCTTGCCCAACAATTGCGTATAGATAGTATACGTGCAACCACAGAGGCAGGCTCGGGCCATCCGACATCTTCGATGTCAGCAGCTGATCTCATGTCAGTGTTGATGCTGAGCTATCTTCATTACGATTTTGATGCTCCGAAGAATCCTAATAATGATCACTTAATCTTTTCAAAAGGGCATGCATCCCCATTACTCTATTCGATGTATAAAGCGGCAGGAGCAATTGCCGATGAAGAGTTATTGACGCTACGGAAGTTTGGCAGTCGTCTGGAAGGACATCCGACTCCGATCTTGCCCTGGGTGGATGTTGCAACTGGTTCGTTGGGTCAGGGTCTGCCGATAGCGGTTGGTATTGCGACGGCAGGAAAATATGTTGACAAGCTGCCATATCATATCTGGACATTGTTAGGCGACAGTGAGTCGGCTGAAGGCTCGATATATGAAGCGTTTCACCTGGCCGCACACTATAAGCTAGACAATCTTACGGCTATTATCGATGTCAATCGCCTTGGTCAACGTGGTGAGACAGAACTGGGTTGGAATATTGCAGCTTATGTCGAACGTGGCAAAGCATTTGGATGGAATGCCATTGCAATTGATGGTCACAACTACGATGAGATCAATAGCGCATACGAGCAGGCGGCGCAGACAAATGGCCGACCAACCCTCATTGTTGCGAAGACAATAAAAGGGAAGGGTGTGTCTTTCCTTGAGGACAAACCGGGTTGGCATGGTAAAGCTCTCAGTAAAGAGCAAGAAGAACAGGCCATAAAAGAGTTGAATCCCGCTGTGCGTAGTATGGTATTCCCTGTGCAGAAGCCAGCTGCGGGCCAGTCAGCTCCTGAAGCCGCCCGCAAGCCAGTGGAGCTTCCACGCTATGAATTGAATACAGCGGTAGCGACACGTAAAGCGTATGGTGATACATTGAAGGCCCTGGGCGCAGCAAATCCTGACATTATTGGCCTGGACGGCGAAGTGAGCAACTCAACCTATGCCGAAGAGTTTGCCAAGGCGTATCCTGAGCGCTACTTTGAGCAATATATTGCTGAACAACAACTGGTCGCTTCTGCCGTTGGGATGAGCGTTCGTGGCAAGATTGCATTTGCATCAACCTTTGCCGCATTCTTTACGCGTGCCTATGATTTCATTCGCATGGCGGCAATCTCACGCGCGAATATTCGTCTTGTGGGTTCGCATGCAGGCGTCTCAATTGGTGAAGATGGACCATCACAGATGGCACTAGAAGATCTCTCGATGATACGAGCCGTTTTTGGAAGCACCGTTTTGTATCCAAGTGATGCCAATCAGGCGGCGCAGTTGATCGAGGAAATGGCCAATCATGGTGGGATCGTCTATATGCGCACCACACGTGAAAAGACGCCGGTCATTTATAGTCCAGATGAGAAGTTCTCGATAGGTGGTAGCAGGGTTGTCTATCAGTCTGACAAGGATAAAGTAACGATTGTAGCCGCAGGCATCACACTGCATGAGGCCATCAAAGCGTACAATCAGCTTGTGAGTGAGAATATATATGTGCGTGTGATTGATGCCTATTCAGTAAAACCTATTGATGACGAGACCTTAATAACAGCCGCTCAAGAGGCGGGTGGAAAGATAATAACAGTCGAAGATCACTGGCCCGAAGGTGGTCTGGGCGAAGCTGTATTAGAGGCATTTTCGCAGGTTGATGCCCCATTGCCACAGATTGTAAAATTAGCCGTGGAATCGATGCCTGGCTCTGGTACTCCAGCCGAATTGTTAGAGGAGGCTGGTATTAGTGCACATGACATTGTGCAAGCAGTAAAAGCCTTGGTAAAATAGAAAAGGAGTGTCGCTGCTTTTATAAGGCCGGACAACACTAATGCTTGTTCGGCCTCATTTTTGTCTCTTTTTATTGTTCTTGTTGCTACTCCTATTGTTTGTCCAGTGCGTAGTAGCAACCCTTTGCCATCAATTTTTAACTGAAACTCAACTATGTTTTTTGTCGTATCTCTATCGAGAATGTAGAACTAAAATAATTGGTAAGGATAGAAGCATGAGTGGTAAAACTGTCTCCTTGATTATTAATCCAAGGACTGGCGAAAATGTCGCAAAGCTACGAGATATTCTAGCAGTGCTATCTGCAGCAGATTGGAAGACAAAGATTGCGCTAAAAGAATATGGCAAACACGGGATGAAACTGGCACACGACGCAGCTACACGTGAGCAGGACTTTATTGTAGCATATGGTGGAGATGGCACGCTCAACCAGGTAGTAAATGGTGTGATGAGCGCGAAGAATAACAAAAGCGTGGTTGGGATCATGCCGGGTGGCACTGTCAATGTGTGGGCTGGTGAAATTGGTGTTCCCCTTGAGCCAGTGAAAGCGGCACTGGCCTTTGTGAATAGCCAGGTACGTAAAGTGGATGTAGGGCGTATCGAAGTATACTCTGTGACGTTCCCTGGTGAAGAACCCATTCTAGTGGCCCCTAAAGCGAAAAAGAAACTTGCAAAAGAGAGTAGCAAAGTTCGTCATCACTTCCTGCTTATGGCCGGTCTGGGCATTGATGCAGCAATTATGGGTGGAGTCTCCAAGCCACTGAAGTATCGTATCGGTCCCCTGGCAGTCGGCCTATCTGCAGCCAAAGAGATGACAGAGCAACGTTCTTTTCCTATTGAAATTCAGTCGTTTGATGCAGATCTCCCACAAAAGATGTTGTGGAAAGGCGAGGCGATGCAGGTGGTAGTCGGCAATACGCGCCGTTACGCCGGAGTAGTAGAAATTACGCCAGATGCCTATATTGATGATGGTATGTTGGACGTGCGTGTGATCACGATGGGCGATCCCCTGACAACGATGCAACAACTCTCCTCGCTCTTACTACGACAGAAGCTAGATACAACCTCGTCAGAATATCTTCGTGCCGCGCATTTGTGTATTACCGTTCCTGCTACAGTCCCATTCCAGGTAGATGGCAGTTCTGTGAAGCTTAAAGATTTTCTTCATGCGGCCGATTATGCTAAATTGCAAAAGCTAGCAGATCCGTCAAAAGTAATGATTACCTATCGGTTGGATGCGCTTCCCAAAGCTCTTGATGTGGCTATCCCCTATACCTACAATGATGAACTGTTTGCGCGTGCGGCTGCACACAAACATGCCGGTGAAGAGTTGCATAGGCCCGATGGTAAAGAGGTACATGAGAAGGCATTAAGTCATGAGGGACAGACGCCACTAGAAAGCGCTTTACAGCAGTATACTGCTGCTGTTGAGACAAAACCTGCCTCACAGTTGAATGCTGGGAGTGAAAAAGAGATCCTAACTGAGGAAGAGGTGAGCAAAGAGGTACCAGATTTTATTAATGAGCTGCTTCAGAAAGGGCGTAAAGTAACTGTGGTAGGCAAAGTACCCAATCCAGCTCAAGATCATACATTTATTGTTGCAGGGAGTATAACGAACCCCGCTACGGATGAGCGACGGCCCATTGCTATTATGGTAAATGCTAATACAACGTTTTTAAATCGTATGGGACGTTCGATGAGCGATGTTTCTGCCATAGTCGGCGAGTTAGGGGAGGGGAAACAGATTGTCGTAGAGGGCAAGATGGGTAAGCGAGGTGCGATTCGGGCCAAACGCATCGTGCTTTAATAACCGTATAGCATATATAACACTACGCTTGTTAGCATAATTATACAGAGGAGCACATGTTTTTGAAAGGAAGCGGTGTAGTATGCGATATCATTTAAGAGAGCGTGCCTGGAGTTTAACAGAAGATTTCGTGATACGAGATGATCAGGGGAACGCTGTTTTTGAGGTGCGGGGCAAATTCTTTCATATTGGTGATGATCTTGTCTTGTTTGATCGTCCTAGCAGGCAGGAAGTTGCCCATATTAAGCAACGCGTGATTTCGCTTTTGCCTCATTATGACATTTACCGAGAGGGGCGGCATTGGGCAAGCGTGAGTGAGCAATTTCGGCTTTTTGGTGAACGTTTCAAAGTTACGGGTGATAATGGCATGGTCTTCCATGTTGATGGTAACATCTGGCAGTGGAATTTCAGCGTGAGTGATGATCAAGGAAATCTGCTTGGGCGTGTAAACAGGCAATTTTCAATTTTCCGTGATAGTTATGCAATCGATGTGGCTGCTGGTGTTGATGTTCCCTTCATGATTGCACTTACCATCGTTATCGAAATGGTGCGCGATCATCATAAAGAACACGAAAGGCATGAGCATTAGGTTATTAAGAGGGGAGAGAGGACACAGGCACATTTTATTGCTGGTTTGTGCAAGGCGGTCCCTTGATCAGGAACTACCGCAAAAAGTGCGACTGTGCTAAAATAGATGTCAGGTATCGTTGTGTTGATATGCGCGATCAGATGAAAGGTTGTTGGTGGTGAACGAAATCCAGGCATCTTTAGAGTGGAGTTCTGTTGTTGAGGCAACGCTCGGTATTGATGTACGTGCCTCTCTTCCCGCATTGGATCAAGCAGGGGTTATCGCATATACAGATGGTGCATGCATCAAAAATCCAGGTGGACCAGCTGGCTGGAGTGCGTTACTATGGGCTGCAACAGATTTTGTGAATGGGAAAGTACGCGAAAAGGCTCCTTGCCTGGAATGTTTTGGTCATATACCAAAGGCTTCAACCACAACAAATAATCGTGCAGAGATTTCTGCCGTCCTTGCCGTTCTTTGTCTTGCTCCTCCTACACATCCTCTTACCATTTACAGTGACAGCGAATATACAATTAAGGTGGCACAAGGTACCTATCAGATGAAGGCCAATCCTGATTTATGGCAGGCGTATCGTCATTTGTTGAGCTTTCGTAAGCGTCCACCAACCTTCGAGTGGGTACGTGGTCATGCAGGACAGCTACACAATGAGCGTGCAGATAAATTAGCAGGCCTGGGTGCCTTTAACAATGATCAGGCTGCTTTTAATAAATGGGAGTCTTCGCAGGCTCCTGAAGCCAGAAATGACGTGTCCGCTGGCGAGGTCGTGGCGCTGCGCATCCAGGTGCAGAGGTTGAGGACTTTATTTGATACGGTTGCGGAAGATGATAGGCGCGTTACTCCACAAGAACGTAAGTTTGTACAAGATATGGCGAAACGCTTCCAAAAAAACAACTTTGCACCCTCCGAGAAGCAAGGTGGCTGGATTAAAGGGTTGGTTGCGAAATATAAAGTCTGATATATATTTTAGTGTTCTCTGTCGCGTTTTCCCGGCCAGTGTCTTGTATGGTAGAATTGAAGCTGGTTATTTTTATCTATATGGCGTAGAAATTATCGTCAAGAATAGAGAGTATTTCAACTGCTGGCGTAGCTTTTACCTCTCATCACAGATAAAAAAGATATTGTCTGGGAATAGGATTGCTTTAATTATGAATAGAGCTCAAGTAGAACGACTCTGTGCTCTGTGTAGTCTGGGTGAGCCATTGACCGAATTGCAGGTGATCACTGGTGGACTGCTTCATCGTATGTGGCGTCTGACTACGACGCAGGGCTCATTCGCTGTGAAGCAATTGAATGCGGCAATTATGTGCAAACAAGGTATTCAGCATGAATATTGTGTAAGCGAATATATTGCACAGGAGATGAGCAAAAGGGATGTGCCTGCTATAGCTGCGCTAAATAGTGTAAATGGGCCATTACAAGAAATAGATGGCATGTTCCTCCTGGTCTATAGCTGGGTTGATGGTGAAATTCTATCATCTGGACCTGTAGAAGCTGAACGTGCTTTGCAGATAGGGATGATACTGGCACGTATACATACGCTCTCGCTTCATGTCTCAGAGGTTGCGCCACTTGAATGGCAACATTTTCACAATGACGATTGGGATATATTGACATTCCAGGCGGCGGAAATGGGCTTACCCTGGGCATATCCGGTGCGTGCAGCGTTGCCTATGTTATTGCAGTGGACGCGCTACTACGAAGCTGCTGGCGAAAAGCTAATGCAACGCCTGGTGGTTAGCCACCGTGATCTGGATCAGAAGAATGTGCTCTGGCATACTCCGACTATCCCAAAAATTGTTGATTGGGAAGCGGCAGGTTTGATCAATCCTACTATGGAACTGGTGGGTGTGGCGCTCGCCTGGAGTGGCCTTGCAACGGGTGCTCCAAGGAAAGATATTTTTACAACGCTTATTGATGGCTATGTCCAGGCGGGTGGCACCATCCAGAATGCAGGCCTGGATGCTTTACATGGTTTGTTGGGTACATGGTTGGGCTGGTTGTTATTTAATATGCGTCGCTCACTTGGTGAGTCAATTACATCTGAAGAAGAACGCCAATTGGGCATAAGCGAAACAATAAATACTCTGGCAATTTTGCGATCTCTTGGGGCGCATTTAGAGATATGGGCCACGTGGATAGATGAGCGGCGACCACTTTAATCTGCTCTGTGGCTGGCAGGAGATAGAACGCAAAATCGTTGTTACACTTCACCTCGAAGGAAATTGTTATGACAACGACGAGACAACGAAGCGAAACAGAAGATGGGATGCCTCTCTTATCTGCAGACACCCTCACGCGCAATCCAGGCATCCCACTGGATATGGGCTGGGTGAATAGCGTCCATATCAATCGAAGTGCGGTTGAGCGGCGTGCAGCAACCTTGTCCGCTCGTCGTACTGTGAAGAAAGAATGGCAGGCTGCATGGCTCTTGCGTGCTATTAGCTGCCTGGATCTGACGACGCTTGCCGGTGATGATACAGCGGGTAATGTGATGCGGCTCTGCGGGAAAGCCCGTCAGCCAGTGCGCCAGGAACTATTGGATGCGCTTGGCGTTGCGACGATACAGGTTGGAGCTGTCTGCGTCTACCATAATCTCGTTCCTATTGCGGTGGAAGCGTTGCGTGGATCGACGCTTCCCGTTGCAGCCGTTTCTACAGGTTTCCCGGCGGGTCAGAACCCGTTCGAACAGAAAGTACAGGAGATTACCGCTTCGGTACAAGCCGGTGCGTCTGAGATTGATATTGTTATTTCACGCGCTCATGTGCTGACCGGCAATTGGCAGGCGTTGTATGATGAGGTCAGGGCCTTTCGTATAGCCTGTGGTGAGGCGCATATGAAGACCATCCTTGCCACTCATGAGCTTGCTACTTTGCGTAACATTGCTATGGCAAGTCTGGTATGCATGATGGCAGGTGCTGACTTTATTAAGACCTCCACTGGGAAGGAGCCTGTGAATGCAACCTTACCTGTTGGCCTGGTGATGGTGCGTGCATTGCGGGATTACTATGAGCAGACAGGCCATAAAGTTGGTTTTAAGCCTGCTGGTGGCATTCGCTCTGCGAAGGCGTCGTTGGATTGGCTTATCTTGATGAAAGAGGAAGTGGGCAACGCGTGGACGCAGAATTCCCTGTTTCGTATAGGGGCTAGTAGTCTGCTTTCTGATATCGAACGTCAGCTAGCGTATTATGTGACAGGTCACTACTCGGCTGCATATGAAAATCCATTGGTTTGATTGTAGTCCTGGTTCAACCGAATGTTCTGTTGCTGGTCAATTGAGAGAATCCCAGGGGTGAAGACGTGAATATTACAGAAATTTTTGAGACAATGGACTATGGCCCTGCCCCCGAAGCACCTACGCTTGCGCAAAGCTGGTTAAAAGAGCATCAACCATTCAATCTATTTATTAATAATCAGTGGGTAAAGCCTGCCAATGGTCAGTATCTGGAGAGCACAAATCCGGCTACGGGTAAGACTCTTGCCCATGTGGCATCGGCTAATAAATTCGATGTGGATGCTGCTGTGAGTAGCGCTCGCAGTGCTTTTGTCTCGTGGAGTAAAACTCCTGATCATGTACGCGCTCGTTACCTTTATGCCATTGCACGCGGTGTTCAGAAACATTCGCGTTTACTGGCGGTGTTAGAGGCGCTAGACAATGGTAAAACGATCCGTGAGACACGCGATATCGATATCCCATTAGTTGCACGTCATTTCTATTATCATGCGGGTTGGGCGCAACTTATGTCCTCCGAACTTGTGGGCTATGAACCTGTAGGCGTTGTTGGCCAGATCGTTCCCTGGAACTTTCCCTTGCTTATGCTCGCCTGGAAAATTGCGCCAGCTATTGCGCTGGGCAATACGGTCGTGCTGAAGCCTGCACGCTATACCTCACTGACGGCGCTTAAATTTGCCGAGATTGTGCAGGAGATTGGTTTGCCTGCTGGGGTCATCAATATTGTGACAGGCGAGGCGTCACAGGCTGGTGAAGCGCTGGTTCAACACCCGGATATCAATAAGATCGCGTTTACTGGCTCGACTGAGGTGGGACGCAGCATTCGTCGTACTACAGCGGGTTCCGGCAAAAAGCTCTCGCTAGAACTGGGTGGGAAGTCACCATTTATTGTGTTTGATGATGCCGACCTGGATAGTGTGGTTGAAGGGGTGGTGGATGCGATCTGGTTTAATCAGGGGCAAGTTTGTTGTGCGGGCTCGCGCTTGCTTGTGCAGGAGAATATTGCGGAGCGTCTTATCACAAAACTGCGTGCACGTATGGAGCGCTTACGAATTGGAGATTCGCTGGATAAGTCTGTAGATATTGGGGCGATCATCTCACCCACGCAACTGCAAGAGATTCAGCGCCTGGTGGATCAAGGTGTCAAAGAAGGTGCGCAATTATGGCAGCCTTCGTGGTCCTGTCCTACGACAGGTTCTTTCTTTCCGCCGACGCTTTTTACCAATGTTTCAGCATCTGCAATGATCGCCCAGGTCGAAATTTTTGGCCCTGTACTTGTCTCTATGACATTTCGTACCCCGGCAGAAGCTGTGGAATTGGCAAATAATACGCGCTATGGACTGGCTGCAAGTGTCTGGAGCGAGAATATTAATCTTGCACTGGATATTGCGCCGAAGCTCAAGGCTGGTAGCGTGTGGATTAATAGCACCAATCTTTTTGATGCCGCTTGTGGTTTTGGTGGCTATCGTGAGAGCGGCTATGGTCGTGAGGGTGGCAAAGAAGGTTTGTATGAATATATACGGCCTTCCTGGCAGGCAAAAACTTTTGATACAACAGTCACTACAAGCTTTGCAGGTGGAGAGGAAAAGAAAAGTGCATCTGCAAATGGCTCATATCCTATAGAGAGAAGCATCAAGGTAGATGAGCCTATTGAAGAAGCAACTGATAGTATATTCAAGTTGCCTGGCATTGATCGTACCGCAAAACTATTTATTGATGGCAAACAAGTACGCCCCGACTCAGGTTATAGCCGTGCTATTTATAATCCAGCAGGAGGTCTCATTGGGGAGGTGGGGGAGGGCAATCGCAAGGATATTCGCAATGCTGTTGAGGCAGCTCATAAAGCGAGTGGTTGGGCAAACGGCACAGCGCATAACCGTGCCCAGATTCTTTATTATATTGCCGAGAACATGGCGGTACGCGAAGAAGAATTTGCCCGCAGAATTATGGTCCAGACAGGGTGTTCGTATGAGGACGCAAAAATGGAAGTGCAGGCAACTCTCTCACGCCTGTTTAGTTATGCCGCCTGGTCAGACAAATTTGAAGGTGTTGTACATCGTCCACCTATGCGTGGTGTCGTCTTGGCTATGCGAGAAGCAATTGGCGTTATTGGAATAGTCTGCCCGGATCAGTTTCCGCTGTTGGGTCTTCTTTCGCTGGTAGCTCCTGCAATTGCTATGGGGAATACCGTGATCGCCATTCCCGCGCAGCAGTTGCCATTGAGCGCAACAGACAGCTACCAGATCTTTGAGACCTCTGACGTGCCTGCTGGCGTTGTAAACATTGTCACTGGTGAAAGCGATGTGTTGAGCCAGATTCTGGCAGAGCATCATGACGTAAATGCGATCTGGTATTTTGGTTCTGCTGATGGTGCGAAGCGTGTTGAACTGGCTTCGACGGGCAACATGAAGCGTACCTGGGTACACTATGGACATCCTCGTGCCTGGCTTGACCCTATACAGGGCGAGGGAGAAGAGTTTCTACGTGAGTCCACCCAGGTCAAGAACATCTGGGTTCCCTATGGCGAGTGATAAGGTTTTATGACGGAAGCTCGGTTCTGAAAAAACATCCTTCTGGAAAGCCCACTTCTGGAGTACTGAATCAGTTAAGAAGAGCGGAAGTCATCGTACGCTATCTTGTACGATGACTCCGCTCTTCTTGATTATCATTGTGTGGCGGCGGGTTTAGCGCCCAACCACTCCTCTTAGCTCCAGTACAACGCGCTCCAACTGTGTGGCCGCTTCAGTTGCTGATGTTGCACCGCTATGTAACTGTTCGGTAACCTGAGTTGCAACTTTGAGCGCCGTAGCCAATTTGTGGTTGCTTGCATCCTGGTAGCTAGATGCATTACTAATATAGCGAGCAGCCTTAATGATGCGTTCAAGCGCCAACTCAACTTGTTGCTGATCAGCATACTGCCAGTTTTGTGCTAGTTCTTTGGCAGCTTCTATGAGCCGATGCGAAGCCAGTTTGTTGGCCTCAGTATAATATTGTACGGATTGCAGACCAACTTGCGAAGAATCCACGACCCATATTTGCTCGGAAGCAGCTTCTTGTTGACCAGCGGCTAATGTGGTGAGAGCCAGACTGTTGTTACGTAAGTATTCAACGGCATTCATAATGGGACGTGAGATACTGCGTCCAGTAAAAGCTCCCACCACTGCGACCAGCAGGGAAGCAATGCAGGCGATAATAATAGTATAGATGAGCTGTTTGTAGGCAAGATCGGTAACAGTGCTGATGGGGCTAAGCACAATATAGTTCCAGGGAACGACGCTAGCTGCCCGGAGCGCTACCTGGAATGGTTCCTGTTGCCCTGCTGCTGTCTGAGACTGGAAAATGGCTGAACCAGGGTGATTTTGTAGAGCGTGTATGAGGTCTGGGTCCTTAATAATTTTTACCGGGCTGTTATTTCCATAACGTTCTTCCTGACTAAGTTGCTGTTGCACAGCAGGATCGAGTTCATGAATACCTGTGAAGCGTTGCTGAGGATTGGTATCAGCGATACGTACGCCGTTCTCATCGAGAATAAAGGCGTAGCTCCCCTGGCCGTTGACGCCCAGGTCTTTTTGGACAACCTTGTTCCAGATATAGTCGAGGGTAAGCGTAGCTTGCAGGAAGCCTTGTGCTTTATGGGGATTTTGTATGCCTGGAATAGGCGAGTAGATCTCCACGGAAGCCTTTTGTGTGGTTGGTGAGTAGTAGACAGGAGTGATAAAAGTCTTCCCAGCCAGAACCATCTGCACATCTTGTGGCCTTGCGAACGATCCTCCATGTTTTTCTGGTTGGATGGGATAGGAGAGGCGTAATAGCCCTTTCTGGTCGAATAAGGACCAACTTGTGTAGTTCTTATCACGAAAGATGCCAGCGAGAAGGGCATATTGTGCATGGGTGGCCTGATCAATGTATTCAGGAGAGCGAGGATTATAGGGTAGAGCCACAAATGTTTGTACACTTGGTACCTGAGTTAAAGTCTGGACATCAAGCATGCGTTCGCTGAAGTAGGTATCAATCAACTGAACACGCGTTTCGGCATCACTTGCCATGGCCTTGTTTGTTTGATCGATGAGAGCAGGACGCGTAATAAAGTAGATAAAAGCAAGCATAATGAGAAGTGGGAGTACAGCAGCACACACGAGCCCTATAGCGATTCGACCTGATAGTGCTATCCGTAGACGCTTTTGTGATGGGAAATCTTGTTGTGGCATGATCGTAAGTATCCTTTAATAAAATTATGAGCGTTGAATAACGCCAACCTGTTCTAAATCAAACAGAAGCTGTTGCACATCTTCAGATCTACGACCGAGTAAGCGTGTAAGATCTGCCAGGGTTCTTTGTCCATCAATAAGCAAAAACAGATGCCTATGAAGGCGAGACAATTTAGCATGCATAATCATCTGTACCCCTTCTTCCGTATGGTAGAGACGATAAGGACGACTAGAAGTTGAGGTAGGATGGAGAGGTCCAGTCATAGCTCTCCATTCAGCGCTCTGGTTATCTGATGCAGGTATACGTAGTTGAGGATTACTATCCTGGATGGCAAGATGATCGGTGTTTGTCGATGGTAAAGGAAGTATTCTTGTGAGGGGGCCAGTTGTTCTCTCCATAACAGTGTTGATAAAGATGAAACGGCAGGGTCCCCATAATTTGAGCCGGGTTAAAGCAGCCTCCCCGGTAAGTGGACCACAGTGAGCACTCACGACATGCCCACAATCGAACAGAATCTCACCTTCTTCTCGTTGCGTATCCTCACCACGTTCCACGATAAGACGTCCCGTTTTCCGTCCGAGCTGGATAACCTGGAGGACATTAATAAATTGATCTGTTGTGATGCCTCGTCTCTGTGACATGAACATCCTCCTCCGTCTCTTGACGGCCTAAATACTTAAGAAGCCGTATGGCTATGCTGGCTATTTATTAGAATAACATATAATGGGTCAGAGTGATAACAAAATGCTCGTAAACTTACTCTCGCCCCCTACTTTTACGATTGTACGTAGTACTTTCGGTGTATAGGTGTTAAGAGCAAGCGTTTTTAATAGACTTTTTATATATCTCTTCTGAATGAACGCACTTTAGTACTGATGAGTGGCGGTATTTTACCTAAATGTGTGATAATGTAGCAAAAAGGTATTCTAGTTTGAATGAAGTTACTATTAAGGAACTTGTGCCCTTGAAATTCTCGTGTTATACTCAGGAGCGCGTTGGGAAAAATGTAGCCGAACAAAATGTAGCAGAACGGAAGCAGGGAGCTATTGTCGATGGAGTCTCGTAACCTCTCTCAATCTTCAGGGCCGCAACCGGCAATGAGAGGACAGAGTGACAGCGCAGCACCAAGCGAGCTACTTTCAATTAACGAATTGGCTCGTTGTTGTTCAGAAGAGACAAACAAGTTTCTAAAGCAAAGCGCGTCAAATGACCGTTTTTGTCTGGAATTGTTTCGTCGTGCCATCATCAAGCGGGATGATGGTGCTTGGGCTAGTATATATCAGCAGTATGCGCCATTGGTCCTCACCTGGGTGACGCAACACCAGAGTGCGACATCCCTGCTAGGGCAGGATGGGAGTGCTCCATTAGTCAACGGTGCCTTTGCCAAATTTTCACAGGCGCTGACCCCTGCAAAGATGAGCAATTTTAGTTCATTAGCTGCAATATTAAAATATCTAAAGATGTGCGTGCATAGTGTTGTGGCAGATGAGGTGCGTGCTCGCCAGTCGCGCCAGTACGAAGAGACGCTAGACGCTATCGAACATGAGCCAGCGAGCGATGATCCTGCGGACGATGTTGTCGCGAACATCTCAGCTCAAGACCTGTGGAAAATCATTCAAGGGGAGTTGAACGGCGAGGATGAGCGAGTGCTTATATATCTGGCATATGTGCAGGGCATGAAGCCAAGCGAAATTAGTAGTATGTACCCTCACTTTTTTCCCACCGTCGATGATGTCTACCGTATTAAACGTAACGTGTTAGAGCGTTTACGCCGTAATCGGCGTTTGCTTGCTTTATTTCGAAGCTAAGAATGTTCACTTGCGAAGAAACAAGTCCTAAAGTAGGGAAAGAGCCCGTTTATTTTGAAGAAGAGAATACAAAGGCTCTCTTTAACATAAGAGATAGCATGGAGGAATATAAATGCTATCTATCTTTGCTAGAAAAGAGCTGAGAGGATTTATTACTTTAGATTTGTCATATCACGCTCGTGACGTTCAAGCCTCTCCAATGAACGAACGGGAAATGAATAAATTGGTATGATAGTAGCAGGTATTCAGCCTTGTAGGGGAACAATCGTATACTGACCTTGTATCGTATGTGTCGTTCCTTGTTGTTTCCTTAAAAGGAGACGGATTAGAGCGCTCCTATTGGGGGTGTAATATGCGTGCTGAACCTGTATTCTATGTTGATGTAGAGGAAACGCTCATGGAGTGTAGTGAACCGGGTGCCATTCGTGAGGAAGAGTACATTGCCTATCTGGAAGGTGAGAAAGTGCGGCCCGCTGTCTTAGAGCATATAGCGCACTGCCAGGCGTGTATGTCCCGAGTGGCAGCGTATCAACAATTAGAGCACAAACTTACATACAAATTGTATCGCTGGGATTGTCCGCCCAGTCAGATACTTGGTGAGTTCCAGCTGGGGTTGCTCGATGTTGTCTTCTCAACGGCTGTAACAACTCATTTGCGAACATGTGTGCGCTGTTCTGCTGAAGTAGTAGCACTCACACAATTTTTAGCAAATGATCCTTTTCTTGCCGAACCAGTTTCTGCAATGCAGAAGAGCGTTCAGAAAATCGCTCTTAATGGACACAGTCCGGTAGAAGAAGCGAAACGAGCGTTAGAGCATTTGCGTGATCAGACACTGGTAGGGGCTCGTCGTATTGTGGCAACATTGCTGCCACCTGTGCAGCCAGGTTTTGCGGTGCAGCGTACGCCCACGCAACAGACCGCGCAATGGCCGCGTAATTATATGGCTGAAGATGTAAACATATCGTTACGGGTAGAGGGAGATCCCAGGCAACGTACCACATTGCAGTTGATTGGTTTTGTAACATGTAAAGGTGCGATTTTAGAGAGTTTGCAGGGTATTCCAGTGCATCTTACAGATCAGGCTGGTGAGATTTCTACTCAGGTTATTGATGATTTAGGTAACTTCGTTTTTCCGTCGCTCACGCCAGCAACCTATACATTAGAATTACGCTTCCCTGAGGGGGTGGTTGCCGTTGATGAGATGCTTTTGCAATTGCCAGAGTAATTTTTATTCTATATTTTCTATTTTTGCATGTTGTGCACAACATGCAAAAATAGAAAATATAGAATAAAACATGTTTTTGCCACACATATTATGAATGAAGAACGGGCAGCCTATGACTCCGCAAGATCTTGTCTCTGCTCTGCTTGGTATGAATGAAGAGCAGGGACGGCAACTACTCCAATCACATGTTCCTCTCTTCAGCACAAATGCTCTTGATCGCCTGATCTACGCTCTAAAAAAAGAGGCTGATCATTGCTGGAATACGAATGCCCCGCTTTCGCTGTTGCTCTCTGGACATCTACTGCTTGTCGCGGATCTGGTACATAACACGTACTATCATGCATTGGGATTGATGGCACGTGGCGATGCGCTACGGCGCATGGATCGTAATTTGGAGGCGCTTCCTTTCTTTGATGCGGCGGGCGAGGAATTTATGGCAAATGGTGATGAGGTTGGTTGGGCTAGAACGCGTATTGGTAGAGTGAGTGCCTGCTTGCAGTTGAATCGAACGACAGAAGCGCTCTACGATGCTGAGGCTGCGCATGACATTTTTATTCGCCGTGGCAAACTCCGCCGTGCCGGACAAATAGATGTCAATGCGGCGATCATTAATTTTGAGCTTGGTCAATATGAGCAGGCCTTACGCCTTTTTGATCGTGCGATTGAAACGTACGCATTGCACGGCGAGGGTGTTGAATTGAATATTGCTCGTGCACGTGGCAATAAAGCGTTGACCCTTGCCGCACAGGGAAAGTTTCGCGAGGCGGTGGCTCTGCACGAGCAAGCTCGCGCTACGTTTGTAACATATGGTGAGCGGGAAGAGATATCGGTTGCTCGTGAAGAATTGAACATTGCAGATATCTATGCCGCTCAGGGGCATTATAGCCAGGCGCTATTACTCTACAACCAGAGTCGCGCACTGTTTCAGAAGCATGGCATTTCTCTTTTTGCGGCTGAGGTTGCGCAGCAGATGTGTTTGTGTCTTGTCCGTCTCAATCGTTCGCGCGAGGCTTATGAACTTGCTAGCGAAACAGTCAATTTTTTTCGTGCCTCTGCTGGTCCCCGTCACAATCTGGCCCGTTCCCTTATGCACCAGGCATCAGCGGCCATCTTAATGGAAGAATTTGCTGAGGCTGATACGATGTTACGTGAGGCGAGTAGCTTGCTAGAGGAAGGTGGTTTTACACGTCTTGCTGCTCTGGCTCACTTGAAACGCGCGGAACTTTATTATGCGGACAAACAACTGGATGCAAGTTTAAGCGAGGCCGAGTACGTCGCTGATATTTTCGCGGGACAGGAAGATTTGCCGCACCTGGCACAGGTCATGCTCTTGCAAAGTCTGATTGCAGATGCAAAGGGCCACGTCGCAACTGCTTACGAACTGTGTAACCAGGCACTAGATATTGCCCAGGGGCAGGGATTACTAGAGCTAAAGTATCCTTGTTATGATCTCTTAGGTCAGATTGCTGAGCATGCGGGTAAATTGGATGAGGCGGCATCATATTATGATCGTGCTGTGCAAGGGATTGAAGAGGTACAGAGCCGTCTGGTGATGGATGCACGGGCAAGTTTTCTTGAGAACAAAAGAGATATTTATCAGCGTGCAATTGTGCTTGCGCTAAGGCGTGGTTTGAAAGATCAGGCTCTGATCTACGTTGAGAAAGCCAAATCTCGCGTGTTAGGCGACTATCTTCGTAGCAATATTGATATTCGTTTGCGAACGGGCGATCATACGGATAAGCGCATTCTGGAAGATCTTGAGAATTTACGAGAAGAGCAAGCCTGGTTTAGCTCGATTGTCCATGATACAGAGGATGAAGCGAGCTTGAGCGATACTGCTGTTATGCGTATTCGTGCTATAGGGCCTGTACGTGCTCGCAGCGAAATGCAGAAGCGAGAGCGACGTATCGAACAGCTTCTCGAACAGATGCAATTGCGAGCGGCTGGCGATCTTGTTGCCAGACCACGCTCAAACTGGACCAACAGTATTGTGACATCCCTCTGGCCAAATTTAGAGCCTGCCACGCTGATGTTAGAGTATTATCTTGCGGACCAGGATATGTACATTTTCCAACTTACCCGGCAAGGTGTCCGTATTGAGATTCTCAATGGTGTTGTGCCTAAGCTTGAGCGCTTGCTCTCTCTCTGGCGAACAAATCTGGATCTGGCAGCTCAGGCAGCGAACACTCCCAATCCAGAGCAGGCATTCTTAGGTTTGCAGCAGAATAGCCTTGGCCTATTGCAGCGCCTCTACGACCTATTGTTACGTCCGGTTGCTACTGCGCTCGGTAGCTGTGAGCATATGATCATTGTGCCCTATGGTCTGTTGCACTACTTGCCATTTCACTGCCTTTTCGATGGGGCACAATTTGCGGTTGAGCGTTTTCAGATCTCTTACCTGCCTTCGGCATCATTGATGGATATCTGTCGTCAGCGTGGCTGGCATATCCTCTCGCGAGGAGTACAGCTAAATAAATCCCTGGTAATGGGTCTTTCGGATGGTGGGCGGTTAGCTTATGCAGTTCAGGAAGCGAACGCGGTAGCAGATCAGTTACGCGTTTCAAGTGTCTTAGATGCGGCTGCGACGAGCACACTTTTAAGGCGTCTGGGGGCTGTGAGTCCTATTGTACATATTGCCGCGCATGGATTGTTCCGCCTGGATGCTCCAAATTTCTCCTATATCAAGCTTGCCGACCGCCAGTTAAGTACTATCGAGGCCTTTAACTTAAATTTAACGGAATGTTCTCTGGTTGTATTAAGTGCTTGTGAGACCGGTCGTGCTGTGGTGGGTGGGGGCGATGAAGTCATTGGGTTGGGTCGAGGCTTTCTCTATGCTGGAGCCGCTTCTCTCTTGCCTACACTCTGGAAAGTTGATGATGCGAGTAGCGCTGAACTGATGGGCATGTTTTATCAGGCTCTGCTAAGTGGCTACACAAAAGCTGCTGCCCTATCTACCGCTCAACGTACATTTGTGACACGTGCACGTAGCTCTGCGAGTTCTTATCGTTCCCATCCCTACTTCTGGGCTGCCTTCCACCTCATCGGTGATTCGGGTCCGTTACTGCGTTCTGCTGTGAGTAATGCCGGCTAAATAGATAATGGTAAATATAACTATACTGTAGAGCCCTTGTCTGCTATACTACTGATATTCTTTATACGGACTGGTGAATTACTAAGAGTTTGTAAGGTGTCTTATGCTATTAACGATTACAACGACATATCAGCCTGCGACGGATTTAGGCTATTTGCTGCATAAGAATCCGGCTCATTTGCAATCATTTTCGTTGAGTTTTGGCGAGGCTCACGTCTTCTATCCTGAAGCGAGTGTGGAGCGCTGTACTGCGGCTTTGCTGCTTGATATTGATACGGTGCAGCTGGTACGTGGGCGCGATAAAGCGGTTGTATTAGAACAATATGTCAATGACCGCCCATATGTCGCCTCATCTTTCTTGAGTGTTGCGCTGGCTGAAGTATTTGGGACCGCGCTCAATGGACATTGCAAACAGAGGCCAGAACTGGTCACAACTCCGCTTCCGTTACAGGTGCAACTATCGGTATTGCCATGTCGTAGTGGCGAAGAATGGCTGAGAAGTCTATTTGAGCCCCTGGGCTTTGCTGTTACGATTACTTCGCATTTGCTAGATGAACAACATCCTGAGTGGGGCATGAGCTCTTACTATACCGTGGCATTAGCGGCGACCTGTTGCTTGAGTGAACTCTTAAACTATCTCTACGTGCTTATTCCGGTTCTAGACAACGAGAAACACTACTGGATTGGCGATGATGAGGTTGAAAAGCTGCTGCGTCGTGGTAAGGGTTGGCTGGAGACCCATCCTAAACGCGAACGTATTGTCTATAGCTACCTGCGTTATAAGCCTAATCTTACGCATGATGCCCTGGCCCGGCTTATTGTTGAAGAGCGTGTGGGGGATAATGAGGATAGTAATGAACCCGATGAAGGCCCCGAAGGTGTTGTAGAGAAAGAAGAAACGAAGCCCATTCGTGTGCATAATCAAAGGCTTGATGCGGTGGTAGAAGTGCTCCAGCAAGTTGGTGCAAAACGTGTGCTTGATCTGGGTTGTGGCGAGGGAAAGTTGCTCAAGAGACTGTTGCAGCAGAAAAACATCGAGCATATTCTGGGTATGGATGTCTCTTATCGTGCATTGGAGCTTGCGCAGAGACGGTTGCATCTAGAGCGCCTGCCCGAGAGACAAAAACAACGCATCACCCTGATTCATGGAGCGCTGACGTATCGTGACAAACGTTTAGCAGGATATGATGCCGCTGCCGTTGTCGAAGTCATTGAGCATCTGGACCCGCCGCGCCTGGCAGCATTTGAACGTGTGCTCTTCGAATTTGCGCGTCCAGGCACGGTTGCGATCACGACCCCAAACGCCGAATACAATATCAAATTTGAGACGCTTGCAGAAGGAAAATTTCGTCATAAGGATCACCGTTTTGAGTGGACTCGTGCGCAATTTCAGTCCTGGGCTATGAATATATGCGAACGCTTCGGGTATAGCGTGCGCTTTTCCGCTATTGGACCAGAAGACGAGGAGGTTGGGAGCCTCTCGCAGATGGGTATCTTTTCGCGTCATTAGTTGCTGTATCTCCCCAATACAATGTTTTTCGCTAGATTTGGTCAGGTGTTGTATTTATGAAAATGATCATCCCAGAACTCTCGCTTGTCATCCTGATTGGTCCCTCTGGTTCAGGAAAATCTACGTTTGCACAAACGCATTTTAAGCCGACAGAAGTAATATCCTCTGATTTCTGCCGTGGGCTGGTTTCTGATGACGAAAACGATCAGGCCGCGACAAAAGAGGCATTCGAAGTTGTGCATTTCATTGCATCCAGGCGTCTGGCTGCAGGAAAATTAACCGTCATTGATGCGACCAATGTACAGCCGGAGTCGCGCAAGCCATTGTTGGCCCTGGCAAAAGAGTACCACTGTCTGCTGACAGCCATTGTTTTTAACCTGCCAGAGCACATCTGCCAGCAGCGCAACAAAGTGCGCCCGGATCGGAACTTTGGCCCGCATGTTGTGCGCCAGCAATCCATGCAGATGCGCAAGTCACTGCGTTTACTTAGAGAAGAAGGCTTTCATAACACCTATACGCTTACCTCACCTGAACAGATTGCCGAAGTAACTATCGAGCGTCAGCAGCTCTGGAACAATCGCAAGGATGAGCATGGTCCATTTGATATTATTGGCGATATTCATGGTTGCTTTCATGAATTACAGCTCTTGCTCGTTCGGCTTGGCTATCAGATTGTGTGGCCAGAGGGAGGAGAGGCACATTTTGTTGTCTCGCATCCTGAGGGCAGAAGAGTAATCTTCCTGGGTGACCTGGTGGATCGTGGGCCTGCAACGCCCGCTGTGTTGCGACTTGCTATGGATATGGTTGCCTCGGGTATAGCGTTGTGTGTGCCTGGCAATCATGATGTCAAGCTGTTACGGAAGTTGAAGGGCAAGGACGTTTCGATGAAGCATGGAATTGTCGAGTCTCTGGCCCAATTAGAACAGGAATCGGCAGCATTTAAAGAGCGTGTCATTGCTTTTCTGGATGGTCTGGTGAGCCACTATGTCCTGGACGATGGCAAGCTTGTCGTTGCACATGCGGGCATGAAAGAAACTATGTATGGCAGAGGTTCGCGTGCCGTACGCGAGTTTGCCCTCTATGGCGAGACGACAGGCGAAACCGACGAGTTTGGCCTCCCTATCCGCTACAACTGGGCTGCTGAATATAGAGGAAAGCCTACCATCGTCTATGGTCATACACCCGTCCCCGAACCGGATTGGCTCAATCGTACCGTCAATATCGATACTGGCTGCGTCTTTGGCGGGAAGCTGACCGCATTGCGCTATCCTGAGAAAGAAATTGTCTCAGTGCCAGCCGACCAGATCTATTGTGATCCTGTGAGACCATTAGTGCCAGAAGGAGGTCAGACCACACCACCAGCACTTACTATGCAGCAGCAACAGGACGATATATTAGACATCGATGATGTTTCTGGCAAGCGTATCATAGCGACTCGCCTGCATAAAAACGTCATCATTCGTGAAGAGAATGCTATAGCCGCACTAGAAGTAATGAGTCGCTTCGCTGCTAATCCAAAGTGGTTGCTCTACTTGCCTCCCACTATGTCGCCATGTGAGACCAGTAAAGATCCGGGATACCTGGAACATCCATCTGAGGCATTTGCTTATTATCGTCATGAGGAAGTGGCTCGTGTCGTATGCGAAGAGAAGCATATGGGATCACGTGCTATCGTTGTCATCTGTCGCGATGAAGCGGCGGCACGCAAACGTTTTGGTATAGTGGGTGAGGGTATTGGCATCTGTTATACGCGCACGGGGCGTCGTTTCTTTGATGACGCACACCTGGAGACCGAACTGCTAGATCGTATCCAGATGGCTTTGACAAAAACGAATTTCTGGAAGAAGTTTCAAACTGATTGGGCCTGCCTGGATTGTGAGCTAATGCCCTGGTCAGTAAAAGCGCAGTCATTGGTACTCCGGCAATATGCTGCTGTAGGGGCTGCCAGCCGTGTTTCATTAGGTCAGGCTATTACCGCTCTGGAACAAGCATCTACACATGGTAGAGATACACAGACCATCCTTGAGAAATATCAGCATCGTCATTCCCTGGCTATACAGTACGTGGAAGCTTATAGACATTACTGCTGGCCTGTTGAGTCTATTAATGACCTTAAGCTTGCCCCATTTCATTTGTTAGCAACTCAGGATACAGTCTATACGCACAAAGATCATACATGGCATATGGAAACCCTGGCCGAGATATGCCAGGCAGATGAAAGGCTGTTGCTGGCAACTCCATTTTTGGTCGTGGATGTCAACGATAGCACAAGTGTAGAGAAGGGTATAGCATGGTGGGAGCAGCTAACCGCTCATGGCGGAGAAGGAATGGTCGTCAAACCGTTTGATTTCATCACAACTGGTCGTCATGGCATCGTGCAACCGGCAATAAAATGTCGCGGACCCGAATACTTGCGTATCATCTATGGGCCTGAATACGACGTACCTGAAAATCTCGTCAGATTACGTTCTCGCAATGTATGGGCGAAACGCTCACTTGCTCTGCGTGAGTTCGCCCTTGGCATAGAAGCTCTCGAACGCTTTGTGCATACTGAGCCGTTGCGTCGTGTGCATGAGTGTGTTTTTGGTGTGCTTGCGATGGAAAGCGAGCCAGTTGATCCAAGATTATGAGTAGTGGAATTGATGTTTCTTCTACAGCAGATATAGTAGACGTTTCTACTGTTGTGATAACGCAATATATATTGATAGCTCTCTAAAAGCTTGCAGCTCATCAGTAAACGCAATACATATGAATGAATTATCTCTGATGGGCTGCATTTTTAATTGGATAGCTCTCTATAGATAGAGATGCTAGAAGAGGCCAAAGCGACGGCGACGAGGACGACGTACATAACTGCCCCGGCGATGGTAGTAGCGTTCATAGCTGGGCCGATAGACACGACGATACGCAAAAGCGCTCCAGAGAGCAACAAGTATTGCTGCAACGATAATGGAACTAATAAGTGGTACACCCGAGATAGTTGGCTCACCTGCAATAGAGAAGTGAAAGACCCCAACGATCAAGAGAATAGCAATGAAGCCTACAACGGCTGCCCCAATAATGCCATCTGGAGCGCGACGTCGGGCAATCAACTCTCCTAGAAAGCCAACAATCACTGCAATGATAATCCATATAACTAATGCGGCAAAAGTGATCTGCATAAGTGCTTAACCTCCCTTTTTTAGAAAGACTAGTGATGTCTTTCTATTAACACGGATAAGCACGGCTTTTAGGTTCAATTATTCAGGTTCATTACAATTCAATTAAAGGAGAGAAAGAAACGGAGCCGACGAATGTTCCTGGTAGAGAACTGTCAGACCCGTTTCTTTGATAGAGAAGACCCAGAAAGGCAGGCAAAGATTTGTTTTATCCTTTGAGCCCACTCTGTTTGTAGCCTTCCGCAATGTAACGTTGCAAGAAGATGAAGATAATCACCAGAGGCAAAATAGCGATTGCGGCACCCATAAAGAGCTCGTGCAGGTTCAACACCTGAGCATTGAGGAAATTTGAGAGCACCACTTGCACTGTCCATGCGCTTTGATCCTGACCAATTACCAACGGCCACAAGAACGTATTCCAGCTTGTGATAAAGGTGATTACGCTCAATGCGGAAATGATGCCATAAGAGTTAGGTACAACAATGCGCCAGAAGATGCCCCAGTAGCCAAGCCCATCCATGCGTCCCGCTTCTTCCAACTCGTGAGGGAAACTCAGGAAGAACTGGCGGAACAGGAACGTCGTAAAGCCACTGAAAAGGCCAGGTACCACCAGCCCTTGCAGTGTGCTGATCCAGTTGAAGTACGACACGACGAGGTACACCTGTATGAAAATGATCGCGAATGGGATCATCAGAGTAACCAGGACGGCATAAAATACCTCATTTGACCAGCGATAGGGGATGCGTGCCAGACCATAGCCAGCCAGACCACAGATCAGAATCTGCCCTGCTGTTTGCACAACGCTAATAATAGCAGAATTTGTCAGGCCATCCAGGAATGGCACATCAGGGTCAGAAAACAACTCGCCGATATTCTCGAAATGAAGAGTGTGAGGAAAGAAAGTCCAATTAGGAGAGGTAATCTCTACATCAGTAGCCAGTCCATTCCTCACAATAAGATAGAATGGAAGCAAGAAGATAAGCGCCAGGATTATGAGCAATGTATAGCTCATAATAGTACCCACTATTGATCCAGTAGATCGAACAGGAGTATGCCGACGACGTGGCGATTGGGAAGCAAGTGTTGCCATAGTATAGTCCTTCTCTGTCTCCGGTTATATACTAGTCGTATCAGTGACTTTGCCTAATCACGTGTACCAAAGCCAAGCAAGCGTCCTTGAATTACACTGACAACTACAATGATCATGATAAGAATCACGGCCCCAGCACTGCCAGTTCCATAATTCTGACCCGTTAAAGCGACATCGTAGATATAGGCCAGCGGAGGACGTGCTAAGATCGAGTTGCCCCCAGTCATAATATTGTAGAACTCATCAAAAGCCTGCAGGGCTGCGATCACATTCAGCAATAGTACTGATATTGAGGCATTGCGCAAGAGAGGGAAAGTGATGGCCCAGAATGTCTGCCAGCCTTTCTTTGCGCCATCCACAAAAGATGCTTCATACAATTCGCGTGGAATATCCTGTAATCCAGCGATAAAGATAATCATATACAGCCCCAACTGAAGCCAGAGGCGGACAGTAACAAGAACCATCCAGTACCATGGAGGAGAAGGACTGGATATCCAGGAGATGGGGTCAAGGCCGAAGACATGGCGCAGGTTATTAGCGAGACCATAAGATGAGCCATTAAAAATGATCATCTTCCACACCAGAGAAGCCAGAACGTACGAACACGCAGTTGGCAGAAAGAAAACTGAGCGGAAGAAGGCCTGAGCAACTTTGGCCCGATTAACAAGCAGAGCCAGTCCCAGTGAGCAGACAAAAGTTAAAGGGACAATAAAGATAGCAAAGATCATAAAAGTGACCAGAGAGTGAGTGAAATCGGGATCGATAAGCATCGTGACATAGTTTTGAAGCCCGACGAACTTAGTCGGTGTGACGGTTGCACGGGCATCGGCAAAGCTGAGTACGATGCCCCAGATAATGGGAATGTAGAAGAACACAATCAGGCCGATAGCCAGTGGCCCGACAAATCCCCAGAATGCCAGGGTCGTCTTTTGAACCTGTTGCTGCACTCTTTTCCGTGAGTTCTCTTCCAAATCCTGTACTTCTGGTACATCTGCCGTGTGAGGAGTACTAAGGGACTTCATTGGTTGATCCTTCTTCAAAATACATGCCTGGACATCCCGCATGTGTTGCAATATGTAGTGGTGTCCAGATGTACCGCATAATTTTTGTGGCGTGAAACCTGACAGACAGATCAGGATAAGAAGGAACCGTTGCACATAGCGAGCGGTTCCTTCAACTAGACCCTGGAAAAGTCAGAGCGCGTGAGGTTGCATCTGACTCTTTTTCCCTATGAAAACGCCTTTAACTAGAGCTCTTTCTGCAATTCAGCATTAGCTTTAGCGGCAGCAGCATCTAATTCAGCTCGCCCATTTTTACCAGTTTTCACAATGTTACTAACTGCAGTACGCAGAGCCGTGTCCATCGCGCTATTCCATAATGGACCATTGGCATGACCATACTTGTTCAAGATATCTACAGCATCAGAAGCTGGAGAAGTTTTGAGCTTGGTCGTCTGCGTGGAGGTGCTGATGCGTGGTGGAACATGGAAACCATAGGCAACGTTCCAGTCGATCTGGACCTGAGCATTTGTGATCCACAACGCCTTGACATAATCTTTTGCCGCCTGTTTATTTGGGCTTTTGGCATTGACAAATTCAGCCCAACCACCATTGACCGTAGCAGGCTTGCCCTGCGCATCCAGTGCTGGGAGAGGGAAAATGCCAAAATCATCTGCGACCTGGCTTGCTTTGATTCCAGGCATAGCCCAAAGGCCGCACCACTGCATAGCGACAGTGCCCTGTGTAAATGAGGAGGGGTCCCACCAGAAAGTAGGCGCATCTGGCAACACACCACCGGAAGTATTCAATTCGTAGATCTTCTCATAGGCAGCAGCCATACGATCTGTATTAAAGATGATCTTGTTGTCTGGGGAGATGTAGTCTCCACCAGAAGCCCAGCCAGCAATCAAGTAGAGGGCATCAACACCACCATCTGGACCGATATAAATACCCTTATGGCTGCTGTTTGTCAATTTCTTGGCAACTTTAATCAAATCATCCATTGTCTGTGGAATCTCGACGCCTGCCTGCTGGAACATGCTCTTACGATAATAGATAAAGGTTGGGTCATTGATCATCTTAATGCCGTATACTTTGCCGTCAACCGTGAAAGGTGCCAGAGAAGCAGGATTAAAATCATTCTTTACATCGGCAATCAGGTCATCCAATGGCTCAAGTAGTCCAGCTTTTACCTGGTCAACAGAAATACCCGGCAATTCAAATACATCGGGGGCCTTAGAGCCAAGCAGAGCAGCACGTACTTTGTCGGGATACGCAGTACCAGTGCCAGGTACCCAGCTCACAGTCACCTTCGCAGGCTTATAGTCGCTTGCATACTTCAGCACCGCTTCATGAGTACCTTTTTCGCCGTATTGATGATACCATTGTGTCAGAGCTGGTGTGCTACTCCCGCTTGCAGGAGCAGAGCCAGTGCTGCTACCAGTGCCAGCGCAGGCGGCAAGAAGCGAAGAGCCAGCTGCGAGGGAACCGGTATACTGAAGAAAACGACGTCGGGAAAGGGAAGTAGGAATAAGACGATTCTGTTGGGCCATATGAGATTTTCTCCTTCTCTTGTAGTACATCGCTGTACTAACATCTAAGTTTATAAATAAAGTAGATTATTAAAATCTACAAGGGGGTGTTGCACTCATCATGAGTAGCGAGATATGTATGATAGGTAGAAGAAGTCAGGCTGCTTACAGCATTGTTTCGGGTAGCAGTTGTGACTATTTCTCAATCATAAATCAATGGCTCTTCTATAGCTCGAATATCCCTCTTAAAGAAAATAGTTTACCTATCTTTAATCTTGTGCTTAACAAAAGCAATGGTAGCATCTAGCTATACTTTTGTCAATGACTGATATTAGTAGTTTCTTCAAGACAAAAGCAATGGTAGCACCTGGATATACTTTTGTCAATGACTGATATTAGTAGCCCGAATAAGTGAATAAGGGCCAATGCAGAGATGTCTAGAGAAGTATAATACACCAAACGTGCAATGTCAATGCTCATATGTGCAGATTTATTAAGCAATGGTGCACGTAGTGATTTTAGCTTGCTTGCCGAGTTGACACAACTCAAAACTGGTAAGGCAGAATAAGTAAATAGTACAAAGATAGAAAGGGTTTAATTGAAACACATCACTTAGTGTATATAGTAATTACGCATCTTTCACATACTTTCTCTCTTCTCTTGTCATCAATTTTAGGGGTGTGGAAAGAAACTGATAAATTAAGAGCCATTAGTGGAAAGTGATTTTAGCAAGGCGAGCGGCGACAACCACGAGGGATTGCCGCTACGCGGGCCGAATCAATCGACGTTTGACAGAGCAAAATGCATTTATTGGGGTGTAAGATGTTTGGAGAGGAGAAAAGCACTAAAATTGGCAATGCTCTCGACCTCACCGTCGTCGAGCATATTGACGATCCGTTTCACAACAGTGCGGCGTGGCTGGCCGACGGTTGTAGGGAGAGTAAAGCCAATGACGCTGGTAAGTTGTGGTTCGCGTTCGCAGCGAATCACCTCGGCCATCAGTTCAAGAAATTCCGCTAAATCCAGGCCCAGTGCGCTGGCCAGGCTTTCAAGAACCTTCGCAGATGGATATTTTTGTCCTCGTTCAATTTCCCCGACATAGATTTCAGAGAGACCGGCCTTTTCTCCTAGCTCCTTGATCGTTAAATTGCGGGCTTGCCGCTCCTGGCGTATTACTTTGCCAATAGTTTCCTGTAGATCAGCCATAGTATCGGGACCTTCCTATGCTTAAAGCATTGTTTAGAAAATATATATGCTGAGAGCATGTGTTTTATCTATCAGTATAAGCCATGAGCCTGATATATTCAAGGGGTAACGACGACATCTTATAGAAGAGAAGCAAAGGAGAAGTATACATATGTTTGTTCTACCACACCATTATACAAGTATGCACGCAGGTCCAGAGGCGCGTTCGTCCTTACCGATACCGACCGTATATGAGCAGTTACCCTCACGGCCGCTCCGTTGGGAATATAAGGTACTCTCAATAGAGACAAAAGAGACGCCTTTGCTGGGAACGGAAGATTTAAATGCACTGGGCAAAGAGAGCTGGATGATGGTCGGATTACAGGATGAACGAGCAACCGGACATGGTACGAAAGTACATTATTACTTTATGCGGCAATTATCAGAAGATTAACATTGTGCAAGAGAAGGAGGTTTGTGATGATTTCGAACTTGCTAGTTCCAACCGTCCTGGAAAATACTGGGCGTGGCGAGCGTGCTTATGACATCTATTCGCGCCTATTGCGTGAGCGTATAATTATGGTCAATGGCCCGGTTGAGGACGCGATGGCTAATCTCGTTGTTGCGCAAATGTTGTACCTGGCTGCCGACAATAACGAACGCGAGATAAACCTGTATATTACCTCACCAGGGGGAGTTGTCTCTGCTGGATTGGCGATATACGACACTATGCGTTCTTTGCCCTGTCCTGTTGCCACAACATGTGTGGGCTATGCCGCCAGCTTTGGTACAATCCTATTGTTAGCGGGTGATAAAGGACGGCGGCGTGCATTGCCGCATGCCCGTATTCATATGCATCAGCCTCTTATTCAAGGCGGTATTGGTGGCCAGGCGACGGACATTGACATTCATGCGCGAGAGATTTTACACACGCGTGATGTCATCAATGCGATTATTCAGCAGCATACAAAACAAAGCCTTGAGCGTATCAGGCGCGATACCGAGCGCGACTTTTTCCTGAGTGCCGAAGAGGCAGTTGAATATGGGATCATCGACGACGTATTGCCGCTGGCCGAAAAGTCTGAGGCGTAAAAAGGTTTCAGCAAGAAGAAGTATCATTTTAGCTACGACATGTTTTTTTGCATTTTTACAATATATATTGTAAAAATGCAAAAAACTGACACCCTCAAAGTACGTCTATACGTATCGAGTCTATTTCAAGCTCTTGAGTGTCGTAGGATACGGTCCCAAAGCGGAGAACACCACGTGGCGTTGCTACCGCATATTGATTGTCAAGCCATGCAACAAAGCCAAGAGCACGTGTGGGAGGATGTGGTGCGTACAAAACTTCAGCGCCATCGATCCAGAAGCGTGCAGCGTTGGCATGCCATTCAAGGGCATAGGTATGCCATTGTGTCATAGAGACCGGTAGTAAGGCCTCTTGTGCACCGCTTAGTTTTTGCAACCAGCGAGCGGCAGGTTGAACATCATTACTCAAGCGTCCCCAACCGGTGGCAAATGCGGTAGGAACGGCGGCGAGCAGTGCTCCTGGTCGCATCGTGTGTATGACCTGTGCTTTCCATCCATAGCCTGGAACGCCGGGCACGAGAGCCATATCGGAGGGAGGGGAAGCATAGAAAAACCAGACAGCTTCAGGCAACATCAGTATGTCGCCCTGTATAGAAAAAGGATAATTCCAGAAACCAAAGCCAGCAGTCCCCTGGAGTATCTTTGTGTTGTCAATCCTCGTATCAGCCGTAGCCACGGGCAACGACGAGCGCATTTGCACCTCCATTCGCAATGGAGGCCGCCATGGAAAATCTGCTCGTGCTCGTTGCCCATAATCGTCAATTTGTGCATCTGCATACCGTGCAGACTGGCTCTGCGGTGAAATAGCCAAATGTAGCACCGAATTAGCCACAGTGAGCGAACCAGAACCTATACAGGTTTGTGTCCAGTGTTGATCAATAGCATGAGTAAAGTCATCGAATATAGAAATAGGAATAGTCATACTATTTCTGAAGGCCTCATATATAGAGTAGATATTTTTAAAAGCTCTTCTTCGAGCTTTTGCCAGACGAGCATATCGGCCTGTAAGGTATTCACCGGCTGATTTCTTGTTGCAGCAGAAAACATTGTTTCAGCCACAAGCTGACGAAATTGAGCGAAATATGCTTTCTGCTCTTGATGTGAAGGCATGACACACAGTGCGATTTGCTCAGGGGCATAGAAATCTTCTGGTTCAAAGGCCAGCGCAATCAAATCGGCGTAATGCTGAACGAGTTCGGTGCGAGCCTGCGAAAGGAAATAGTTGACCTCGGCGCTGGAGACCAGCAGGACACCAGCAATGCGGCCAGCATAAAGAATAGGATAAATAGCGGCACTTTTCTCGTACTCCACTCGTGTAGCGGGCATCAGATTATGTGCCTCATCGAGGTTTTGGATGATACCAGGGCGAAATAAAGTCACCACATTGCCCGCGAGAGATTCGGCACCGAGAAACATCGCGTTCTGTTCCAGATTACCGACCCAGGGAGGTGTGCCCAATCCAACGCTCTCGCGTAAACTACGTATTTTATGGTATGGCCCCGATGGTGGCATGCAACCTACAACCCAGATCGACATACCCCGTCGATCCGGGTCAAGCTGTCCAATGGCTTGTTGTAAAATAAGATGGCAAGTAGACCAGAAACGTAAATTCTCACTTGTGGATGCACGTGCAACAAGGACGCGTGCATAAAATTCGGCTGGAATAGTCTTGATAGATGCATCTTGTATTGAATCTGGGAAATCGCTAAAGCCCTTCTCTTCTTTGATCAACTTCTGCATCTGTTCTCGGTATTGTGGTAATGCATTGATCAACTGGCGCAAATTCTGAGGCCGTGGATCGGATTCCCCATTCACCCAGCGTGTGAGCGTGATCGGTGTAATATTCAGCTCATCAACGAGGCGTTGTTTTTCTTTTGTGTCTCTAATGATTTGCCTCAATACATCACGCCACGTGTGTGCTTCTTCCATATCTGTACCCTTACCGCTGAAAATAGTCATAAAACGCACATTACGTTCAATGATACCAGTTCATTTACGGAACGTCAACAGATTGAAGAGGAAAAAGTAATAGTTTATTTTCCTCTATTGCAACACGAATAATTTTTCAATTTAGCAAAGGCAAAAGTTATGTAGTTAAAATTTATCTGCACTGTTCTATTTTTGTGGCATATATAGATTTTCGCTTAGTATAAAATATAAATAATGGAAGACTTAAGAAACGGGCACTCAAGCCAAAGGCGCGAACATCCTTTATCTATTTTACTATTGATCTCTTTTGCCATGTAAAAAGAGATCAATGGTAAAATAGATAAGAAGTGCGACTTTGCTTTGCTGCGCGAACTCATCCGGCAAGAAGGCGAGATAAAAGCTTTCCTCCAGCCTTATTTTTTCTATTGTCAGGTGAGCTAGCGTTTTGCGAAAGCCTCGCGGCTAAGTGTTGCAATAAGGACAGCGAGAACCACAAGAATAAGAATGGCACCTGATACAGAGCGTAATGGGGCTAACACGCTCACCGTGTTAATCAACGCCATGAGTGCGATGGTAAGTAGAATGCCAACAAGAATGATCATGTCACCTACAATAAAGTTATAGATCGAAAGAATGATTTTCATTTTTCACCATGCTCTTTTCTATGTTGGTTTACTGACCGTTGATGTGTTTGTAACTATGTGCAATTTTCTTTGTTTGAGCCAGACAATCAAGATAAAGGAGGCAACGAGATAGAGTATAACAAGGACAAGCAGAAAAGCATCTGCAAAAGGCCAGGTGACCCCGAGCCCCTCGCCTGCCCAGAACGTACCAAATGTTGTGAGCATGACCCCTACGACGAACTTGAGCGTATTTTCTGGCACCTGTGTAAGTGGTGCGCGTACAAGAACGCCAGCCAGAATGACCAGAATACCAGCTACGGTAGCCCCGATAGCGGCTGAATTAATACCACAGACTTTGCTACAGACATTGGTAGCGGCGCTTGTCCCGAAGGTAATGACAATGAAAGCGACTTCGAGACCTTCTAAGAGTACAGCTTTATAAGAGAGAGCAACGCCAAATGGTTCGATACGAGGGGTAATTGTTTTGCCACTGGCGCGTACCTCAGCCATTGTCTCTTCAAAGATAGCCTCTTCATCATGAAGAGCTTTAAGACCGCTGTAACGCAGGATAGCTTTTTTAAGCCACTTAAGGCCGAAGAGAATAAGGAGAACACCGACGACCAGGCGCAGGACTTCAAGAGGAACATATTGGACGAGCGCAACCCCAAGTGTAGCGATAATAAGTGCAAGTGTCCCGGCGGCGGCAAAAGCTCCTACGAGAGAGCTGCGCCAATTAATCGTCACGCCAACAACCAGAACAATAGTAAAGGCTTCGACAAATTCAACGGCAGAGGCGAGGAATGCAGCCGTAATGACCGCCCATTGCATGCAAAGTGCTCCTAATCTTGTCTATAGAACAACCATAGTAGAGCGATAAAGAATGCTGAAGCGGGAACCTGGGCTAAGCATATGTAGGTTCCCGCCTACGTATTGTATTGTAGCATATGATCTGCATGCATCGTGTCTAACTTTTAAGTGCGACCATCTGGAGCCACGTGCGTGGCACCTCAGTGATATTCAACTCTCGCCCTGTCTGATAGACCGAGATTTCCAGGGCCTGAGCTCCAAGTGTGAGCGGGACGCCAGGCAACGCCCCCTCAATAAAGAGCCAGTATTGCCCAAGGTCTTTCCAGCCATCAAGAGAGATAAGGACATTTGAATTATGTGTTTCGACATCTGCGAAGCCACTTTGCTTGAGAGCATTGATATAATCCTCTTTCGTTAGCCATTGCATTGCCATAGCCTTGGCTTCGCGTGAAAGGTGGGCCTCAGGATGCTCTTGTTTGAGCCAACCCACGGCTCGGCGTGTCCATAGGCGGTAGAAACGTTCTGTTCCTGGCACATAGGTTCCTTCATAGAAGGCACTATTGCAACCAAAGACGCCATTGGGGGCAAGAATAGCAGCCATCTGTCGAAAGGCAGCTAATTTGTCTGGCACGAGGTGAATGGCATTACAGAAGAAAGCAGCATCGGCATTTTGCACAAGTTGCGGCAAATCCTCGGCCTCCCCTTGAATGAAGTCCGCTTTGACAGCCAACCCCATTTCTTCCATGCCTTTATGTGCGCGGCGAAGTGCTTCAGCGGACGGATCGACCCCAATGATATGAGTGCGGGCAAGTAGATTTTGTTGTGCCATTTCCTCCGCAATGAGACGTGTAACTGCGCCTGTACCACATGCCATATCGACGATTGTCAGCGCGGCATTGCCTGGTCTTTTTACCAGGTGGGCCAGGGTTTGCTGGACGAGAGTGCGATTGACATCAGTGTAGAATGCATGAGATGCGAATGGCTCAAATGTATAGAGATTTGTTTCATTCGTTTCAATAAGGCCCATAGCGAGTCCTCCTTAACATGCTTAGTAATAAAAGTTTAGATAGAATTCAGCCTCATCTTGTTTCATAAATTTGCTAAACATGCATCGATAAACCGCCGTCCACACATAAGATCTGCCCTGTGATATAGGCTGCATCGGGTGAACAAAGGAAAGAAATTGCCGCTGCTATTTCATCGGGAGTACCGAATCGTCCCAGGGGTGTGCTATCCAGCATAAACTTACGTTGTTGGTCATTGACAGTAGAAGTCAGTTCGGTAGGTACAAAGCCGGGTGCAATAGCATTTGCAGTAATATTGCGGCTGGCCATTTCGCGTGCAGTACTCAAAGTCAGAGCGATAATGGCAGCCTTTGATGCCCCATAGTTTGCCTGCCCTGCTGGTCCCAGCAGACCTGCTATTGATGCCACATTAACAATTCGGCCCCAGCGAGCCTTCATCATAGTGCGAAGAGCTGCTTTCGTGCAGAGAAAAGTTGAGCGCAAATTAGCGTCCATCACATGCTCAAAGTCGGCGAGCGACATTTGCAGGATCAACTTATCTCGTGTTGTGCCGGCATTATTTACAAGGATCGTAATTGGTCCAAGAGCAGTAGTTGCCTGTGTGAAGAGCCGTGTGACCTCTTCTTCCTGGCTTACATCAGCCTGAATTGCAACACATCGTCTGCCCATACCTTCAATGATTGCGCGTGTGTCCTCTGCTGCGTTTACATTGCTACGATAATTTATAACAATGTCGGCACCAGCCTGTGCGAGGCGTTGGGCAGTTGCGCGACCGATGCCTTGTCCGCTGCCTGTAATAAGTGCTATTTTGCCTGCTAGTGGCAATGGCTGTTCATTTATCATCTTACCTGGTAACCTTTAGAAAAAATAATTGGCTCTGAAGGCTGTAGTATAGCACACTATATATTCAAAGTGCCTATTTCTGGCGGCGAGGCCATTTTAATTTTCTAAATTGTAGTAGTTTGTGATAGATACTTATAAAGGGATGCGAGGGATACGAGGTAAAGTGATTTCAATATGACTGTCAAGTTGAGTTGTACTATCGACGACTGCTGTATATATTTGTTCGGTCGTAATCTGTCGCACACCCAGCAAATTAGCACCAACCAGAATTGTATTATTGAGATCGGTGACAAGCATAACTGCTCCAGTTAAGTTTGCGCCACTCAAGTCGGCATTGGCCAGATTTGCGGCAGTAAGATCAGCTTCAGAGAGATCTGCACCTCGCAGGCAAGCGCCGGAAAGGTCAGTCATAAATAGATTTGCGTGGCTAAGATTAGTATTTCTAAGATCAGACTGACTCAGGTAGCGCGAGGAGAGATTGCGCCCGGAAAGGTTCAATCCCTGGAAGCTACGCGGGAAAAAAGGGCCTTGGTGTGGTGTCGTGTTCACCTGTTCTCTGCTGGGTATAGGTGTATCTTCAATACGTGGTAATCGTTCTAACTCATATGCCACCTGTGCCATCTCCAACTTAGCTTTTTGTTGTTTTTCAGCGTAGAGCTCTTCTATATGTGATAAGAGAGCTTGCTTAATCGTGGTGAGGCGCATCTCCTGCAGATCCTCCCATTTCCTTTTGCGTATATCTTGAGCACGTTCCCAGGCTTGTTGCTGGAGATGCAATCTTTCCATACCCTGGCGTTGGAACTTTAAAAAGAGTAAAATCGAGATCATAGCAATGACACAGGTTCCCGTAACACTTCCAACAAGTAGCATCTCAATCATAGAATCTTCCTTTGTAGAAACTCCGTTTTTGAAAGCAGGGAGGAAACCCCTTGAAGGGGACACGGCAAAACCCCTTGTGGGGAGCGGTTTTGACTGGCCCGCTCAAACCCCGTACCAGGGGCACGGCCACACAACGCAGATTGCTCCTTGTTGGTAATGGTTGCCTCTATATTTCTATTCTCTAGAACGCAAAGCAAATAGCAGAAGTAACTTTACTACGACTTAGAGCGTATGCGATTTATGAGTGAATATAATTTATCAGGATTTTTGTCTTATTGTATATTTGTATATATCAAGATATATGGTCGGCTATGTCTATATAAATATATGATTAATTATGGAGAAGCCATAGATAGGATAAATTGGTGAGACATATTCTGTGTTTCATGCTGGACCCTTTAGAAGTAAAGGTTATAATAGTTGCACGACTTACATGCATCGAAAAGTTCTGACGTATGTTTTCTAGAGGAGTATCTTATGTCTCAATATAATCATCCATCGCCGACATCTTTTTTGCTGGACGAAGAAAATCGTAAGCTCTATCTTTCATGGAGCGATGAGCACGAGAGCTTGCACGATTGGGAGCACTTGCGTTGGGCCTGTCCCTGTGCCTGGTGTGCGGGTGAAGGCGGGCAACCAGGTATGTTGGAGAGTCGAAAAAGCCTGAGTGCGGAAGAAACGACGTTGGTAAACATTGAGCCCGTTGGTCGTTACGGACTTACGCTGATCTGGGAAGATGGCCACAAAACCGGCATCTATACCTATGAAAAGTTGCGTGCTGCATGTGAGTGTGATGTGTGTAGTAAGAAGAGTACTAATCGCTAATGATGTTAATTTTCAATGTATCTATCGTTAAATGTAGTAGAAATTAAGGTATATGTTTTTGCGTTACTGACTGATATTAGGAATTCACTATCGTTGTAATGGAGAAATTGTTATGTCTATAAATAGGCCAGGTACTCTTGCATCCAGGTGGCAAAGATTCTTTACATCAAGTTTTATGTTTCGCGTCATCTTCGCATTAGCCGTTGGTTTGCTTGTGGTGATGGCCTTCTTTGCTACAAATGCTCATTAAAGAGTAGTGGTAGGTTCCTGATTATATCTCTTGCATCAGAATGGGAGAGAAAGATGCGCATGTGTCAATGATAAGTATACGTGTGCATCTTTCTCTCCCATTTTATTATTGAGGGGGCATCTGTTGTGGATATTGCGACTGAGGTTCATCGTACTGCTGTGAAGGTTGTGGTGGGTAGTAGTATTGCTTTTCTCCCTCTTTGTATGTTTCTGGTTGTTGAACTGGTGGTGGCGCTTGATATCCTTGCTGGTAAGTTGGTTGAGGTTGAGATGGTGGTGTATAGTACTGTTGAGGTTGAGATGGTGGTGTATAGTACTGTTGAGGTTGAGGTGATGAGAGGCCAAACATCCCGTTTGAGAGCAGCCATGCGATGATTGGCCGCATAAATGTGCCCAGGAGAGCAGAAATTGCGGCACCAACTAAGAACAGTTGCCAGATATGTGTAATGAAGAAGAGGGCAAGTATCAACATCCACATCGCACCAAAGACACCACCATACATCCTTTGAGGGTTTCCTCCACTAAGGGAACCGACAAATATAGCAATTGCAAGCGCTATAAAGAAGACAGGAAGGTTGAAGCTATGGAATGTCAAAGCTAACACAAGTCCTATAATAACAATTGCAGATGTCAGGCCACCAGTAGTAGATCCACGAGTTCTGCGCATAAGAGTTCTCCTTTAGTAAGGTATGATCGTAAACGCAATATATTGTACCCTTTACTAGTATAAGCGAGAAGTTCGTAATTAGGAATAGAAATCGGGCGCTGAGGAATGTAATTTGTTTACATATGCATAGTGATAAGAGCTTTTCTGATATGGGTAAGTGCAGTCGTAATATGTTGTTGTTCGATGCCATAGTGGGTAACTGCTCGGATAAATCCGCCACCAATATGACTGAGTAAGACGCCTTGTTCACGTACTTTTGCAATGAACAGGACGATTTCGCTGTCTGTTAACTTTTTTTGCTGCTCGTCGTGTAGTGTGAAGAGAAGGATATTGGTAACCACGCGTTCTGGATCGATGTCCACCTGCGGAAAATCGGCCAGGCCGTATGCGAATAGTTTGCAGTGTTCGTGGTCTTCTGCGAGACGGTCCACCATTTCTTCCAGTGCGACAATCCCGGCTGCGGCCAGAACGCCGGCCTGACGCATGCCGCCTCCTAATAATTTACGTGTGCGGTGTGCCTGCCGAATAAATTCTTTATTGCCTACTAGCATGGAGCCGACCGGGGCGCTTAAGCCCTTAGAAAGGCAGAACATAAGAGAATCCACGCTTCTGGTAAGGGTGCTTACGGGCGTGTTCAGTGCAACGGCTGCGTTAAAAATGCGTGCACCATCCATATGGACGCGAACACTATGAGTATGAGCCAATGCACTGATTGTTTCGACTTGTTGTGTATTTAAGACGGTTCCGCCGCAGCGATTATGTGTATTTTCGATGCAGAGAAGCGCCGTGGGGGCTACATGTGCATCGCTTTCGTCGGCGATGTTCGCTTTTACTATCTCCAGGTCGAATGATCCATTCTTCAGATTAGGGATTGCACACATAGGTGAGCCACCTAAAACGGATGCACCGCCCGCCTCATAACGATAGATATGCGATTGATCTCCGACTATAACCGTTTGTCCTCGTCTTGCATGCGTCATGATGGCGATTAAATTTCCCATCGTGCCACTGGGAACGAAGAGTGCCGCCTCTTTCCCTGTTATCTCTGCTGCTAGCTCCTGTAAACGGTTAATGGTTGGGTCTTCTCCATATACATCATCTCCCAGTGAAGCATGCGCAATGGCGTCTCTCATCCTGGGGCTTGGTTGTGTTACGGTATCGCTGCGTAAATCTATGGGCATACAGATAGCCTTTCGAGTTAGAATGACATGCCTGCTTGTTTTGCTTAGTATACCTCATGACAAAGAGCAGTCGATAGCTTATAATTACAAAAATTATAGGCGTAAAGGAACGAAAAAATGTCTTCTTCTCAGGTATGGAAACAACTGCATTGGCCTGAATACGGTGCAGAGTTTATTGGCACCGCCTTCCTTGTTTTTGCGGGTCTTAGCGCCGTTGTCTTTGACTTTGGTAAAGGTTTACCGCTTGCGGAACTGATTCCTGACGCAGGGGTGCGGCGCTTGATTACAGGTCTGCTTTTTGCTGGTAGTGGGTCACTGGTTGCTATTTCGCCATTTGGGAAGACAAGTGGGGCGCATATCAATCCTGCCGTGTCGCTGGCCTTCTGGATGCAGGGGAAGATGCATCACTATGATGTTATTGGCTATGTTATTGGTCAGTTTCTGGGTGCGATTACCGGGGAGACGTTGCTGGTGATCGTCTGGCATAACTATGTGCGCAGTGTTGAGTATGGTATGACATTGCCTGGGCCTGCTTACCCATTATGGTTCGTCTTTAGTGCCGAATTACTCCTGACAGGTCTGCTTGTGCTTATGATTTTTCTCTTTGTGAGTAGCCATAGATTAATGCGCTGGACTCCCCTGATGACCTGGATCTTAGTTGCGATAATGGTCTGGCTGGAAGCGCCTGTCTCAGGCACCAGTCTCAATCCAGCTCGCAGTGCCGGGCCTGCACTACTTGCATGGCACTGGTCGGATCAATGGATTTATTATGTCGCTCCAGTGGTTGGTGCTCTGCTAGCGGTTTTTGTCTTTCGCCTCATTGTCGTCGGTGAGCGCGACGTACTCACCGGAAAATTATTTCATGAACCTGGTTACCGCAGCATTTTTAAGAATGTGAGCGCCCCCCACAAAACAATTTCTAGGAATAGAATGTTACGTAAAAAATGAGCATTTATTTCGTTACAATTGGTGTCAGGTTGTACAGATCGGTTTCGATGTTTTTATCGATGCCACAAGCAATAGAAGCAAAAAGTATGTTGTTTGGAGTAATTGCTCCTCAAGAATGTGGAAAGATAGATGTGAAAGGGAATGCATAGATGAATCAGATCCCCTCTCAACCTTTGCCAGCAGCGGGAAATTCACCGCGCAGGAAACTGCGGTGGGAACGAGTTGCTCTGGTGGCAGGGATATTTATCTTATTAGTGGTGCTTATTGGTGCTAGCGTAGCGGCATTCGTTTCCAACTTTAGAAGTAAGGCTGCAACTTCTCTTTCTTCTACACATACTCATCATGTGGTGTCTATTCCAATGCCTACCCCGGTACCCACTTTTGATCCCACGGTTGGTGCAGTTTTACCAACGCATCGGGTGGTCGCGTTCTATGCCGTGCCAGACGCGGAACCTACAGGGCCAGCATATCAATTGAGCAATGATATGCTTAATCATTTGAAGCAGCAAGGTAGTGCCTATGAGAAGCTTGATCCGTCCCATCCTGTGCAGTTGGCGATTGATCTAGTGGTTAGTGTCCCTGATTCTTTCCCTGGCCCTGATAAAACATATAGTCATCATGTGGATGCAGATGTTATTCAGTCATATATCGACTACTGTAAGCTAAATGACCTGCTCCTCTTTCTCGATCTCGATTTTGGGCAAGCGCCTGTCATGAACGAAGTTGATTTCTTTTTGCCATATCTACAGAAATACGCATTTGTGCATATGGCGATAGACCCTGAATGGATGTTTCCGCGCCACGATGGGATTCCTGGTATTAACCTGAGTAATGTGCGAGCTTCTGATCTTAATCCCATTATTCAGGCAATTGCAACAATCCCTATGGCGTATCATGTGCCCCGAAAGATACTGGTAATTCACCAGTACCGCCCCGATGGTGATGGTCTCAAAGATCCCCATGATCCTGGGCAGGCAGAGATTGCCGATAAGGGGAATCTGCAACTTGATCCTCGTGTGGATATCGTGCTTCATGTTGATAGCGTTGGGGGCTATGTGGGTGATCTAGGTGATAAAACACGGCAATATACGCAATGGGTAAAAGAGGATATGCAAAAATATGGAAACTTCCAATATGGTGGTTTCAAGCTGTTCTACCATCTTGAGGCGAAAACGCGCCTGATGACACCTGCCGAGGTGCTTGCCCTCAAGCCTGCGCCTCTGGTCATTACGTATGGTAATTAGGCGGTATAGATAATATTCTTCGTCATAGGGACTGAGAAGATACCTCTTCTGATGCTGCCAAATTTTGGAGATCCTGGTCTGACCAGATGGACCACCTCGGCTTCGATTGAGAAGTCTGTTGTAGCTCATACTTGTTGTCCAGTATACTGCCGCCAACAAAGATATTGCGTTTTTTAAATGGCTCCGGTGTAGTTGAAAGTAACCAGTCACGTTGGGACAACTGGGGGGAGTAGAACCAGGGGTTTTCGAGCTTGTAATCCTGTTTATGTATCCATGCAGGACAAGGATAGGAAGTCCTGGAACAAAGTTCTTCCACAACTGCAGCAAAAAAAGCCGCCCAACGTTTTCCTTCTGCGGTTGTGGTTGGTGCAGGTGGTATACTAATCAGATCCTGGCGACAATCTACTGCGTAACGCCACCAGTCATGGAGAAAGCACCCAAATGCGAACCAGGGATCTTCTCCTTGATCGATGGATGCCACAGCATCAGTTACGGTGTGTATTGAGTATGGAAGTGGAGTTGTCATCGTTATCCCTTTTCCTCGCAATGTTTTTTACCTTTTGCTCCCATTATATCTCAAACTAGATACCTCTATCGGATGTTATGTAAGTAATGAGGTCCACAGATCTGTCAATAACCTTATGGCGCTGAAAAGCACTTCCTCAGATGTCACAGATTGGAGGGAGATCTTGATGAAAAAGTCCTCCCTTCACTTGTGAGTAAGCGGTGATAAGAGTACAATAGCTGGTGTATCGGAAATCATTTGATAGGAAAGAGAAATGACCACCTCTATTATCCCAACCGTTCATTTAACGCATGTATATGAAGCACTCATTGCCACGTATGGTGAACCCAAAAACGAACCCGACTATGATCCCCTCGGTGGATTAATTGCCACCATTCTTTCACAACACACGTCCGATATCAATTCAGGCCGAGCTTACCAACAACTTATTACTTTATTTCCGACCTGGGAAGAGGTTCGCGATGCGCCTACGCATGAAGTTGCAGCGGCGATCCGTTCGGGTGGTTTAGCAAATATAAAAGCGCCCCGTATCCAAAATGTTCTCTTCACATTAACAGAGCAAAAGCTTGAAGAGGGAATGACAGGATCGCTCTCTGATTACCTGTACGCTGAACTCAGCAAACGTACTCCAGAAGATGGGTGGCAGTACCTCCAAAAACTACCAGGCGTCGGGCCCAAAACGGCGGCGTGTGTCATGCTGTTCAATTTGGGACGCGCTATTATGCCTCTCGATACTCACGTCCACCGCACAAGCCAACGGCTAGGTCTGATCGGAGCAAAAGTTTCTGCCGATAAAGCACATGATCTCTTTGCGAAAGTTTTGCCTGCCGAGTGGGTCTATCCACTACATGTTAACCTCATCACACACGGACGTCAGGTCTGTCACGCACAACGGCCCAATTGTACAAACTGCTCACTTTATCAGGAATGTGCGTTTGTCGGGAGTGTGAATGTGCAAGAGACAACTATACAGTGAGGCAAGTTGGAGATGTGCTAGAAGAAAGCATCAACAACAGCGCCCTCCAACCTATATTTATTGATTCTACATTACCACGGTTCTAGAAAGAAGGCAAATTATAGACAGATCACAAATTGAACAGGCTCTTGGCTTTTTGGGCCAGAAACTCGCAGATATGCAGATTAAAACTGCCATTGTTCTCCTGGGAGGTGCACTTATGGTTACCCAAATAGGCAACCGAAAATCAACCCAGGATATCGATGTCATCATTGCAACGAATGATCGATCTACATACCAGGCAGTCCAGCATGCAATCGCGTTGGTAGCAAAAGAAAAGCAACTCCCTCCAGCGTGGTTAAATGATGATGTTACCGTTGTCGTCGATCAAATCGGAAAGCCCAAAGCACCGAAGCATTGGAAAACTTTTGCCAATCTGGCCGTTTACGTTCCAGAACTTGAATATATTCTGGCACTGAAACTCTTTTCGGGACGCCCTCAAGATGACCGCGACATACTGGCGATAGCTCAGCGACTCAATATACAGACACAAATGCAAGCCAGAGAGATCGTAAACAGGTACATCCCAGATATCCAATTTCGCCTAAGAAGCGAGTATACAACTCAGGCCATAAATCGTTGCTTTCCGAGCTAGCGAAAAAGGAATCGTTGGGAATAGGCGGTTGCCGATTATATCACTCCTGGTCTGTTTTTGACATTTGATGAATTGGCTGGGGGCTTCTGTTGTAGTTATTTGATTTGAAGCAGGAGACTCTATTAAATCGGTATTAACTATATTATGTTGCTCAAAAGAGAGCAAGAATAACTGTTCCCTCTGTCGTATAGATCATAATGATATAATATTATTGGAATAGTTTATAAACAGCTCTAACAGAAAAAAAACTTGTAAGTAAGGTGTAAAGGCATTATTTGAACCGTCATTATTTTGATTGGTGGTGGAGGTTAGCTGTATTGCGGAAGAAAACTAGCGGAGCTATTTATATTTTGCGATTTAGTGAGGCTTCATCTCTCCATTAAAAGATCATTATACTTAGTTTCTAAAGTGTACAAAGATGGACTGCTAAGAGTTGCCTCATTAAGCATTGATAAAAGATCATCTTGATCTAATACTACTATTTTCACTTGATTAGATGTTAATGACCGAAAGATTGATTCTCGGCAATTCTCGGATGCTCCTTTGCGAGACAGAATGATCCCAAAGTTACCAAAGACCGGATTTTCAGCTAGATACATTCTAAACGTATCTATATCTCTAGGTGTTAGCTCCTCAGCATAATTTTTGGCATCAAAAAGCAAAAAATCAACCTTCTTCTTTTTCAGATCTTGTAAAAAGTGTGAGGTACCTTTGCCATTTACGATAACAAAATCACGAATACGAATTCTACCTCTATTGGGTACCTGCTCTTGTAGCATAAAGTTTTGAAAGTGAGGCTGAAGCAGATCTGCAGGAACTGTTTCATACAATCCTTAAATGCGTTTCCGTCTGAAAAGGGTAAATATACTATTTGCCTCTTTAACAAAAAGATGTCAATTTTTGATGAAACACCGATTAAGTAGCAGATATCAAATATTCCCTCATACGAGATTCCGAGCACCTGCTTATAAAAAGATGTGGCTGAAGTAAAATTAGAAAATAAATAGTTTCTCAGGTGCCCAAAATCGAAAATTGTATCGAAGTTCATATATGCGTCTGTATCTCTCCTGTTAGTGACAAGGACACGGATATCTATACCTGTTTTATGGTCACTCCCTATCGAGCCAACCGTCTCCGTAGCATCCAGAGTTGCCACTTTTGGTATTATGATATTCGTTTTATATTGCTTCAATGCAATTAAATGATTTGATACATTAATGGCTGTGTAGCGTAGACGAATATACTTTGCATTTTCAACCTTTTCAAGGTTTTGTAAATTATATAAAAGCAAGTGATGAATATATTCCCCTAGCTCTTTCGGCGTTGCGCAGGTCAATAACTCTTCAATAAATATCCATCTCAATAAGGGACGGAAAGCATAATCGTCCAGGAATTGTCCTGCGTCGGAGAAGTGTTCTTGATCTTGCATTGAGTTAGTAAGATATAGATGCCTAGTGGTTCGCTGTGATATATAGAGAAATGATGACCGTCTCTCAGCTCTAAATTCATTGTTGTCAATATAGACGAGATAAAGATTTGATATGAGCTTTGACCATTTTTTACTTTTCTTTAGAATTGCATGAAGCTCTGACTTAATTTCCTCAAAGGGGGGTACTAATTTGGAGAAAAAGTTATCTTCGTTAAGAATATCCAATGGCCCTATTGACATGGCAGCTAGTTCCTTACACTCATACCAGACTAAAGATAAATCCCAATTTTGCCTATTGAGACCTGTAATAGAAGTGAATTTTATAATAATAAAAGGTTCCTGTCTAGCTTTTTCAGGCTCCCTCAAAACGAATCTCAGCGACATAAATTGTACGACATCGGGATTTTATCAATGAATTATTCCAACATCTTTCTAGAGCCGCTCTCTGGAGGACACAGAGCAGAACTGACTTGCGATGTGACAACGAGAATGTGATCTTCCCAAGTTAAACGGTCCAGAGCCTTTGAGCCTGACGACTGGTCAGATATAATAGGTGAACATACATTTCACTTTTTGTTGAGCGGAATGTATGCATTCATCCATCAAGAGAGGTTTTTATGTTATGCGTCAAGTTCCTCGACATTTTGCCAGACGCTTGCCAGCTCTCCTTGCCAGCATTTTTCTTATAGTCTTATTCGTTGCGTGTAGTACCAATAGCGATGGGAATGGGGCGAAAAGCAATGCGACAATAGCCTCAGCCGCACAACAAGTTTTGAAATTTCCGCTTGTCGGGACAATGAACATAGCAACGCTCGATCCCGTTCGCACTCATAGCTATAATGAGACGCTTGTAATGGATATGCTGTATAGCGGCCTGGTGCGGACCGACAAGAATTTGAATGTTATACCTGATCAGGCGACATGGCAACTTTCTGCTGACCACAAAATCTATACTTTTATGCTCAAGCCCCAGATTGCATTTTCTGATGGCACGCCCGTTACCGCACAATCATATATCTATACCTGGACGCGTGCTTTGTTGTCTGCAAACACTTCGGCAACCGCATTTTCTCTCTTATCCCCTATTCTTGATGCGACTGTAGTGCATAGCGGCAAGACGCAGATATTAATGGGTGTCAGAGCTTTGAACGCTTCTACTTTGCAGGTAACATTGACAAAGCCTGCACCTTATTTTCTGGCAGCGCTTACAGATCCGCTCTTCTTTCCTTTAAATCAGAAACTTGTTGCTCGCTATGATCGAGAGGGATGGCCGCAGTCCGAAGTTGAGTCGGGGTTGGGGACAGGTCCATTTATCCTGAAGACATGGCAGCCCGCAGTTCAGCTTATCTTTGTGCCCAATCCACATTATTATGGCCATAAGACGGCACTGACAATGGTTGTTGCTAGCTTTGTGAATGATCCTCGCGTGGCTTTTCAGCTGAATAATGTGGGGCAGACCGCTCTGGTGTGGAATATCACCCCGGCGGATCAGCTGGCCTCACGCACATCGGCAGGCTTTACACGAGTGCCGCTTTTGCAGACTGATGCCTTATTTGTTGATCCAACACAGCCACCATTTGATGTGCTTGCAGTACGGCAGGCATTTGCCAGGTCGATTGATAGGCAAGCGTTGACGCATAGTGTTTTCAATGATGCACTTGTACCGGCGGCGGCTTTGTTGCCACCCGCTATGTCTTCGTACCAGGCGAATGAGCAAACACTGCACTATGATGTAGCACAAGCTCGTTCGCTTTTGCGTGCAGCTTACCCCGATAGGGCCAGGTTTCCAGCGGTAACATTTTCGTACCCGACCTCACAAGTAAGCGAGCAGGAGGCGACAATGCTACAACATATGTGGCAGATGGCACTGGGGATTCAGGTAAACCTGCGTCCTGTGGAGCCGTATGCTTATGATCAGGAGATAAAGAGCCATGTGATCCAGTTTGGTTTTTATAGCCTGAACGCGAATTTCCCCGATCCTTATGCATTGCTCTCGCAATTTGTATCAACGTCGGGTCAAGATAGTGGTTTGTGGCACGATGCAAATTTTGAGCAAATCGTAGTGCAAGCAGAATTGCAGACCGGTGAGCAGCGCCTGCAGCTTTATCAGCAGGCGGAAGGCCGTATGCTGGCTGAAGACGTGATCATGCCAATTGATCATCAAACCATGGCCGCTATAATTCCTCCCTGGATTCATGGAGTGACGTTGAATGGCAATGGTTTGTGCTTTGGTGACTGGTCGGATGTGTCGATCATGCGTCATTGATGTGAGTAGCGATGGGCGGATGTTTGATAAATATTAACTCGACGCCTTGTTTGGTGCTAAAATGCTATGGTGTTTCCCAGCAGGGAAATAGAGCGAAAATTAGAATGGGAAGAAGCATAGCATGTACTTAAATAAACCACTACAAGAATACCTTACAGATTTAGCTTCGGCGAAATCGACGCCGGGTGGAGGATCGGCCGCCGCTTTGAGCGGAGCAATGGCCTCCGCCCTGGCTTGCATGGTAGCACGCCTGACGCTGAGCAAAGCTGATTATGCAGCCGTCCATCCAGAAATAGAGACATTATTGCAGAGTGCCGAACAGACACGTGAGCGCTTTCAGCAACTCATGCAAGCAGATATAGACGCCTATGGTCAACTTTCGGCCTGTTTTAAAATGCCCCGTACAACTGATCAAGAGCGTGCGGCCCGTACGCAAGCCGTTCAAGCGGGATTATTAAGCGCTGCCCTCGTACCACTTGAAATGGTTGAATATGCGGCACAGTTGGCCCAGTATTGCCAGCGTATTGCCGAGATTGGTAATAAAAACGTATTGAGCGATATCGCTACAGCCACGATGTTAGCTTCCAGTGCCGGTACAGGTGCATCATGGATGGTGCGTACAAATCTTCGATCAATGAAAGACTTGCAGCAGATAGAAGCATTAGGCATGCGTCTGAGTGTTGCGCTGGAGACAATAACAGCGGCAAGTCAACAAGTTGTAAATATTGTAGGAGAGAGAGCATGACAGCAACAATTTTAAATGGCCGTACTATGAGCGCTGAGTTGAAAGTTGAGCTACGTGAGGATGTGCAGCGGTATATACAGCGGTATGGGCATGCTCCGGGCCTGGTGATTGTGCGTGTGGAGGGAGATGCAGCTTCAGGTGTGTATAGCAGGTCTATCTTGCGCCTTGCAAACGATATTGGGATACAGGCCAGGTTGGAAGTATTGCCAGCCACAACGACTGCTGCTGAACTGCACTCTGCGTTGCTCGTCCTGAATCGCGATGTGAACGTGCATGGTATTATTGTGCAGATGCCTTTGCCCGCGCATCTTGCACAGGATATTGTCACAAATACGATTGCAGTAGAAAAGGATATTGATGGTATCAATCCATTGAGCGCTGGCAATCTTTGCCTTGGTATACCAGGTTTTCTACCATCAACAGCGGCAGCCGTGATGGAGATATTTGAGCGTAGCCAGCTACCACTTGAGGGAAAACATGTTGTGATTCTTGGGCGCAGCAATGTTGTAGGCAAGCCTCTCGCACAGCTCTTTTTGCAGAAGAATGCTACCGTTACCATTTGTCATTCACGCACGCCAAATCTGCCATTTTTTACCCGGCAGGCAGATGTTCTGGTTGCGGCGGTTGGGCGTCCCAATATGGTGCAAGCTGAAATGGTGCGTACGGGTGCAATCGTCATTGACGTAGGAATTAATGCTCTGGCAGAGGGCGGCATTGTTGGCGATGTAGATTTTGCCGAGGTGCAGGAAGTTGCTGGCGCGATTACCCCAACCCCTGGCGGTGTTGGCCCATTAACAAATGCCCTGTTGTTGAAACAATGCATGCAAGCCGCATGGCATCAAGCCCGCTAATGCTCAGAGCACACACCTCATAAATCCCCGTTTGAGCTAGCTTATCCTGGTCCAGCTTCTCTAGCCCAAACAATGGCTTGAGCACGGTCAGCACTTGTAATTTACTGAAAATACTTGGTACGTAATTGCGCACGGTTGATGATGAGATCGATATTCCATTTCAGTGGAAGGATCGAACTCTAGCGCAAACTGAAGCCAGCGAAGCTATGATTGTTAACACTGTCACGATCATAGCTTCACTGGCCTGGGATGTAGAGTGAGGCAGATGATAAATCTTTATTTCTCTTGTTCTTTTGCTTGAGGGTCAGTGGTTGCTGGTATTGTTTGTGTACGCTGTCTTCTTCCTCGCAAGACCTGTAAAAGCATCGCCGCCAGCACGATTGCGGCCAGAATCAGGAAAACGGTATAGAGGGGAGAAGCTAATCCAGCGAGAGCTCCTGGGAAGAAGCCGCCATTAATGCTTAGATTCAGGAGAAGTACAATGCCCAGCAAAATATATTCAATGCCAGTCAATATAGCCATCTGCTGATACCAGGGGAGTGTTTGTCCGCTAGCCCTCATCTCCAGCATACGATTGCGCCCCACAACCAGGTTAAAAATACCTAAAGTTACAAAAATGATGCTAAATACCGTCGTCAAACGTGAATCAAATCCAAGCATAGGTTATCCCCTTCTTTGGGTACACGCTAAAAATGAGCTCGATTAATTATTAAGAAAAGGAAAAGAAGGCCACTCTGAAATAGCGTGAGTGCCGTTGTTTTTATCTAGAGCTATATTGACATAATCATAATGGTTTGTCTATCTTTTTGTAGTATCCCAAAGCCAGACCGTAGAGAATATCAGGTGTTAATCTGATAAGATATAAGATAAGAAAGCCTTGACTAATTGTGAAAAAACGCTAAAATCTCTATAGAACTAAAAACTAACTAGAGTTTTATGAGGTTTCCATGCATATCGTCGTTGTTGGCGTTGACCATACCACTGCATCAATCGCTTTACGTGAACGCCTTGCTTGCTCTACACGTCAAATATCACAACTATTGCAGGCATCTAAACAGATAAGCAAGGAGAGTGTCCTACTTTCTACATGTAACCGTGTAGAATTGTATGCCGTTTGTGACGAAGCAATCCAGGGTCGCTTAGATTTACTCCATGTATTGAGCGAAACGCGCCAGGTTGCCTACGACGAACTGGAAGCACATTGTTATTGTTTTATCGATGAGCCTGCAGTTTCTCATCTTTTTGGGGTGACCAGTGGTTTGTACTCTCTGGTACCCGGTGAAGCGCAGATCCAGGGCCAGGTATCTGAAGCCTTTGAAGTTGCTCAAGGTGGTGGGTATAGCGGACCTATTACTTCGGCACTTTTCCGGGCGGCACTTGTGGCGGGCAAACGTGCTCGTAGCGAGACGGGTATTAGTCGTAATGCAGCTTCGTTGAGCCATGTTGCTGTACAACTGGCAAAGCACCTACTGCCCAACTTTACGCAGGCCAGTATTTTGCTGATTGGATCGGGCAAAATGAGTGAGCTTGCCGCACGTAATCTACGCGATAACGGGGCTGAGCGTCTGGTTATTGTCAACCGTACACAGACGCGAGCAATAGAAATGGCTCAATCATTGCAGGCAGTCCATCGACCCTTTACTGAATTAACAGAAGCTCTGGTAGAGGCCGACGTCGTCATCAGTTCGACCAAAGCGCCACATCCCATTGTTACTCGAGAATTGGCGCAGCGCGTGATGAATGAGCGTCATGGGCGCTCTTTGGTGCTCATTGATATTGCCCTCCCGCGCGATATCGATTCCTCCGTAGGGGCGCTACCAGGTGTCCACCTCTATAATCTGGACGATTTACAGGCGGAGGTTGACAGGGGTATACAACTACGCTTGCAAGAGGCCGAGCAGGTAAAAGCTATTATAGCCGAAGAAGTGAGTGAGTTTGAACGCTGGCTGAGTTCTTTAAGCGTTGTGGGCACGATCAGCGATCTGCGCCGGCATGCTGATCAATTGAGACAGCAAGAGCTGACACGCACGATGCGTCAATTGTCCGCCAGCCTTTCTGAGCATGAAGTCGCGGCAGTGCAGGAACTCACGAATCGACTTATGAATAAATTATTACATACACCTATGCTGAGATTAAAAGATGCGGCGGCAGCGGGTCAGGGACACATCTATGCTGAAGCTATGCGTTTTTTGTTTGATTTAGAAGAGAAGTCATATGAAAATAACGATAGGAACGCGAGCAAGCAAACTCGCCATGTTTCAGACGCGGTGGATAGTCCAACGCCTCCATCAGTGCTGGCCCAATCTGGATGTCGAGATTGAGCAAATACGGACAATAGGTGATCGCATCACAAATGTGCCACTCGCGCAAATTGGTGGTGATGGCGTGTTTGTGACAGAGATTGAGCATGCCTTGCAAGAGCGGCGAATTGACCTGGCTGTCCATAGTTTGAAAGATCTGCCAACGATCCAACCAGACGATCTACGCATAGTTGTTGTTGGCCCACGTGAAGATGTACGTGATGTATTTGTGTCGCGCGTGCCATTTCTTATAGCCGAAAGACGATTGGTTGCAACTGATGCGGAGGTGCATACTCCTTTGCATATTGGCACGGGTAGCCTGCGTCGTACTGCACAGATACGCGAGTTCTGTCCTGATGCGGAGATTCTGCCTTTGCGTGGCAATGTAGATACGCGTATTCGCAAGCTTGATGCTGGCGAGTATGATGGTATTATGCTTGCATCCGCTGGTTTGCATCGTTTGGATCTAACTGCGCAGCTGGCTGGAAGGCTTACTTATTTTCCGACTGAGATGGTCTTGCCGGCACCTGGTCAGGGAGCATTAGCCGTAGAGTGTCGTAATGAGGCAATGTTACAAGAGCTATTGGCACCGCTTCAAGATCTAGTTGTGCATGCTGCGACGAGTGCTGAGCGTATGTTTATGCGCCGGCTAGGAGCTGGCTGTTATTTGCCGGTCGCTGCTTATGGGTCTATTATGGATAGTGTATTTACATTACGCGGGTTGGTGGCGAGTCTAGATGGGCAACGTCGCATAGATGTCGTGCAGCAGATGCCCTGGACCGCGACATCCACACTCGCAGATGCGGAGCAACTGGGTGTGCGCGTTGCCGAGCAGGCATTGGAGCAAGGTGCGCAGGGCATTATTCAGTCACTTTCTTTGTTGAGAGAGCAAGAGAGTTTGCATGTCTAAATCAATAGTGATGCCTTTGGCGGGAAGACGTGTTCTAGTGACGCGTACACGTGAGCAGGCGAGTGTGTTAAGCGAGAGATTACGGGTGCTAGGGGCTATTCCCATAGAGTTCCCCACGATTCGTATTGTTGCTCCAACTAATTGGCAGGCCCTGGATACGGCTTTGAAGCGCCTGTATGTATCTGATGGAAGTGGTTATGCCTGGCTTGTGCTAACCAGTGCAAATGGTGTGCATATTTGTTGCCAACGTTTGCGTGAGTTGGGATATAATCCGGGTGCCATGAGTGGTGTGCGCATCGCAACTATCGGCCCGGCTACGGCTGCGGCTCTTGAACAGTATGGTGTTACCAGCGATCTTGTGCCTGATGAGTATATTGCTGAAGGGGTAACACGGGCTTTATTAGAGGATGCCAGACGTCGTCAGGTGCCCTTAGCTGGTCAGCGTATCCTTCTGGCTCGTGCCGCCGAAGCACGCAAGGTGCTCTTTACTGATCTGCAACAAGCCGGTGCGCTGGTGGATGAAGTCCCTGCGTATTCTACGGTGCCTGTTGCGCGTGATGATGAGCATGGGCGGGAGATCTTACGTCTCTTACAAGATAGGCAGCTTGATATCTTGACCTTTACCAGTTCTTCGACTGTGCGCAATTTTGTGGCCTGGGTAGAGAGCTGTACATCTGGACCGTCTACATATTTATTGGAACAGATTACTCATCATACACAGCTTGCAAGTATTGGCCCAATCACATCGCAAACGGCACGCGAGTTGGGCCTGCGCGTTGATATTGAGGCAAAAGAATTCACAATTGATGGTCTTGTAAATGCAATAGTTCTGCACGAGGAAAATTATGATAGAACAAACAGTCACCTCTCAAACTAATGGTGTCCAGCCTGAGACGCAGCCTGCTGTCGAGCAACAGAAACCAAAGCAGCCGCGTCAACTCGTCCGTTTCACCTTTTATAAGCTTGATCAACAGTGGCAGTTACTTCCAGCAGACAGGCGTGAGGAGGGCAAGCAACAACTCAGGCGGATAATCGATGACTATGCAAATGATGAGCTTATTCGTAGCTTCGCTTTGTATGGCGTGCGCTCTGATTGCGATTTTATGTTGTGGCAGGCGACGTATGACATTGACAATCTGCGACTTCTGAGTAGTCAGATTCGTCGCAGCGCTATGGGACCATATTTGCGCGAGACGCAATCAATGCTCTCAATGACGAAACGCTCTGTTTATGTCGGTAAGAATGCTCGCGGTGCTCATGATCCTCGGCTGGTGATTAGCCCGGATGATAAAAAGTATCTCTTTGTCTATCCTTTTGTAAAGACACGCCCATGGTATAGGTTGCCCCTGGAAGATCGTAAACGTATGATGAATGAACATATTCGTGTTGGGCTGAAATATCCCAGCGTTTCGTTGAATACAACATATTCTTTTGGTCTGGACGATCAGGAGTTTGTTGTTGCCTTCGAGACCGACCTCATCTCTGATTTTCTTGATCTTGTACAGGAGCTACGCGAGACTGAGGCGAGTCAATATACCCTGCGTGATACGCCCATGTATACATGTATTGCCCAGCCAATCGACGAAATCTTAGATTCAATTGGTGCGTAGTCAAGAGAGGTTACACGTTGGAACAGACACATACGTCCCATGGGCTGACACGTTCGCATGCCCTTTTCCAGGAAGCTCAAAAGCTTCTGCCAGGAGGCGTAAATAGCCCTGTTCGCGCCTTTCGAGGTGTCGGAGGCGATCCAGTTTTTATCGAACGTGCGGAAGGTCCCTATCTTTATGATGTTGATGGCAATCGCTACTTTGACTATGTCCAATCCTGGGGGCCAATGATTCTGGGACATGGGTATCCCTCAGTCCTGGCAGCAGTCCAGGAGGCGAGCAAGCACGGATTTAGCTTCGGAGCCCCCACGCAGGCCGAGAGCGAACTGGCAAAGCTCGTCATCGAGAGTGTGCCCTCAGTAGAAATGATTCGCTTCGTCAATTCGGGTACTGAGGCCACAATGAGCGCGTTACGCCTGGCTCGTGCATACACCGGGCGCAACAAGATTATCAAATTTAGCGGTTGCTACCATGGTCATGCCGATATGCTGCTGGTGCAAGCGGGCTCTGGTGTGGCAACCATGGGGCTACCAGATAGCCCCGGCGTGCCGGCGGAAACAACCCACAACACACTTTCCATTGCATACAACGATGTCGCGGCGGTTGAGCAACTCTTTCTGACTTATCCAGATGAGATTGCAGCGATTATCGTAGAGCCGGTTGCGGCGAATATGGGGTTGGTATTGCCCTTCCCCGGTTTCCTGGAGAGTCTGCGCGAGCTTTCACAAAAGTATGGTGCGTTGCTGGTCTTTGATGAAGTGATGACGGGTTTTCGCGTTGCTCTGGGTGGTATGCAGGGGCGGGTGGGTATTACCCCTGATCTAACCTGTTTTGGAAAGATCATTGGCGGTGGTTTGCCGGTTGGTGCATATGGTGGGCGGCGCGAGATTATGCAGTTGGTAGCGCCGGTTGGTCCTATGTATCAGGCAGGAACGCTTTCAGGCAACCCACTTGCCATGGCCGCTGGTATCGCAACTTTAAAAGAGTTGCGTAAGCCTGGGCAGTATGCAATTCTAGAGCAGAAGGGCCAACTCCTGGCTGAAGGCATCCAGAAGATATTGCGTGATACAGATATCAATATACACTTTCAGCATATTGGGGGGATGTTCTGCCTCTATTTTGCGCAGGAGCCGGTGACGGATTATGCCAGCGCAAAGAGGTCTGATACCACAGCTTTTGCACGTTATTTCTGGGCTATGTTAGAACGCGGCATTTACCTTCCACCATCTCAGTTTGAATCCTGTTTCATCTCGTTTGCTCTTGAGGACGCAATGATCGAGGAGACGGTACGTATTATAGCAGATGTATTGAACAAGCAAGCGGAAGGGGAATAGCATGAGCACTTTTCCAACCATTCGTCTGCGCCGTTTGCGCCAAAATGATAAATTGCGTGGCCTCGTACGCGAGACACATCTTAATGTTGATCAGCTTATCTATCCACTGTTTGTAGCTGAAGGAATTACAGAACCCCGTGAGATAGCTTCGATGCCAGGAATCATGCAGTGGCCACTGGAGGATCTGGGGCACGAGGTGGAGCGTATAGCAGGTCTAGGAATCCCTTCTGTTTTGCTTTTTGGAATTCCCAATGATAAGGATGAAGTTGGTTCGCAGGCGTATGCAGACGAGGGCATTATTCAGCAGGCAATCCGTCGTGTAAAGGCCGAGACTCCAGAGATGCTGGTTGTCACTGATGTTTGTCTGTGTGAATATACAAGTCACGGTCATTGTGGCGTCATTCATAATGGTACGGTGCAGAACGATGAGTCGCTTGAACTGCTGGCACGTATGGCTCTTTCGCACACTGAAGCGGGCGCAGATATTGTTGCCCCATCGGATATGATGGATGGTCGTGTGGGGGCCATTCGTCATACACTCGATGAGCATAAATTTACTCAAACGCCCATCATGGCTTACTCAGCAAAGTTTGCCTCCGGCTTTTATGGTCCGTTCCGCGAGGCGGCTGGCTCAACACCTCAGTTTGGTGATCGTCGCTCTTATCAGATGGACCCGGCCAATATGCGTGAAGCATTGCGTGAAGTGGAACTGGACATCAAAGAGGGAGCAGATATTGTGATGGTCAAACCTGCGCTTGCCTATATGGATGTCATTCGCCAGGTGCGTGACCGCTATGATCTGCCCATTGCCGCTTACAATGTGAGCGGTGAATATTCAATGGTTAAGGCGGCCGCCCAGCATGGCTGGATTGATGAGGAGCGCGTCGTAATGGAGATGCTCACAGGCATCAGGCGTGCAGGTGCAGATATCATCATCACCTACTTTGCGCCCCAGGTAGCTCAGTGGCTGCGAGCGTAGAAATATCATCATGGCGAGGCAGCAATTTTAAAAAGGTCGGATCAAATTTATTGTGGCCAAATAGAGAGCAGTTATCCTGAGACGTTAGGAATAACTGCTCTCTATTTGGGAATAGCTTCTGCATATTTTTCGTTTAGATGAACGGTGTGTATGTGTGCGCGTAATAGATACTTTGTCTACATTGAGAAAGTGAGCTAGTACTAAGGTCTCTTTGTTTTTGCATTCATTCTTAGATCTGCTAATTTGTATGATACAATTGCCTCTAATAGAAAAAGCTCAACGGGCAAGGTAAACAGACTGAATAGAGACAATCGTCTCAGATTAGGTATGGATGCCAAAGAAAGAGACGATCTAAGAACGTGCAATGCGCCCTGCAAGGAAGCGGCAGAGCCCGGCGAAAAGCAGTGCTTTACTTGCTTCACCCATCATTGCTGCTACAAGGCCAATAAGTAAGCCCACTGTAAGTCCGATTCGACCGGCTGGGTGGCGCATCATTTGTTTGAGTGTTTGCATATCTGCTGCCTCTCTCGAATGATAAATAGGATGAACGTGGTTGAATAGTAAATGATCTATGCACTAACAGTGTTCAATACGCTACGGTAGCACATAGAGACTACCGCTGTCCAGCATAGAGAAGTACAGGATTTCACATAAAACGTGACCATCTCGAATTCTTGTTTTGAAGAAGAGAAAGATAGTTTTTCTGAAATCAAAAATGAAGGGGAAATCTTAAGGGAAAATTTGTTACTATTGCAGAAGCTGTTGCGTCTATCTCTGTTATAAGGCTCCTGGAAATCCTAAGGAATTTCTAAGGGAGTCTTCAGTTTATCTAGAGCTTATGTTAAAAATATTATAGTTGTTAAAAAAAAGTTTTAAAAGAGAGAAGTATTGTGTCATGGTTGGGACAAACGAACTCAATCGCAAATATTTGCCGATTAATTCGTATGGCGTCATAGGTGATTGCCATTCGGCGGTACTTGTATCGCCAGACGGATCGGTGGACTGGGGCTGTCTACCGGACTTCGATAGCCCAGCGATCTTTTGCCGTTTATTAGATGCTGAACGCGGTGGTTACTTTCAAATAGCGCCGACAGAGGGCAATATACCTGGCTCACAGCGTTATCTACGCGGCAGCAATGTGTTGCAAACACGTTTTGCGAGTATTGCAGGCGAGATAGTGTTGACGGATTTTATGCCGGTCGAAACATTAAGTGCCTGGCCACATCGGGTTATGAATAATAATACCTGGACGCGCGAAGATGGTTCATGCCACTGCCTGGTGCGCATTGTAGAATGCGTGCATGGGGAAATGGCTGTGACGATGAACTTGAAGGTGACTCCAGACTATGCGGGTGCAATAAACGATGAAGTTTCACTTGCTGCCGAGAATCTGGGTGCTTTAATCTCTGGTGGGCGACAACATGTAGCGTTGGCTATCGTTGGAGCTAACCTGCTGCCATCGTTTACAATGCGAGTGACCCAGGAGCCTGACGAACTGCATGAAACCATTGTTGCGCAGGTTGTGCTGCGTGAGGGTGAGCGTCTGCTCTTCGCCGTAGGTATGGGTCGTACCGTATCTGCAGCGCGTAGGTTAGTAGAACAAGGGCTGCACGAGCGTAATTTCGATGCTGAGCTAGCACTAACTCTGCATGCCTGGCGCAAATGGATAGCGGGTTGTACTTATAATGGATCGTATGATGAGTGGGTGGAACGTAGTGCGCTGACCCTGAAGCTAATGACCTATGCACCGACAGGGGCTATTGTGGCAGCTCCTACAGCATCGCTGCCCGAACATCTAGGGGGTGTACGCAACTGGGATTATCGTTTCACCTGGTTACGTGACGCAACATTTACTCTCTATGCCTTCAATGTACTAGGTTTTACTGAAGAGGCTCGTGCTTTTACGCATTGGTTGCGTGGCCTTTCCTATGCAGATGGCGAAGATCTTCAGATTATGTATGGTATTCGCGGTGAGCGTAAGCTAACGGAAATGGAACTGGCCCATTTGAGCGGGTATGAAGGCTCACGTCCCGTACGCATCGGAAATGGAGCTGCTGAGCAGAAGCAGATGGATGTCTTCGGTGAGGTGCTAGATTGTATTCACATGTATCGTCGTCAGGGTGGTTTTGAGCGCTACGGCGAGACGCTGGATGGACCATTGTGGTCAATGATGTCGGTGCTTGTAGAGCATGTGTGTGCCCATTGGCATGAGCCTGATAGCGGTATCTGGGAGGTACGCGGCGACTTGCGCCATTTTGTATATTCCAAGGTCATGTGCTGGGTTGCCTTAGATCGTGGTATTCGAGCGGCACAACAACTTGGCTTAGAAGCCGATCTTCCACGCTGGATTCTTGTGCGTGATCAGATCCGAGCTGATATTCTGTCGCGTGGTTATAATACGGGAGTTGGTGCCTTTACCCAATCGTATGATAGTACAGCACTAGATGCTTCAAATTTGTTGCTTCCACTGGTCGGTTTTATAGCTCCTGATGATCCGCGTATGCGCTCAACCGTTGATCACATCATAGAGCATCTGACGGATGAGCATGGTTTTGTATACCGCTATCTAGCGGATGATGGTCTGGAAGGGCATGAGGGCACATTTGCCATTTGTACGTTCTGGCTGGTTGATAACCTTGCAATGCAAGGTCGTGTGGCTGAGGCACGCGCATTGTTTGAGCGCTTGCTTTCTTATGCAGGTCGATTAAAACTCTTTTCCGAAGAGATCGATTCGCACAACAACAGAGCTTTAGGGAACTATCCGCAGGCCTTTACTCATATTGCTCTGATCAATAGCGCCAATAATCTGAGAAAAGCCGAGATTCGTATGTCTGAGCATCATACAGATCCAGTTGTTGCTGCAATCCGTTTGCAAAAACAATAGGGTACGCAAAATTTTTTATCCCGCAATTATTCTTTTTCTCAAACCCGGACGGTGGATGAATTGCTTCATCGTCCGGCTTTTTTTGTGGCAAGTGAAATGGTTCTCATCGTCTATTTGTGCGATAATAGCCCAATAACATTATGTTGCAGTGAAATAAGCTGTGTAGGTTCTTCGTGTGAGCGACATTATCATCTCCATTTCAAGTAAGATAGAGAAGAAAACAAGGAGTCAGGGTATTGGAATCATCTCTCGTTCATTACCCCAGTGCGAGCCTCAAGCCGCATCGGGAAGAAAGTTTGCAGGGCGGGCATCTGTGGATTTTTTCTGGAGCTTTACAGCAACCGCCCCATTGGGTAGAAGCTGGCGGTCTTATCGATGTAAAATCTGCCACGGGCCAGTTTGTGGCTCGTGGTTACTACAATGCCCAGACCGATATCGCGATTCGTATTTTGACTCACGATCCAGAAGAGAATATTGATGTAGATTTCCTGCGCAAGCGAATTCGCCATGCACTGGAATTACGGCAGGTATTTGACACAGAGAAGACAAATGCATACCGCCTCATTAACTCGGAGGGCGATGGTTTACCAGGGCTTATCGTGGATTGTTATGCCGATATCCTTGTCGTCCAGATTCATACCGCTGGCATGGAGCGTTTGCGTCCTCAGCTTATAGAAGCTCTGGTGCAAGAAACACATGCACACGGCATCTTATTGCGCAATGATAGTCAATCGCGCCGTCGAGAGGGCCTGGAGATTGAAGAGCCTGCTATTGTCGCGGGCGTGGTTCCTCTGCAGATAACAATACGCGAGAATGGCGTGCCGTTTAACGTTGACCCATGGCAGGGACAGAAAACAGGTTTTTTCCTGGACCAGCGCGATAAACGAGCTGCGTTGCGTAAATATGCACAAGGCAAGCGCATCTTGAACTGTTTCAGCTACACGGGCGGTTTTTCCATCTATGCAGCGCTGACAAGCCCCGAAACCCATGTACTAAGCGTTGATGCCTCGGTTTTAGCGATAGAGGGTGCACGCCAGAATTTTGAGCTAAATGGGCTCAATCCCCATCCAGATCAATTTGTTACGGCTGATGTGTTTGATTATCTGGAAGAGATACGTAAAGCGGGCGAGCTTTTTGACGTGGTTGTGCTTGACCCACCGTCCTTCGCAAAATCGCAGACGGCACGTTCGCAGGCGCTTAAGGCCTATCGTCGCTTGAATACATTGGGTATGCAAGTGCTGCGACGCGGCGGTATTTTGTTAACCTGTTCTTGCTCTGGCTCCATTGGCATGGATGATTTACTGGGTGTGCTCTCGTCAGACGCGCAACGCCTTCATCGCACCATCCAGCTGTTAGAATCATATACCCACGGTGTCGATCATCCTATGAATCTAGCGATGCCCGAAACTGCCTATTTGAAAGCTGTTTTCTGTCGCGTGAATTGAGTGCGGGGCTGGTGCTGAGCGCTGGTGGGGCCTTGCAAAATAGAGAGGCAAACAGTATGCCTTTTCGCTCTTAGCTTAGATATACTGTTTGCCTTATTCTATCTGCGCTGTTTTGTAGCTATGTATCGGCTATTCCCGAACCTCTAGTGGTGGGGCCAGGAGCGTGCCAGGAACAAGATCAGCGGCTTCTCCATATAGGTGTGAGTAGGAGGCCCATTGTTTGAGGACGCCCACGACATTTGTTCCATTTGTCGTAAGTTCGATCTCAGTAATAGAGCAGTTGTAATTAGGATTTCTTATAATCTCCTGCACATCGACAGTAGGGCAGATATCCTGTATAGGTCTGGTAAAGATGCCTCCATGTCCCACCACCACAATATTCTGGCCCGTCTTATTGGCTGTAATTGCCGACAATCCATTGCGCAACCTTTGTAGCAACGTATTGTAGTCTTCGCCGCCTGGGAAAGTAACGTCATGTTTCCCCGCAAACCAGGCCTCAACAATGCGGTCGTGCAACGCCCAGTTTTCTCTAGTCGGCGGCATCCCTTCCAGGTCGCCAACATTTATTTCTCGAAATTGTTCCATGACTGTAACAGGGAGATGTAATGGGCTGGCTATGATTGCTGCCGTTTCTCGGGTTCTTTTTAAAGGTGATGTATAAATTGCATGAATGTTTCGATTTTTAAAATAATCGCCGGTCTGTTGTGCTTGAAGTATACCTTTAGGGGTTAATGAAAAATCAACCTTTTTGTACGAAAAGTCATGAGTAATATTCGCAGGATTTTCGCCGTGTCTTACCAGATAGATAGTATTGTTTTGTGTCATATGCGCTTTTGTTCTCCTTCATCTTTATTATTGCCATGCTGATAACGCGATGTCAATCGTATATTTGGATAGGTGTGTATATGGAAATGAGGCTGTGTTTCTCCAATTTATCTCAGTTCGTGTGTCTAGTTTACATATTGTGTGGCAGTAAGAACGCTGCTAGCTTATGATAATATAGGAAGACCGGTAATCAGGCCTGGCTATGGCTCAGATTTTTGCAAGCCAAGAAGTGTAGTAACCGATTGTAAGAACCACGAGCAAACGTTGCCAAACGAATGCAAATATGGTACACTTTGAGTATGAGATTGAGTCAGTATGCCAAGCAACAAGGAATCAGTTATTCGACGGCATTGCGCTGGTGGCGACAAGGAGCCATTCGTGGTTATCAGGCTCCCACAGGGACCATCATTGTGGAAATGGAAGAAAAGCCTCAGCCAAAGGTGCAGCATGTGATCATTTATGCTCGTGTCTCCTCACCGCAGCATCGGGAGCATCTGGAGCGACAGGCCGAGCGACTGGTCCACTACTGCACTGCACGCGGCTATCAGGTGCATCAGATCGTGAAGGAAATTGGATCAGGAGTCAACGACAGTCGCCCCAAATTGCTGGCCGTGCTCAAAGATCCGCAAGCTACCCATATCGTCGTCGAGCACAAAGATCGGTTGACCCGTTTTGGTTTTCGGTATCTGGAAACGCTGCTGGCAGTCCAGGATCGAACCATTGAAGTCGTGAATCTGGCGGAGAACAGCACCGAAGACCTGCTCTCTGACCTGACAAGTATCATCTACAGCTTTTGCGCCCGGCTCTATGGACAGCGCCGGGCCAAACGGAAGACGGAAGCGCTGGTTGCCCAGATCAAAGAGGAGGCACACACGGATGCAACTCGTTGAACAACACCTCATCCGCAAAAGTGATGCACGCTTTGCCATCATCGATGCCGCTGCCTTTGCCTCCAAAAACCTGTACAATCAGGCGATGTATCAGATTCGGCAAGCGTTCATCAACGAGGGGAAGTACCTGCCGTATGCCGAAATCTTTCATCGCGTCAAACACATGGATTGCTACAAGGCCCTTCCAGCAAAGGTTGCCAATTCCATTCTTATTGTGGTTCATACCAACTGGGTGTCCTTCTTCAAAGCTCTGGAAGCGTACCAACATGATCCCTCGAAGTTTCTTGGCCGCCCACGCATTCCTGGGTACAAAGACAAAGAGCGAGGCCGAACGATCCTGATTTACGATACTCAGGCACTGGGGAAACGCCACTTCAAGAAAACGGGCAAGCTCGTGCCTTCAAAATTGCCCATCGAGATTGAGACCTCTCTGACGGAGTGGTGGCACCTTGACCAGGTCCGTATCGTGCCTGTGTCTTCTGGGTACATGATCGAAGTCGTGTACGAACAACCTGAAGAGCAGGCCGATGTGAATCGAGAGTGGGTAGCGGCTCTGGACCCAGGAGTAGACACCCTTGCCGCACTCACCTCGAACAAGCCAGGGTTTCAGCCGCTTCTGGTCAACGGTCGTCCTTTGAAAAGCGAAAACCACTGCTACAATAAACAACGCGCCCATCTTCAGGGCCTTCTTCCCGAGAACCAGCGGACCTCTCATCGCTTGAGCACGATGACGACGAAGCGCACGCGCCGCGTGAACGCCTATTTGCACACGGCAAGCCGTCGAATCATTGATGTTGTGGTCGAGGAGGGGATCAGCACGCTGGTGCTGGGGAAAAATCCACTCTGGAAACAGGAAGTCAACTTGGGAAAGAAGAACAATCAGCAGTTTGTTCAGCTTCCTCATGCACGCTTTCTTGACCTGCTCACCTACAAAGCTCATTTGGTTGGAATAACGGTTCTGTTGCAGGAAGAGAGTTATACCAGTAAAGCCTCATTTCTGGATCGTGATCCCATTCCGGTCTATGATCCCAAGCGAACCGAGAAGCCCCAGTTCAGCGGAAAACGCGAATACCGTGGCCTCTATCGTGCACAGGATGGCAGGCGCATCCATGCCGATGTCAACGGGTCGTACAACATTTTAAGAAAAGCATTCCCCAACTCCTTCGGGCAGGGGATAGTGGCACCCGCAGTCGTTGCCAGGACGGTTGACATTGTCAGGAAGGTGGGGAACGGCTCTACCGTCAACGGAAACCGTCCGAATGGATGAGTTGATCGCATTTGTTATCACTTTCCAATACTATGTGGTCATGGCATCTTCCTGATAGGAGAAATTACTGTTAGAAAGGTTGGATAGAGAACATGCAATTTTCAGGTTCGCAAGCTATAGCTGTGCCTCTTGAGAAAGTATGGGTTTATCTGCTCGATGTTAAGAAGGTAGCGGCGTGTGTGCCAGGTTTTCAGAGTTTGGAAGAATTAGGTCCAGAGCATTGGAAGGCTCTTGTTTCGGTTGGTGTTGGGCCGGTAAAGGCAAAATTTACTTTAGATGTGACGCGTCCAGAAATGCAGGAGCCGGAACGAATGGTTGTAAAGGCTCGTGGTAAAGCTCCTGGTAGCGCTGTAGAGTTAGAGGGGAAGATGCATCTATCATCAGATGATGGTGTGCAGACACGTATGGATTGGGACGCGAACGTCATAGTGAGTGGAACCCTGGCAAGTATTGGGGGACGCCTGATGAACAGCACCGTAGAGAAACTGACCGGGCAGTTTTTCACGTGCTTGAAAACGAACCTACAAGTTCCAGTAGATGTAGAGAAGTAAATATAAGATTAAAAGATAGAAAAGGGTGCAGTAGAAATACTGCACCCTACCTTAAAATTAAAATGTATTGGGGCAGAAGCTTTTTAGATAGCCTTTTCCAAGTTTTTGAAGAAACTGCTTAAAGAACTTTTTACAATGCCCTGGCCGAGAGGATTGTTAGCGATAGAGACCGGGCCTTCGAGTTCTGCATTGGCATTATAAGTGAGGAGTGCACCGTCAGCCTCGTCTACGATGTTGATCTCGCTGAGAGCATTGACTGAGCCGCCCTTGCCCTGGCGTACGACCTGAAGTTCGAGGTAGCTGGGGTCCTGGCGGCGTGGGATATTAATAATCACCTCGTATGGGCCACGTAGGCCGGGTAGAGACGTAGTGAGATCCACCTGAATGCTGTTTGGGCTCACGTAAGAGACCGCACTGCTACCAGGAATAGAAGATTTCAGTATTTCGGGATTCAGGATAGCATTAAAGACCTGAGTGCTAGATGCTTTAAATTTGTGTGTTCCATGGAGTTTCATTTGGAAAATCCTTCCTCTATTTGCTAAAAATATAAACGTTTTCTCCAAGTTAGAGAACGAGCATAACTGTACATGCTCTCATTGATCAATGTGATCAGGCACTATTGTATCGGTTTCGCCCAAGACTTTCAAGTGTCTAGCTCTATAAGGACCAAATTTCCTACGTTTGCATTTTTTGTATACTTAACAACATTCGCTATAAGGACTACAGGTAATTATAGGCCAAATGTGCTAGCTCCGCTGTATTTGATAATAAGGTGTGTTATACTACTTCTATCGATTTCAACGTATGTCATGTGTGGAATTTGCATTATATTCCGAGGGTTGTGATGGTTTTGAATGAGAGACGCAATGAACAAAATAGACAAAAATGGATTTTTCGAGCGAATAGAGAGAGAATAGATCTTTCTGCTTCAGTAGAGGAAACATTAGAAGATTCAGGCCTAAGCGAAATATCCTGGAGTGAAGATCTAGACGAGCAAGCCAGCTTATCTCAACCAGTACAAGGGAAAAGCATCTTCCCACCACTTTTAAGCTTGCAATCCAGGCCGATACCTGCTCTAAATACTGATAATGCTACCGAGAAGGCCCCTATAAATTCAGATGCTATTGCACCCTCTCTGGGCAGGAGAGAAAGGCCGCTGCTGTAACGCAAAATACAAACATACTAAAGCGTTTTGCTCAACGTTTTACATCTTCTTTTGTAGCGCTTGGAGGAGGACAACACGAGGTCATAGAATCGCAGGTGCAATCTCCACAAGAAGAAGTGGTACAGCGTACAAAATTGCCAGAGCCCTCAATCGTAGATGAAAGCATGCAACGAAGTTTTGTGCCTATGCAAGAGTCCAGGTTGGACGAGAGAATATTGCCTCAGCGTCCGACTCATTCGGTTGATGATGAGTTTCAGAACAAGCAGAGTAAGCAACGTCTTGCGGGTCGTACGACCCGCATTCATCTGGAGACGCCACCAGTAGCGGCGACTGCGAGAGCTTATCAACCAGCAGTCTCTGAGACGGAGAAAGCGCATAGCGACCTGCCGAGGGAGAGCAGTCTGTCTAGTATGAATGGACCTGCGATGCACATAGAGACAGTTGATCATGCTAAAAAAATGCAGCAAGTGACAGATCTTGGATCAGAGCGATTGAGTTCTACAATCCCGTCTCTGTCACAGATAACGCAAAAAAATGTGGTAGTAAACTCGACCAGTGCCCCTCTACCCAGGGTAAATAACTTCAATGGGAAGGCAGACAATATTGCCCGCATGTATGCTTTCTGGTTCTGGCGTATTTGAGCCTGGGCGAGGTGAGGCGATAGTGGTAAATAGACATGTGATGGAAGCAAGTGTTGTCCTGGTAACACTGACTGCAAATCCGGGGCCGGTTGTCGTACATTACGTGACATTGCGGCCACGTATCGGTTTTACGGTGCATCTGACGGCACCTGCTACCATGCGGGCATCCTTCAACTATGTTGTGTTATTGGGCGAATCTCTTTAGTGTTGCAGGCTGTAGTGTAATGATCGCACTCTCTAGCATTCATACCGCAAAGCTAGAGGGTACCTGCAACCTCCTGTTGTAAGCGTTTGAAAAAATTTTGCATGTACATGTAGCGCTCTCGTGCCATTTCTTTCCCTGTCGTCGTCGTCATGCGTTCGGGCATATTGCCAAAGAGGAGCTGAAACTCAATACTTGGAGAATAGTCCGGGCGTTGGCGGAGCTGTCTTACGACCAGTGGATCGACAGGTTCAGTCACATCGGCAGGGAGTGGCGAATAAATTTTTTGTTTATAGCGTCCTGTGATGCTGTAGAGGCGACCAATGCCAATAGCGCCAAGGACATCAATTTTATCAGCATCATAAAGGATGCGCCCTTCCACTGTGGAAGGTATGGCGCTTCCTGTCATACGATGCTCACGAATGGCTCTTTGAACAGCCGGGATGGATGACTGCGGGAAGTCTGTGTTTGCCAGGAGGTCCTTTGCCATCTCCGCTCCGATCAGAGCGTGGTCGCCACCGGAGAGCCGTTCTCTTTCCTGTCCGATATCATGAAAGGCCACTGCAGCCCATATAATAGGGAGGTCGCCGCCTTCTTTTGCTTGTATTGTTTCTGCCAGTGCGAGAACGCGGGTAATATGGTCATAGTCGTGTGCGGCGTCTTTCGTATCCTCTTGCTCCATTACTTCATGCGTGATGGTAAGTAGCCAGCTACGAAGTTTTGTCATTGGCCTTCATATCTCTTTCTAATAACGGTAGAGTCAGGATAAAGCGGCAACCTTCACCGGCAATGCCGCTGCTTTCCACGCGAATAGTCCCCCTATGCAGACGTAAAAACTCCGCAACCACATAAAGACCGAGCCCCACACCACGTACCTGGCCGCCACCTGCATTTGGAGCGCGATAGAAGCGTTCGAAGAGATGTATTTGAGCATCTTGAGGTATGCCAATGCCTTTGTCCTCAACAATCGCCTCAATAAATTTTTTTCCATCAGTAGAGAGATGTTGGGTCAATGTAATGCGGATAGGGCCACCATGAGGGCTATATTTTATAGCATTTTGTAGTAGATTAGCGAAAATTTGTAGCAGGCGTGCCTTATCTCCCTCAAGTAAGTAAGGCCGTTGGGTTACATCGGCAGAGTAGCTAATGCGATGGATGTTGGATGTAGCACTATGTTGGGCAACCGTCTCCTTGACAATATCTTCCAGATTGACGATTTCATTGACGAGGTTGATCTGCCCACGATTAAGTCTGGTTACTTCTAGAAATGTATTGACGATATTTGTGAGCTGGCGAGTTTGTTCTTCGACGATAGAGATGCTTTCGAATAGCCGATCTTTGAGCGTTGGATTAACATCTGTTGCTTTACGTAGAAGACGCGACATCATCTGGCTGTGAGCAAGAATAATAGTCAGGGGGGTGCGAAACTCATGAGCAGTAATAGCTAAAAATTCATCTTTGAGAGCATTTGATTCACGCATGGTAGCTTCATTCGTGCGTGCTATTTCAGCTTCTTGTTGCCAGTGAGTCTGTTCAATGGCCAGGCCAGCGAATTGTGCGATGCCTTCCACCACGGCCATGTCCCAGGCATTAAATTCAAGTACAGGCAGTGGTAGTGTTGCACCAGGCCGTTGAGGATCAAATTCTTTGCGATAGGTCGAGGAGCGGTCAAGCATCATAATGCCCAGCAGATGTTTATTGTGCGTGATAGGAGCGGCTAATAGCATTGTTTGTCGAACAAAGCCAGGGCGATCAAGATCGTGCTCATCACTGACAAGAGTAGCATGACCCTCCAGGAGTTGAATATGAAAGTCTGGGCGTTGGTTTTCTTCTGGCGAAAACCATTGTTTCTGTTCAGCAAGCCACTGCTCAGCTTCCTCACGGGAAAAACCAACCGAGAGGAGAGGAGTGAATGTCCGTTGCTCCTGATCGTATAGCTGCACGACGCCGCGATCACTATTCAAAGCAGTTAAGGTCATTGCCAGCACGCGGTAGAGGATCTCCCGGATATCTGTAATACCCGACACAGCCTCGGCGGCATGTAGCATAGTATCGAGTGCGCGGCGGATACGTCGCTCAACGCGAACCTGTTCAGTGATGTCACGGAAGGCACTTACAATGCCAATTTTATGCTCATCATTATCTAAAAGTGGAGCAATATTGACCTCGATGGCATATTCGTTACCATCGGCTCGTTTACTCAGGAAGCGTTCGCCACGTATACGTTCACCCCGTAGAGCCCGGTTAAGAGGGAAATCTTCGTTTGAAAGAGGCTGCCCGGAGAGAGTGTAGGTTGGCTGCTGCTGCAGGAAGGAGGTGAGCTGTTTTTTTGAATTGCGCTTCAGGCTAATATAGCGTGAGACGGTGTTATTGCTAAGAATAACTTTGCCTTGCAGGTCGAGTACGATAAGTCCTTCAGTCATCGCATTAAAGACCGCATCCAGCGTATTTGCGCGTTCGTTCGCCAACGCAACTGCCTGTCGAGCCTCGCTCAGGATGCGTGCTTTCTCGATGGCTAACCCGCACTGGGCGGCAATGTCCCTGGCAAATGTATAGTGACCATGTCCTGGATTGTAGGTCGGATTGATATAATTGACGAAAGCAAAACCAACGCAATGACTTCCAGGTGTGTTTGTCTTATTTGACGCTGTATGGGTCTGTTTTTGTAGCGAACCAACGATGAATGGAATGATCATAATGTTTTCCATCTCTAACATTTGAAACCATTCCAGTTCTTTGCCTGCAAGCTGTTTTTTTGTAATGAATTGGGGTGCATTGTTTTGAATCGCGTTCTGGCAGTGTAGTAAGTCAGAGATATTTTGCATAAGCGTTTTTTTTGTTGGAGCGTCCGATGAAGAGCGCAATGGATGGATGGGTATGAGGTAATCTTTTTCCAGGAGAGTAATTACAGCACTATGTGCATCAAGTACACAGGTGAGATGATGCTCTGCAATTGCCAGAACCTGTGGTAGCTCTTCGCCTGAATTGGCTGCCATAGCAACCTGGTAGATCGCTTGTGCACGTTCAATCAGCTGTTCGCCATGCTGGTGCTCTTCTTTTGCCTGCTGATAGAGACGTGCATTGTCAATTGCGACAGCTGCTTGTTGTCCGATTGCTCTGGCCAATTGTTGTTGTTCCTGCGAAAAAGTTGCAGATTGACCTGGGTTATCAAGAGACATAATCCCAACAGGTCTATTTTCGCGTATAAACGCGACGAATAGAACTGAGCGGACGAAGAAATTTTTCGCGATAGTCGGCATACCTGGCTCAGTTTGCATATCTTCTAGAAAAAGCATACCTTTTTCTGCCAGGAGGCGCTGAATAAGCGGATCATCAAATGGTAGGGAGCTATTATGCCAGACACGATCCATAGACTGTCGAAATTGGTTTTTAACGTTTGGGGAAGAGAGGTGATAGGAAGCGGGGAGGAAGCTAGTACCTGATGTATTGAGTAGCCAGACTGTACAACGCTCAATGTCACATACCTCGGTGGTTCGTTTCACGAGTACCTGTAAAATGTGTGTGAGATCGAGCGAAGAGGCTAGTAGCTCTGATAGCTCACGTAGAAGTTCACTTTCACGTAATGCTTTCAGCAATCGCGAGTGTTCTTGACTGTCTGCTGGCGAAGAATGTTCACTTAGCATACGTGTGACCTCTTAAGAGAAGTGCGCTGAACGCACGTTAGTTAAAGTTGTTTGATATCTAATGTATTTTGCGGTTAACCACTGGAGTACGAAGTTTTCTTCTAGCTGAGTCAAAGTGTAGCAGATTAGTCGAGGTCGCGTCAAGAAATAAGCCTGTGCAAGCAGCGTCTTTTGAAAATCGTCCTGGCACCAGGAAAAGTGCCAGGAAAAGTGCAAGTAAAAAGATGACAAAATTGAGTGATGGCCACAACGCGATTTCGTAGAACAACAGCTACCTGGGGACATTTTTTACAGGCTTGCGGTGCTGGCGTAGTCGCAGCGTCTCCAGGATCAAGGCTAAAGCTGATCCCGTAACAACTTCAATGATTGTGGGTAGTTTGCTCTGTTGTTTTGTTGGCTTTTTGTGCTTAGTTTTCGGCGAAACCGTATTTTGCTGCTTTTCTAGATTTTCTGACTGGTTTTGCTGTTCTTGTTCGCGTTGTGAAGTTACATAGGCTTTAGTAGCCATTTCCGTTGGTTTTGGACTAATATGTGATTTTGCTTCTGTTTCTGGACGATCCTGATTGAGTTTAGCACCTAGTGTACTAACAAATGTCGCCAAATCATTGGGTAGAGGTCGTACATTTTCAAAAAAGAACGCATTAACTTCAGCGCCTAATATGAGAATGACTGCAAAGTAGTAGAAAAAGACGAGCAGTATGATGGCAAAAGCGATTTGACCCACGTAGTTGCCCATAAAATGCGAGGTATAGAATGGGAAGAGGGTGATGAAGATTTCTAATGCAATAGCTGCTACAAGTGCGCCGCGCCAGCTATTGCGCCAACTAATGCGCTGGTTTGGAACGATGAAGTAGATAGCCTCAAACAATAAGAATGCCGCTGCTAGACCACCTAGTAGACCCGCTACATAGAGAGTAACAACATTGTCGGAGAGCGTAAGGAAGAAAGGGATATGCTTTACTGATGGATTCGTATTAATAAAGTTAAGCACGAAAGATGGTATAGTAGAGGCGAGTACCATAATTGGTATGAGTACAATGAATATGATGACCATGCCAATCGCGATGGCATTTTGACGCAGTGCAGTGCGTGGGCGCACATGATAGATAAGGTCCAGACAATTTTCAATGGACACAAAAAGTCTGGAGCCACCAAAGATAGCAAGGAGGACGGAGATAATAGCGAGTATACCAGCGGAGGCACTCAGCTGTTTACTTATACTTAAGAAAAGATCGTGTTGTGAACCTTGTGATGCAAAACTCGGAATGGCTTGCTGAATGCTCGACAGAATGAATTCCTGGCTACGCTGATCGCCGCCTAAGACAAATCCCAGTATAGCGATGAGTGCAATAATAATAGGAAAAAGTGCTGTAAGCAGGCTGTAGGCCAAAGAGCCGGCAAAGACAAAGGACCAATCATTATTAAATTTTTGAAAAAAAGTTTGCAGCGGTTTGACATCTTTCTCTGCTGTCTGTATGAGCCTTGTTGTTGCAGCGTGTTTGCTTGTATGTGCTGCCGATTGTGTTTCACTTGCCATCGTATCCTCCCTTATTCAGAGATATAATTTGCTACTAAGTTATTCACGTGTGATGGCATTGGTCCGTTTCAGCGTAATGTAGAATAGTGAATAGTAAGAAAAGCTAAGGATAGCAATCACATATGGCTACGCAGGCGGAAAAAGCAACATGAGTTCACGACCACCGCGATCACTGGCCTCTTTGTTATGGGATATGTTGCGTTTGGGCGCAAGCACTTTTTGGAAAAGTGATGTAAATCCTATGCATGGGCTTATGCAGAGACAACAGGCATTAAATGTCCTGGGCTTACCCCCTAATGCCACTCCTGATCAGATCAAGCGCAGGTATCGAGCCCTGGCGAAGCGCTATCATCCCGATCATGGAGGAGATCAGCGGCAGATGCAGCGAATCATTGCCGCATACGAGCTTCTCGTCAAAGAGCATCAAAAATAATAGTCTCTACGCTAAACGAGCGCCACAATTATTGCAGAAACGCTTACCGGGGCGAATGCGAGCGCCACATTGGTCACAGAAGAGAGCTTCTGTTGGATTGTGTGCTGCAGGGGCTGATTGTGTAGGATCAGATGGAGTTTGTGAGTTGGTAGCACTTTGTTGTGTATATATTGGCTGCTGGGCCTGAGCAGGCTGTGTGCTTGTTGGCTGAGAGGGCATTGTCTGGTATGGAACGTTAGTAGTAGATGGCCGTGAATTCGGACCTTGCTGAGGCTGAGTGCCTTGTACCACTTGTATCGTCCCCTGAATGGTTTTTGCTGCCTTGATTGCCATGCCACCGATTGTGCCAGCAATTTTAAGCCCTTTAGCGATATCATCCATATCTTTTTGGAGACGATGTGTTGGTGGTAGTAACGTTGAGTCAGAGACCTTATTAAAGAAATTCGGGCCAATGTGCAGTCCTGTTCCATTGGGCTCGATTCGTCCTTGTTCAAAGCCTCCATCGTCAAATTGCAAGGTCAGGCTTGATTCTTGTATTTGATAGGTATAATTGCCCTCGCGTCTTGTCTCTGGTGCAGTGGCTGATACTTGTTGTCCCTTGATCAAAGATTGTGCAGCGTTAGCTGCCCGGCTTTGGTTTTGAATAGTGAGGATAAAGCGTCCATTGGGTTGTAGCGTAACGCGATCTAGCCGCGATGTAAAATAGTCCAGACCTACGCCGGAGCTGTGGACACATTCATATTGACCTGTAATTGGTTTCATTTTTGCTGCTTCCCCCTCTATTGCCTCTTCTGTTTGCGAGAGGATGATCCTGGTACCAGATTCGTGCGGCAGAGACCACACTGGCTATCTCATGTTGTTTACGTTTTTCTGCTGGCAATGTTGCAACAGGTTCGTTGCCCATAGTAGACCAATGTTGCCAGGATCTTCTCCTGGCCGCTACGTATTTTTCCGGTATTGCCCATCATGTTTCTGTTCACAACAACCCTTTCTTATTTGGGAAGCTTGTTGAGTGTAACATGCGGGTGTAAATTTTCGTAACTGCTTTTGACAAAAAAGTTTTGCACAAAGGACAGCGAATTAGAACTTTTGGTCCAATCGTGTCTTGACTTTCAAGGATGAAGGCTGTATGCTGAAGAAGCAATCAATGCATTCTGAAGAGAGGTATAAGGGTAGATGTTTCGTTCCTCCAACACACTTCCTCCAACGCGAGATGAGTTAGTTGCCCAGCAAGAGCAACTTTCACTCTTTGCGACGAGGGCCATAGAAGAAAATACAGAAGAAGCGAAGAAAATTGCTATAGAGACAAAACAAGGCGGACGCACGAAGAAGAGCGTGACAACATATTCATCCGCAGATATTCAAGTTCTTGAGGGTATTGCAGCTATTCGGCATCGTCCGGGCATGTATATTGGTTCCACGTCTACCTCTGGCTTGATCCACCTCATCTGGGAGGCTCTTGATAATGCAGTTGACGAGGCGGTAGCAGGGTATGGCAAGCATATCTGGGTGGACATCGACAAGGATAGCTGGGTGACAGTGCGTGATGAGGGGCGCGGTATGCCCTTTGATCCCATGCTCTATCAAGGCGAATATCTTCCTGCCGCAACGGTAATTTTGACGGTGCCCCATTCTGGTGGAAAGTTTTCCGAGGGTGCTTATAAAACGGCTGGAGGTTTGCATGGTGTAGGTTCGACCGTAATTAATGCGCTATCAGAGAAGCTTGAACTGACAATCTGGAAAGACGGTCAGCAGTTTGTGCAGACGTTTAGTCGTGGCAGTGCAATGCCTCATCAGCTTGTGCCTTGCGATCCAATGCTGCACGGCACACAGTTGCGCTGGTTATATGACCATTCTGTTTTTGATCCAGATGTATATTATTCGCTTGAAGCATTAGAGAGTCGTCTGAAGGCTGCGACCTATCTCAATCGTGGCGTGACATTTCATTTGGATGCATGGGATGATGCAGCCAATGAGCAGGTGAGGCGCGTCTTTTATTCGCGTGAAGGCTTGCCCGATTATGTGCGTGATCTTGCGACCAGTACCAGCGAGCCTTTGTTCAAGCACGTCATCGGTATTGTGAAAGAGAAGGATGATGTGCGGGTTGAAGTGGCGTTGCAGCCGACGACGGGCTACAAAATCTCCATGTACAGCTATGCCAATGCAATTCGGACGCGTGATGGCGGCGTTCATGAGACGGGATTCAAAGCTGCATTAACCAAAGTCGTCAATGATTATGCGCTCAAACTGAATGTTATCAAGAATCGTGAGCGTGACGGCTTCAGGCCAGAAGTCATTCAGCAGGGCTTGAATGTTGTTATTTCGGTCAAACTAACGAATCCACAATTTCAGGGCCAGACAAAAGATCGTTTGAATAATGCTTCCGTAGAAGGTCTTGTTCGTTCAGTCGTTGATGAAGGCCTGAAAGAGTGGTTTGAAGCGAATACGGTAGCGGGAAAAGAGTGGCTTAAAAAAATCCAGCAAATGCAGAAGGCACGCAATGAGGCGCAGTTGGTAGAAGAACTGGCCCGTGCTGGCAATAAGAAAAATGGCGAACTCATAGATACAAGCCTCTCAAAAAAGTTTTTGCGTTGCAATACGAGCGATCCCTCGCGTGCAGAGCTTTTTATTGTCGAGGGCGATTCGGCTGGCGGTAGTGCTGGCCAGGGGCGCTTCTCCGATTTCCAGGCAATCTTAAAGCTGAAGGGGAAACCTCTCAACGTAGCGAAAGCCGATTTAAAGAGCATTGTAGAGAATGAAGAGATCCGCACGATTATTAATGTGCTGGGTACTGGTACTCGTGATACTTTTGATATAAGCCGCCTAAAATTTAATCGAGTTATTATAGCGACCGATGCTGATGTGGATGGTTTACATATTCAATGCTTATTGCTCACACTGTTCCATCAAGAATTTAGCAATCTTATCGAACAAGGATATGTTTATATTGCCTGTCCTCCTCTGTATTCAGTCAAATATAAAGGCAAAGTGAACTGGTTGCTTGATGAAGAGGCGCGTTTGCGTTTTGTAGAGACGCGCCCTGATGCGCAAGGTTTGGAATTTAAGCGTTTCAAAGGCTTAGGCGAAATGAATCCGAAAGAGCTACGTGATACAACCTTTGATCCAGCCCGTCGCACCTTGAAGCGGGTGACCATGGAAGATGGGGTGCTGGCCGCTAAATTAGTAGCGGAATTAATGGAAGACAAAAATGCGGAGAGTCGCCGAAACTTTCTTGCGGAGCATTCTAGAAAGATTAAAGAACTGGATATTTAAGTGATGGCTCGTATAACTACAGAAAATGATTCAAGTGCAAATAACGGAATTATCCGCGAAGATTTTTCCGTAATACTGTCGCAAGCGTTTGCGACCTATGGTCTCTCGGTCGTGACAGATCGTGCGTTGCCCGATGCCCGTGATGGTCTGAAGCCTGTGCAGCGACGTATCCTGGCTGGTATGCGCGAGGCGCGTTACCTATCGTCGCGTCCAACGGTGAAGAGTGCGGAAGTCGTGGGACTTATTCTTGGCAATTATCATCCGCATGGTGATAGTTCCGTGTATGATGCAGCCGTGCGTATGGCCCAGCCCTTCTCGTTGCGCTATCCTTTGATCGAGGGCCAGGGCAATATGGGCAGCGAGGATGGTGATGCGCCAGCAGCATATCGCTATACAGAGATGCGTCTCTCTCCGCTTGCCGAGGCCCTGATGGCTGATATGGAGCAGGATACAGTACCACTTCATCCGACATATAAGCAAGATATCAAAGTGCTGGAACCTGATTATTTGCCAGGCCATATCCCGCCCATCGTCAATCCATCCAGTGGTATTGCCGTTGGATTATCCACCAATATTCCGCCGCATAATCTGGGTGAAGTCATGCGTGCTTGCATCGCTCTGCTTGATCGTCCTGATATGACGGTCGAGCAACTGATGACGTATATACCAGGCCCAGACTTTTCACAGGGTGGGTGTATCATTGGTAACGAGGGAATCAAAGACTATTTTACGGTCGGGAAGGGTCGGATCGTTGTGCGAGGAGAGGTACGCCTGGAAGAGACGCCGCGTAACCGCTCCCTGATTATCACGCAGATTCCTCCTATTGGACGCGATAAATTGAAGGCTTCTATCGTAAAGGCCATAAACGCACGTAAGCTCGAAGGATTGATGCCCGATGTACGCGATGAGACCGATACAGAGAAAGGGATGCGCATAGTCCTGGATTTACGTAAGGATGCCGATGCAGCCCAGACGCTTTTTCAGCTTTTCAAAGAAACAGACTTGCAGGTGCCCCTCTCTTTCCAGATCGTATTTTTGTTTGGTGAGTCTATGCAGGCAGGGCGACAACCCAAGCAGGTTGGCCTGCTTGAATTGCTGAACTATTGGAATAACCACCAGATTGATGTACTTACGCGTCGTTCACAGTTTGAGTTGCGCAGGGCTCAGGAGCGTTTGCATATTGTTGAGGGACTGATTATTGGATCGGCGAATGCAGAACAAATTGTAAGGATCTTCCAGCAAGCCGAGGACCGGGCGGCTGCTCGCAAAGAGATTGAGGCCCGTTATACGCTGACTCCAATCCAATCCGATGTAATCGCATCAATGACACTGGCGCAGGTAACCCGCCTGGATGCCAGCAAATATGTCAAAGAAAGAGAAGAATTGCAAGCTCGTATTGGAGAACTGGAGCTGCTTTTGTCGGATCGCAAAGCTCTGATCGTATTGTTGAAGAAAGAGATGCAACAACTGATCAAGCAATTTGGCGATGAGCGGCGTACCGTGATCGATGCGGAGGGGCAAATACTTCGCGCCTATTGAGCGGGTTGCTAGCCTGCATGAGCGGGAGCCAGTATTAATCGCTTTTACGCGTAATGGATCGTTAAAGGCCTTGCCGATTGAGACGTTCAGGATCAAGGGGAAAGATGCCGCAGCTCTCTATACACCAGTGCGCGGCGACGAACAATTGCGCCAGGTGATTGCAACAACATCACAGGATTATCTTCTTTGCATCTGCTCAACAGGTCGTGTCTGCCAGCTTGCTACACATCGTATTCCCGCTGGGAATCGCTCCGCGAAGGGTGAGCCTATTCGCAATCTACTGGAACTTGCTCCAGGCGAAGAAGTTGTAGCATTAGTCCCGATAGAGACCTACGATGAAGATCGTTACCTCGTCACCTTCAGCAAATTTGGCAAAGTCAAGAAGTCGCCTTTGAGCGAATATAGGACGGTAGATGTTGATGGGGTGCAGGATATGAAGCTCGTTGATGGCGATAGTGTTGCAGTTGCGCTTATCTCAAATGGGAGGGGCGAGTATTTTGTTACCTCTTCCACTGCTCAGACATTACGCTTTAGCGACGAAAACTTGCGTGCGCAAGGCCGTCTGGGCCAGGGTGTTGCGGCAATAGCCCTCGGCAAAGGTAGCTACGTGGTAAGTGCATCATATCTGGATGGTCAACAGGATACGGGTACAAACCTGGACGGAGCAAGCCTTCTGGTCGTAACTGTGGGGGGCCTGATCAAGAAAGTGCCATTAAGCCAGTATCCCCAGAAAGGGCGTGCGACTGCTGGCGTTGCAACCACTGAATTGCGCGACAATGATCTTGTATTACTGACAATGCTTGTGCATGGTACGGATAACCTCCTGCTTACATGGTCAGGCGAGAAAGGCGATCAGGTAACGGCGCTAAAATCTGCTAGCATAAAAGCCTTCCCACGCGTAAACAAAGGCGAGCTCATGATTAACGGTCGAGTTACAGGCGTTATCAAGCTATGAGCTATAGCTGAAACTATGCTATAATATAAGTAAGGAAGTAGATTTACCATGTTTTAAAAACTACACTTAAAGTCTCTTAGCCTTTTCTATTGAACAAGGGAAGGGGATAAAAAGATGCCTGATAAAAAGATGAATTATTGTGATTTTTGCGCGAAAGTGAATAGAGAAGAAGTAACTGCTTGCGAAGTATGTGGTCATTCACTTCATGGAGTTAGTACACAACGGACCGATGTTGCCAATGAAAAAAAGAAATGGTGGCTTTTTATTCTCTCCCGCAGTGGTGCAGTAGACTTCTTACATTTGAATGGACATTAAAGCATCTTGTCTTTAGATTATGTATGTAAAGCCCTCTTTGGTACTTTTCGATTCGCTCTACAGGCCGAACGAGACTACTTTACATACACAACGTTAGATATGCTTTCTTGCTAGTTTAGAAGATGATGTAAGAATCTGCGACTTTGTATAAGGGCCACCATACATTGTAGCTCTATTCATCGTCTATTTGTTATGGACGAGCCTCGCCGCGAATTGTTGTTTTGACACGTTCGATTTGTTGCAGATGAACCTCTCCATGTTTTAAATACGTATTGAAGAGATCATAAACGGTCATCTTGCCATTTTCTGAGTGTATACCCGCACGATCCCACGCTTCTGATGGGATAATTCGCAGTAACGTAGCACTAGCTGATCGTAGTGTGCTAAAGAGCTTGAGGGCGAGGTTGTGGTCTTGCAGATGATAGTTCAGTTTATCCGCCCAGGCAGCTTCGTCATATACAGCCAACTCAGGCTCGTGTTCTGCTAGCGTTTTGCGGATACGGTAGTAGCCTACGACCTCGCTATCGGCCAGATGTAAGAGAATCTCATGGATACTCCATTCACTTTCCTGCGCTTTGTGGAGTAGTTGTGCCTCTGTTAAGCCTTCTATAGCAGCAACGATGGAAGAAGGGATTGTTTCGTATCTTTGAATGAGTTGTGCTGTTGCGTGTGGCATAAAAAAACCTCTCAATAAATAATGCGAAAGTCGCTCATATGAAAGAGCGGCTTTCGCATCTGGTTAATCTTTATGGCCTTTTGGGAAGGATTAGTAGGTGCTATCTTTGAACTCTTCAACTTTCTCTTTGACAACTTCTGTGGGTGTCTCTGTGCGGATAACCTCGAGCGAGCATTGTGCTATCAGAGCACCAAGCACACCAATGGCGGCCCAGATTGGTGCAAGAAGGACACCAGCGACACCAACCGTAAGCGGAATCTCCAGAATGGTGCGCCCGTCTTGTTTAAGAATGATACGACGTACGTTTCCCTCATGTACGAGTTCTTTGACGCGAGCAAGTAACTGTTCACCTACGACCTGCAATTCTTCTACACCATAAGTGGCTTTTTGCTCAACATTAGGATCTGACTGTGTCATAATTATGCATCTCCCTATTTTGTTAATAGTCGTGGATTTTTAATAATAGTCGCTCTTTGTCACTGTCTGGCTATCGAATATTTGATAGCTACATCTATAATACGATTTCAAGGCCAATAAAGTTAGACAAATAGCTAGCATTTAGCTCAAAAAACCGATTCAAGCGTCTATTCTCTTCCCTCTGCTGCTCTGTTTAAAGATGAAAATTTGCATGTTATGTATAATTTGTGGTGTCTTTCGAACGTTATATTGAAAGGAAGAAAGAGTGTGAAAGTGAGGTCACAATCAGTAATGATTGTGGCGACGCAAGAGGTGGTATGCGAGAAACTTCAATGTATTTGCTAGAATAATTATCTAGGGATATAATAATCTGGAAGTTGATTACAAATGCTGAGGATTGTAAATGTCATATTTTTTAGCGAAAACTGATCCTGAAACATATTCTATTGAGCGGTTGGAACAAGATAAGGAAACGACCTGGGATGGTGTGCGTAGTGCCCAGGCCCTTCGTGCGATTCAGGCTATGCAACCGGGCGATGATGTATTAATCTATCATAGCATGGGTGAGTCAGCCCTGGTTGGACTGGCTCGTGTTACCTCCGTACCACGCATTGATGCTCATGATAGCAAAAGTTGGGTGGTAGATTTAGCTTTTGTCAGACGTTTTACGCAGCCTATAACGTTGCGTGAGATCAAAGAAACGCATCTCTTCGATGATTGGAACCTTGTACGTCAAGGCCGCCTCTCAACCATGGCTGTTCCTGATAATTTTGTTGCCTGGCTAAAGCAACGTGATGTGCTCTAAGTAACACTTGATATAGGCTAAAGCCTGAAAGGCCAAATTTGATATAATGCCATTATCTATATCAAATATTTGTAAAAAGCCCATTCAGGGCGGGAAGAGAAGCGTGAGCTATGGATAGAAAAGCCTGGTGGTACATTAACGGGAACTGGGTACATCCGCATGAAGCTGCCATCCCAATTACTGATGTTGGCGTCTTGCGAGGATATAGTGTTTTTGAAGCGTTTCGTACCTATGATCGTCGTCCCTTTCATCTGGACGAGCACCTCGCACGACTCTATCGCTCGGCTGCGATGATCGAACTGGATATTTCTTATACGCGAGAATTTCTTATAGATATATTGCATGAACTGATCGAACGCAACACATACAAGCATGCTGCGATACGTATACTTGTCACGGGCGGCGAAACTGAAGATGGTATCCTGCCTGCCGGCACAAGTGGTCTGGCTATACTCATTACAGAGCTTGGCGAGCGCAACATGGCACGCTTTGCCCGTGGCATAAAGTTGATTACCACGCAATTGCAGCGAGTTTCTCCCCAGGCAAAGACCTCCAACTATGTTTCAGCTATTCGAGCGCTGAAAGAGGCCGCACAGCATGATGCCAGTGATGCCTTGTTTGTCGATGAGCAGGGACATATGTTAGAGAGTACACGTAGCAACTTTTTTATTTTTCGTGGTGATGTGCTGATCACACCTCGCTCAGGTATTTTGCTCGGTGTGACACGCAACGTAATACTTGAATTAGCACGCAACCGCTTTCAAATTGAGGAACGTCCCATCCTACTCACAGAATTACCGGAAGTGGATGAAGCATTTATTACTTCTTCATCAAAAGAGATCACGCCAGTGATCCAGATTGATAACGTGCAGATTGGTGGAGGAAGGCCAGGACCGCGTACATATGAGATGGAGCAGCGCTTTATAGAAATGATCGACCGACACAATTTTTAAACCGTGTGCAGAAGAACAAGCAGCCCTGAAATAAATGATTTCAGGGCTGCTTCAGTGGTGGCTATGCAGCTCCATTCAGTGGTATTGGAGTATTGTTTTTAGGGTACAACATATGTTCTGCGGCCGCCCTTAAGCGGGCTTCACTGCGGATGCCGAAGCCGTCTAGTTTGCGAATCTGCTGTTGCTGAGTTGCCCACCATAGCTTTTCGACGGAGTCGATGCCTAGCTCCTCATAGAGCCTGATAGCCGTATATGGGCCAACGTGTTCAAGAGCCATAAGTGCACGTATACCAGATGGAAGTGACGGTGTGTAGATGCCATTATTGATAGTCATGGTGCCACTTTTCACAAGCTCACTAATACGTGTGCGTAGGCGTTCTCCCAGGCCTGGTATGGGCAATGCCTCGCCGCGTGCCAGGAGATCAGCGGCCGATTCTTGCAGGTCGAGGACTCCCCGTGCGGTGTTGCGATAAGCCTGAATACGGTATGGATTAGCGTTTTGTGTTGCCAGCATATCAGCAATCTCAGACAGCACCTCCGCAATCTGGCGATTGGTGATCCTGGGTAGTGTATCAGGTTCTGGCTCCATACCTGGCAACGTCGGCTGAGTGACATGCTTGTTGCGTTTTGCCAGGAGTGGCGGCATAATATGTATGGTCTGGGTTATTTGCATAATACTCATAGACGTACGTTGCTCTCCTTGTATTTATTGGTGTATTGTCTAATTCTTTTTGTCGTGTGTGAAAGTGGAGAAACTACGAAGATTACTGACGGAAGAAATTATACGTTAGTGAAAAGAATATCGAAATCATGTTCTAATTATAGCACATAGGAGTACTTTCGTCAAAGCAATTGTGCCCAGTGAGCAGGTATGACAACGGGTTTGTATTGTAGCGTTGTATAGAATAGAGATCAAGTATTTCTTTTATACCTTCTTGTAGTATAAAGCAAATCTGAGTATAATTTTATGACAAAAACACAGCATGCGAAGAGGTTTTGAGATGGCATATAAAGCTATTTATGTTGGGGATGACCCGGTTCATTATTTTTTGGACCAGAATGAAGATGGACCTTTACTGCAAGTTGCAGACGTTGTGTTGCGTGCAAATAGAGACCCCAAAGAAGTGTTTGCGCATCTTATTCGTATAGCCACGGACAGTAAGTGGAGTCATTCAGCAATCTTCTATCTTGTTAGCAATCCCTGGCTCGGTCTGAACAATACGTTTCTGGTCGAGGCAAAAACGAAGGGTATTGATCTGGCCAGCTGGCGCAATGAAGTTATGCCATTTGACCGCTTTACTGTGGGTATCAAACGCCTTGCATTGGATTGGTATGTTGAAAATGCGTATGAGAAATCACGCCACGATGTCGAGGATTTTGAGGATACCCATGGTATTGGCTATCTGCGTCATGTACGTAGTATCGCAATAGATCAAATTGGCGGTTTGTATGATAAGAAAACGGTCTATGAGTTGAGCGGTCTCTATGCCGCACGTGCGGCACGCCGGCATCTTAGCACTGTCCCACAAATAGCTGATGCGGCTGATGCTGTTGCAAGTTTGTTTAAAAAGTGGGATGAGTCCGATGCAGATGGAACTTCTATACTGCGCTTCATTTGTAGTGGCCTTGTGCAGTATAGTTTTTTTGAGGCGTTACGCCGCCAGAATCATGAATGATCTAGATAAGCCTGAGCGTAGGGAAGCCGGGTTGAGCAATTTAAAGAACCTGCATCGTGTGATCCTTCGTGAGGACCCTGAGGGTGTCATATCCAACTATATCCAGCAGATACAAGAGGGCAAGTTAGATATTCACAATCCAGCACCAGATGATGTACTTGATCTACTAAAGACGGCAACACCAGCTGATTTCAACAATAGTCCAAACCTGCGCTGGCGCTATGTGATTCTCAAAGGTGCTATCTGGCGTATTGAGCCTGCGCCGGAAGGGTATGCCCCCGCTGATAAAGACGAAGCTGAAATTCTAGCTATGCTTGAGTCTGAGCATCGCTCCGATAGTATGTAAATAATTTTTATTGAGCCCGATGGTTTATATATGGATATACGCGAAAATGAGCCTGTTGTAGCCTTTACGCTGGCCCACTATCCGCAGCCGAGTAGCTTTATTGTCCTGGCGCATCTGGGGCTTGATCGTTGGCCGCTTGCGCAGACAGCGGGATTACGTTTTTGGCGTCTGTTGGGTGTTGGTCAGGGTAAGGCTTTTGATCCACATGCCGATCTCCAGCGTTATGCTCTTTTCACCGTCTGGGATTCGTTGGCCGATCTAAAGCGCTTTGAGGTGCATTCACCAGTTATGCGCCGTATACATAGGCAGGCCGATGAGTCCTGGACGGTGCATATGTTGCCGATTCGCTGGCATGGCAAGTGGGGTGGTCGTGATCCATTTGCTGGTATCGTGCCTGTTGCGCCTCCTGAAGCTGGTCCCTGGATTATTCTAACGCGTGCTACTATCTGGCCAACAAAATTGCGAGCATTTCTCAGCGCCGTACCAGCTGTAGCGGAACAGCTTTTGCAGCAAAAAGAGTTAATCAACTCAGTGGGAGTAGGGGAGGCACCTTTGCTGTTTCAGGCAACACTGAGTATCTGGAGCACGCTCCCTGCTATGACTACATTTGCCTATGGTCCTACTTCACATATCGAAGTAGTGCGCAAAACGCGTCAGGAGCAGTGGTACCGCGAAGAACTCTTTGCCCGTTTTCGTCCCGTAGCGTCGTTCGGCACCTGGGACAACGTAAATCCTTTGCATATTTCAGGTTGATGGTGGTAGACAGTGTTTCTGCGTTAGACTATACTAGCAAAAATCAATAAGAGTAGATTGCATCCAGCATCAGCAAAGATGTGTGGTGCACATTGAGTACTTTATATTAATCTTCCAGAGAAGGAATTCCATGTCAGACGATTATAATGTGCTTGTGGTGGGTGGCGGACCCGCCGGTTTAGCGGCTGCGGAGGCAGCTGCAAAGCAAGGTGCGCGTACGCTCCTGCTTGAGCGTCAAAATGAAATTGGCTATCCCATCCATACCAGCGGGGGGAGCTGGGTTCAGGATATGAAGGCGCTACGCATTCCAGAGCAACTCTACCATCCAATTACCAATGTGATATTTCTTTCCCCGCACCGCGAAGTCGCGTTTCACTACGATACTGCTGTATCTTGCGTTGTAGATGTACGTGGGCTCTACCAGCATCTGGCGGCCAGGGCGGTTGCAGCTGGTGCCCAGATACGCGTAAGGCATACCGTCGAGCAGGCATTGCTTGAGAATAGCCGCATTGTTGGTGTGACGGCAAAGACCCATATGAGCGAACGTATAGATATGCATGCCGATGTAACGATTGATGCCTCCGGCTTTTCACGGCATATTGGAATCCGCACCGATATGGGAGGTGCATTCCGTCGTTATGGCTTTGGTGCCGAATATGATCTTTATGCTCCTAACTATCCACAGGATGAGCTCTATTTGATAATGGGGAGCGCTTTTGCTCCACGTGGGTATGCATGGGTTTTTCCGCGAGGCAATGGGCGGGTGCGGCTGGGTGTGGGCGTAATTCATCCTGATAGCCAGGACGATGCTCGTGCTTATTTAGATAGTATTATGCGCGATATTCCTCAACTCGCGACAAAATTTAAAGGCGCGAGCCCATTAGAGTATCATACTGGTCTGTTCCCTTCAGAAGGTGTCCTGGAAAGTTTCTCGCGCGATGGACTGCTCCTGGCCGGCGATTCAGGCGGTCATGGCTCGACGCTGGTGGGTGAGGGCATCCGTTTTGCCATCTACTCTGGACAAATGGCGGGCGAGGTTGCTGCTGAGGCAGTGAAAGCAGGTGATACATCAGCCACCACTCTTGCTCGCTTTGATCGTCGCTGGCGCACGCGTTTTGGGCGCGATATGGATATTGCCTATATGGTGAATAAGCATATCGCTGCTTACGATGACGCTCACTGGGATAGTGCACTGGATCTGCTCAAGCGGCTGACACCTGCTCAAGCGGCGCAGACGTTGCGTGGAGACTTTACCGCTAGCCTTGTGATGGGCATCCTTGCACGTAATCCTTCTGTTCTCGCAATGGGGGGTAAACGCTTCCTTGATCTCATGCTCGAACGGATCAATCGGCCCGCTATTGCCACGGCTAGAGGCTAAGCTAAACTGCGTTTGCTTGTATAGATTGAGGAACAGAAAAGACACCCTTATTTGCGTTAAGACAACTTCTTCTGTTCCTCATACTGGCTGTGTTACGAGCTATCTTCTTGATGGGAATAGATTATTGCAGCTAACTGTTTAAAACTATAATTGGATAGTCTGCGATTACTTTAGGAATATCAAGGAGTGATTTGTGTCGGAATCTACTTTGGAAGCTGCAAAAACAGAGCAAAAGATTAAAATGTATGCAACCACATGGTGTGGTGATTGTCGTGCCGCGAAGCGCTGGTTCGACGGACATAATGTGCCATATGAATATATCAATATTGAAGACGATGAGAGCGCTGCTGAGTATGTAATGCGAGTCAACGGTGGTGCTCGCAGTGTTCCAACCATTATCTTTCCCGATGGTTCGGTCCTTGTTGAGCCAAGTGCGCGTGAGCTTGCCGCAAAATTTTCTGCATAACAATATGCTGTGAAGCAACAAAAATCCTGCACCGATTTGGTGCAGGATTTTTTTGTATATAAATAGCGTAATTTGTCCGTAGCTCATTAATATGGTGGTTTGTATCAACGAAGAACTTAGGCATCAGAAGGACCAGGAATCCACCCCGTCTGTTGAGCCCATTCGTCAGCTTGAGCGATGATTTTCCAGATAAAGGGACTCTTCGCTTCTGTGTAGGCAACTCGATCCTCGCTTTGAGCATATTTTTGTGCCAATCCAATTTTTAACTGAGCATATTGGGACGCAACATCTGGGTGTGTCCGCACATAATCACGAAAAAGCAGTGCGCATTGTTCACTGAAACTTCCCGTTCGCCGAACATGGATATGTACTCGTCGCCGCCCAGGAGACTCACGAAAATAGCGTTTTGTGCGATCCGGGTTGTCGGCGCGAATGATATAGCCAAGACGCTCGACTGGGAGCCGATAGGCGTCAAGCGGCTCAAAATCAGTCACAGAGATTTGGATGTCAATGATCGGCTTGGCTGCAAGCTGAGGAACGGAAGTTGAGCCAATATGGTCAATGCGAAAGGCAACGGACCCAAGGGCGTTGCGTAAGGGGTGTGCAAGCTGTTGAAATTGCTCGGGCCAAGTCACATCATAGGGAATGATCCACACTGGATCGCCAGCTTTCATGAACTGAGACATGAGAACAATCTCCTGCGCACGAACATTTTGAGAAAAGCTTGTTAAGAAAGAACAGATGCTAAGCTAGCATCTTTCTTCTAAGAAATATCACCTTACAAGGACTTCTCTAACTACAAATACAACGTACATTGCTTAAGTTTTACTAGGATATGCCATAATTAAACCTCTCGAACAACTATTCGAGAATATATACAAGCATAGCATATAAAAATAGTAATTTCAATGCATATTTTGTAAAATTCTGTAATAATTTGCAAAATATTGACAATTACTTCTAGTTATTGTATCCTTGTGTTAGTATATGAACGAAATAATTTCGTTCATAGGAGCTATGCCAATGTCCAGATTAAGAGAACTCCGTATTAAAGCTGCTCTAAGCGTTTCTCGTCTATCAAATTTGTCAGGCGTTTCACGTCCTACTATAGAAAAGATGGAGAAAGGTGAAGAAGGGGTAAGAGCAGATCTTGCTTCTGCTGTTTGCCGTGTTGTGTCAGAGAGATTAGGGTACGAAGTGACAATTGAAAGCGCAGGTATCATCATCTTGTGAAGAGGGTACTGAATCAATGGCAATGGGGAAGATAAAGCACCCAATAAGAGGTCTATTGTAGAAAGGCAGCAGAGATGTTGGTAACCAAAAAGATCAGGCTTGAGGTCAGTAAACAAGATGCTGCCACCCTGGATTTGATGGAGAGGTTTTGATGCATACGTCAGAAACCCCGGCTTAAAAACCGGGGCTTGCAAGAGAGGTTCGCCTCTTGAGCAAGCCCGTTCTGTCCAGATTCAGCCAGGGGGGTCCTCCTTGTGGGGACACCTATCGGGCTCCGTTACGAGTGAAATTAGGTACGTCAGAGTGCATGCCAGCTTTGACCGCTACGATGCAGCATTAAACAGGTTGTAGGGTAAAAACCAGTGTGTTGGCATGTTAAACCACTCAATTAACGTTATCGAGGCAAACATTACCACTGAAAGGTGAGGCTCGTTATGAGCAAAGTACTTGTTATAGACACCTATGGGAAACCGTTGAACCCGGTCCATCCAGGCCGAGCACGACTCTTGCTCACACAAGGGAAAGCCGCTGTGTATAGAAGATTTCCTTTTACATTGGTGCTCAAGATCGAAGTGAAGGAGGCCCAGGTAGAACCGTTGCGCCTCAAACTCGATCCTGGCAGCAAGACAACAGGTATCGCGCTTGTGAACGATGCAACAGGTGAAGTGGTGTTCGCAGCGGAATTGTCCCATCGTGGGCAAGCCATAAAAAAAGCGTTGGATGATCGTCGGGCCGCTCGTCGCGGGAGACGAGCACGCAAGACGAGATACAGGCAGCCGCGTTTTCAAAACAGGAAAAACAAGAAGAAGGGCTGGATCGCGCCTTCAATCAAGAGTCGCATTGCCAACATTGTGACGTGGGTCAATCGGTTGTCGTGGTATTGCCCCATTGCAGCGATCAGCATGGAGCTGGTCAAGTTCGACATGCAACGTATGGAGAATGCGGAGATATCGGGCGTAGACTATCAACAGGGAACACTACAAGGATATGAGATCCGTGAGTTTTTGTTGGAAAAGTGGAACCGCCAATGCGCCTATTGCAACAAGAAAGACGTGCCCCTGCAAGTGGAGCACATCCACCCTCGCGCAAAGTTGGGAACCAATCGCGTGAGCAACCTGACGATTGCTTGTGAGCCGTGCAATACCGCAAAGGGTACCCAGGATGTTGCCGTGTTCTTGAAGAAGAAACCGGAGGTGCTCAAGCGGATTCTCGCTCAAGTCAAGGCACCACTCAAGGATGCAGCGGCGGTCAACATCACACGTTTAGCACTGCTTGAGCGACTCAAAGCAACCGGATTGCCGGTTGAGACGGGATCGGGCGGCTTGACAAAATTCAACCGAACGACTCGCGAGCTGCCAAAGACGCACTGGTTAGATGCGTCCTGTGTTGGGAAGAGTACGCCCGATGTGCTCCATGTCAAGGGGATCGTGCCTCTCCTTATTACGGCAACAGGGCATGGGTCACGGCAAATGTGCTTGATGAGCAAACGTGGCTTCCCACGCACAAAGCCCAAGAGCGCAAAAAAGGTGCAAGGCTTTCAAACGGGAGATATGGTACGGGCCGTCGTGACGAAGGGGGCAAAGCAGGGTACCTACATCGGGAAAGTGGCAATTCGTGCCACCGGCTCATTCAATGTGACGACCGCAACAAACACGGTTGAGGGTATCCATGCTCGCTATTGTAAGACCATCCATCGCAACGATGGATATAGGTATGGGCGAGGGTGATGGGTGCGATACCACCCAACCCAAGCCCCAAGAAAGGAAGACCTCTTTCCTCCCCGGCCCGAAGGCGCGGGGTTTCCAGAGGTCGAGTGAGATGAGGTTCAAAGTAAGAAGGAAACATCCACCGATCCCTTGTGTGCCAGGATTGCCCTTGTTAGGGAACGTGCTTGCTCTTCGTAGAGAACGCCTCGAACTTTTACAGCGTATTAGTCATCAGTTCGGAGATATTGGAGCATTCCATTTTGGACGAAGCCTGGTTCCCCTCTTGAACTCACCAGAACTTGTTCGTCAGGTTCTAGTCGATCAAAGCGCGGTTTTTGAGAAGACAGCGACCGTACGTGCTCTGGGAACCCCTGTTCTTGGCAATAGTATTTTCCTTAGTGAAGGTGAAGAGCACCACCGTCAACGAAGGTTTCTTTCTCCTCATTTTCAACATAGTCGTGTTTTACACTATGCTGAGATTATGACTCACTTTACAGCACATCTGCAAGAAACATGGGAAGAAGGAGAAACGATTGATCTCGCAGATGAGATGAAGCATCTGACATTATGGATTATCAGCAAAGTTCTTTTTGACGCAGATGTATTTGGTGAGGAGAGAGAATTAGGTGAAGTTTTGACTTATACCTTTCATCATTTCGCAGATGAAATGACTAATCCTTTCCACCTGCCCCAATCCTGGCCCACACCCCGGAATCGACGTGCTGACCGGGCGATTGCGCGGGTAAATACAAGCATTTACCGTATGATTGAAGAGCGGCGACGAAACGGTAGAGATCATGGCGACTTCCTCTCTACGTTGCTTCAAGCACAAGATGAAGGGCTGAGTGACTTGGAAGTGCGTAACGAGACACTTTCTTTCTTTGTGGCTGGTCATGAGACCATGGCAACTGCGCTTACCTGGTGTTGGTATCTTCTTTCTCAACATCCCGATATTTATGTACGGATGAGAGAAGAGGGAGATCATGTGCTTGCAGGTCGTTTGCCGACAGTTGCAGATATACCAAATTTGCCATATACTTTGCAAGTATTTAAAGAGACCCTGCGTCTCTACCCACCAGTCTATGCTTTTACCAGAGGTGCTGTTGCTCCTGTCCAGCTTGGCGAGTATGCAATTCCAGAAGGAACATCAGTCGTTATCAGTCCATATACCTTACACAGGCGGTCTACCTTCTTTCCTGATCCCGAGCGATTTGACCCCGAGCGATTTGGCCCTCAACAAGAACAAAATATAATACAGTATGCTTATATTCCCTTTGGTGCAGGTTCTCATAAGTGTCTGGGAATGCACTTTGCTTTGCTAGAGGGCCACTTGCTTCTTGCAACGCTAGCACAGTGCCTGACCTTTGAGTTTGTTGGCTCTGGACCAATCGAACTTGAGCCATTGTTGACGCTAAGACCAAAGGGAAAGGTTTCTATGCGGGTACGGCGGCGGTAAATAATCGAATGGGCAATTTTACGATGATGCAATCATCGATCAACTTGCTGTGTAGCGAGTACATCACGTAGTAGACGATGAACAAAGATATAACTCCCTCCTACCTTGCGTAAGAGGAGGCGTGCAGTCGCTTCGTCGAGAAACGCGACAAGATTCCAGGGAAGCAGATCGAGCCGCCACAAAAAGAAGCGTAAGACGAAGTGTTGGAGAAATGCCGCAAGTCCTGTTCGTCCTCCGATCAATCCAAATGTGAATCCGAAGATCAGCCCTCCCACTGATCCAAGGACGAGTCCAAAAATCAGCCCATATGCCAGCCCTCCAATTGATGCGCCGAACATGGCGAAGATAACCCCTCCGGCCAGCCCAAAGAGCAGGATCGCGAGCAGGACAAAGAGCAACCCACGTCTCCCAGAGCGCCATATACCTTCGTTGGGAGAGAAAGAGAATTTTTCTGGTAGTTGGATTGGAGGTAGTCCTCCGACCATTCCTCCAACCAGTCCCACGACTATGATAGCCGCTAATCCAACTACCACACCGGCGGCAGGCCCAGCCAGGATGCCGCCAGCCAGGCTGGCTGCTGCGCCGATTGCGAGTCCTCCAATGGTCCATACCCGTATGCCCTGCCAGGCTGATGCCCATGACCAGATGGTGATCTCTGCTGGCTGTATCGTCTGGTGCTGTTTGAACGTTATGCCAAAGATCAGTCCCCCGATCAGTCCTCCAATGATACCTACAATGAGTCCGAAGATAACTCCAAATACCAACCTGGAGATGCTCCCGGAGATCAGTCCATAGACCAATCCGAAAGAGAGGCCAAAGACTGGGCCGAAGATCAGTCCGAAGATTAATGCATAGACGCCGGGCATAGTCCAACGGTACCTGGAGCGGGAATGTTCTGGCAGCCAGGTCGGTTGAAGTTCTTCGATGGCAAACATGGTCTGTTGCTGGTTATACAACTGGGTGGCAAAGTAGCTTAACCAGCGATACATCTGTTCTTCCGTTGTTTGTTGCACTGGTGCCCGGCGGGTGAGCATATGTTTCACATAGTGCTTGAAGAGTGCATATGGGTAGTCTTGCTGTGGGATTGGCAGGTCAACAGAGGTATCATCATGATATGCCTGGGTGAAAATCGAGAGCATGAGGGGTTGGCGGGCCAGCTTGAAAAGATCCTGATCTTCGCGTAGCGTTTGCCGAAGGGCATCTATGGGACCAGAAACGCTGGAAAGATAAGTTTCTATTTGCTCATCGGTAAAAGGGAGCAGCATGATGGCATAGTATATGGAAGGAGGAGTAGAAAGTGCCTGATACTCCTGGGAGCGGCAACACAGGATCAAGGATGTGCGGTCGAGATTTCGTTGTGTATAGGCAGTAATCGCTTGAACGCAGGCTACACGAGCAGACTCCGCCACTTCATCGAGACCATCGAGCAGGGGAAAGATCTGGTTAGCTTCGACCCACGTTTGCCCAATGTGTTGTGGGACATGATAGCGGACCTTCAGTTCCTCCATCAACCATTGATCCAGCGGGAGTTGTTGTCGTGCCCAGGAAGAAAGGTTGAAAATAACAGGCATCCGGCGATTTTCATCGGCGTTGGCGCGATCCAGCAGCGTGCGTGCGAGATACAAGAGCAGGGTAGTCTTTCCCGATCCTGGCTCACCGAGAATGAGCAGTTCTTCATCAGCCTCGTCGAATACCTGGAGAATGCTGGTTCCGGGCGGCAAAGGGCGGGGGCCACGGTCAAGTTCTTGCACCATCAAGCCCCAGGAACGCTCTAATGCGTCAGGCTGCTTCTGCAAATGCAAATCAATCCAGACCGCATGATGCAATGATTGCTCCAGTAAGCCTTCAATCCAGATTGTGCGTACTCGCTTGAGGAGGAGTTGGCGATTCGTTCGCTGAATAGCAGTAAGAGGGATACTGGGAGATTGCTCGAGCTGTAATGTGGTGACGCAGTTCCTGGACGATAGAGAGGAAAGCTTCATCGTGATTCTCCCATTTTGTGACAGGTTTCCCATTGCGGGGCAAGTATTGCAGATGAGCAACAACAGTTGATTGCCAGTCGCAGGGACGAATGAGGATGGGAATGATAAGCACCTGGCCAGATCGATGCCGTTCGAGCGCCTGTTGCATTTCCTGGTCATTGTAGACTGCAGAGCTAAAATAATCGGAGCTGAGCAGCATGATGATGATATCAGCAGAACGCCAACGCTCCTGGCGTTCCTGGGCAACTTCTGCGCCTATTGGAATAAGTTGTTCATGCCACTCGGAGAAGAATCCTTTTTGAACGAGTGCATGAAGGTGTGCCGAAAGTTGTTCACGGAAAGCATCATCAGCAGGCGCTGAAGAATAGACCAGCTTGATAGGTGCTGGCATGTATTCCCTCCTGTGGGTATGAGTCAAAAGCCACTTGTTTTTAAAATTTGCTTTTATATCAACAAAAGCCGGAAATATATCGTTGGCCGCGAATAGAGTGTATTTGAAGGGCGCTATTCTCGAAAAAGGCCAGTTGAGGACTATAAATTAATAATTCTTCCTTGTGATGTTTTGCAAATGGTCCTGATGCAGCCAATCTTTCCATTTTGTTTATACTGTGAAAGAATATCTCTGTAGATAAACAAAAAATAAAATATCCGGGGGACACACGCTTGGGGTTACAATTTACCGCTGACCAGGTGATCACCATGGCACCCGACTCCAGTTCTGCTAACGCGGGCAGGAAGCTGGCAAGCGCGAAACATTGGGAGAACCTGGGGCAAAGTTCAGAGGCGCTTTGGGGCGAGTGCCAGGGCAGTGCACTTTATCAGGTGAAGGTTGATCTCTCTACATTCACGATCCAGTGCAGTTGTCCTAGCCGCAAACAACCCTGCAAACATGGCCTTGGCTTACTCTTACTGGCGGTCACCATTCCTGATCTGGTTCCTGTTGCAGAGCAGCCAGAATGGGTAACAACCTGGCTGGCGAAACGCGCATCGGCAAATAAGCGAAAAGAGACACCAAAACAGGAAAAATCAGATGTCGCTCCTTCTGCAAGCCAGATCAAAACGGCTGAGAAACGCCTTGCTCAGGTTAACGTTGGTATTGATCAATTGGATTTGTGGCTCAACGATCTGGTGCGCAACGGTCTGGGTATGCTGGAAACCCAACCATCCAAATTCTGGGAGACGCAGGCCGCGAAGATGGTTGATGCACAGGCACCTGGTATTGCTCTGCGTATTCGACGCCTGACAGCTCTTCCGAACTCATCACCCGACTGGCCTGCAAAGTTGCTCTGGCAGCTTGGTCTGCTGGCATTGCTTACCCAGGCATTCCGTAATATTGATCGGCTTGATCCTGGCTTGCAAGAGGATATTCGCTGGTTGATTGGTTGGAATCTGAAAGAGGAGGAAGTCATTGAGCGTGGCGAACATGTGAGTGATGAGTGGTTGATATTGGGCCAATCCTTTGAGGAGCGAGAGCGCGGACAGGTACAACATACCTGGCTGCTTGGTGCATCGAGCAGGCGTACTGCGCATGTAATACAGTTTGCATTTGCTGGAACGGTGTTTCCTGAACGATATCTTCCGGGCAGCAGACAGCAGGCTGACCTTGTTTACTGGCCTTCTCTTCAGCCTGAACGTGCGCTTATTAAAGCACGTTCAGGCGATGCTCTTCCAATTCAAGCACCTTTGCCAGGTCATGCCAGTATTGCCGCTTTTTTGGATACGGTTGCTACAATGCTTGCTGGTATGCCCTGGCGCGAGAGTTTTTTGTGCGTGCTGAACAATATCACTCCTATCTATGAAGTGTCCAGGGATCAGTGGTGTGTTCGCGATCAATATGGACAATCGCTTCCGCTTGCAAGAGGCGAGTACTGGCAACTATTGGCGCTCTCTGGTGGATGGCCTCTAGATTTCGTTGCTGAATGGAATGGCACAACGTTGTTGCCACTTGGCTTTCTGGGAGAACGGCAATACCACCCTCTGAAGTTAAATAGAATGTAAAACTCTCCAAATCTTTTCCTGAATATATGGAGTAATATGGATACAATTGTGACAACGGCAGTTGTTGGGACAGGGCAACAAAGCAAACCGGCCATAACAACGGGCACTTCTATCGATGCATTGGTTGCACGGTTGCCAGACGGGAATATAGAACGCAAACTGCTCCTTGCGGCGGGCTCATTGGCCGTCTATCGTCAGGCAGGGCAAATTGCCGCTCAAGCGCCATCAGCGCCAGAGCCAGCCGCGCCTGAAACTCTTTTGCCCTGTTCGGCACATGTTGCCCAGATTCTGACAGGTTTATATCAGAGCAAAGACCACGAAATACTCTCTGAAGCATATATGCTGTTGGAAAAAGCACATTTGCGCCTTCCATATGAGCTATTGCCACACGCACTTTTACATGCGACACAAAATCAGCCCATGCGTACAAGGTTGCTGCCTGTGCTGGGCGAGCGTGGTTATTGGCTTAGCCAGTTTAATCCAGCCTGGTCGTGGGTTGCTCAATTGCGCTTGGGAGAGCTGCCCATGTTGCCATCTGATAGCGAGACCAACTGGCACGATGGGACTGTTGGGCAACGTACAGAGATCTTACGTCGTGTACGTGCAACCGATCCCGCACAAGCTCTGGCGTGGTTGACGGCTGTCTGGAAGCAGGAAAAAGCTGAAGCTCGTGCGGCGTTTCTAGCCACGTTGGAAATTGGTCTTTCTATGCAGGATCAACCATTTCTTGCACGTGCACTTAATGATCGTAGTGAAAGTGTATGTGCAATGGCTGCATCACTTATGTTGCGCTTGAGTGCCGCTCCGCAGACCCAGCGTCTGCTTGCGCGAGCCGATACTCTGTTGCACTGTACAAATGGCAAACTTATCGTTGTGTTACCAGGCTCAATTGATGAGGAGTGGATACATGATGTGACCATGTCCAGGATATCTATGCACACATCGGCCTTCCTATCTTACTGGCTTGTTCAGACTATTGCGCGGGTACCACCTGCACATTGGGAAGAACGTTTCAGTGCCATGCCAGCGCAGCTTTTAGAAGCGATCAATGAGAGCGAGTGGTGTCTGGAAGTGGTGAATGCTCTGGTGCAAGCTGCATTACTACACAATAATTCTGCCTGGTTCAGCCCGCTTTTGGATTGGCAAGAGCAGAAGATGGCGACCGACAATATAGACCGTCAGCAAATCGCATCCTATCCTGCTTTGCTGGCACGCGTGCCTCAACGGGAAGCTGAGAATAGAGTTCGACGACTACTTAGCTATCAAGATTACTGGGTACCATCTCTGCGAGCACTTCCGACACCTTGGAGTAAAGAGTTCAGCGCAGATGCATTACAAGTTCTCAAAAATTATTATTACTCACTCGATAAAAATACATATGTTGCGGATAACTGGGATTATATACTTGATACTTTTGCCGCCTCACTTGCCCCATCTTGTTTTAACGCGGCAGCAATAGGTTGGGATCATTTCGTGGCAAATGGCAATGGGTTTGTTCCTTATTGGAACACACGATTGCATGCATTTCTACAAAGAATAAGTATACGTAAAAGTTTAATGGAGGAAATTCTATAATGGCTACAACCCATGAAACTCATGATACTTCTGCTATCAATGCTGTTGCCAACGCGGTAATTCGTCAGCATGCAGAACAACAATATGCCGAAGAACTTGCCGAGCTGATCAAAGAGGACAAGCGTCAGCGTCCTCCTAATTGGCTGCTTTCACCGTGGGCTGTGCGTATGTACTTGATGGGTGGGACACTCCCCAATGGCTTTGTTATCACGCCTAAATATATTGGCAACCCGCGCCTGATCGAGATAGCCGTTGCAACCCTGGCGACTGATCGAGCCTTATTGCTCTATGGTGTACCTGGTACTGGTAAGTCGTGGGTGAGCGAGCATCTAGCGGCGGCCATTGCTGGCAATTCAACCTTGCTTATTCAGGGAACGGCAGGTACAGATGAGAACGCAATTCGCTATGGTTGGAACTATGCCCGTTTGCTTGCGGAAGGCCCTTCGTTCGCTGCACTTGTGGTAAGTCCAATGATGAATGCCATGCAAGCAGGCAAGATTGCCCGCATCGAGGAACTGACGCGTATTCCCAGCGAAGTGCAAGATACGCTGATTACCATTCTCTCGGAGAAAACCCTGCCGATACCAGAGCTTAATACAGAGGTGCAGGGGCATAAAGGCTTTAACGTTATTGCAACTGCCAATAATCGAGACAAGGGCGTAAATGAACTCTCCAGCGCTTTGATGCGCCGCTTCAATACAGTTATTCTGCCCTTGCCTATGAGCATCGATGAAGAGATTGATATTGTGGATCGTCGTGTGGCGAGCCTTGGTCGGGCCTTAGAACTGCCAGTTGAGAAGCCTGCAATGGAAGAGATCCGTCGTGTGGTCACGGTTTTCCGCGAATTGCGTTCTGGTGTCACCCTGGATGGCAAGACAAAATTAAAATCGCCCAGTGGCACGCTCTCGACGGCCGAGGCTATCTCCGTGCTCAATAGTGGGTTGGCGATGGCTGGATACTACGGCGATGGTGAGCTAAGCGCGAACGACCTGGCAGCAGGCTTAACGGGCGCAATTGTCAAAGATCCGGTTCAGGATCGCGTGGTCTGGCTCGAATACCTGCAAACCGTTGCCAGAGAACGTGATGGCTGGAAAGATCTGTATCGTGCGTGCCATGAGGTGCTTTGATATGCCTGTTCACATCTTTGGCATTCGTCATCATGGTCCTGGGTGTGCACGTAGCTTGCGTGCCTCCCTGGAGGCTCTCAAGCCCGACATTGTGCTTGTTGAGGGGCCACCGGATGCACAACAGGTTTTACCACTCATCGCGCATAAGGATATGCAGCCACCCATTGCACTGCTTATCTATGCGCCGGACAATCCCAGGCATGCCGTCTATTATCCTTTTACATCTTTCTCGCCGGAGTGGCAGGCGCTCTCTTATGCAGTAGCGCAAGGCATACCAGGTCGCTTTATGGACCTGCCACAGGCAATCCAACTGGCAAAATCAGGTGAGCATGCAGACGGTTCAGGATCGAAGAAAGAGGAGGTACAACCAGGGGCAGATGATACTGCACAAAAAGATGTGGCAGAAGCTAGTAACGTTGTTTCACCTGAGCATGATACTGTCAAGGTGCCAGTGCTAGAAGATGATCCACTGGCTATGCTTGCCATCGCAGCTGGCTATACCGATCACGAACGCTGGTGGGAAGAGCAGATTGAGCAGCGCCACGACGTTACCAATCTCTTTGAGAGTATTCTGGAGGCGATGACTGCGTTGCGTGCTGATAGGTTGCCGAAGGATGATGTTGAGGCGCAACGTGAAGCTTCCATGCGGCAAGCCATTCGTGCAGCCCAGAAAGAGGGCTTCCAGCGTATCGCAGTCGTGTGTGGTGCATGGCATGCGCCTGTGCTGGTTGAGCCAGGGCCTGCAAAGGCTGATGCAGCTTTGTTAGGAGGACTAAAGCGCATTAAGGTTGAGGCGACCTGGATTCCCTGGACAAACTCACGGCTCTCATATCGCAGCGGCTATGGAGCTGGAGTTACATCGCCAGGTTGGTACGAGCATCTCTGGACCGCGCCCGACCGCATCTCTATACGCTGGATCACATACGCCGCCCACCTTTTGCGTGAGCAAGGATTGGACGCCTCATCGGCCAGCGTGATAGAAGCTGTGCGACTTGGCGAATCGTTAGCTGCCTTGCGCGATATGCCTATGCCGGGACTGGCGGAGTTGCATGAAGCCATCGAGACGGTCCTCTGCCATGGCAATTCCACGCCTATGAATCTTATTCGTGAGAAACTAGAAATTGGTGAACGGCTCGGCCAGGTACCATCTGAAGCGCCAGCAGTTCCTTTACAGCGTGATCTGGAGCTTCAGCAACGCAAAGTACGCCTGAAGCCCTCGACAGAGATTACCAGGCTCGAACTTGATCTGCGCAAAGACACTGATCGTGCTCGTAGCCAGTTGCTTCATCGCTTGCGCCTGCTTGCAATCCCGTGGGGAGAGATGCAGCGTGTGAGTGGCAAAAGTGGTACTTTTCATGAGCATTGGCAGCTCCAGTGGCGCGTAGAGTTTGTGATTGCCCTGATTGAGGCAAACATCTGGGGCAATACTGTTGCTGCCGCCGCTGCTGGCATTGTCTCTCATAAAGCCAATACAGTGGAAGAATTGCCATTACTGACAGAGCTGCTAGATGCTGCGATCCTTGCAGAATTGCCCGCCGCCATCGACAATCTCTTGCAAGCTATTCAGCAGCGAGCAGCGATATCAGCTGATGTACGACACCTGATGGAAGCGATGCCGCCACTTGCTCGTGTGGCTCGCTATGGAGATGTACGCCAGACAAAGACGGAACGCATTGTACCCATCATCGACGGCCTCTTTGAACGGGTGATTATTAGCTTGCCGGGTGCCTGCTCTTCGTTGGATGATGATGCCGCCCGGCAGATGGTCAGTAGCATCGATAAAGTACAAGAGAGTGTCAGCCTGCTTGATAATGAAGGGCAACGTGCAGAGTGGCTTGGCACATTGCGTGTGTTGGCAGAGCGAGAGACCATCCATGGTTTGCTGCGTGGACGATGCTGCCGCTTGCTATTAGAGCAGAACGCCCTGGATGAAGAAGGATTGCAGCAGTTCACTCGGCTGGTCCTCTCACCTGCGACTCCCGCACCACAATCGGCGGCGTGGATCGAAGGCGTTCTGGGCGGAAGTGGGCTGCTGGTACTGCATCAAGACGGTCTCTGGTACGCGCTTGATCGTTGGCTCAGCGAACTATCTATGGATGTTTTTGATACCTTGCTCCCCATTTTGCGCCGCGCTTTTGCCAACTTCCAGGCTCCCGAACGCAGAAAAATGGGTCAGAAAGTAGCATCCTTGCATACATCATCTGCAAGCAGGCAGCAAGCCAACGAAAATCTTGACATAGATATTGTGCGGGCGGAGCGTGTATTGCCGCTTCTGGCGCAAATTATGGGTGTTGCATAGCATAAAGAATGATGGGAGTTGTATAAGATGGCAATTGAGGAACGTGAACGTTTACGCCGCTGGCGTCTCGTCCTGGGCAAGGATGCTGCTGAGGGCATGAGTTGTGAGGGTAGTGGTGGTTATGGGGCGGATGCTGGTAATGGAGTCTCTTTAAATGGAAAAGATCTGGCTATGGATCGTGTCCTTGAAGCTCTCTATGATTCTGATCGTTCGGCCGGGCTGGGTAGTTCAGCGCCGAATGTTGCACGCTGGCTTGGCGACATTCGGACGTACTTTCCTTCTTCTGTTGTCCGTGTCATGCAGCAAGATGCTTTACAGCGTTTGAATTTAACGAGTATGCTCTTACAACCTGAAATGCTAGAGCAGGTAGATGCGGACGTTCATCTGGTTGCGACTTTGCTTTCATTGAGCCGAGTGATACCAGAGAAAACAAAAGAAACGGCCCGGCAGGTGGTTCGCAAAGTGGTTGATGAGTTGGAAAGGAAGTTGGCTAATCCTCTATTGCAGGCCGTACGAGGTAGCCTCAATCGCGCGATACGTAATTATCGTCCACGTGCCAACGAAATTGACTGGGATCGTACTATTCGCCTCAACCTCAAAAACTATGTACCTGAGCGGGGTACGATTATCGCAGAACGGCTCGTCGGCCATGGTCACAAAAGCTCTTCTTTATTGGATATCGTATTGTGTGTAGACCAGAGCGGCTCAATGGCTGCCTCGCTTGTCTACTCAGGTATCTTTGGAGCCGTCCTGGCAACCCTGAAAGCTGTCAGTACGCGCATGATCGTTTTTGATACATCGGTGGTCGATCTCACTGATGATCTGCAAGACCCAGTCGATCTACTGTTTGGAACGCAACTGGGAGGGGGTACAGATATCAATCGTGCCCTGACTTACTGTCAGCAGGTTATTACACGTCCCACGCAGACTATTCTGGTGCTTATAACGGATCTCTATGAGGGGGGAGATGTGCGCGGAATGATGCGTCGCGCAGCAGAATTAACGGCCAGCGGTGTGCAGGTCATCTGCTTACTGGCGCTTAGCGATAAAGGCTCGCCCAGCTTTGATCAGAGCAATGCGGCAGAGTTTGCGCGTAGAGGTATTGCGTCCTTTGCCTGCACGCCCGAGCTCTTCCCCGATTTGATGGCGGCGGCGATCCAAAAGCAAGATCTTGCCACGTGGGCCGCGAAAAATGATATTGTCGTTGCACGTGGCGACTGATTGAAGAAGAGAGAGGGGCACATGCAGTTGTAAGCTGTGCATGTGCCTACTTTGAAGTTTTTCTGAAAAGGATTGCTGTTGCGGCGAAGAAGAAGAAGAGCAGGCCAATCCAGCCAAGAAAAACGAGCTGCATAATGGCATCTTCGCGCTTTTCAACTTCTCGTAGGGATCGGCCAGCCAGGATGAAGCCAGAACGTGAGCCCTGAAAATGTGTTACCACGACCGCACTGCGTACGCCATCTTGGGGCTGCCAGGTAAATCTATCCTCGCCATTTTGCTTTACATAGTCGAAAACTCCGGGTGGAATAGTGGGCATCTGACCATTGAGTTGGGCAGATGAGGCTAGCGGCTTGCCTGTTGCATCAAAGACTATAATGTAAGGAGCAAGGCTTTTCGCAATATCGACTTGTTCCGTTGGCACCACATCTGAGAACGGCTGTCCATTTGCAAGCTTCCCAGCAGCATCTTCTGCCATCTGGATTTGTGGATCGTTAGCGCCATGCCTGAGATCCTGTTGGACCGCTATATATAAAAGGCCACTGAACCCGGTCACTATAACGCCGATGATGAGCCAATACTTTAAAATTGTTTTCAACTTAAAATCCTCCTGATAGTCTTAATCTTGAAAATTTTTCTGTTCTCTTTTTTCTACTTTATAAAACGGATTCGACTAGTCAACGGTTCGTCAGGACATGATGTCGATACTTATCTAGTATATCTTAAAAAAATTCTTATAGCCAAAATGTTCAGCCGGCAAAGAACGTTTACGTGAGGGTAGATGCAATAAGATTTGAGTTGTCTCTCATGGTTTGATTTGCCACACTACATGAAAAAATCATTGCCGCAAAGACCAGGATGAGTAAGAAACTGTTGCCGCTAATTCCGGGATCACCTGCGGAAAACTGTGGCTCGACCATCCATGACCAAACTGCCCACACAATCGTTGCTACGAGTGCGACACGCATGGAAAGGGCTGTGACGAGCATAGGGATGCGTGCAAGATGGAGTAATGTAGCGCTAAAATCGTGGCGTGGGACGCTAAATGCAGGCGAGGCCGCTCCTATCCATACGGCAATGATAATGAGGAACAGTATGTCTGCCAGGAACACGAAAGAGAGCATTGATTCTAATGAAGGTCGTATAAAACCTGCAGGTGAGCCAACTGCGCCGCTTGTGACAATGCTATAGCCCAGGCTACTAACAATAAGCCGTACGACGAGTGGGAAGAATGACAGCACCTGACCTGCGGTCACAAAAAACGAGAGAAGTGGGTGCTTGTAGGCATCGGTTATGGCATGTTTGCATATAGTAAACAAGAGTGGCAGACCACAGAGTGCGATTGATAGGAATGCAAGATTAGTACTGTATTTGATAATAGTGAATGTGAAGCTGAGTTCAGTATGGATATGTGAAAAGCCTGCGGATTGAGACGCGAACCTGGCAGCTATGTATTGTAAGCAGACATAAGCCGTTGCGAAAAGTACAAAGGCACAGAAGATGGTGATCATAGAACGGCGTACATTGTAGAACAAGTGTCTGTTGTACTCTTGTGAAGATACTGCTTGAGAGAAACGTTCTGTTAACATACCTGTTATCGTCTCGCTGAACAAGAGCGGCCAGGTACATATAACCGCGCATGTTCCTCCTCGTTGATAGGCATCGTGGCAGTACTGCTGGAAATCCTGGATAGCTAACCCTGCATACTCCTGCCGGAAATCAGCGGGCCCGATAGCAAGTAGCCATGTGTAGATACGTACACTGAACGAGATAATCCACGGTAACGATGATCTCATCATAGTGTCCCCTCGCCTGACAATGCCGACTGTATGCCGCCGAGCAGAGGTTTGCTTCTGGCAACCGCAATAGCCTGTGTCAGGCGTTGCATCTCAGCTTCCGCAACACGACGACCGAAATCGGTCAGGCGATAGTAGCGCCGTCTCTCGTCATCCTGATCTGGTCGTTCATCAATCTCGATGATGAGACTGTCTGTTAGCATATGCTTGATTGAGCGGTAAAGCGTGGTTGGCCCGATATGCAGCTTTCCAGCGGTGTGTGCTATAATCTCTTGCATAATGCTATAGCCGTGTCGATCACCATCGGCCAGAGCGAGCAAAATATGAAACACTGCCGGCGTAAGTGGTAGCATCATCTCAGGATCAGTATCATGTGGCTGCATCGTTTATTTTCCTTGCTATTACCATGTTGGTTATATTCTCTATGGTAATAGTATCATATTGGTAAGGGAGATGTCAATATGTATGTGGTTGGCTAGATAAAAGGCGTTGTGCACCGGTGTGCATGTACAGAGGTACAGGTTAGAGCTTGCTTTTCCTGATTTATCCTATGTTGCCAGAGGAAAGGAACTTTTGCAGTTATGAATTTCTTGAGAGTGCTTGCGAATCCCTCGTTTGCTTTACTATGGAGCGGACAAACCATCTCCCGTTTGGGTGATAGCCTCTATGTGATAGCTCTGGCCTGGTGGGTTTTGGAGAAAACCGGCTCGGCGACGGCCATGGGGATCGTCCTGATCTGTTCCACACTTCCCTTGCTCCTGTTTCTTCTTTTGGGAGGGGTGGCTGTGGATCGCCTGCCCCGGGTTCGTCTGTTGCTGGCCTCCGATCTCGTGCGTGGGGCCGTAGTCAGCCTGATTGCCTTACTGGCCTTCCAGCAGAGGCTTGAATTGTGGCATCTCTGTATTATGAGCGTCATTTTTGGAGGCGTCCAGGCATTTTTCTATCCTGCTTATACGGCCCTTGTTCCAGACCTGGTGTCAGTTGAGATGCTGCCCAGTGCAAACTCGCTCAGGAGCATCAGCCAGCAAGCAGGATTGCTCATCGGTCCAGCTATCGCAGCAGGGATGATCGCGCTAGGTGGGACTGCGCTTGCTTTTGCGTTGGATGGGATCTCCTTTGTCATTTCGGCGATCTGTCTGGTCGCACTTCCTCACATACCAGTGTTGCGTCATCCCAATGTGAAAGAGGCAGGTGCGCTTCATGATATCTTGCATAGGCATCAACACCGTGCGGCGTTCTCCCTGGTTGTGGATCACGCTTGCAATCGCCAGCCTCAGTACGATTTTTCTGGATGGTCCTCTTGCGACTGCATTACCTCTGCTTGTGAAACAACGCTTTGGGAGCCAGGTAGGTTTCTATGCACTGCTTACTACGCTTTCTGCGCTAGGTTCCATCAGTGTAGCGTTCTTGTTTGGGCATTTTAAACGGTTGCGTAGGCGCGGGCCGCTCACCTATGGGGCATGGTTGGTAGCCAGCCTCGTGATCTCAGTTGTTGGCTTGCCTTTGTCCGTGGCGGGGATGAGTCTGGCGCTTTTCATTCTGGGTGCAGCGCTGACAACCGTAGGGTTGGTCTGGATGTCTACTCTGCAAGAGTTTGTTCCTGCGGACCTGTTGGGGCGTGTTGTCAGTATTGATTTACTGGCCTCTTCTGGACTGGTTCCCGTTGGCTATGGGTTAGTGGGCATTGCATCTGATCGGTTTGGTGCATCCCTGGTCTTTGTCCTTGGTGGAGCGATCAGCGCTAGTTTGATCGCTCTGGGACTCCTCCATCCTTCTATTCGTGCCGTCGATTAAGTTGTGTTGTTATGAGACGTGGTAAGATGAAAAAAGTGTTTATGCATTGAAAGTAATTGGGCAGGAAAAACTGTTAGAAGGGATAAAAGAATGGATGCGCATCCTCCTCCCGTTGAGCCTTTGATGAGAGGTCGGCAGATGGCAAGAGGTGTTAGAGGTATTGATTGGGTGGGCGTTATCTGGTTTCTTATTGTGGCATATGGGTTTGCGTGGGCGGCCTGGATTGGGCTATGGGTGGTAGGGGTGTCGTTTTTAATACGGACGCTGATTGGTATGTTTGCGCCCGCGCTAGCATGTTTGGTGGTGCGGCTGGTGCGCCATGAGGGGTTTGGTGATGCAGGTCTAAGATTAGCGGAACGAGGGGTACATGGGGTCTGGCGTATGTATGTTGTGGCGTACGTTCTCCCGATTATCCTGTTTGCTGTGGGAGGAGGGATTGCACTATTATTTGGGATACAGCAGTGGTATTTGCCTGCTTACCTGCGTTCTGTGGGTCTGAATCAGTTTTTTCTAGGGCTTATTAGTGCTTTTACTCTGGGTGTGTTCGTGACGATGATCGCCACTTTTGGCGAAGAGTTCGGGTGGCGCGGCTACCTGTTGCCGCGCCTTGCACCTCTAGGAGAGATATGGGCGGCAATTCTTGTGGGGTTGGTGTGGGGACTATGGCATGCACCTATTATTATTCTGGATAAATACGAATATGGTACAGGTTCCTGGTTGGGAGTGCCGATGTTCATGCTGGTCACGACGGGATTTAGTATTGTGTTTGCCTGGTTGCGCTTTCGCTCTGGGAGCATCTGGCCGACGGTGCTGGCACATGCGGTTATTAACACAGCGGGGCCAGTGATGCTCGTGGTATTCGTCACGCCAGGGAATCTGTATCTGGGGGCACCAATAGGCTTGATCGGGATTGTTTCTTTTGCGGTGGTGGCTATCGGGTTGATCGCGACGGGACGGTTAAGGATGCAGGGAGCTTCGCGCCTGGCCGCATAGCAGATTCGTACCTCTCAAAAGCGGGCCAAGGTCAATACAAGATTCGGTACACAAAACAATACACATACTACACTTTATAGCAGAACATCGATGTGTAAGTTCCTCAGATGAGCAGTGCGATGTCAACAATATCGTAGATGTTCAATAGTATATATATCAAGTCAAGCTTGCTGCGAAGGGAAAGAAGCGGCGAGAATGAGGCCACCCTCACTCTCGCCGCTTCTTTCCCTTACCTCGCCCCCTATTCGGAAAAAGAGCATAGATTGTACGTTTCTAGGTGAGTGGAACAAGTACGAAACGCCCGTACACCACCAACAGCAGTAAGAAGAATAGGACAATAGGTGCTGCCAGGTGCGCTCTTTCATTGCGGCGCAGGTGGAAGACGAGCGCACCAATCATGATGATTGCCAGGCCAATGGCGGCGACTAGGCGTCAGCCAGGGCAAGATGTGGGTGACTGCAGGCAAAATGAGTCCTAAGCCACCCAGAATCTCCAGAACGCCGATTCCTTTGACCGATGTAGGTGTTACATCCTCTACCCAGTTCATGTTCTTTTTCAGCTTATCTGCTGGTTGCGACACCTTCAAACTGCCCGCAGCAATAAAAGCTAGCCCTAGCAGGACTTGCACGACCCACAGTACGATGTTCATTGCGTTTTTCTCCTCAATAATCATAGAAAATTGTGCTTATTGATAGCACGTCAGACAATTAGAGGGAAATAGTCTTATTATTTAATATATATACCATTATTTCCCTTATGGAAATATTATATTTATGTAGGGGGATATTTGTCAATATCGAGAAAAAAAAGGTTATAGTCCGGTTATATGGTGGCGAGGTCTTATGATGCTGTAAACGCCATCACGCCATCGTGCTTTATTGGCAGAGAGAGAAAGAGTATGTTATACTATGACTATGCGTAAAGTCAGCCAGCTTACAACAAATACTGAAAATGGTGCGTGCACTGACCATCGAGCAATGGATTGTGCGATGCATTTGATCGGTGATATGTGGACACTCGCGATTGTCTATAATTTGCTCAACGGCTCCAGGCGCTTCGGTGAGTTACTAGATGCTCTGGGCAAGGTCAGCCCTAAGACCATCTCCCAACGGCTCAAAATGCTTGAAGAACGGGGCTTCGTTGATCGTCGTGCTTTCGCCGAGATTCCACCCCGCGTGGAATATAGTCTGACCGAAAAAGGGCAGGCATTTGCCAATGTTATCGCGGCCATAAGAGAATTCGGGGATCGCTATCTGAGCGAAGATGAAACGCCACGCCGACACATCCATCTGTTCACCCTCTCAATTCAACGAAGCAAGGTAAAGACGTTCCCTTATGTGTGAATGGGAAAGAGCCCGAACGACAAACGGCCCCGGAAAACGAACGAGCCGAAACGTCCCAAATGGTGGAAACGGCGAAAGAACAGGAACACACGTGCAAAACAGCCACCTGCGCGTTTTCTGGTGAGCTGATCTCCCTCGATTTCAAACGATTTACCGACTGCGGCATCAGCCTGGTGGAATGTCCTCACCACGGAAGAATGCGTTCTCTATCCCCAAGCAAGGGCGTCCTCCGGTTCAAAGCGCACACCCGAACCCGATGCAAGCAGCAGACGCATCTGACAGAGAAACGTTGGTCGGCCACAGGAAAAACAGACTGGGATGTTGTCGGTGGGTAGATCCGCATCTCAAATCACGAGGTGTGCTAGCCACCGTGAACGATGTGCATGCTATCAGATGAACAGAAGAGAAGGAGAGTTACCGTGATGCCTGACGCCATATTTGCCGAGCCCAAACTGGCCGAAATCTATGACCTCCTCGACAGTCTAGACCGACCGGACCTTGCTCCATATCTGGCCATAGCAGACGAGTTCCACGCCCACTCTGTCATTGACCTGGGATGTGGAACTGGTACTCTTGCCTGTCGCTTCGCCTTGCGAGGGTTTGAGGTCGTTGGCATCGATCCGGCTGTAGCCTCACTAAACGTCGCCAGACGGAAAGAGTCTGCCGACCGAGTTCGCTGGATACCCGGCACTGCAGCGCAGCTCAAAGGATTGCATGCCGATCTCATCACCATGACTGGCAATGTGGCACAAGTATTCGTGACAGAGGAGGAGTGGATGACAACCCTTCGTGCGTGTCACGATGCGCTTCGCCCGGATGGGCGGCTTGTCTTTGAGGTGCGTGACCCAACCAGGGAAGCGTGGAAAAGCTGGAACCGAGACCAGTCCTACAAGACGATTGAAGCGCCCGGAATCGGCACGGTCGAGTCCTGGACAGAGCTGATGAACGTACAACTGCCGCTGGTCTCTTTTCGCCATATATTCGTGTTCCGAAAGGACGGGGGCGTGATGACATCCGAGTCAACCTTACGGTTCCGCAGCCGATCAGAGATTGCTGAGACGCTCTCCCATGCTCAATTCACGGTGGAATCAGTTCGAGATGCCCCCGACCGTCCTGGCTTAGAATTCGTCTTTCTTGCTCATCAATGATATCAGCAAAGTGACGAAAGAAGGTGGCGAAAAGCCGAATGGAGGCCAGCAAAGAGGGAAGACGCTGCGCATGAGCCGCGCTGCCGTTATGTCTTTCGCAAGCGGCGATGGAAGCCTTGCTATTGCTACAATGAGGTTTCAGATCCGCTTCTGGTAGCGGATAATTGCTCGTCAGTCCGAAGAATCGGCCTGTCTGACCGCCAATTCTCCCTCAATGATCTATATCTGCCGGAAGTATATCTTAGGAGGAGCTTACATGACAGCACTAGACACACCGAGCAGAACACACTCTTTGCAAGAAAGTAAACATTACAAAAACTGTTGCATGTCACTATCTGCTCTCTTTGCCCCATAATTATGAGGCGAGTCAAGCAACCGCCTGGCCGCTTCTGTTATATCTGCATGGTATGGGAGATCGGGGTAATGACCTCAACAAGCTAGCTCAAACGAACAACATTGTGCCACGAATGCAGAAGGCTATGGGGGAGAGCTTCCAATCGCCCTTTGTCGTCGTTACTCCGCAATTTCCAGGTTACGACTGGCAATGGAATACAGATGTTCTAGGAACGCTGATTGATGAAATTGTGGATACCTATAAAATCGACACGGATCGTATCTATGTGACTGGTGCAAGTATTGGCGGTTATGGAACCTGGGCACTTGCTCTTGCATTTCCAAATCGGTTTGCTGCCATTGTTCCTCTAATGGGAGGAGGCGATGTTAGTGGAGTGAGTGCCATTAACCATGTGCCTGTCTGGACATGTCATGGGACAAACGATACCGTTATCCCATTTTGCGAGACTGAGCAGATGGTAGAGGCACTCAAAGCATGTGGAGGCAATGTGCGTTTCACCGTCTATAATGATAGGGGACATGATGTGTCGGATATTTATGATGATCCACAGTTTTATCCCTGGTTGCTCCAGCATCAGCGAGTGACCAGATCTGCTTAGCAGAATAATCATTCATATTTCGAGTGATAAAAAATTTTTGGGATGAATAGGAGTAGGAGCAGAATAATAAGTGGCGGCCCAATGGTCGTAAGGAATATCCAGCCGATCCAGTCCCCGATGGGTTGGTAGCCGCGAAAGATGTAGATAAAGTGTGCCGAGGCTGAAAATGTGAGTGTAAAACCTATAAGCGCTCTTGCTATGCGTTCATGGGAGACTGGCAGGCAGATGGCGGCGAGTCCAACCAGCCAGGTGATGTACCAGGGGAAGAACCATGGTGTTACTATCAGTACTGCACCTAGTATTGCCAGTGCTGATAATGCCATTGTGCGTGTTGTGGGGGTGCGCCAGAGCCAGACGACGCTGATCAGCAAGAGAAGGGCAGCGACCACAGTACTGATATCTTGCCATGTGTTGTGTTGACTAAGCAGGAAGATGAGTCCTGAGTCTGCGTATTGTCCACCAGAAACTTTCTCCCAGTTTAGTAGCGCCCCTAAGATCGAGCCATAGGCAGAGCGTGCGGAGGGCGGAGAGCTAAAACTTTCCAGGATAGCATGTACACTGTGACCAGCCCAAAATGGGGCGTAAAAGGCCAGGATGGTACCCACGCTAACGAGACAAGCGGCAAGCATTGTTTGCAGGAAAGAACGCCATTCTATCTGTTGTAACGTGCTAAGGGAGAGTTTCTGTGGTTGGTCCTGTGACTGCAAAAGCTTACAGGCGAGCAGAATGAAAAATAAGGCGATCAGTGGAGCGCTGGTAAACTTGATGAGCACCGCTACTGTGAATGCGATCAGTGCGGGAACATAGGCCTGCCATGCTGTGAATGGTCGTAGCTTATGTTGCTCAGCGCGTACAGAGTAGAGCAAGCCCAGGAGCAGGAATGTAACCATGAAGGTATCGTTATGCCCACCGAGACAACTCTCCTGGAGTACAAGAGGATTCCAGGCGTACAACAGCGTGCCCTGGGCGATTGTACGTGGTGAGCGGCCCATTGTGCGTAAGATAGTAGTGATGAGTAATATATTGAGCGCATGAGCGGCAAAGCCAAGGATGCGATAGAAGAAGACGTAGAGTATGGTATGCTCGCCAGCAAGCATACTACTAAGGCCACAGATCAGGAGCCAGATGGGTCCATAAGCGCACAGAGCAGTATTCCAGTCGTCCAGGGGCACAAGAGCATCGTGTGGATACATTGAGAGCGTGACAAAGTAAGGGTTAGCATGATAGTGGGCGAGGATACGACCGTAGCCTGCGTAAACAAAAAGATCACGTGAGAGCATCGCAGGTGTAAAAACAAAGATCAGTCCAGCTGCCAGAACGCCAAACCAGATAATAGTAAGGGTACGTCGATTGTCATAGTCATGCTTTTGTTGTTGTATCCACCATGCAGCTAGTCCGTAGATGATAAACTCTAACACGATAAGCGCTAATAAGCAGAGAAGGTGTGTCGATATCTGCGAGTCACGTGGTGTGTTTGCCAGGTGCAAATCGATGGGCAACCATGATCCAATCGAGAGTAACAGAGCGCTTGTTGGCCAGCTTTGGATCTCTAAAAGCCCACGTAGGCGATTGAGCGGCGTGATGCTAATGATAATGCAACAGAGAAAGGCAATTGTATAGAGCAGCAGCTATAGTGTAGATGATCTGTTTGCGTTGCTTTTCTCTATGACGATGAAATACAACAAATTTTTGCATAGCGTTATTGGTTATACCATCCATTTCCCCATAATAAAGAGCAGGCTGAGCGTGGCAAGCAGTGCAGGAAAGACCCATAAAATTGTTTGATGGAGTCGTGGATGTTTTGCACCAAGCAGAGCAAGCGTTATAAAAGCTGGGAACATTTCGAGCACAAAGCGTTGGTTTGATATCAGAGAATCATGTTGTGCGACCGTTGAGCTGAGCAATATGCTAGCGAATAGAAATCCTAGCCAGAGACTATAGGCAGGAGGCAGCATTTTTCTCCCCAGGAAAACAAGCAGGAGAAAACCAAATGTTGCGCTGAGGTCCAACAACGTATGAACCTGGTTGAAAGAACCAAAGGGCTGGTTCCAGAAGATTTCAAAGAGAGCTTGCCAGATCCCTTGCCAGGGCCAGGTGAGTTGGTGCGACCAATGATATTGGACTGAGATAAAGAGAAGAGGACTGCCCGTCATTGTCCAGCAATAGAAGGCGTAAAGTGCGGTTCCCAATGGTATGCATGCAAGCGGCAACAGTTTCCAGATCATACTGCGTTTGTTGGTGAGTAGTTGTTCTCTAACCGACCATATTTCGTAGAGATAAGGTATGACGAGCAATGCGCCAGTAGTTCGCGTCAGCGCGGCTAACCCACCCAGGAGGCCAGCAAGCCACCAGCGTTGACGGCGGAGCGCTAGAAAGGTTCCGGCACAGAGTAGGATAAAAAGCGATTCGTTGTAGGCTGCGAAGAAAAAGAAGGCAGTAGGAAAAATGCAGAGATAGAGAACTGTTCGGCGTGCAATACGCTCTCCGGCTGCGTCTGTGGCAAGTTGATAGATGATAAAAAGCGCTCCCAATAGTGCCACATTGCTTATAAACATACCTGCCAGGAGATAGCTCCATTGCCCAGGCAAGAGATGTGCGATCAGAGTGATAAGTATGGGGAAGAGTGGGAAGAAAGCGAAATCAAATGGCGGCTGATAGCCCGATTGCGCGATACGAATATAGACTGCAGCGTCCCATTGTTGCCAAGAGCCGAGAAAGGTCGCAATATCAACGGGCGTCCCCGAATATTTGTCCTGTGTCAGCAGAATATAGCCAAAGTACGTCACGAGTACCAGGATCAGACGTGTGGCGAAAAATAATCCGACTATATCCCAGATGAATGTGCGTTTCATTTATACTCCCACCTATACAACCCATCGATTCATAATGAATGCTATGCTTAACACGGCCAGCAATGTCGGAAAAATCAGAAGGATAAGGTGATGCAGGCGTGGATATTGTTTTCCCAGGATGGCAAGCGTGATAAAGGCTGGAAACAGTTCGAGGACAAAGCGCTGGTTAGAGAGCAGAATATCAGGTTTCTCGGTTGCAGGATCAATAAGAAAAAAGATCATAAGTGCACTCATCCAGATGCTATAACTTTTTGGTAATCTGCGCCAACCCAGGATGATCAGAATGATAAAGCCCAGTGTTGCGCTCAAGTCTAGCAACAAATGTGCCTGATTGGCCGATCCAAATGCCTGTGGGCGAAATAATAGCAGGGCTGAAATTGCCTGCCAGATCCCCGCCCACGGCCAGTTGAGATGTCTGCCGGAATGTTGTTGCACTATAATAAATTCCAGCGGATTTCCAATCGTGATCCAACAGTAGAGCGCATATATGAGAGTACCCATAGGAATAAGTATGATCGGGACTATGCTGAGAAGCAAGGTGCGTTTCTGAGCGAACAGCCCTTCCCGTTGTAGCCATAACTGATAGAGATAAGGGATAATGAGGAGAACACCCGCCGAACGAGTGAGAGCAGCCAGCAAGCCCATCATGCCAGCAAGCCCCCAACGTTGTTTGTAGAGCGCTAGAAACGTTGCCGCTGCAAAAAGCAGGTATAAAGATTCATTGTAGGCAGCAAAGAAAAAGAAGGCGGTAGGGAAGATGCAGAGATAGAGCAGACAACGGTGTGCAATCTCATCGCCAGCTATATCGGCAGCCAGGTAATAGATAACACACAGCATGCCCCAAAAAGCACCGTTGCTGATCAATGTACCCACCAGCAAGTAGCTCCAGCTGCCCAGCAAGTGGCTGATGATTGCAATGAGGAATGGAAAGAGCGGAAAGAAGGCGAGATCGACGCGCTCATAGCCATACTGAGCAATTCTTACGTAGTTAGCGGCATCCCAATGATTCCAACTGCTCAAGAGAGCGCTGATGTCCACCGGAGTATTGGAATATTTCTCAGCCGTCAACAGAATATACGCGATATAGGTTATGAGTATAAACAGCAGGCGTGTGGCGATAAATAACCAGAGAATATCACGGAGTGGAAGACGTTTCATTGGGCATTGATCCTGAAATGATTGCGTATAGCCATATAGAGCAAGAGGCAGGTAAAGAGTAGTAGCAGGCTATTGCGTACGCATATAGTGGCATAAAGATCCGGCAAGAGAGATCCAAATGTATATTGGACCCTATTGTAGAGAAAAGGGTAAATAAGCGTTGTCACCAGGCTAATACTCCCCCAACTCAGCAGCCATTTTCTATGCCATCCCCCTGCATAGGCAACGAATGGTGCTAGCCAGATAAGATATTGTGCGCTGAACACCTTCCCGGTCACGATCACAATAAGGAGCGTAAGCAGGAATGTCAGCGATAAAGCAATCTTCTGACGCCATTGTAACCAGTAGACGAAGCAAAGTCCAGCGAGAAAAAGTATACTACCACTTTGCATTATGGGCGCTGAAAACTGGCTAAAAACGTTACGCGATCCGAACGAAAAAGCATACGTAAGTGGAAAGCCGCCAACTGTACTGATAAGCCATACGATAGAAGCCGAGGTCGATTCTATTTGTAGGGGTCGTGTGCCAAAATAGGTGAGTGGGGCAAGCGTGCCCTCTATATTTACCGCCAGAGACAAAATCGTAATAATTGCGCAGGTGCTTATGAAGATTGCTAAAGGTATATATTTCTGCCATGTATTGTTGGCGTGCGATGTGCTTTGTTGGTGCTTGTGTTGTGCTATGAGCAAGGGAATAAGTAGCACAACAGGGTAAAACTTGATCATAGTAGCGATGGCGAGTAGAAAAAAAGCATATTTCCATTTTGCACGTTCTGCGCAGAGAAGTGCGCCAAAGGTGCAGCTAGTTGGAATAAGGTCGAAGCGCCCCAACGCAGTTACGAAACAGCCAGTGGCGAGGTAGAGAGCGAAGGCAAGTGCCGCTCCCCGCGAGTGCCTGTGCAATAAGAGCAAGTAGAGCCCAGTTGCAATGCAAAACATCCAAAATGCAAATGTTGTCTGGTACCATCCGAAAGGTGTCAGCAGGCCGAGCGAGAAGCTCAGTAGTGCTAACAAAGGATACTCGTAAGGTAGCAGTTGATATGGCTGGGTCGTAGAGGGTGTTGCTATGATGGTTATAACACTGACAGGCAAGCCATAATGCTTGAGGCTCTCTAGAAGAGCGGTGTGTGTTTCTGCGGCGGTTTTGTCTGCTGGATGTGTTATAAAAGTACACTCATTGGATGATAGTGTGGGCAATGCCTGTGTACCATGCCAGAAAGCGAAGGCGTAACACTGATAGCGTATAGTATCGGGGTTAGACTGTTGAGTAAGGCCAGCGAGCAAAATGATGCAGAGGAAAAGCAAGATAGGAATATCGAGCCATGAGAACGACTTTGCATTTAACCACAGAGAAAGCGCGTTTTTTATAGAAAATCGCGCCTCTGTGGAGTCCAATGTTTTACTGATTATGTCATCTGGTTGCGTTTTCATTCGTCTGCGTCCTCAGGTTTGCGTGCTCCCACTGCCTGCCAAAGGATTAGCCAGGATATAGCAATAAATAGTGTTGCCCCCTGTTACAGTGTGGATGATATGAGCATGCCATACTAGGAGGGATGGCGTAGCCGCGCTGTACCAGGTGCATAGGCCATATCAGATAGTTGTACTGATATGTTTTATCCTCTGGGTGAGCTTCTCTCAACTGGAACCTGGGCGTAAAGTTTTTATTATAGTCAAACCAGGAGACACCCTGACTACCCGATTGAAGCGTGCCAGGGAGGGCGACCAATCCTACAGTAGCAGAACCATGTGTATTCGTTGTGAGCCATTCTAGCGCATCACGATAACCAGGATAAGCAACCTGCAAGGTAGTGTTCTCGCCTTGAAATAGCTCACTGGTATATCCTTCAGCTGCGGGAACCGTGAGCAGACCAAAGAGGTGTGGCCCTACAGTGAGCAATGTCAACAAACAATCGTGAGAATAGTGCGGGCGCTTACTGATCTGGTTGCATTATTCACTGGTTTGCTGGATTGTATCTCAGTAGCGGAAGAGGATGCAATGCGAGGGTAGCGCAGGATAATCGCCAGACCATAGACACCGGCCAGGGCTACAGAAGGTGCTAGTGGTAGGTGATAGTGAGTGCCAACAACAATATTTAAAAGGCTGAACATACCGAGAATACTAATAAGCCAGATCAGAAGAAAAGAAAGGCTAGCCGCATCCGTTGGGGAGACACTCGCCGTACTTTTTGTAGTTGTGAGACGCAGATGAAAACGTACGAGTTGGATGAGTGCAAAGACAGCAAAGAAGGCGGCAGGAATGGTCACGAAAGCAGTCATTTTGTTGAGAATAATATAGATAATTGCCCATTGTGGCACATGTGTATCATAGCGACCAGCAAGGAAGGTTAAATGGCCATGGATCGAGTGCTCCCACTCGAAAAGAAAGCTATGATGCAAGAGATGATAAGGATCAGGCCAGATAGCAGGATCGGCAGCGAGAAATACCAGTGGCGCTAAAGCAATAGCGCCGATCCACCAGAGCCAGGGAACCTTTGGTCGCTGCTCTAAAGCAAGACGAGGCCGAATAGCCAGGAAATAGTAAGCAGTAAATAAGACCATGCCAGGTACAGCGAGGGTTGCAGTATATTTGCTAGCCGCGCCCAGTCCTACACAGAGGGCGACCACCAGATAGAGCCATGGGGTTCGAATAGCCGGCCACAGCAGAAGGAAAGCAAGCGTAACCAAAGCAGTCATCGTCATATCAAGGTATGCCAGGGCACTAAAATAGACCAGCCAGGGGCTACATGCCAGGCAGAGGGCAGCGATAAGTGCAACCGTGCTGTCCAAAGGGTGCGCGGCCCAGCCAGTAGATTGCAACCACAAGTAATGTACCCATGAGAATGCTCGGCACACGAGCCGCGAAGAGCTCACCAAATGGATGACCAAGCAGAGTGTTGAACGCTAGAGCCAGGCCCATCAGCACTTTAGCAAAAGGAGGATGCTCATAGTTATATGTCCAGCCGCTAGCGCCAATGCTCAAATGTCGTAACAGAGGGAGATATATTTTTCCGCCCAGGATATAGACAACCTCGTCTGTTACCATATCAAGTTGTAGTGCAAGGATGATGCGTGGGATAAGTGCAATGGCGAACAGTCCCAGTAGGATACCAACATGAATAGTAGATTGTCTGCGTCTCCTACCATAATTGATATGCTGGGCTATAGGCGTATCATCGCCAGTGGTGGTAGCTAGCCTGGTATCCATAAAACTCCCAATACATGTGATCAATAGTTGAGTCTATTTTCTCTGCATTTTTCATGAATATATTGTGCTTTTAATCGCAAGCTAGTGTACCATACTATCGCGCCATCAGTCGAGCAGGCTAGTACTATGCCGCTTTTCTTATTGAATACATATAATTTACACTTTTCCAGCTGATGGAAAAGTGTAAATTATATGTATTCAATAAGAAAAGCGATAGCTAGACGCACTCGCGTAAAGAGTTACTGCTACTACTGCCGCGTAACTTCATAAGAGCAACCACTTCGAGTTGGCGAACGCGCTCACGCGAGATACCCAACTCTTTGCCAACTTCTAATAACGTACGACTACGACCATCGCCAATGCCATAGCGCAGAGTAACGACCGCGCATTCGCGAGGAGTAAGGAGAGCAAGAGCGCGATGAAGTTCCTCGCCAAGTAAATGTTGTGAGGCCGTATCGGCTGGTGCAGGAGTTGTACTGTCCTCCAATGTATCGGCAAGCGAATAGCGAGCTTCCTCATCGACAGGAGCATCGAGCGAAACAGGTTGTTCAACGACGCCCAGCAAATCCACAACTTCACTGACATCGATATTGCATGCCTGCGCAATCTGTTCGGGTAAGGGATCGAGACCGTTTTCTTGCGAAAGTTGTGCGGCGACGCGTCGTACTTTGCGCAAACGAGTGGCCACATGCTCTGGAAGATGAATCATACGTGACTGTTCGCCAGCTGCACGACTAACAGCCTGACGAATCCACCATGTAGCATAGGTACCAAAGTGGCAACCACGTTGATAATCAAACTTTTCGGCGGCCCGCATCAAGCCAAGATTGCCTTCCTGTATCAGATCGATCAGGGGAACGCCAGTGCTGGTATAGCGGCGGGCAATCGCAATGACTAAGCGAAGGTTTGATTCAATCAATATACGGCGAGCTGCCTCTTCGCCAGCGGCAGAACGACGAGCCAGATCAATTTCTTCCTCGTGAGTCAGGAGACCGAGGCGACGAATATCATGCAGATAGCTTTGAAAAGCATCTTCAGAACCAGATGCACTTTTTGTATTTGTGATGCTACTTGTGCGCGAGCGCACTGGAGCATCTTCTAGTGTGTCAGCATCGCTGCCATCATCTTCAATAAGCAGCACGTCCGTCTCTTCAACAAGAGGAACTTCAAATGCGACCAGAGGCTCAGTAACCGCCTTTGTCATACTTGTGCCAATGACCGCATCCAGGTTTTCGTGAAAGTCGGACGGGAGGGGGTAGGATAGCCGTTCCAACATTGATGTATGTTTGGCTAGCATGGTCCTACGGTCATCACTGACAGGATCAACAATTGCCATGATTCCACGCTCCCTTCAGGAAAACTCACCGACAAAATCAGCGTCGGACTCCGTATGGCCTCGTGGTGCGTACTCACAGGCTATGCCACACACTTTTTGATGTGTGCTCATACTTAGATGTCCATTTTCTTTAATCTTCTTTTTCTCTATTTTAGAGAATGTGAAGACTTGCCACATCGGGTGATTACCTTAAATACAATCAGGTTCTAACCGTATTTTCAAGACACAGAAATTTTCTGTGTGTGTCTATATGTCTATGTTATAAATCGACAATCTCTGTTATCACTAACGTGAAGACGCTAGCGAATGTTACTCCAGGTAAAAATACTAAGCCTTATCTGGATTTGTCTCGTCGAATGGGTCATGTACGTCGTGGCCACGGTCATAAAAGAGTTGTAAAGAGTCCCCTATTTCTTTTGAAATATCTACTAAATTTCACGACATGTAATCTGGAAAAGTTTCATTCATAATGAGCCATTGTTCGCAGGTTGAGAACGGGAATCAAATCATTGTTAAAGGAACAGAGAATTGGACGAGCCGCCGCGAGAGATTCGCATAAAAATGCTACTTGACAAAATACAACGGTGGCAGGTATTCTTATACAGCATAATAGATTGAAAGACCTTGAACGAGCGGAGTAGGGAGAAACGCTTTGCCAGAGAGTGGAGGTCAACGGGTGGAAGCCTCCTTCGAATACGTCTCCTGAACGTGGCTCGGAAGTCGAGTAGCTGAAATCACCATAGCGTCTTTTTCGCGGTATGGTATGGGTTAAGGTACTCCGGTGCAGGCCCGTTAACGCCCCTGAGAGGATACACGGCACCTTATTGGTTGGGCGTGTCATGTATCAAAACAAGGTGGTACCACGAGATTGCGCTGCCCTCGTCCTTGCGAGGAGGCAGCGTTTTTTAGTTAGTACCAAAAAAGGAGTACTATACCATGTTGCCCAACCGTTACAACTTTCACGAAGTTGAGCCAAAGCTTGTTTCCCACTGGGACGCCACCGATCTCTATGCGTTTAATGCACATGGTTCCGGTCCCCTCTACACGATTGATACCCCACCTCCGACCGTTTCAGGAAAACTGCATGTCGGGCATTGCTATTCTTATAGTCAGACAGATGTGATTGCCCGCTTTCATCGTATGCGCGGGGAGCGCGTTTTGTATCCGATGGGCTTTGATGATAATGGACTGCCAACAGAGCGTTTCGTCGAAAAGACTATTGGCAGAAAAGCTACTCAGATGGAGCGTACAGAATTTCTTACGAAGTGCCTGGAGCTTATTGAGCGAACAGAGGAAGACTTCAGGGCTTTGTGGCGAAGGATGAGTCTGAGCGTTGATTGGCGGTATGGCTATTCTACCATCTCACCACAGGTTCAGCGAACGTCGCAATGGTCGTTTATTCAGCTTTATCAAGCAGGCCGTGCATATACCCAGCAGGCTCCGACGCTCTGGTGTCCCGAATGCCAGACTGCAATTGCACAGGCGGAACAGGAAGATAGAACATTGCCTGCATTGTTTTCCACGCTGGCATTTAGGTTGCAAGATGGCACGATATTGCCGATTGCGACCACACGACCAGAACTATTGCCAGCGTGTGTTGCTATCTTTGTTCATCCTGGTGATGCACGCTATGCTCATTTAGTTGGTACGATGGCAAGGATCGCAAGTTCTACCTTTGCGCAAAAGCCCTGGATTGAAGTTCCTATTCTGGCTGATGAACTGGCCGATCCTGCCAGGGGAAGTGGTGCAGTTATGTGCTGTACGTTTGGCGATTCAACTGATGTCCGCTGGTGGCGTTTGCATCAGTTGCCTTTGCGCAAAGCTATTGATCATACAGGACATATGACCGCACTGGCTGGTCCCTATGAAGGCCTCTCAACTGTGCAAGCGCGTCAACGTATCCTGGCTCAACTGGCAGATGAGGGCCTGATTCTGGGGCAAGAGACGATAGAGCACAATGTAGGGACACATGAACGTTGTGGAACGCCAGTTGAATATCTCCACACGCGGCAGTGGTTTATCAGAATTCTAGATCAGAAAGAGCGTTTTCTTGAGGCAGGCCGTCAGATACGTTGGAACCCGGAGTATATGCGGCTGCGCTATGAGCATTGGGTTGAGAATCTCCAATGGGACTGGTGTATCTCACGGCAGCGTTTCCTTGGCGTGCCTTTCCCGGCCTGGAGCTGTCGGGCATGCGGCGAAATATACCTGGCTTCCCTGGCTCAGTTGCCTGTTGATCCTCGTGTTTCTAGTCCACTGGGAGCCTGTGTCTGTGGTGCAAGAGATTTTGAGCCAGAACTGGATGTTATGGATACCTGGGCCACCTCGTCTTGCTCTCCACTGCTCATTGGGCATTGGTTAGATGATCCTGTATGGTTTGCACAACACTTTCCTGCTGATCTGCGTCCGCAAGCACATGATATCATTCGTACCTGGGCATTTTATAGTATAGTTAAGTCGATTTTTCATCGAAATGAGATTCCGTGGCGCGAAATAGCAATTTCTGGTCATGCGCTTTCCGCTGAAAAAAGCAAGCTCTCGAAATCGAAGCAGCACAAAGAGATGGGTCCGATGCAGTTGCTGGAACAAGAATCCGCCGATGCCCTGCGCTATTGGGCGACGACGACGAAGCTGGGGAGCGATACGCCTTTGAATTTTGAGACGCTTGCTACTGGACGACGGCTGGTCACCAAGCTCTGGAATGCAAGTCGTTTTGCTGAAGCTCGCTTGCAAGGCTTACAAATGCGAGCTCTCTCAGCAGGAGAATTGCCTGTGGGTCTGTTACCGACTGATCGCTGGCTACTTTCGCGTCTGACGCGTACGATAGTTTTTGCGACTGCCGAACTGGAGCGTGGTAACTATGCAGCCGCGCGAGCTGAGGTTGAGCGCTTCTTCTGGTCCGATCTATGCGACAATTACCTGGAACTGGCAAAGTCGCGTTTGTATCAAGAACACGGTTGTGAGCATGAGGCCGCTCAATGGACACTCTATCAAGCTTTGTTGAGTGTTTTAAAATTGCTAGCGCCATATCTTCCTTTTATCACGGAAGAGATTTATCTGAGTCTCTTTCAGCGGTGGGATGGAGCTTCGTCTATTCACATAGCTGCATGGCCCAGGTCTTATGCAGAGTGGATCGATCCAGATGCTGAAGATGCTGGCAATGACTTGCTTGAAATTCTGCGTCTGGTCCGGCGCTACAAGGCGGAGCATGGGTTGTCTGTGGGCACTGAATTGAACTTGCTACGTATCACCCATAGTAGGAGTATACATCCGGCTCTGGCGGCTGCTACCGTTGATCTTAAAAGTGCAACCAGGGCTGGCGCTATCATGTTTATTGCCCTTGAGATCCCCATACAAGGGAGGCGCACTGATGACTATTCAGATGCAATTGTGCATCTGAGTGCACATTGAATAAGCGATATTCTTGATGATGGCCTCACTCATTTTTGAGTCGAGGCCTTTGTTCATTTTCTGGAGCGCTGTGAGAACAAGGGCTATTTCTGATAGGATACAATGATTAGAATCTCTATCAAGCTTATTAAGAGTAAAATGTATATAATATAAAGAGGGTATGCTGGATGAACTTACAGAATTTGCGAGTATTTCTACAAGTTGCAGAATTTGAACATATCACCCGTGCTTCAGAGAAATTGAATTTAACGCAGCCTGCTGTAACTAAAATTATCCAGAGTCTGGAGCACGAAACCCAGATTGAGCTTGTTGAGCGGCAGGGGCGGCGTATTGTTCTGACACACGCAGGCCGTGTGTTGCAAAGATATGCCCGTCAGATTTTTGCGCTGGAGCGAGAAGTAGAGGATACCCTGGCCTCATTGCGAGACGTTGATCTGGGAGAAGTAACTATTGCAGCTAATACAACTGCAGGCGTATATCTTCTCCCACCCATCATTGCACGTTTTCGTGCACGCTATCCACAGGTCGTGCTGAAGATTACGATTCTCAACTCGCGCGAAATTATCGAAGGCACAATCGATTGGACGCTGGACTTTGGCCTGGTGGAGGGTGATACATCAAATTTCCCGTCTGTGCTTCAAGCTCGTGTTTTTGCGCAAGATAGTCTGGTACTTATTGTAGCGCCTGATCATCGTTGGTGCAATCTTGATAGTTTAGGCCCGCAGGAGCTTGCCCTCGGCGAATTGTTGTTACGGGAACAGGGTAGTGGTATCCGAGAAGTGATTGAGCAAGAATTTTTGCGTAAAGGTATACAGATTCAACCTTTACTAACCCTCACAGATAACGAAGCTATAAAGCAGATGGTGATAAGTGGAGTGGGTGCTGCAATTGTCTCATTTCTCTCGGTGCAACGTGAATTAGCGGCAGGCGATCTGGTGAGGATTGCGTTGGCCGATCTTGATCTTACGGCCCAGCTCAGCTTTATCCAACGTACTGATAAACAACTATCACGTGCAGCACAAGCCTTTTATAATCTGCTTTTTCCTCTCAGCTCAGGAGAGTAGGAAGAATGTAGCACAATGAGTGCTGCATTCTTCCTACCAACCACTATTTCTCTATAACTTTGTGTTTGTATGCTACCTGGTGAATCCCCAGCGGATGCGAACGAGGCGTTCGAGAGGCCCGAACACCAGATTATCGATAGCAACGCCTAATACAACGATGATGAGCATGATAGCGAACATCTGTGCGACATCGTTGAGGTCACGTCCGTTTTCCAGCAAACTACCCAGGCTGATGGTGATATAGAGTAATTCAGCAGCCATAAGTGAGCGCCAGGCGAAAGTCCAACCTTGCTTGAGACCGGTGAGAATGGAGGGTAAAGCAGCAGGTAGAATGACCTGTGTAGATAATGCAATTCCGTGGGAACCCATATTGCGTGCAGCTTTAATGTAGACTGGTGGTGTATTTTTGACGCCAGCATCGACACCAAGAGTGATAGAAAAGAGAGCTCCCATAACGACTACAAAGATCATAGCTTGTTCATTCAGACCGAACCAGAGAAGCGACAATGGAATCCAGCACACGCTTGGCAAGGCCTGTAGGCCCAGGATGAGTGAGCCGAAGGTCTCCTCTATATAGTGATTACTGCCAAGTAGCAGGCCAAAGATAACGCCTAAGACAAGCGAGATGCTATAGCCAACCGCGAGGCGGCGCAGGCTCGTTAGAATAGCCACCTCAAAAGTGCCATCATGGAAGCCGCTGAGCATACGGCCCCATACATCTACTGGCCCGGCAAAGAGATAGTCTTTCCAGATGTGGCTTGCTGCCAGCCCTTGCCAGATCAGAATCAGCAGAGCGTAGAACAACACCTGGCGTAAGACTTTCAACAACCACCTTTGCGTGTTTGTCTGCTGTTTTATACGTTGTTTTGGTGCTAGTTCTGGTTCTTTTAGAGCACTAACGGATTGAGCCATGTGCCAGCTCCTGCTCACTAGATTCCATTTCGCTGCGTAGCACATGGAGAATTTCGGCAGCCATGTCTACAAGCTCATGATCTTCTAAACTACGGGGACGAGGCAGATCAATCCGAAATTCGCGAACGATACGTCCAGGTCGTGGTGCGAAGACAACCACGCGGTCACCTAGAGCGATAGCTTCACGTACATTGTGTGTAACGAAGAGAATAGTTTTATGCGTTGCAGACCAGATTGTTTCAAGCTCAGTATGCAAGCGATCTCGTGTAAAGGCATCCAGAGCGCCAAATGGCTCATCCATCAGAAGCACAGCAGGATCGATAGCCAGAGCACGTGCAATGGCCGCACGTTGACGCATACCACCAGAGAGTTGATGGATATAGCTATGTTCAAAGCCATTGAGATGCACAGTCTCTATAAACCTCTGTGCGATTTCCGCACGTTGTTTTGCTGGGATGCCAGCCTGGCGTAGACCAAACTCCACGTTCTGCTGCACATCGAGCCAGGGGAAGAGTGCGGCCTCTTGAAACAACAATATACGATCTGTTCCTGGTCCTGTAACCACTTTGTCATTAGTAAAGACCTGTCCGGTGGTGGCATCTTCCAGGCCAGCTATAATGCTGAGTAGTGTAGATTTACCACAGCCGCTAGGACCAAGGAAACACACAAATTCGCCAGGTTTAACCTCAAGATCTACTGGGCGTAGAGCTTCTACTACGCGCCCATTGCTGCTAAATGTCTTACTTACTCCGGCAATGCGAAGTGATGTTCCATCTCTTAGCGAGGAAACACTATCCCTGGTATTGTATTTTGCTTGTTGTGCCGTATCTACTTGCTGAGCCATGAATGTTTATCCTCCTCACGCGGCTGCGACCTTTGTTAAACCCTTGGTTATAAGAATTGAGTTGAGTGGATCGAGGTAAAGAATGCCTTTCAAGTCAGGTTTACTGGTGCCCAGGAATCCAAGTGCATAGGCATTATCCGCCGATTTTAATAGTGTTGGGGCCAGCGGATCGTAGGTAATGTCCAGGTTTTTGAATGCCTGTGTGATAACTCCCGTTGCAAGTGATTTGCCTGTAAGTTTCTTTAACTGATCATTGATGATTTGCCGTGCAGCCTGTGGATTTGCATTGATGTATTGGGCGGTCTCTACATGGGCTTGTAGGAATTCTTTCACAATATCTGGATGCTGGTCTAAGAAATCCTTGCGCACAACCACGTTCGTTGTAACAAATTTATTGTCTGGCCACAGGGTACGTTCATCAACGAAAACCCTGCCTTTAGCTCCAATGATGAGCTGAGAGGCCCATGGTTCAGGTACCCAGGCTCCATCGATCTGTTTTGCCTTGAACTCCGTGATAATATTGGGATTATCTGTTGGAATAATCTGTATACTCCCACCCTGATCGCTCGCTTTCAATCCATTTGCTTGCAAATAGTGGCGGAGCGAAACGTCCTGCGTGCCGCCTTTTTGTGGCGTTGCCAGCTTCTTGCCATTCAAATCCTGTGGATTCTGGATGTGTTCATCTGGTTGTACAATAAAGAGCGCTCCACCGCTGGACGCCCCTGCTATGATACGCAGAGCTTCTCCGTGGCTTTTCACATAGCCGTTGATGGCTGGATTTGGACCCACATAGCCAATATCGATATCACCGGCCAAGAGAGCCTCGATGAGAGCTGGTCCAGCATTAAAGATTTTGGAGGTATCCAGTTTGTTGGGGCCAAGTGCCTGCTGGAATGTGCCGCGTGCAACCCCGACTAAAGCTATCGCGTGAGTTATGTTTGGGAAGTAGCCTAAGTGAACAGTTACAGGTGAATTATTACTGGTTGTATTGCCTGTGCTGCTGTTAGTTGTATTGCCGCAGGCTGTTAATAACAGGGTGAGTAACAGCAAAAGAGAAAAAAAGGACGCATAATGCCGAGATGGTGGTGCCTTCATCAAAATCCCACTCCTCCAATCAATGTATGGATACAATGTCCATAGATAGTGTGCTTGCTTAAGCACGGCTCTTTCCTCTTTGTTTGATGTTGATGTAGCAAACATGCACTTTTCCCTGTCAGGCACCGACTATTGAGATCATACTCATAGAGGGAATTTTTGATATGTATGCCAAAGATAGAGCCATACATATTGGATCTCTTGATCTACTCATTCGTAGTAGTTAGATCAAGCAATGTAATTGCCGTTACATTAAAGATCCTTTGCTCTGCTTACTATGCAATGAAAACGAAACAATAGTTACAAACTATGTTTAGAGAATACATAAATTTGAATAAAAAGTCAATCTTTTTTTGTCGAAAACTGAGGCTAATCATAGCGTAATCATCTTAAATGCAAATATTCATGTATGATGGAATATGTAACTGTTGTTACCTCGCTGCTATCGGAGCAGGCAATGAGGAAAGTGTTACCGAAGAGTATGGAATAGATGTTGGAAGTAAAGGTTATTGAGAGGAACAAAAGCGTTCCTCTTCAATAGGGAAAAAGGACGATTCAGGCATCAAATAGAGTTGGAGTGGTGATGAGGGGGCTGAGTGTGCGCGATGTACCATCAGCGTTAATAAGGTATGGATTTAACACACCATCTTCATTTGTCGGGCGAAGTCCAGCTTCCTCGATGAAACGAGAGGGGATAGCATCGCTACTGCGATAGCGCAGAATGGATGAGAGGAACAATTGTTTTTGCGCTCGTGTGAAGGCCACATAGGCGAGGCGTCGCTCTTCTGCAAGCCCTGACAGCACAATGGGTCCATCTTCAGCCAGCGTATAGGAGCGTCGATGAGGGAAGATGCCTTCTGTGAGGCCCATCACAAAGACGACCGGTGATTCGAGACCTTTGCTTTTGTGAATAGTCATAAGGTTGACGCAGTCACGTTTATTTTTACTGCTATCTTCCGCCTGCTCTTTTAAGCGTGTCATAGCTTGTAGGAAGTGGCGGATGGTGTGATGGCGTTGCGCGATCTGAATCAACTCTTCTAGTTCATCGTAGCGTGCATCTAACTTACCTTCTTCATGATGGGTTGGGGCTTCCGCCTCATCATCCTGATCTTCTTTGTGTTTACTATCATAATGGCGCAAGTGTACATCATAAGCATATTGGCGTATGAGTTTGATAGCTTCTGCGGGATTATTATTACATTTAGTCCATAAGCGCTTAATCAGCCCAACCAGGTCTTTCACGCCCAACTGATGCTCTTTTGCGATAGTATATGCATGCTCATCACAATATTGTAGGAGAGGGCGTCCGCTTGCATGTGCGGCCAGCGTGCCATAGAAGGTTGGTGTAAAGCGGTGTGAAGTTTTGCCGGTGGTCGTAAAATACTCGCGCGATGGAATATTTGCGATAACGCGAAAGGCTGCGTTCTGTTCTCCACAGTGCACAGGCGTAAAGACATCATCCCATTTAAGCGGTTGGGCACTATTGCGTGCGGTAAGATATTCCAGATGTGTGCGTATGCCATCGGCCAGGGCCAGGTAAGCCAGGATATCGCGTGTTGTCTTGCGTTTAAAAAAAGACGAACCGCCAGCCGAACGATAGGGGATGCGTAGACGTGCCATGGCTATTTCCAGCGATGCCAGATGGTGATTGGTACGTGAAAGCACAAAGATGTCTTTATATGAAAGCTCCTCCAGGTGTTCTTTCCAGTTGCGTACAAGCTGATCTACGCGATTAGCAATGCCTTCCGCCTCGGCCTCTTGATCTTCGTAAGCTGTCACCTGGACCGGAGCTCCATCTGGCTGTGTTGGGCGCAGCATCTTCTCAAAGCCGGGCGTGATATCGTTATGGCTGATGAGTTGATTTGCTGCATCCAGAATTTGCGGGGTTGAACGATAGTTATGCTCGATCTGGTAGATTTTGCCTTTGGGGTACATCGTTTGGAAGGAGAGAATAGAGGCTTCCGGGCTTGCGCCACGGAATTGATAGATAGCCTGGTCGGGATCGCCTACGATGACAACATTATGTTTTGGGGCGGCGAGGTACTGAATCATCTTGTATTGTGATGGGTTGGTGTCCTGCGTCTCGTCGATCTGTAAATATTGGTAGCGTCCTTGCCAGGTCTTACGGTATTTTGGGCTACTCTCAAGGAGCGAGAGTGGTACATAGATTAAGTCAGCCAGATCGTAGAGTTTCTCTTTCTGTTTTGTTTGTTCATAGCGTTCGAAAAACTCGCGATAGCGCTCGGCCAGTTCTATTTCTATACCCAGTTCTCTAGAGAAGAAAGCCGTAGACTCCTCGACCTTGATCATCTCTTCTTTAGCACGATCAACCGCACGCAGTGCATCCGCGATCTCGACGTCCCAGTTCATGCCACGTGTCCGATTACTGCGCCAGGGACGGATAATATCCTCAGCCAGCCATTGGCGTGGATCGCCGCTGACCAAACTTTTGTTAAGTTCTTGTGGGGTCCACTGCAATTTTTCGCGGAGCATCTGGTGTCCGAGTCCATGGAATGTCACGACGCGCAAAGGTTTTATCGCTTGAAGCGTCATCCCTCGCGCTTTGAGTGCTTTTGTTGCACGTTTCTCCATTTCATCGGCAGCGGCACGGGTAAACGTCACACAGAGGATAGATTCAGGGGTGATCCCTTCATCTGCTATGAGTCGTACCAGGCGTTGTACGAGAATAGAAGTTTTCCCCGTGCCAGCGGCCGCAATAAAAGCGGCAGGGCCATCTTTGTGACTGATGGCTGCCGCTTGTTGGGGATTGGCGTTGAAGCGGGGTTGCTCTGCTGCTGTTGAGCGTGATTTTGTCTTTGGTCTTGTTCCCTGCGAGGTCATGCTACAAAATTTCCTATACTAGCCCTAATTAATCCAATTCTTACGGCTGTTACTATAGCAGGTTCTCAAGGAGAGAACAAGAGTCAGGCTTATTCATTTGTGTTTGTAGACTCCGCGAGATGGAGCGGGATTTCTCGCAGTCCATCCGTGTCAAAGTGATGGTATGCAATGATTTTAGTACCTGGCATCGGTTGTTGTGCCTGCTGTTGTGTGAATGGGCCACAAATAATGAGCCAGATCCAGTCGCTATGTTCCCCCTCGTTGACGTGTTGCATATTTTGACGATCTGTATCGCTTGCTCGTGCGAAGCCAGTAGGATGGCTATGGTAGACGCCAACGATTTTATCGGGATGAGCGAGATCTGCCATGAGAAGTTCTTCCGGGTCAAACTCAAAGTAGACAGGTGAGTCGAAAGTATTGCGGAGTGGACAAATGTCTTCTACCTGCCAATTGCCAGAATCGTCGATAGAGCCCAATAAAACGCCGCATGCTTCGATTTTTTTGCGCTGGGAAATGTCAGTGCAGAGAGCATGTTGCGCCTGCTGGCTGAGGGAGATATATTGCTGGTGGTTGTATTTGTTCATTATAAGCTAAGAGCAACGTATATGTTGCAGGCCTCCAAATTCTAGATAAATATGAGAAACTTGCCACTGATAGCATACTTTTTAGAATAATGTATGTTGTATAGAGTTTATCTATGGCAGTAATACAGTATCACATTTGTCTGTATTATTGTATTTTGCTGTATGGGTTTATTGAGAAGGAAGGAATAGGAGTATGAAGGTTATCTTTCGCAGTAAAGATTTTGCGAGTGTAGAGGGAGCTGGTTTTGGTTTTAATAACAGGCGTCCAATGGCAACGGTCTGGCAATATCAGGGACGTGTGCAGCATCGTCAGTGGCAAGGAACATATGAATGCTCATGGGATAGGACTGGAGGAAGCGAGGATGTAAGAAGTCGGCCAAGTGAACTTGCATGGATTGTGAGGGGGGACGCACGACTATTTGGCTTAGCGGCAGCCCTAAAGTCATATGGTTTTGTAGTGGAAGTGGAGCAGGATTAATATTGTTATAAGCAGAATAGAGATAACCGCTATGTAACTGGCAAAAGTGAGAGCGATCATATAGAATACGACCCAAAGTATCTACTTTTTGTGACAAAGGAATAACCTCAATGGTTCTTGTAGAAGAGCAAAAAAAAAGAATCTTATTGCTGATGTCTCCAGCAACATATCGTGCAGGAGCTTTTTTAGGTGCGGCAGGGCGGCTACAGCTTGAGGTCGTGGTCGGCATCGATTTGCCTGAAACCCTGGCCGACTATTGGCATGTGCCTCTGGGTTTAGATTTTGCAGATAGCGCGGGTGCAGTACAAGCGATAGTTGAATTTGCGCAGGAGCACCCATTAGTTGCAATACTCTCTTTAGACGATAGTGCGAGCGAGCTGGCCGCGAATGCGAGCGCGGCGCTTGGGCTCGCGCATAATTCTCCCCATGCGAGTGAGGTAGCACGAGATAAATTGCTCATGCGGCAAGAAATGTCGGCTGGTGGTGCGCCCTGTCCGATCTTTCGTAATTTCTGGTTGCAAGATGATCCAGCGTGGATTGCCGGGCAAGTAACCTATCCTTGTGTGCTCAAACCGCGACGTTTATCTGGAAGTCGGGGAGTGATCCGAGCAAATACGCAGGCTGAGTTCATCGCAGCCTTCCAGCGTTTAAAGCGCATGTTGTTGAGCGAAGGTTTATCAGAGCAAGAAACCTCGTTCCTCGTTGAAGATTTCATACCAGGATTTGAGGTTGCATTAGAAGGGTTGCTGACGAATGGACGACTGAAAGTACTGGCGTTATTCGACAAGCCCGACCCGCTCGATGGGCCTTTCTTTGAAGAGACCATTTATGTGACACCATCGCGGTTATCAGCTGATATGCAGCAATCGATTGCAGAGAGCGTGTCACTTGCCGCCGCTTCAATTGGATTGCAGCATGGACCAGTACATGCAGAGCTGCGAGTGAATGAGCAGGGGCCCTGGATGCTTGAGATCGCGGGACGTTCAATCGGTGGCTTATGCTCAACGATCCTGGAATTTGGCTCTGGTATGTGCCTGGAAGAATTGATTCTGAGACATGCTATTGGGGAAGAAGTTACATTGTTGGAGCGCGATAACCATGCAGCGGGTGTTATGATGATACCAATACCGCAGGCAGGTATCCTCAAGGGAGTGCATGGAGTGGATGCGGCGGGGGCGGTGCCCGGTATCACTGGCGTAGAGATCACCGTCAAGTTGAATAATCAACTGGTGCAATTGCCAGAGGGAGCAAGCTATCTTGGGTTTATCTTTGCACGCGGAGATACAGCAATGGAGGTCGAGGAGGCGATTCGGCAGGCGCACCGCTGTTTGCATTTTGATATCAGGCGAGAAATACCTGTGCTAAATAGGATAAGCACAAAGTAGAAAGGAAAATGATAATTTGCTGCAAAAACATGGAAGAATATCGGAGAGAGTGTTATGTATTAAGCATTTGCTAGATATTCTTCCGGTCTGGTGTGAGTAAATATATATTGCATGACTCCTATTTATAGCAACCCCCCCCGGTTTTAAACGTATAAACAGTGTCTGGTCTATTCAATTTATGGCCAGATAGAATGCACAACATCACAGGCTGTTTACTATAAAAGAATAAAATTTGTGTGGCCCAGGCGATGTGGTGATGAGTTCACCTGGAAGTGCGGTTCAACGTGCTCCATGTGGAGGTCACCTGAGATCTGTAATTGCTGGGTCTAGAAGGAGTCCCCTATGTCTGCTGCCCAGCCGAAGTCAAGGCGTCGTTTCCCAGGCTTAGACCCAATTGCACTACAACATCCCTATGATCGTGTGGCCCTCAACGCCCTGCAAAGAGTGCCTGGATTAGATGTTGTCGTGCGTAAGTTTATAGAACTATTTCCAGAGCGTGTTGCATATATCCAGAATGTAGCACAAACTGTCCGTGTGTCCTCTACCCAATGTCCCCAGCTGTATAAGTTACTTCAGGAGGCATGTGCGATTCTGGATGTGCGCGAACCGGAGTTGTATGCAGCACAGTCCCCAATACCAAATGCATACACGAGTGGGCACGATCATCCTTATATTGTCGTCACGACAGGTCTGCTGGATTTGCTGTCTGAAGATGAAACCCTGGCTGTGATTGCACATGAACTTGGGCATATAAAATCGGGGCATGTGCTTTATAAAACGATGGCACGTGGTATAAGCTTTCTTCTTGCAATTATTGGGGATATGACATTAGGAATTGGGCGGCTTATCGGTCGCACACTTGAAGCCACATTGCTAGAATGGGATCGTAAGTCCGAGTTTACTGCTGACCGCTCAGCCATGTTAGTTGTGCAAGACTCGCAGGTCATACTCTCGTTAATGATGAAACTCGCAGGCGGGACGCTCTTTCAGCGGGATCAGATGGATGCGAAAGAGTTTTTAAAGCAGGCGGACATGTATGAAGAGGTGGATGCCAATTTGCTTGATCGCATGTATAAATTGGTGATGGTCTCAGCGGTGAGCCATCCATTAATTATTGTGCGAGCACGTGAGAGTATGAAATGGTTCGAGAGTCAGGAATACAAAGATATTATAGATGGACGTTACCCACGTCTGTCTACTTCGAGCAATAATAATGGAAGTGGTCCACAAGGTCACGCTAAAACGGCGACAGGACAAACATCGACGCTAGTGCGTTGTCCCCATTGTGGTCAAGATCAAGCGAATCAGCGTTTTTGCAGTTTGTGTGGTGGCACGATAGCTTGATATGATCTATCTGGAAGCTGTGGTAGAAAGAGTCCTTCTCCACAGCTTTTTCTATTTGCATAGCTTCGTGCTATACTGAGAAGGCCAGAGTGAGGGAGGCTCACCTTGTTAAATAGATAAGAAGAGATATTATATGACTCTTGATAACACAAAAAATAATGGTACAGAACCTTCCCGTGAGCAACAAGTAGCGGACCGTTATCGTCTTCGTAATAAGAACAACGCAACTACAGAAGACGAGCGCTTATTAAATCGACCGACAAGACCATTGGTACGTCCGTCGGAGCCTGTGCCTCAAGAACAAATACAAGAAGAAGACCATGCAATTGAGCGAGCGCTAAATTTTGACTTCACGATTACTGATCCATGGCGTGTGTTTCGCATCATGAGTGAATTTGTAAATGGCTTTGATGCACTTGCCCATGTGCCTCCATCGGTTGCCATTTTTGGTTCGGCGCGTACAAAGCGGGATAATCTAAACTACCTGGCAGCGGTTGAAACCGCAACACTATTAGCGCGGGCGGGTTTTGGCATCATCACCGGCGGTGGCCCTGGGATTATGGAAGCGGCCAACAAAGGTGCTCAGGAGGGTAGAAATCTTTCCGTTGGTTGTAACATTGAACTGCCATTTGAACAACATTCCAATCCATACCTGGATATTGATTTAGAGTTTAAATACTTTTTTGTGCGAAAGACCCTTTTTGTAAAGTATTCATCGGCTTTTGTAATATTCCCTGGTGGTTTTGGGACGATGGATGAGCTTTTTGAAGCATTGACACTCATCCAAACAAAAAAAGTAAGCAACTTCCCTATAATTCTATATGGTACAAAGTATTGGGGAGGGTTGGTAGATTGGTTGCATGAGACGATGTTAGGGTTGGAGAACGTCTCTCCAGGTGATCTTGAGCTCCTAAGATTATCGGATAGTCCGCAAGAGATCTGTGATTGGGTATGTGAAGCATATGAGCAGAATAGTATATTAGAGAAAAGCAATCCAAATCGTGAAACATCTATCAGATAAGAAAGATCTATTTTATTGCATTTCTGCACATGATTGCCCGGCAATCATGTGCAGAAATGCAATAAAATAGCTTTATGATTGTGTTTGATCTACTTTGGATGTAGGCTCTTCTTGTGCCAATGCAGTCGGTTGTCGCTTCAAGATGATTGTGCTCAAAGGTGAAAGTGTCAAAATGATAGAATGGGGACAGGATTGCCAGGGCAGCGGGCCGCTGGGCATAGCTTGATCGTTTATCAGGCCGCTACCACCATAGCGAGTGTGATCACTATTTAATATTTCGTAGTAGTTGCCAGGGTGTGGAACGCCCAGGCGGTAGCCGTGGCGGGGTACAGGCGTGAAATTGCAGATGATGACGAGCGTATCCTCTGGTTGTGTGCTGCGGCGCATAAAAGAAATGACACTATTGTCTGTATCATGGCTATCGATCCAGGAAAAGCCCTCGGGATCATAGTCCAAAGCACTTAATGCAGGTTCGGTATGATAAAGATGATTAAGATCGCGTAAGAAGTCACGCAACAGAGCGTGGCGTGGATCACTTGGTGGTTGTAGTAAGTGCCAGTCGAGGCTTTCTTTATAGTTCCACTCGCTCCATTGTCCAAACTCGCCACCCATAAAAAGCAATTTTTTGCCTGGGTGTCCCCACATATAGCCATAAAAAGCGCGGAGGTTAGCGAAGCGTTGCCAGAGATCGCCAGGCATCTTATTGATCATAGAGCCTTTGATATGCACCACCTCGTCGTGAGAGAGCGGGAGAATAAAGTTTTCTGAATAGGCGTACATCAAAGAGAACGTAATGTTATTATGGTGATAGCGACGATGGATAGGATCTATATGCATGTATTCCAACATATCATGCATCCACCCCATATTCCATTTAAAGCTAAAGCCGAGTCCACCGACATAGGTTGGGCGGGAGACAAGCGGCCAGGCGCTGGACTCTTCCGCGACAGTAATGGTATCTGGCACTTCTGCGTAGACTGCCTCATTGAGACGGCGCAGGAAATCGACAGCTTCGAGGTGTTCGCGTCCGCCATACTGGTTGGTTACAGCTTCATGTGGTTCACGAAGGTAGTCGAGATAGAGCATAGAGGCGACGGCGTCAACACGCAGGCCATCGATATGATATTCGCGCAACCAGAATATGGCACTGGCGATAAGGAAGTTACAAACCTCATTGCGCCCATAATCGAAGACATAGGTGCCCCATTGTTTGTGTTCGCCCTTGCGAGAATCTGAGTATTCGTATAAGTGAGTTCCATCATAGTAGCTAAGGGCATGACCATCTTTAGGAAAGTGTGCGGGTACCCAATCAAGCAATACTCCAATGCCTTGTTGGTGCATATAATCGACAAAATACTGAAAGTCTTCTGGCGAGCCGAAGCGGCTGGTGGGAGCGAAATAGCCAGTAGGTTGATATCCCCATGAGCCATCGAAAGGAAACTCAGTGATAGGCATAAGCTCTATATGAGTGAATCCTAAGTCTTTTGCGTACTCAGCTAAAGCAGGAGCCATTTCGCGATAGGTCATAAAGCGATCTTCCTCGGCTGCGCCTTGCTCATGGCGTTCTGGAACATGTCTCCAGGAGCCAGGATGGACCTCGTAGATCGAAATAGGGGCGTTGAGATCCTGATATTGTTTTCTTTGTGACTGTATCCAGTCCGAGTCTTGCCAGGAGTAATGATGAAAATCTGCGACGATATTTGCAGTATTAGGGCGTAACTCGGTAGCGAACCCATAGGGATCGATCTTATCGGCCGCATAGTTATCAACGCGAGAATAGATAGCAAATTTATAGTGTGCGCCTATTTTGACACCTGGGGCAAAACATTCCCAGACACCCAGGTCATAGTGTCGGATATGCATCGGAGTAGTGGAGCGGTTCCAGTCATTAAAATCTCCGATGACAGAGACGAGGTGTGCATTGGGAGCCCAGACCGCAAAATTGGTGCCTGCCACGCCATCAACAATGCGAGGATGTGCGCCCATCTTTTCGTAGAGACGAAAGTGTTTGCCCTGTCCAAATAAGTACAGATCGAGATCGCTAAAAAGGGAAGATTGGTTTGTGCCTGGGTCATGGTCCGCGTTATTGCCTGGCTGTTGTGGAATATGTGGTGCTGTCATTTTAGGAATATCCTTCTTTTCTAACATATTGCCCCTGCATTGTTAGCATAGCAGACGAAGCAAGTACATCACTTTTTTGTCGGCATATCTCCTTTCAATTGTATCAGGAAGAATCGGAGTTTGGCATAGGTAGAGAAACAGGAATGCAGATATACAAATCTATACATATAGTATACGCATAAGCGAAGTTCAGGGATACGATTGAGGAGGGAAGAGGTACGATGAGCAGTAATTGTACAATGTGGTGGGGGTGATATTGAGCCTGGTCGAGGAAATTGCATGAATCGCATTGTGCTTTCCAGTAACGTCTTTTGCAAGTTTGTGCTAAGATAGCGGCAGTACGAAACGATGCGAAGGTTGCAATTGAAAACCGCGAATGCACAGGTTGAGTTCAATGTGTTGGCTGAGGTACAGCGTTATTGCTGTCGGTCGGTAAAAGATGTGTAGAGAAAGGATAGAAGCTTATGACCGTTGATATACAGGAGATGAAGAAACGCTTGCTGGAGAAGCGAGCAGAGATACAACGAAATATAGCGAGTTTGTCAGAAGCTTATCCTAAGCCGAACGTAGATGAGAATGCGGTCGGCCAGGATGCCCAGGATTTCGAGGAGGCGGCTGTTGACTTTCTAGAGATGCAGCAAGAGCAATCTGTTATGGTGAATGAGCAAGCGTTGTTAACAGAAGTAAATGATGCGCTAAAGCGTATTGAACAGGGAACCTATGGGCTATGTCTGGTTTGTGGGAAGCCAATACCTGATAAGCGTCTGGAGGCAATGCCCTGGGCTGCATTATGTGTGAAGGATGAGGAAGAATTAGAGAAACGTAACCTCAGCAGAGAAGAGCTTTATGACGAAGATACAGTATAAGAACACACTTTTAGTATATAATTTTGCATTTTCCCTCTTATTGCGCTGAAGCGCAATAAGAGGGAAAATGCAAAATTATATACTAACTAAAAAAAGATCTGAGCGACTCATAAAATGCAGCAAAGAAAAAAGTGCTTGTATTGTTGGTATAAGTGGGGGAGGACGGTGGCCATAATGGATTATTGTTATGCGAGTGAGCCCCTCTGTGATACAATATTTGTGCTAAGATGATAGCAAGGAAAGAAGGGAAAATATCGTGCTTGCCAGAAGACACGCGCGTCTCTACGATGTATTCGCATTGATGGTTGCAATGGTGGTCATTGCACTCGATCAATGGACAAAAAGTCTTGTTGTGAAGAACGTTCCTTTGTATAGCCAGATGCCATTTCCTCTTGTAGGGAAATACCTGGTGATTGAACATATTCACAATAGCGGAGCAGCTTTTAGCATGTTTAGCCAGGGAGGTGGGTCTGTTTTCCTGACCGTGCTTATTATCATAGCTATACTGGTTGTTGGTTATCTGTATGTAAAGATGCGCAACTCAGGACCACTTCTGTATAAACTCATTTTTGGAATGATAATAGGTGGAGCTTTTGGTAATCTCATTGATAGAGCCATTCACAGCGGATATGTAGTGGACTTCATCTCGTTTCGTATTCCAGAGATAAACTTTTATTTCGCAATTTTTAACGTTGCTGATGCTTGTATCTCTGTAGGAGTTGTGCTTCTGTTCATATGTATCCTATTTGGTAACGGCTTTGAGGGGAAGACAGAAGTAGAGAGTAGCGGCAATTCTACAACGGCGCAAACAAATCCATCAACAGTAAAGAGTGGCGTTCTAAGCACGACGGAGCAAGATGTACAACCATAACCGGACAATTTCGACCGAAAACCAAAAATGGACGATTCAACTTGAGCAGGTGGGACAGCGACTTGATCGCTACCTCACGAGCGTATTAAGTGACGTTTCGCGAACAGCCAGTCAGCAACTCATCGCAGAGGGTGCAGTGATTGTTAATGGCAAACCCGGTAAGCCCGGATACAGTCTGAGAGAGAATGATGAGGTAGAGGTGCTGCGAACTGCATCTTCTGTCGTACAAAGAGATCTCGTTCAACAAGCTTTACCGCTCGATATTGTGTATGAAGATAGTGATTTGCTCGTAATAAACAAAGCCGCTGGCATGGTTGTGCATCCGGCACCGGGACATTATGACGATACACTGGTAAATGCGTTGCTTGCCCGCTATCCCGAACTGAGAAGCAGCGAAGAGGATATGCGTCCAGGCATTGTCCATCGTTTGGATAGAGATACATCAGGACTCATCATAGTTGCGAAAAACTTGCGCACCCAGGCAGCATGTATTGATTTGATGAAACAACATAAAGTAGAGAAGCGTTATATTGCACTGGTAGAAGGCATCGTTTCACTCGATAGAGGAAGTATAGATGCCCCTATTGGACGTGATCAGCGCCATCGTCAACGAATGACGATAACCGTTACTGATGGTCGTGAGGCGCGTACGCACTTTAAAGTAATTGAACGTTTTGCACACCATAGTTTATTGCTATTACAATTGGAGACTGGTCGTACCCACCAGATTCGTGTCCACCTGAAGGCAATAAGCCATCCCGTGGTCGGAGATACAGTGTACGGTTCAGGGCATATGGCGGCGGATGTGCACTTGCAGCGGCAATTTTTGCATGCATATCAATTAAAGTTTGCTCATCCATCGACTGGCAAAATCCTCGATCTGGAGGCACCCCTTCCGGCTGACCTGCAAGCGGTACTAGATAATGCCGAGAATTTATAACGTATTTAGACATTTACAATTCATGTATGTATTATCGCCATAGTCTCTTCTCCTCGTAATGTGCTTAGAGAACGAATTGTCTGGTATTGATAAACAAGAGAATGAAAGTTCTTACGGATCAGATTTTCCCTTGCTATGATAGAGAGGGGAGAGGCATGTTATGGCAGATCAACAACATCTTGAATTACTCAAGCAAGGGGGGACTCCCTGGAACAAATGGAGAGGCACGCATCCAAACATACGTCCTAATCTAAGCAATGCTGACCTTACCTCAATGAATCTCAGGAACACAAACCTCAGGGGAGCCAGTCTAGTAAGTGCCATCCTCGACGATGCAAATCTTAGTTATGCCGACCTTAGAGGGGCAAATCTCAGTTTTGCTACCTGCATTAACGCTGATTTCAAGAACGCCACGATCAGCTATACCAATTTTTCGTATGCAGACTGCAGCAACGCAAATTTTCAAGGAGCGGATCTAAGAGAAAGTATCCTTCAAAGCGCTACATTCAGCAATGCAGTGTTTGTAGGAGTTGATCTCAGAGGAACGGATCTCCAAGACGTTGATTTTAGTCATGCGGACCTCCAGGGAGCCGATCTAAGTGGTACTGACTTGAGAGGTACTGACTTCACCAGTGCAAACCTGATTAGTGCTAATTTTATCGACGTAAACATGAAAGGAGCCAATCTAACAGATGCGACGATAGGCTATACTATTTTTAGCGGTATCGATTTTCGAGAGGTAAAAGGGATAGAAACGATCAAGCAAGAAGGGCCATCGAGCATTGGAAAAGATGTGATACCACCTTAGCTCGTATCAGACTCTGGTCGCTCTTGCCTTGTTACCTCCTGGTGTGCGATAAGCTCTAGAGACATCTTTCTTTAGGACGGCATAACAGGAGGTAACATAGCAAACGTGATTAGTGTGTTAAGCTGTTGCGAGCGTCGGACTTCGAACTTTTTCCTATATGTGATGGAGGTATGCCGATTGCAGCCTGTGAAAGTACGGCACCGACTGAGAAGCCGACGCGTTTGCGAGCGGGAATAGTAATCTGATCACCACCTCGAATAGATTTGACCCGGCGTGGAGCGACATCGCGTAAATTCCAGGTGCCGAAGCCCATCAAGCGTACTTCGTAGCCTTTGGAAACCCCTTCGCGTACAACCTCGGTAAATGCATCGATGACTTTATTTGTTTCTTTAAGATTCATGCCAGCTTTGGCAGCGACCTGATGGATGAGTTCGTCTTTGCCAACAACGACATGTTCTTTATCTGATGGGTTTGTCTTCATATAGCCTATACTCCTAAAGATGTGTTACAGAGAAAAATAGCGCCTCTATCGTATGTCTCATGTACGTTAGTGATGTATCCGAGATGACAGAGGTGTGGTAGCCTTGCGCATTGGCGTAAAGTTGTCTACCACTTTTACTATACAGAGTGCCACCAAATAGTTTCTGGTGTATTGCCATGTTACGGCATTGCACGAATCCATAGGGAGTATGTTGCGAGTCTGCAACGGAAGAAATAAGATGTCTCTTGCCAGGGTGAGGCACAAGGACTATGTAGTTGTGCAAGCTGACAGTGAGTATTTCTGTCTGTGTAGTTGAATGAGAAACTCAGTTAGCCTCCGTTTTGGAATGGTTTTGGAACTTTGTCAATAGCTCCAAAACCATAGTTACCTGTCTGTGGATAGTATTTTCCTGAAGAGAAGATTGTTATTCTGTTTACAGATCGACCCAGACAGAGCCTTTCTGAGAGCTTTCGACGGCTTTTGTAATGAATAACATACCGCGCAGGCCGTCGTAGACGGTGGGATAGCCACCCAGCGGTCTTTCGCCTGATTCTACGCGGCGAATATCTGTGATCGCCATTTTATAAATGTTCGCGAAAGCTTCAAAAAAGCCTTCAGGATGGCCGGCGGGTGTGCGAGTAGCGGCCTTTGCCTCATCGCTCATATAAGGGAGACCTGTGCGGAGAATCTGTACTGGTTTGCCAGCCTGTTTGAATAAGAGGGTATTAGGTTCCATTTGATGCCATTCAAGGCCAGCTTTGGAGCCGTAAATGCGGATCGTCAGGTTATTTTCCTCGCCGGCTGCGATCTGTGAGCAGGTGAGCAAGCCTTTGCCACCATTGGAGAGGCGAAGGAGCATATTGGCATCATCGTCGAGTTGCCTGCCTTTGACGAAGGTAGTGAGATCTGCATTGAGAGAAGAGATTTGGAGATCGGTGATAAATTCGAGCAAGTTGGCGGCGTGTGTTCCTATGTCGCCTACGGAGCCTGCAATGCCTGAGCGCTGGGGATCGGTACGCCATTCCGCCTGTTTGTTGCCGCTGGCCTCCTGTGCATCCATAAGCCAATCCTGGATATATTCCACGATAACTTTTCTTATGTCGCCGATATCACCATTGCGGACCAGTTGACGGGCATGGCGGACAGCAGGGTAGCCAGTATAGTTATGGGTAAGGGCGAAAATAAGATTTTTGCTTTCAACGAGGGCCACCTCTTCTTTAGCTTGCGCCAGGTTAAGTGACATTGGTTTATCAGATATCACATGGATGCCATGCTCTAAAAAGACTTTAGCAACTGGGAAATGCATGTGATTGGGGGTGGCGATAATAACGAAGTCGATGCCATCGGCGCGATTAGCTTCTTGCCTGGCCATTTCTTCGAAGCTATTGTATGAGCGTTGCAGAAGCCAGGCAGCGGCAGATTCCTGGGCTCGCTGTGGATCTGTTGACATCGCACCAGCAATAACCTGTGCTTGCCCATCTAGTTCTGCTGCAACACGGTGTACGGCACCAATAAAAGAGCCTTTACCACCACCTACGATGCCAGCGCGTAGTCTTCTGTTTAAAACATTTCTACTCATTGTTTCTGTTGCCTTTCTACATGTGTTTAAATGTATCCACTACATTGTGTCAGAAGTTCTGCCATATCGCGCAAGCTAAGCGAGGAACGGACGAGAATATAGCCTGACTGCGATGATTTCCGGTGGGAAGCGAAAACCGTTGTAATTGAGAACCGTGGTATTTGTTTTCACGAAGTTATTTTAGCACAGTTCCCTTACCACGGTGACAATATCTTTTGTGTTTAAAAAGCAGGATATTGTAGCTGTCCTGATAGGACTGTAATAGTGTATACTGTATTTATAAGCTCTTCATCTGAAAAGCGGATATATGAGACATTAAACGACAGCTATCGATAGAAAGGACGCAAACATGGCCCAATACACTCGGGAACATTTGATTCAGATCGCCACACTCTCTAACGATATTATTATGGCAACCTTATTGATAGACGAGACTGACCATGTTGGGCTTATGCGTGAATTTCGCAATGCGACAAAGTTCATTGAAGAGGCCAAAAGAGAGAAGCCTCAGAATGTCTTGATTCAGAATATGACGACTGGTATTGATGCGTCGATGCAGGAGATCCAGGGCTATACACTTACACAAAGAAGGACAGCTGAGAATACATATCGGGCAAATATTAATAAAAATGTTGCGTTGTTGAGTACCGATGTTGAAGCAGACGAGTTCAAAACTGTTTTGTATACGCTGGCAAAAAAGGTTGCGGAGGCAGCAGGCCATGGTCTATTCGGGAGTGGTGAGAAGGTAAGTCAAGATGAAACTGAATTTCTTCAGGCACTGAAGCGAAGGTTTGGTATCGCATAATCTATCTCACCTTCTTCTCATCACCGTCCTAGCGCCATAAACTAGCATTATGGTTAGTAGTCATCGCTCCAGTCGTGTTGACCAGGGCTTAATGGAAGTGGGCGCTCACAAGAACTGGTAAGTTCGATATGCTTGCCTGCATTGGAAGAATCGTGGAATGCCTGCATGATGTCGAGGACATGGTAAGCTAGGGCTGCGTTGGCGCGGTGTGGGCGGCCAGAATGGATGGCGTGTGCCATGTCAGCAACACCGATGCCACGGCTGTTTTCGCTATAAGCGTGGGTGAGGGGTACCTCTTGCCACGTGCTCTCGGACGCTTTCCGAACGAAGACGGGTCCACCGAAAGTATTCGGATCGGGGACAATCATGGAGCCTTCTGTCCCGTAGACCTCGATGCGTGGCAGATTGTGAGACCAGACATCAAAGCTAGTGATAATGGTCGCGATTGCACCATTCGCGAAATCCATGATACCTGCGATATGCGTTGGGGTATTGACGGTAATTTTAGTATTGTACTTTGGCTGACTCGTAATAGTACGTTCTGGGAATGTGATGCGCGTTGAACCTGTAACCCGGCGGACGGGACCGAACATGGAGATCAGTGTAGTGAGATAGTAGGGTCCCATATCAAACATAGGGCCGCCACCGGGCTGGTAAAAGAAGTCCGGGTCGCCGTGCCAATGTTCAGGACCGTGGCTCATCATGAAGGCCGTTGCTGCAATTGGGGTTCCGATGATGCCATCGTCGATCAGCTTGATGCATGTTTGTATGCCGCCGCCAAGGAAAGTATCGGGTGCACAGCCAATGCGTACATTTTTTGCCCTGCCAGCTTTGAGCAGAGCCTGGGCCTGTTCACGGTTGACTGCGAGGGGTTTTTCGCTATAGACAGCTTTACCGGCTGCGACGGCGGCCAGGCCAATCTCGGCATGTGCTTTAGGGATTGTCAGATTGATCACTACAGCGATCTCGGGATCGGCCAGTAGTTCCTCAACGGTGCAGGCTTTTGGAACGTTGAAGTGTTGGGCCTGCGCTTGTGCGCGTTGCATATCGATATCGGCGCACGCAACGACGTGAAGAATATCAAATTTCTGGGGGGCTTGCAGATAAATAGAGCTGATCTGACCACATCCGATGATGCCGACATTTGTTTTGCCCTTCATATTCAAGAGTTGGCCTCCTCTAAATAGTGTTCAATTTGGGTGCGGGACCACGCGCCATTGGCAAAGACGATACGATATACAAGTTGCAGCGTTTTACGTGGCGGAAGTATATAGTATTCATCGAACATAAATGAGCAACTGACGCAGGCATAGGGGTCGTTGCGGACGAACCACTTGTTTGGGTAGCGTGGATTTGTCGGTTGATCGATGAACAGCAGTGTTGACTGAGCATTGTTTTCGTCGTGGCGGCCGATAAAAGCGAGCCAGGGAGATCGTGTCCCCATCATCTCAGGACCCTGCAAACCATCGGCACCAAGGATCTGTCCGCCAAGGAAAGAGCGGGGGCCACGCCAGAACAGGCCCCCGTAGCCAGCGTTTGTTCTGCCTTCTGTTGTTGGCGAGCCAAAAGCGAGCGGTTGTGGAGAGGAATTGAGCAGAGAAAACGAGAGATCCAGACGCCAGTAGCCGGCTTCGGGGTTTATTTCACGAATGATAATGTGACGTTCTTCATCGATCCATGTGGCTCCAGAGTGGGTGATCCACTTCAGGTGTTCAATGCAGCGTACCTCATCATCGCAAGAGAGGTCTGACCAATTAGTATGCTGGATACGACCATTATTCTCAAGCTGGGTATAGCCTGATCCGCGAACATAGGTCCTGCCGCCCCAGAAATTCTCGCCTGAAAGATTTGCACTTGTCAGAGAGAGGCCAGTGTGCCAGAGATGGTCATGGGGACGCGTCAGGCTGACCGTGTTGCCGGCCAATGTTTTCAAGGGATGAAAATAGGGCCTGGGAGACTCGACAGCGGGATTTTTAGATGCATACTCATAAGTAAAGAGTGTCTGTTCCAGAGAGTGCAGGGTAATGGAATCTCCAAGGGTATGAATCAATGTTGTTTTCATATCAGTCAGGTCCTTTCGAGAACATCAGAGGCGGCTCATGGCACGAAACCGCTGGGCAGCCTCGTTCCATGCCGCGTGGCTGACGGCTTGTGGCAAAAAGGTTTGTGTTGGTACCTGCCGTGCGATGGCGCGGACCTCTGCCAGAGTATGGAGTTCGCCCAGCCCAACCAACTGCATAAGGGCATTGCCTAACGCAGTTGCCTCGTAGGGGCCAGCGATGACTGGCAACCCAAGAGCATCGGCCAGATACTGGTTGAGACGTGCATTGCGTGCCCCCCCACCCAGGATGTGCACGCGCTCGACAGCAGTGCCTGTGAGCAGGTGGATCTGGGAAAAGACCTCGCAGTAGCGCAACACCAGACTTTCCATGATACAGCGTGCAAACGCCGCTGGTGCGTGCAGTGGAGCCTGACCGTGTTCGACGAGATAGGAATTGATCGCAATAGGCATGTCATCTGGGAGCAAGAAGCGTGGATCATCCGGGTCGATCAAAGCGACGAAAGCGGGAACCGCATCTACATCTGCCAGTAATGTCTCATAGTCGGTGGCATGGCCTGTGTGAGCCCAGCTGCGTTCGCATTCTTGTAGGAGCCAGAGCCCCATAACGTTTTTGAGGAAACGGGTCGTACCGAAGACCCCGCCCTCATTAGTGAAATTGGCGGTCAGGGCCTCGGTGGTCAGGATGGGCTGGGGAAGTTCGACGCCAACCAGAGACCAGGTGCCCGAACTGATATAGCCCCAACGACCAGATGAGGAGATGGGTGTCGCAGCAATTGCCGATGCAGTGTCATGTGTTGCCGGTGCAATCACCTGTGCCGTCCCCAGGTCGCCGTGCCACTCTGGGACGACCGTACCCAACACTGTGCCAGGTTCAACGACGGTTGGAAGCATCGTCGTGGGAAGGGCTAATTGGTCGAGCAGATCGGTTGCCCATGTCGAACTGCTGGGATTCCAACACTGTGTTGTCGTCGCATTTGTGCGTTCGCAGGTAAGCGAACCGCAGAGCCAACTGTGGAGGAGATCAGGGATGAGCAGCATGTGGGAGGCATTGGCCAATGCTCCTGGCTGCATCTGCTCGTGTGCGTAGAGTTGAAAGAGCGTGTTGATGGGCAGCATCTGGATACCAGTGTGCTGATACAGGATTGTGCGAGGGATACGAGAGAAGACCTGTTCCATCATACCATGAGTACGAGAGTCACGATACTGGAAGGGGTGACCAAGCAGGAAGCCACCAGCATCCAGCAGGCCATAATCGACACCCCAGGTATCTATCCCGATGCTATCAAGCGTGCCAGCGCGTCTGCGTGCTTTGCGTAGTCCGGTGAGCGTTTCATCCCAGAGGCTCAGCATATTCCAGAAGCGGTGCCCACGAAGTTGCACCGGCTGGTTTGGGAAGCGATGCACCTCTTCCAGGGTGAGATGTTGTCCATCGAAGCGAACCAGGAGCACGCGACCGTTACTTGCGCCGAGATCGACTGCCGCCATTGTGCGTGTCTTCATTGCGCCTTTGCATTCCTTTCTTTGTCTGCTTTTTCTGACTGATTGACCAGCGAAGCCGCTCAGCTAGCCAGCCAGTCAGAAGAAAAGACCATTGTTAGCGCGGATACGCTGCTGCGACCCCACCATCGACGTTAAGCATGTTACCAGTGCTCTTCATTGAGCGAGTAGGAGATGCAAAGAAGACCACCGCCTCGGCGATATCCTCTGGTAGGATATTGACCCCGAGAGTTGTACGTTTGCGGTAGATCTCATCCAGCTGGTCGGGTGCGACGCCGTAGGTTGCCGCTCGCTCTTGTCGCCAGGAGCTATCCCAGATGCGAGAGCCGGTGAGGACCGCATCGGGGTTCACTGTGTTGACGCGAATGCCAAATTGTCCCCCCTCTTCGGCCAGGCAGCGAGCCAGGTGAGCCTCGGCGGCCTTCGCAGTTGAATAAGCGGCAGCGTTTTTGCCAGCCACCAGCGCATTTTTGCTGGCTACAAACACGAGATTGCCCCCGCGCCCCTGGGCCTGCAAGAGGCGGAAAGCCTCGCGGGCCACCAGAAAGTAGCCCGTGGCAAGCACATTCCAGTTTTTGTTCCACATTGCAATACTCGTCTCTGTAATGGGAGCACTCGAAGCCAGACCTGCATTGTTTACTACCATATCGATGCTGCCAAATGCCAGTGCAGCGTGTTCAAAGGCAGCGTGGACGCTCTCTTCGTTAGTAACATCCATCTTCACCGCAACCGCGCGGCCAGCTCCAAAGTGCTCATTGAGGTATGCTGCTAATTGCTCGGCCCCTTGTAGGTCGATATCGGTGGCAACAATGTGGGCACCGTCTTGAGCTGCCCGCCGACAGATAGCCGAACCAATGCCTCCGGCCGCTCCGGTGACCAGGAGGACACGACGTGAGAACTCGCGCTCTGGCGGGGCCATTTTGAGCTTATACTGCTCTAAGGGCCAATACTCGACTGCGTAGCTTTCAGCGGGACTCAAAGAGAGAAAGCCCCCACACGCTTCAGCTCCTTGCATGACGCTGATGGAGCGGTGAGTGAGTTGCGCGGAAACATCGGCCATTGTAGCATCTTTGCCCGTCGTAAACATGCCCACACCCGGAATCAGGATCACCCGTGGGTGTGGATCGACAACAGCATCGGTAGCACGGTATACCGGTGTGGCAGCATCAGGATCGAGATCCTGCTGTGCATTTGTTTCCAGGTAGTTGCGATACTTTTCTACATAGGAGGCTATCCCTGTGCGCACCGTCTCGATCAAGGTCGAAACTCCCTGTTCTGGTGTCCAGTCGAGCAGGAGAGGCCAGGGTTTTGTGTGTACCAGATGATCGGGGCAGGCGGCACCAACGGTGGTCAGACGCGGAGCGTCCTGGCTGCTGGCGAAGGTCAGGATATCGTCACCATCCTCGAAGCGAAGTATCTGATGCTTCTCAGCGGAAACGAGTCCCCGTACGATAGGAGCAATCTGTGCCGAGATAGTGCGACGCTCTTCGGCAAGTAGGGGCGTGATACGGAGGCCACCAAAGACGGGCCTGTCAGCATGGGCGAGACGAGCCTGTACAAAGGCATGTGCCTGCGCAATCGTCGAGAGGGTAGAGGCATAGCAGGATTCGTCCGTCTCTCCCCAGGTGATTAAGCCATGTTTGGCCAGGATCACCAGCTTCGCTTGTGGATGTGCACGCACGGCCAGAGCAACCTCGCGAGCCAGGCCGAAACCGGGACGACGATATGGAATCCAGATCAGATCATTGCCAAAGCAATCACGAGCCAGTTGCTCGCCGCCCTCGGCACAGGCAAAATAATTGGTTGCATCGGCATGAGTATGGTCAATGTGTCGAAAGGGCAAAAAACCATGCAAAAGTGTTTCAATCGAAGGGCGTGGACGGCCTGGATCAAAGAAACAGTGCGCCAGATAGTTGACCATCTCACTATCGCTCATCCGTTCGCGTTCAAGCAGGGGCTGTACATCATCCAAATAGAGTCCGGTAAACGAAGCCTGCGTCACCGTAGCGAGATCAGAGCCAGAGCCTTTGACCCACAAGATCCGTACGGGACGACCTCGGAAATCGACCTCATCGGCCTTGGCAGAAGTATTCCCCCCTCCCCAATTGCAGACCGAGCGGTCAGCACCGAGTTTTCGTGAGCGAGCGACCAGTTGTGCCAGGGTTGTCGGGAGTGTATCATGCGTCATTGTATTCTATCCTTCGTGTATCGTGAGTGAGTGAACTCTTTTCTTTCAAGAGAACCTCGTGTGTTACATCGCAATCAAGCGGTTCGCGTCCGTGTAGCGACCACCAGAGGGGCATCCCCCCTGGCAGAGCATATAGCGGCAATCCCTCGTGGTTGTCGTCAAGCCTCTGAGGTTAGAGGCTTATGCGCCGGGGTAGCCACTACTGATCGGCAGGGCAGAGCGCTCACGAGCCACGCGCTCTGCGTACCCACTGGCGCGGAAAGCAGCAATAGGATCGGGATGAAGACCTTGACGGATACGAGCCTTTGCTAACAATGGACGCACATCTGTCTCAAAAGCGGCTTGTAGCAAGCGATACGCTCCCAGTACATCACCAGCCTCCTGTGCTTGTAAGAGAGCCGAGCGGTCAACGAGCAGCGTTTTCGCATAGGCGATCTGAATATTGATCACGCTCTGAATCATCGCCTCGATTTTTGGTTCAATATTATGAGATTGATCGATCATATACGCGATGCGACTTGCATTCGCCACCCCCTCGACACTAGCCCCCACGATTTCATTGAAGATACAGAAGAGTTCAAAGGGATTGACCGAACCAACAATGAGATCATCATCAGCGTACTTACGGTCATTGAAATGGAAGCCTCCCAGGCGACCTTCATCGAGCAATTGTGCAACAATCTGCGGAATATTCGTGCCCTGGGGATGATGTCCAGTATCGACCAGCACCTCTGCCTGCGGACCCAACTTCTGAGCCATGAGCAGAGAGGTGCCCCAATCGGGAAGATCGGTTGAATAAAAAGCTGGCTCGAAAAACTTATATTCAATCAAGAGGCGCATCGTGGAGGGTAACGCCGCATAGATCGCTTGTAGCGAGTCAAGCAAGCGATGGCGACGGTGGCGCAGATCATCCTGGCCGGGATAGTTCGTACCATCGGCGAGCCAGAGGCTGAGCACGTCCGAGCCAACTGCTTGTGCAATATGGATGCATTCGATATTGTGGTCAACCGCATCTTTTCGGACGTGAGGATCGGGATGACAAAGACTGCCGAGACGATACTGTTCCTCTTGAAATAGGTTTGGATTGATGGCACCAATGTGCAGTCCAAGAGCATGGGCTTCATCATTTACCGCCTGCCAATCATCCACCCGATCCCAGGGGATGTGAATCGCGACCCCCGGACAAATACCAGTAACCTTGTGAACCTGGGCGGCATCGGCCAGTTTCTCGCTGAGCGTGCGTGCCGCTCCTGGCCAGGGAAACACTTTGAAGCGTGTACCTGAATTGCCGTATCCCCACGAAGGCGTTTCGATGCGGAAACGTTGAATTTGCTCTAAGAGAGCATCTTCGTTGCTGTATTGTATTTCAGCTGTATTGTTCATTGTGACTGTACCCTTCTCCTGTACTATATATAGACGTTAAATATCGTATCACCTTATCGCGTGTTGTACCAAATAGTGCATAGCTTGCAAAGAATGATCACCAACTTCCCTTTTGTGCTTTTGAGACAAATGAGTTGTTGTCAATGCCATCAGGGATTGACAACAACCACAAGGGAATGTTGCTACGCGAACGCAGGTGCGAGAACGCTAGAAATTAAACTGAGCAATGTTATCTTTGGTGAATGTCGTCGGCGAACCTAAAAGCACCGCCCCATTTGCGCCAATTGTCTTAGTGCCAAGCGTCCCAGCACTAAAGGTCTCCCCCTGTTTGCCCGTGATCTTGCCCTGGACCAATGCAGCCGCCGCATAGTAGGCGAGGTAGCCCAGTTTCCCAGGGTCCCAGAGAGCAAATTGGGTAACAGTATTATCCTGCACATACTTGCGCATCTGATTGGGAGTACCAAGGCCAGTGAGAGCCACCTTGCCACCTTTGTTCACCGATTCGATAGCGCGAGCTGCGGCCGCGATACCGACCGTTGTAGGAGAGATGATGCCCTTCAGGTTGGGATAGGCTTGCATCAAGGAAAGCGTATCGTTAAAGCTCGTCTGATCGTCATCATTGCCATAGACTGTCTTGACCAGACTCATATTTTTGTATTGAGGTTTGGAGAGTTCATCTTTCATAAAACCGATCCAGGTATTCTGGTTCGTCGCCGTACTGGCGGCGGAAAGAATCGCAATCTGTCCACTGTAGCCAAGGTCCTTGCCGAGCATTTGCACCTCAACGCGACCGAGATCTTCCGCATTCGCCTGATTCACAAAAACCTGACGTGCATCGGGAGCGACATCGGAGTCGTAGCTTACAACCTTGATGCCTTGTCCAGCAGCCTGTTTGAGAGCTGGAGCCAGGGCATTCGGATCGTTTGCCGAAACCACAATCGCGCTCACGTGTTGTTCGGTAAGCGTATTAATCCAGGTGACCTGTTCAGAAGCACTTGCCGTGGAAGGTCCCACTTGTTTGAACGTTCCTTTGAGTTCGCTCGCAGCCGTTTTCCCACCAGTTGCTGCAGTATCGAAGTATGGGTTATTGACTGCCTTGGGAAGGAAAGCGATATTGAGGGAGGTTGCCGTCGCGGTGCTGCTGCCCCCTGTCCCGCTTGGAGTACTGCCGCCGCAACTGGTGAGCACTATTACAAGAAAAAATATACAGGGAGCGAACAAGATGTGAAAAAGTTTTTTCATCGCTAGTCTCCTTAAGAAGCTATTTTTTTTGTCAAACGGCCAGAGGTCAGTTGCCTACGGGAGAAAGCCACGTGAAGACGTTGGGCGACATTGGGTCCTAAGACCGAGAAGATCAGGAGTGCACCAACGACAATGTTCTGGACATCGCCACTGACATTCTCAAGGCCCAGGACATTACGGAGTGTTCCTATGACAAAGAGAGAGAGGATTACGCCGACAAGTGTGCCGCGACCTCCGAAAATGTTTACCCCACCCAGCAGAACAATCGTAACCACATCTAACTCAAAGCCAAGCGCATTGTCGGGCCGTGCACTCGAAAACCTGGCGGTAAAGATCACGCCAGCCAGAGCCGCGAGAAGCCCGGAGAGGACAAAAAGCAGCAGCTTGAGGCGTGCAACACGGATACCAGCAAACCGTGCGGCTTCCTTGTTACTTCCAACTGCATAGATTTGTCGCCCAATCCAGCTCCAATGGAGCACCGCAATAAAAACGACCGCTAAGAGGACAAAGATAATGAACGGCCAGGGAAGAAGTGTTCCAGGGACAGTGTTGAACCCGAAGGCCGTAAAGGCAGGTGGAAAGTTACTGACCGCCTGATCCCCCAGAATGACATAGCCCAAACCCCGATACAATCCCAGCGTTCCCAGCGTGACGACCAGAGAAGGAAGTCCGAAGCGTGTCACAAGGAAACCATTGACCCACCCGGCAACACAACCAATGAACAGTACAAGAGGGATGCTCAGCCCCAGAGGGATACCAGCATTCCACGTAATCCCAAGAACGACGCTTGCCAGGCCAAGAATGGAGGCAACGGAGAGGTCAATCTCGCCCACAATGATGATAAGCGTCATGGACAAGGCCATAATCGCTTTCTCCATAAGGTCCTTGGTAAGCGAAGAAATGTTGAAGCCTGTAAGGAAATAGGGAGAAAGTATGCTGCCTATGCCCAGAGTCAGGAGTAAAAGGATTGCAAGGAGCGCCTCCCAGGAAAAGAGAAATGCGAATCGCTTCATCGTTGCCTCCGTATGAGAAGAGAACGCCGTAGCCAACGTGTGATGAAAGCATCCAGCGTTACCGCACCAACAATGGCACCGCCGTCAATTGCCTGGAGCCAGAATTGAGATAATTTCAGCAGATTGAGCGCATCGTCGATGGTACCCAGAACGATAGCACCAAGCATTGCTCCCAGGATTGTCCCTGACCCGCCAAGAGTACTGACCCCGCCAACTACCACAGCAGCGATGACCTGAAGTTCGAGCCCCGACGCAGCTGTTGCATTCACTGTTGCAAAGCGTGCGCCCCAGAGCACACCCGCGAGGCCGCATAAAAGGCCCGAGATAAGAAATGAGCCGAAGATCAGAAGGTCGCTGCGAATTCCAACCAGGCGAGCTGCCTCTGGGTTGCTGCCGATTGCATAGAGTGCGCGACCGTTGGGTGAAGAGTGCAGCAGATACGCGAAGAGCAATGCGATAGCCGTGGCAAAGATAATGAGGGCAGGGATACCGAGAATCCGTGTCGTCGCAAGGCTCAGAAAGCTATCGGGCACATCGGAGGCGCTCACCTGGTTGCCACCTGCCACCACGAAGTCCAGGCCACGGTACATATAGAGAGTGCCCAGTGTTACAATAATGGCAGGAACACGCCCCACTGTAACGATTAATCCATTGATAGCGCCTAATATGAGACCGAGCAAGCATCCTAGGAGGATGGCGAACAGGAGGTTAGTTCCAGGTTGCTGTTTGAAGAGGTCAGCAACAAGAAAAGCAGAGAAACCAACAATCGACCCGACTGAAAGATCAATATTGCGTGTGAGCACTACCAGTGTCTCACCCACGGCAACAATAGCGAGAATAGCGACAGATAACAAGATCTGCTCAATATTTGATGCAGTCAGGAACTGTGGAACTTGTACCGCAACGATAGCAATAATAATAAAGAGGACCATCACTAATCCGAGCTCACGGACTCTACCGACCAACCCGACGATTCGGTTTTGGCTGGTGGGAGCCTCCACTGGTCTTTTACTTGTAGTTATCATTTGTCACCTGACCTGTTGCTGCAAACATCACGTTCTCCTGTTGCGCATCGGCGCGGTCGAATATTCCAGTGATCAATCCCTCGTGCATCACGAGGACCCGGTCAGACATAGCCAATACTTCGGGAAGTTCGCTGGAGATAAGGATAATCGCCATGCCTTTTGATGCAAGGTCTGAGATGATGCGATGGACCTCGGCCTTGGCCCCGATATCAACACCACGTGTAGGCTCATCAAGGATAAGAATAGAAGGATTTGTAATGAGCCATTTTGCAAGAACTACTTTCTGCTGATTGCCACCGGAAAGGGCTTTGACCATCTGACTTATGCCCGATGACCGGACCTGTAATTGTTGTGAATAGTCCTGACTAACAGCATTTTCGCGCTGGCAATTCATCATAGCGAAGGTACTGAATTGTCGAACAATGGGCAGAGTCATATTGGAAGTGATCGAAAAATCCATGATCAGACCTTGCAGGCGTCGATCCTCGGGAACGTAGGCCAGGCCATGCTGTATAGCTACATTGGGCGAGGAAATGGAGACACGTGTGTTATCAATCCAGATCTCGCCGGCGTCAGGTTGATCGATGCCGAAGAGCACGCGTGCGATCTCAGTGCGTCCGGCCCCGACAAGACCAGCAAACCCAAGAATCTCCCCACGTCTCAGTTGGAAACTTACATCGCGGAAAGCGCCTTTTCGTGTTAAACTTCGGACATCGAGCAGAACGTTGCCAATTTCAGCATCACCTTTGGGAAAGAGCGCGACAATATCGCGTCCAACCATCGCGCGAATGATAGCTTCGGGGGTAAGCTCTGAAGTTGGAGCAGTGATAACGTGTGCTCCATCACGCATAATCGTGACCCGGTCGGCCAGTTCAAAGACTTCTTCGAGGCGATGGCTCACAAAGAGGATCGCGACACCGCGCTCACGAAGTTGCTTTGTGATCACAAAGAGCTTCTCCACTTCGTGAGCAGAAAGAGCTGCCGTTGGTTCGTCCATGACCAGGATGCGAGCATTGAGGGAGAGCGCTTTCGCAATTTCGACCAGTTGCTGATCGGCGACGGAAAGTCCTTGCACTGGTGTATACATGTTCAATGGGACATCGAGTGAGGTGAGGAGCCGTTCAACATCCTGATACATTTGTTTCCATTGGATGCGTCCAAAGCGGTCACGGGGATGTCGGCCCATAAAGATATTCTCTGCCACATTCAAATCGGGGAAGAGCGTCGGCTCCTGGTGGATAACAGCGATGCCGCGATGTTGTGCCTGGGCCGGGTTGTGTAGCTCAATCGTTTCATCTCCCATTTTGATCATGCCCGTGTCGGGACGATAAACACCGCCCAGGATTTTAACAAGTGTACTCTTGCCTGCACCATTTTCTCCGAGAAGCGCCTGGACTTCTCCTGGATAGAGTGTAAGCTGCACATCATGTAATGCCTGAATAGCACCGAAATGTTTGGAAACGTCGATGAGTTCTATGATAGGTTCAGAAGGTTTTTCCACTCTCTTTCTCCTTCCAGGAAGCTCTACAGAATGAATGGGACTATCCAGAGATGAGATGATCCTGGAGAAAACAGTAGAATCAGCATATTCAGGAGGTACATACCATCAATTTAGGAAAAAGTATGAGAACGGGCGCTGAAGTTGCTGTGCCTCATGAAGAAACTTTGGCCGGGCTGGAATGGAGCATGGGAGCAGTGCTCCTGTATTGCGAAAGGAAGAGCGTCCAAGCGAAACGAGAAGGATGAATACTCGATTAAGGATGATATTCGATAGAGGATAGGGCGAGATGCATTGGAAGTAAGAAGGAGTAAATGTAACATTCATAGCTTTATGAACCTCCTCTGGCGAACCGGAACCACGACGTTTCCGAGATGAGACGCTGCGACCCGATGGAGTATATGCACACTGACAGCGTGTGTATGACAAATTTCTAAATGGAATGGTTTCGTTTAGTTTTATATCCTTTCAATAGGATACGTTGGTAGACTTAAATTGTCAAGGATTTGAAAGCACTCTTTGCTGCTTCGATGAAGCTGAGGTATATAGTAGAGAGGATAGAGAAAGAGTGTTGAGCTTGGTGTGTTATAATTTTATGGCTGATGAGCTAAAAAGTTTTTCTGTAAAAATGATAAAGTGGTTTTTTTGACAATATGTCTCTTGTCATGGTATAAGAAAAAGAAACGAAACGAAATGAAGTGAAATGATGAAAATGAGATCGCATGAGAAAGTGTTATTTTCTCAGTAGAAAATTTGTATTTTTTTCTCTTATCTCGTTGTATTTTTTATTATAGAGTCAGATGTCTGTTATTGTGACGGTGTGAATGGCAATGAGAGAGACATGTAGGTATAGCATGAATGATAAGCGAACTAAAATGAAATCAATTGAAGTATCTACCGATGAGCCAAGCCTTTTTACGCCTGAGCGCCGTCAACAGATTATACGTATATTAGAGGAGGAGCAACGGGTAACAGTTATCGATCTCAGCCAACATTTTGCCGTCTCCGAAGTGACGATTCGCAAGGATCTGGCCTGGCTAGAGGCGCAAGGTCTTGCTATGCGTACGCATGGTGGGGCGATCCTAACGGCTGCTGAAGTGGGTTCGGGTGAGTTGGGCTTTGACTTGCGGGTGCGGTTGCGGCGTGTTGAGAAGGAGCGTATAGGGGAAGCGGCAGCTCGTTATGTTCAGGATGGTGAGACCATCGCCCTGGATGCAAGCACGACAGCACTGGCCATGGTGCCCTATCTGAGGTCAAAGCGTGAGCTAACTGTGGTGACTAATGGAATGCGAACAGCTATGGGACTCATTGAGATGCCGGGGGTATCTGTATTGATGGTAGGAGGAATGCTGAGACAGGAATCGTTCTCGTTGGTGGGGAAGTGGGGCAGGTCTGTTTTAGAGCAGGTTCACATAAGCAAAGCGTTTGTTGGGGCGCGTGGAATAACGGCGCGTGAGGGATTGACGGATGCCAATGGAGAAGAGGTAGAGCTTAAGCGTGAAATGGTGGAAGTTGCGAAGGAAGTTATTGGGGTGATAGATGCGAGTAAGTGGGACCAGGTAGCGCTGGCGACTTTTTGTAGGTTTGAGCGTCTCACTCGCATTATTACGGATGGGCAGGCACCGGCCGAGTTGGTCAAGCGGATAGGCGAGTTGGGTATTGAGATTATTCTTGTATAGAGTACTATGTATGGTAAACGTTTGTTCGGGCCTTCCATCAAAGCAGTAGAAGCTCAGGCTTATCTTCCTGGGGAAAGGGCGTGACGACTCCCCACGACTAAAGTCGGGGGCTTCTCAGAGGTGCGTCCTCTAAAGGCTCCGTCCGAGCCTGGGCGTTCTTCTGTCTTGTCTTGGGCTTCTTCGTCTTGGGTGCGGGGCGCAACTTCAAGCCATCTTGCCAAACGGCAAGAATAGTAATTGCCGCATTGACATCTCTATCGAGCACCAGCCCACACTTCTCACAGGTATGCACCCGTTCGCTAAGATCCTTGTGTGGCCCTTCATGAAGACATCCACTGCAGACTTGCGATGTTTTGTATGGGTCCACTTTCACCACCTTGACGATACCAGCATTCTCAGCTTTGTACTCGCACAGGGCGATGAAGGTGGACCACCCCGCATCACGTATGCTCTTATTCAAACCGGATTTGACCGCTGCCCCATTGGCAAGGTAGGTTCCCTCTTCGTCCTGCCTGGGTTTCGCTCGTTTGCTCATCTTTGCAGGTGCCAACTCCTCAAAGACAATCGTCTCGTAGGTGTTGACCAAACGACGCGACCATTGATGCAAGAAATCATGTCGTTGGTTGCGTACCTTGCGGTATGCCTTTGACAATCGCTGCACCGTCTTCTTGCGACGATGGGAGCCTTTTTTCTTGCGTGAGAGGTCTTGCTGCATCCTCGCAAGCTTCTCTTGCGCCTGACGGTAGAAGCGTGGGTTGTCGATCACATCACCACTTGAGAGTGCGGCAAGGTGATACAGGCCCATATCGACCCCCACCGCTTCATCAGTGTGTGGGGTTCGCTTTAGAATGCCCACTTCACATGCTATGCACACAGACCATGTCTTCCCTTCCCTCTTCAGGGTACAGGTTTTCATCGCTCCCTGCACAGGACGATGAAGTTTGATCTTGATATGCCCAATTTTTGAGAGGATCAGGACGTGCTTCTTCTCACCTCGCTTCTCAACCCCGAAACCGCCCTGTGGGAAGCAAAAGCTATCGTAGTGGTCTTTGCCCTGGAATCGTGGATAGCCGGGCGTTTGTCCCTCTCGGACACGACGAAAGAACGCTTTGAACGCTTTCTCGACCCGGCGCAGTGTCTCTTGCAACACCTGTGAATGCATGTCTTTGTACTCTTGCCTGGCCTCCTTCATATGTGGGAGTTGGTTGATTTGATCGTAGCAACTGATACT